>CAUJHV010000045.1 GCA_963205115.1 Pseudomonadota bacterium | reverse complement strand
GGCCAGACCCTGCAGCGTGCCGTCGAACAGGCTCACGTGGGTGGCGCGCAGGTTCGCGGGCAGCGTCTTCTCGTCGACCGCGAAGCCGTGGTTCTGGCTGGTGATGCTGACGCGGCCGGAATCGAGGTCCTTGACCGGGTGATTCGCGCCGTGGTGGCCGAATTTCATCTTGAAGGTCTTCGCGCCGCAGGCCAGCGCCATGATCTGGTGGCCCAGGCAGATACCGAAGACCGGAATGCCCGTCTCGATCAGCTCGCGGGTCGCACGGATCGCATAGTCGCAGGGCCCGGGGTCGCCCGGCCCGTTGCTCAGGAAGATGCCATCGGGCTTCAGGCGCAGCACCTCGGCCGCCGGGGTCTGCGCCGGCACCACGGTGATGCGGCAGCCGCGGCTGGCCAGCATGCGCAGGATGTTGCGCTTGACGCCGAAGTCATAGGCCACGACATGGAAGCGCGGCGCGGTCTGCTGGCCGTAGCCGCTACCCAGGGCCCATTCGGTCTCGGTCCAGTCGTAGCGTTCCTGGACGCTGACCTCGCGCGCCAGATCCAGCCCGTTCATCGACGGGGCGCTGCGCGCCTGGGCGATGGCCTCGTCCACATGCGCCTGCGTCAGCGCGGTGCCCTTCGGCAGGCCGACGATGCAGCCGTTCTGCGCACCGGTCGTGCGCAGCACGCGGGTCAGGCGCCGCGTGTCGATATCGGCGATCGCCACCGTGCCCTCGCGCTGCAGGTACTGCGCGAGCGTCATGGTCTGACGGAAGTTGGAATGCAGGATCGGCAGGTCGCGGATCACGAGTCCCGCGGCGTGCACCTTCGTCGCTTCGACGTCTTCGGCATTGACGCCGTAGTTGCCGATGTGCGGGTAGGTCAGCGTGACGATCTGGCGGCAATAGCTCGGGTCCGTCAGGATTTCCTGATAGCCGGTGAGCGCGGTGTTGAACACCACTTCGCCGACAGTGGATCCGGTGGCGCCGATCGAGGTGCCCTTGAAGACGGTGCCGTCTGCGAGTGCGAGTACGGCGGGCGGCAGGTCGGGCAGCAAGAGGAAACTCCGGTGTTCGCGCACCCAGCTCAGTGGCCGCCGCCCACGGTTGTGCCGCAGAGGTCGGGCTTCGAGTCAAGGGGGAAACCGAGGTCGAGTTTCGCTGGGTGCCGGTGGTTGCAGGTAAACCGAACGATTATAAGCCGGCCGCCGAGGTGCCCTCGAAATGCAAGGGCTTCCGAAGCGGCCCGGCGCGTCAGAGCGCGGCGATGCCGGCGCTGGCGACCTGTGCGTCCTCGACGGACTTCACACCGCTGACGCCCACGGCGCCCACGCAATGGCCGTCCACGACGATGGGCACGCCGCCTTCGAGCATGCCTTGGAGCTCCGGCGCGCTGAGGAACGAGTAACGGCCCTTGTTGATGAGCTCTTCGTAGATGCGGCTCTCGCGACGCCCGAGCGCCGCCGTGCGCGCCTTGGCCGGCGCAATGTGCGAGGAGATCGGCGCGACGCCGTCCAGGCGCTGGAACCACATCAGGTGGCCGCCGTCGTCCACGATGGCGATGGCCACGGCCCACTGATTGGCCTTGGCATGCGCGATGGCGGCGGCGCCGATGCGCTGCGTGTCGGATTCGGTGAGGGCGGGTTTGGTGATCATGCGTTCAAGTGTTTGATGTTTCTGCGAGACGGTCGAAAACCGCCACGCTTTCCACGTGGGCCGTGTGGGGGAACATGTTGACGATGCCGGCAGCCGTGCAGCGGTAGCCGGCCTGGTGCACCAGCAGACCGGCATCGCGTGCCAGCGTTGCCGGGTTGCAGCTGACGTAGACGATGCGCGACGGCGGCTGCCAATCGGTGGGCGGCTCGGCGTGCAGATCGGCCAGCGCCTTGACCAGCGCAAACGCGCCTTCGCGCGGCGGGTCGATCAGCCAGCGTTGTGCCGTGCCATCGGCCACCAGCTGGGCCGGGGTCATCTCGAAGAGGTTGCGCGCCGCAAAGGTCGCCTTGCCGTCCAGGCCGTTGAGCCGCGCGTTGTCCCGCGCGCGCGCCACCAATGTCTCGCTGCCTTCGATGCCCAGCACCTGCGCGGCGCGCGTGGCCAGCGGCAGCGTGAAGTTGCCCAGGCCGCAAAACCAGTCGATCACGCGCTCGTGCGGGCGCGGGTCGAGCTGCCGCACGGCCGTGCCGACGAGCACCGCGTTGACCTGCGGGTTGACCTGCGTGAAGTCCGTCGGGCGAAAAGGCATCTGCACGCCGAACTCGGGCAGCGCGTAGCGCAGCACCGGGCCGCCCTCGTCCAGCAGGTGCACGGTGTCCGGACCCTTGGGCTGCAGCCACCATTGCACGCCATGCGCGGCGGCGAAGTCGCGCAGGCGCTGCAGATCGCCGGCCGTCAGCGGTTCGAGGTGGCGCAGCACCAGCGCGATGACGTCGTCGCCCGATGCCAGCTCGATCTGCGGCAGCCGGTCGCGCTGGTCCATCGCGCCGATCAATTCGCGCAGCGGCATCAGCATGCGGCTGACGGCCGCCGGCAACACCGGGCACTGCTGCATGTCGGCCACGTAGCGCGACTTGCGCTCATGGAAGCCCACCAACACCGTGCCCTTGCGCACCACGTGGCGCACCGACAGGCGGGCCCGCTGGCGATAACCCCAGGTCGGGCCCTGGATCGGGCGCAGAACCGTTTCGGGCCGCACCTTGGCCAGGTGCTGCAGGTTGTCCTCGAGCACACGCTGCTTGACGGCCACCTGCGCGGCCGCATCCAGATGCTGGATCTTGCAGCCGCCGCAGGCGCCCGGGTGCAGCCCGAAATGCGGGCAGCCGGGTGTCACCCGCAATGGGCTGCTGCGCAGCACCTCGGTGACGACGCCCTGCTCCCACTGGTTCTTGCGCCGGTGCACATTGACGTGCACACGCTCGCCGGGCAGGGCGCCTTCGATGAAGACGACCTTGCCGTCCGGCCGCCGGGCCACGCCCTGGCCTTCCAGGTCCAGCGAGTCGACGAGCAGACCCGCCGCGACCTCGTCCGGCGGGGTGGCTTCCGTGCTCAACGCGGCGGCAGCAGCCGGGCGGGATCGACCGGTCTGCCCATGCGGCGGATCTCGAAGTGCAGCTGCACCCGCTCCGCGTCAGACGAACCCATCTCGGCGATCTTCTGGCCGCGGCGCACGGCCTGGTCCTCACGCACCAGCAAGGTCTGGTTGTGCGCGTAGGCCGTGAGGTAGGTGGCGTTGTGCTTGACGATGATCAGGTTGCCGTAGCCGCGCAGGCCCGAACCCGCATAGACCACACGCCCTTCGGCTGCGGCCAGGACCGGGTCGCCGGCCTTGCCGCCGATCGCCAGGCCCTTGACATTGCGGGCTTCGTCGAAGGTCGCCAGGATCGGGCCGGAGGCGGGCCAGAGCCAGTTGATGTCGTCGTCGCCTTCGCGCGCCGCGGGTGCGGGCGGGGCCGACGGCGCCGGGGCTGCGGCCACGGCCACGGCCACCGAACTGGCAGGCTCGGATGCCGCCGGACGGCTGTCCAGCGGCCGCGAACTCACGCTGGACGGTGTGGCCACCGGCTGGGCTACCGCCACCGCGTCCACGCCAGGCGGCACGACGCGCAGCACTTGGCCGACCTCGATGACGTTCGGGTTGTCGAAATTGTTCCAGCGCGCGATGTCGCGCCAGTTCTGGCCATGGTCCAGCGCAATGCGCGCCAGCGTGTCGCCGGGCTTGACGACGTAGTAACCCGGCTTGCCGGCGTTTTCCGACCCGGTGCTGGCCCGGGGGATGGCCGGCGCACCGCCGGTCACGACAGCCGGCGTGGGCCGACCGCCCAACGAGCGGTCCTCGACCGGTGCACGTCCACCCGAGCTGGCACAGCCGGCCAGAAAGAGGCCAGAGGCAAGAATGGAGGCAGCGAGAAGGACGCTCGGGATGCGCGCGGTCATGTAAGGAGCTTGACGGTTAGAGACGGCCGGATTTTAGTGGGACGAAATGCACCGCATCGTGCAGGCTGCGGACCAGCCCGTCGGGCGTGCGGTCGATGACCACCAGCACCTGGCCGTCGGCATCTTCGTCGTGCATGGGCGCGACCAGCCGGCCGCCGGGCGCGAGCTGCTCGAGCCAGGCTTCGGGCACCGATTCACCACCCGCCGCGGCCACGATGCTGTCATAGGGCGCATTGGGCGCGTGGCCCAGTCGGCCGTCGCCATGCACCAGGCGGATGTCGGTGCAGCCGACCGCGGCCAGATTCAGCCGTGCCTTGTCGAGCAGCGGGCCGATGCGTTCGATCGAGGTCACACGGCTGGCCAGCTGGGCCAGCACCGCCGCCTGGTAGCCGCAACCGGTGCCGATCTCGAGTGCGCGCCCCAGCGGCGTGCGGATCGGGCGGTGCCGCACGCCTGTGCCAGCGGTCAGCAGGGCCAGCATGCGCGCCACCACGATGGGCTTGCTGATGGTCTGCTCCCAGCCGATGGGCAGGCTGGTGTCTTCGTAGGCTTGGGCGACAAAGGCCGTATCGACGAACCGGTCGCGCGGCACCCTGCCCATGGCGGCCAGCACGGGCGGTGCGTCCACGCCCTCGGCGCGCAGCCGGTCGAGCATGCGCGCACGCACGGCCTCGGAATCCAGGCCCTGCCCCACAGGACGCGTCGTGCGCGCGGCGTCGTGCGCGGCCTCACGCACCGGGCGCTGCGGACGCACGACCGGGCGCGCCGCACTCGACGGCGAGGCCGCCGCCGCGGTCACGCGGTCCAACGAGAGGGGAAAGCGCCGGGCGGGACGGTTCACTGCGCGGCCATGCCCAGCGCCGAGCGCCAGTCGCCGCAGCGCGCGTGGTCGGTCAGGTCCACCTGCAGCGGCGTGATCGAGATGCGCCCGTTCGTGGTGGCATGGAAGTCGGTGCCTTCGCCGGCTTCGCGCGCATCGCCGGCCGGGCCGATCCAGTAGATCGGCTCGCCGCGCGGATTGGTCTGCTGGATGACCGGCGCGCTCGCATGCCGGCGACCCAGGCGGGTGATTTCCCAGGGCAATTCGGTGGCGTCGGCGCGGTTCGGGATGTTCACGTTCAGCAGCCAGGGCCCGGCGCGGCGCGAGGCCAGCACATGGTCGACGACACGGCGCGCCGCCGCGGCGGCGGCATCGATCTGCGACCAGCCCTTGACCACCTGCGAAAACGCGATGGCCGGAATGCCGAACAGGTAGCCTTCCATGGCCGCGGCCACGGTGCCCGAATACAGCGTGTCGTCGCCCATGTTGGCGCCGTTGTTGATGCCGGAGAGCACCAGATCCGGCTTCTGCGGCAGCAGCCCGGTCAGCGCGACATGCACACAGTCCGACGGCGTGCCGGTCACCACGCGCACGCGGCAGCCGTGATCGGCCTTGACCTCGAAGACGCTCAGCGGACGTGTCAGCGTCAGGGCGTTTGACGTGCCGCTGGCGTTCTGTTCGGGCGCCACCACATCGATGTCACCCAGGCCCTCGCAGGCCTTGACCAGCGCGGCCAGTCCGGGGGCGAGGTAGCCGTCGTCGTTCGCAATGAGAATCCGCATCGGGCGATTGTAGGCAGTGGCCGCAGCCCCTCCCGGCGCCGTGCCGCCACGGCAGCGGGCGCGAGGCCGGCCGGCGCCGCAGCACGCCGCCCGCGTCACCCGCGCGACGTCAGGGGCGTGCGGCCGTCCTTATCATGCGCCGGCTTCGATGACTGCGACTGTGGGAGACACGACGATGTACGGCTGGCTGTGCGAGACCCTGGACGGTGTGGGCGCCCTGCACTGGCGCGAACAACCCACGCCCGAGCCGCAGCCGGGCCAGGTGCGCATCGCCGTGCGCTGCGCGAGCCTGAATTTTCCCGATCTGCTGATCGTCGAAGGCAAGTACCAGTTCAAGCCGCCGCTGCCCTTCGTGCCCGGCGCGGAGTTCTCCGGCGTGGTCGATGCCGTCGGCACCGGCGTCACGCACCTGAAGCCCGGCGATGCCGTGGCCGCCATCGGCAGCCATGGCGGCTTCGGCACGCATGCCTGCGTCGCCGCCAGCCACGTGTTGCCGTTGCCCGCGGGGTTTGCCTTCGAAGATGCCGCCGCATTTGCCTTCACCTACGGCACCTCGTACCACGCGCTGGTGGACCGCGGCGCGCTGAAAGCCGGCGAAACCGTGCTGGTTCTGGGCGCGGCCGGCGGCGTGGGTTCCGCGGCGGTGCAGATCGCCAAGGCTGCCGGCGCGAAGGTCATTGCCACGGCATCCACGCCCGAGAAGGCCGACTTCTGCACGCGGCTGGGCGCCGACGTGACCATCGTGCCGTCGGCCCAGCCCCTGCGCGACGCGCTGAAAGAGGCCACCGGCGGCAAAGGCCCGGATGTCGTCTACGACCCCGTGGGCGGCGAGCTGGCCGAACTGGCTTTCCGCAGCATCGCGTGGCGCGGCCGTTATCTGGTCGTGGGCTTTGCCGCCGGCCCGATCCCCGCCCTGCCCTTCAACCTCGCCCTGCTCAAGGGTGCCTCCATCGTGGGCGTGTTCTGGGGCGATTTTGTGCGGCGCGAACCCAAAGCCTTCGCCGCCGACATGGCCCAGCTCGCGCGCTGGTACGCCGAGGGCCGAACCCGCCCGGCCATCGACGCCCTGCTGCCGATGAGCGAACTGCCGGCCGCCTATGCCCGCATGGCTTCGCGCCAGGTGTGCGGCAAAGTCGTGCTTCGCAATCCATGATCCGCACAGGGGCATAGCCCAGCGGCACCCTTTCGGGGCAGCCCAGCCGGCCAGGCCCCGGCTTTGACACACCACGTAACCGTACGGATCTGTGAATTGATCACAGGCCTGTCGTCAATCCCCTGTCCTGAGATAGCATTGTTACAAGAGGGCGGCTTTCGACCGCTCGGGCTAGGGGCCTGCATGACGGTCAAGGTACTGATTCTGGAAGACAACCCCGTGGCGCGCAGCTTTCTGCGCCGCGTGGTTCGGGAGAGCTTCAGCGATGCCAACCTCATCAGCGAGGCAGGCGATCTGGAGACGGCACGTCGGCATATCGCCTCGACCCGCGCAGGCGGTGTGGGCATTCCGGTCGACCCGTTCAAGCTGATACTCGTCGATCTGGAGTTGCCGGATGGCAACGGCATGGAGCTGCTCGACGAGCTCAACGGCTATCCCGCCACCAAGATCGTCACGACGCTGTATTCGGACGACGACCACCTTTTCCCGGCGCTGCAGCGTGGCGCAGACGGCTACTTGCTGAAGGAAGACCGTTTCGAGGTACTGGTCGAGGAACTGCAGAAGATCGTGCGTGGCCAGCCGCCGCTGTCGCCCGCCATCGCGCGGCGCCTGCTGACGCATTTCCGCCACGGATCGGCGACGGACGCGCCCAACGCGCCGTTCACCACGTCGGGCATGCCGGGCACCAGCCGTCCGATCCCGATCGAGAAGCCGCTTGACCACGAGCGGCTCACGCCGCGCGAGACCGAGGTCCTGACCTACCTCAGCAAGGGCTTCACCATCAAGGAAATCGCCAACCTGATGGGTATCAAGTGGTTCACCGTCAACGACCACATCAAGTCCATCTACAAGAAGCTCAATGTCTCCAGCCGAGCCGAAGCCGCCGTCCTGGCCAGCAAGCAAGGGCTGGTATGACACGCAGGTCTCGGGGGTAGGCGCACTGGATGCGCTGCCCACCGGGCTAGACAGACTCACGACACCCCCCGGGCACCGCTGGATCGGCTGGCGCCTGCGCGCCCTGGTGCTGGCCGGGCTGATCGGCTGCGTGCTGATGTTCGGCCTGATGCGCGCGCTGATCTCCAGCCCGTGGATCGACGCGCACTGGGGCGGCAATCCCAAGGGCCAGGTCGTCCTGCTCGCCTCCGAACGCGCGGAACTGCTGCCGTTTGTCGGCCAACCGCTCGTGGGCATCCGCGCGGCCGATGGCCGCCAGGTCGACGTCACTGCAGCGAGCCTGCTGCAACGCGCGCCGCGCTGGATCGTCGACCGTCAGGTCCGCCAGCGGGTGATCGACGCCCACCGCCTGCTCGGGACGACGCTGGCGCAGGGTCAGGCCAGCCTGGTTTTCGCCGGTGGCGCCCAGGTGCGTGTGCCTTTCGACGACCGCGGGCTGGCCGGCGTGGGTTGGGCGTTCTGGCCGATGGCCATGCTCGCGCTGATCATCGGCCTGGTGGGTGTGGTGGTCTGGCTGGCGCGGCCCGACACGCGCAATGCGCTGTACCTCGTCATCACGTTGTGCCAATCGGCCAACCTGATGTTCGTGGCCTTGCAGACCCTGCCTGGCATTCCGCTGCCGGCGGTGACGATGGCCAGCGACCTGGCCGTGCGCCAAACGCTGGATCTGGTCAGCGCAGCCGTCGTGGTGCACATCTTCACGCTGCACCCGGTGCGGCTGGTCTACGGCCCGCTGTTGGCGGCTTCGGCTTGGCTGCTGGCGCTGATCCCTGCGGGCCTGCTGATCGCCTACCCGAGCGGCACCTCGTGGTGGCTGGGCCAGGGCTGCGTGCTGGCCATCGCGTTGATGGCGCTGGGCGTGCTGCGACGGTCGCAGCAAATCGCCGCATCGGCCTTCTCCGCGATGATGGAACGCCTGGGCTGGGTGGTGGTGGGCTCTCTGCTGCTGCTGCTGCTGTCGTTGGTGGTGGCCAGCGAGGCCATGCGCAGTGGCCGTGTGGCCGAGGTCGGTTCGGCCATCTGGACCATCTTCTTCGCGTCGATCCTGCTGCTGGTGCCCTTCCTCACGCGCTCACGCCAGCTGCTGCGCGAGTTTGCGCTGCTGGCCGGCATCTCCACCGTGGCGACTTCGCTGGACCTGCTGTTCATCGCGGTCTTCTCGCTGGGCCAGTTTGCATCGGTGGCACTGGCCGTCTTCCTGTCGCTGGGTGTCTATGCCTTCACGCGCGAATGGATCATCAAGCAGCTCACCGGCACGCAGACGCTCACGCTGGACCGCATCTTCGAACACCTGTATCGCGCGGGCCGCGAAATCGAGCAGGAACCGGAGCGGCGCCAGGAACTGATGCAGGTCTTCCTGCGTGACCTCTACGAGCCGCTGGACATCCGCCTGATCGAGCGCAACCTGCTGCGCTCACGCGTGGTGGCCGATGGCTCGGCCCTGCTGATCCCGGCGCCGCGCGACGGCCACACGGATTTCGACGGCGCACCGACGATGGCCCACGCCTGGGTGCTGCGCCACGCCCAGCGCGGCAAGCGCCTGTTCACGGCCGAAGACGCCCGTCTGGCCGACCGCGTGGCGGAGCAGCTGCGCCGGCTGGTGGTGTACGACAAGGCCGTCGAACGCGGCCGCAACGAAGAGCGCAAGCGCATCGCGCAGGACCTGCACGACGACATCGGCGCGCGGCTGCTGACGCTGATGTACAAGGCGCAGACGCCCGAGCTCGAGGACTACCTGCGCCACACGCTGCAGGACCTGAAGACGCTCACGCGCGGCCTGGCGGCATCCGACCACCTGCTCTCGCACGCCGTGGCGGAATGGAAGTCCGACATCGGGCAGCGCGTGTCCGCGGCGCAGATGGCACTGCAGTGGACCTTCAACTATGACCGCGACCTGCCCTTGACCATCGTGCAGTGGTCCAGCCTCACGCGCATCCTGCGCGAGCTCGTCACCAACGCCATCGCCCACGCCAAGGCCACGCGGCTGGAGATCGAAGCCACGGTGCTGGCCGGCACGCTGAACCTGCGCATCGCCGACAACGGGGGCGGCTCCGACCCCACGCAGTGGTCGCATGGCCTGGGACTCGGCGGCGTGCGCAAGCGCGTGAAGGGGCTTGGCGGCATGGTGCGCTGGCGCGAGAACTCGCCGCGCGGCATCGTCTGCGAGGTGCAGATCAACCGCCTGGACCAACCCCCGCCGATGACCCCGCCCGGCCCGGCGCCGCGGCAGGACGGCGTGCGCGAGACGCGCTACTGAGCCAGCCGGCGCGGCGCTGGCCGCTGCCAGCCGGTCAAACCTTCATCCTCAGCGGAAAAGCCAGGGCTGCACGGCCCGTCAGACCGAGCGGTCCAGCTCGGCCATGCCTTGCGCCCAGCCATCGGCCATCGTCGCAAACAGGGCTTGTGCGTCCAGCGCACGACCCGCCACCACGGCGCGTGCGCCCTTGAGGATCAGTGCCTTGGCGGCCTGGGAGCAGCCGGCAAAGGCGTCTGCGGCGGCATCCGACAAACCCAGCCAGCGCAGGTGCCAGGCCAGCAGTTCCATGCTGGCGCCGAACTGGCGCGTGGTCGCAAAAGCCCACCCGTGGTAATCGGCGAGCGCACGGTCGCGGTCGACCGCGCCTTGCAGCACGGTGAGGTCCTGCGCGAAGCGGGCCTCGAAGCGCCGAACCGGGTTGTCCTGCGGCCGCCACGCCAGGTGCTGCTTCAAGCGATCGAGTGCCAGGCGGCGCAGCGCGTCCTCTTCGCGCATCGCGCCGCGCCTGAAGTCGACCCACTCGCCGAACAAGGGCATGGCCAGCCCGCCGTTGGCCAGGGTCTGGCGGTAGTCTTCGCCTTCGAGCCGGTACAGCCCGGCGTTGTGCAGATAGGTCAGACGCTCGGCCGCAGGCTCGTCGCGCAGGATCAGGATGGTCGTCTTGGTGTGGCGCTGCCGGTAGTCGGTGGCCGCCGTATCGGGCAGCCACCAGGCATCGGCTTCCACACTGACCAGCCGGCCTGCCATCAGGTGCTCGCGCACGTGGTCCGCCAGCGGGCGCCAGATATTGAGCTCCTGCACCTCGATGCCATACATCGTGCGCAGGTCATCGTGCGAGGGCTTCAGGAAAGTCCACTGGTCGCCCAGGAAGTCCAGGGTTGCCGCCACGCCCATCATCGCCAGCGGCTGCAGGCCCAGCGCGTGCGTCAGCTCGATCCAGATGTCGATGTAGCAGTTCTTCTCGACCCAGCTGCAGGCGTCGCCGTGCAGCGTGTGGGGCTGGTGTGCGCGCGGATCCAGCTTGGACGGCAGGCGCAAGGGCCTGGCGCCCGGGACGGGCGCGCCCGCGGGCCGGTGTTCGTCCGGGGCCGTCATGGCGCGGTTACCCGCGCCGACAGGCCTTCGGGCCAGAGCTGCGCCCGCACGGCAGCGGGCCAGTCCTCGACGTGCCAGCCGTGGTGCACGAACAAGGCCATGACCACACGCTCCATGCCGAAGCCCAGGCAGGCCGTGTGCGCCACCTCGCCGTCCGCCGTGCGGATGCCGAAGGCTTCGCCGAACTTGTCCTGGTGGTAGTTGAAGGAGCAGATGGCCGTCGGTTCGCCCGACGAGATCACCGGCACCAGCACCTCGAACTTCAGCTTCTGCGCCATCTGGTTCGAGCCCATCAGCCGACCGGCGCGCCCGAAGAAGGGGTCGGCCGCCACCTGCTCGGCCACCGGCAGCTGCAAGCCGCGCAGCAGCGTCAGACCACGTTCCAGCCACTGGTCGCGCCAGGCCACCACCTGGTCGGGCGTGCCGGCGTGGATGAACTCGCGCACGCGGAAGGACTGCATGCGCGTGGGCTCGTCCGAGGGCTCGTGCCGATAGGCCCAGCCAATGATCGAAATGATGCGACCGACCGCCGGCAAGGTGCCCGCCAGGCCCGGATAGACCGGATAACAAACGGCCGGGTTCAGCGTCACGCTGGTGGCCGTGAGCATCTCGCTCCAGTCGCCGCCCTCGCGGGCGCGCTCGGCCAGGGCCAGCGCCTGCAGCGCGTTGCCCGTGAAGCTGTGCACCGAGCCGCACAGATGCGGGAAGGACTCCAGGTACTTGACCCGCTCCAGCACCTTGCGGTCGATCACCGGCGGGAAGACGCAGGATTCCGCGCGGTCACCGGCGCCCGTCTTGGACACCAGCAGATTGAAGCGTTCCAGCACGTCTTCGAAGACCGCGCTGCGGCCGAAGATACCTTTGGCGCCGACGGGAATGATCAGGCCATGCTCCACCAGGCCGGCATGGCACGCCTCGGGCGTGAATCGGTCACCCATGCTCAATCCTCCTTGTGGATGGTGAGCATCGCGGCACTGCCTCGGACGATGCGGTCGTTGTTGATCATCAGCGCGCCGGACAAGGCGTCGCGGTACTGCCGGCCCAGGCTGAGCGGGCTGTCGTTCTTGTAGGCCGGCATGCCCACGATCTGCAGCGCCTGGTGCACCAGCTGCGGTGCCAGCTCCGACATCTGCGTCTTCAGGTGGTTGAACTTCAGACGCCAACCCATGCCCGTGAGCGCCTGGCGCGCTTCGACACCCTTGTGCGCCAGTTCGTCGAAGTCCCGGGCCACGCCTTCCCAATGCATGCGGGCCGATTGAAGCTGCGCGGAGAGCTCCGCCAGCCGCACGGCCGTGGGTGGCGTCTGCCCCGGGCTCTGGCGGGCTGCGGCACGCACGCTGGACGCCGCCTTGGCGTGCGCGTCGGCCGCAATGCCCCACCACAGGGCCGACCACAGCACATGCGTGTACGGCACCATGGTCATGGGGCCGATTTCCGCGAACGGCGCCGGCAGCACCTGCTGCTCATCCGCCTGCGCCTGCAGCAGGTAGCCCGGGCTCACCGTGCCGCGCATGCCCATCGTGTCCCAGGTGGTCGTCTGTTCCAGCGTGTAGTCGGCGGAACGCACGAAGACCAGCAGTTGGTCGCTGGCCGGTGCGTCGGCATCGCGCCGGCAGGTCGCCAGGATGGCATCTGCCGACGCGCAATACGAACCCGTGGTGGCGTGCTTGCGCAGACGGACCGTCGTGCCTTCGCGCTCCGGCGCGCAGATGCTCGAGCGGGTGTCGCCCCAAGTGCCGACTTCCGAGGTCATCGACGCCAGCAGCCACTGGCGGCGCACCTGGTCGCGCAGGATGGCGTCGAAGTACGGGTGGCCCGACGCGTGCCGCGCGATGCTTGCGATCTGGCTCAGGTGCATGGCCAACACCATCGCGCTGGAGCCGCAGCCCTGACCCAGCGTCGCGCACAGGCGGGCCTGCTCCAGCAGGGACAGACCCGCGCCGCCATGGCTGCGCGGAACCGCGATCGAGAGGAACCCGGCTTCGCGCAGGGCGCTGACGCCTTCGATCGGAAATCGCGCCTTGGCGTCGACATCCGCGGCATGCACCGCGGCCACCTCGGTGGCGATGCGGCTCATCGTGGTGGACCAGAGCGACGCTTCCGCGCTCTGGGACTGGATGACAGGGTCTTGCAGAGTCGAACTCATGGGCAGATGGAGGGCATGGCGCCCTTCTGGGCAGGCGCGGGGGTGCGCGATATCTGTTTGTCGTCCCCGCGCGGCCAAAGCTGTCGCCTCCCCGCCGCGCCCCGACCCGGACCGGGCGTGACCGATTGCCGAATGCGAGCCGTTTTGTGCGAATCCCAGCACACATGCGGCCCATGCAGGCCGACAACAGATGCAGTGCCCAAGCCGCACCCGTGCCGATCGTTCCCATGCCCCCGCTCACCGCTCGTCTCGAAGCCGACCTGCATCGCCGCTACCCGCCAAACAGCGGTGTCTCCGTCGGCCTGGACACCGTCACCTTGGAGGAAGTCGCCAGCGCCTGGCGCGCCTTCGGTGAGCGCTATGCGCGCCGGCTGTTCAGCCCTGCCGAGTGCGACTACGCCCTGCAGGAGCCCGCGCGCGTCGTCGAGCGCCTGGCCGCGCGTTTTGCGGCCAAGGAAGCCGCGATCAAGGCGCTGAACCTGGGTGAGGCGGGCGTCAACTGGCGCGACATCGAAGTCTGTCGCAGCCCCGATGGCAGCCCGCATCTGGCATTGCACGGTCGGGCCCGTGAAGCGCTTGCGAGACGCCCCGCGTGCGAACTGGCCCTGAGCCTCGCCCACGACCCCATCCAGGCCTGCGCCGTGGTGCTGGCCATCCCGTCCTCACTCCCCTGCACTTCCCACTGACCACACGCGACCCACCATGGACATGCCCATCGAAGCACGCATCCGCGACATCCTCAACCAGCACGGCCGACTGGGCAGCGACGCCCACGTCCTCGATGCCGAGGCCGATCTGTACCGCGCGGGCCTGAGCTCGCACGCCAGCGTCAACGTGATGCTCGCGCTGGAAGCGGCTTTCGACCTCGAATTCCCGGACCGGCTGCTGACCCGCTCGTCCTTCCAGAGCATCGCGGCCATCCGCGCCGCGCTGGTCGATCTGATCGACGGCTGAAGCAAGCATCCCCGCGCATGCCACGCCACGTGTTGCAGGACGGCTGGCAGATCGCGCGCGACGAAGGCGTCTGCGGCGCAGACCTCGGCTGGCATACGCTGGACAGCCCGCAGCCGCTGGCCGCCTTCCTGGCTGCACGGGGCGAGTGGTCGACGGAACACCTGGCGCGCGATCTGGACGCGGAGTCCTGGACCTGGCGCGTCGGCTTCGACCGCCCGGATGGTCTCGGCCCCGATGCGATCCTCGGGCTGGACGGCCTGGCCACCATTTGCGAGGTCAGCCTCAACGGCGAGCCGCTGCTGGCCAGCGACAACATGTTCCTGGCGCATCGCCTTTCGGTGGGCGATCGCCTGCAGGCACGCGGCAACGAGCTGCGCATCCGCGCGCTGCCGCTGGCCGCCCGCTGGGCCCAACGCCGGTCCAGGCCACGGTGGCGCGTGCCGATGCTGCCGCAACAGCAGTTGCGCTGGTGGCGCACGACGCTGCTGGGCCGTACGCCCGGGTGGTCGCCTTCGGCCCCGGCGGTCGGCCCGTGGCGCGACGTGTGGCTGGGCGACGCGTCCAGCACGCTGGCCGAACGGCTGCGCTTGCGCACGCGCGTGGACGGCCGCGCCGGCTGGCTGGACGTTCTGCTGGTCGATGCGCCGCCAGGTGCGCTGCACCTGCAACTGCATCGCGACGGGCAAATCCACCGGCTGCCGCTGGCGCGCGACGCCAACGGCACAGCCGCCGGAACCCTGCGCATCGACGACGTGGCGCTGTGGTGGCCGCACACGCACGGCGAGCCCGCGCTCTACGACGCCGAACTGATCCTCGGCGATGGCCCCGAGTCCCGCTCCATCGCGCTGCACGCAGTGGGCTTTCGCGAGCTGCACTGGCATCGCGAGAACGGCGACTTCGCGCTGGAAGTCAACGGCGTGCCGGTCTTTGCCCGCGGCGCCTGCTGGACGCCACTGGACCCGCTGCGTCTGCACGCCGCGCCGGACCGCTACGCACCGGCCATCGAGCAGGTCAAGGCTGCCGGCATGAACCTGCTGCGCGTGAATGGCTGCATGGTCTACGAGGTCGATGCCTTTCACGACGCCTGCGACCGCGCTGGCGTGATGGTCTGGCAGGACTTCATGCTGGCCAACATGGACTACCCGGCCGAGGATGAGACCTGGCTGGGCTCGCTGCGCGTCGAAGTCGGCCAGCAGCTGATGCGCTGGCAGGCGCGGCCCAGCCTCGCCCTGCTGTGCGGCAACAGCGAGGTCGAACAGCAGGCGGCGATGCTGGGCGCACCCCGCGAGCTGTGGTCGCCGCCGCTCTTCCATGACACCCTGCCCCGCTGGTGCGCCGACGTCCTGCCCGACGCGCCGTATTGGCCATCCAGCAGCCACGGCGGCGCCTTGCCCTTTTCTCCGGAATCCGGCACCGCCTCGTACTACGGCGTGGGCGCGTACCAAAGGCCATTGGACGACGCGCGCAGCAGCCGGCTGCGCTTTGCCAGCGAGTGCCTGGCCTTCGCGCAGATCCCTGAACCGGCGGCCCTGGACCGCATGCCCGGCGGCCGCAGCCTGCGCACGCACCACCCACGCTGGAAACAGGCGGCGCCTCGCGACCTCGGCGCCGGCTGGGACTTCGAGGACGTGCGCGACCATTACCTCGAGCGGGTGTTCGGCGTCGATCCGACAGCATTGCGTCGGCATGATGTCGGCCGCTATCTGATGCTCAGTCGTGCCGTCGTGTCCCATGTGGTCGAGTCGAGCTTCGCCCAGTGGCGCAGCGCATCGTCAACCTGCCGTGGCGCGCTGGTGTGGACGCTTCGCGATCTGCAGCCCGGCGCCGGCTGGGGCTATCTCGATGACCAGGGCGCGCCCAAATCGGCCTGGTACGCGCTGCGTCGAGCGCTGCAGCCCGTGACCGTGCTGATGACCGACGAAGGCTTGAACGGCCTGCACCTGCAGCTGGTCAACGAAACGGCGCAGGCCGTCGATGCCACGCTGGAACTGGCCGTCTTTCGCGGTGAGCACGCCCTGGCACGCGCCCACGTCGCGCATCGGCTGAAGCCGCGGCACGTGGAAGCCGTGGCGGTGCAATCGCTGCTGGACCACTTCATCGATCTGACCTGGGCCTATCGCTTCGGCCCGCCCGCAGCCGACCTGGTGCAGGCGACCTTGTGTGACACGAGCGGCTGCGTGCTTGGGCGCGCGCAGCACCGCTGCGGCTCCTGGGCAACCGAGGTGCGTGAGGACCTCGGCCTGCAGGCCGATCTGCAACGCGTGGATGCCAAGACGCTGGCACTGAGCCTGTCGACCCGCCGCCCGGCCGCCGCGTTGCAGATCGAGCTGCCCGGCCACGAACCGGAAGACGCCTATTTCGACCTCGGACCTGGCGAGCAACGCCTGGTGCAGTTGCATGCGACCGGTCCTGCGCCGCGGCAACTGCGCGGCAGCGTGCAGGCAGCCAATGCAGCGTGGCCCGTCGCCATCCACACGACAGCCGCCGGGAGCCCGTGATGACGCCGTCTCCCCGCCACTTTGGTTCCCCCTGCACGCCGCTGTTCGGCTGGCTCTACCCCGCAGTCGCTGGCGGTTCCATGGGCGCCATCATCTGCGGCCCCCTCGGTCAGGAGATGACCCACACCTACCGCACGCAGCAGGCGCTGGCTGCCGAACTGGCCTCGCGCGGCCTGCCGACGCTGCGTTTCGACTACGCGGGTTGTGGCGACTCAGCGGATCCCGGCGACGATACGGTGGTCGACGGCGCCGTCGGTGCTTGGCAAGGCTCCATCGAAGCCGCCATCGAGCATCTGCGCCAGTGCACGGGCGTTGCGTGCGTGGCGCTGATCGGCATTCGCGCCGGCGCGCTGATTGCCGCGGCCGTCGCTGCCGGGCGACCGGACGTCGCGTGCCTGGTGGCCGTGGCGCCGCACATCGCCGGACGCGGGCTGTTGCGCGAGTGGCGTGCCATGGAGGCGACGTCGGCGCTGCGCGCCCAGCGCGACGACGGCGCGCTCGAAGTGGCGGGTGCGCTCTACAGCGCCGCCACGTGCGCGCAGCTGGAGCAGATGGCGCTGGTCGAACTGTCGTGGCCGCCGGACAAGCCGGTGCTGGCAATCGAACGCGAAGACCTGCCCAGCGCCACGCGCTGGCTGGACCATCTGCGCAAGGACGGCTGCGCGCTGACCCACCAGCGGCATAACGGTATCGACGCCATGCTGCAGGAGCCGCACCGGCAGGTCGTGCCGGCCACGATGCTGCAGAACATCGCCGAGTGGCTGCAAGCGCTGCGCCCCGCCGGCACGTCGGCGCCCAACGTGCAGCCCGTCGACACCGAGACACCCTCGGCCTGGACCGTGGTGGCGCCAGGTGTGCGCGAACAGGTGCAATTCCTGATCGAGCGCCAGGTGACGCTGTTTTCGATCGTCAGCGAACCTGTTTCGCCCGCACGCGGCATGGCCACGCTGATCCTGTCCAATACCGGCGGCGTGCACCACATCGGCGGACACCGTCTGTACGTGCAGCTCGCACGCCATCTGGCCGCACGCGGCCACCGCGTGCTGCGGCTGGATCTCTCGGGCCTGGGCGACAGCGCGCCGCGCGAGGGCGAACCGGCAGACGTGGTGTACGGCCGGCGCGCAGTGGACGATCTGGCGCTGGCGCTGCGTCAAGCGTCCACCCGCTGGCCGGACGGCGTGCCGCAGCTCATGGGCTTGTGCGCCGGCGCGTATCACGCGCTGCGACTGGCGGTGAACCAGCCGGGCGCGGCACAGTGCCTCGTGGTCAATCCGCTGGTCTACCACTGGCACGAGGACATGACGCTCGATGGCGTCGAGGGCCACGTGCAGGCGGCGTACTACCGCGGCAAATGGCGCCGCTGGAAGAGCTGGAGACGGCTGCTGTCCGGACGTTCCGACTGGAGCGCGCTGCGTACGGTGGTCGAACACCACGCCCAGCGCCTGCTGGCCAAACTGGGTTCTGGCGGAAAGGACGATCCCGCGCCCGCCGACGATCTGGTGCGCGATCTTCGCGTCGCGGCCGATCACGAAACGCGCATGCGCTTCCTGTTCTCGCCCGGCGAACCTGGCTGGCCGGCCTTGCAGGCGCAGGCCGGCCAGGTCCTCGAACCGCTGATGCAATCCGGCGCACTGAGTGTGGATCACCTGACGGGCGCCGACCACACGATGAGCACCGCCGCTGCTCGAGACGCGCTGCTTGCATGGGCGGAGCGCGTGGTCGCGGAGCCGTCGAACGCGGCACCGACCTCAGCGCCGGATCACAAGCCGGCCCTCAGCCCGACATCGCCGAGCCTGACTTCCCGCTCGCCACACTAGGCCTTTCCGTGCCGCGGTCAGGCGCGCGCGACCGCGTCGCGGACCCTATGCGCGGTAGCCAGGGTCGATGCGCTCCACCAGGCGCTGCAGCGCCGCAAACCCGTCCTCGCCAGCCCCGTAATTCGGGTTGAAGTTCAGCGAGTCGCGCACACACTTCTCCATCACCGGCACCGGAATCGGCCGCAACGCACCGGCACCCTGACTGGCCAGCTGCACCTCGCAGGCGCGCTGCACCAGCCACAGGCGGCCAAAGGCTTCGGCCACGGTCCGGCCCATCACCACGGGCCCGTGGTTGCGCAACAGCAGCACCGGCTTGCCGCCCGAACTGGCGAGGATGCGCTCGCCCTCGTCCATGTGGACGGTGATGCCCTCGAAGTCGTGGTACGCCACCTGGCCCCAGAGCTGCGCCGCATAGAAGTTGGAGTACGACAGCCCGTCCTCCAGGCAGCACACCGCCATGGTCGGCGTCGTGTGGATGTGCATCACGCAGTGCGCGTCCGGCACACGTTCGTGGATGGCGCTGTGGAACGTGAATCCGGCCGGATTGATGGGCCAGTCGCTCGGACCGATGATCTGACCCTTGATGTCGACCTTGACGAGGTTGGACGCCGTGACCTCGCTGTAGTGCAGACCGAAGGGATTGATCAGGAAATGCCCTGGCTCGCCCGGCACGCGCAGCGAGATGTGGTTGTAGATCAGCTCTTCCCAGCCCCGATGGGCAAAGATGCGATAGGCGGCGGCAAGCTTGATGCGTGCCTCCCATTCCGGTTCGGCGAAGCGTGCGGGGCGGATGAAGGCGGCAGTCATGGCAGGTGACCTCTGACGTTCATGATGAGCGGATGCGATGCAAGGCCGCGGGGCTTGGGCGCCCGCGCCGCCGACCATCCTTCAGGCAAAGCGGAACGCGATCGAACCCAGCGGCCCGTAGTCCACATGGAAGCCGTCGCCGGCCACCGCCGTCACGGGCCGCGTGAAGGACCCGGCCAGCACCACGTCCCCCGCGCGCAGCGACTCGCCGTGCGGGGCCAGCTTGTTGGCCAGCCAGGCCACACCGTGGGCCGGGTGGTTCAGCACCGCCGCGGCCAGTCCCGTTTCTTCGACCACGCCGTTCTTGTGCAGCAAGGCGCCCACCCAGCGCAGATCGACCGCGTCGGGTCGGACCGGTCGACCGCCCAGCACGATGCCCGCATTCGCCGCGAAATCGCTGATGGTGTCGGTGACCTTGCGCATGCGTTTGGTGTCGCGGTCGAACTGCTCGATGCGGGCGTCGATGATCTCCACCGCAGGCGTCACCCACTCGGTGGCGGCCAGTACGTCGAACAGCGTGACGCCGGGGCCTTCCAGCGGCTTGCCCAGGATGAAGGCGAGTTCGACTTCCACGCGCGGCGCGATGAACCGAGAGATCGGAATATCACCGCCGGCCTCGAAGAACATGTCGTCCATCAGCGGCGCGTAGTCGGGCTCGGTGATCTGGCTGGCCTGTTGCATGGCCCGCGAGGTCAGGCCGATCTTGCGTCCCTTGATGACCCGCCCGTCGGCCAGCTCCAGCGCGACCCAGGCGCGCTGGATGGCGTAGCCGTCGTCGATCGTCATCTGCGGGTACTGCGCCGAAAAATGGCGCAGTTGCGTGCCGCTCTTGCGCGCGTCGTAGAGCTGGCGCGCCAGCGCGGCGATGGTGGTGGCGTCGAGCATCGCTTCAGGCCTTGTTGAACAGCGGGTGGAGGTTGCCGAACTTGGCGTCGAAGACCTCGGGCCCTTCGTCCACCTGCAGCGTCAGTCCCACCGGCCTTCGGGCCAGGATGGGTGCGAAATGCGCGCGTGCCGCATCGGTCAAGGCCTGCCCGGCGGCCTGCTGCGTGGCGGCGCTGCGCCCACGCGCCATACGCAGGTGGAAGTAGCAGAAGGCGTAGTCGCCCGAGCTGTCGGCCACGGCGTGGTGCGCGGTCGGATAGGCCAGCACGCGCACGCCGCCGGTGGGGAAGACCGGCTTGCCTGCCTCGTCACGCACGCCGAGCATGGCGTCAGCCAGGCTGCGGCACAGGACGCTCATGTTGGCCTCGGCTTCGAGGTTGGAGGTGTACAGGACAACGACGTGCGGCATGGGGGCTCCGGTTTACAGGCGCGTGGAAATGGCGGTATAGCCTTCGGCTGCCGAGGCCATCGCAGGGGGAATGGCGTGTCCGTCCTGCGGCGTCACCGGGAAGACCACGTTGATCTGCCCGGTCCCGGAGGCGCCGAAATACGGCGTGACGATCTCGGCCGGCGCATCGTAGGCCGACCATCCCAGCGCGCCCAGCAGCATCGCCGTGTCGTGCATGAAACCTTCGCCATGGCCCTTGGCGGCGTATTCCGGCAGCATCGCGCAGAAGTCCGCCCACTCGCCCGCCTTCCACATGCGGATGACTTCGCGGTCCAGGTGCTCGAGGAACGGGCTCCAGATCTTGAAGCCGTATTCCGGCGCCAGGCCGTTCTGCGCGAAGCGGTGGCTCAGCGAGCCGCTGGCGAAGATGGCGACTGTGCCGTCGTAGTGCTGCTCGATGGCGCGGCGCATGGCCCAACCCAGGCGCGCACTGTCGTTGAGGTAATGGACGGTGCACAGGGCCGAGACACTGACCACCTTGAAGTGCTGGTCCTGATTCATGTAGCGCATCGGAACGAGCGTGCCGTACTCCGGGTTCAGCGTCGTGGCGTCGTGCGCCAGCACCTCCACACCCATCGCGTTGCACTCCTTCGCCAGCAGCTGGCCCAGCACCGGGTTGCCCGGAAACTCGAACGGCATGTTGGCGATGAAGTGCGGCAGCTCGTTGCTGGTGTACAGCCCCTTGAAGTGCGGCGCACAGTTGACGTGGTAGTTCGCGTTGACCAGCCAGTGCGTGTCGAAGACGACGATGGTGTCCACGCCCAGCTCGCGGCAGCGACGTCCGATCTCGATGTGGCCGTCGATCGCATCCTGGCGCGTGCCCTTGCGCGGGCCGTCGAGCTCGCTGAGGTACATCGAGGGCACGTGCGTGATCTTGGCGGCCAGGGCCAGCTTACCCATGGGGGGTCTCCTTGAAGTCGTGTCCGTCGGTCATGCGCGCGCCTCGGAAGTCCCGCTGCGCGGCCCAGCGCCTGCGCATGCTCAGACGCCCCAGTGCGGAATGTGGTGCCCGCCCAGGGACACCGCGATGTTCTTGGGCTCGAGGAAAACCTCGTAGCTCCAGGTGCCGCCTTCTCGGCCCGTGCCGCTGGCCTTGGTTCCGCCGAAGGGCTGGCGCAGGTCGCGCACGTTCTGGCTGTTGACGAAACACATGCCGGCCTCGACGGCGGCGGCCACGCGGTGAGCCTTGCCGATGTTCTCGGTCCAGACATAACTCGACAAACCGTAGGCGATGTCGTTGGCGATGCGGATGGCGTCGGCCTCGTCGTCGAAGGGAATCAGGCAGGCCACGGGTCCGAAGATCTCGTCCTGCGCGATCTTCATGCGGTTGTCCACGTCGGCAAACACCGTCGGCACGACGAAATTGCCCTTGGCCAGGGCGCCGGGCAGCGCCGGCACGTCCAGGCCGCCGCACAGCATCGTGGCGCCCTCCTTCGGGCCGAGTTCGATGTAGTGCCGCACCTTGGCCAGGTGCTGCGGGCTGATCATGGGGCCGACGATGGTCTTTTCGTCCAGCGGGTCGCCCACCGTGATGCGGCGGGCACGGGCAGCAAATTTCTCGGCGAAGTCGGCGTAGATGGAGCGTTGGACCAGGATGCGGCTGCCCGCGGTGCAGCGTTCGCCGTTGTTGCTGAAGATCATGAACACCGCGGCGTCCAGCGCGCGCGGCAAGTCGGCGTCCTCGAAGACCACGAAGGGGCTCTTGCCGCCGAGCTCCATGCTGAACTTCTTCAGGCCGGCGGCCTGCACGATGCGGTTGCCGGTGGCCGTGGAGCCGGTGAAGGAAATGGCGCGCACATCCGGATGCGCCACCAGCGGCTCGCCCACTTCCTGGCCGTAGCCGTGCACGATGTTCAGCACACCGGCGGGCACACCCGCTTCCAGCGCCAGTTCGCCCAGGCGCGCGGCGGTCAGCGGCGAGAGTTCGCTCATCTTCAGCACCGCGGTGTTGCCGAAGGCCAGGCAGGGCGCGACCTTCCACGTGGCCGTCATGAAGGGCACGTTCCACGGGCTGATCAACGCGCAGACGCCCACCGGGTGGAACAGCGTGTAGTTCAGGTGCGTGGGAGTCGGGTAGGTGTGGCCGTCGACCCGCACGCACATCTCGGCGAAGTAGGAAAAGTTGTCCGCCGCGCGCGGCACGAGTTGCTTGCCGGTCTGCGCGATGACCTGGCCCGTATCCATGGTCTCGGTGCGCGCGATCTCGGGCACGTGGGTGGCAATCAGTTCGCCCAGCTTGCGCATGATGCGCGCGCGCTCGGTGGCCGGCCGGCCGGCCCAGGCGGGAAAGGCGGCCTTGGCGGCGGCCACTGCCGCGTGGACCTCTTCGGCACCTCCGCGTGCGACCTCGGCCAGCACGTCCTGCGTGGCCGGGTTGACGGTCTCGAAGCGTTCGCCGCTGGACACGGCCTTGCCGTCGATGAGATGGGAAATGGGCATGGGGAGGTCCTCTGGCGCCTGTGATGGCAGGCCGCAGCCGCATCCACCACCGCCACCGGTCTACTTGCTAAGATGTGAGTAGTCTATTCACTCACATATGAGCAGGTCAAGGTCGCGCCAACCCTCGCCAACCGGCACGCGCAGCGGCGCCGTGGACGTCAGGCGCACCCACGTCGGCAACCCGGGCATTGCCGACGCGCCCCTTGGCAAGAGGCGTGGCAACCGCCCGCCCACTGGCGCCGCGCCCACGGACCGCCGGCACTTCGCGCACCGCAACCTGCCCTTGCTGTTGCTGCAGGCGCGCGAGGGTGTCATCGCGCATTTCCGCCCCATCCTCAACGCCCACAGCGTGACCGAGCAGCAGTGGCGCATCGTGCGCGCGCTGCTGGAGGCTGGGCCGATGGAGCCGCGCCAGATCGTCGAGCTGTGCCGCATCACCAGCCCCAGCCTGGCAGGTGTGCTGGCGCGCATGGACGAAACGGGGCTGGTCACGCGCGAACGCATGGCCGAAGACCAGCGGCGCGTGATGGTGCGCCTGACCGCCCGCAGCCACGCCCTGGCCACGGCGATGCAGCCGCAGATCGAAGCCGTCTACGCGCGCATCGAAGCGCACATCGGCAGCGATTTCATCGACCGCTTCTACACGACGCTGGACGAATTGATCGCGATGCTGGGAGACGTGCCGCCCGACGCGGACGAAGCGGCCTGATCGGGCCCAGCCTGCCGGCGGGTTCAGCGCGGCGGGGGCACCATCGGCCAGCCTTTGGCCGCCCAGCCGGACATGCCACCTTCCACGTAGCGCACATGCGCGTAGCCGCGATCGCGCAGGGACTGCAGCACCGCGCGCGAGCGGTTCTGGGTGTTGCAGATCAGGTAGACCGGTTTGGCCGCATCGGTGGGAATCTCCTGCACGCGGGTGGCGAGCTGCTTCATCGGCAACAGGCGTGCACCGCGCGCCACACCGGTGGCGTGCTCGCTGGGTTCGCGCACATCGATCATCACGGCACGGCCGCTTTCCAGATCGGCTCGTGCCTGCTCCAGGCTTACCTTGTCGGCATCGGTGAGTCCGCCGCAGGCGGCCCATTGCGGCAGCAGCAGCGCCAGGGCGGCGGCATGTAGCCATCGGCGCCGTGGCACCAGCGAGAGGTCCTGGACAGCGGGCGAAGCAGCGGCGATGGACGGTTTCATGCGATGACTCGGTGACGCGCGGGTGTGACTGCCACATTATCAGTCATCGATGATATTTGCGATGATTCCCGATTGACGGACCGCCCCTCTCGGCCGGCCGCGCCCACGCGTCAAGCTCGGGCCCTGCGCAGCGCCTATGGCGAGGCTTAGCCGCCGAGGGCCGCGCAGGGCTTGCGCGCCGCATCCACAGGCGTAGCATCGCGGCTCACCGCGTCGCGAACGCCCGCGCGTACCCCACGTGCTCCGCATTCGCCCTGGCGATGACGGCGAGCCGTCCCTTCGGGGGCCCGGTGGTTTGCCGTCCATCCCACGTCCGGCCCCTGCTCCGCGGATAGGAGGGTGATGATGATCACGTACGTCGGCCTGATGAGCTTTACCGACAAGGGTTTGCAAGGCGTCAAGTCCACCACGCAACGTGCGGCCGCGGCCAAGGAGGTCGCCAGCCGCTTCGGCGTGAACATGCGGGAGATCCTGTGGACCATGGGCGAGTGCGATATGGTCTGCATCCTGGAGGCCAAGGACGAGCCATCGCTCGCTGCCTTCAGCCTGGCCATCGCGACACAAGGCAATGTGCGCGCGAAGTCCATGCGGGCATGGACGGCTGCCGAGATGGATCAGATCCTGGCCAAGGTGCCTTGAGCCTCAATTGAAGGGGCCCGGCCAAGGCCGGGCCCGTTGCGCGCCGACACCCGGCCGACGCGATCCGCCGCCTTGCCCGACCCGCCTGCGCGCCGTCCTCCTGCCTTCGATGCTCAGGCCGGCAGGCGCGACCAGGGATCGACACCCGGCCACAGGGCTTCGCAGGCGCCCATGTACAGCACCTCGGACGCCAGATCGCCCTCGACACGGCTCCAGGACGCGTCCAGCTGCTCGGGCACCGCAGCCAGCTGCGTCCAGGCGCCTTCGACCGAGCGTTCGGCCACGAACCAGCCTTGCGGGCCGTCGGCGCTCAGCAGCAGCGGACCTTGCACACCCCGGTCGGGGCACTCGTACAGCGAAGCGTTCAGCAGGGAATTCATCTGACCATTGTCGTTCACCCGGCTGCGCGATCCTGAAGGGGCCAGTCGCGACACGGGTATCGTCGGGTTCGACCACCGGCCAGACCATCCGCCGATCGTCAGGCGCACGGCACGCTTGCGGGCCCTGCGCAAGGGAAGTCCCTTCGACAGCTGCCGCCCGCCGCCGCCCGAACCACAGCCACAGGAGCACACCGCATGAGTGTCCGTTTCGAACGCCACGGCGCCACCGCCCTGGTGAGCATCGACAGCCCCGCGACGCGCAACGCCTTCACCACCGAGGTGCGCGAAGGGCTGGCGCGAGCGATCAGCACCGTGCGCACCGATCCGGAAATCCGCGTGCTCGTGATCGCCGGCGCCAACGGCCACTTCTGTGCCGGCGGCGACATCCGCGGCATGTCCGAGTCGCCCCGCGAAGGTGCGGAGTGGCGCCAGCGCATGCACGCGATCCAGCAGTGGATCGCCGAGCTGATCACGCTGGACAAACCGGTCATCGCGGCAGTGGACGGCGCGGCCTTCGGCGCGGGCTTCGGCCTGGCGCTGGCGGCGGACATCGTGCTGGCGTCGCCGCGCGCACGCTTTTGCCTGTCCTTCATGCGGCTGGGGCTGGTGCCCGACTGCGGCATCTTCTACACGCTGCCGCGCGCGGTGGGGGCGCAGCGCGCAAAGGAATTGATGTTGTCGGCGCGAGAGGTCGGCGCGCAGGAGGCCCGCGAGCTGGGCATGGTGATGGAAGTGCACGAAAGCGATCAGCTGCTGGCGCGCGCGCTGGCGATGGCCGAGAGCTTCGGCTCGGCGTCGCCGCTGGCGACGAGCATCATCAAGCGCACGATGATCGAACCCGGCGAACTGGCGACCCTGCTCGACCGCGAGGCCAATGCGCAGGCCCTGTGCTTCGGCAGCGGCTACACGCAGCAGGCCTTGCGCGCATTCCTCGACAAGCAGCCGCCCGCCTTCCGCTGGCCGAGGGCCTGATCGACACATTCGCCTGGGCGATTGCCGTACGCGACGCAGGGCAGCATCGGCGGGCACGTGGATGCCGGGTTGGCCTGCCCGGAGGGACTCGAACCCCCGACCTGCTGCTTAGAAGGCAGCTGCTCTATCCAGTTGAGCTACGGGCAGATCGGGCGCGGCGCCCGTTCGGTGCCGGCCGCGCGTCGCGGGCCGTGATCGCGCGGCGATGGACGGCCGATCGATCGTGTGAGGTGGTCGGGGTGAGATGATTCGAACATCCGACCCACTGCTCCCAAAGCAGTTGCGCTACCAGGCTGCGCTACACCCCGACTGAAGCGGCGGATTGTAGCCGCCGGGCCTGTGAGGCCCCGAAACGACCGAGCCCAGCGGCCAGGCGTGACCTCGTAGCGGCGCCCAGAGGCTGCGTCGGGTGCCCGACAGGGGCTGCGCCCCAGGGCCGGTTGACAGCCATCCGTGCCTGGACACCATGTTTGGAACCTGGTGTCGCGGCTGGGCGCGTCACCGGTGGCTGGCAGCGCATCACCATGGACATTTCACGCGCAGTGTAAGCGCAGGGGCACACCGCAGCGGCTGGTAGTCGTGTTCAGCTACGCCGCGCAGCGTTGGCCGCACGAGCGGCCCGTGAACGCGCGGCTGGAGTCGGACAGCCAGGGCCACATCCCGCGCCTCGGGGTGATGAACCTGACTTCGCAAACCGCCGGAACACCGCAAAGAACTCACCGAAACCGCAAAACTCAACCGCGGTGAAACAAGCGGGTCATTGCCTTCGGGTTCGGATATGTCCGGGCCCCAAAGCTACCCCGAAGCTCGGGGGTACAAATCCCATGTTCAAGGGCAGGGGTAGCCCCCCAGGCTGTTTATGCTCGCCCCGGCGTGAACAAATGCTCGAGATTCACCATCTTTTCGGGGGTTCTCTCGCGCTGGGGGGGCGTGGCTTGAGCGCTGTTGCCATAGCTGCTCAGCGGGCAACCAGGCCCCGACTTTGAAACAAGATCTTTCTGATTGTTTCCAAATGAATCACTGATCTTTGCCGACTTTAATCAATTTATTCGTATTGGATGTGTTATGCCGCTTTCGCTTGATCAATTGAAACAGTTTCTCGAAGACGAACTGGGTGTCGACGTTGTCGACATAACCGAGGATACGCCACTTTTCAGCGGCGGTATTGTGGACAGCTTTGCGCTGGTTTCTCTGATGACTTTCATCGAATCAGAGGCCGACATCACCATCTCGCCGTCCGATGTCAATCTGGACAACTTTGACAGCATGTCGAGAATTCTTCGATATGTGGCAATGGTCCCTGTTTGACCCTCTATGGATTCGGATACGAAAGGCGATCATCCACAAATCGGCATGAATCGCATCAGAAGGGCTGCGGAATCCGTAGGCACGCCCGCCTATGTCTATGATCTGGACATCATTCGCGAGAGATTCGGGACACTGACCCGTCTGTTCGGCAGAAACTTCGGCGTCAGCTTCGCGGCCAAGTCGAATCCGAATATCGAGCTCCTGAGAGCGTTGAATCCACTGGTCACAACCCTCGATGTCTCGTCGTTCGGCGAGGTCGAAAGAGGCCTGAAGGCCGGCTTCGATCCTCGAAACTTAACATTTTCTGGTCCTGCCAAGAGAGTTTCAGAGATTCGCGGCGCCATTGCCTGCGGCCTCGGAGAACTGGTGCTCGAATCAGTTCCAGAAGCGAGGTTGGCGAGTGCGGTCGCGCAAGAGTTGGGGGTCACGCAGAACGTTCTGATCCGGCTCAATCCGGTCAGAGTGCCGCGGCACTTTGGCGTGAATATGGCGGGAAAGCCAAGCCAATTTGGCATCGACGAAGAGGTGTGCGGCGAAGCCATCGACATCATCCGGGCCTTGCCGGGACTCGAATTGATCGGGTTCCACATCTATTCCGGCACAAACAGTTTGAATGTCGATGCGATCGCTGAAAACTTCAATATATTCATCGATCTGTTCAAAAGGGCTTCCGATCGAGCCGATATTCACCCCAAGAAACTCATATTTGGTTCTGGTTTCGGTATTCCATACATGGATGGTGAGTCACCGTTAGATATGAATGCTCTGGCGGAACGGATCATGCCGGCAGTCGATTCGCTCAGGTCCGAACCACGGTTTGCCGATGCCAACTGCATACTCGAGATGGGGCGCTGGATTGTCGGCCCCGCCGGGTGGCTGGTGACCAGCGTGGTCGCCGCAAAGGAGAGTCGCGGCGTTCAGATACGCGCGTGCGATGCCGGCTTCAACAATCACCTGGCTGCCTGCGGCATGATGGGCACTGTGATCCGTCGAAACTGGCACATACAAAACCTCTCGAATCCTCTGGGTGCCAAGCAGAAATACCTGCTGGTCGGCCCGCTTTGCACGACGATAGACATTTTGGCAACCAACATCGAACTACCGGAAGTCCACGTCGGCAACCTGCTGGCGGTCGGAGGTTCCGGTGCATACGGAATTACGGCAAGTCCGACGCGGTTCATCAGTCATCCGGAGCCGGCCGAGGTACTCTTGGATGGGGACAGCCAAGTCGATGCAACCGAAAGCAGGCTGAACCATTGGGAGACCTTGGGGCGGCATCGTGCCGCAGCCGAAAATGGGTCGCAAACGTGACGCGCGAACTCGGTGGCGCGCTATGGCGCGGTTTTGCGGCGGTCGTGCGCGAGGCGCCAGAACGCGACGCGATCGTCTGCGGCGAGCGCGCCATCACCTTTCGTCAGCTGCACACCTTGGCGCTGCGCGCCGCCGGGCAATTGGCGACGTCGGGATTGGGCCCAGGCGATCGCTGCTTGCTCTGGGTCGGCAATTCGGCGGAAGCGGCCGCTGCCATGCTGGCTTGCTGGCAAATCGGCGCCATCGTTGCCCTGGTCAATGACGAAGCCCCGGCCACACACTTCGAGCATGCGATCCGATTGATCAAGCCGTCACTGGCCATTGTCGAGTCGCAGAACTTCCAGCGGGCCTGTCAGTGCGAAGGGCCGCCGGTCATCGAACTGCCAGACTGGAAAGCGCTCCCGATCGATACGGACGCCCCGCGAAATGTCATCCATGACAATGAGCCGGCCTCCATTTTCTTTACCTCCGGTTCGACCGGGATGCCCAAGGGAGTCGTTCAATCGCATTCCAATCTGGTCCGCGGGTGCCGGATGGTTGCCGAGGCCCTGGAATTGCGGAAGACCGATCGGATCCTGTGCCCCATCCCGTGGTCCTTCGACTATGGCTATGGCCAGTTTCTTTCGACCATCCTCCTGGGTTTGACCCAGGTGCTTCCGGTTGCCCGCAATCCGTTTTCACTTTGCGAAGCCATCGATCGTCACCGACCGACTGTGTTTGCGGGACTGCCGTCCATATTTGCATTGCTGATTCGTGGGCTGTCGCCCATCAGAACCACGGATCTCAGCTCGCTGCGCTTGGTCACGAATACAGGGGGAAAAATATCACCCGCGATTTTTCAGGAATTGCTCCAGCTCTTCGGACACTGTGAAATATCGCTGAATTACGGCATGACGGAGACGTACCGTGGGGCTGGATTGCCAACCCACCTGGCGAGCAAATTCCCCGAATCTGTAGGTTTCGCGTATCCGGGCGTCAGTATCAGTGTGCTGGGGCCCGACGGCGAAGAGGCTCCGCCGGGGCAATTGGGAGAGATCGTTCATCGCGGCACGGGAGTTTTTCTAGGCTATTGGGCAGACCCCGTATCGACGGCCGCGGTTCTGCGCCCCGATCCGTTGTGGCGCCACGAGGGCGTCAGTGCGCCGCTGGTTGTATTCTCTGGTGACATGGGATGGAAGGACGAACAAGGATTGCTCTATATCAAGGGGCGCCGTGATCGGCTGATCAAGTCGATGGGTGTTCGAGTGAGTCCCGATGAAATTGAGGCCGTGATCCGAGGCAACAAGATTGTCCAGGACGTCGCCATCGTAGGGGTGGATCATGAAATCATCGGCGAAATGGTGGCTGCAGCGGTAGTCCTGAAGGAGGGATCCGACAGCAAGTCTGCGGTGGGCACGCTCAAAGCATATGCGCGTGATTGCATGTCGAACTTCATGCAACCGCGTCTTTATATCGTTATCGATGCGATTCCCTTGACGCCGAATGGAAAGCCTGACTACCGTGCCGTCAAGACCCTGTTCAAGTAATCTGAATATATCTGGTTAGATGCGACTCAAATTGGCAGGTCTTCTCGACACTGGTCTCGCAGCGTGGCGGACATTTTGGAGTGGTTTTACTTCACCTTCCATATTCTCACTGTCGCTGGCATTTCTCGTTTCTGGCTTCAGTGTCGGATTGATACTGGTCGTCTTGACCCCGTCGTTCATTGCGGGCCCACTCGGCGCTTATTTGCCAGGTCCCCTCTGGGATCAAGAGATGTTCGCTACGCGCAAGGCCTTGCAGATTTCAACGGGAACCAGAACGCCGAGCGAATCGCCGAAAATGTACGCCATTGGAAATTCCATCATGGCGCACACGTTCGTGAGTGAAAGCGCGCTTGCGCAGTCATTGAGAGAAGTCACTCAACTCGACTGGCGTGTGGATCTCTTCACCACGCCGGCGCAGGGTCCCTACGATGAGGCTGCGCTGGCGGAACACGCAACGGCACGAGACCCCGGCATCGTCGTTCTTTCCGTAGGGTTTGCGCGGTTCGGGCATCCCCGTAGCGAGTATGTGAGATGGTGCAATTTGCGCCGCCTGGGAATTCATTCCGAGTGGTCCGCCAGCTTGAAGGCTCCTATATGTGGAGAGCCGGATTCACTGACAGGCATTTTTGCCTGGGACAACCGATTATTCCTCTCCAATCGACCATGGTCGGGTATATTTCAACGACTACTTCTAGGTCATCAGACCGACCAAAAGTACGACATCTATCTATCGGACTTTACCGCTACTCCCGCGAGGCGCAAAGTGAAGCGAGACGTATGGTTGAAGATTCTGCGCGAAGGCACGGCGGAGGATCGGTTTGCTGAAGCATTACTCGAACACACCGTGCGCAACTTGAAGGCGCGCGGGAATGTGGTCATGTTCGTGGAAACACCGATCAGCGATAGTTTACTCGAGAGCCGATCAGATCGAGAATCATATGTAAACTATAAGAAGAGGGTCGCCAGCCTCGCGAAAGCGTTCGGCAGTCCCTACTGTGAGCTTGATATTCCGGGCACATCTGATGAAGGCTTTTATCCAGATCATGCTCATTTGAATGACGCTGGAGCGCAAGGCCTGGCCCGAAGGAAGCTGGCGGAGTGTGTCAGGCAATTGGAAGTTGGAAAGGTCGTTCGTGACTCGGTCTCATAAAACTGCGAAACCTGCAAGAGGTTGGCTATGGCGCCTTGGACAGGTCGCTCAAGGCGTCGTCCTTGGCGTTCTGCTGGCTATGGCAGGCCTCAGATTCAATACGCTCGAAAGTGGCCCCGTGACATTCATCTACCAAGGCTTCTGATTCGATCTACAGGAATACATCGAATGGCACCAAAAGAAAGGGTGCGACTCAGTTGACGATGATTATTCGGCGGGTGCGTCCATTTCATATTAAAAGCGACTGCTTCTTTGCAGCGGAACCGACTAATGGGGTCGCTCGGCGCACGCATCGCCTATTCTGACTTGATGGTGTAATCATAATAGATTCAGTCAACTGGTGGATTTTCGTTCTGGCGCTTCCACCTATCTACTGGGCATCTCGCCCGAAATGGCGACCGAATATTCTCGCCCTGGTCAGCATTGCGATTCTGCTGGTTGAAGCTGCTCAGGCCCTGGGCATGATGATCGCTTTGGCGGTTGCCGTATATATTGGCTGTTCACCCCTGACGGAAGGGCGGATGCGTTGGCTAGGCGGCGTCGTTGCATGGTTGCCAAAGCCGGTGGCCCGCGCGCGCAGGTACACCTGGTTTTTTCTTATGGTCCTGTGCTACTTGATATGGTTCAAGTACGCTCCCGCCATCTTTACGAGTCGTTATGGGGCGGGGGATCCCCGCGCGTACGTCGTCCCACTCGGCATCAGCTACTACAGTTTCAAGCTGATGCACTACGCACTCGAACGCGGTCGTGCGGCGCTGCCTGAGCACAGTTTCCTGGATTTCATGTCGTGGCTGTTCTTGTTCCCGACCTTTACAGCGGGACCTATCGAGCGTCTTGACCACTATTTGGCCAAGCGTTCACAAACGTTCGCGATCAGCGACGTCGTGGAAGGTTTGACGCGCATCGTACAAGGCTTGATCAAGAAACTGGTTCTGGTTGAAAAGCTCAACGCGGCCGCATTGGGCTTCACAGGACCGGATTTGGTTGCCTACGTCAACGGTTCGGCAGAACCTGCCAGTGCGTTGGCGGTATGGAGCTATCTGGCGCTGACAACTCTGAGCACCTACTTGGAGTTCTCTGCCTATTCTGATATGGCTATCGGGGCGATGCTGCTGTTCGGGATCAGAATCGGAGAGAACTTCGATTACCCGCTGTTGGCCACGAACATCCTGGACTTTTGGCGTCGCTGGCATATGTCATTGACCAATTGGTGCCGGGCTTATGTTTACATGCCACTGATCGGCATCACGCGCAATCCGTATATGTCAGTGGTGCTCACATTCGTCTTGGTTGGGTTGTGGCACGCCGCGAATCTGCATTGGCTGGCGTGGGGACTCTGGCATGGCCTCGGCCAAGCCGGGTGCGTCCTCTGGGGGCGGTTCGCACAGAAGGCCAAGATTCGATTCTTCCGCACCGCTGCCGGTCGAGTTGTCGGTTGGGCCCTCACCATGGGCTATGTGTTCCTGGGCGGCAGCCTGGTTGCCTTCAGTGGCGTTTCAGGTCTCGGCGACTCATTCCGCTTGATGGCGCTCGCCTTTGGCATCTGATAAGGGAGTTGGAAATGAAACCTGACGCGAACCCATCTTTCGAAAAGTTTATTGAGGCCTCCAGAAATCTGGGCAAACTTATCAGTGTGGAGAACGTTTCGGGGAACGAGAAACCCTATACGAACGCTGTTCTCGATGCCATTCGCAATGAAGGATTGATGTCAGTCGTGGTTCCGCCGTCGATGGGTGGTCCCGGTTTGGATCTTCATTCGATTGCCAAGATCAACTTCAATATCGCCAGGGTGTCCGCTTCAGCCGCACTCATCTACGCCATGCACATGTCGCAGGCGTATTGCATCGTCCAGCATGACAATCAATCCGCCTTCTTCGATGATTTGCAAAAGCGCATGGTGCGCGATCAGCTGCTCATCGGTAGCGCGACGTCTGAAAAGGGTGTGGGTGGCGACATATTTGGATCAGTTTGCGAAATCGCTCCGAGCGCAGACGGAAGGATACTCCTGAAAAAAGACTGTCCAATAATTTCCTATTTTGAACTGTGCGGTGCCGTGCTGATTACCGCGATGGACAAGCGATCGGGAGGCAAGCCGAAGCAGGTGCTGATCGCCGCGGAATCCAAGGATATCGAGTTTACGCAGGGCCCTGAGATGCAGCTCACCGGCTTGCGCGGCATTGTCAACAGAGCCTATGAATTGAACGTACGCTGTGATCCTGAGGCAATCTTTTCGGAAGGATTTGTCAAGATACAGCGCGATACGATGACTCCCGTGGTAAATATTCTTTGGGCCACGGTTTGGAGTGGCATCGCGTGGCAGGCTATCGATAGACTGAAACGAGCTGTGGCCAAAGAAGGAAAATCAGATGCCACGTCCATAGTCGCATTCAGGATGAGTGCGTTGATCGACAAGCACTACGTGATGAATGCGATCATCCGGGATTCGATCAACGAGTATCAGAAGTTGGGTCGCTCGCAGGATATCGTCAAGGGAATGAGCTTTTCGGCGCGCAGTGCCCGACTGAAGGTGGTTGGTGCCGACCTGCTCAACGATATTGTGCGCGGCGCGCTGGATTTGATCGGGATGCGCGGCTACGCCCTCGACGGTTCTTATAGTCTGTCCGAATTGGTAAGGGACGCGCTCAGCGCACCGTTGATGGTATCGAACCTGCGTCTGACACTGCGGAACTCCAAGATCGAGCGCTATGTGGACGAGGTGCTGTGACCCGATTCACAAGTCCATGATCAACCGGTTCATTCCCGGATGCTTGTTCCCGAACTTTTCGGGGCCCAATTGGGAAACAAATCTGAAGCCAAATTTGGTATAGCCCCGCAAGGCGCTCTCATTCCCGATGACCGCAGATACTGCCATGGCTCGGTGGCCGGCTTCGCGCGCTCGACGGGCATGAGCGTCGAGCAGCAGATGGAGCAGGCCTTGCCCTCGCTTTTCGGATTTGACGCCTGTATATTCGAGAACATACGGTGCAGGGTGGCGCAAGTGCGGCAGATCGCCAAACATCCCGTACCGGGACACGTATTTTTTCCAGAAGTTTCGACTTCGGTCTTGGGACCACGCCAAGCGTGATGTCACCAAACCCAGCCCTTGCGGCGTGATCGGTCGGCAGTCCGGGTTGGACGACAAGAAGGCAGCGCAAGCACCAGCCGGCTCGCCGTCCTCCTCCACCATCAGGAAGCTTTCGATCTGGCCCCAATTACTCGCGCCAGTCAACAGCATGGCCTGAATGAACGTGAGCGGTTCGACTTCGAGATCCTCCAGGATTTCGTCGAACAAGCCGCGGCCCACGATCGGCATCGTTGATTCCTGAATCATTTCAGCCAGAAACGGGGCATCTTCCGGCGTCGCCGGTCTAATGGAGCGAGACATCGTCGTGAATCCGGAATGGGTAGTTTGAGATATTTTAGTGAGGCTGCGTCCTGGCGGATGGAGGATTTCTGACCCCGGACAGGACGAGATGCGCGCGGTACTCGGCGAGCTGTTGCGGGCAGCGCAACTGCAAGCGGCCGTCTGGGACCTGCTGGCCAGCGTGGGCCTGGCACCCCCGGCGCGCAGATGCGACGCCGCCGGCGTGGTCGCCGCGCGCGGCTGAGCGCGGCGGGCGGCCGGCGTCAAACCCGGAACGCGCCCTGCCAGCCCAATAGGCCGGGCGTCAGCCCACCACGTCGGCCGGCCGCGAGGGCGGCAGATCCAGCTGCTCGCAGATGGCCACGCACTGCCGGATGTGCAGGTCGCAGACGTACTTCAGCGCACTGAAGGTCAGCGCGGCAGATACCGCCTGCCCGGCCACGGGCACAAACTTGGCCGCCTGTTGCGTCGTCAGCCGGATGCCGACTGTCTTGAGCACCGACAGCACCAGCTGCTGCGTGATGACGCGGCCCACCAGCATGCCGCCGGCGGCGCTCAGCGCCTTGTAGACGACGATGCGGCGTTCGGGCGCCAGCCGCTCCACCTGCTCGGGTGTCAGCCCGAAAGCCTGGTTGATCTCCGGCAGCACCTTCAGCAGCACGCCCACGTCGGTGAGCCAGTCCAGCCCCGGGATCGGCACCATCGCCACCCCCGCGGCCAGCAGCGCACGCTTGGTGACCAGCCGCCGGCACTGCCGCGCGACGCCCTGGGCCTGCGCACCGGTGGGCACCACCGTCCAGGTGGACAGTTCGCGGGCAGGTTGGCGACTCGAAGGCATGTCGGATGAAGGGTGCGTGGGCGCGGGCCAGGTGCGATGCGTCGCGTGCCGCCGCTCAGCTCGCGCGTTCGGGCATCACGACGATGCCGTCGTCGTCGGCATAGAGCCAGTCACCGGGCGACACGGTGACGCCCTGGATCTGCACCGGCAGGTCGCGCTGGCCTTCGCCGCGGCGTTCGGTGGGCAGCGGCATCAGGCCCAGCGCGCGGATGCCCACGTCGCAGGCATTCAGCTCCGCCAGGTCGCGGACGCAGCCGTCGATGACCACGCCGGCCCAGCCGTTGCGCGCCGCCGCGGCCGCGATATTGCCGCCCACCAGCGCCCGGCGCAGCGAGCCGCCACCGTCGACCACGAGCACGCGGCCTTCGCCGGCGGACTCCAGCGCCGCCTTCACGACGGTGTTGTCCTCGAAGCACTTGACGGTGACCACCGGGCCGCCGAAGTGCCCGCGGCCGCCGTAGGCCTTGAAGGCGGGCGGCAACACGCGGAATCGGCCGCTGCGGTCGGCTTTGTGCTGGTCGCAGAGGTCACAGGTGGCGGGAAGTTTGTCGGACATGATGTGTCGGGTGTCGATGGAGGATTCAGGTTCGTGCCTGGCGCTGCAGCGCCGCCGCGCGGATCGCGCCCAGCGTCGTGCGGGACGTGATGACGTCGGTGTCCAGCGTCAGGTGGATGAGGTGCGGCTGGCCGCTGTCGAGCGCGGCACGGAAGGCGGGTTCGAAATCGGCCGTGCGCGCCACGTGTGACGCGCCCCAGCCGTAGGCACGCGCCAGCGCGGCGAAGTCCGGGTTGGCCAGGTCACTGCCGCTGACACGCCCGGGAAACTCGCGCTCCTGGTGCATGCGGATGGTGCCGTAGGTGCCGTTGTCGACGACGATGACGATCAGCCGCTGCGCGCCATAGGCCTTGGCCGTGGCGAGCTCCTGGCCCGTCATCAGGAAGTCGCCGTCACCGGCCACGTTGATCACCGTGCGCGTGGGTTGCAGCAGCGCCGCGGCCACGGCTGCCGGCACGCCGTAGCCCATCGCACCCGAGGTGCAGGCCAGTTGCGTGCGGCCGTGGTGCTGCAGACCGGGATAGGCCACGTAGCGGTGCAGCCAGCCGCTGAAATTGCCGGCGCCGTTGGCGTAGATCGTGTCGTCGGGAGACAGGCGCTGCACGGTCTTCATGACCTCGGCCATGTCCAGCGGTTCCACCACCGGGGCCACCTGGTTGGCGCGGTAATCCGCATTCGCGGCATCGGCCCATTCGCCCCAGGGCACTTGCGGCGGTGCGGCCAGGGTCTCCAGGGCCTTGCCGGCGCCGGCCAGCGAACATTGCAGCAGCAGGTCGGCCGCATAGACGCGGCCCAGTTCCTCGGCGCCGGCGTGCAGGTGCACCAGCGTCTGGCGCGGGCGCGGCGGCTCCAGCAGCGTGTAGCCCGAGGTCGTCATCTCGCCCAGGCGCACGCCGATGGCCAGCACCAGGTCGGCGTCGCGGATGCGCTGCGCCAGCTTGGGATTGATGCCGATGCCCACGTCGCCCGCATACAGCGGGTGGCGGTTGTCGAAGGTGTCCTGGAAGCGGAAACCGCAGCCCACCGGCAGGTGCCAGTTCTCGGCGAAACGCTGCAGCGCGGCGACCGATTCGCCCGTCCAGCCGCTGCCGCCGGCGATCACGAAGGGCTGCTTCGCCTGCATCAGCAGCGCACGCAGATCGCGCAGGGCGCCGGGCGCGGGCCAGGCCTGCGCGGGCTTCACGCGCGGCAGCACCGGCGTGGTGATCGGCGTGGTCAGCATGTCCTCGGGCAGCACCAGCACAACGGGCCCCGGGCGGCCCTGCATGGCCGTGTGGAAGGCGCGGGCCACATATTCCGGCAGGCGGTCGGCGCGCTCGACCTCGGCCACCCACTTGGCCATCCCCAGCGTGCCCGGGCCCAGCATCTGGCGGTAGTCGACCTCCTGGAAGGCCTCGCGGTCGCGCTGGTCGCTGGCCACCTGGCCGATGAAGACGATCATCGGCGTGGAGTCCTGGAAGGCGTTGTGGATGCCGATGCTGGCATTCGCCGCGCCCGGCCCGCGTGTGACGAAGCAGATGCCCGGACGGCCATCGAGCTTGCCTTGCGCCTCGGCCATGAAAGCCGCGCCGCCATCCTGGCGGGCCGCGATGAAGCGGATCTGCTCGCGGTATTCGTGGAAGCCATCCAGCACGGCCAGAAAGCTCTCGCCCGGCACGCCGAAGCAGGTGTCGACACCCTGGGCGATCAGGGCCTCGACGAGGGCGTGGCCGGCCAGTCGCGGGGCCGTCGGTGTCGTGTGCATGGGCTTCACTGTAGCGGGCTTGCGGGGCCATGGCCGGCATGCCGCATGACGCCCACCGTTGCAGCCGGGAGACTGCGACGCGGGGGCGCCCCGGGGACGGTCCACTTGCATCAATTCACCAAACCGTGAATCATTCGCCGATGCCACGCCCAGCCGCCACCGCCACCACAGCCACGGCCCCCGCCGAACCCCGCGGCCGCGACGCCGACCGCTCGCAGCAGGCCATCCTCACGGCCGCGCGCGACGAGTTCCACGAACACGGGCTGGGCGGCGCGCGCATGGACCGCATCGCCGAGCGCGCAGCCGTCGACAAGAAGCTCATCTACTACTACTTCGAAAACAAGGACAAGCTCTTCCAGGCCGTGCTGGAGGAGGCCTACCGCGGCATCCGCGAAGCCGAGCGCCAGCTCCGCCTGGGCGATCTGCCGCCGGCCGAGGCGCTGCGCGTGCTGACCACCTTCACCTGGGACTACTTCCTCGCGCACCCGGAATTCCTGACGCTGCTCAATACCGCCAACCTGCACCGCGGCCGCCACCTTGAAGGCAGCGAGCGTGCGCGGGTGCTCAACAGCCCGCTAATCGCGGCGCTGGGCGAGGTGCTCGAGCGCGGGCGCCGCGACGGCAGCTTCCGCGGCGGTGTCGACCCGATGCAGCTGTACATCTCGATCGCCAGCCTGGCCTATTTCTACCTGGGCAACAGCCACACGCTGTCGGCGATCTTCGGGCGCAACCTGCTGTCCACCCGCGCGCGCGCCGAGCGCCTGTCGCACATCTGCGAGGTGATCCTCGGGTATGTCCTGAGGGATGCGCCGAGCGCCCACGATTGACATCGCTGGTTTCGGGTCAAACAATTCCCGTTACGGTGAATAAACGACGGAGACTTCCCATGCGACACGCCCTGCCCGCGCTGGCCCTGCTCGTCACGGCCTCGGCCCATGCCCAATGGCAACCCAGCAAGCCGATCACCATCATCGTGCCCTGGGCTGCCGGCGGCAGCACCGACCAGGTCACCCGCGTCACCGCGGCCGAGCTGGAAAAGGCACTCAACCAGAAGATCGTCATCCTGAACCAGCCCGGCGCATCAGGCTCGGTGGGCACCAAGAATGCGATGGAAGCGCCCAAGGACGGCTACACCTGGACGGCCGGTGCCGCCAAGGACCTGGGCACCTACCGCGTGCTGGGCATGGTGGACACGGGCGTCAAGGACTGGCACCTGTACCTCAACGTCGCGCACATCGCCGTGGTCGGCGTGAATGCGGATACGCCGTACAAGACCATGGCGGAGCTGCTCGCCGCGATGAAGGCCAAACCCGGCGCCATCCCCGTGGCCACGGCCGGCGTCAACAGCAGCGGCCATGCGGCCATCGAGGCCATCGCGCGTGCGGCGGGCGTCAGCTACAAGCACGTCACCTACGACGGCGGCAACCCGGCCGTGGTGGCCACCGTTTCGGGCGAAACGCAGGTCACCACGCAGCTGGCGGCCGAGCAGACCGACATGATCCGCGCCAAGAAGATCCGCCCGCTGGCGGTGGTGGGCGACAAGCCGCTGGAGATCGAAGGCTTCGGCACCGTGCCGCCGCTGTCGCAGTTCATCAGCGGCTTCAAGGACCCGATCAACTATTTCGGCCTGTTCGTGCCGCGCGGCGTGCCCGCCGAAGTGACCGCCACGCTGGACCGCGTGTGGGGCGCGCAGATGGCCAGCAACGAGGCGCTGCGCAAGTACGCCCAGGGCCGCGGCGCGCTGTTTGCGCCGATGGCCGGTGATGCCGCCCAGGCGGCCGTCTTCCCGGCGATCCAGACCTACGCGTGGACCCAGCAAGCCGCCGGCAAGGCCAAGGTCTCGCCGGATACCGTCGGCATTCCCAAGCCCTGAACCCGCCGCGCACGCGCCAGGAAGTCCGCTGCGGTGGCCACTTCTCCCGCAAGCCGCACCGACCTGGCCGGCGGCACCACCTGGATGGCGCTGGGCCTGGCGATGCTGGTCGGCGCGTGGCGCATGGACCGGTTCGAGTCCATGGGCGCGTCGCTCTACACCGCGCCGGGCCTCGTGCCGGGCATCTACGGCCTGTTGCTGTTGCTGCTGGGCGCTGCGCTGGCCTGGCGCGGCCGCCAGGCACCCGCCGAGGCTGGCCGCGAGCCGCTGCTGAACCAGCGCATCCTGCGCATGCTGGTGCTCAGCCTGGCCTACGCCGCGCTGGCCCTGGGGCGGCTGCCCTTCGGGCCGTTGACGGCGGTCTTCGTGGCGGCCTTCTGCTGGCTTTTCGACGAACGGCCGCCCGGCTGGCCGCGGGCGCGCACCGCGCTGCTGCTGGGCGTGGGATGCGCCATCGTCGTGGTGCTCGTGTTCGAGCGCATCTTCCTCGTGCGGTTGCCCTGAGCCGCCGTCAAGCCCGAGCCCCCGTCGATGTTTGAAGGCCTCATCCTGTTCGGCCAGGCCATCGCGCACTTCTCGTCGCCGATGGTCATCAGCCTGGCCCTGCTGGCCTCGCTGGTGGGCGTGATCATCGGTGCCCTGCCCGGCCTGACGGCCACCATGGGCCTGGCCTTGATGACCACGCTGACCATCAAGCTGCCGCCGGACCAGGCGCTGCTGATCCTGATCTGCACCTACGTCGGCGCCATCTACGGCGGCTCACGTTCGGCCATCCTGCTCAACATCCCGGGCACGCCGGCCTCGGCCGCCAGTTGTCTGGACGGTTATGCCCTGGCGCGCCAGGGTCTGGCCGGGCGTGCGATGGGCATCGCCACCTCGGGCTCGGTGCTGGGCACCTTGATCGGCATGGTCTTCCTGGCCGGCTTCACACCGGTGCTGGGCAACCTGGCGTTGAAATTCGGCGCCTACGAATTTTTCTGGCTCGCGCTCTTCGGCGTGCTGATCGCCGGCACGCTGACCGGCGACGACCCGCTCAAGGGTTGGATCGCGGGTGTGGTCGGCCTGATGGTGGCCACCATCGGCCAGGAGCCGCAGTACGCCTACGAGCGCTTTGCCTTCGGCGTGCGTGACCTGGCCGGCGGCATCCAGCTGGTGCCGGCGCTGGTGGGCGCCTTCGGTTTTGCCGAGTTGCTCACGGCCATGCGCACGCGCCAGGACCCCGTGAAGATCAACCCCTTCGACACCGTCATTCCGCGGCTGCGCGATGTCACGCAGCACTGGCGCACCATCCTGCGCTCGGGCCTGATCGGCACCGGCGTGGGCATCGTGCCTGGCGTGGGCGAGGACGTAGCGGCCTGGTCGTCCTATGCCGCGGCCAAGCGCGCCAGCAAGACGCCGGAAGAATTCGGCAAGGGCTCGATCGAGGGCCTGATGGCGGCAGAAACCGGCGACAACGCCTGCGTGCCGGGCGCCGTCATTCCGGTGCTGACACTGGCCATTCCGGGCTCGGCGCCCGCCGCGGTGCTGATGGCCGCGATGATCATCCACGGCGTCAAGCCCGGTCCGCTGATCATGGTGGAGAACCCGATGTTCGTCTACGAGGTCGTGGCGATGATGCTCTTCGCGACCATCGGCATCCTGATCTACGGCCTGACGCTCACGCGGCTGCTGGTGCAGGTGCTGCGTGTGCCGCAGCACCTGATCGTGCCGGTCATCTTCGTGCTGTGCGCGGTGGGCAGCTTTGCCATCAGCGGCCGGCTGTTCGACGTGTGGGTGATGCTGGCTTTCGGCTTCGGCGGCTTCGTTTTGCGCCACTGGGGCTACCCGATGGCCCCGCTGGTGCTGGGCATCGTGCTGGGTGACCTGCTGGAGAAAAACCTGCGGCGCGCGCTGGTGCTGTCGGACGGCAGCCTGGTGCCGTTTTTCACCCGCCCGATCTCCGGCGCACTCGCGGCGCTGATCGTCGCCTCGGTGGGCTGGAAGCTGTGGAGCCTGCACCGCGAGAAGCGCGCCGGCGCTGCACCGGCATGAAGCTGTCGCTGTGCAACGAGGTGCTGCGGCACCTGTCCTTCGAGGCGCAATGCGCAGCCGCCGCAGCCATCGGCTGCCATGGGCTGGAGCTGGCGCCGTTCACGCTGGCTGCCGATCCCTTCGATCTGGACGAACAGCGTGCGACCGAACTGCGCGAGGTCGCCGCGCGCGAGGGCCTGTCGATCAGCAGCCTGCACTGGCTGCTGGTGGCGCCGGCAGGCCTGTCGATCGCTACACCCGACGCAGGCATCCGGGCTCGAACACTCGACTTGCTGCAACGGCTGATCGGCCTTGCCGCCGCCTGCGGCGCGCCCGTGCTGGTGCACGGCTCGCCCGCGCAGCGCTCGCCGCAGCCCGGCCAGAGCCTGGAAGATGCCCGCGCGCGCAGCATCGACGCATGGTCCACGCTGGCCCACGCGGCTGCGGCGGCGGGCGTGGTGTATTGCATCGAGCCACTGTCGCGCGCCGAGACGCCGGTGGTCAACACGCTGGCCGAGGCCGGCGCCATCGTCGATGCGATCGCCTCGCCGGCGCTGCGCACGATGTTCGACCTCAGCTCAGCCGCGCAGACCGAAGCCGAGCCGCCGGCCGTCGTGCTGGCGCGCCACCTCGCGCAAGGCCACATCGCGCACGTGCAGCTCAACGACCGCAACCGCCGCGGCCCCGGCCAAGGCGACACGCCTGTGGTGCCTGTGCTGCATGCGCTGCACGACACCGATTACGCCGGGTGGATCGCGCTGGAGCCCTTCGATTACCACCCCGAACCGCTGGCCTGCGCGGCCGCCAGCGCGGCCTATGTACGCGGCGCCTGGGAGGCGCTGGAATGAGCCCTTCGAGCCATCAACCAGGGATGCCAGCGGCTTCGGTGTCCGCAGCGCCGCGTGTGCATGTGCGCGAGGTGCAGCTCTTCGAGCGCGCGGTGACGCTGCGGCTACCCTTCCGCTTCGGCGCAGCCACGGTCACGCAGGCCTCGCAGGCTTTTGTGCGTGTCGAGGTCGATGTGGACGGCCGGCGAGCGGTCGGCGCCACGGCCGAGCTGATGGTGCCGAAGTGGTTCGACAAATCGCCCGCACTGACGCACGAACAGAATGCCGAGCAGCTGCGCCTGGCCTTGCGCGTGGCGCGCGACCGGGCGCTGGATGCCGGACCGCAGGCCAGCGCCCACGCGCTGTCGCTGCAGGCGTCTGAAGAATCCTTGCGCATCGCGATGGCCGCCGGCCTGCCGCGCCTGGCCGCGCAATTCGGCCCGGCGCAGGTCGACAAGGCCGTGGCCGACGCCGTGCTGCGCGCCATGGGCCTGGGCTGGTGCGAAGGCCTGCGCGCCGGCGTGCTGGGCGACCCGTGGAGCCGCGCACTGCCGCGGCACACGCCGGATGCGGTGATCCTGCGCCACACCGTCGGCCTGGCCGACCGGCTGACGGCCGCCGACGCTGGCACGGACCCGGCCGATGGCCTGCCCGCGACGCTGCAGGACGCCATCGCGGCCGGCGGGCTCACCCATTTCAAGCTCAAGCTGTCGGGCGGCGCGGTGCGCGACCTGCCCCGCCTGCGCGCCATCGCGGCCGTGCTGGATGCCCATGCCGGCGACTACCGCGTCACGCTGGACGGCAACGAAAGCTTCCCGGACATCGCAACGCTGGCCGATACCTGGCGCGCGCTGCGCGCCGAGCCGTCGCTGCAGGGCCTGCTGGCCCGCACGCTGCTACTGGAACAGCCGCTGCCGCGCAGCCTGACGCTGTCGCAGCCCATCCACGCCGCCGGCATCGACGTGCCGGTCATCATCGACGAGTCCGACGACCACGACACGGCCTTCGACGAGGCCCTGGCGCTGGGCTACCGCGGTGTCTCGAGCAAGGCCTGCAAGGGCATCTACCGTTCGCTGCGCAATGCCGCGCTGATCGCGGCGCGGCCGGGCGCGGCGCTGCTGCTCTCTGGCGAGGACCTCACCTGCCAGGCGGGCCTGGCCGTGCAGCAGGACAGCCTGCTGGCCGCCAGCCTGGGCGTCACGCACATCGAACGCAACGGCCACCACTACGTGCGCGGCTTCGGCACGGCAAACGACGCTGAATCCTCAGCATTCCTGCAGGCACACCCGGGCCTGTACCGCGCCACGCCGCAAGGCCCCTGCCTGGACGTGCGCGAGGGCCGGCTGGACCTGCGCAGCCTGCATGCACCCGGCTTCGCCAGCACCGCCCACCCGGCGTGGGACACGCTGACCCCCATCATCTGAAGGAGAACCCGCTCATGGCCACCCGCAGCCTCGGCCTCATCATGCACGGCGTGACCGGCCGCATGGGCCTGAACCAGCACCTCGTGCGCTCCATCGTCGCCATCCGCAACCAGGGCGGCGTGACGCTGTCCAACGGCGACCGCGTGATGCCCGACCCCATCCTCATCGGCCGCAATGCCGAGAAGATCGAAGCGCTGGCCCGTGCACATGGCATCGCGCGTTGGGGCACCAACCTCGACGCCGCGCTGGCCAACAAGGACGACAGCGTCTTCTTCGACGCCGGCACCACGCAGATGCGCCCCGCGCTGCTGGCCCAGGCGCTGCGCGCGGGCAAGCACGTCTACTGCGAAAAGCCCATCGCCACGACGCTGGCCGAGGCCATGGACATCTCCCGCCAGGCGCAGGCCTCGGGCCTGAAACACGGCGCCGTGCAGGACAAGCTCTTCCTGCCCGGCCTGCGCAAGCTGGACATGCTCAACCGCGCCGGCTTCTTCGGCCGCATCCTGAGCGTGCGCATCGAGTTCGGCTACTGGGTCTTCGAAGGCGACCTGCAGCCCATCCAGCGCCCGAGCTGGAACTACCGCAGCGAAGACGGCGGCGGCATCATCCTGGACATGGTTTGCCACTGGCGCTATGTCATGGACAACCTGTTCGGCGAGGTGCAATCGGTCTCGTGCCTGGGCGCCACGCACATCCCGCAGCGCTGGGACGAAGCCGGCAAGCCCTACACGGCCACGGCCGACGACGCCTGCTACGCGACCTTCCAGCTGAAGGGCAAGGACGGCCAGCCGGTCATCGCGCAGGTCAACAGCAGCTGGACAACCCGCGTGCGCCGCGACGACCTGGTGACCTTCCACGTCGACGGCACGCACGGATCGGCCGTCGCCGGCCTGACCGACTGCCGCACGCAAAGCCGCGTCAACACGCCGCGCCCGGTGTGGAACCCCGACGTCAAGCAGAGCATGGACTTCCACGACCAGTGGCAGCTCGTGCCCGACGCGATGGCCTACGACAACGGCTTCAAGATCCAGTGGGAGGCGTTCATCCGCCACGTGGTGGAAGACGCGCCCTACCGCTGGACGCTGCCCGAAGGCGCCAAGGGTGTGCAGCTCGTGGAGGCCGCGTTGCAGAGCTGGAAGGAACGCCGATGGATCGACGTGCCGGCGCTGCATCTTTGACGAGCTGAGGCCGCGATGACCACGATCACCCTGCCCACCGACGACGGCCGACTCGAGCCCTACACCCTGCGCGGGCCCGGCAGCTTCACGCCCGCCGCACCCGGCGAGACGCTGCCGCGCATCGCCTATTCCGCCGCCCACGTGGTGGCCGATGCACGCGCCGCCATCGACCCCTGGCTGCAGTGCGCCATCGACTGGGACAGCACCATCGCCTACCGCCAGCGGCTGTGGCGCCTGGGCCTGGGCGTGGCCGAGGCCATGGACACCGCGCAGCGTGGCATGGGCCTGGACTGGACGACCTCGCTGGACCTGATCCGCCGCTCGCTGGACGCGGCGCGCGACGTGCCCGGCGCACGCGTGGCCAGCGGCTGCGGCACGGACCAGCTGGCACCCGATGCGGCCCGCGGCGTGGACGACGTGATCCGCGCCTACGACGAGCAGATGGCCGCCATCGAAGCCCTGGGCGGCCGGCTGATCATCATGGCCAGCCGCGCCCTGGCCCGCGTGGCGCGCAGCCCAGCCGACTACGAACGGGTTTACGACCACGTGCTGCGCCAGGCGCGTGAGCCGGTCATCCTGCACTGGCTGGGCGACATGTTCGACCCGGCGCTGGCCGGCTACTGGGGCAGCGCCGACGTGGACGCGGCCATGGACACCGCGCTGGGCGTGATCCAGGCGCATGCCGGCAAGGTCGACGGCATCAAGATCTCGCTGCTGGACAAGGACCGCGAGATCCAGATGCGCCGCCGCCTGCCGCCGGGCGTGCGCATGTATACCGGCGACGACTTCAACTACGCCGAGCTGATCGCCGGCGACGGGGTCGGCGCGCACGGCAACCAGCGCCAGAGCGACGCGCTGCTGGGCATCTTCGACGCCATCGCGCCAGCGGCCAGCGCCGCGCTGTCGGCCCTGGGGCGCGGCGATACCGACGGCTTCCACCGCATCCTGGCGCCCACCGTGCCGCTGTCGCGCCACATCTTCCAGGCGCCCACGCGCTTCTACAAGACCGGCGTGGTCTTCATGGCCTGGATCAACGGCCACCAGAGCCATTTCGCGATGGTCGGCGGTCAGCAGAGCACCCGCTCGCTGCCACACCTGGCTGAGCTCTTTCGCCTGGCCGATGCCGCCGGGCTGATCGAACAACCGGACCTGGCGGTGCACCGCATGCGCGCGCTGCTGGCAGTCCACGGCATCGACTGAACCCAGGCGCGGGCCCGACGCCCGCCACCGCACTGCAACCGAACCGCAACAGAGGAGACCCGATGACACACCTCAAGACCCTGACCCTCGCCGCCAGCGTGGCGGCGCTGCTGATGCCGGCTTTGTCACACGCACAGAGCTGGCCCGAGCGCACCGTGCGCGTGGTCATTCCCTTCCCGCCCGGCGGCACGCTGGACAAGGTGGGCCGCATGCTGGCCCAGCGCCTGGGCGAGCAGTTCGGCCAGACCTTCGTGGTGGAAAACAAGCCGGGCGGCAATGGCGTGATCGGCGGCGACGCCGTGGCCAAGGCCAACCCCGATGGCTACACGCTGCTGTTCAACGCCAGCACCTTCACCACTGCACCGATGACCATGAAATCCGTGCCCTACAAGGTGCAGACGGACTTCGTGCCCATCAGCCTGGTGGCGCAGGCGCCGCTGTCCATCGCCATCGGCAACGAGGTCGGCGTGAGCGACCTGCCGGCGCTGGTGGCCGCGGCCAAGGCCAAGCCGGGGCAGATGAACTTCGCCGTGGGCTCGATCGGCTCCGCCGGCCACCTGTGCACCGTGCGCCTGGAGCAGGCCACCGGCATCTCCGTGGGCATCGTGCCGTACAAGGGCACGGCGCCGGCCTTCCAGGACCTGGTGGGCGGGCAGATCGACGGCTTCATCGACCCCGTGCTGGGCTCGGTGCAGTTCCACAAGACCGGCCAGCTGAAGGTCGTGGCCGTCACCTCCGCCAAGCGGCTGCCCAACCTGGCGGACGTGCCCACCGCGGCGGAAACCGTGCCCGGCTTCTCCTGCGCCAGCTGGTATGGCCTGTGGGCGCCGGCGAAGACCTCGACGGAGATCGTCAACCGCCTGAATGCCGCGGTCAACAAGGCCCTGGCCGCCGACATGGCCGAGAAGCTGCAGTCTGACGGCCTGGTGGCCGGTGGTGGCAGCCCGGCGGAATTTGCCAAGTTCCAGGCCGACGACATGGCCGCGTCGCAGAAGGTCATCACCGACAAGAAGATCAGCGTCGAATGAACCCGACGAGCCGCCTCTGGCGCGAACAGCGGTCAGCGCATCGCCCGCCGCGGCCGATGCGCCCATTCGCCGTCTGCAGCCGACCAACACCTGCCGGGCATGGCAGCTGACGCGATCCCGCCCGAGGCGCCGCGTGCGCTGGTGACCGGCAGCAGCTCCGGCATCGGCCGGGCCGTGGCCGAGCGCCTGTTGGCCGATGGCTGGCAGGTGCTGGGCCTGGACCGCGCGCCGGCGGCCATCAGGCACGCACGCTTCACCGGTCTGACGGTCGACCTGATGCAACCGCCGGACTTGGCGCAGGCCCTGGTCGCTGCGCTGGACGGCGGACCGCCGCACGCCTGGGTGCAGGCCGCCGGCGTGCTGCGCAGCGCGCCGCTGGGCGGCCTCTCGCCCGACGACGGCGAGGCCATGTGGCGCCTGCATGTCGACGCCACCACGCGCCTGGGCAATGCGCTGCTGCCGGCCATGGCGCAGGCCGGCCGCGGCCGCGCGGTTTTTGTGGCCAGCCGCATCTGGCGCGGGCTGGCCGGTCGCAGCCAATATGCAGCCAGCAAGGCCGCGCTGGTCTCGCTGGCGCGCAGCTGGGCGGCGGAAGTGGTGGGCGCGGGGCTCACGGTCAACGTGGTCTCGCCGGCCGCCACGGACACGCCCATGCTGATCGACCCCGCTCGCGCCGACAGCGCGCCAAGACTTCCCCCCATCGGCCGCCTGATCCGCCCGGACGAGGTCGCATCGCTGGTGGCCTTCTTGCTGTCCGACGCGGCCGCCGCCATCACCGGACAGGACATCGCCATCTGCGGCGGTGCCTCGCTGCCGCGATGACCGCCGTCACCGATACGGTCGGGCTGGTCGGCCTGGGGCTGGTGGGCCGAGCGCTGGGCGCGCGGCTGCAGCAGGCGGGTTTTCGGGTGTGCGGCTTCGATCGCGACGCACAGGCGATGGCCGATTGGGCCGCCGCCGGCGGGGAATTGGCGGCGTCGCTGGCGGCCATGGGCGCCCAAAGCCGCTGCGTCGTGCTGGCCGTCTACGACACCGCGGGCGTGCTGGCGGTGGTCGAAGGCACAGAAGACGCAGAAGGCCTGCTGGCCGGCGGACGGCCCTCGGGCATCGTCGACTGCTCCACCGGCGAACCCGATGCCTTGCAGGCCCTGGCCGGGCGTCTCGCCGCGCGCGGCATCGACTTCATCGAGGCGCCGCTGTCGGGCTCCAGCCAGCAGATCGCCGACGGCCAGGCCACGATGCTGGTGGGCGGCGGCGTCGAAGCCCTCGCCCGCCAGGCACCCGTGCTGGCCGCGCTGGCCACGCGGCGCATGCACGTCGGCGGCCCGGGCATGGGCGCGCGCGCCAAGCTCGCGACGAACCTGGTGCTGGGCCTGAACCGCGCCGTGCTGGCCGAAGGCCTGGTCTTCGCCGAACACCTGGGCCTGCCGCCGCAGGTCTTTCTGGATCTGGTGCTGGCCACGCCGGCGCGATCGGACGCCGCGCTGGCCAAGGGCGCGCGCATGGTCTCGGGCGATTTTTCGCCGCAGTCGCGCATCCGCCAGCACCTGAAGGATCTCGACCTGATGCAGGCCGCCGCCGAACGCGCCGGCATCCACCGCCTGCCGCTGACGCAGACGCATGCGGCGCTGCTGCGCGCGGCCGTCGAAGCCGGTGACGGCGATCTCGACAACGCGGCCATCGTGCGCCAGATGCGACGCGAAGCCGATCGGCCACCCGACTGAAAGCCTGTGAAGCCCGCCGCGACAGCCGCCTGTGGGCGCCGGCGGGCCTCACAGCCCTGACCCTCGATACGCGAGCCCACGCCCATGCCTGCCACCCTGCGCGACTTCACCACCGACCACCGCTGGATGTCGATCAACACGGCCACCGTCCGCCGCCAGCGCGGACAGGACTGGGGCCTGCTGGACATCCTGGATGCCTGCGCCGCGCGCGGCATCCGCGCGGTGGCGCCCTGGCGCGACCAGGTCGCGGCCGCGGGGCTGGAAGCCGTGGCGCAGCGCATCCGCCAGCACGGCCTGGAACTCTCGGGCTACTGCCGCGGGGGCATGTTCAGCTACACGGACGACGCTTCGCGCCAGGCCGTGCGCGACGACAACCGCCGCGCGCTGGACGAAGCCTGCACGCTGGGCGCGCCCTGCCTGGTGCTGGTGGTCGGCGGCCTGCCCGGGGCCCTGGCCGGCAAGCCGGCGCACCGCGACATCGCGTCGGCGCGCGCACAGGTGGCCGAAGGCATTGCCGCGCTGCTGGAAGACGCCCGCGAGCGGCGCATGCCACTGGCCATCGAACCGCTGCACCCCATGTACGCAGCCGACCGCGCCTGCGTCAATACGCTGTCGCAGGCCCTGGACCTGTGTGACCAGCTGGACCCCGCGCGCAGCGGCGCGCTGGGCGTGGCGGTGGACGCCTACCACGTGTGGTGGGACCCGCAGCTGAAGTCGCAGATCGCGCGCGCCGGGCGCGACCGGCTGCTGGCCTTCCACGTCTGCGACTGGCTCGTGCCCACCCGCGACCTGCTGGAAGACCGCGGCATGATGGGCGACGGCGTCATCGACCTGCGCCAGATGCGCGGCTGGGTCGAAGCCGCGGGTTTCGAGGGTTATGCCGAGGTCGAGATCTTCTCGCGCGAAAACTGGTGGCAGCGCGACGGCGGCGAGGTGCTGGACACCTGCAGCGCGCGCTACCGGGCCTGCGTCTGACCGGGCCCTTCTTTGATCAGCCGGCGGCCGCCATGGCTTGCGGTCGCGCGCTGCGCCGCACATTCAACGCCGTGAGGATCAGCAGGCCCAGCAGCGTCGCCACGCCCAGCCAGACCTCGCGGTAGCGCCCGGCGTCCATCAGCAGGCCGTAGCCCAGCGGCGCCAGCATCATGCCCACGTCCAGCCCGGAATAGACCACGCCGTAGACGCGGCCCGTGGCGCCGGGCGGCGTCGCCTGCTTGACCAGCAGGTCGCGCGAGGGACCGGCGATGCCCGAGCCGAAGCCCATCAGCCCGAAAAGCACCAGCACCATCAGCGGCGCCCAGTGGCCCAGGCCGATGAACAAGGCCAGCACGGCGGAGACGCCAAAGCCGGTGGCGGCGATCTGCACCGAACGCCGCGGGTCGCGTACCAGGTGGCCGCCCAGCACCATGCCGGCACCGGCGGCGACCATGTAGATCGACAGGCACAGCGCCACCTGCGCAGCCGGCAGGTCGTGCAGCTTGCCGGCCGCCTGCGGCGCGAAGGCCTGCACGCCGCCCAGGGCGAGCGCGTAGACCGCAAAGAAGCCAAAACAGGCCCAGACCGCCGGCAGCTTGAGGAAGTCGAATCCCGCGCTGCCCGTCTGCGACGCGGCGCCGCTGCGCGCGGGCCTTTCGATGTGCAAGTGGGCGCGTTGCAGCCAGACCAGCAGCAGCACCAGCGCAAACAGGGCCGATACGCCGAGCAGCGCCGTGCGCCAGGAGCCCGTGGCCGTGGTGATACCCACGACGAACAGCGGGGCCAATGCCCAGCCCAGATTGCCCGAGATGCCATGCGCCGCATAGGCATGGCCCAGGCGGGGCGGGCTGACCCGCGCGTTGAGGATGGAGAAGTCCACCGGGTGGAAGACGCAGTTCCCCAGGCCCGCCAGCGCCATAAAGACAAACATCAGCCCGTAGCTGGGGCTCAGCGCCAGGCCCAGCGGCGCCAGCGTCATCAGGCCCAGCCCGCCGTACAGCACCTTCTCGGCGCCCAGGTGATCGACGACAAAACCGGCGATGGCCTGCCCCGCGAAGGAGACGACAAAAAACACCGTCAGCAGCAAGCCCAGCTCGGTGTAGCTCAGGCCAAAGGCCTCGCCGATCCAGGGGAACAGCGGCGGCACGATCAACTGCCCGAAGTGCGACACCCCGTGTGCGAGGCTGATCACCCCGATGGTGGACGCGTCGGCGCGCAGCGGCGCGGTGGGCGCAATGGCATTCATGGGCCCGACTGTAGGGCAGCCGGCGAGCGGCTACCATGCTCGGGTCATTCAGGAAACCGCGCACGAGCATGACCGTCGAGCTCTACGACTACACGCGCCAGGACGCCACGGGCGCCACCTGCACCACCCGCGCCTGGGCCAAGGTCCCGCCACGCCTGAAACCCCACGAGCGCGAAGCCGCCATCGCCCGCGCCAAGAACCTGCTGCAGGCGCGCAATGCCGTGCTGGTGGCGCACTACTACGTCGACGGCGACCTGCAGGACCTCGCGCTGGCCACCGGCGGCTGCGTGGCCGATTCGCTGGAGATGGCGCGCTTCGGTCGTGAGCACGCGGCCCAGACACTGGTCGTGGCCGGCGTGCGTTTCATGGGCGAAAGCGCCAAGATCCTCAGCCCGGAAAAGCGCGTGCTGATGCCGGACCTGGACGCCACCTGCTCGCTGGACCTGGGCTGCCCGCCCGACCAGTTTGCGGCCTTCTGCGACGCGCACCCCGACCGCCAAGTGGTGGTCTACGCCAACACCAGCGCCGCGGTGAAGGCGCGCGCCGACTGGATGGTCACCAGCTCCTGCGCGCTGGCCATCGTCGAACACCTCAAGGCCCAGGGGCAGAAGATCCTCTGGGCGCCCGACCGCCACCTGGGCCGCTACATCCAGGAGCAGACGCACGCCGACATGCTGATGTGGCAGGGCGAGTGCATCGTGCACGACGAATTCAAGGGCATCGAACTCGACCTGCTGCGCAAGGAACACCCCGACGCGCTGGTACTGGTGCACCCCGAATCGCCCGAGAGTGTCGTGCGCCAGGCGCACGTCGTGGGCTCGACCTCGCAGCTGCTCAAGGCGGTGGTCGACGGCACGGCGAAGGAATACATCGTCGCCACCGACAACGGCATCCTGCACCGCATGCGCCAGCTGGCACCCGGCAAGACCTTGCTGGAAGCGCCCACCGCGGGCAACAGCGCCACGTGCAAGAGCTGCGCGCACTGCCCCTGGATGGCGATGAATGCGCTGCAAGGTGTCGTGGACTGCCTGGAAACCGGCAGCGGCGAGATCCAGGTGGCCGAGCCCGTGCGCAGCCAGGCCTTGGGCTGCATCGAACGCATGCTCGACTTTGTCAAGAACAACCCCGGCAGCATCGCGCAGCCGCGCAGCGGCTTCGTGCCGAACATAGGAACCGCGTGAGCCTGGCCCACATGAATTTTGCGTACAACGAAACCCTCGAGCAGGCCCGCGACCGCAATATCCGCGACGCGCTGTACGAGGACATCGGCCGCGGCGACTGGACGGCCCAGCTGGTGCAGAAGGGCCGGCGTGTGCAGGCCCGCGTGATCGTGCGCGAGGCCGCCGTGCTGTGCGGGCGTGACTGGTTCGACGGCTGCGTCAAGGCCATCGATTCGGCCGCGCAGGTGCAATGGCGCTACACCGAAGGCGCGGACATGACGGCCGGCTCCACGGTCTGCGAGATCCAGTCCGACGCCCGCTCGCTGCTGTCTGCCGAACGCCCGGCACTGAATTTCCTGCAGCTGCTCAGCGGCACGGCTACCATCACGCGGCGCCACGTGCAGGCCATCGAAGGTGCGTCACCCAACCCGCGCGGCTGCGCCATCCTGGACACCCGCAAGACCTTGCCCGGCCTGCGCCAGGCGCAGAAATATGCCGTGCGCGTGGGCGGCGGCAAGAACCAGCGCCTGGCGCTGTGGCACGGCATCCTGATCAAGGAAAACCACATCGCGGCAGCCGGCGGCATCCGCGCCGTGCTCGACCAGGCGCGGGCGCTGAATGCCGGCGTGGAGATCCAGATCGAGGTCGAATCGCTCGCGCAGCTGCAAGAGGCGCTGGATGCCGGCGCTGCCAGCGTGCTGCTGGACAACTTCGACACCGCGCAGATGCGCGACGCGGTGGGCTTGACCGCCGGGCGTGCGCTGCTCGAAGCCTCAGGTGGCGTCAGCCTCGAACAACTGCGCAGCATCGCGGAGACCGGCGTCGACCGCATCTCCATCGGCAAGCTCACCAAGGATGTGCGGGCGGTCGACTACTCGATGCGCGTGCTGGGCTGAACGCAGGCCCCATCGCGGCCGCACGCGACCGCACGCGACTGAGGCGACTGAGGCGACAGAGGCAACAGCGGGCGACCCGCAGCCCTCAGCCGCGGGTCACGCCGGACGCCGGCGAGCCGGCCGGCCGCGGCGCCCAGATGCGCGCCAGCAGGGCCAGCGCCAGGCAGATCCAGCCTGTCCACAGGCTGTGGCTGAGGTAGTGCGCACCGCGCACCAGCTGCGACCCGGCGAAGACCAGCCCCACAGCCAGGATCACCCACAGGATGCGGCGCGCGGCGCGCGGCGCATAGGGTTCCCACAGCATGACCAGCCCGAGAAACGCAAACGCGGTGCTCGCGTGTCCTGACGGAAAGCAGTGGCCCGCGCCACCGTCGCGCACGCCGAAGGCCCAGTGCGACACATATTGGGCGGCACCGCCGAATTCCGCCAGGTCCCAGGGACAACTGGTGAGCGCCATGCGCTTGAGCGCCGAGATCGCCAGCGCGCTGCCGATGATCACCGCCAGCCAGTAGCCGCGCGCGGCCCGCGAAGGCCCGGGCCACAGCGGGCGCACAGCGTCCCACAGCAGCACGGGCAGCAGCAGCACCGCGGCCGTGCGGGCCCAGTCGTGCAGCAGGACCCGCGGCACCCAGGATTCGCGCCAGCGGAAGCCCTGCGCATCGGCGAAGAAGCGCGTCAGCCACAAGTCCAGGCCTGACAAGTCCCAGGCGAGGATCAACAGCAGACTGGCCACCAGGGCCAGCAGCCATCCGCGCGACGGCAAACGGTCTCGGTTCATCGGGTCGTTTTTCTCGGCAGCAGATCAGCGGCAGGCGCCGCTGAGGTCCAGCGCGGGTTCGAACAGTGACGTGCGCACGTCGAGCAGGCCGAGTACCGTGTGGAAGACGTTGTCGTGCGTGACCGGGCCCTTGGCGCGGCGCGCCCACTCGCCAGCCAGGCAGCCGCTGCGCAGGCCGACGGCCTGTTCCAGTCCGGCGCTGCCCCACATCACCATCGGCACCTTCGTCTGGACCGCCGGCGCGATGGCCATCGGCATGCCGTGCAGGAACAGACCGTGTTCGCCCAGCGACTCGCCGTGGTCGGACACGTACAGCAGCGCCGAATCCACGCGGTCCTGCTGCGCCAGCAGGTCCCGCACGGCCGTGGCGACCACGTGATCGGTGTAGAGGATGGTGTTGTCGTAGGCGTTGACGATCTCCGGCACGCCGCAGCGCTGCAGGTCGTCGAAACGGCACGCGGGCTGGAATCGCGCAAAGGCCGGCGGATACCGGCGGTAGTACGAGGGCCCGTGGCTGCCGATCATGTGCAGCACCCACAGCTGCGTCCCCGAGGCCTGTTGCAGCCGTTGGGTCATGTCCTGCACCAGGGCTTCGTCCAGGCAGCGGCCGTCGGGGCACAGGGCCGGGGCCATGGCCGGCGTCACGGTCACGCTGGGCAGGCCGTCGCAGACGCCCTTGCAGCCGCTCTGGTTGTCGCGCCAGTTCACGCCGACGCCCGCACGCGCCACGACCTGCAGCAGGCCTTCCTGGCCGCGGATGCGCGACTCGTTGTAATCGCGCCGCCCGATCGGCGCGAACAGGCAGGGCAGCGAGGTTTCGGTATTCGTCCCGCAGGCCGACACATCCGGAAAATTCACCACCGGCAGCTTGGCCAGTTCGGGCGTGGTCTGGCGCGCGTAGCCCGACAGGCCCCAGTTCGCCGCACGTGCGGTCTCGCCGACCACCAGCACCACCACCAGCGGCTTGCGGCGCTGCGCCCACGAAGGCCCGGGCTTGGCGTCCAGCCCGATGGCGGCCTTGGGCTTGGCCGCGCCGCGCCACTCGTCGGCCGCCACCACGCTGCTGGACCACAGCAGATTGGCTGGCGTGATCAGGTAGCGCATCTCCTTGTGGTTGCGCATCAGCGAAGAAAAGGGCTGGAAGATGCTCAGCAGCAGCCCGACCAGGGCCAGCACGCTGCCGACCAGCCACAGTGCCCGCACCCACCACGCACGGCGCCACGGGCGGTCGCTCACGTGGATGCGCCACAACACGAGCATCGGCAGACCCGCAAACAGCGCCAGGTGCAGCAGCATCGGCGGCCCGATCAGTTCGCCCGCTTCCGCCGGGTTGGTGCGGAAGACGTTGCGCAGCATCGAGGGGTCCATGTAGACGCCAAAGGCGCCCATGTAATAGGTTGCCAGCGCGGCGATCACCGCCAGCAGCGCCACCAGCGGTTTGACGGTGCGGCGCTGCGCCACCAGCAGCAGCAGGAAGGTGTGCAGTGCCACGACCATCAGCACCAGCACGACCGCAAAAACCCACGTGCCGGTCTCGCCCGTCTCACGCCCGCGCAGCGCCGCACGCACGAAGCCGACATTGGCCGTGAAGGCCCAGTACAGGGCGGCCAGCAGCGCGACGGCCTCGACGCTGAGCGTCGGGCGCCAGGCCAGCCAGCGGCGCAGTCCGCGGGCTTCGGACAGATCGGAACGGGTCGCGGAAGAAGAAGGCGCCATACGCATCCGCGAATTGGACCATGGCCACGGACCCCGCCCGCCGACGCCATCCTGAAGGCCGCCCGGCAGGGCCTGATGGTGCACCGCGCGGTGGACGGACAATGCCGGCTTTTCCTGCCGCACGCCGCAGATCCCAGGAGCCCGCCGGGCCGCCCCAAGGGCGAATACCGGAAGGCGCAGACCGAAAGCCCACCCGTGAGCCGCCCCACCGACCCCACCGAATCGGCAGACGACGACATCCATCCGATGAAGAGCCGCTCCGGCCTGCAGCGCATCTGGCGCGCCACGGGCTATTCGGTCGCCGGCTTTCGCGCGGCGTATCGCCACGAAGCGGCATTCCGCCAGGAGCTGGCCCTGGCCGTGCCGGCGCTGGTGCTGGCGCTGTGGCTGGCGCCGGGCGCGTGGCAGCGCGTGGTGCTGGTGGGATCGATCCTGCTGGTGTTGATCGTCGAATTGCTCAACTCAGCCGTGGAGGCGCTGGCCGACGCGGTGTCGCTGGAGCAGCGTGCCTTGCTCGGCCGCGCCAAGGACCTGGGCAGCGCGGCCGTGATGCTCAGCCTGATCGGCTGCGTGGCCGCTTGGGTGCTGGTCTTCTGGCCCTGAGGGTCCGCGCAGGCGGCGGCGCCCGCGCGGCGGTACGGATCGCACGCGCGCTGCACCCGTCCGGTGCACCCGGGCAGGCGCCGGCGGGCCTGCGCGCCGATAACCCAGATTGAGCGTCGGCTCCCGTGCAGATTGGGCTTTGGCGCCAACTCAAGCGGTTTGCGGGGCTGGCCGATATGGCGGCATGACCCTCCAAGCCAAGCCCGTCGCCATGCCTCTGGACTTCAGCTCCATCCGGAACCACCATGAGCAGGCCGTCTTTCGAGCCGTCATCGAGACGGCGCCGCAGTTTCCGGGCGTCAGCCATCGCCCGGAGCTGCTGATCGACGTCGCCTGCGTGGCGCTGAACCGTCTGCCGCCGCGCTACATCCGCCACGAAGCGGACTTTGCGTTTTTCCTCAGCGACCGCGAACGTGCCGACTCCGAGCTGGCCGTCTCCGAATCGGTCGAATATGCCTTCGGCTTCATCCAGGCACGCACCGCCATGCGGGCGCGCCGCTGAGGCCCGCGGCATGACGGAAGCCCAAGAAGCGAACGGGCCGCTCACGCGCGCCTGGGCGTCGAGCTTTCTCGACCCCGGACATGCGCGCGACGAGGCGCTCAAGGCCCTGGACCACGTGGCCGCCGGCTCGGCAGATGCCGCCTGGGGCTTCTGGCTGCTGGCGCTGGCTGACGGCCGCATGGGCGCGCTGCAGGCCGCCAAGGGCACCTTGCAGCCGGCACGGCTGCTGTTCGTGCAGCACGCGTCCACGCGCGGGCAGGCGATGTGCGACGAGCTCGAGGCGCTGCTGGCGCTGGAAGCCGGCAATCCGGCACGCGCGCGCGAGATCCACGAGGCGATCGATGCCGAAGAGGATCCCGGCTACAGACCCCTGGACCGCTTCGTGGCGCACCACACGCGCGCCCTCACCGCCCGCCAGCTGGGCGAACACGAATGGGCCTTGACCCACTTCTACGAGGCGCTGGAAGCCTCCGAAGACAGCGGCAATGCCGTGGCCCACGCCACGGCGCTGTGCAACCTGGGCGGCATGCACCAGGAGCTGTTCGACCTGGAAGACGCCCGCGTCTACAGCGAAAAAGCATTGACCGCAGCGCGGCAGAGCGGCGCCAAGCGCCTGGTCACCACGGCAGCGGCCTTGTTGATCGTCATCCACCACGCGGCCGGTCGCCTGACCGAGGCCACCGAGATGGCGCGGTTCCTGATGGAGCACCCGGAACTGCAGCTGCCCGGCGCGCTGGCCGCCGTGGCGGTTCCGCTGGCCCTGGCGCACTATGCCGCCGGCGACATCGACCGCGCGGAGGCCTGGCTGGAAGGCGGTTCGCACGCCAACGCCACGCATGTCGACGGCACGGCCTTCTGGGCCTGGCTGAGCGCCCGCTGCCTGATGCACCGCGGTGAATTTGCACTGGCCCGCGACCTGGCACGCCGCACGCTGACCGCGCGCCAGGACAGCGAACTGCCCTACCACCGCATGAAGCTGATGCACGCGGCGGCCGACGCCAGCGAGGCGCTGGCCGACTACCCCGCCGCGCTGGCCCTGCACCGCCAAGCGCAGGCGCTGTACGAAGAACTCGTCGACCACGGCCTGCGCGCGCGCAACCGCGCCTTGCAGGCCGCACACGACTACGCCCGCGTCGAGCGCGAGCTGGCGCACGCGCAGCGCAGCCGGATGGAAGCCGAAAGCGACCGCCGCCGCCTGGCCGACCTGAACCGCGCGCTGGAAGCCAAGGTGGCGGAAAACGAACTGCTGCAGGCCAAGCTGCGCGAACAGGTGCTGCGCGACCCGCTGACCGGCCTGCACAACCGGCGCTACCTCTTCGAGATGGCGCCGGGCCTGCTCGAGCTGGCGCGCCAGCAACGCCAGCCGCTGAGCGTGGTGCTGATCGACCTGGACCACTTCAAGGCGCTCAACGACACCCAGGGACACGCCGCGGGCGACGTGATGCTGCAGCGGCTGGCACAGGTGCTGGGCGCGACGGCGCGGCGGCAAGACATCGTCTGCCGCTACGGCGGCGAAGAATTCGTGGTCGTGATGCCCGATCTCGACGGCGAGCACGCGCTGGACGCCATCGAAAGGATGCTGCAGAGCTTCGGCCAGGAGCGCGTGGAATTCCGCCGCAAGCGGCTGCCCGCGGTGACCTTCTCAGCCGGCGTGGCCAGCTACCCGCTGCACGGCGACCGGCTCGAACACCTGCTCGGACGCGCCGACAAGGCGCTGTACCGCGCCAAGGAACGCGGCCGCAGCCGCATCGAGGTCGCCGAGCACACCGGCTTCGCGACCCTGACCTGAGCGGCCCGCGCCGCTCCCCTCACCTTCTATCGAACCAGATGCCCGTCGGCGCGGTGCGCCGCGCTGCGGGCCGGCCGTGTCAGCACGGTGGGGAAACTCACCGGGAGGGTGTGCGGGAAATCGCGGCTGAAATGCAGGCCGCGACTCTCGTGCCGCATCAGGGCCGAGCGCACGATCAGTTCGGCGCACTCGACCAGATTGCGCAGCTCCAGCAGGTCGCGCGTGACGCGGAAGTTGGCGTAGTAGTCTTCGATCTCCGCGCGCAGCAGCTTGATGCGGTGCAGCGCGCGCTCCAGCCGCCGCGTCGTGCGCACGATGCCGACGTAGTTCCACATCAGCAGCCGCAGCTCGTCCCAGTTGTGCGAGATGACGACCTGCTCGTCGGCATCCTCGACCTTGCTTTCGTCCCAGTCCGGCAGCCGCGGCAGGACGGAAGGGGCCTGGTCGATGATGCGGTCTGCGCAGGTCTTGCCCAGCACCACACATTCCAGCAGCGAATTGCTCGCCAGCCGGTTCGCGCCGTGCAGGCCGGTGTACGTGGTCTCGCCTACCGCGAACAGCCCCGGCAGATCGGTGCGGCCGTCCAGGTCGGTGACCACGCCGCCGCAGGTGTAGTGCGCGGCCGGCACCACCGGGATCGGCTGGCGCGCGATGTCGATGCCCAGCTGCATGCAGCGTGCGTGGATCGTCGGGAAGTGTTCCTTCAGGAAGGCTTCGCCCAGGTGCGTGGCGTCCAGCCACACGTGGTCGACGCCGTGTTTTTTCATCTCGAAGTCGATGGCGCGGGCGACGATGTCGCGCGGCGCCAGTTCCGCGCGCGGGTCGTGCGCGGGCATGAAGCGCGCGGCCTCGCCTTCGAGGTTCGGCAGCTTCAGCAGCGCGCCTTCGCCCCGCAGTGCCTCGGTGATGAGGAAACTGCGCTCCTGCGGGTGGTAAAGGCAGGTCGGATGGAACTGGATGAATTCCATGTTGGCCGCGCGGCAACCCGCGCGCCAGGCCATCGCAATGCCGTCGCCGGTGGCCGTGTCGGGGTTGCTGGTGTAGCGGTAGACCTTGCCCACGCCGCCCGTGGCCAGGACGACCGCGGAAGCCGGCAGGGTTTCGACGCGGCGCGACTGCATGTCCAGCGCATAGACACCGTGGCAACGCCCCGGGCCTTCGGTCTTCAGGTGCCGGTCGGTGATCAGATCGACCGCCATCCAGTGCTGGCGCAACGAGATGTTCGGGTGCTGGCGCGCCAGATCCAGCAGCACGTCGTGGATCGCCTTTCCAGTGGCGTCGGCCGCATGCGCGATGCGCCGCACCGCGTGGCCGCCTTCGCGCGTGAGGTGCAGGCCCAGCGGGCCCGTGGGATCGGCGGAAAACGGCACGCCGCGCGACACCAGCCACTCGATGGCAGCGGCGCTGCGTTCGGCGATGAAGCGTGCCGTGTGCTCGTCCACGATGCCGGCACCGGCGTCCTGCGTGTCGCGCACATGGGACTCGACACTGTCGTCCGAGCCCAGCACGCCGACGATGCCGCCCTGCGCCCAGGCCGTGGCCGCTTCGTCGAGCCGGCGTTTGGCCAGCACGATCACGGGCATGCGATCGGCCAGGTTCAGCGCCACGGCCAGGCCCGCAAGCCCGGCTCCCACGATGACCACCGGCGCGGCGGTCGCTTTCTTGGATGTCATGGGCCGATTCTAGGGACCCGGCCGGATCGGGGCACTGCCCTGGTGCCCCGCGCCGGCCGGCCCCTCGCGGGCGGCTTCAGTGCACCACGCGCCCGAAGCTGAATTCCCCGCCTTCGACATCCACCGGGATCACGTCCTTCGGGCCGAACCGGCCCTGCAGGATCAGCTTGGCCACCGGGTTTTCGATGCGCTGCTGGATCGCGCGCTTCAGCGGCCGTGCGCCGAACACCGGATCGAAACCCACCTTGGCCAATTCGGCCAGCGCGGACGGGCTGACGTCCAGCTTCATGTCCATCTTCACCAGGCGCGCATCCAGGGCCTGGAGCTGGATCTTGGCGATGCGCTCGATGTGCTTCTGGTCCAGCGCGTGGAAGACCACGGTTTCGTCGATGCGATTGAGGAACTCCGGCCGGAAGTGCTGCTTGACCTCGGCCCAGACCGCTGCCTTGATGTCCTCGGACGAGCGCCCGACCATCGACATGATGAGCTGCGAACCCAGGTTGCTGGTCATGACGATGACGCAGTTCTTGAAGTCCACGGTGCGGCCCTGGCCATCGGTCAGACGGCCATCGTCCAGCACCTGCAGCAGCACGTTGAAGACGTCGGGGTGCGCCTTCTCGACCTCGTCGAGCAGCAGCACGCTGTACGGCTTGCGGCGCACGGCTTCGGTCAGGTAGCCGCCTTCGTCGTAGCCCACGTATCCCGGCGGCGCGCCGATCAGGCGGCTGACGCTGTGCTTTTCCATGAACTCGCTCATGTCGATGCGCACCATGTGCTCTTCGCTGTCGAACAGGAAGCCGGCCAGCGCCTTGCACAGCTCGGTCTTGCCCACGCCCGTGGGGCCGAGGAACAGGAAGCTGCCCAGCGGCCGGTTCGGGTCGCTCAGGCCCGCGCGGCTGCGGCGGATGGCGTCGGCCACGGCCGTGATGGCCTCGTCCTGGCCCACCACGCGCTCGTGCAGCTTGGTCTCCATCTGCAGCAGCTTGTCGCGCTCGCCCTGCATGAGCTTGCTCACCGGGATGCCGGTCGCACGCGAGACCACCTCGGCGATCTCTTCGGCACCGACCATGGTGCGCAGCAACTGGGGCGCGGACGAGCCGTCCTTGGCACCCTTGGTCTTGCCCTGCTCCTTGGCTTGCGCGGCCTGCAGCTTCTTCTCCAACTCGGGCAGGCGGCCGTATTGCAGCTCGGCCACCTGGTCGAAGTTGCCCTTGCGCTTGAGTTCCTCGATCTGGTGGCGGATGCGGTCGATCTCTTCCTTGACCTGCGCCGAACCCTGCGCCGCGGCCTTTTCGGACTTCCAGATTTCTTCGAGGTCGTTGTACTCGCGCTGGAGCTTCGTCAGCTCTTCGTCGATGAGGCCCAAGCGACGGATGGAGCCGTCGTCGTGTTCCTTCTTCATTGCCTCGCGCTCGATCTTCAGCTGGATCATGCGGCGATCCAGCTTGTCCATGACCTCGGGCTTGGAGTCGATCTCGATCTTGATCTTCGCGGCGGCCTCGTCGATCAGGTCGATGGCCTTGTCGGGCAGGAAGCGGTCGGTGATGTAGCGGTGGCTCAGCTCGGCCGCGGCCACGATGGCCGGGTCGGTGATCTCCACGCCGTGGTGCACCTCGTACTTTTCCTGCAGGCCGCGCAGGATGGCGATCGTGGCTTCCACGCTGGGCTCGTCGACCAGCACCTTCTGGAAGCGGCGCTCCAGCGCGGCGTCCTTCTCGACGTACTTGCGGTATTCGTCCAGCGTGGTCGCGCCGATGCAGTGCAGCTCGCCACGCGCCAGCGCGGGCTTGAGCATGTTGCCGGCATCGATGGCACCTTCGGCCTTGCCCGCGCCGACCATGGTGTGCAGTTCGTCGATGACCAGGATGATGCGGCCCTCGTCCTGGCTGACCTCCTTCAGCACGGCCTTCAGGCGTTCTTCGAATTCACCGCGGTACTTGGCACCGGCCAGCAGGCCGGCCATGTCCAGCACCAGCACGCGCTTGTCCTTCAGCGTCTCCGGCACTTCGCCCGAGACGATGCGCTGCGCCAGGCCTTCGACGATGGCGGTCTTGCCCACGCCGGGTTCGCCGATCAGCACGGGATTGTTCTTGGTGCGACGCTGCAGCACCTGGATGGCGCGGCGGATTTCGTCGTCGCGGCCGATCACCGGGTCGAGCTTGCCCAGGCGGGCGCGCTCGGTGAGGTCGAGCGTGTATTTTTTCAGTGCCTCGCGCTGGCCTTCGGACTCGGCCGAATCGACCGATTGCCCGCCGCGCACGGCCTCGATGGCCGCTTCGAGCGCCTTGCGGGTGAGCCCGTGGCCGCGCACGACGCCGCCCACATCGGTCTTGGCATCGGCCAGGGCCAGCAGGAACATCTCGCTGGCGATGAACTGGTCGCCACGCTTGCCGGATTCCTTGTCGGCCGCCTGCAGCAGCGACACCAGCTCGCGCCCGGCCTGTGTCTGGCCGCCGCCCTGCACCTGCGGCAGCGCAGCGATGGCGGTTTCCATCGCCGTCTTCAGCGCCGCGGTATTCGCGCCGGCACGGTCCAGCAGGGCCTTGGGGCCGTCGGGCTGTTGCAGCATGGCCAGCAGCAGGTGGGCCGGCTCCACGTAAGGGTTGTCGCGCGCGACGGCCATGGAGCTCGCCTCGTTGAGGGCTTGGCCGAAGGCCGTGGTCAGCTTGTCCAGACGCATGATGGGTTTCCTCTTTCGACAGCAGGGTCGTATCTGCCAACGTACGTAGGGTGATTGCGGCGCAATTCAAGGCGGGCCGGCCGCGGCTGGTGTGAGCACTCCAATCGCGTCGGTGTTCCCGCAGCCTGCCGGGCTGCCGCCGGCCACGTGCGTGCGACACAGGGTACGCGCACCCCTGCATCGCCACCTTACGCGCGCCCACGCCGGGCGCCAGACCTACATGGGGGCGGATTGCCGACTTGTTCGGCGAATCAGCGGGCACAGGCGGTTCCGACAATTCCTGCGCGACCCCGCAGCCCGGCGCCAGGCGTGGGTCCGCCCTTCCCGATTCTTCACGCGGACGCCCGCGGCTCGACCAGGAGACCGTCACATGAAACCCTCGAGCACACGGGCGAGGCTGCTGAGCGCGATGTGGCTGAGCACCGCGGTGGTGGCGATTCCCGCCGTCTGGTTCGGCCATGACGCGGCCTATCGCCAGGCGCTGGAGCGCGGGCGCCAGGACACCTTGCACCTGGTCTCGGCGATGGAGCGGCCGATCGCCGCGGCCCTGCAAGCCAAGGATCCCGCGCAGCTGCAAGCGATGCTGCAGAACCTCGCCTCGCATCCCAGCCTGGCACGCGCGCTCGTGGTCGACGTCCAAGGGCAGGCCGTCGCCGAGGCCCGCGCGGCCGGCGTGGCAGCACCCGCGGCCGGCGTACCGCCGACCACCGAACGCCCGTTGCAAGCCGCCACCGCCGCGGCCGAACCGCTGGGGCGCCTGGTCGTGCACGCGCGCCAGCAAGTGCTGGTGAACCAGGCCCGCAGGCAGGCGGACACCGCGGCCGTCTGGATTGCCGGTGCGGCACTGGCCATCGGGGCGCTGCTGGCCTTCCTGGCCCTCCAGCTCGTCGCCAAGCCCTTGCGCCGCCTGGCCCGTCAGATGAGCCGCGTCGCACCGGGCCAGGACCAACGGGTGTCCATCAGCCGCCTGCACGCCCGCGACGAATTTGGCATCGTCGCGCGGGCGGCCAACGGTCTGCTGGACGGCTTCGAGGAGCGCGCGCAGCGCGAACGCAAGCTGCGCCAGGATCTCGAAGCCACCGAGCTGCAATACCGCCGTGTCTTCGGCTTCGCCAAGGCCGGGTCCTTCGTGATCGACGGCGGCGGGCGGCTGCTGAACTGCAATGCCACCACGCTGCGCCTGCTGGGCGCCACCGATGCCGACACACGCCGCTGGCGCGAGGGCGGCTTCATCGAGCACGCCTTCCTGGACCCGTCACGCATCCGCTCGCTGGTGCAGGAGGCGCTGGAGCACCAGCGCACCACGCTGGCCGATCTCGAGCTCGATGCCCGCGTCAGCACCACGCGCTGGGTGCACTGCGTCGTGTCGCCCAGCGTGCAGGACGCCGCCGCGCCGGACCGCGGGCTGGTCGAATGCGTGATCGTCGACATCACGGCGATGAAGAAGGACCTCGACATGGCCGCGCAGCGCGCCGGCCAGGACGTGCTGACCGGCCTGAAGAACCGCGAGGCCGCACACACGGCGCTCGACCAGTGCCTGGCGCGCGCCGCGAGCGGCAGCAAGGAAGTCTGCGTCGTGCACATCGACCTCGACGGCTTCAAGGCCGTCAACGAACGCTTCGGCTTCGCCGCCGGCGACCACGTGCTCAAGGAATGCGCCGACCGCATCCGTGCCATGACGCGCAGCTCCGACATCGTCGCGCGCCTGGGCAACGCCGAGCTGCTGCTGGTGCTGGACGGCCTGTCGGCCACCGCCACCCGCGCGCAGCGCATGGCGGCCGACATCGTCGCGCGGCTGTCCGAACCCATCCTGCTGCGCGACGGCCGCATGGGCGAAGTCGGCGCCGCCGTGGGACTGGCGAGCTACCCGCTGCACGCCGCCGAGCGCGAGCCGTTGCTCGTCGCGGCCGAGCGCGCGATGCGCAGCGCCAAGCGCGTGGGGCGGAACAACGTGCGCGTGGCCGAACTCGAACCGGTCTGAGGCTTGATCCCAGCCTCGCCCGCCGTTTCCTGTTCAGCAGCTGCCCGCCCGATTCCCAGCGCTTCCTAGAATCGCCCGCATGGACATCCACCAGATGCAGCTGAGCTACGACGCGCGGGCCGACCGCCTGTTGTGGAAGCTGCGCACGCGCGCCGGCGACATCTATGCGGTGTGGCTCACCCGGCGCCTGACGCTGCGGCTGTGGACGCCGTACCAGAACCTGGTCGGCCAGGCCAGCGTGCAGACCGTGGCCGCGCAGCCCACCTTGACACCCGCGGCGCGCGAGATGCTGGTCGACGCGGCCCGCCAGCGTCCGCTGCCATCTGCCGATTTCAAGTCGCCCTTCGATCCACAGCCCGTGAGCCAGCCGCTGGGGCCGGAGCCGCTGCTGCCGGACCTCATCGACCTCGTGCCCGTGGCGCAGCCCAAGGGCATCCACATCAAGATCCGCGAGACCGGCGGCCGCGGGTTGGAAATGCACCTGACGGCCGATCTGGCCACGGCGCTGCTGCGGCTGGTGGAACAGGCGCTGGGTGCCTCGGAGTGGCTGTCGGTGCCGGCGGCGCCGACACCCGTGCCCGGCTCCACCGCCACCGGCACGCCGCCCACGACGCTGAACTGAGAAGCGGTGATCGCGCCGCGACGACCCGGCTGCCGCGAGCGGGCCGCGACGCGCGATCAGTCCATCGCCTGCGGCGACCCCACCAGCACGCGCACCAGCGCAGGCTTCTGCACCTTGCCCAGCGCCGTCTTCGGCAGCGTGTCCATGAACACCAGCCGCCGCGGGTGCTTGAAGCGCGCCAGGCGTTGCTCGTAGGCCGCGCGCACGTCCGCCTCGGTCACCGGCTGGTCCGGCCGCGTCACCAGCACCAGCACCGGCGTCTCGCCCCAGCGCGCATCCGGCACACCGACCACGGCGCACTCGGCGATGCCCGGCACGCCGATGACGAGGTTTTCGATCTCGGCCGGGTAGATGTTCTCGCCGCCCGAGATGATCATGTCCTTGCTGCGGCCGACCACCTCGTAGCGGCCATCGGCTGTCTGACGGCCGAGATCACCGGAATGGAACCAGCCATCGACGAAGGACGGGTGCATCGGCGCGCGGTGGTAGCCGCGCATCAGGTTGTCGCCGCGGATCCAGAGTTCGCCGACTTCGCCGGGCGCGACGTCCGCGCCCTGCTCGTCCACCAGCCGCACCTGCACGCCGGGCGCGGGCACGCCCGTGCTGCCCACGTGGTCCAGCGTCTCATCCAGCGCCTGCGCGATCGAGAACGGGCCGGTCTCGGTCGATCCGTAGACCTGCGCGATGGGCACGCCGTGCGCGTGGAAGGCCTCGATCAGCGCGACCGGGACGATGGACGAGCCGCTGTTGACGAAGCGCAGGCTGGACAGATCGGTCGGGGCCCAGGCCGGGTGGTCGATGATGGCGCGCATCGTCGCCGGCACCAGCAGGCTGGTGGTCGGACACCAGGCCGCGACATCGGCGAGCCAGGCGCCGGGCTCGAAGCGGGCATGCATCCGAATCACGCCGCCGGCCAGCAAGGTGGGCAGCAGCTGGATGCACAGGCCGCCGACATGGAACATCGGCAGCGCGCACAAGGTGCGGGTCGTGGCGTCGAACTGCTGGACGGCGATGGCCGCACGGGCATTCGCCGCCATGCCGGCCGGCGTGTGCATGGCGCCCTTGGGCTCGCCTGTCGTGCCCGAGGTGTAAACCAGCATCAAGTCGCCGGGCATCGCCGTACCGCGCTGCGGGCCGCCGGCCGCGTGCCAGGCGGATTGGAGTGCGGCGCGCGCCGGCGCCATTTCCGGCGTGCCGCGCAGCGCAGCCGCACCCGCGTGGCGCAGGCAGGCCAGCAGTTCGTCGGTGGCGAGCCGCCAGTTCAGCGGCATGAAAACCGCGCCGACGCGCTCGCAGGCCAGCAGCGCGGCCAGCATGCGTGGCGTATTCAGGCCCAGCCAGGCGACGATGTCGGTGGCGCCCAGGCCCGCCTCGCGCAGCGCGTGCACCTCCTCGTCCACGAGTGCATCGAGCGCGGCGCGTGTCAGGCGCTGCTCGGCGCCGTCGATGGCCAGCGCTTGGGGATCCGTATCCCGCAGGCGGCGCCAGGCGGCATCCAGACCGCCGGCGGGCGCCTGCGTCATTCGATGACCTCGTCCTTCTCGCCCGGCTCGTACAGGCATTCGCGGCCCAGGCGGTCGATGCACAGCTCGGCCGTCCAGGGCAGCATCAGCGCGCCGCAGCGCGAGTCGCGGTAGATGCGTTCCAACGGCAGCGACTTCAGCATCGATTGCCCGCCGCAGGTGCGGATGGCCAGACGCGCCAGGTCGTTGGCGTTCTCCATGATCGTGTAGTGCGCGGCATAGAGGCGCATGCGCGTGTCGCGGTCGGGGTCGACCTGCGCATCGCGCGCGTTCTGCAGGAACAGCGCGCGCGTCTGCTCGAGCTTCACGCGCATCTCGGCCACGGCGACCTGCTTGGTCGGGTACATGCGGCGCATCACCGGCGGCATGCCCGGTACCTCGCCGCGCAGGTACTGCACGGTGAAATCGTAGGCCGCCTGCGCCAGGCCCATGTAGGTGGGCGACAGCGTGGCAAACATGTGCGGGTAGCGCACGGCGGCCTGGAAATACAGGCCCTCGGGCATCATGCGCGCCTCGTCGCCGACGAAGACCTCCTTGAACTCCAGGTTGCGCGAGACCGTGCCGCGCATGCCCAGCGGGTCCCAGTCGCCGTAGACGCGGATGCCGGGCGAATCGGCCGGGATCGACAGGTACATCGAATCGCGCTGCGTGGCGCCCGGCACGTCCAGCGTGCACAGCACGCCGTAGACATCGGCGGCACCCGCCAGCGAGGCGAAGATCTTCTTGCCGTTGACGACGTAGCCGCCGTCGACCTTGCGCGCCACCGTGCCCCAGGGCGCCTTGCCGGCCGCGGCGCTGCCGCCTTCGGAGAAGGACTGCGCGTAGACCTTGCCCTGCTGCACGATGCGCTCGTAGTGCACGGCGCGGCAGCGTTCGTGGTCGGCACGCTGCTGGGGCGTCATCTCCAGCGAATCGGCGATGAAGCCGGACCACATCGACGAGCTGACGTGCATGTTCCAGGTCAGCGCTGTCGTGCCGCAGTGCCGGCCGATCTCGGCGGCGATCATCACGTAGGTGGCGAAGTCGCAGCCCAGGCCACCGTAGGCCTCGGGCACGCACACGCCGAGCAGCCCGGCCTCGCGCAGATCGGCGTAGTTCTCGAAGGGGAAGACGGCCTCGCGGTCGAATTTGGCGGCGCGAGGCGCGAACTTTTCGCGGCCCAGCACACTGGCACGTTCGATCAGCTCACGCTGCTTGTCGGTCAGCCAGCGTGCATTGCCGGCGATGTGGGAAGGCACATAAGCCATGGGTGTCCTCGTGCTCGTCTAGGGTGTGTTCAGCGGGGCGCCGCGGGCGTGTCGGGCGCCGCCAGCGTGTCCAGGAATGCGATGACCGCCGACGCGAAGGCCGCCGGCTGTTCGATGTTGGCCAGGTGCCCCGCGCCGCGCACCAGCGCCGTTCGCGCGCCGGGAATGTGCTCGGCCATGCGCTGCATCACCGCCAGCGGCGCCGTGCGGTCGTGTTCGGCCGCCAGACACAGCGTGGGCACGCGGATGCCGGGCAGCGCGGCGCGGCGGTCGAAGCTCACGATGGCCTGCAGCGCCGCGCGGTAGGTGGCTTCGGGCACGCGGGCCATCACGCCAGCGCCCTGGGCGATGGCCTGCGGCGTGGCCTGGGGCGAGACCATGCCGGCCACCAGCTGCTGCGCCAGTGCGGCCATGCCCTGCCCCGCGTCCAGCGGCGCCAGGCGGTCGCGCAGGAAGCCCTGCTGCCAATCGCCGCCGGGCTTGCCGAAGGCCGGGGACGTGCAGGCCAGGATCAGCGCCTGCACGGCTTCCGGGTCGGTGGCTGCCAGTTCCTGCGCCACCATGCCGCCCATGCTGTGCCCCAGCAGGACCGCGGGCCGGGCGTCCAGCGCGCGCAGGCTATCGGCCACCGCGGCGGCCATGACGGCCGTGCTCATCGTGGCGGGCAGCGGCGAATCGCCGTAGCCGGGCAGATCGAAGGCCACCACGCGCCAGCCGGCATCGGCCAGCGTCTGCGCCGTGCCGCCGCAATCGGCGTTCCAGATGCGGCGTCCGCCGCCCACGCCGTGCAGCAGCGCCACCGTGCGCGGCCCGCTGCCGTAGATGTCGTGTGCCAGCATGTCCAGGGTGTCCTGCGTGTGCGTCAAAGCAGCCGGCCGTTGTCGACCACGGGCGTGCCGTCCAGCGTGACCGTGCAGCCGCGCATCGGCAGATCGAAGTGGCCCAGCGTGTGCCGTCCGGCCACTTCGTTGGCGCCGGTGGAATACAGGAAGTTGCCCGCGAAGGCGCGCAGCTCCGTGCCGTTGAAATCGCCCTTGTCGTGAAAGGTCATCGCGTCCCAGCGTGCGCCGCGGTTCATGCCCCAGCCGACGTGCGAGACGGCATAGGCCGAGCGGTCGCCCCAGGCCTCGAAATAGCCACGCATCAGGTCGGCGTCGACGCTGTCGCCATCGATCGACACGACGTGGTCGTCTTCTATGGTCAATGTCACGCGGTCCTGCAGGTAGCGCTTGAAGGTGAGGTTCACGTCGCCGCGGTCCAGCACCAGACGGCCGCGCACCGCGCCGGCCGCCGGGAAGGCCAGCACCAGGCCCGCCGGCCAGTGCGACAACGAGCCGGGCCGCGTCGTGAAGCCCCAGACGCCGCCCACGCGCGCGCCTTCGAGCGAGACCTGCAGGTCCGTGCCCGCGGCCGAGTGCACGCGCATGGCCTTGGTGGCCTTCAGGCGGCGCATGGCCTCGCGCACGGGCGCTTCATCCTCGGCGCGAGGGGCCGTGCGTTCCAGGGTCTCCGGGTGTTCGTGGCTCACGGCCAGCACCCGCGCGCCGCCCTTCAGGATGGCCGGCAGCTCCGCCGCGTGCTGCAGGCCTTCGACCGTGCAATCGGCGATGAAGCCACAGCCGGCCAGTGCCGCCACCACGGGCTGCAGGCCGCCGATGGCGTCGCTGGCGCCGGTGGAGCGCACGGGCACTGGCGCGCTCAGCGGCCGAGCGGGCAGCACCAGGTGGAAGGGCCGCGCGCCCAGCTGCAGCAGGCCCAGTTCGGCCAGTTGCGGCAGATCGGGACGCGTCTGGGTCTCGGACAGCACGGCGCAGACCTCGCCGGGCTGCACGCCGTTGAGCTTGAAGACCCGCGCGAACAGGTCGATCCACTTGGCTTCGATGCGCACGGGCGTCATGGCCGGGCTCCCGTCAAGGCGTTCAAATGATTTCTCCCAGCAGGTGGTAGTGGCCGGCCTGGAAGACCAGCGGCGCCAGCGGCGCTTCCTGCAGCGACAGCACACGCCCGACGAACAGCCAGTGGTCGCCGACAGGGCGTGCGTCGAAACGCGCGCACTCGATGACGGCCGCGCAACCGGCCAGCACCGGTGCGCCGCCTGCGCCGTCGGCCCACTGGCCTTCGGCAAACTTGTCGGCCACGGGCGAGGCGAAGCGGCGCGACAACTCCACCTGCGCATCGGCCAGCACGTTCACCGCAAAGTGCCCGGCCGCCAGGAAGGCCGGCATGCTGGGGCTGGCCGAACGCAGCGACCACAGCACCAGCGGCGGGTCCAGCGACAGCGAGCCGAAGGAATTGCAGGTCAGGCCGACCGGCTCGCCGTGGGCATCGCGGCAGGTGACGATGGTCACCCCGGTCGCGTAGCGTCCCAGCGTGTGTCGCAGGGTTTTGGGGTCGATCGGGATGTCCATGGCAGTTGCAATGTATGAAAATTCATTCGATTCGACCAGCCGGGGCGACCCGAAGATGCGCACAGTCGCGCAGGACCCACGGTGGCGGCGTCGTCCGGCCATTCGGCCTGGCGACCGATTGTGTGCGGGTGACGTTGCAGGGACCTTGAAGTGAACGAACGTTTTGTCCACCGCCACCTGCCTTACCTGCTGGCCCGCGCCAGCCACGCGCTGTGGCGCGGCTTCGAGCCCGTCGTGCGTGCAGCGGGGCTCAATTCGCTCGAGTGGCGGGTGCTGGCCACGTTGGCCGACAGCCCGCCGCTGCCCGTGGGTCAGCTCGCGCTGGAGGTGCTGGCCAAGCAACCCACGCTGACCAAGGCCCTCGCACGCCTGGAGGCCCAGGGCTGGGTCACACGCGACGTCGACAACGCCGACGCGCGCCGCGCACCCGTCGTGCTCACCGACGCCGGCCGCCGCAAGGTGGAGCCGCTGCTCGAGGCCGCCGATGCCTACCAGCGCGATCGCCTGCGGGAGCTCGGCGTGCGCTCCGCGAACGCGCTGCAGGAGCCCTTGCGTGCGCTGCTGCGGGCCTTCGAGCCCCATACCGATTGAGCGTCTGAGCGCCTGAGCGTCCGAGCAACGCCGCACGCGAGCGGCCTCCCTCGCCTGCACGACGAACCGGCCCGCATTTGCTTGTTCGCCGCAGGCCTCTGTGCTACATCACCATGGCCGCCACGCGGTCGAGCGCACCACACGCTGCAACAAGCCACGACAGCCCAGGAGAACCCATGAATCTGTCCGCCTTCTTCAGCCTCGAAGAGCTCACGCACTCCGATACCGCCAAGCGCGAGGGCATTGCGAACCAGCCGTCGCCCGACCAGATCGAACAGTTGCGCACGCTGGCCAAGAATGTTCTCGACCCCCTGCGCGAAGCCGCGCAGTGCGCGCTGCGTGTGACCTCCGGCTACCGCGGACCGGCCCTGAACGCACGCGTGGGCGGCTCGGCCACCAGCCAGCACAGCCTGGGCCAGGCCGCTGATCTGCAGGCCACGAAGATGTCGGCGCTGCAGCTCTTCCAGACCGCCATCCGCGCCGGCCTGCCCTTCGACCAGCTGATCTACGAAGCGCAGAACGCCACGGTCAAGTGGGTGCATGTGTCGCACGCCGCGGGCAAGAACCGCGGCGAGATCCGCGTGGCGCGATTCGATGCCCGCGGCAAGCCGACGGACTACCCCCGTGTCACGGCTGAAGAAGCGCTGGCGATGCGTGACGTGGTGACCCGCTCGGCCGTGCTGCGCGAGGCGTATGTCGAGTCGGGCGACGAGCCGCAGACGACTGCACCGGCCGACACGCCGCCGGCAACGCCCGCGACGCGCAAGCCCGCGGCGCGCAAGGCGGCGGCTGGCAAGGCCGCCGCGACAAAGGCAGCCGCACCAAATGCGCCTGCGAGAAAGACCGCCCCAGCCGCAGCGCCGGTGAAAAAGGCGGCCGCCAAGAAATCGGCGGCAACGGCCAAGGCACCTGCGAAGAAAGCCGCCGCCGCACCGAAGAAGGCCGCGACGAAGAAGGCCGCCGCCGCACCCAAGAGCGCAGCGGCGAAGAAAGCCGCGCCGCGCAAGTCTGCCGCCCAGCCCTCCACGCCGCAGCATGCTGCGGCCAAGAAACGCAGCACGTGATGCCCAACGAGCTTGCGCCATGAGCATCCGCCCGCACGCCTTCGTGGCCATGCCTTTCGGGTCCGACAAAAAAGGACCCGATGGCACGCCGATCGACTTCAACACCATCTACAAGGTATTGATCGCGCCGGCCATCGAAGAGGCGGGCCTGAGCGCCTGGCGGGCCGACCAGGAGCAGCGTGCCGGCGACATCCGCACCGACATGTTCGAAGAACTGCTGATGGCGGACCTGGTCGTGGCCGACCTCACCATCGACAACCCCAACGTCTGGTACGAGCTGGGCGTGCGGCACGCGCTGCGCGCGCGTGGCGTGGTGCTGATTTCGGGCGGCGCGTCGCCCAAGGCCTTCGACATCTACACCGACCGCAAGCTGCGCTACGGCCTGGCCGGGGGCCTGCCCGACCCGGCCACGCTGGAGGCCGACCGCCACGCGCTGGCCGAGGCGATTCGCGCCACCATGGATGCCGCGCCCGAGCGCAAGGTCAGCCCGGTCTACAGCCTGATGCCCGGCCTGAGCGAGCCCGACTGGCGCAGCTTCCGCGCCGACCCGCCGGCGCCGTTCTGGGCCACGCACGACGCTTGGGAACGCAGCCTGAAACTGGCGCTGTCGGAAGGCCGCATCGGCGACCTGCTGGTCCTGGCCGAAGAAGCGCCGGTGACCGCGCTGCGGGCCGACGCCTGGCACACCGCGGGCGCGGCGCTGCGCAAGGCCGACCAGTACACGCTGGCCCTGGACTACCTGGACCGCGCGCTGGACGTGGAGCCCGGCCGCCTCGATACGCTGCGCGAAAAGGGCATCTGCATCGAGCGCCTGTCGCTGAAGCCCGGCAGCGGCATGAGCCTGGCGCGTGCCCGGGCGCACTACGAGCAGATCCTCGAGCGCCACCCGGAAGACACCGAAACCCGCAGCCTGCTGGGCCGTGTGTGCAAGCGCGACTGGACGGACCGCTGGCGCAAGGCCGGCCGCACGGTGGACCAGATGCGCAGCGACGCGCTGGACGGCAGCGAGCTGCTGCTGGCCGCCGCCGACAGTTACCGTGCCGCCTTCCGGCAGTCGCCGGGCCACTATTTTTCCGGCATCAACGCCGTCACCTTGATGCAGCTGGCGCGCCACCTGGCGGTGGAGGACGAACGCAGCACGCCCGAGGCCCGCGAGCGCGATACGCAGCTGATGGCCGGCGCCGTGCGCTTTGCGGCCGACAGTGAAAAGAAGAGCAGCGCGATGTACTGGGCCAAGGTCACGCTGGCCGACCTGGCGGTGCTGGACAGCGAGCCCGAGCTCGTGCGGCGCGCCTACAAGCGGGCCTGCGCCGTGCAGGACCTCGACTGGTTCTCGCTGGACTCCACGCGCAGCCAGCTCCAGCTGCTGGCCGACCTGAACTTCCGACCGGACGCGGTGCGCGCAGCCCTGGATGTGGTCGGCAGCGAACTCGATCACCGCGAACGCCCCGACCAGCGCACGCCGCCGCGGCAGGTGCTGCTGTTCAGCGGCCACATGATGGACGCGCCGGACCGCCCGACGCCGCGCTTTCCGCCGGCCATGGAGCCGGCAGCGGCGGCGGCCATCGAAGCCGTGCTGGCGCAGCTGGACGCGGGGCCGGCCGATGTCGCGCTGTGCCAGGCCGCGGCCGGCGGCGACCTGCTGTTCCTGGAAGCCTGCCAGCGCCGCGGCGTGCGCTGCCAGGTGCTGCTGCCGTTCGAAGAGCCGGATTTCCTGCGCCAATCCGTCGTGCGATCGGCCAACGGCCATGCCTGGCGCGACCGCTTCTTCGCCGTGCAGGCCAAACTGAGCGAGCCGATGCGCGAGATGCCCGAGGCGCTGGGCCCGGCGCCCAAGGACGTCAGCCCCTACGAGCGCTGCAACCTGTGGCTGCAGAAGAGCGCGCTGGCGCTGGGCATCGACAAGGTGCGCTGCGTGCTGCTGTGGGACGGCGGCGGCTCCGACGGCCCGGGCGGCACCGCGCACATGAAGGCCGAGGTCGAACGGCTCACGGGCCGCGTCTTCCACATCGATACGCGCACGCTGGCGGTTTGAGCGCCAAGGCACCGGCGGCGCTCAGCGCCGGTGGCGTGCTGCGGCGTGTCCGTGCGGGTAGCCACCATGGGCCGATCGATGCCGCCGCACGCGGGGGCGTGGCGCTGTGCGCCACAAGCGCTCAGCCGGCGTTCGAGGCCTGGATGCCCCAGCGCGCCAGCGCCTGGTCGTCGGCCACGCGGGCATCGACCCAGTGCGCACCTTCGGGCGTGGTTTCCTTCTTCCAGAATGGCGCCTGCGTCTTGAGGTAGTCCATCAGGAATTCGCAGGCCTGGAAGGCCTGGCCGCGGTGCGCCGAGGTGACGGCGACCATCACGACGCGGTCCAGCGGCTGCAGCGGGCCCACGCGGTGCACCACGCGCGCACCGCGGATGTCGAAGCGTGTCAGCGCCTCGTCGATCATGTGCTCGATGGCACGCTCGGTCATGCCCGGGTAGTGTTCGAGCTCGAGTTCGCGGATGCCGCCCTGCGCGCCGTTTCGGTCGCGCACGGTGCCGGTGAAGGTGACGATGGCGCCCACGCCGCCGTCAGCCGCGTGCAGCGCGTCGACTTCGGCGGCCAGGTCGAAATCGGCCGTCTGGATGGAGACGCGCGGCTGCTTCCCGGCGTCCGCTTGCGGGCTGACGTTCACGTTCAGCCTCCCGTCACCGGCGGAAAGAAGGCGACCTCGGCGCCGGGCGGCAAGGTCGCGTCGTCCTGGCACATGGTCTGGTTCAGCGAGCAGCGCACGGCGCGCCCGCGGGCCAGCACCTCGGCGTGGCGCCCGCCGCGGGCGATCAGCGCATCGCGCAGCGCACCGACGGTGGCGCCGGGCGAAACCTCGACGGCTTCGACCGGGCCCAGGGCCTCGCGCAGCGAAGCGAAATAGCGCACCTGGATGGACACAGAACTCACGACGGGATCCTCGGGGAACGGCGGGCGCGCTCAGCCACGGCGCGCATCGGCCCCGCCGCACGGACAGGCCGGGAACAAGTGGGGGTGCGGCGATGGCTCACGGTGCCTCAGGCATGCAGCAGCGCCGACAGCGGCAGGAAGCGCACGGTGTCGCCGCGCGCGATGACCTGGCCGCTGGGGTTGTCGACCAGCCCGTCGGCCCACGCGGCGGACGTCAGCACGCCGGAACTTTGGTTGGCAAACAGGTCCAGGCCGCCCTGCTCGTTGAACCGCACGCGCAGGAATTCCCGCCGGCGGTCGGGCCGCGGCCAATCGAAATCGGCCCGCACGGCAATCGCGCGCGGCGCGGCGGCCGGCATGCCCTGCAGCGCGCGCAGCACGGGCATCACGGCCAGCAGGCAGGTCACCCAGCTCGACACCGGGTTGCCCGGCAGCCCGATGAACAGCGCCTCTGCGCGGCCCTCGGCGGCTGCCGCGCCCTGCCCTGACGCCGATGGCCCGCGGCGCACGGCGCCGAAGGCCAGCGGCTTGCCGGGCTTCATCGCGATCTGCCACAGGTCCAGCCGCCCTTCGGCGAGCATCGCCGGGCGCAGGTGGTCTTCTTCGCCGACCGAGACACCACCGCTGGTGACGATCAGGTCGTTGTCGGCAGCGGCCTCGCGCAGTGCGGCGCGCGTGGCGTCGAGCCGGTCGGGCACGATGCCCAGGTCGGTGACCGCGGCGCCGGCGCCTTCCAGCAGGCCGCGCAGCGTGTAGCGGTTGGAGTTGTAGATCGCCCCGGGCCGCAGCGGCTGGCCGGGCATCAGCAATTCGTCGCCGGTGGAAAACACGGCCACACGCGGGCGGCGGCACACACGCAGCGTGGCACGCCCGACCGACGCCGCCAGGCCCATGGCCTGCGCCGTCAGGCGGTCGCCGTGGCGCAGCACGGTGGCGCCGGTGGCGATGTCCTCGCCGCGGCGGCGGATCCACTGGCCGCTGGTGGGAACCGTGTCGATGCGCACCTGGCCTTCACCGGCCGCGGCGGTCTGCTCCTGCATGACGACCGCGTCCGCACCCGGCGGCACCTGCGCGCCGGTGAAGATGCGCGCAGCGGTGCCGGCTTGCAGCGGCTGGCCGACCACACCCGCCGGGATGCGCTGGGAGACCGGCAACACGGTGCCGGCCGCGGGCACATCGGCGGCACGCAGCGCGTAGCCGTCCATCGAGGTGTTGTCCGCCGGCGGCACATCCAGCGTGGAAGCCACGTCCTCGGCCAGCACACGGCCCAGGGCCTCGAAGGTGGACACCGTTTCGGTGTCGGTGATGCGCTGCCCGGTGGCGGTCGACAGCAGGCGCTCCAGCGCCTCGTCCAGGCTCATCAAGGGGCGTGGTGCATTCATCGGAAGTTCAGGCGTGGGTCTCGATGTAGCGCTTGACCCCCTCCACGTCCACCGGCATCACGGTGAAACGCTTGGGCAGCTCCTCGATGCCTTCCAGGCCGGCCGGACGCACGGGGTCGCGTCCCAGCGCTTCGTGGATGGTCTCGGCAAACTTGGCCGGCAAGGCGGTTTCCAGCACGATCATCGGCGTACCGGGCTTGGCGTACTGCCGCGCCACCTTGACGCCATCGGCGGTGTGGGTGTCGACCATCGTGCGGTGGCGCTCCCAGACGTCGCGGATCGTGTCGATGCGGTCGGCGTGCGTGCTCTTGCCGGAGACAAAACCGAAGCCGGCGATGCGTGCGGATTCTTCGGCCGTGACGGTAAAACCGCCGTCGCGGTCGATGCCGCCGCCAAACAGCGCCGCGGTGCGTGCGCCATCGCGCCCCACCAGATCGAAGACAAAGCGCTCGAAGTTGCTCGCCTTGCTGATGTCCATCGAAGGGCTGGAGGTCTCGAAGGTCTCGGCGCTGCCGCGCACGCGGTAGGTGCCGGTGCGGAAGAACTCGTCGAGCACGTCGTTTTCGTTGGTCGCCACGACCAGCTGCTCGATGCGCAGGCCCATCATGCGCGCGACGTGGCCGGCGCAGACATTGCCAAAGTTGCCCGAAGGCACGGCGAAGCTCACGGTTTCGAAATTGGCCTTCGTCGCCTGGAAGTAGCCGGCGAAGTAGTAGACGACCTGCGCCAGCAGCCGCGCCCAGTTGATCGAATTGACGGTACCGATGGCCCACTTGCGTTTGAAGGCCAGGTCGTTGGACACCGCCTTGACGATGTCCTGGCAGTCGTCGAAGACACCTTCGACGCTGATGTTGTGGATGTTCGGGTCCTGCAGGCTGAACATCTGCGCCTGCTGGAAGGGGCTCATGCGGCCGTAGGGCGAGAGCATGAAGACCTTGACCCCGCGCTTGCCGCGCATCGCGTATTCGGCCGCGCTGCCGGTGTCACCCGAGGTCGCGCCCAGGATGTTCAGCTTCTGCCCGCGCCGGCCGAGTTCGTATTCGAACAGCGCGCCCAGCAGCTGCATCGCCATGTCCTTGAAGGCCAGCGTGGGGCCGTTGGACAGGGCCTGGATGAAGATGCCGTCCTCCAGCGGGCGCAGCGGCACGATCTGCGGGCTGCCGAAGACGGCTTCGGTGTAGGTGCTGCGCACCAGGCGCACGAGGTCGGATTTCGGGATGTCGTCGATGTAGAGCGACAGGATCTCGAAGGCCAGGTCCGCATAGGACAGGCCGCGCCAGCGCGTGAGCGTGGCGTCGTCGATATAGGGGTAGCGAGCGGGCAGATACAGGCCGCCGTCAGGCGCAAGGCCTTCGAGCAGGATCTCGCTGAAGCTGCGCTCGGTGGGGTCGCCACGGGTGCTGAGGTACTTCACGGACATCTCGAGAATTCCAGAGCCCGCTATTGTGGCCGAGCCATCACGGCCCGCCCGCGCGCGGGCAAGAAGCCACGTCGGCAACGCACATGCGGCGCACGACCGCGCAAAGCCGGCGCATCACGGGCGCATGAACGGCGGGCGCCCGGCGGCCTACCAGCCGCCCGGGCGCACCGCGCACGCCTCAGGCCAGCTCTTCCTTGCGGATGCTCACGATGGGCGCCAGCACCGTGTTCAGCGACTGCATCATCGCCACCGCTTCACGCATCTTCCCTTCCACGGTGTCGTGGGTCAGGATGATGACGTCGGTCTGGCGTTCGCCTTCGGCGCTTTCGCGCTGCAGCAGCGCGTCGATGGAGATGCCCTGGTCGGCCAGGATGGTGGTGATCTTGGACAGCACGCCCGGCTCGTCGGCCACGCGCAGGCGCAGGTAGAAGGCGGTGACGACCTGCTCGATGGGCAGGATCGGCGTGTCCTTCATCTCGCCGGGCTGGAAAGCGAGATACGGCACGCGGTGGTGCGGATCGGCCGTGTGCAGCCGCGTGATGTCGACCAGGTCGGCCACCACGGCGCTGGCCGTGGGCTCGCTGCCCGCGCCCTTGCCGTAGTACAGCGTCGTGCCCACGGCATCGCCCTGCACCACCACGGCGTTCATCGCGCCTTCGACGTTGGCGATCAGCCGCTTCGTCGGAATCAGCGTCGGGTGCACGCGCAGCTCGATGCCGGCCTCGCGCCGCTTGGTGATGCCCAGCAGCTTGATGCGGTAGCCCAGCTGCTCGGCGTACTTGATGTCGACCGCGCTGAGCTTGGTGATGCCCTCGACATGCGCCTTGTCGAACTGCACCGGCACGCCGAAGGCGATGGCACTCATGATGGTCGCCTTGTGGCCGGCGTCCACGCCTTCGATGTCGAAGGTGGGGTCGGCTTCGGCATAACCCAGGCGTTGCGCTTCCTTCAGCACATCGGCGAAATCCAGCCCCTTGCTGCGCATCTCGCTGAGGATGAAATTGGTCGTGCCGTTGATGATGCCGGCGATCCATTCGATGCGGTTGGCCGTCAGGCCTTCGCGCAGCGCCTTGATGATGGGGATGCCACCGGCCACGGCCGCCTCGAAGGCGACGACCACGCCCTTTTCCGCGGCGGCGGCGAAGATTTCCGTGCCGTGCACGGCCAGCAGCGCCTTGTTGGCGGTGACCACGTGCTTGCCGGCGGCGATGGCTTCCAGCACCAGTGTCTTGGCGATGCCGTAGCCGCCGATCAGCTCGATGACGATGTCGATGGCCGGGTTGGCAATGACCGCACGCGCGTCGTTCACCACCGTGGCGTGGTCGCCGACGATGCCCTTGGCGCGCTCGACGTCGAGGTCGGCCACCATCGTGATCTCGATGCCGCGGCCGGCGCGCCGGCGGATCTCTTCCTGGTTGCGGCGCAGGACCTGAAAGGTGCCGCTGCCGACCGTGCCGATGCCCAGCAAGCCGACCTGGATGGGTTTCATGGTTTTCATGGTGAACGTGCCTTCAAGCCGTGTGGTGGCGCTTGCGGTAATGGGCGAGGAAGCGGTCGATGCGGCCGATGGCCTCGGTCAGGTCGTCGACGTTGGGCAGGAAGACCAGGCGGAAGTGGTCCGGTGTGGGCCAGTTGAAGCCCGTGCCCTGCACGATCAGCACCTTTTCATCGGCCAGCAACTCGTAGGCGAACTGCTGGTCGTCCTCGATCGGGTACATCTTGGGGTCCAGCCGCGGGAACATGTACAGCGCGGCCTTGGGCTTGACCACGCTGACGCCCGGGATCTGTGTCAGCAGTTCATAGGCCTTGTCGCGCTGCTTGCACAGGCGCCCGCCTGGCGCGACCAGGTCCTTGATGCTCTGGTAGCCGCCCAGCGCGGTCTGGATGGCCAACTGCCCCGGCGTGTTGGCGCACAGGCGCATCGAGGCCAGCATGTTCAGGCCCTCGATGTAGTCCTTGGCGTGCCGCTTGTCGCCGGACACCACCATCCAGCCGGCGCGGTAGCCGCAGGCGCGGTAGTTCTTGCTCAGGCCGTTGAAGGTGACGAAGAGCACGTCGTCGGCCAGGGAGGCGATGCTGGTGTGGGTGTGGCCGTCAAACAGCGTCTTGTCGTAGATCTCGTCGGCAAAGACGATCAGCTGATGCTGCCGCGCGATCTCGACGATGGCTTCCAGCACCGGCACCGGGTACAGCGCGCCGGTGGGGTTGTTGGGGTTGATGACGACGATGGCCTTGGTGCGCGACGTGACCTTGGCGCGGATGTCATCCAGGTCGGGCATCCAGCCAGACTCTTCGTCGCAGCGGTAGTGCACCGGCGTGCCGCCGGACAGCGAGACCACGGCCGTGTGCAGCGGGTAGTCGGGCGAGGGAATCAGCACCTCGTCGCCCGAATCCAGCAGCGCGTTCATCGACATCGCGATGAGCTCGGAGGCGCCGTTGCCCAGGTAGACGTCGTCCACCGTCACGCCGGCCACGTGCTTTTCCTGCGCGTAGTGCATGACGGCCTTGCGCGGCGCGAACAGGCCCTTGCTGTCGGTGTAGCCCGCGGCCACCTGCGAGGGCAGGTTGTGGATCATGTCCTGCACGATCTCGTCGGGCGGCATCAGGCCGAACGCGGCGACATTGCCGATATTCAGCTTGATGATGCGATGGCCCTCTTCTTCCATCTGCCGGGCCTTGTCCAGCACCGGTCCACGGATGTCGTAGCCGACGTTGGCGAGCTTGGAAGATTTGGCGATGGGTTTCAAGACGAGGGGCTCCGACTGGGCTGTGCGCGGGGCCATTGCCGCGCACGGCGCCGCTGTTGCGACGCACAAAACTAGAATTTGACCACATGAAGTTCCAGCCCGATGACGCAACCGGCGTCAACACCATCTCCCGCACCGAAGGGCAGCGCCTGTGGGTCAGCGGCTCGCCGCACGACCACAGCGTGCTGGTGCCCTGGAACGGCGAGGTCCTGCCCTGGGACGTGAGCGATCCCGCCGCGCTCACGCCCGCCCATTTCGAGCGCATCCTCGCGCTGAAACCGGCACTGGTGATCTTCGGCAGCGGCACGCGGCTGCAGTTCGTCAAACCGGCGCTCTACCGCTCGCTCATCGACAACGGCATCGGCATGGAGACCATGGACACCGGCGCGGCCTGCCGCACCTACAACGTGCTGGCCTCCGAGGGCCGCCAGGTGGTGGCGGCGCTGATCCTGGGCGGCTGAGTTCCCGCCGGGGCGTGGTAGTCCCGGTACCAGTCGACGAAGCGCCGCACACCTTCGGCCAGCGGCATCGGCGTGCGCGGGCCGCCGGTCAGCGCCTCGAGCGCGTGCACGTCGGCAAAGGTGGCTTCCACGTCGCCGGGCTGCATGGGCTGCAGGTCCAGCGTCGCGCGGCGGCCCAGGGCCTGTTCGAGGCAGCCGATGAAGTCCAGCAGCGGCACGGGCGCGTGGCTGCCGATGTTGAGCACGCGGTACGGGGCCGCCGTGGGCCCGTCACCCGGTGCGGGTGGCGCGTCCAGCACGGCCAGCACACCGGCGACAATGTCGTCGATGTAGGTGAAGTCGCGGCTCATGCGCCCGTGGTTGAACACGCGGATGGGCTCGCCGGCCAGGATGCTGCGGGTGAAGCCGTAGCAGGCCATGTCCGGCCGGCCCCAGGGCCCGTAGACGGTGAAGAAGCGCAGCCCGCTGGTGGGCAGGCCGTAGAGGTGGCTGTAGCTGTGCGCCATCAACTCGTTGGCCTTCTTCGTGGCGGCGTACAGGCTGACGGGATGGTCCACGCGGTCGCCTTCGGCAAACGGCATCTGGCGGTTGCCGCCGTAGACGCTGGAGCTGCTGGCATAGACCAGGTGGCCGGTGCCGGCGTGGCGGCAGGCCTCGAGCACCTGCAGGAAGCCCACCAGGTTGGACTGCGCATAGCTGTGCGGATGGGTGACCGAATGCCGCACGCCGGCCTGCGCCGCCAGATGCACCACGGCGTCGAAGCGCTCGCCCGCCACGATCTCGGCCAGGCCGTCGTCGCTGGCCACATCGATGTGTTCGAAGCGGAACCCCGGCCGGCCGAGCAACTGCGCCAGGCGTGCCCGCTTGAGCGCCGGGTCGTAGTAGGCATTGAGGTTGTCGATGCCCGTCACGCGGTCACCGCGCGCCAGAAGCGCGGCGGCCACGTGCATGCCGATGAAGCCGGCCGCGCCGGTGACGAGCACCCGTCTCATGCGGCCAACCTTGTCGCGACCTGCGGGGCGTCCTGCCAGCCGATGCCGGGCTGCGCCGCGTCACGGCGGCCGATGGACACGTGCTCGAAGCCCAGCGCACGCATCAGCGCCGGCTCGAAGAGGTTGCGGCCGTCGAAGACCAGCGGCTGGCGCATCACCTGCCTCAAACGATCGAAATCCGGCGCGCGGAAGGCCTTCCACTCGGTGACCACGATCAGCGCGTCGGCGCCCTCGCAGGCGTCCATCGGCGCGGCGGCGAAGTGGACACCGTCGTGGCGGGCGAAGAGCCGCCGCGCCTCGGTCATGGCCGCCGGGTCGAAGGCGCTGACCGTCGCACCACGCGCCAGCAAAGCCTCGATGATCACGCGGCTGGGTGCCTCGCGCATGTCGTCGGTGTCGGGCTTGAAGGCCAGGCCCCACAGCGCGAAGCGTCGGCCCGTCAGGTCCTCGCCGAAACGCTGCACCACGCGTTCGACGATCACGTGCTTCTGGCGCTCGTTGGCACGCTCCACGGCGTCCAGCAGCAGCATGGGCTGCCCGGCACCGCGCGCGCTGTGCAGCAGCGCCTTCACATCCTTGGGAAAACACGAGCCGCCATAGCCGCAACCGGCATACAGGAAGTGGTGGCCGATACGCGGGTCGGTGCCGATGCCGCGGCGCACCTGTTCGATGTCCGCGCCCAGCTTCTCGGCCAGCAGGGCCATCTCGTTCATGAAGCTGATGCGCGTGGCCAGCATCGCGTTGGCCGCGTATTTCGTCAGCTCGGCCGAGCGGATGTCCATGATCACCAGCTTGTCGCGCGACCGCTGGAAGGGTCCGTAGAGCGCCTGCATCAGGTGCACGGCGCGTTCGTCGTCGGCGCCCACGACGATGCGGTCGGGCCGCATGAAATCCTCGACCGCGGCGCCCTCCTTCAGGAACTCCGGGTTCGACACCACGCTGAACGGAATCTGCACCCCGCGCGCGGCCAGCTCGCGCGCCAGCGTCTCGTGGACCGCACTGGCCGTGCCCACCGGCACGGTGCTCTTGTCGACCACCAGCTTGTAGTCGGTCATGTGCCGGCCGATGCTGCGCGCGGCTTCGAGCACGTGCTGCATGTCGGCCGCGCCGTCTTCGTCGGGCGGCGTGCCCACGGCGATGAACTGGATGGTGCCAAAGCGCACACCTTCCTTCAGGTCGCTGGTGAAGTGCAGCCGCTCCGCGGCCACGTTGCGCTGCACGATGTCCTGCAGCCCCGGCTCGTGGATGGGCAGCTCGCCGCGTTTCAGGCGTGCGATCTTGGTCTCGTCCAGATCGACGCAGAGCACGTCGTTGCCCATCTCGGCAAAACAGGCCCCCGTCACCAGGCCGACATAGCCGGCGCCCACCACGGTCAGTTTCATCGCTTGCCCCTCTGTGCTGCTGCGTCGAGGGACAGAGGGCCTACGGGCCTTCTTGATACGTCGCTCGCGCCGCTTTTTGTGCGCGCTGCGGCAACGGTCAGAACTGCAGGTTCAGCCCCAGCTCCACGGCCGTGGCCGGGTCGCGTGTGGCCGGTGCAAAGGCCGCACCCGGCATGAAGCGCGAGAGCGTCAGGGTCCACTCGACCCGCTCCCATTCGCGCAGAGCGATGAACAGGTCGACCGCCTGGCCGATCTCGCGCGACAGGCCCGTCGGGGCCACGCTCAGCCGCGAACCCGCCAGCTGCGGGCTGGCGTGCAGCTGGCGGTAGTGGTGCCACAGCAGCTCGATGGAGCTGTTGTCCAGCAGGCGCAGGCCCAGGCCCGCACTGGCGATGCGCAGGTTCGAGAGTTCGGGGTCCAACAGTTCACCGTAGAAGCGCATGCGCTTGACGCCACTGACGCGCGACTTGTTCTCCTGCAGGCCGGTCTGGCGGAAGTTCGGGTCCAGCGTGTCGGTCACCGGCCCGCCCGAACCCTGCGCCAACGCGAGGCTCAGCGCCGGGCGCATCCAACCCGGCATCAGCCACTGAGCGCCCAGGTCGATGGCCGTGCCGCGCACACGCCGCGTGAGGCTGCTGCCGGCCACCTGCACGCCCTGCGCATCGCGGGTGAAGGCCGTGCCGGTCTGCCGGCCCTGCACACGGGCCAGGTCCACGCGGTAGGTCGCGCGGTGGCCGCCCGCCAGCGGCCATTCGCCACTGGCGCGCAGGCCCAGCCAGCCCAGCCGGGCGTCGACGGGGTCTTCGTCGCCGTCGGCCACTGCCGTGCCCGGGGCCGCGATCCCCGAGCGGTCGTTCGCGCGCAGCCAGAACAGTTCGGCGCGCTGGCGCGGCGCCCAGGTCCAAGCGCCCTGGCCATACCAACGTGTGATGCCGCGCTGCTGCGGATCGAGCCCCGGGCGCGCGGTCGACGTGCGGCCCAGCTCGCGCGCCAGACCGGTTTCCAGGCGCCAGCCCGCGGGCGCGTAGACCATGCGCACGGCGTCCAGGTCTTCGTCCCACCACCAGGCGCGGCGCTCCAGCAGCGCCACGCGGCCCACCTGCACCGACAAGGGCTGGCCGGCCAACCCTTCGGCCATCAGCCAGGCCTGACCGCGCTCCCACCACTGGCGTGTCTGCACGCTGCCGTCGCGCCGGGCCAGGCGCCGGTCGGCCAGCGCCACGGCCTGTGCGAAGGCCGTGACACGCCCGCCCAGATCCAGCCGCGCCTGCAGCTTCAGCTCGTGTTCCTGTACATCGCGGTGGCGTTGCCGTGTGCCGTCCAGGTCGAAGTCGAAGCGCCCTTCGATCGAGGCTTCGTAGCTGCCGCCGAGCTGCAGGCTGCGGCCACCCAGATCCAGCGTGAGCGGCCGCGGCGTGCGCCGCTCGTCGGGCCGCAGCACCGGCAGCGCAGGCGCGCCGGTGCCGCGGGCCTCGTCGCCCGCCTGTCGGGCTGGCGATTGCGGCTGGGCCAGCGCAGCCCCGCCCGCCAGCGCGCAGGCCACTGCGCAGGCCAGGGTGCGCATACGCGGCACGCCGCGCGTGCAACCGATCTGCCGCGGCGCCACGCCACACACGGCCGCGTGCGATACGTCGACCGCTGCCATCAAGCCGCCAGCTGCTGATCGGTCGGCAGCGGCCGTGCCTCGGCCAGCCCCAGCAGGTCGCGCATGGCGCGCCAGCGCAGCCGCGGATGCCGGCGCACGCGGCGCAGCAGCGCGTCCAGCCGCGACAGGCTGTCGGCGTCCATCGCGGCGTGGTGCAGCATCAGACCCACCGGCCCGCCGGCGCGCACCCGCGCGGCAAAGGCCTCGGCAATGGCCAGGCACGGGTCGCCCGCGGCGGCCGACGGGTCGATGGCGGCCGCCACATGGGCCTCGCGCTCGCAGCGGCTCCAGTCGATGGCGATCGGCAACTCCGGCAGCACCGTCTGCACTGCAGCGCCGCGCGAGCGCGACAGCGCCTGGATGCCCAGTTCCTGCAGCAGCAGCGGCGTCTGTTCGGCGCAGCGGTTCCAGGGCGGCGTGAAGATGGCATCCAGCCGCTCGCCCAGGTGCCCGCGCAGGCGCTCGCGGCCCAGGCGCAGGTCCGACCGCTGCCGCGCCAGCGCACGTGCCGGGCCAAATTCGCAGGGCCGGCCTTCGGGCTCGTGGTTGGCATGCGAAAAGCCGTGCTGGTGCAGGCCGACGAGCGCGGGCGCCGCGTCGTACCGGCTGCGCAGCTCGCGTGCCAGCGCGCCGTCCATGGCCTGCGGGATCACCGCCAGGTCGATGGGCACCCCGTGCGCGGCAGTCACATCCATCAGTGCAAACAGGCGCGTGTCGGCCCAGCCGGCATCGTCGTCGCGGATGAAGACGTCCACCGCGTCTGGCGCGTCGTCCAGGCTCAGCAGGCATCGATCGATCGAGGCATTCATCGGGGGCTCTCCTGGGTCAGGCGCAGCAGTTCGTCGGTGGTGCAGGTCGCGCCGTCCAGCCGCAGGGCGCTGGGCAGCGGTTCGAAGTCGAGCAGCCCACACAGGGCTTGGCTCAAGCGCTCGGGCGTGAGCTGCGCGGGGTCCAGCCACTGCAGCGCGCCGCGCGCGGCCAGCCGCTGCGCACGCGCGGCCTGTTCGTTTTCGGTGGCCGTGGCGTAGGGCACGACGAGCGCCGGCACGCCCGCGCCCACGATGTCCAGCGCCGTGTTGTAGCCACACTGGCTCAGCGAGGCCCGCGCGCGGCGCATCTCGTCGACCATGTCCGGCACCTGGCGCAGCAGCTCCACATCCGCCAGGCCTTGCACCTGTGCGCGCAGCGACTGCCAGGCGGTCTCCGGCAGGAAGGGCCCGGCGATCAGCCGCAACGGCAGGTGCAGGCCCTGCGCCTGCAGGTGAACCCGCGCGGCCAGCACGGCGCGGAACAGCGGCTCGCCGACGATGCCGCCGCCGGCGGAGACCAGCAGGTGATCGCCGCGCGGCACGGCAGCCGCCTGCTGGCGCTGCGGCACCACATAACCCGTGTAATGCACGGGCGTGCGCATCGGCCGGCTGGGGCGAAAACTCTCCTCCAGCTGCGCCAGCGCCGGGTCGGCGTGCACCAGCACGGCGTCGAAATAGCGGTCGGCCAGCCCGCGCGCCCGGTCGTCGTGGCGCTGCTGATCGGGCCGCGCATTGACCAGGATGTCGCGCAGGCTGCAGACCACGCGCGCCGCACCGCCGGTCTGGCCGCGTGCCAGCCGAATCATCGGCAAGATCTCGCTGGCGAACTTCTTGCGCCCGAAGGGAAACAGCTCCACCAGCAGCACCGCGGGCCGCTCGCGCTGCACGGCCGCGGCGATGCGCTCGCGCCGCTGCGCCTGCAGCGCGGCCACGTCCTGCGTCTCGCCGCGGCTGACCAGCGTGTGACCGTCGTCCATGCCCAGCGGCGGCAGATCGACGATCTGCACGTCAGCCGGCACCGGCAGCCCCGGCGGCAGCCGCCCGCCGTTGAGGAAGACCACGCGAAAACGCGCGCTCAAGGCCTGCGCGAGCGCAAACGAGCGCGTCAGGTGGCCGATGCCCAGCGAGTGCTGGCAATAGAACAGCAGCGCAGGCCGGTCCCGTGGCGGCACGCCCGTCACGGCGGGTGCGACCGGCGCAGTCGTCGCGGACATCGCGGCTGCAGCTCGATCGACGGTGGTGTCAGACCACATGGCGCGTCTCCAAGGCAAGGGGCGGATGCCCGTCGGAATCCAAAGCGCCGGCCGCGGGCTGATCGCCCACCAGCCGGCCGTTGACCAGCGTGAGCACGCGGTCCAGGTGGGCCAGGTCCTGGGCAGCGTGCGAGATCGTGACCAGCGTGCGGCCGCGCTGGGCCTGCGCCACGGCCGCATGCATATGCCGTGCCGCGTCGGCGTCGACCGCTGCGGTGGGTTCGTCCAGCACCAGGATGGCCGGGTCCTTCACCAGCGCGCGTGCCAGGCACAGGCGCTGCCGCTGGCCGCCGGAGAGATTGCCGCCGCGCTCGTCGAGCTCGGTGTCGTAGCCTTGCGGCAAGGCCTGGATGAAGTCGTGTGCCCGCGCCTGCCGGGCGGCGGCCTCGATGGCTTGCGCCGACGCCTGGGGCGCGCCATAGGCCAGGTTCTCGCGCACCGAGACGGCAAACAGCACGTTGTCCTGCGGCACGATGCCGATGGCCCGCCGCAGGCTGTCGCGCGTGCAGTGCCGGATGTCGATGCCGTCGATCAGGATGCGGCCGCGCGTGGGCTCCACCAGCCGCAGCAGCAGGCTGATCAGCGTCGACTTGCCCGATCCCGAGGGACCGACCAGCCCCACATGCTCGCCCGCGCGGATGCGCAGCGAGACGCCGTCCAGCACCGGGCGGCCGTCCGCATAGGCGAAGGCCACATCCTCGAAGACGATCTCACCGGCCGGCTGGCGCAGCACCACGGCGTCCGGCGCGTCGTCGATTTCCGGCGCGATGGACAGGATGCGGTCCACACGCTGGGCACTGACGGCCGCACGCGTGAAGCGGGCCGAGAGCTTGCCCATCTCGCGCACTGGCTTGAACAGCTGCGTCACGTAGGACAGGAAGATCAGCAGCTCGCCCGGCGTCAGGTGGCCGGCCAGCACCTGCTGCGCGCCCAGCAGCACGGTGACGGCCGTGCCCAGCGCCGTCACCGCCGCGATGGCCTTGGTGATGGCCCCAGACGCGCGCGTGGCACGCATGCCGCTGCGCATGTGTTCCTGCACCTCGGCCGTGAAGCGCCCTTCTTCGTGGCTCTCGCGTCCGAAGGCCTGGATCAGCGCGATGGACGACAGCACCTCGTTCAGGCGCGAACTCATGCGGCCCTCGACACGCCGCTGGTCGCGCGCCGAGGCCTTCACGCGGCGGTTGAGCCACGCGATGACGGCCATCAGCGGCAACAGGCTCGCGGCGACCACGGCGCCCAGCCGCGGGTTCATCCACAGCATCACGCCCAGCATGGCCACGACCTTGGTGGCCTGCGCCGCGAAGCCCAGCGCCCAGTCGGTGAACATGTCGCGAAGCTGGTTGGTGTCGCTGGCGACCTTGGTCATCAGCTCGCCGCTGCGCTGGCTGCGGTGGAAGGCCAGCGACAGCCGCTGCAGGTGCGCAAACAGCCGCGCCCGCAGCCGGTAGGTGATGCCGTAGCCGATCTTCGCGGTGGTGTAGAGCTGCAGGTAGGCGCAGGCGCCGCTGACCAGCGCGATGGCCGCGATGAGCCCGGCCATGGCCATCAGCGCGGGCCACGCGCCCAGGTCCAGCAGCGGCTGCAGCGCGGACAGCGCCGGGGGCAGCGGGTGGCCCAGCAGCACGTGGTCGAAGACGATCTTCAAGGGCCAGGGCGCCAGCAGGTCCATGGCCACCACGCCGGCCAGGCAGGCCGCGGCCAGCAGCAGGCCGCCGCGCTCGGCGCGCAGCGCCTCCAGGATCAAGGTGCCCAGCGGCGTGTGCATCCAGGCCGGCTTGTGCATCAGAGGGCCTCCCCACGGTCCAGGGCCCGGGCCAGCGCATGCGCCACGGCCAGGCGTTGCGGCAGCGCCTCGCGCCAGCCCGGGCGCTGGTAGACAAAAGCACGCGTGACCTGCAGCAGGCTCTGCGCGGCGCGGTGCCAGGCCAGCCGCGAGGGATCGAAGGCGGACGGCGCAAAGGCGGCATAGGCGTCGATCCACGCGCGGACCGCGGGCGCCGCCACGCCGGCCTGCTCCAGCTTGACCGCGCAGGCGGCCAGGTCCTCCATCGGGTCGCCCGGCACGCACTCGTCCAGATCGAACATCACGATGCGCTCGCGCTGCGTCCACAACTGGTCGACATGGCAGTCGCCATGGATCAGGTGGACCGGGGCGGCCAGTGCCGCGGGCACGCGGCGCGCCAGGATGCGGGTGATGTCCGCCGCGGCGACGCCCCAGTCCGCATCGACGCGGCATAGCTTGCGTGTACGCCGGTCGAGCTCGCCCAGCCAGTAGGCCTGGTCGTGCGCGCGTGCGCCAGCTGCCAGCGCCAGGGGGGCGCGGTGGACGTGTGCCAGGGCACGCGCCGCCCGTGCCAGCCACTCAGCCGCATCGAAAGCATTGACCGTGTCGGCCGACTTGACGCAGGCCTCGGTGCCGACCGTCAACCCCAATGCGGCGGACAGCGGCTGCCCTTGTGCCTCGGCCTGCCACACACAGCGGCAGGCGGCATCGTGGCCCAGCGGTTGCGCCACGAGCGGCGCCTGCGCATCGGCCTGGGCCAGCCTCCAGAAGTGGCCAAAGCGCGCGTCCACCGCCGCGGCACGGTCGTCCGCAAAGGTCTTGGCGTAGACCACGGTGGGCGCGCCGCCGTGCGCGGGCTGCACGCGGTAACGCAGCGTGGCGCGGCTGTGCGGCACGTGGCGCAGCAGTTCGACGGTCACGGCATCCGCCGCACCGGCCAGACCGACGCAGGCCAGGCGCCGGCGCACATGGGTCGGGTCCAGCAGACGCGGCATCTGCGGCAGGCCTGGGTCGTTAGGCATCGCCCACAGCAGCAGGTGCCACTCCGGCAGGAAAACCCGCGGCGCGCCAAAGGCAGGCTGCGCGAGTGGCCCGGCGCTGCGCGCGGCCTGCGCCTGGCCCTCGTCCCGAGAGCGCCAGACCTGGCCGAAGAGCGACTGCGCGCCGCGCCGCGACTGCGACAGCTCGCTGACCTCCAGCCGGTAGCGCAGGCTCAGCGGCACGGGTTCGCGCCGGCGCGAGGTGCTGCGCCGCACGCTGTCGACCTGCAGGCCCTCGAGCCGCAATTGACCCTCGGCAAACCCGGGCAGCCGCGTCTGGAAGACACGCGCCATCGTGTCGAGGTCGGTGTAGCAGTCCAGGTCGGGCAGCGCGTCGGGCGCGGCTCCAACGGGCACCGGACGGGGGGCGATCGCGGCCGGCTGGTTCATGGCGCCACCGCCGGCACGCCCCAGGCGGCGTCCACGTCGCCACCGGCGGCCATCGCCTCGGCCCAGGCCAGCAACTGCGGCACGGCCGCCAGGCGCCCGGGTTTGAGATTGGCCACCGCCCCATACGCCCGGCGCACCAGCAACTGGTAGGCACAGGCCCAGGCCAGCGCTTGCGGCTGCGGGCGCGCGCCGCCGGCCTGTACATAGGCATCCAGGAAGGATGCGGTGGCCGGTGCCAACGCGACAGGTGCGCCGCGGCTGGCCAACGCGCGGTAGCCGACATCGGCGACCCATCCGCCCAGTTCCAGCACGGCGGGACCCAAGCACAGGCTGTCCAGGTCGATGAAGCCCGGCGGCTGCTGTGGCGCCTCGGGGTCGACGAGCACATTGCCGGGATGCAGATCGCCGTGCAGCGTGGCCAGCGGGCTGCTGTCGAGCACGGCACGGGTCGCATGCAGGTGCGTCACCAGGCGATCCAGGCGCCGCTTCCACGCGGGCCAGACCGTGCCGAGCACGGCCGCCGCCGCGCAGGCCCGTGCATGCAGCGCCGAAGCGTCCAGGCCGCCATCGCCCTGCGGAACCGGTGTGCGGTGCAAGGCGGCCAGCGCTGCGCCCATGGCCGCGGACGTGTCCACGCCTGGCTCGGGCTCCAGCCGCGCCACTGGCACTCCGGGCAAGGCGGCCTGCCAATGCAGCCGGCTCTGCGGCTGCCACAACAGCGCTGACGGCGTGCGCAAACGCCCCGCGCGCGATTCCTCGCTGGCCGACAAGGCCCGCATGCGGCACTGCGTGAGTTCGCCGAGCGCATCGGCGTGGCACTTCACGTAAACCGTCTGTCTCACCGCACCGGCTGTCCAGTCGACACGCGCACAGGCCCGGCGCTCGGGCACCACTTGCACGAATTCGCTGCGCAGGTCACGCACGGGCCCGTGCGGCAGACCCCAGGCGTCCAAGACCGCCGGCAGACACTCGCGGCGCAGGCGCTGCTCATCGGCCAGCAGCGCCAAGCCCGGCAGGCAGGGATCGTTGGGCAGCCACCAGGCCAGCATCTCGCGCTGCCTGTCCCACTGCAGGTCCGGGCCGGCCGCAGACGCTGTGCGCGGCACCGCTTGGAGGCGGGTATGCCGGCGCGCGGCATCGCCCGCGCGGCAAAAACGCGCGGAGACCCGCTGCGTGAACGCCCTGCCCTTGTCCGTCCGCAGTTCCAAGCGGTAGCTGACGCTGCAACTGCGTTGCGGGCGGTATTTGACCCGCTCGACCGTGCAGCCCAGCAGCTGCGTGCGAATCAGCGGCGCGGCAAACACGGCGCCCATGGCCTGCGCGTCCAGCGCCTGCGGCAGCTGCGGCAGTACCGGGTCATGCGGCAGCACTGGGTCGTGCGGCAGGCCGTCAACCGCGCTCACGAACCGCTCCCGCCCGGCCGGCGCTCGGCCGCCGGCGCCTGCAGCAGGCGCAGCACGCGCCCGTGTTCATCCGTGCGCCAGTGCGCCCAGGGGCCGGTGATGCGCTGCCCGCCGATCAGCCAGGCCGCCGCCTCGCCGCCGCGCGCATGGAACCAGTGATCGATCTGCAGCTCGCCATCGACCACCTGCCGCACCCGCAAGGCACGCGGCGCCGGTACGACGCCAGCCCCTGCGTCGACTGGCCCTTCGGCCTGCACCGGCACCACATCGACGCTGACATCGGGCGGCGCAGCGTCCCAGGGAAACAGCAGCGTATCGAAGTCCGCCGCGCAGCCACTGGCCACCGTCTGCAGGCGCGGCGCCGGTGATTTGAAACCATAGGCAGGTGACACCCAACCCGCATCCAGCCGGACCTCGTCACCGGGGCTGGCCGGCTGCAGCATCAGCAGGCCGGGGCTGCGCACCTGCCAGACGTCCGCCTTCCGGTCGAGCGCAACATGGTCTTCGGCTTGCGGCGCGAGCTGAAAATTCAGACGGTAGCGGTGCGGCGTGGGCGCGCGCAGCCAGTCGCTCACGATCCAGTAGCGGCCGTCGATGCACACGATGCAGCGTTCGTGCACGGCGTCGTAGGCGTGGCTGCGCAACTGCCCATGCAAGAGATCCAGGCCCTGCAGCTGCGCACGCGCCACCAGCCGCGCATCCGGCGCCGGGCCGGCGATGCGGTGGCGCACGCTGCCCGCCGCGTGGCGTGTGCCCGGTTTGATGGGGCGCGGCTCGTAGCGCGTCTGCTGGCTGTCGTCGACGCAGACCGTGTTGTGCGCGGCCGTGCCGCGAAAGTACACCCGCCAGTTGATGCCGTCGGCCGGATCCACGGCTTCGCTGTAGGTGTAGCGGCCGGGGTCGACGAGCAGCGGCCGCCCGTGTGCAAAGAGTTCGACGCTCAGGCCATCGAAGTGCCCGTGGTTGCCCTCGCCCACCGGGCCGCAATCGAAGACCAGGTGCTGCGCGGAAGTGAAATCACGCCCGTCCTCGCCCCAGTGGCTGCGCAGCACGTGGTAGCCGCCGTGTTCGAAGTGCGCCACGCGCTGGCGCGGCGGCTCGCCTTCGCGGCCCTGCGTGGCGACATACAGCATGTCCGGGCGATGGAACAGCGCCGCGCCCTGGCGCAGCAGCTCCAGGTAGCTGCGTGCGTCCCCGTCCGAGAAGGCCGGCACGATGCCGTCGGGCCGGTGCACATGCAGGCTGAATTCGAGTCCGCGCTCGAGCTGCGCATCGAAGCCTGGAGACACCGACACGCCATTGAGCGCCGCCAGCTGCCGGAAATGCAGCGCGTTCTTCAGCACCAGGTGGTGGTAATCGGTGGACAGCTCGCAGTGCACGCCGTCGGGCAGCAGGTCGTCCTGCAGGTTGGCCACCGTCTGCTCCAGCGCAAACTCGCGCCACAGTGGCGCGTCGCGCATCTCCGGAAAGACCACGCCGGCCAGGAAGATGGCGTAAAGCTCCAGCGTGCGGTGGTTGCGTTTGGGCGTGAGGTGCGAGCACAGGTAATCGACCTGTTCGTGCAGCGAGACCAGCAGCCGGCGGTGGAAAGCCGCGTCCAGCGCGTCGCCCGGCTCGTGCGCCGGATGGCCGACGATCAGGTGCAGGCTGTAGATCCAGTTCTGCACGCGGCGGCCCGTGACATCCGCGGCGATGAAGCCGGCCGGCGTCTGGCCGATCCAGCCATCGATCAGTGCGGCCCAGCGGCGCACGTAGCGCGTGTCACCCGTGCGCTGGAAGGCCAGGCCCAGGCCCACCGCGTAATAGAACTTGTGCAGCAGGATGTGCCACTCGATGTCGCGGCTGGGGTTGTGCAGCCAGTCGACCGGATCGGCCAGCCGGTGGCTTTCGCCGTTGAAGACAAAGTCGCCCTGCATCAGCGCCTCGATCTTCTCGGGGCGCGTTTCTTCGGCGTCGGCCACCGGGTAGTAGCGCACCGCGCGCGGCCCGCGGAAGTGGCGCAGCAAGGCCGCATCGTCCAGCGCGTCCCAGGGCGGCGCGAAGATGCTGCCGCCGTGACCGCGTGCGTCGGCCGTCATGCCGCAGCACCTTCGCGTGCCTGCTGCCGCAGCCGCAGCTGGGCCAGGAACAGCTCGCGCAAGGCCAGCGTGGTGCGGCTGGAGTCGAAGCGCTCGCAGATGCGCTGGCGGCCTGCGGCCGCCAGGTGCGCGTGCAGGGCCGGCTGCGTCAGCACACGCTGCAGCGCCTGCGCGAGCGCCTGCGCGTCGCGCGGCGGCACCAGCAGGCCGTGCTCGCCGTCGTCGATCATCTCGGGAATGCCGGAGATCGCGGTCGACACCACCGGCACGCCCGAGGCCATGGCCTCGGCCAGCACGTTGGGGAAACCGTCGCGGTCGCCATCGGCCATGACCTGGCAGGGCAGCGCGAAGACCGCGGCCTCTCGGTAGACCTCGCGCAGCCGGTCCTGCGTGAGTGCGCCCACCAGACGCACGCGGTCCTGCAGACCGTGCGCGGCGATCTGTTCGCGCAGCGCAGCTGCCGCCGGCCCGTCCTCGCCCACGATGCGGCACTCGAAGTCCAGGCCCTGGCGCTGCAGCTCGGCGCAGGCCGCCACGAGCTGGTCGAAGCCCTTCTTTTCCACCAGGCGCCCCACCGACAGGATCAGCGGCCGTCCCGCCGACGCGTCCGCGGACAGTTGCGCGGGCGACGGCGCAAAGAAGCCCGTGTCGAGCCCGTGGTAGATCGTGTGCACCTCGTCGGGCCGCGGGTGGCGCGCGCGCAGGACCTGGGCATTGGCGCAGGTGCAGGTGGCGACGAAACGCGCGGCGCCCAGCTTGCGCTCCAGCAGCCGGCCGGGGTTCAGCTCGGCCTGGTAGATGTCCTTGGCGTGTGCGGTGAAGCTGAAGGGGATGCCGCTGAGCCGGCTGGCCATCCAGGTGATCGTCGCCACACCGTGGCAGAAGTGGCCATGCAGGTGCTGCACCTGGCCATCGGCCAGCGCCGCCGCGGCGATCTCGCCGGCCTGCAAAAACTCCTTGACGAAGACCTTGCGCGGCCAGTGGCGCACCGTCAGCCCGATCGTGGCGGCCAGCGTCGCGGCGTAGCGCAGCGGGTGGCGGACCAACAGCGCGCGGTGGGCGGTGGAAAACCGCGGGGCGTGACGCCGCAGCCATTGCCACAGCGTCGAGCCCGACAGGGATCCCACCGGCGGCAGGTAACGCCGCGGCGCGCGGATCGCGGCCACCACCGGGTGTTCGTGCGGCTCGTTCTCGCGCTTGACGACAAACAGCAGCAGGCGCTGCCCCGCCCGCTCCAGCTGGTGGATCTCGTGCGCGATGAAGGTCTCCGACAGCCGCGGAAAGCCGTTCATCACGTAGGCCACGCAGGCCTCGGGATCGGTCGCGGTCGGGGCGGCGGTCGCGGGCGCGTGGTCCGGCGTACGCGGAGACAGCAGCGGATGTGTGCCGGCCTTCATATCAGTACCGCCCGGCCGTTCCGAAGGTACTGAGCGCCCCCTTGGGGGGCAGCGAACGAAGTGAGCGTGGGGGCTTCATTTCAGACTCCAGGCGGGTGCTTCGCGCGTGGCCAGCGGTCCCGGCGCACGCTGACGCGCCTGCTCCAGCAGCTCGCACAGCAGGCGCAGGTTGCGGTCGTTGTCGAAGCCGTCGACGACCGTGGCGCGCGCGCGGCAGGCCATGGCGACACCGCGCGCGGGTTGCCGCAGCAGGCCCTCGATGGCGGCAGCCAGGGCGGGCGCATCGTCGGGTTCGACGAGCACGCCGTTGACTTCTTCATCAACCAGTTCCGGGATGCCGGATACACGCGTGGCGACCACCGGCAACCCCATGGCCATGGCCTCGAGCAGCACGTTCGGGATGCCGTCGCGGTCGCCGTCGGCCGCAATGCGCGCCGGCTGCACGTAGACGGCCGCACGTGCATAACGCTCGATCACCTGCTCGCGCGACAGCGCGCCCACCAGCCGCACCTGGCCCTCCAGCCCCAGGTCCTCGATCTGGGCCTGCAGCCGGTCGTGCTCGGGGCCGTAGCCGACGATCTCGCAGGCAAATTCCCGCGACTGGTCGCGCAGCCGCGCGCAGGCGTCGATCAGCACGTCCAGCCCCTTCTTCGCACGCAGGCGCCCCACGCTGACGATCAGCGGCACGGCATCGACCAGCACCCGGCGCGCGGGATGGAAGACCTGGTGGTCGACGCCGTGGTACAGGCGGTGGATCTGCGCCTGCGGCGCCACGGCCGACAGCGTGGCGCGGTTGGCTTGCGTGCAGGTCACCGTGAAGGCCGCCGCCTGCAGCCGGCGCCGCAGGTCGTAGGCCTGCGACAGGTAGATGTCCTTGGCGTGCGCAGAGATCGAAAACGGCAGGCTCGCCAGCCGCGCCGCGAGCTGCGCCACATCGGCCGGCGTGGAGATGAAATGGCTGTGCAGATGGCCCACGCCGTCTTCGCGCAGCCGCGCCGAAAGCCAGCCCGCGCGTGCGAAATCGGCCAATCCGCGGCGACCGCGGCGCAAGGCCTCGGCAAAGGACGCGAGATAGCGCCCCGGCCCGTCCGCGAACGCGCGCAGGTGGTCACGGGCATACGCGCCCAGGCTGGCCGGCCGCAACGGCGGCGCGGTGCGCAACGGTGCCTGCACCCGGGCGACGGCCGGGTGCACGACGGTGTCGGTGGGCGGCGCCAGCGCATACAGGCGCAGCTGCAGCCCTTGGCGTTCCAGGCCCAGGATCTCCTCCAGGATGAAGGTCTCGGAGAGCTTCGGAAAGATGCGGACTAACACGCCGAGGGGGCGTGCGTCGGCTGCGCGTGACGGTTCCATGCGGGACCCCGGCTGTGGTGGTGATCGACAGGCCGCGCGCCTTCGCGCCCGGCCGCGGGCCGCCCGAGGGCCTGCGCATCGGCATGCAGGCCCAGATGGCCCAGCAGCTGCGCGGAGCAGCGCGCCAGGCCATGCATGTCCAGCGCCGCGGCCGTCCGTGCCGGTGGCGCGGCGGTATCGGCTGCGTGGGCCAGTTCCTCGGCCACGGCCTGCAGCAGCTGCCCGGGCTGCAAGGCCTCCGGGTGCAGCATGCGCAACAGGCCCAGTGCCGACAGCCGCTCGGCGCGGATGCACTGCTCCAGCCCGGGCCGCGTGCGTGGCACGACGACAGCGCGCCGGCGCAGCGTCAGCAGCTCGCACACGGTGTTGTAGCCGCCCATGCAGACCGCGACGTCCGCGGCGGCCATCAGCGACATCATGTCGTCGCAGAAGACCTGGTCGCTGACCGACGGCAGCGTGTGCGCCTGCCGCTGCAGGGCGGCGCGCGCGGGTTCGGCCATCTCCGGCCCGTAGACGATGTGCGATCGCGGCCGGCGTTCGGCCGGCAGGGCCTCGAGGCCATCCAGGTAGGCCTTGACCAGGGCGTGGCCGTCTTCACCGCCGCCCGGTGTGACCAGCACCAGCGGCTGGCCGGGCGCCACACCCCACTCGCGGCGCACGCTGGCGCGGTCACGCTGTCCGGGCTCGCGCGCCACATAGCCGCAGAACAGCAGCTTGGCGGCGGCAAACGGCGGAAAAGCGTATTCCAGGCGCATGTCGAAGACCGCCGGCGAGCCCAGCACCAGCACCTGGTCGTAATAGGCCTCGATGGCTTCGAAGCAGCCGTTCTTGCGCCACACGTGACGCGTGGCGGCCGGGCTGTCCAGGATGTCGCGCAGCAGCAGCACCAGGCGCGGCCGGCTGGCACCGGTGGGCAGTTCGGCCAGCGCGCCGGCCAGCTCGTCCTCCACGCCGAAGGGCTTCTTGTCCACCAGGATCAGATCGGGCGCGAAATCGGCCACCGTGCTGCGCAGCAGGTTGGCGCGCAGCTTCAGGGTCTGCGCCAGCGAGAGGTCCAGGTGCCGCGCGCCGTAGAGCCCGTCCACCGTGCGCGACAGGCAGGGCAGCTTGACGGTGTCCACCCGCGGGGGCAGGCGCATCGCATGCAGCATCGGGCTGCCCGTGACCACCAACACCGAGACCGCGGGCGACGCCGCCACCAGGTGGCGCGCCACCTCCAGCATGCGGCGGATGTTGCCCAGGCCGAAGGTGTCGTGCGAATAGACCAGCACTCGTTTCATGGATGCGTCTCGTGTGGCGTGTCCATCAAGGAACACCTTCCACAGAGGCCTGACATCGCGGCCTGATACATCGCGGCCTCATGACGTGCTTCCTGATCCATCGCGGATCAAGGGCAGCTCGCGGTCTGATGCTGCGCACCGTCCAGCGCCGCCCAGGCATCCACGCGCGGCATCTTCTGGCCGCAGATCTCCACGCCGCTGCGCGTCAGGCGCCGCACGGCGGCGCGCGGGCTCAGGCCCGGTTCGCGCGCACGCAGCAACGCCGCCACGCCCGACACCAGCGGCGCGGCCATCGAGCTGCCGCTCCAGGTGCCGTAGAGGCCGCCCGGCACGCTGCTGGTGATGCCCTCGCCGGGCGCGGCCAGCCGGATCCAGTTGCCGCTGTTCGCAAACGCCGCGAGCTGCCCGTCGCTGCGGGTCGCGGTGACGGCGATCAGGCCATAGACACCTTCGGCGGCCGGGTACTGCCGGATCGACGCGCTCGCGTCGTTGCCGGCCGCGGCCACTATCACCGCCCCACCCCAGGCGGCGCAGCGCGCCTTGTCGTCGTTGTAGCCCGGGTCGGTGAAATCGTCCTGGGGCTCCAGCACCTCGGCGGGAATCGAGCAGCTGGCCAGACGGCCCACCGTGTCGAGCAGCCGTGTGCGCTCGTAGCTGCCCAGGCTGATGTTGACGACGTGCGCGCCGTCGTCGGTGGCGGGGTTGCGGTCTGGATCCGCGGCATGCAGCAGCGCCTCGGCCAGCACCCAGGCGTTGCCGCTGCCTTGCGCGTCGAGCACGCGCAGCGGCAGGATGCGTGCGGCCGGCGCGACCAGCGCCACCAGGCCGGCCACGTGCGTGCCGTGACCAAAGGCGGGATGCGTGAGCGGGTGGCCGACCTCCGACGGGTCGTTGTCGCCGTCGACAAGGTCCACACCCGGCAGCAGTCGCCCCGCCAGCGCGGGGTGCGCCGCATCGACGCCGGTGTCGAGCACCGCCACACGCATCCCGGCGCCGCGCGACAGCGCCTGCGCGGACCCCAGCCGCATCGCGCCGGGCGCCCATTGCGCCTGGTAGGCCGACGCCGTGCCGATCGCCCAGGCGTTGTTGCGCCGCGCCTCGGGGCTCTGGTGCAGCGTGTTGCGCTCGGCGATCAGGACGTCCGCCTCGAGCCGCAAGGCCAGCAGCGTGGCGGCGAGGTCGGCCGTGCCGATGAGGCCCAGCCGGTAGATCGGGCGCGCGCCGAACTGCGCCACCAGGCGCAGCGGGTAGCGCTGCAGCAGCGGGCCCAGGGCGCCGGTGCGCCGCAGCCGCACGAGGATCTCCGCCGGCACCGCGGCGTCGGCCGGTCGCGCGGCGGCTTCGGCCTTGGCGGGTGCGGCGGCGGTCAGCCACAGACCGGCGACAGACACGGCCGCCAGCAGACCGCGCCGCGCGGCCCGGGTCCAACGAAGAGAAGATGTGACAGGCATGGAATGCTCCCTGGTTGTTGGTGGAAATGCCGGCGGCCGCACCACGCTCACCAGCCGCCGTGCAGCACGAAGGCGGCCCAGTGGAAAGGGTGCGGGTGGCGTTGCCGGATGGCGGCCTGCGCGGTGCGCAGGGCATGGGCGGGTGACTGCCCGGCGCGCAGCTCACCGTAGAACCGGGACATGAAGTCGGACGTGATGCCGTCGTCCACCGGCCACAGGCTGGCCACGACGCGCGCGGCGCCCGCGCCCAGGAAGGCCCGCACCAGGCCGACCTGCTCGTCGTCGCCGGCCACGGCCGACAGGCCCGTCTCGCAGGCGCTGAGCACCACCGTGCCCGGGCGCAGGCGCAGGCCCGCGATGCGCTCCACGCTCAGCGCACCGTCGTGCAGATCCAGCGCCGAGAACATCGGGTTGTCGGTGCGGAACTGCGCGTGGCAGGCCAGGTGGATCACGTCGGCCTGCGCGGCCTCGCGCTCCAGCACCGCCAGCTGCGCCTGCGCGCCCACGAAGGCCTGCCCGTCGGCGAACAGCGCCGCCACCGTCTGCGCCTCACGCGCGGCATGCGGCAGGCGGCTGGATTCGCCCAACACCAGCGCGCGCTGCGCAGGCGCGGCGCGGCGCGCCAGCCCGTGCAGCGCCAGCCGCGCGCTGGGCGCCAGGGCCAGGTCGATGTGTTCGCCCAGGCTGCGCTGGCCGTCATGCAGCGCCGCAAAGGGCAGCACGCCCAGCGGGCCGCAAGGCACGATCAGCAGGCGCCGGCACGGCGCCAGGCGAGCCGCCAGCGGCGCCATCACCAGCGCGTGCAGCTGTTGCAGCCGCCGCTGCGCGCGCGCCGAGAGTGCCGGCAGGTGCGCCTGCAGCGTGCCGCTGCCGTGTCGCAGGGTCTCGATCTGGAAGCGCGCGGCACGCAGGGATTCCAGCACCGCGTCCCAGCGCGCCAGGTGGCGATGCAGCGTGATCCCCTCGCGGGTCACCACGCAGGCAAAGAGTTCGCCTTCCGCGACGCCGTATTCGAGCAAGGCGTCGCCGGGCGCCAGCGCCGCCTGCAGCCGAGCCGGCTCGAAGGCCTGCGCCAGGCGCGGCGATCCGTCGCCCGGCTGGTCCGCGGCACACGACAGCCGCTCGCGCCGGGCACGCTCGAGCAATTCGCGCTCGGCGCGGCCGCGCTCGTCGACCAGCACATGGGCGCTGTCGCCCTCGTCCTGCAGACGCTGGATGCGGCGGTGCAGCCAGTGCAGGCGGTTGCGCAAGCTCTCCGTCTCGGCGTCCTCGGCGGCCTGCCTGGCGTCCTGCGCCGCGGTCTGCTGCGGGCCGTGCAGGCCGTCGAGCAGGCCCCGGCCGCGCACGCGCTCCAGCTGCACCAGCACGGCCGCGGCGCGCGCCTCGTCGGGCTGGCGTTCGCATGCCGCCAGCGCCAGTTGCAGCAGCTCCTGGTAGGGCTGCAGGTGATCGGCCAGGAAGGCGCTGCGCAGGTCGTCGCCCGGCAGCGCACGCCGCTGTTCCTCGAACTGCGCGATGGCCGCTTCGAACGCCCACTTCGCGGCCGGCAGATCGCCCGACAGGCGCGCCAGCACACCCTGGCCGACGCGGCAACGCACGTCCACGGCCAGCAACTGCAGCCGCCCTGCCGCGTCGCGCGTGGCCTCGAACAGCACGCGGGCCTCGTCGAGCCGCCCGGCACGCAGGCAGGCCCAGGCCTGCACGAGATCGGCGCGCACACGACCGTCGGGAAGCGCTGCCGCATCGAAGGCCGCCGCAGCCCGGCGCGCCAGGTGCCGGGCCTCGTCCGGCTGTCCGGCCGCCAGCGCCAGCTCGGCACGCGCCAGGGCCACGGCCGCTTCGCCCACGCCGATCTCCTGCGCGGCAAACAAGCCGTCCGCCTGCGCCAGCGCCGCCCCCGCCGCCGCCCAATCGCCGCCCAGCGCCAGGGTCCTGCCGCGCTGCGCCAGGGTCCAGGCCTGTTCGTCGGGCACATCCAGCTGGCGCAGCCGCTCCAGCGACTGGTCGAACAGCGCCAGCGCCTCGGGCAGCAGGCGCAGCTCCAGGTAGGCATCGGCCAGCTGCTTCTCGGCAATCGCCAGGTGCTGCGCCATGCCCAGGCGTTCGTAGGAGCGGCGCGCGGTCTCGAAGCCGGCCAGCGCCTGGCGGTACTGCCCGCGCGACAGCTGGATCAAAGCCACGGCCTCGTCCACCAGCGCCTGCAGCACCGGCAGTCCATGCGCGCCGGCACGCATGTGCGCACGGGCATGGATGCGCAAGGCTTCGTCGACATCACCCAGCGAAGTCAGCGCATTGGCCAGGTTGATGTCGGCCATCACCGAGTGCTCCGTGTCGCCCGCCCGGGCGAAGAGCACGGCCGCCGTGCGCGAGTGCTGCGCGGCCTGCGCGTAGTCGCCGCGCCGCTCGTGCAGCGCGCCCAGGTTCAGGCCGACCTTGGCGGCCGTGCGGCTGTCGCCCAGCGCCACCAGCTCGCGCTGCGCCGCCTCGGCGCAGCGGGCGGCCCCGTCGAACTGGCCCAGCATCGACAGGGCCATGATCTTGGGCACCTGCGTCTGCGCCGCCGGCGCGGCCTGGCCCAGCTGCCGCAGGGCCTGGGCCGCGCGGTCCAGGCCGTCGATCGCGTCCTGCATGCGCCCGCGGGTGATGTGCGCGATGGCGCCGGTCCAGTCGGCCAGCGCCTGCAATTCTTCGTGCACCGCCGCCGGCAGATCGGTCTGGGCAGCGGCCTGCCCGGCCCATTCCGACAGCGCCTGGGCGTGCTGCGCGACCTGGTCCGGCGCCGAGCTCCAGGCGGCGTAGCAGGCGTTCTTCAGCGCCCAGGCGTGTTCGAGCCACGCGGCGCCGGGGGTACCGGCCAGCCGCGCCATCGCTTCGGCGGTGAAGGCGGACACGGGGTGTGGCGACCAGGGTGTCAGGGTGGCGCGCCGCCCACGTCGATGGGCGGCAGCACGATCTCGTCGCCGCCCAGGCGCAGCGTCAGCCGCACGGGGCCGCTGTCGACGCCGTCCAGCCGGAAAGCGCCCAGGTCGTCCAGCGTCGCGTGGCGCATGGCCGCCGCCGGTGCGGCCGCGCCAAAGGCCAGCTCGACCGTGCCGACCTCATCCGGCCCCAGCACCTGCCCGGTCAAGGCATAACGCCCCGCCGAAGGGCTGATGCGCAGGTCGATGTCACGGCCCTGCGCACTGAACAGCAGGTGCCGCGTATCGGCGCGGCCCGCGCGCAGGCCGTGGGCCACGGCCGGCAGTGCCCAGCTGTCGGCGCTGAGGACCGCGGTCACCACGCGCGAGGCGGCACGCTGGACGCGGTCGAGCAGATCGGCCAGTGGCCGTGCGGCAGCAGGCTCCGGCTGCCGTCGCTGGGCAGGTTCTGCGAGCAGCCGCTGGGCCGCGGGCCCGGCCGCCGGCCACAGGTCGATGGCGGCGCGCACCAGCGCAGACGGGGCGTCGGGCAGACGCGCCGCGCGTTGCACCAGGTGGGCAAATTCGTCGTCGCTGAGGTCGTCGATGGGTGTCATGGCGTGCTGCAACGGTGGTCGGACGGCATACAGAGTGCGATCGGGGGCGGCAGATACATGCGTCGCTCAGACCACCGATCGCCGCAGCTTGTCCAGGCAGCGCGAACGCGTCGGGCCGATGCTGCCCACCGGAATGGCCAGCCGGCCGGCGACCTCCTGGTAGGACAGCAGCTCGTCCTCGTCGCGGAACAGCATCAGCAGCAGATCGCGGCAGCGTGCGTCGAGTCGCTCGAGCCCCTCGCGCACGACGTGCAGCTGCTGCAGGTGCTCGAGCGCCGCTTCGGCGATCGGCGCGTCGTCCGCCGGCTCCCAGTCCGGCCCGGCGGCGCCGGGGTCTGCGCCGTCGTCGGCGTCGGCACGCGTCATCGAGACGGTGCGCATCGCCAGCCGGCGCTGCAGCAGCGCCTCGCGCTTGGCGGTCGTCACGATCCAGGCCTGCAGCCGGCTGGGATCGACCAGGCGCGGCAGGTGCTGGACCAGGCGCGCAAAGACCGCCTGAAAGACATCGCCGGCCGTGTGTTCGTCCAGCCCGACCCGGCGCACGATGGCGTAGACCAGGCGCTGGTAGCGGTTCACGAGGGCGGTCCAGGCCGCGCCGTCGCCAGCACGGCAGCGGGCCACGAGCCGCGCGTCGCTGTCTTCGGTTTCGAGTGGGGGTTGCTGCGTCACCATGCCCCGGGTGTCGCAAGCGCCGTGCCGCGCCGCGTGTGCGGGTAAGCCCGGACCCGAAGCCCGGGCGGCGGGCCGCCGGTGGGGTCCATTGGGGGAACAATGGGGCAAATGCCCCACCATCCACCGGGTCAAATCCCCCGAATCTCCACACAGACACCCGCCCGCACCGGCGCCAACGTGGGCGGCGGGGAGGCCAAAGCGCCCTGTCCGCCCCGCAAAGCCACACGCGGCAGACGTTACGCGGCGCGACCCGCACCCCCGTCACGAATCTTGCTGTGACCGGTGGCAGCCCATCGCCTGTCCCGCCCCATGAACGGATCCACCACCGCCCCCTTCAACCTCAGCCGCTGGTTTGCGCTCACGGCCCTGGTGTCGATCGCGATCCTGGCGCTGGTCATCGGCATGCTGCTCAACCGCTTCATCACGCAGCGGCTGCTGTGGCAGGAGGCGGCGCTGACCAAGGAGTTCGTGCAGAGCCTCGTGCAGGTGGAGCGTTCGCTGCAAGCCTACTTCGCCGACCCGTCGCGCGGCCTGGACGCGGAGACGCAGGTCGCCTTCAAGCACATCGCCGCGCTGCCCGACATGCTGCGCGCCAACATCTACGACCCCAGCCGCCGCATCATCTGGTCCAGCGATGGCCAGATCATGGGCCGCAGCTTCGGCCCGAACGCGGAGCTGGACCATGCGCTGGCCGGCGGCGTGGTCAGCAAGGCCGTCGATCCCCACGGCCACGGCCATGACGACAAGCCCGAGCACCAGGGCCTGGTCCACATGCGCGACCCCTTCGTCGAGATCTACGTGCCGATCATGGCCCAGGGCGAACCGCGCGTGCTGGCGGTGGTCGAGTTCTACAAGAACCCGCGCACGCTGCGCGCCACGCTGGCCGACCTGCGCGGCTACCTGGCCCTGGGCGCAGCGGCCGCGGGCCTGCTGCTGTTCCTGGCGCTCTATGGCCTGGTGCGCCGCGCGGACAACACCATCCGCCGCCAGCAGCGCCAGCTGGTCGAGTCCGAGACGCTGGCGGTGATCGGCGAGATGAGCGCGGCCGTGGCCCACGGCATCCGCAACCCGCTGGCCACCATCCGCAGCTCGGCCGAGCTCATCCCCGGCGCCAGCCTGGCCGAGGCCGAAGCCTCGGCGGCCGACATCGTCTCGCAGTCCGACCGCCTGGAAGCCTGGGTGCGCGAACTGCTGGCCTATGCCCGGCCGTTGCAGGAGGCCCCCACCGCCGTGCAGCTGGCGCCGCTGGTGGGCCAATGCCTCGAATCCTTCGGGCGCGAGGCCCAGCGGCGCAACATCCGCATCGTCAGCCAGCTCGCCGGCAACCTGCCGGCCGTGCAGGGGCATCCGCTGCTGCTGGGCCAGGTGCTGGCCAGCGTCGTGGCCAACGCCGTGGAAGCGCTGGACCGCCCGGGCGAGATCGTCGTGCGCGGCGAGTGGGAGCCCGCCAGCGACCTTGTCACGCTGAGCGTGGCCGACAACGGACCCGGCATGACCGACGCGCAGCGCGCCCGCGCCGGCAAACCCTTCCACACCACCAAGCCGCGCGGCCTGGGCGTGGGCCTGTCGCTGGCGCGGCGCGTGCTGGAGCGCTTCGGCGGGCGGCTGGACATCGACAGCACACCCGGCCAGGGCACGACGGTGCAGCTGCACCTGAAGTCGGCCTGAGCGGCCGAGAACGAACAGACCGATCGACGAGGACCTTCATCCGTGTCACATGCCGTCCTGCTGATCGACGACGAAGAACTGCTGGCGCGCAACATCGCGGTCTATCTGGGCCGCCAGGGCTTCGAGGTCCAGGTCGCGCACAGTGCCGAAGAGGGCCTGGCGCTGCTGGACGAATGGCGCCCCGATGCCGTCGTGCTGGATTTCAACCTGCCGGGCCTCAACGGACTGGAGGCACTGGCCCGCATCCAGGCCATCGACCCCGCCATCCGCGTGCTGATGCTCACCGGGCACGGCAACGTGGAAATGGCGGTCGAGGCGATGAAAGCCGGCGCGGTGGACTTCCTGACCAAACCCGTGGCGTTGGGCAAGCTGCGGCTGCTGCTGGACCGCACGCTGGGCGAGATGCGGCGCGACCAGGCCCTGCATTACTACCAGCGCCGCGACGCGCAGGCCGCGGCCCTGGACGGCCTGCTGGGCGAATCGGCACCGATGCGCGGCTTCAAGCAGACGCTGACGCAGCTCATCCAGGCCGAGGCCCAGATGCGTGACGCCGCGGGGCCGGCCGTGCTGGTGCTGGGCGAAACCGGCACCGGCAAGGAGATGGTCGCGCGTGCCCTGCACTTCGAAGGCGCGCGCCGCGACAAGCCCTTCGTCGAACTGAACTGTGCGGCGTTGCCAGCGCAGCTGCTGGAGTCCGAGCTCTTCGGGCACGAGCGCGGCGCCTTCACCGACGCGCGCGAGCGCAAGCTGGGCATCGTCGAGACCGCCGAGCGCGGCACGCTGTTCCTCGACGAGATCGGCGACATGGACCTGGCGCTGCAAGCCAAGCTGCTGAAGCTGCTGGAGGAAAAGACCGTGCGCCGCATCGGCAGCCTGCGCGAGCAGCGGGTGGATGTGCGCATCGTCGCCGCCACGCACCGCGCGCTGGATACGCTGGTGGCCGAGGGCCGCTTCCGCGCGGACCTGTATTTCCGCCTGAGCGTGGTGCAGCTGCGGCTGCCGCCGCTGCGCGAGCGAGGCTCGGACATCCTGCTGCTGGCGCGCCATTTCCTGCAGTTGCATGCGGCGCGCTACGGCCGTGCCGTGCCCTTGCTGAGCCCGGCGGCCGAGCGGCGCCTGCTCGATCACGCCTGGCCCGGCAACGTGCGCGAGCTGCGCAACGTCATCGAACAGGCCGTGCTGCTGAGCCCGGGCGTGGTGATCGAGCCGGCGCAGCTGTCCTTGCTGGCGCCGCCGCCGATGGCCCACGCCACGCCGGCCCAGATGGCCGCTCCCGCGCGCACGCCCTGGCCTGCCGAGGCCGAACGCCCGGCGACGTTGCCGGAACTGGAGCGTCAGGCCCTGGTGCGCGCGCTGGCCTTGTGTGAAGGCAATGTCACGCGCGCAGCCCGCGAACTGGGCATTTCAAGGGACACCCTGCGCTACCGCATCGAGAAGTTCCAGATCGATTCCGGCGGCGGCGCATCGCCTGGCGACCGGGGCAACCATGCCTGAGCACTGAAGGCAAGCCCGGCGCGTGGGGCCCTAGGGCGTGGCCCCATCCGAAAGGGTTTCGAAGCCCGCACTTATAATCTAACAATTGTGCCGAGCCCGAGGGTCCCACTCCACGGGCCTGGCGCCTCGAACCCAGCCCGCACATGACACCCATCGTCAACAAAGCCCTACCTGATTTCGATGCGCCTGCCACCGGCGGCGTCAAGTTTTCGCCGCAAGCCTTCAGCGGCAAGGCGATCGTGCTCTATTTCTACCCCAAGGACGCCACGCCCGGCTGCACGACCGAGGCCATGCAGTTCCGCGACAAGCACAAAGAGTTTGTCAAGGCCGGCGCCGTGATCTTCGGCGTCTCGCGCGACAACATGTCCTCGCACGACAAGTTCAAGGCCAACCTCGAGCTGCCCTTCGATCTCATCGCCGACACCGAAGAGAAGCTCTGCCACATGTTCGGCGTGGTCAAGAACAAGATCATGTACGGCAAGAAGGTCAAGGGCATCGAGCGCAGCACCTTCCTGATCGACCCCAGCGGCGTCCTCATCGCCGAGTGGCGCGGCATCAAGGTGGCCGGTCACGTCGACGAGGTCCTCAAAGCCGTCAAGGAGCTTCAGAAGGCGGCTTGAGCTTGCCGACCCTGTTGCTGCCCCTCACAGACGGCCGTCCCAGGCTTCGGGACGGCCGTTGTCGTTTCTGCGCGGCCAATCCAACGACGGTTCGAACGGCCCTGCTCAGGACGACCCGCACCGCCACCCGCACGGTCATTCGATAGCCGCGGCATCCCCGCGGCCACGCACCCCATGCCACTGCCCAAGCCCCCCACCCAGAAAGCCGCGATCCTCGACCCGGCAAACTACGGCACGGCCGCCGCGCCCCGGCGTCTGGAGCGCGGCCAGGACCTCGCGCCGCGCGAAGCCGCCGCGCCGCAGTTGCGGCGCGAGACGCTGCCGCCCTCGGCGCCGGTGGCGGTTCCGCCGGCCGCTGCCGAGGTCGCCACCGCGGCGCTCGTGCGCGCCGCATCCACGCCCGCCGCCGCCAAGCCTGCCGCCCCGCAGACGCGCGCGGTGCGCCAGGCCCGGCAGTCCACCGGCCCGGCCAAGCTCTTCGTGCTGGACACCAACGTGCTGATGCACGACCCGATGAGCCTGTTCCGCTTCGCGGAGCACGACATCTTCCTGCCGATGATCACGCTGGAAGAGCTCGACGACCACAAGAAGGGCATGAGCGAGGTCGCGCGCAACGCGCGCCAGGTCAGCCGCGATCTCGACGGCCTGGCCACCGACGGCTCGCTCGACCCCAAGGAAGGCATCCCGCTGGCCAAGACCGGCCACCGCGAGGCCACCGGCAAGCTGTTCTTCCAGACCACGCTGCTGGACATCAAGCTGCCCGCGAGCCTGCCGCAGGGCAAGGCCGACAACCAGATCCTGGGCGTGGTGCAGTCACTGCGCGAGCAGCAGCCCGGGCGCGACGTCGTGCTGGTGTCCAAGGACATCAACATGCGCGTCAAGGCGCGCGCGCTGGGCCTGCCCGCCGAAGACTATTTCAACGACAAGACGCTCGAAGACGGCGACCTGCTGTACACGGGTGTGCTGGCCCTGCCCGCGGACTTCTGGGACCGCCACGGCAAGACCATGGAGAGCTGGCAGCAAGGTGGCAACACCTTCTACCGCATCAGCGGTCCGCTGGTGCCTTCGCTGCTGGTCAACCAGTTTGTCTACCTCGAGTCACCCGGCGCGGCGCCGCTGTACGCCCGCGTGGCCGAGATCACCGGCAAGACCGCGGTGCTCAAGACCCTGCGCGACTACACGCACGCCAAGAACGCCGTGTGGGGCGTGACCGCGCGCAACCGCGAACAGAACTTCGCGCTGAACCTGCTGATGGACCCGGACTGCGATTTCGTGACGCTGGCCGGCACGGCCGGTACCGGCAAGACGCTGATGTCACTGGCCGCGGGTCTGAGCCAGGTGCTGGACGACCGCCGCTACACGGAAATCATCGTCACGCGCGTGACCGTGCCCGTGGGTGAGGACATCGGCTTCCTGCCCGGCAACGAGGAAGAGAAGATGGGCCCGTGGATGGGCGCGCTGGACGACAACCTCGAGGTGCTGGCGCGCAGCGATGCCAGCGCCGGCGACTGGGGCCGCGCGGCCACCAACGACCTGGTGCGCAGCAAGATCAAGATCAAGAGCCTGAACTTCATGCGCGGGCGCACCTTCCTGAACAAGTTCGTGCTGATCGACGAGGCGCAGAACCTCACGCCCAAGCAGATGAAGACGCTGATCACGCGAGCAGGCCCCGGCACGAAGATCGTGTGCCTGGGCAACCTCGCGCAGATCGACACGCCCTACCTCACCGAAGGCTCGTCGGGCCTGACCTTTGCGGTCGATCGCTTCAAGGGCTGGCCGCACGCCGGCCACGTGACGCTGGCACGCGGCGAGCGCTCGCGGCTGGCGGACTTTGCGTCAGACGTCCTGTAAGCACCGGCAGGCGCCGCGCGGCCCGGTTCACACGCCGGGCGGCCGCACGCGCAGAAAGCTCGCAAAACGCGGCACGCCGTTTTCCGTGAGGCCGCGGTAGGTGTAGGTGATGCGCTCGCCGACGGCCGGAGGGCGCGCGCGCAGCGCGTCGTCCAGGCCCGTGCCGACACGGAACTCCAGCCCCGCCTCGTTGCGCACGCGCAGTGCGCCCACGCGCCCCTGCAGCCGGCCCTTGCCGGGCTCGGTGGCGACCACCGTGGCCTCGGCATCGGCCAGCGGCTTGAGCTTGAGGTAGCCGGCATCGCGCCCAGCCGCGTACGGCCCGTCGGCTTTGCGCAGCACCAGCCCTTCGCCGCCGGCACCCACCACCTGATCGAACCAGCGCTGCAAGGCCGGGCGATCGGCGAAGCGGCGCTGTTCGACGGCCGCCGCCACGCCGGGTGGCACCGCACGCAGCGCCTCGCCCAACGCCCGCACACGTGCGGCCAAGGGGCCTGGTGCGGCCGGCAGATCGAACACCTGGTAGCGGATCGCGCGCCACTCTTCGTCACGCGGGACGTGGCGGCGCACCGCGGCGCTGAGGGCCTCGAAGCGGCCGCGGCCCATCCACAGTTCGCCGTCCAGTGCCACGGCCGGCAAGGCGGCGCGAAACCACTGCGGCGCGTGCACCAGGCCGCCGCTGCGAAAGCGCAGCTGCTGGCCGTCCCACACGGCGCGCGCGCCGTCGTACTTCTCGCTGACCAGGTAACCAGTTGGATCGACACCGGGGTCGGCTTCCGCCCCCGCCAGCGGGATCGGCAGACCGGCGCGCGCCGCGGCTTGCGCGCCCAGCACGGGCCAGGCGAGCGCGGCGGCCAGGAAGCCGCGGCGGCGCCAGGCCGGCCCCGATGACGTGGTGAAGGACGAATCGTGGGAGATCGGCAGACGGTTCATGGCGGTCCTCGGGTTCAGATCAGGACGCCAGTCTGCAAGCCGGCGCGGCCGCTCGCGATCCCCTGCCAGGCGGGACGGGGCGGTCCCCCCGCGGGAGCACCCGGCCGGGGGCACCCCTCGCCCACGGCCATGGGGCCATGCGGCTCGGAGGCCTTGCGGCCGTGCCGCTGCGCTGTGCTCGGGCGCCGCCGCCTCAGCTGCGCAGGCGGCCGGCCTCGATGTGCAGCTGCCGGTCGCAGCGCCTGGCGATGCCGCTGTCGTGTGTCACCAGCACCAGGGTCGTGCCCGCCTCGCGGTTGAGCTCGAACATCAGCTCCATGACCTTTTCGCCGGTGGCGAAATCCAGGCTGCCGGTGGGCTCGTCAGCCAGCAGCAGGGCCGGCCGCACGACGAAGGCACGCGCCAGCGCCACGCGCTGCTGCTCGCCGCCAGACAGCACGCGCGGGTAGTGGCGCAGCCGCTCGCCCAGGCCCACGCGCTGCAGCAGCGCCGTGGCCTGCGTGCGCGCATCGCGGCGCCCCTGCAGTTCCAGCGGCAACATCACGTTTTCCAGCGCCGTGAGGTTGGACAGCAGCTGGAAGCTCTGGAAGACAAAACCCAGCTTCTGCGCGCGCAAGGCGGCACGTGCGTCCTCGTCCAGGGCGAACAGATCCTGGCCGTCGAGCAGCACCGCACCCGTGGTGGGTGTATCCAGACCGGCCATGATGGACAGCAGCGTGCTCTTGCCCGACCCCGAGGCGCCGACGATGGCGGCCGATTCGCGCGGCTTCAGCGAAAAATCGATGTCCTGAAGGATGGTCAGCGTGCCGCTAGAGTCCACCACCTGCTTGGTGAGACGTTGAACAGCAATGATGGAATCGCTCATGCGGCGTATGCGCTCCGTTGGACACCGACCCGGCTGGGCGCGATCGCGCCGACGGTGGCTGGCGGCGAACTGTAGCGCCCTGCTGCTGGCCGCCGTGCCCGGCGGGTTTGTTCAGGCCCAGACAGCGGCCGCGGCCACGCCTGCGCGCGAGCCCGTGCTGCTGGTCGTCGGCGACAGCCTGTCGGCGGAATACGGCATCGCGCGCGGCAGCGGCTGGGTCGCCCTGCTCGACAAGCGCCTGGCCGCGTCGGGCCGGCACTGGCGCGTGGTCAATGCCAGCGTCAGCGGCGACACCACCTCGGGCGGCCGCTCACGGCTGCCGGCGCTGCTGGCGCGCGACAAGCCGGCTGTCGTGGTGATCGAACTGGGCGGCAACGACGCGCTGCGCGGCCTGCCGCTGGACGCCACGCGCGAGAACCTGATGGCCATGGCGCAGGCGGCACGCGCAGCCGGGGCGCGTGTGCTGATCGCCGGCATGCAGATGCCGCCCAATTACGGCCGCAAGACGGCCGAAGCCTTTGCCGCGGTCTTCGGTGAGGTGGCCAAGGCCGAATCCGCAGCGCTGGTGCCCTTCCTGCTGGCCGGCGTGGCCGACGGGCCGAATGCCGAGGCCCTGTTCCAGTCCGATCGCATCCATCCCACCGCGCAGGCGCATCCGCGCATCCTGGACAACGTCTGGCCCGTTCTTCAGCCGCTGCTGGGCAGCGCAACGGGCAAAGGACGCTGAGCGGCGCCAAGCGCCCCGGTCGGCGCCCGGCCGCTCGGCGAGCGGCTGGCGTGCCTCAGTTTGCGCCGGGTGCCTTCGGCAGCCGCAGCACCTGGCCCGGGTAGATCTGGTGCGGCGTCTGCAGCACGCCCGAATTGGCCTGGAACAGCCGCTGATAGGCCTTCGAGGTGCCCATCGTGCGGGCCGCGATGGACGACAAGGTGTCGCCCTGGGCGACCACGATGCTGTCCGAGGCGGCCGTGGCCGGGGGGGCGGCTGCCGCTGCCGCGGTGGACGGCGGCGCTTCGGCCTGCAACTTGGCGCTGGCCTTGGCGACGGCAGCGGTCGGCGCGGCGGACGCCACGCGGGTCTCGGCGGGGGCCGCTGCCGGCTTGGCCTCGGCCTGAACGGTGGCAGCTGCCGCCGCGACCTTGGCCGGAGCCTTCTCGACGTTGCCAGCCGCCACCGGCTTGACGTCTGCCTTCGACTCGGCCGAGCGCGGACCGGCGGAAGTGGCCGGCATCAGATCCAGGGAGCGGGCATCCGGCTTGGCTGCCACGACCACCGGCGCCTCGACCGGCGAAGCGGCCACCGCGGGCGCGGCGGGTGCTATTGCCGCCGCGGCCTGCGCAGCCGTCGCGGCCGGTGCGTCGGCCACCGCTGTCGCGGTCGCGGCTGCGGCCGCGCTCGTGGCAGGCGCCGTGGCCAGCGTGGCGGCCGTCGCGTCGGTCGACCCGGCGGTGGTCGGCGCGCTTTCGCTGGCGTTCGGCGGCAGCATCGCCGCCACGTTGTCCAGGCCCACGCGGCTGTCCATCAGGTTCCAGGCGACGACGCCCGCGGCCACGGTGGCCAGCGCACCCACGGCCACCCAGCGGCCGCGTCGGCTGCCTTGGTGGTCCATGCGGCCGTCGTTGACCGCCTCAGAGGCGCGCTGCAGCACGAGCTGGTAGCGCTCGGACGAGCGATCGGCTTCCGCTGGCGACTCGGCCGTCGCGGCCACCGGCTGCGGCACCCGTTCGGTCGGGGCCGGCGAGCGGATGACCACCCCGGGCGACGTGATCGTTTCGGGCATCGGCAGCCGTGCGGTGTCGTGCATGAACGACTGCAGCACGGTGCGGGTCACCGAGCCTGCGCCCAGCACGAAGTCGCTGGCCTGGCCGGCCAGCAGCATGCGCCGCGCGGCATCGACGGCCGCCGGCAGGCTGGTCGGATAGACCGGCTTGGGCACCCAGATCGCGCCGCCGACGGCCGGGTCGCGCATGGCCACCAGGATGAGCGGGCGGCGACGCAAGGTCTGGAAGCGCTGCAGCACCTCGTGGGCGGCCAGGTTGTCGTACTCGCAGAAAGCCACTTGCGCGGTTTCTTCGTCGCCGACGTCCACGCTGCCATCGGAGGTACCGTCCAGGTAGGCCTGCAGCACACTGCGCACCCGATCGCTCAGGCCGATCGGAAACAGGATGAGCGGGGTATCGGAAGCAATCGGTGTCGTCATGGGGTGATCATCGGCCTCGGGGAACGCGTGGCCTCTCCTGCGCTGGATGTTAGAAAGTGCCGTGACCGGCTGCGCACCCGGACCACGGGGTCGGCGCCGGATCAAGCACCCTCCAATCGGGGTCGAGCGGCAGGAGCGCAGCGTCTAGTGGCGTTCCTGCCGTTCGCGCGGATTGTCGCGCGGCTGGTCGCGCGGGCCATCCCGCCGATCGGCGCCGCGAGGTGCCTCGGTCACCCGCGGCGCCTCGGGCACGCGCACAGGGGCCACCGCCGGCCGCTCACGCGATGCCGCGGGCGCCTGGGCCGGGTAACCACCGCGACCGTGCGGCTCGGCGGCGCCGGGTGCCCGCATGCCGGGCGGCAACCCCACGGCCGGCGGCAACGCGGCTGCCGGCGGCAGACCGGTCGCAGCCGGCAATCCGGCCGCTGGCGGCAGGCCGGTGGCGGGCGGAAGCGCGCGAGGTGCGGCCTGCGCCGGGGCGGCCACCACCGGCGGCACGTGCACGCCCGGCACGGTGATGCGGCGGCGTTCGCCCTCGGCGGACGGCTGGCGCGGGCCGTCGCGTCCCGGCGCGGGCGGCACTGCCACGGCGGGCTGGCCACCGCCGGGCACCGGCATCACACGCGGTGCGGCCACCGGCGCCGGCACGGGCGCCTGCACCTGGAAGTGCTCACGAGAGCGCGGACGCAGATCGGTCTCGCGCAGCACCGCGCCGCCTACCGGCTGGCGCTGCTGCATGACCTGCGCCGGCACCACCGTCACCGCGTTGGGCACGCCGTTGTTGCCGTAGCTGATTGGCCCGGTGGGCACCTGCGCCGGCACGCCGGGGCGGCGGTGCGGCTGGTTCACGCGGTCGAAGTAACGCGGCGGGTAGCGGAACGACGGCACGTAGACGTCCCAGGGCGACAGCGGCAGCCAGCCCACCGTGCCGCCGCCGATCGAGACAGTGACGTCCACGCCATGGCCACCGCCGCCCACCCAGGCCACCAGCGCTGGCGCATAGACCGGTCGCGCGACATAGGCGCCCGGCGCCCAGACCCAGCGCCCGCCCCAGGAGAGCCAGCGGCCGTAGTGCGTGGCGGCAAAGCCCCAGGGCGCGTCGTCGACCCAGGTCCAGCCCCAGCGCGCCTGCCAGTTCCAGCGGCCCTGGCGGTACGGCGCCCAGTCTTGCGCCACCTGCAGCGGGTACCAGACCATGCCCAGTTCGGGATGCCGCTCCCAGCGGCCGTAGCGGTCCAGCTCGTCGGCGCCGGTCATCTCGGGCGAGACATAACGGCTGCTGTCGGCGCGGCGGTCGTCACGGTCCTCGTCGCGCGCCACCCAGTCGGAGAACGCGTCGCGTTCGACCTGGCCCCAGGTGACGACGGTCGCGTCACGACCTTCGCGGAAGAGCTGGGCACTGCGTCCGGCGTCGACCGTCACGCGCTGGTCGCGGGTATCCAGCTGCAGCGCGCCGCGCCAGGCGGTCCAGGTCGACACGCCGTCTTCACGGTCCAGCCGGTAGTGGCCCACGCGGTCGGTCCATCCTCGCACCGGGCCGGCCAGCAGTTCGAAGTCTCGCGCCACGTCGCGGCTGCGCACGCGCACGGCCAGGCTGCCGCTGTGCACGCGCACGGCGATGCGCTCGTCGTCCAGGCGTTCGAATTCGATCTCGGTGTTGCCGTCCAGACGCAGCTCGGTGGATCCGATGCCGGCCTGCAGGTGACCGCCGCGCTCAGTGGAGAGGCGGTCGCCGGCGGTCAGCGTGCGGTTGCGCCAGGCCTCGGTCCAGCGCGATTGCTCGTCGTCGTAGATCCAGGCTTTGCCTTGCACCTCGGCGATGCGGCCGACGCGTCCGGGGAACGTGTCCTCGGACTGTGCGCGCGCGGCCGAGGCCAGCGCGAGGAGTCCGGCCAGGCACAAGGCCCAGGTCACGAGAGCACGGATCAGCGAGCGAGGGGCAGGTGTCATGGTGGTTCTCGGCTGCGGGCGCCGGCCGGCCGTCTTGACCTGCTCGGGCGGTCCCTGCGCGAACAACGGCCCGGCAGCGGGCACCGCTGACACCGCGGCCGTGTAAAGAACCGTGCGACGCGCAGACGCGGGGACGGGAAAAGCCGCGAAGCAGCCGGAAGGCAGCCGAGCAGAAGCCCGGAAGGAGCCGGAAAGTGGCATGGAACCCGCCCTGAAGCGGCGGAAACGACGCGGGACGCGGGACGCGGCCCGCAAGCGTCCTGCGTCCGCCCGCCGCCGGTCAGTCGTCGCCCGGCGGCTGATCGGGAAACAGCACCTCGGTGAAGCCCAGCTGCGTCAGATCGGTCATGCGCGTGGGGTACAGGCGGCCGATCAGGTGGTCGCACTCGTGCTGCACCACGCGGGCGTGGAAGCCGTCGGCTTCGCGCTCGATCGCCTGGCCCTTGGGGTCCAGGCCGCGGTAGCGGATGCGGCTGTAGCGCGGCACCTGGCCGCGCAGCCCGGGCACCGACAGGCAGCCCTCCCAGCCGGTTTCCAGGGCCTCGCCCAGCGGCTCGATGACCGGGTTGATCAGCACCGTCATCGGCACGGCCGGCGCGTCGGGGTAGCGCACGTTGTGCGTGAAGCCGAAGATCACCAGCTGCAGGTCCACGCCGATCTGCGGCGCGGCCAGCCCGGCGCCGTCGGCCGCCTCCATGGTCTCGAACATGTCGGCCACCAGGGCGTGCAGTTCGGGTGTGTCGAAGGCCGTCACCGGCTGTGCCACGCGCAGCAGGCGCGCATCGCCCATCTTCAGGATCTCTCGTACGGCCATGGGTGCTCCTCGCGGAAAGGTACGGCGCGTTCAGCGCGCCGCCGCGGCCAGCCAGACCGCGGCAATGAACAGGGTCAACAGTGTCACCGGCACGCCGGTGCGTGCATGGCGGCGCCAGTCGATGACGATGCCGGCGCGGCGGGCCGCGTCGACGACGATGATGTTGGCGATCGAGCCCACGATCAGCAGGTTGCCCGCCAGCGTGCTGACCAGGGCCAACGTGGCACCGGCCTGCGCGGGCGCCGCGCTGTGTTGCGCCACCGGCAGCAGCAGCATCACGGCCGGCACGTTGCTCACCAGGTTGCTCAGCGCCAGGATCGCACCGAACAGCACACCCGGGCGCTGCAGATCCAGCCCCTGGGCCTGCAGCGCGGACACGGCCTGGGCGCTCATGCCCGTCTTCTGCAGCGCATGGTTCACCACGAAGAGACCCATGAACAAGATCAGCAGTTCCCAGTCCACCAGGCCCATCACGCGCGAGGAGTGAAAGCGCTGGCTCAGCAGCAGCACACCCGCGCCCACCAGCGCGGCCACGTCACGCGGCCAGGGTGTGGCCAGGAAGACCACCAGCAGCAAGCCCACGACGATCAGGCCCTTGGCGGTCTGCCAGCGGTCGAAGGGCGGCGCGGGCTCGGCCACAGTCACGGGGGCTGCGGCGGGTGACGCGGGGCTCGCGGTGGCAGCCGACAACGGCGTCACGCTCGCGGGGGCCGCAGCCGTGCTGCCGCGCCGGCGCAGATCCCAGGCCAGCCAGGCCCACAGCGCCACGCAGCCCAGCAGCACCGGGACGATGGCGTGGTGCAGATAGCCCGCGAAGTCCAGCCGCAGCACCTCGCCGATGAGGATGTTCTGCGGGTTGCCGATCAAGGTGGCGGCCGAGCCGATGTTGCTGGCGCAGGCCAGCGCCAGCAGGAAGGGCACGGGATCCATGCCGCGCTGCAGGCACACGGCGGCCAGCAGCGGCGCCATGGCCAGGCACACGATGTCGTTGGTGAAAACCGCGGACAGCGCCGCCGCCAGCGCGACGATCAGGCCCAGCAGCGCGGCAGGCGGCAGACGCATCGCGGCCACGCGCCGCGTGAGCTCGTCGTAGAAGCCGCCCAGGCGCATCTGCGCCGAGATCACCATGAACGAAAACAGCAGCAGGATCGTCGGCAGGTGCACCGACTGCGCCGCCTCTTCCACCGTCAGCGCGCCCCCGCCGATCAGCGCGATGGCGCCTAGCAGCGCCACACCCGTGCGGTCCAGGTGCAGGCGCGGCAAGCCGCCCAGGATCATGCCCAGGTAGACGAGCGCGAAGACGATCGCCACCAGGGCTTGGACGGGATCGGGGATGTCGGGCACGGGCGGCATTATTGCGGCGGCGATACTGGCCGCTTCCGCCCTGCGATTGCCCTGCCTTGCCCACCCACGCCCACGTCCCCGCCCGCGCCCTGGTGCTGCTGGCGATCCTCACGCTGGTGTGGGGCACGAACTGGCCGCTGTTCCCGCTGGCCACGCGCGAGGTCTCGGTGTGGACCTTCCGCGCCGTCGCGCTGACGCTGGCCGGCACCACGTTGCTGGGGGTGGCGCGCGCCCGCGGGCTGTCGCTGGCGATTCCGCGCGCGCACTGGGGCACGCTGCTGGCCGCGACCTTCTCCTACCTGGTGGTCTGGAACATCGCGGTCACCTATGCAGCCATCCTCATTCCTTCCGGCCAGGCCGCGATCCTCGGCTTCACGATGCCCTTGTGGATGGCGCTGATCAGCTGGGCCGTGCTGGGCGAACCGCTGTCACCGCGCATGCGCTGGGCCATCGCGCTGGGCGCGCTGGCCGTGGGCCTGCTGGCGGCGGGCGGCGCCAAGGCCTATGCACAGGCGCCGCTGGGTTTTGCGCTGGGCCTGCTCAGCGGGCTGGGCTGGGCCATCGGCACGCTGATCCTCAAGCGCCGGCCGATTCCCGTGCCGGCCCTCGTGCTGACCGGCTGGCAGGTGCTGCTGGCGGCCGTGCCCACGGTCATCGGCGCCCTGCTGCTGGGCCAGGGGCCGTGGTTCTGGCCCTCGTGGACCAGCGTGCTGGTCATCGGCTACATCGCGCTGATGCCCATGAGCCTGGGCAATGCCGCCTGGTTTGCGATCGTGGGCATGCTGCCGGCCAACGTGGCGGGCTTGTCGTCCATCCTCGTGCCCGTGGTGGCCGTGATCTCCGGCGCCATCGTGCATGGCGAGCCGTTGGGCCTGCTGCAATGGGGCGCGGTGGTCTGCTGCGTGGGCGGATTGAGCCTGGCGCTGGTGCGGCCACGAGCGCAGGCGTCCGGCGGCTGACGGCCTGCCGGGCCGCTGGCTTCAGCGGTTCAGGATGCCCTTGAGCAGGCCTTTGATTGCGCCGGTGGCGGCGTCGGCCGGATTCGTCGGCGTGGCGGCCTTGTCGTCCTTGGGCTTGTCGCCGGCGGTCTGCGACTCGGCCCCGCGGCCGGAGCCGCCCATCGCGTCCATGCCGCCCATCGAGCCCGTATAGGAGCGCAGCCGCAGCTTCACCTGGTACTGCTGGTCCCAGGTGACCTTGGGGTCCTGCGGCCGCGGCGGATGCACGACGTTGAGCTCGGGGCCGAAGGCGTTGAGGTTGACCATCATCAGGTCGCCGCCCGCGGCCGCCAGCACCTCCTTGGGCACCAGGCATTCGGTGGTCTCGGCATTCAGCACGACGTTGGCCTTGATCAGGCGTTCGGTCTCGGCCGGCGGCAGGAAGCCGATCAGCTGATCGCCGCCCAGCAGCCGTGCGCTGCTGCTGTTCCACATGACCATGTCGTTGCCGCCGCCCGGGCCTTCCTTGAAGCCCATGCCGGTGGCGAAATATCCCAGCGCCGTGGACGGCCGGTTCCACTTCAGCCGTTGCGCACCGCTGGGCACGGCGCCGCGGTTGAGCGTCAACGCATCCATGTAGTCATGGGACTGGCCCACGGCAAAGCGGATGTCGGGCACGAAGTTGCCCTGCACCTGGTGGTCGCCCTGCAGCGAGGCCTGGGCCGGCACGTTGGCGCTGTGCTTGCGGTTCGGCCAATCGGCATAACCGCGGTCGCGCCCGGGCCACGGGCCGTTGCGGCCGGTGTTGATGGCGATGGAGCGCATGTTCGGCGGCAGCACGCCGTCAGCCATCTTCGCGAAATCCAGGACCACGGGCTGGCCCGCGCCCGCCGTCTCGCCACAACCCCAGAAGAAGAGCAAACGCCCCTTGGGTTTGTCGGCGGGGGCTTCAGGGACGTCGCGCTCGGGGCGCTCGGTCGTGCCGGTCGTGCGCTCGGGGCCCAGCAGCGTCAACGAGGCGCCGACACCCAGCCCGGCCGGCACCGTGTGCACGGCTTCCGAGGGGTTGCCGTCGCGCATGCCGCCCAGTTCCAGGCGCAGGCGCTTGGTCGGCCCGCCGCCGCCCATCAGCGCGCCCATCATGGCGCCCAGGCCGCCGCCGCCCTGCTGCATCGCGGCCGTGAAGCCGGTGCCGGTTTCGGCCCCTATCCAGTAGCGCGCCTGAGGACCGGTGACCTTCTGGTTGGCGGCAGTCTGCGCCCAGGCGGGCGAGAAACCGACGACGCTGGCGGTACAGAGAACCGGAACGAGGGCGTGAAAGCTGGAACGGCGTGTCATGGCAGGGTCCCATCGCGGTGAACGGCGCCAGCGACAACTGCAGACGCCATGGGGTTATTGTGCGCCGCCCCGCGTGCGCGCGCGCACACCCACAGGGGCTGCGCCAGTCACGCAACAGCCAGGGCCGCCACCCGTGGTCGCAGGCCAGGCGCGCCGGGACGCATCGACCGGCCGCGCCTGTCTGCCGCACTTGGCGCGTACGCGCCTGTCTGCCGCACTTGGCGCGTACGCGCCTAAGGCAAGTTCAGCGTGAACAGATCGATGTCGGCGCCACCGGAATCCGCGCTGTCCCGCTGCAGCCGGATCGTGTTGTTGCCGGCGGCCAGCGACACGGTCACGGCGGCGCGGTTGGCAAAGGTGTTCCAGCCGCCAGTGGGCGAGAAGCTGAGCTGCGTCTGGCGCACACCGTTGACATACAGGCTGAGCGTGCGCGCGGTGGCGTAGCCGCTGGAATAGCGCACCACCAGCACCGCCGGGCCGGCCGTGGTGGCCGGGACGGTGACCTGCGTGAAGGCACCCGAGCGGTTGAGCGTACCGATCAGCCGCCCGCCCGATGCGCTGCTCGCGGTTTGGACACGCGCGCCGTTGCCGAAGGTGCCGGTCTCGGCCTCACGCGCCACGGTCACACCGGACAGCGCCTGCACGGTCCAGGCAAAGGCCGCTGTGCTCGCCACGCCGCCCCTGCCGTCGCTGACGCTCACGACCACGCTGTAGCTGCCCGAGGTCGTGGGTGTGCCCGAGATCGCGCCGTTCGTCGCGCCGATGCCCAGGCCCGGCGGCAGGCCGCTCGCGCTGAAGCTCAGTGCGTCGCCATCGGGATCGCTGGCCGTGACCGCCAGGCTCAGCGCGGTACCGACAGTCGAGGCCTGCGCGGCCGGCGTCGTGACAACGGGCGGCCGGTTGGTGAGCGGCGCTGCGCTGACCGTCCAGGCAAATGCCGGCGAACTCGCCACGCCGCCCTTGCCGTCATTCACGGTCACGATCACGCCGTAGGTGCCCGCGGTCGTCGGCGTGCCCACGATCAGCCCCGTGACCGTGCCGATGCCCAGGCCCGGGGGCAGGCCCGTGGCGCTGAAAGTCAGTGCGTCGCCATCCGGGTCACTGGCCGCCACCGGCAGGCTCAGCGCCGTGCCGACGGTCGAGCTCTGCGCCACCGGCGTCGTCACCGTGGGCAGCCGGTTCGCAGCGGCCGCTTGCGTCGTCACGGCGTAGTAGTCGATGTCTGCCGAGGCCACATCGGCCAGGTCGCGCTGCAGCCGCAGCGTGTTGCTGCCCGCCGCCAGGGCCACCGTGATGGCGGGCTGGTCGGCGAAGTTGTTCCAGCCGCCGGTGGGTACGAACACCACCTGCTGCCGCCACACGCCGTTGACGTACAGCCCCAGGCTGCGGTTGCTGGTGTAGCCGTTGGCATAACGGATCACCAGCGTCGCATTGCCTGCCGCTGCGGCGTTGACGACCACCTGGCTGTAGGCACCGACAAGGTTGATCGCGCCGATCACCTGCCCGCCCGACGCGGCCGCCGCGTTCTGGATGGCCGAGCCGCCGCCGATGGTGCCCGCCTCGGCTTCGTAGCGCGTGGTCGTGCCTCCGCCGGCCGCCACCACCGTCCACGCAAAGGCAGGCGCGCCGATGCTGCCGCCCTTGCCGTCGGCCACCGTGACCACGACGCTGTAGCTGCCCGCCGTGGTCGGCGTGCCCGTGATCAGGCCGGTGGTCGGGGCGATGGCCAGTCCGGGCGGCAAGCCCGTGGCGCTGTAGGTCAGCGCGTCACCGTCGGGGTCGCTGGCCGCGACCTGCAGGCTCAGCACCGTACCGACCGTCGAACTCTGCGCCGCCGGCGTCGTGACCACCGGTGGCCGGTTGGCCGTGCCGCCGGTGCTGGTCGTGATGGCGTAGGAGTCGATGTCCGCCGCCGCCACGTCGGCCAGGTCACGCTGCAGCCGGATGGTGTTGGCGCCGGCATTCAGCGCAAAAGTCACCGCTGGCTGGTTGGCGAAGATGTTCCACCCGCCCGTCGGCACGAAGACCAGCTGCTGCTGGTACACGCCGTTGACGTACAGGCTCAGGCTGCGGTTGCTGGTATAGCCGTTGGCGAAACGCACGACCATCGAGGCGTTGCCCGCAACGGGCGCATTCACCGTGATCTGGCTGTAGGCGCCGACCAGGTTGATCGCGCCGATCACCTGACCGCCCGACGCCGCCGCGGCGTTCTGGACGGCAGCACCGCCGCCGAAGGTACCCCTCTCGGCTTCGTAGGTGGTCGTGCTCACCGGTGCGGCATCGACCTCTTCGCCGCCGATCTGCGCCACGTAGGCCGTGAGCTGGTTGACCTGGTCCGCGTTCAGGCTGAGGTTGTTGTGCGCCGTGATGGCCGCGCCCAGGGTCGGGGCCGATCCGTCGTGCAGATAAGGCGCCGTGGACCACACATCACGCAGCGTGGGGGGATCGATGCCGGTCAGGACACCGCCCAGGCGCTGCCCGCTGGAGGGCTTGAGCGTGCCGATGTTCTGCAGGCTGCTCGTGGCGCTGCTGACGGTGAACGCACCCGTGCCGTGGCAGCCCAGGCACTGCGCCTGGAAGATGGTCTTGCCGGTCGCGGCCGTGGCCGTGAGGCTGCCGTCGGCATTGCGCAGCGGCGACAGCTCGAAGCTGTTCAGCGAAGCCACGTAGGCCGCGAGCGCGTCCAGGTCGGCGCTCACGCCGGCCTTCGGGTCACCCAGCGGCTGGCTGCGCGTGCCGGTGCCGAACTGCGGGTCGGTCATCAGGCCGGTGCCGCCGGCCAGTGCGCGGATCTGGCCTTCGAAATCCTGCACCTCGTCGAAATTGGCGCTCCAGTGCAGCTTGCCCTGCGCACCCGCACGCCCGCGCAGCGCGATGGTGTTGCGCAGGCCTTCGCCGGCGTGTGTGAGGTCCCAGACGCGGCCGTCATGCGCGCCGTCGTTGTGGCAGCTCGCGCAGCTCATGTAGCGGTCGCGTGCCAGGCGCGTGTCACGCGCGTCGTAGAAGAACTGCTTGCCGATCAGCACCTGGGCGGACAGCCGCTCGGTGGCGACGGCTGCGGACGTGCGCAGCAGCGGCACGCTCAGCAGCCCCTGGTCCAGCAGCGGACGCAGGTCGTGCGCCGTGACGCTGCGGTCCATGAAGTTGCTGACGTACAGCGTGCGACCGTCGGACGAGAGCGCCAGGCCCTGCGGCGCGCGCCCGGCATCGAAACGCACCCACTGCACGCCGGAGAACGCGTCCACCACCGCCACTTCGCGGCTGGTTTCCAGCGCCACGAACATCAGCGTGCCGCGGGTGTCGAAGGCCACCGCGCTGGCCAGGCTGGCGTTGTCATGGTCCACACGCCGCGCCAGGTCTTCGGTGAAGGCCTGGCCACCCGTCAGCGCGATGCGCGAACTGGCCGCGCGCACCGTATTCTGGAAATTCAGCGGCAGGCCGTCGCGCAGCTGGCCACGCTTGATGTTGTCCAGCTTGCCCGGCACATAGGCCTGGCTGCCGTCCGGCGAGATCACGGCCGCACCCAGGTAGTTGGGGATGCCGCGGCCCTGGTTTTCGCCGTCCAGTCGGTCGCTGTGCTTCAGGATCACCGTGCGCACCAGCGCCAGGGTGGAGGCGTTGATCTGCAGCAGTTCGCCACCGGCCGTATCCGGCGTGCTGACCACGGCCGTGGCTTCGCCCGGCAACGGCGGCGTGATGAAGCGCGAGACCCACACGGTGCCACCGTCGGCGGACACCGACACGTGGCGCACGTGGGCGCCCAGCGTCACCGTGCCGGTGAGCGCGAAGCTGGCGGTGTCGTAGCGCAGCAGCTGCCCGGTGGCTTCCAGCGCCACGAAGGCCTGTGCCGCGACGGGTGACATCGCGATGCCGTGCGGCCGGCTCGCCCGCGGCAGCGCGATCGTGCGGGTGACCGTGCGTGTGCCCGGGTCGACCACGCTGATCGACGCGCCGCCCTTGTTGACCACCCACAGCGCACCGCTGGCCGCGCGAGCCAGGGTGCGCGGCGACTGCCCGACCGGCACTTCGGCGATGCGTGCGCCCGTGGACGCGTCCAGCGCCGTGACGCTGTCGTTGTCCGGGTTGGCGACCCACACGCGCGGCGTGCCGCCAGCCACCGGCTCGACGAGGATCGGCGTGGACGCCGTGGGCGCATTGGCCGTGGCTGGCAGATAGACCGTCTGCAGGAAGCTGCGGCTGATCAGCGCGCCCGCGCTGTCGCGCACGCGCATCGTCACGATGTAGGTGCCTGCCGCGGCGTAGCTGGTGGTGATGTTCGATGCGGTCGACCAGGCCGTGTCGGCGCGGCCGTCGCCGAAGTTCCATTGGTACTGCAGGCCGTTGCCGCTGGCCGATGCGCTGAAGCTGACGTTGCCGCCGACCATGCTGCTCGTGGGCACGGGCTCCTGCGTGAGCGTCAGACCATTGACGGCCTCGACCGTCCAGGTGAAGGCCGAGGTGGCGCTGTTGACGCCGTCGCTCACGGCCACCACGACATTGAAGCTGCCGGCCCGCGTCGGCGTGCCGGAAATCAGGCCTGTGGCGCCATTGATGGTCAGTCCGGGCGGCAGGCCGGCGGTCGAGTATCCGAGCACGTCGCCATTGGGGTCGCTGGCCTGCAGCTGCAGGTTCAGCGCCGTACCGACCGTGGCCGTGCGGTTGCCCGGTGCCGTCAGCACAGGCACCACGGCGGGGTTGGGATTGGCGGCCACGCCGATGCGCAGCATGCGGGCTTCGGACGGTACGCCCGCGGCATCCAGGACGAAGAGCATGTAGAAGCCCGGAGGCGCTTCCCCGGCGCGCGTGGGCGCCTGCACGCTGAGCGTGCCGCCGTTGGCCGTGAACGCCAGGTCGATGAAGCGCTGCTCCATGTTGAAGTTGTGCGTGCTGGACCCGGTCTTGATCAGGACCACACGCGAGGGCGCCTGCCCCGCCGTCTGCACCGTGAAGGTCGTGCCGATGTCCAGCCACTGCGGGGCGCTGCTGATGACGGGACGCGTCGCGCGCTGCCCGCTGGCGGTGAACAGGTACTTGGGGTAGTAGACCTGCGCGTTGAGCTGGTTCAGCGCCGGATCGTTGGGGTTGAGCGAGCCACCGCCGGTGACCAGCACCGAGGCATCCGGCAGCAGGATCGCGTTGCTGTGGTACAGCCGCGGCCGCGCCGAGGCGGGCCCGGTGGTCCATTGCCCGGTCTGTGGATCCCAGAACTCCAGCGTGTAGTGCGCCGTGCCGGGGTCGTTCCAGTGGGTCGAGCCGCCGGTGGCCAGCACGTGGCCGTCGGGCAGCAGCGTGGCCGTGGCCAGGCGACGCGGCACCGACATCGACTGCGTGGGCGTCACCACCGGCTGGCCGCCGGTCACATCGATGACCAGCGCACCGTTCGAATTGCCGCCCATCTGCAGGATGCGCCCGGGCCGGAACATCGCCGCCGTGGCGTCGGCGCTGGCGTACTGGCCCGCGAAGTTGCCCGCGTCGGCCAGGCTGCCGGTGCCGTCGGTGCCGACAAAATACATCGCGCCGTTGCTGTCGAAGCCGAAGATGCGGCCGTCCGGCATCACGAAGTTGCGCGGGTAGAAATAGTCCTTGGACGAGGTGTCCGCCGACGTGAGCGAACGGAAGCTGCCGTTCGTGCCGCGCACCTCGGGCCGGTCGGTGCCGCCCATGCCGCCCATCACCAGCGTCTCGCCATTGGTGAGCGTGATCGACGACGAATACCAACGGGCGCGCGACATGTTGCCGCCGCGCGAGATGGTGCCGGCCTGCGGATCGATGACGTTGCTGTTGTTGTTGCCGGTGTTGGTGGTGGTCGTGCCGGTCCAGTTGTCGCCCCCGGCGAGGAAAACCCGCGGCGCGCTGGTGGTGCTGGTCGGCGGCAAGACCAGCTGCGAACCGCAGAAGATGTCAGTGCCGCTGTTGTTGGCGTACTGCGTGTGACCGGTGTCCGGTGTGTTCGCGTTGTCCCAGATGTCGAATTCGAAGTTGGCGGTCTGCGTGCCGTCGTTGCGGCTGCCGTAGGTCAGCACGCGGCCATCGGGCAGCAGCACGGTGTGCACCGCCACCAGGGGCCAGTCGTACAAGGGACCCCACATGCCCCGCTGGTAGGCGTCGGCCGGGATCGGGACATTCGGGAAGGTGGCCAGCGCGCGCATGCGGTTGGCGTTGGATGCGGCGTCTGTCCTGTCCGGACTGTCGGGGCCACCGCCGCCACAGGCGGCCAGCAGCGCGACCAGCGCCGCCACGACGCCCAGCCGGCGGGCGGTGCGCCGCAGCGGAATAGCCCGCCTGCCAGCTTCTTCAAGAGGCTGCCCTGCTCGCCCACGACCGGTGGTCGCGTCCCACGCATCTCTGTTTTTCTGTGCCATCGCGTGTGGTCGACAAGTGGCCCACGCCCACTCGCCGCCCACGTCCCCATCCTGCAGATCACGGGGACGAACAGGCACACGGGTCGCGCCTGTGCGCGAATCCGTCGCCCGGTCCGTCTGTGGTGACCCTGGTTTTTTTTGCGTCCCAACGTCGCCCGCCACCTGCCCGCAAAGGCATGTGCGAAGGCGTGAGGCGAATCTTCAGACGCGCACGCGCAGCGCGACACCCCGCCAAGGGGTGAATCGCGGGTGGTGATGACCCAGAAGTGCGGGGTCAGGCTGCCATCGCGGCCGGCGGGACAGACGGGCGCCAGCCGCGCAAGTGCCCGGGGGCCCCTGGCCGATCAGCCTGGCGTTGTGCCCAGCAGTGCCAGCAGAGCGGCCTCGTCGAGCACCGGGATGCCCAGCTCGTGCGCCTTGTCCAGCTTGCTGCCGGCCTCCTCGCCGGCGACGACAGCGTGGGTCTTCTTCGACACCGAACCGGCCACCTTGCCGCCCGCGGCTTCGATCCGCTCCTTGGCCTCTTCGCGGCTGAGCGTGGGCAGCGTGCCGGTGAGCACGAAGGTCTTGCCGGACAGCGGCAGTGCCTCGGCCTGCGCGGCAGCTGCGCCTTCGCCTTCGGTCCAGGTGATGCCGGCGGCGCGCAGCTGCTCGACCACCTCGCGGTTGTGCGGCTGGTCGAAGAAGGTGCGGATGCTCTGGGCCACGATCGGCCCGACGTCGCGCACCTGCAGCAGCTGTTCGGTGCTGGCGTCCATCAGCCGGTCCATCGCGCCGAAATGCCGCGCGAGGTCCTTGGCGGTGGTCTCGCCCACCTGCCGGATGCCCAGCGCGTACAGGAAGCGCGCCAAGGTCGTCTGCCGGCTCTTGTCGAGCGCGGCGACGAGGTTGGACGCGCTCTTCTCGGCCATGCGGTCCAGCGCCGCGAGCTTGGCCACGCCCAGCGTGTACAGCTCGGGCAGCGTGCGGATCAAGCCGGCATCCACGAGTTGGTCGACGATCTTGTCGCCCAGCCCTTCGATATCCATCGCGCGGCGTCCCGCGAAATGCAGCATCGCCTGCTTGCGCTGCGCCGGGCAAAAGAGGCCGCCACTGCAGCGGTGGTCCATGCCGCCGCGCTCGCGCACCACGGTGCTGCCGCAGACGGGGCATTCACGCGGCATGCGGAAGTTGGGCACGTACTGCGTACGCGCGCCGGGCATGCGGCCGACGACTTCCGGGATCACATCGCCGGCACGCCGCACGATGACCGTGTCGCCGATGCGCACGCCCTTGCGGCGCAGCTCGAAGACGTTGTGCAGGGTCGCGTTGGAGACCGTCGTGCCGCCCACGAACACCGGCTCCAGCTTGGCCACCGGCGTGAGCTTGCCGGTGCGGCCGACCTGGATCTCGATGCCGTTCAGGCGGGTGGCCTGCTCCTGCGCCGGGTATTTGTGCGCCACGGCCCAGCGCGGCTCGCGCGTGACGAAGCCGAGCTCACGCTGCAGTGCGCGCGAATCGACCTTGTAGACCACGCCGTCGATGTCGAATGGCAGCGCGTCGCGCATCGCGGCAATGCGCTGGTGGAACGCGACCAGGCCCTCCGCGCCCTGCACCCGCGCGCGCTCGGCATTCACCGGCAGGCCGAAGGCCTCGATCGCGTCGAGCGTGGCGCTGTGCGTGGGCGGCAGGTCCCAGCCCTGCACGTCGCCCAGGCCATAGGCATAGAAGCTGAGCTTCTTGTCGGCCAGCGCGCCGCTGTCGAGCTGGCGCACCGCACCGGCGGCGGTGTTGCGCGGGTTGATGAAGGTCTTGCCGCCCTTCTCGCGCTGCCGCTCGTTGAGGCGCTCGAAATCGTCCCGGCGCATGTAGACCTCGCCGCGGATCTCGATCAGCGGCGGCGCGTCGCCCTGCAGCCGCAGCGGGATCTGCCCGATGGTGCGGATGTTGTGCGTGACGTCCTCGCCCGTCTCGCCGTCACCGCGCGTGGCCGCCTGCACCAGCACGCCGACCTCGTAGCGCAGGTTGATCGCCAGGCCGTCGAACTTCAGCTCGGCCACGAAATCGATCGGATGGCCTTCGAGCACCTGCAGTGCGTCGGCACCCAGGGGCTCGGCGCGGTGCCGCGGGTCGCTGGCGGGCAGCAGCGTGCGGCGCTGCTCGGACGCCAGAAAGCTGCGGACCTGCTGATCGAAGCGCAGCGCGCCTTCGGCCGTGGTGTCGGTCTCGGTGCGGATGCTGAGCATCGGCACCGTGTGGCGTACCGGCGTGAGGCCCGGTAGCACCTGGCCGATGACCCGCTGCGTCGGCGAATCCGCGGTGAGCAGCGCGGGATATTGCGCCTCCAGCGCCTGCAGTTCCTGGAACAGCTGGTCGTAGGCCGCGTCCGGGATCTCCGGCGCGTCCAGCACGTAGTAGCGGTGCGCGTGGTGGTGCAGCTGGTCGCGCAGCGCCGCGGCGCGAGCCACGTCAGCAGCCGGGACTTCTTGGGCCCGTGATGCCGCAGCCTGCGGATCCGGGGAATCGCCCGCCGCCGTCATCGCACTTGTCCTCAGGAAAACAGGCGCCGCGCGGCCGGCGAGCCGGCGGAGAGGTCGCGCGATTCGAGCTGCCGGTAGAGCTGGCCCAGTTCCTTGCCGATGCCGTCGAAGGCATGCAGCGTGACCGGCAGGCCCTTGTCGTCCACCGCGGTGGCGTCCAGGTCGTCGCACAGCGCGGTGCTGGCGCGGTGCCAGGCCGGGAAAGGCTCGGCCGATTCAGGCGTCTGCGCCACGTCCAGGCTCAGCGTCACCTCGCGCAGTGCGGCCTGCGGGTCGTCGGCCAGCGCGGTCTGCGCGTCCATGGCCAGCAGCAGCATCGGCGGGTCGCCTTCGGCCGCACCCGGCATCACCAGCCGCCCGGGCAGCGAGCCCGGCACGAAGCCGTGACGCGCAGCGCACTGCTGCACATAACCCACGGACCAGGCGATGCCGTTGGCGCGCAGCACCAGCGACAACTGCGCATCGGCCGCGCTGGCAAAACCGTCGAGTTCACGCGCACGCGAGACCACCTCCAGCATGTCCGGAAAATCGGCCATCGCCACGATGCCCTCGGCGAAGGCCTGGACCTTCTGGACGAACTCGCTGTACTCGATCTCGTTGAGCGCGCCGCTGCGGTTGGCCAGCTGCACGCCGGCCTGGAATTCGGTGTAGCGCCGCCCGTGCACCACGGGCTCCCACTCGCCGGTTTCGGCGTCCAGGCCTTCGATGTGCATGGGCTTGGTGCCCGCACGCCGGCTGGCCGGCATGTGCGACAGCGCCATCTCGCCGCTGATCGGCCCATCCGGGGTGATCGGCACGATGGCGTCGATCAAGGCATCCAGGCGCACCGGGCGCTTGGCCGACGTCGCGCCGAAAGCCGTCGGGCCTTCGTCCATCGGCACCGTATCCACCACTTCCGCCAAGCCGGGCTCGATGCGCTCGGTCTCGGTGGCCTGCACCGGCAGGCTGCGCCGCAATTCGCCCTCGCGTCGCATGCGCCACCAGGCCTGCACAGCCAGGCCCAGGAATACCGCCAGGCCCAGCAAGGCCAGCGAGGTCGTCAGATTGGTCCCCATGCAGGCAGTTTACGCAGTCGCGGGGGGTGTTCCGGGGCGACGTCGGCCTGCGACGTCACCCGCATGCGTTCGAGGGGGGCGGCAAGATGCTCAGGCCGTCTCGGCCATGCTCAGCGCGGACTCCATGTCCACCGCCACGATGCGCGAAACGCCCTGCTCCTGCATGGTCACGCCGATGAGCTGCTCGGCCATCTCCATGGCGATCTTGTTGTGGCTGATGAACAGGAACTGCGTGCCCTTGGACGACATCTCGGCCACGAGCTTGGCGTAGCGCTCGGTGTTGGCGTCGTCCAGCGGCGCATCCACCTCGTCCAGCAGGCAGAACGGCGCGGGGTTCAGCAGGAAGATCGCAAAGACCAGCGCGATGGCCGTCAGCGCCTTCTCGCCGCCCGACAGCAGGTGGATGGTGCTGTTTTTCTTGCCCGGCGGCTGCGCCATGACCTGCACGCCCGTGTCCAGGATCTCGTCGCCGGTCATCACCAGCTTGGCCGAGCCGCCGCCGAAGAGGCTGGGGAACAGGCGGCCGAAGTGCTCGTTGACCTGGTTGAAGGTCTGGCCCAGCAGGTCGCGCGTTTCCAGGTCGATCTTGGCGATGGCGTCTTCGAGCGTGTCGATGGCCTCGTTCAGGTCGGCGTTCTGCGCATCGAGGAAGGTCTTGCGCTCGCGCGATTCGGTCAGTTCGTCCAGCGCGGCCAGGTTGACGGCGCCCAGGGCGTTGATCTCGCGCTGGATGCGGTCGATCTCGCCTTGCAGGCCCCAGAGCTTGACGCCGCCTTCTTCGATGCCCTTGCCCAGCACCTCCAGGTCGACGGCGGCCGCGGTGAGCTGCTCCAGGTATTGCGCGCCGCCCAGCTGCGCGGCCTGCTCCTCGAGCTGCAGCTTGGTGATGCGCTCGCGCAGCGGATCCAGGCTGCGCTCGAATTCCAGGCGCTTTTCGTCGCCTGCGCGCAGCTGTGCGGTCAGGTCGTCGTACTCGCTGCGCACGGCGCCCAGCGATTGCTCGCGGCCGAGCTTGATCGACAGCGCGGCCTGCAGCCCCGCCTGCGCGGCGGCGTCGTTCAGCGAGCCCAGCTCCATCTCCAGCTGCTCGCCGGCCTGCTGGTTGGTCTGCACCTGCTGCTGCGCGGTTTCGATGGCGCGCTGCAGTTCGCCGCGGCGTGCGGCCAGCGCGCGGGCATGGAACTGCGCCTCCTGCGCCTGGCGCTCCAGCGTGCGCAGCTGTTCGCGTGCGCCGGCGAGCTTGCGATCGGCGGTGATGACGTCTTCGTCCAGCTCGGCGTGGCGCTCCTGCGTGGTCGCCAGCTGCATGTCCAGCTCTTCGAAGCGCGCCTCGCCCGTGGCACGGCGTTCCTGCAGCTCGTCGAGCTGGCCGTCGATCTCGCCGAGTTCGTCCTGCAGCTGCGTGCGGCGCGCCTGCGTGGCCTCGGCCTGCTGCGACAGCCGCAGGAATTCCACCTGCAGGCCATGCGCACGCGTCTGCGTCTCGGCCGCCTCGCGCCGCGCGCCGGTCAGGCGCAGCGAGGCTTCCGTGAAAGCCGCGTCCAGCCGCACCAGCGCGGTCTTGGCGTCTTCGGCGATCAGTGCCTGCGCGCGCAGCTGGCGGTCGAGGTTCTCGATCTCCTGCGCGCGGGCCAGCATGCCGGCCTGTTCGGAATCGGGCGCATAGAAGCTCACCGCGTGGTTCGATACCGCGTGGCCGTCGCGGGTCATGATGACCTCGCCGTGCGCGAGCTTGTCGCGCTGCGCCAGCGCCTCGTCCAGGCTGGCGGCGGTGTAGACACCTTCCAGCCAGTCGGTCAGCAGGGCCTTGAGGCCCGCGTCGCCCAGCCGCAGCAGGTCGGACAGCCGCGACAGCGTGCGGTGCGTGTCGGGCACGCTGGCCGAAGGCGTGGTGTAGAAGGCCAGCCGCGCCGGCGGCGGGTCGCCCGCAAAGGCGCGCACCGTGTCCAGGCGGCCGACTTCCAGCGCGCTCAGGCGTTCGCGCAGCGCGGCCTCCAGCGCGGTTTCCCAGCCGTTTTCGATGTGGACCTTCTTCCACAAGCCCTGCAGGCCATCCAGGCCGTGCTTGGCCACCCAGGGCTTGAGCTTGCCCTCGGTCTGCACCTTGTCCTGCAGCGCACGCAAGGCGTCCAGGCGGGCGCTGATCTCGGCGTGGCGCGTGGTCTCGCGGTTCGTGGCGGCCTGCTGCTCGCGGCGCTGCTCGTCCAGCGCCGGCACCTGCGTCGACAGGTCGTGCAGGATGGCTTCGGCCGTGGCCTGCGCCTCGTCGGCCGCGGTGGTCTGGCGCTTGAGTTCGTCCAGCCGCTGCAGATCGGGCGTGGCCAGCGTCTTCTGCTCGCCCACCAGGCGTTCGCGGCGCGTGGTGAGGGCGCGGCTCTGTTCTTCGATGCTGCGGCTCTCGGCGGCCAGCACCTGGATCTGTTGCTGCACCTGCACGACCAGGTTGCGCTGCTCGTTGCTGCGGCCCTGCGCGGCGCGCACGGCATCTTCCGCAGCGGGCAGCTGCAGGCCCTGTTCCTCGGCCTGCGCGGCCAGCACCTCGCCCTGCTCTTCGGCTTCGGCGATCTGCTCGGCGATGTGGTCCAGCTCCAGGTGCGCCTCGTCCTTGCGCTGCGCCCACTGGGCGTTCTGCGCGCGCAGGTCCTGCATGCGCTGCTCCACACGCTGGCGGCCTTCGACCACATAGCGGATGCGCTCTTCGAGACGGCTGACTTCCAGCGCGGCCTGCGCCAGTTCGCCCTGCGCCACATGCAGCTTGTCGCCCACGCCGTAATGCGCCTGGCGCACGGTTTCGATCTGCGCTTCGACATGGCGCAGTTCGGCCATGCGCGCTTCGAGCGCATTCACGGCCTCGGCCATCGTGCGCTGGACGCGTTCCTGCTCGTTGGCGGCATCGCGGTGTTTCAGGAACCACAGCTGGTGCAGCTTCAGCGTCCCCTGCTCCTGCAGGCCGCGGTACTGGCTGGCGACCTCGGCCTGCTTCTCCAGCTTCTCGAGATTGGCGTTGAGCTCGCGCAGGATGTCTTCCACGCGCGTGAGGTTCTCGCGGGTGTCCTTCAGCCGGTTCTCGGTCTCGCGGCGGCGCTCCTTGTATTTGGAGACACCTGCGGCTTCCTCCAGGAACAGGCGCAGTTCCTCGGGGCGCGATTCGATGATGCGGCTGATGGTGCCCTGGCCGATGATGGCGTAGGCGCGCGGGCCCAGACCGGTGCCCAGGAATACGTCCTGCACGTCGCGGCGGCGCACCGGCTGGTTGTTGATGTAGTAGCTGCTGGTGCCGTCACGCGTGAGCACGCGCTTGACGGCGATCTCGGCAAAGACGTTCCACTGGCCGCCGGCGCGCGAATCGGCGTTGTCGAAGACCAGCTCCACGCTGGCGCGACTGGCCGGCTTGCGGTTGCCCGAGCCGTTGAAGATGACGTCCTGCATGGACTCGCCACGCAGCTCGCTGGCCTTGCTCTCGCCCAGCACCCAGCGCACGGCGTCCATGATGTTGGACTTGCCGCAGCCGTTGGGGCCGACGACGCCCACGCGCTGCCCGGGCAGCTGGAAAGTCGTGGGCTCGGCAAAGCTCTTGAAGCCGGCGAGCTTGATCTGATTCAGTCGCATGGGCAGGGTTCGTCACGAAGCCGGTGGCGCAGGCCACTCGCAGCTCCGTAAGTCTTTGATTTTATTGATGAAAAGCGCCAGGAACCGACGCTTCAGAGGGGCCGGATGATAGCATCCGGGGCATGAACAAACGCACACCCGCCGCCCGCGCAGGCAAGCCCGCCCCAGCCGCCGGCAAGCCCGCAAACGCCGCCGGCAAGCCCACCAAGGCCACCGCCAAAGCCGCATCGCCCGCCCGTTCACAGCCGCTGAACGAGCGCCAGGCCCCCGTCACACCGCCCAGCGCACCCAGCAAGGACCTGCAGGTCTTCCCCAACCCGCAGCCGGCACGCGACTACGTCATCCGCTTCGACGTCCCGGAATTCACCTGCCACTGCCCGCTGACCGGGCAGCCGGACTTTGCGCACTTCTGGATCGAGATCGTGCCCGATGCGCTGTGCGTGGAAACCAAGAGCCTCAAGCAGTACTTCTGGAGCTTCCGCAACGAAGGTGCCTTCCATGAACGTGTGACCAACACGATCCTGGACGACCTGGTCAAGGCCATCCGCCCGCGCTTTGCGCGCATCCACGCCGACTGGTTCGTGCGTGGCGGCATCCGCACCTACGTCACGGTCGAACACCGCAAGCGCGGCTGGAAGCCGGAGCCCAAGGTCGATCTGCCCGCCGCCGCCGCGGGCGAGGGCTGGGCCCGGCTTTGAGCGACGCCCCGCCGGTGCCGGCCGGCCCGCCCGCGCCCGCCGGCGTGGCCGCTGCGACGCACTGGCCTGCCGTGCTGGCCGGCTTCGGCGCCGGCGTGGCGGTGTCGCTGAACATCGGCAAGGTGCCGGTCGCCCTGCCCACCCTGCGCCAGGAGCTGGGGTTGAGCCTGGTCCAGGCCGGCTGGGTCTCGTCGATGCTCACCGCGGTGGCCGTGGTACTGGCCGCCATCATGGGCATGTGGGTCGGCCGGCTCGGCGCGCTGCGCCTGGTGCTGGCGGGCCTGCTGCTCACCGCGGCCGCGTCCGTGGCCGCCGCGCTCACGCACCAGGGCCTGGCGGGCCTGCTGATCGGGCGCTTTGTCGAAGGCCTGGGTTTCATGATGGTCGTGGTCTCGGCCCCGGCCCTGGTGGTCGCCGCGGCGCAGCCCCGCGACCGCCGCTTCGCGCTGAGCATCTGGAGCGCCTTCATGCCTGCCGGTGCGGCCATCGGCATGGCCGCGGGGCCCTGGCTCATTCCGGCCTTCGGCTGGCGCAGCCTGTGGTGGGCCGTGGCCGGCGGCTTGCTGCTGGCTGCCGCGGCCGTCTGGCACCAACGCCGCCGCTTCCCCGGCACACAGCCCGCACCCACGACACACGCCTTCCTGGGCCCCGTGCGGCAGGCACTCGCGCAGCCGCTGCCCTGGCTGCTGGCGCCGTGTTTTGGCTTGTGGGCGGTGCAGCACTTCGCGCTGATCGTCTGGATGCCCACCTACTTGATCGAACAACGTGCCGTCGCGCCGCTGGCCGCGTCGCTGTGGACCGCCGGCATGCTGGTGGCCAACGTGCCCGGCAACCTGCTGGGCGGCGCGCTCATCCAGCGCGGCCTGCCGCGCGGCTGGCAGCTGATGCTGGGCCACATCGGCACGGGCCTGGGCGCGCTGGTCTATGCGTCCGACGGCCTGCCCGATGCGGTGCGCCTGGCAGCCGCCTTCTGGGTCTCGTTCATCGGCGGGCTGATCCCCTCGGCCGTGCTGTCATCGACCACCGTGCTCGCGCGCAGCCCGCAGCAGACCGGCACGCTGCAGGGCCTGTATATCCAGACCACGCAGCTGGGCCAGTTCATCGGCACGCCGCTGATCGCGGCCCTGGTCGCATCGGCCGGCTCGTGGATGGCCGGCGCCGGCCGCGTGGTGCTGCCGGCCGCCGCCATCGGTCTGTTGCTGGGGCTGCTCGCGCTGCGCGCCGAGCGCAAGTTGGTGATGCAGCCGGCCTGAAGCCGGCTGGCCTCAGGCGGCCTGCGGCAGCGCCGTCAGTGCCTCCAGCGTCTCCAGACAGGCCTGCGCCACCTCTGCGCCCTTCTTGACGAAGTGCTGCCGGAAGAAGTCCTGGTGCTCCTCGTGCGCGTGGAAGTCGCGCGGCGTGAGCACGGCCGAGAAGACCGGCACGTCGGTGTCGAGCTGCACGCGCATCAGCCCATCGATGACGGCCGAGGCGACAAACTCGTGCCGGTAGATGCCGCCGTTGACCACCAGCGCGCAGGCGATGACCGCGTCATGGCGCCCGGCGCGCGCCAGGCGCATCGCGTGCAGCGGGATCTCGAAAGCCCCAGGCACGTGGAAGAGGTCGATGGCATCGGCCGGCCATCGTCGCCGGGCAAACTCGGCGCGGATGGCGTCGGTGCCGGCCGTCACGATGTCGGCGTGCCACGAGGCGGCGATGACGGCCACGCGGGGCGGCCGGACGGCGGCCGAGGCGCTGGCCGTCGAAGGGGACAAACGGGGTGAGGTCTGATTCATGGTTGCTCTCGCAAAGAGTGGTTTCCAGAATCAGGGCGAACGCATGCGCGGCGCCCCACCCGTCGGGTGCGACGCCTGTGCAAGCGGTCTCTTTCATCCGGACTGTGACCGTCGGCTCTGGCATCGCACCAGATCTGCTGACCCCCGTGCCGGCAAGGGCTGACACGGGGCGCTCGCGGGCTCCTGCACTTGCGCGCAGATACCGCCGGTGGGGAATTCCGCCCCGCCCTGAGAACGCTACCGGCCCGAAGACCGGCGTGGGCAGTCTAGCCGCCCGCCTGCGCGCGGCGTGTCGCCCACGCATCATCCATGCGCGCCGGGTCACCTAACGGCCCAGCCGGGTGGCAGCTGCACGCCGAGGCCACAATGCGGCCATGAGCACCGAGCCACGCCCGTCCTACCAGAAGTACGCCGTCGACGTGCACGCCAGCACCATCGACGGCCAAGGCGCCTTTGCGGCCGAGCCCATCCCCGGGCGCCGCAAGATCGGCGAGATCCGCGGCGAATCGATCAGCGTCGCGCAGGCCCGCATCCGCGCCACACGTACCGAGCGCGTGATGATCGTGGAGCTGTCGGACAAGCGCGCCATCGACTTCAGCAAGTCCTCAGACCCGATGCGCTATACCAACCACTCCTGCGGCCCCAACGCGCGGCTGTGCATCCGCAACGGCCGTGTCGAGTTCTATGCGCTGCGCGACATCGTCCCGGGCGAGGAGATCACGGTGAACTACGGCGAAACGCACCACGAGGGCCGACTCACCTGCCGCTGCGGCGCGCCGAACTGCATCGGGGCGATCTGATGCGCCCCTGGCGGGGCCTGGCGGCCTTGCTGGCGGGTCTGGCCGCCTGTGCCGGCTGCGCCGCCCCCGGTGCAGGCGCGTCACCCTTCACGCCGGCAAGCGTCTGGCAGACGCTCGCACGCGACGACCTGCGCGCCATCCGCAACCACCTCGTCAGCGTGCATCCGGGCGCGCTCGATGCGCAGAACCCGGGCTTCCGCGAACAAGTCGAGACCGGCTACCACCAGTCGCTGGAGCGGGTGCTGCAGGTCGACAGCCAAGAGGCGGCGCTGGCCACCGTGCGCCGCTACGTGGCCGGCTTCCCAGACGGCCAGCTGGCCTATGCCGACCCCGTGCGCGACGAGCAGCCCCGGATGCAAGGCATGAATGGCTTCGAGCTGCGCGACGGCGTGCTGTGGGTGCGCGTCGGTGTCTTCCACCTGCGGCCAGGCGATCTGGACGGCTGGCATCAATTGCTGAATCGGCTGCGGGCCATCGACGACGCGGAATTCATCGTCTTCGACACGCGCGGCCATGCGGGCGGCGACAGCGCACTCGGGCGCGAACTCTTCGAAGCGGCCACCGGCGGGCTGGTCTTCGATACACAGGGCCTGGAGCGCCTGCCGCGCACCACGGCCGCCTGGCGTGTCTCCGGCGCTGCCGTGGCCGCCGCAGGGGAGGTGCTCGAACGCCGCCTGCAGCGGTTCGGCCCGGCGCACCCCGCCACGCGCGAGCAGCGCGAACTGCTACAGCGGCTGCAAGCCGCGCTGCATGACGGCGAGCCCTGGGTCGAACAGGACGCAGGCCCGCGCCTGGACCGCGACGAGATCACGCGCCGCGGCGGGCATCTGCGCCGTTTCAAGGGCCGCATGGCCGTGCTGACCGACGGTGACTGCGCCGGCACCTGCCTGGACTTCGTCGACGCGGTCAAGCGCGTCCCGGGCAGCGTGCACACGGGCCAGACCACCCGCGCCCACCCGCTCTACGTCGACACCACCGATCTGCCGCTGCCTTCAGGCCACACGCTGGTCGTGCCGCTGAAGATCTGGCGAAACCCGCTGCGCGGCCCCCACCAGGCCTGGTACCCCGACCTGCCGATCGACCTGGGCAAGCTCGACGAACACAGCATCCGCGTGCGCACGGTGCAGGCCTTGATGCGCTGATATGCGCAGGCACGCCGGCGCAGCCGGCGACAGGCCTGCGCCCAGATGCGGGCGGCACATCAGCCCTGCGCGCGCGCCACCCTTGCGCGGGCCCGGATAATCCGCGCATGAACCCGCTCCTGCAGCGCCTGCACCCCTACCCCTTCGAGCGGTTGCGCGAGCTCACGCGCGACATCGTGCCGAACCCGCAGTTCACGCCCATCAGCCTGGGCATCGGCGAGCCGCGGCACCCGACGCCGCGCTTCGTCGAAGAGCAGCTGATCGCCGGCTTCCCCGCCTTGTCGGGCTACCCGGCCACCGCCGGCGAACCCGCCCTGCGCACGGCCTGCGCCGGCTGGCTGCAGCGCCGCTACGGCGTGACGCTGGACCCGGCCACGCAGGTGCTGCCGGTCAATGGCACACGCGAGGCGCTGTTTGCGCTGGCGCAGACGGTCCTGGACCCCACGAAGCCCGGCGCCACGGTCGTCTGCCCCAATCCGTTCTACCAGATCTACGAAGGCGCGGCCCTGCTGGGCGGCGCGCAGCCGGTGTTTGCCAACAGCGACCCGGCGCGCAACTTCGCCGTGCGCTGGGACGACATCGACGAGGCCACCTGGGCGCGCACGCAGCTGGTCTACGTCTGCTCGCCGGGCAACCCCACCGGCGCCGTGATGCCGCTGGACGAATGGAAGCGCCTGTTCGAGCTGAGCGACCGTCACGGCTTCGTGATCGCCAGCGACGAGTGTTATTCGGAGATCTACTTCCGCGACGAGGCACCGCTGGGCGGCCTGCAGGCGGCGCAGCAGCTGGGCCGCACGTCCTTCGAACGGCTGATCCTGCTGACCAGCCTGTCCAAGCGCAGCAACGTGCCGGGCATGCGCTCGGGCTTCGTGGCCGGCGACGCGGCCCTCATCAAGCAGTTCCTGCTCTACCGCACCTACCACGGCAGCGCGATGAGCGGCATGGTCCAGCGCGCCAGCATCGCCGCCTGGAACGACGAGCAGCATGTCATCGACAACCGCGAGCAGTACCGCCGCAAGTTTGCGCAGGTCACGCCGGTGCTGGCCTCGGTGCTGGACGTCAAGCTGCCCGACGCGGGCTTCTACCTCTGGGCCGCCGTCCCTGCCCGAGCCGACCGCAGCGACGGCTACACGGATGACGTGGCCTTCGCCCGCGGATTGCTGGCTCAATACAATGTGACCGTACTGCCCGGCAGCCTGCTGGCGCGCCCGGCGCACGGCATCAATCCCGGCGAGGGCCGCATCCGCATGGCCCTGGTCGCCCAGACCGACGAGTGCGCCGAAGCCGCGCGTCGCATCGTTGCGTACACCCAAGGCCTCACCTCCAACCGCTGACCCTCCACCTCATGAGCCAAGAACTCCAGACCCTCATCGACCTCGCCTGGGAAGGCCGCGCCGCCCTGTCGCCCACGAGCGCCGACCCCAAGATCCGCGAGGCCGTCGATCACGTCGTCGGCGAACTCAATGCCGGGCGCATCCGCGTGGCCGACAAGCAGGGCGTGGGCCAGTGGACGGTCAACCAGTGGGTCAAGAAGGCCGTGCTGCTGAGCTTCCGGCTGAACGACAACGTCGTGATGCATTCGGGTGATCTCGCCTTCTTCGACAAGGTGCCCACCAAGTTTGCCCACGTCAGCGAAAGCGCGATGCGCGAGACCGGCGTGCGGGTCGTGCCCCCGGCCGTCGCTCGCCGCGGCAGCTACCTCGCCAAGGGCGTGGTGCTGATGCCCAGCTACGTGAACATCGGCGCCTACGTCGACGAAGGCACGATGGTCGACACCTGGGCCACCGTGGGCTCGTGCGCGCAGATCGGCAAGAACGTGCACCTGTCCGGCGGCGTGGGCATCGGCGGCGTGCTCGAGCCGCTGCAGGCCAACCCGACCATCATCGAAGACAACTGCTTCATCGGCGCGCGCAGCGAGGTCGTCGAAGGCGTGATCGTCGAGGAGAACTCGGTGATCAGCATGGGCGTCTACATCGGCCAGAGCACCAAGATCTACGACCGCGCCACCGGCGAGGTGAGCTACGGGCGCATCCCGGCGGGCTCGGTGGTCGTCAGCGGCAACCTGCCCAGTGCAGACGGAAAGTACAGCCTGTACTGTGCGGTGATCGTCAAAAAAGTGGATGCCCAGACCCGTTCCAAGACCAGTATCAACGAACTGCTGCGCTCATGATGTCTGCTCGCGAAGAGCGACCCCGGCGGGCACGTCCCGCGCGCGCCCGGCCCTGCCGGGCGGCGTGAATCGACCCGGGATCGGTGCTTCGCTCCTTGCGAGCAACAGGAGTCTGCGATGTCCAGCGGCAACATGGAAAAGGTCCTTCGCCTGATGGCGGAGAAGGGTGCGTCCGACGTCTATCTGTCGTCGAACACGCCGATCCTGATCAAGATCCATGGCGTGATCCGCCCGCTGAGCGAGCAGATCATGAACCCCGAGCAGGTGCGCGGCTTGCTTTGCGAACTGCTCACGCCGCGCCAGCTGGAAGAACTGGACGACACCGGCGAGCTCAACGTGGGCATCGGCATCGCCAAGGTCGGCAGCTTCCGCCTGTCGGCCTTCCGCCAGCGCGGCTCGCTCGCGGCGGTCTTCCGCTGCATCCCGACCACCATCCCGGCGCTCGATTCGCTGGGCGTGCCCGAGATCCTGCCGCAGCTCATTCTCGAAAAGCGCGGCCTGATCCTGATGGTCGGCGCTACGGGCACCGGCAAGAGCACCACGCTGGCGGCGATGCTGGAGTGGCGCAACATGTCCGCCGCCGGCCACATCCTGACCATCGAAGACCCGATCGAATTCCTGTTCAGCAACAAGAAATCGGTGGTCAACCAGCGCGAGGTCGGCCGCGACACCGTGTCGCTGCAGATCGCGCTGAAAAACGCCCTGCGCCAGGCGCCGGACGTCATCCTCATCGGCGAAATCCGCGACCGCGAGACCATGACCGCCGCCATCTCGTATGCGCTGTCGGGCCACCTGGTCGTGGCCACGCTGCACGCCAACAACAGCTACCACGCGCTGGGCCGTATCCTGAGCTTCTACACGCCGGAGTCGCGCCCCGCCCTGCTGTCGGACCTGTCCTCGGCCCTGAAGTCCATCATCTGCCAGCGGCTGCTGCGCTCGGAATCCGGCGGCCGCGTACCGGCCGTCGAGGTGCTGGTGAATACCAAGCTGACGGCTGAAATGATCGCCAAGGGCGACTTCCCGGCCGTCAAGGAAGCGATGGAACAATCCATGGCGCCGGGCTCGCAGAGCTTCGAACAAGACCTCGCACGGCTGATCACCGAAGGCGTGGTGTCGCGTGACGAGGCCTTGGTGCATGCCGATTCGCCGACCAACCTGATGTGGCGGCTGCAGAACGACGGCGGCAACCTTTCGCGCGAGACGCCGAAGGAAGAAGAGCCCGCCGAGCAGGACAACGCCACCTTCACCGAAATCACGCTGGACGTGCGGCCCGACGACCTCGGCCCCGCGACCCAGCCCCCGCCCTGGACGCGACGATGAGCCCATGCGGCGTCGCGACGATGGAATGACCGAAGCCCTGAGGCTCACCGAAGCCCTGATTGCCCGTTCCTCCGTGACGCCCGCCGATGGCGGCTGCCAGGCCCTGCTGGCCGAGCGCCTGGGCCGCATCGGATTCCACTGCGAGACGCTGGTCCTCGGCCCCGAGGGCGCCGCCGTCACCAACCTGATTGCCAGCCGCGCCGGCGCCCGCCAGGGCCCGGCGTTTGCTTTTGCGGGCCACACCGACGTGGTGCCCACCGGCCCCGTCGAGCGCTGGACCAGCGACCCCTTCGTGCCCACGCACCGCAACGGCCGTCTCTATGGCCGCGGCGCTGCCGACATGAAAACTTCCATCGCCGCGATGGTCGTGGCCGTCGAGGAATTTGTCGCCGCCAACCCGTCGCATGCCGGGCGCATCGTCTTCCTGCTGACCAGCGACGAAGAAGGCCCGTCCATCGACGGCACCGTCAAACTCGTGGATGCACTGGAAGCCCGCGGCGAGCGCCTGGACGGCTGCATCGTCGGCGAGCCGACCTCCGTGCAGCGCCTGGGCGACACGATCAAGAACGGCCGCCGCGGCACGCTCTCGGGCCGCTTGACGGTCAAGGGCCTGCAAGGCCACGTGGCCTACCCGCAGCTCGCGCGCAACCCCATCCATCTGTTCGCCCCGGCCCTGGCCGAACTGGCCGCCACCACCTGGGATGCCGGCAATGCCTTCTTCCCGGCCACGACCTGGCAGGTCAGCAACATCCACGCGGGCACGGGCGCGACCAATGTGATCCCGGGCGAGCTGGTGGTCGACTTCAACTTCCGCTTCTGCACCGAATCGACGGCCGATGGCTTGAAGGCCCGCACGCAGGCGCTGCTGGACCGACACGGCCTGGACTACACGCTCGCCTGGACACTCGGCGGCCAGCCCTTCCTCACGCCGCCCGGCAGCCTGAGCGACGCGCTCACCGCGGCCATCGCGGCCCACACCGGCGTCACCGCCGAGCTCTCCACCACCGGCGGCACCTCCGACGGCCGCTTCATCCAGCGCATCTGCCCGCAGGTGGTCGAATTCGGCCCCATCAACGCCACGATCCACCAGATCGACGAACATGTCGCGGTGGCCGACATCGAGGCGCTGAAGGCCATCTACCGCGGCACGCTCGAGCGGTGGCTGGCATGACTCAAGCCCCCTGCCCGCCGCGTTCGCTGGCTGCCCACAGGGCGCGCCCATATCTTCCGACATGACACTCATCGACGCCATCGAGCGCAGCAGCGCCCGCCTCGAACAGGCGGGCGTTTCGTTTGGACACGGCACGAGCTGCGCCTTCGACGAAGCCGTCTGGCTGGTGCTGTGGCGCCTGGGCCTGCCGCTGGACGACCTGGACGGCGTGGCCGCGCGCGTGCTGACGCCCGACGAACAACAGGCCATCGACGCCCTCGTCACGCAACGCATCTCCACACGCAAGCCCGCGGCCTACCTCACCGGCGAGGCCTGGCTGCAGGGCGTGCCCTTCACGGTGGACGAACGTGTCATCGTGCCGCGTTCGCTGATCGCCGAACCGCTGGCCGACGGCACGCTGGATTCATGGCTCTCGGCGCACACGCAGGCGGTGCTGGACCTGTGCACCGGCAACGGCAGCCTGGCCGTGCTGGCCGCGATGGCCTGGCCCGAGGTCACGGTGGACGCCGCCGACCTCAGCGCCGATGCGCTGGCCGTCGCGCGGCTGAATGTCGATCGCCACGGCCTGGCCGCGCGCATCCGGTTGCTGCAGGGCGATGGGCTGGCGGCGGTCGGCACCGCGCGCTACGACCTGATCCTGTGCAACCCGCCCTATGTCAACGCCGGCTCGATGGCGGCGCTGCCGCCTGAATTCCGCGCCGAGCCCGAGCTGGCCCTGGCGGGAGGCAGCGACGGCATGGACTTCGTGCGCCGGTTGCTGCACGAGGCCCCGGCGCATCTCAACGACGACGGCGTGCTCGTGCTGGAAATCGGCCACGAACGCGCGCATTTCGAGGCCGCTTTCCCGCGCCTGGAAACCATCTGGCTGCCCACCAGCGCCGGCGACGACCAGGTGCTGCTGCTCAGCGCCCAGGCCCTGGCCGAAGGCCCTGGCTGAACCCAGCCAGAATCGCCTGTTACCGAACCCGTACCCCCCATGATCCAGTTGAGGAATGTGACCCTGCGCCGCGGCGTCAAGGTCGTGCTCGAAAACGGCGAATTCACGCTGAATCCCGGCGAGAAGGCCAGCCTGGTCGGCCGCAACGGCGCTGGCAAGTCCAGCCTGTTTTCGCTGCTGGCCGGCCGGCTGCAGGCCGATGCCGGCGATGTCGACATCCCGCCGCGCTGGCAGCTCGGCGAGGTTTCGCAGAGCATGCCCGAGACCGAAGACGGTGCAACCGACTTCGTGCTGCAGGGCGACCTGCCGCTGCAGCGTGCGCAAGAAGCCCTGGCCGCCGCCGAAGCCGCCGACGACGGCCACGCGATGGCCGACGCCCACATGGCGCTGGACGAGGCCGGTGCCTTCGATGCGCGTGCCCGTGCGCAGGCGCTGCTGCTGGGCCTGGGGTTCAAGACGACGCAGCTGGATGCGCCGGTCAACAGCTTTTCCGGCGGCTGGCGCATGCGGCTGCAGCTGGCGCGTGCGCTGATGTGCCCGGCCGACCTGCTGCTGCTGGACGAACCCACCAACCACCTGGACCTGGACGCGCTGGTGTGGCTGGAAGCCTGGCTGCAGCGCTTCGACGGCACGATGCTGATCATCAGCCACGACCGCGAATTCCTGGACGCCATCACCAACGTCACGCTGCACCTGGACGATGCCCGCGTGACACGCTACGGCGGCAACTACACCACCTTCGAGGCCATGCGCGCCGAGCGCCTGACGCAGGCCCAGGCGGCCTTCGAGAAGCAGCAGGAGCGTGTGGCCCACCTGCAGCGCTTCATCGACCGCTTCAAGGCCAAGGCCTCCAAGGCCAAGCAGGCGCAGAGCCGCGTGAAGGCGCTGGCGCGCATGGAAAAGCTCGCGCCCGCGATGATGGCCAGCGACTTCAGCTTCGAATTCCGCGAGCCCGCGAACCTGCCCAACCCGATGCTGGCCCTGCGCGACGTGGAAGCCGGCTACGGCGACACCGTCATCGTGCGCAACGTCAACCGCACGGTGCTGGCCGGGCAGCGCATCGGCATCCTGGGCGCCAACGGCCAGGGCAAGTCGACTCTGGTGAAGACCATCTCGCGCGCGCAGCCCGCGCTGGGCGGCACGATCACCGAGGGCAAGGGCCTGAGCATCGGCTACTTCGCGCAGCAGGAGATGGACCTGCTGGTGCCCGACGACACGCCCATGCAGCTGATGGTGCGCCTGGCGCGCGAGGTCTCGCCGAATGCGCGCGAGCAGGAACTGCGCAACTTCCTCGGCCAGTTCCGCTTCGAAGGCAGCATGGTGCACCAGAGCGTGGGCACCTTGTCGGGCGGCGAACGCGCGCGGCTGGTGATGGCCACCATCGTCTGGCAGCGCCCCAACCTGCTGCTGCTGGACGAACCGACCAACCACCTGGACCTGAACACGCGCGAGGCGCTGTCCATCGCGCTCAATGAATTCGAAGGCACGGTGATGCTCGTCAGCCACGACCGCGCGCTGCTGCGCGAGGTGTGCGACGAGTTCTGGCTGGTCACGCGCGGTGGTGTCGAGCCCTTCGACGGCGACCTGGACGATTACCAGCGCTGGCTGCTGGAACAAAGCCGCGCCATGGCGCGCGGCACCGAGCCGCCACCGCCGCCGCGCAGCACGGTCGTGGCCGAGCCCCCCGCAACCGCGCAGCCGCCCGCCACATCGCGCGCGCAGGCATCCGGCGCCACACGCGGCGCAGCCGCATCGCCCGCCGCGGCAACCGCAGCGTCGCAAGCCCCCGTGCGCGACGACCGCAAGGCCCGCGCACAGGCGCGCAGCAAGCTGGCCGATCTGACGCGCCCGCTGCGCAACGAAATCGGCGCCCTCGACAAGCGCCTGGAAAACCTGCAGCGCGAGAAGCTCGACGCCGAGACCGCACTGAGTGCCGGCACGACCGCCCCGGCCCAGATCGCCGATCTCGGCCGGCGCCTGAACCACATCCAGGCCGAAGTGGCGATGCTCGAAGAGCGCTGGCTCGAGCTGCACGAGAAGCTCGAGGCGATGCAGGCCAGCGCGGGCTGAGACTGGACGAGGGACAGGCCCTGCGGCCTGGCCATCGCCTGTCGAAGAGATCCGGGCCTGCAAGCCCGGATCGCGGCCTGCAAGGCTGAGACCGGCGCTGCTGCGCGTGGACCCGGCGCGCGCCGCGTGAAGCACCGCTGCGCCATCGCCCGCGCCGGTCCTACACTGCCCGGCGACCATGGCCACCGACTGCCCGATCTTCATCAGCTACCGCCGCGCCGATCTCTCGCTGGAGGCCGAGTGGCTGCATGCGCTGATCAGCACGTTTTTCGGCGACGGCGTGGCCTTCATCGACCGCCGCGAGATCACCGCCGGCACGCGCTGGGACAACACGCTGGAGCAATCCGTGCGCGCCGCGCGGCTGGTGCTGGTGCTGATCGGCCCGGCCTGGCTCAAGGTGCAGTCGCCCTCCGGCATGCGCCGTCTCGACGACCCGGAAGACTGGGTGCGGCGCGAAGTGGCCACCGCGATGGCGGTGTTTGCGCAGCAGCCCGGGCGCACGCGTGTGTTCCCGGTACTGGTCAATGGCGCCACGCCCATCCCGCGCGACTGGCTGCCCGATGCGCTGGCCGATCTGGCCTCGTTCCAGTGGGAGCCGGACCTGCAGTTCCAGCTGCGCGACTACCTGGACCATGCGGCCAACATCCACGCCTTCCTCGCGGGCGCGCTGCGTGCGCTGCCGCGTGAAGGCCCGCTGGCGAATCTGCAGCCGCGGCCCTTCAAGCGCGAGCAGGTGCCCAGCCCCTACGACATCGCCGGCTACCCGCTGCCCGAGGCGCTTCGCCTGCGTCGCCCGGCGCAGCCGTTCAGGGGACTGAGCCACTTCGGGCGCGACGACGCGGCCATCTTCTTCGGCCGCCACCGCGAGATCGCCGAGATCATCGACGCCTTCAAGAAAGGCCGCAATTTCCTGCGCCTGTACGGGCCCACGGGCACGGGCAAGTCCTCGCTGTTGTTCGCCGGCCTGCTGCCGCGGCTGGAAGGGCGCGGCTGGCGCTTGTCCTATCAGCGTCGCGACCCCGTGCAGCCGGCAGCCGCGACACTCGAACGAGCCCTGCAGGCCTTGAACGCCGGGCCCGACGAGGACGCGCTGGTCATCCTGGACCAGGTGGAAGAGATCCTCACCGCGCCCAACCCCGCCGCGCCGACCGAGCTGCAGGACCTCGTCGCCGCCGTGGCCAAGCTGGACACGCTGAACGCCACACGCACGCGGCCGGTGCGGCTGCTGTGGGCCTATCGCAAGGAATACGACGGCAACCTCAAGGCCGCGCTGCGCGAGGCCGGCGTGAGCTCCGGCGAATACTGGCTGCGCAACCTCGACGCCGACGGCATGCGCGAGGCCATCACCGGCATCGTGCGCGACCACGACCTGCAGGCCGAATACCACCTGGAGATCGAACCGGGGCTGGAAACGCTGATCGTGGCCGAACTGCTGGAGCGCAGCGCCGCCGAGAGCGTGACCCCTCTGCTGCAGATGCTGCTGCGGCGCATGTGGGACCGCGCCAGCGCCGACGGCGCCGACCCGCGCCGCTTCACGCGCGATCTCTACGAGGCCTGCAAGAGCACGGACCTGCTGCAGCTGGTGCAGGAGCGCCTGGCGGCTGTGGCGGCTGGCCCCAACGCGACGACGTCGCCTCAGACAGCGGCCGTGGCCGCCGGCCCCAACCCGACCGCGTCGACACCGACACCGACAGCGCCTGCGGCGGCCGGCACCGGTGCCACCGCATCCGCGCTGGCTGCGGCCGTCGCGTCCGGCCAGGCGCTGGATCTGCTGGAGCGCCTGGTCTCCGAGCAGGACACCTGCCTGAGCCTGCCGCAGGCGGAGTTGACGGGCGTCTACGACGACCCGGCCGCCGCCACGCGCTTGGTGCAGGCGCTGGTGGACCGCTACCTGCTGGTGCGCGGCGACGACCAGCGCTGCCGGCTGCCGCACGACACCCTGGCGCGTGCCGTGCGCGTGCTGCATGCGCGATCCGCCCTGCCGGGCCAGCGCGCCAGCCGCCTGCTGGACAGCAAAGCCGACGACATCCGCCGCCAGCCTGATGCGGTGGATTTCAGCCTCACCGACCTGCGCACACTGGACGAAGGCCGCACCGGCATGCGCCGCCTAAGCGCGCCCGAACAGCAAGCGGTCGACCTCAGCCGACAGCGCCGCCAGCAGGAACAGGCCGATCTGCAGCAGAAGAACGAACAACTGGCCGACGCGCTGGCCCGAGCCGAGCGCGAAATGGTGCGTGCGAAGGTGGCCGAGCTGCGCGGGCTGAAATTCCGGATGCAGGCGATGACCGAGGCGGCCGGTGGCACGCCGGCACCTCAGGCTGCGACCGCGGAAACACCGGCTGCGGCCACCGACGCTAAAGCGCCCGCCGCCAAGCCCGGCAAAGGCCGAGCCGTGCGGACCGCCGCAGCCAAGACCGCCGCCAGCCGCACCCGCGCGGAGTCCTCGGAAGCCGCGGCAGCAGTCGAATCCGCATCAGAACCCGCACCTGCCATCGGCACCGGCGCCGGCAATGACAGCCTGCAGGACGAAATCCACCAGATCGACCAGCGCCTGGCCGCGGCCCAGCGCGCGCACCAGGACGCCTTGGCGCGCGCCATCGGCTTTCGCGGCGACTTCGACTTCCTGATGCGTTGGGAAGGCGTGGCCGGCTCCGTCAAGATGCTGGGGCCTTCGGCCTACATCGATCCGCTCACCGACCTGGCCCACGCCGACGCGCAGGCCATCCGCGCGCGCTACGAATTCCTGCTGAGCCCCGCCGAGCTGCAAGGCGTGGTGGCCCTCGTCGGCCAGAAGGATGACGCCGCGCAGCAGGTTTTCGCGGCGCACCCGGCACTCGAACGCATCCGCCTGACGGCCTCGGACGTGGCGCAGTTGGTGCCGGACGTGGTGGAGCCCTGGTGGCGCAGCCTCCTGCGCCGCCAACCCGACCTGGCGCGCGCCGACACGCCCGGCGAGGTGCACACCGCCCTGCTCTCCCTGGCCGTCAACATGGGCCCAGGGCCGCGCGTCTGGGCCTTGCTGCAAGGGCCGCTGGCGGCGCGCGATTGGGCGGCGCTGGCGGATGCGATCGAGCACGTGCCGATGCCGCGCGTGGCATCGGCACTGCAGGCCCGGCGGCGCGAAGAGGCGGAACTGATTCGAGGTGCGACCGCCAGGGGCTCATCCCGCCGATGAGCGCTCGGGACCGAGCGTGCCCGTACACGGGCACACCGGTTTGGAACGACACGCATCCGTCAGGCGTCGCCACGGCAAACGTTCCTGGTTGCCCGAATCCAAAGTGCGGCACTGGCGCGACCATCAGAAAACGGCAAAAGGACCCCACGTGACACGACTTCGATCGACGCTCCTGGCACTCCTGGCGCCCGTTCTGATCTCGTGCAGCCACCTGCCGCTGCCGGGGCATGGTGGCGCTCGAATCGACGAGCAGGTCGACGCTGTGGCGCGAGCCGAGATGCTGCGCGGTCAAGTCCCGGGCGCGGCGGTTGCCGTCCTGCAAAACGGACGCGTCCTGTCGATGAAAGCCTACGGGACTGCCAACCTCGAGTTGGCCGTCCCTGTACAGACCCACTCGGTCTTTGAGCTCGCCTCGCTGACCAAGCAGTTCACGGCCGCTGCAGTGCTCTTGCTGGCCCACGAAGGAAAGCTTCAGCTGGACGACCCGCTGACCCAGTTCGTCGAGCATGCACCGCCGGGTTGGCAAGGGATCACGGTGCGTCATCTTCTGACGCACACCGCGGGGCTCGAGCACCGTTTCGAGAAATCGACCGACGGCTCGCTCCTGCTGGACTACAGCACGGCCAGCATGCTCGACAGTGCAAAGGCAACGCCCACCTTTGCGCCGCCAGGGCAGCGGTTCCGCTACAGCGATCAGGGCTACTTTCTGCTGGGCCTCATCATCGAGCGCGTTCAAAGCCGCTCCTTTGCCGAGTTCCTGTCAGACCGGTTCTTCGTGCCGCTGGGAATGAGCCAGACGCGCGTGCAAGACCAGTCGCGAATCGTGCCCCATCGGGTTGCCGGATACACGATCAAGGATGGAGCCCCGGTCAACATCCGCCGCGCCTGGCAGTTCGGGCTGACCTCTCACTTCGGTGTGCTCTCGACTGTCGAGGACATGGCGAAATGGGAGCAATCGCTCTGGACCGGGCAGGTTCTGCCGCTTGCCGTCAGAGAACTGATGTGGACACCTGTGCGGGTCTTTCGCGGCCAAGCGCAAACCGCTGATCTGCTCGCCTACGGCTACGGTTGGTGGGTGATTTCGGAGAAGGGTCACCGGATCATCGAACACAGTGGCTTCACCGGAACCCACTATCTCAAGGACGCGACAACGGGCATCGCCGTCATCGTGCTCACCAATCGAGATCAGCCCTCAGGGCCGCAGACTGGCGAGATGGCCCGCAAGATTGCCCAGGTCTTCGTCCCGACCATTCCTTAATTGCCGAAGTGAGACATACGGCGGTCGAGTGATCGCAAGCACGCCAGGCGTGGAGGCCCGCAAAGGAAGGCCCTTCGCATCACGCCCGGCATCCAGCCGCGCGACATCGCAAAACCGCTGGCCTTGCGGCACACTGCGCCCCACAAGACGGCGCACCGTCTGGCCCGCGTGCGAGGAGGCACGACACCACAAGACTGGAGGAGTGCCGTGCCCCGCACCGATTGGAAAGAAGTCGTCGCCCCTGGTGAAGCCGCTGCACACGAGCAGTCCGCCCAGCGCATCGCCGAGCTGCAAACCCGCAAGAGCCAGCGCTACGGCAACGGGCGCGCGCTGCACCGCAAAGGCCTGATTTGCGCGCCGGCCCGCTTCGAGGTGCTGCCCGGCTTGCCGGCGCACGCGGCGCAGGGCTTGTTTGCCGCGCCCGGGCGCCACGACGCGCAGGTGCGCCTGTCCAATGGCGGCGTCGATGTGAAGCGCGACGCCATGCCCGATATCCGCGGCTTCGCGTTCCGCGTGATGGGCCTGCCCAAACAGCCCGCGGCACTGGGCGGCACGACCGACCACCAGGACTTCAGCCTCATCAACCAGACGGCGTTTTCCTTCGCCACCAGCGGGCCCTTCTTCGGCCTGGTGGGCGCGGCGGCCGATGGCCCGAAGGCGCTGCTGAAATGGGTGTTCGGCAGCTTCGGCCTGTGGGAAGGCCTGAAGATGCTCAAGCGCATGAAGGCGACCTTTGCCAAGCCCTTCCCCGGCTTTGCGGCGCAGACCTTTGGCAGCGTGCTGCCGGTGGCCTGTGGCACGCACGCCGTGAAGTGGCGCCTGGTGCCGACCAACGGCAAGCCGGCCGCAGCCGGCGTGGCCGACTGGGGCGAAGACTTCGTGAACCAGCTCAAAGCCGCGCCGCTGGTCTACGAACTGCAAGGCCAGTTCTTCGAGGACGAGCGCCGCACACCCATCGAAGACGCCAGCGTGGAGTGGATGGAAGCCGACGCCCCGTTCCTCACGATGGGCCGCCTGACCGTGCAGGCCCCGCCCGCCGACGAAGCCTGGCAGCGCGAGGCCGAGGCCGGCGTCTACGACCCCTGGCAGGCCCTGGCCGCGCACCGCCCGCTGGGCGAGGTGCAACGCGCCCGCAAGGTGGCGTACTTCGTCAGCCAGCAAGGGCGCGGCGTGGCCTGAGGCGCGGCGGCGCACGCCGCGCCAATGGCTCAGGCTGGGTCGCGCCCGAGCAGTCACCAGACGCGCCCCGGCGGCGGTCGGCCCGCAGCCTTTGAGCCGGCTGCATGCGCCCGCTCCTGTTCCTGCGCTCAGCCGCCATGAGCGTCTCGACGATCGGATTCCATTGCGTTGCGTCAATGCCCCGCGGGCCCGGAAGCTTAGCCTGACATTCCCAGTTGTACTGGTCGAAAGCGTTGGCTAACAACTGGAGTCGACGTAGCAGGCAATCTCCGAGGAGTCATTTCATGAGTCAAATGCAGCACCGGATTTGCAGAGTCCAGCGAGGTGTCGTGAAGGGCTTGCTGCTCCTTGTTGGTCTTTTCGTCGGTCTCCCTAGCGTGGCCATCCAGTTCGAAATCAACTACGTCGATTCGCCCGGCTTGGGCTTTCTTGATCCGCAGTACGGGCCGCAGCGCAGGCTCGGCCTAGAGGCAGCGACCTTGGAATTCGAGCGTCTGTACGGTTGGAATTTCGTGCAGTCGGGCGGATCACGCTTGATGCAAATTGAGGTCTCCGAACTGGTCGATCCAACGAATAGAACTCTGGGCGAGGCAAGTTCGCCGTCCCACTATCTGGCCTATCAGCCTGGATTCAACTTGACCAACGTCTTCGCTTCGAAGCTTCTGCTGGATTTCGACGCAAACGGCGCCGCTCCCGATGCGACGCTCAAGATTAATTTTAGCCAACCGTTCGAGATCGATCCGTCAGCCCCTGTCAGCAACCTTGAGTATGACTTCAGGTCTGTTGTTCTCCACGAGTTTACGCATTGGTTAGGGTTCTACACAACGATAGTCTCTGACGAAACTACTCGGCAGTTCAATTGGAATAACGATCAGTGGTCAGTGTTTGACAGCTACCTCACTGACAAGAATGGCCTGCCTGTCATCAATCCTCAGACATTCTTGTTGGACCAGAATGTATGGCTTCCGGCACACAACACCGGCTGTTCCAGCACGGGTGGTTCGGAGGGCGTCTATTTTGCAGGACCTAATGCCGTTGCCACTTACGGCGGACCAGTACCATTGTTTTCCCGGTGGGCGAACGGAGTTGGCGCCAGCCACGTCGACGGAAACTGCAATCCAGATATGTCTACCTGGCTGATGGATGCGGGCGTGGCGCCGGGTTCAGCAGCCCACGGCTGGACAGATGTCGAACTCGCGATGCTGGCAGACCTGGGTTATCGCGCATCTCCCGTCAGCCCGATTCCGGAGCCCGAGACATACGCCCTCTTGGCGGTAGGATTGATTCTTGTTGTGTGGCAAGTACGGCGCAGGCGGCCTTGCGTGACGGGTGCCGACCGGCCCGCGCACGATTGCGGCTCAGCCGCATGAGCTGGCCTATGCTCCGGGCACTCGCAGAGCCATTCAGGCTGGTAGCCTGCAGCGGCCCGTTCTGGAATCGAAGAGGTGCCATCCGCAACTGCCGGAGGAACTGATCATGCATCACATACTGCGTACCTGTTTCGCTGTATTTCTGGTTTCTTGCATGGTCTCGGCTACAGCCCAGAACTTTCCTCACCCGAGTACCAATCTGATTCTCTACGGCACGATGACTGGTCGGTTCGTCAACGACGCAGAGCACGACAATGCGCGGCTTACCGCGGCAACACCCGTAACAATGATGTTTGTGCCGCCGGAACTTGGGTTTACGGTCAGAAGGGAACCGATCGATCTGTACCCTCCTCAGTCGTTGTTAATTTCTCATGATTACTATCTAAGCGACGCATACTTCTCCGTTGGCCCGCCGTTCAGGTCCGTCAACCAAAATGGCATCACAGAAGACAGGCTTGGTCACATCACGGCTGCGGCGGCAGATCCTCACAGGTTTATCGTTGCTACCCGAATAATCAGAGCGTATCCCATAGGTATATACTTTTCACTCCTCGATCGCAGCAGTGAATGCCCTTCCGGTTGCGAAGTCATAGGATTTTATGGCGAATCGCGCTCTGTGAACTACGCCATCTTCGAAGAGTTCCTCAGCGGACGTCTTCTGACTCTGGATACGCCGGTCAATATCAGCTTCGCTGGGCAAGTAGGCAATTCTCTAAGCATCCCGTTGCAGTGGGCACATGGGACAAGCTTCGCAGAGGAATCTTATGCATACGGGGAAAATCTGCACCCAGCGCTCGAAATCCAAAGCCTGAGCATCAATGCCATTCAGTACGACACGCGCATCCCGGCACCCATACCAGAACCCTCTACGTGGGCGATGGTGATTTCCGGGCTGCTCTTGGTAGCCTTTACATCGCGTTGGCGGAAACTGCGCTCAATGGCACATTGAACTACCAGCTTGTCGGGGAACTGGGTTCGATCGACGGGAGGACGCGACCAATAAGTTGCTGTCCAAGTCACCTGGGGCGCTGGAAACCGCACCGAATAAGTCAAGGTTGCGAAGAGCGGACAACGCAGCGTATGGTCGCTGCCCGGTCGATTCAGCCGTGAACACCCACGCACATGGTTTGCTCACCTTGCGCTGTGCCAGGCCTTGCGCGGTCTCGTGCAACGCCGCCCGAATAGCCCACCGGCACGCTATAGCTCCGTCAGGCGATGCTGCCCGTGGCCGGCCCGCGCAGGCTCACCGCCGCCACGCTGCTGTATGCGCGGCAGCAGGATGGCCCGAGATGAAGGCCGCCATGCCTGCTTCCAGCGACGCGACGCCCGTGAAGAGCATGTCGCCCACCACCACCGGCGCGGCCGCGCCGATGGCAAAGGGGACGTTGGCCGGCGATTCCAGCTGCGTTTTCCACAGCAACTTGCCGTTGCCCGCGCCGATGGCAAGCAGCCACGCGCATGTCTGCGTGCCCACATCGCGCACGTTGCCGGAAACCGCCCGCGTGGCGCGCGATGGGATGTTGGGCAACAGGCGGTCCACGAACCGCGAATCGCCCCGCCGCGTGCGGCTCAGCCCCGCTTGGCCGCGGCCTCGATGGCCCCCTGATAGACCGAGCGCTTGGGCGCGGCCATCAAGCGCCGCAGCATGGGCTCGAAGTGCGACAGCGGCAGCGTCTGCGCCGCCGGATCGAACGCGGGGTTGTCGTAGCGCTCCACGAACTCCGCCGTGCGCGCGTAGCACGGGTGGCCGCGCAGACCATCGCGCATGTTGCGGTCCAGCCCGATGTGGTGGAAGAAGTTGTAGCCCTGGAAGATGCCGTGGTTCTGCACCATCCACAGGTTCTCTTCGCTCACGAAGGGCTTGAGGATGGCCGCGGCGATGTCCGGGTGGTTGAAGGTGCCCAGCGTGTCGCCGATGTCGTGCAGCAGCGCGCAGACCACGTACTCCTCGTCACGCCCATCCTTCAAGGCCAGCGTGGCGGTCTGCAGGCAATGCGTCAGCCGATCCACCGGAAAGCCGCCGTAGTCGCCGTCCAGCAGGCGCAGGTGATCCATGACGCGGTCCGGCAGCGTCTTGGCCATCTTCATGACCTCCGGGACGATCAAGGCCCAGTCGGCCTGGGTGCTGGCTTCCATGCGGGTGAAGGTGGCGCGGGCGGTCATGGGCGGTCTCCAAAGGGGGGGATTGCTGGGGATTCTGCGCTGTACGTGATCGATGGGGCAGACGGGCTGGAGTGGTGGGGTTGGTGGGATGGCGACGGGCGCGGCCAAGCGCTCAGGATCGCCGCGCGATGAACTCGGGACGGGTCGCAGATGCCGCCGGGCGGAAGCGGGGTGGTCGCCGCGAGGGCAGCCGAGGCGATTGGGTCGAACGGGCAGCGCAATTCGGCGTCTGTGTCATCCACAAAAGTGCGGATGCCGCGATGCAACAAAGACCAGGTCGGCATCGGGCTAGGGGCTAGCCGAAGGGGCCGGGGCGTGACGAAATTCACGAAGCGTAAACACATGGGTCAGCGTCACACGACGCGGCAGCCCGCCCATCTCATGCCTTTGGTCCCGATCGACATTGCCGCATCGCGCTATTGCAGCCGACGCGAATCGTTCTTGGTGTCGGCGGCATACGCGAAAGGGTCGCCACCCAGCGGCCTCGTGCGCGTCAAACCGGAGGACTGCGAGTCGGAGAAGCGCGGTCTCCGAGCCGCACCAGACGGGCTCAAGCTGCGCCAGATACGCGATGACCGCGTGAAGGTGACGCCATGAGGAACGCTGCGGCAGGCAGCAGGCCTTCGCTCTGCATAATCTATGGGCAATTGTGGATATCGGTAACCACATATACCTATCGATGGGTGATATCTACCGATTACCAAGATTGGTTAGGCCTCGCATCCACCCCCAAGGAGTTCCCCCGTGTGGGACGCGTTCATTAGCCACGCTAGCGAAGACAAGAGCGACTTCGTTCGCCCCCTTGCGGAGTTGCTTGCTGGGTATGGCCTTGCTATTTGGTATGACGAACTTTCGCTCACTATTGGCGACAGTCTGAGCAGGTCAATTGACAAAGGCCTTGCAGAGAGCAGGTTTGGAATTGTCGTCCTATCCCCGGCCTTCATCAGCAAGAACTGGCCCGAGTACGAGCTTCGCGGACTAACAGCAAGAGAGATGCACACGGGCAAAATCATATTGCCAGTGTGGCACAACATAACCAAAGATCAGGTTCTCCAATTCAGCCCACCACTTGCCGACAAGTTTGCCGTTACATCATCGGGCCGAGAAGTTCGACAGGTCGCGTTTGACTTAATCAAGATTGTCCGTCCTGACATATTTTGCCAGATTCACAGGAAGCTACAGTGGGAAGAGCAGCTACGAAACGCGAAGACAGTGTCCGTCGATACGCAAGAGGTCAAATTTGGGCCGATCGTTCATGAAACACTTCCTCAAGAACTCGTCGGAAGAATACGTCTGCTAAGGGCAGCTCTTTGGGGAGCGCACACACACTCGATGAAAGTCTGGGTCGACGGCTTTCGACGTGATCTGCACCCTGAGACTGAAATTGCTTGGTGGGAGCACGTGGCCGCCTGCTACCTAGAGTTCATCAAGACGAGGAAGTTGACAGCCAAGCAGATGCAAGCTGCATTCTCGGTCGTCTTCTTCACATCAAATGGGGAGAAACCAGAAGCTCTCTCGCAGTATCGAAGCTTCTTCAAGGCAGCGGACTGGGATCTCTTACTGCGTCTGCCGCTGTACCGCGAACCCGTGCTCGATGTGAAGGAGGAATTCCCAGAAACAGGAATCCGACTGTCTGAAGCAGCTTATCGGCAGTTCCGGGTACTTCAGATTGACGACATTCCGCCAAACTCGGGCGAGGCCTAACCACTCTACAGGGACTTCGCATTGAGTCAACAGTTCTCAGCGGCTGTTCTGCATAGCTGACTTTCTATCTGACTGGCAGCGGGACGTGATGGTCGAAGACAGCACCGTGGAAGGACAGACTGCACATCTACAGGCGGGCTTGTGTCG
>CAUJHV010000044.1 GCA_963205115.1 Pseudomonadota bacterium | reverse complement strand
ATCACCGGGATGACCAGCAGGCTCAGGAAGGTCGAGGTGATCAGCCCGCCAATCACGACGATGGCCATGGGTGCGCGGAAGCTCGGGTCCACGCCCCAGCCCAGCGCGATGGGCATCATGCCGGCGCCCATCGCGATGGTCGTCATGACGATCGGCCGCGCGCGCTTGTGGCAGGCGTCCAGCAGGGCCTCGGCGCGTGAAAGTCCGCGGTCGCGCCGCGCCATGATGGCGTATTCGATCAGCAGGATCGAATATTTCTTGGCGATGCCCATCAGCATGATCAGGCCGATCATCGACGGCATCGACAGGTACTGCTGCGCAACGAACAAGGCCAGCATCGCGCCCGGGATGGCCAGCACCAGCGCGCCCAGGATCGTCACCGGCTGCACCCAGGCGTGGAACAGCAGCACCAGCACGATGTAGATGCACAGCACGCCGGTCAGGATCGCGATGAGGAAGCTCTGCGCCAGCTCGGTGAAGGCCTCGGCGTCGCCCACGGTGGTCTGCATCACGCCCGGCGGCAGGTTCTTCACGCTGGGCAGCGCACGCGCCTGCTCGTCCACCACGCCCAGCGGCTGGCCGTTGAGCTCGACCTCGAAATTGACGTTTCGCAGGCGGTCGTAGCGGTCGATCTCGGCCGGGCCGCTCTCCAACGAGAGGCGGGCCACGTGGCCCAGGGGCACCGGGCCGCGCGCGCCGGGCACAGGCAATCGCTCCAGCAGAGCCACATCCATCCGCGCTTCGGCCGGCAGACGCACGACGATGGGCACCTGGCGCTGGCTCAGGTTGAGCTTGGCCAGGCCCTGTTCGTAGTCACCGGCCGTGGCCACGCGCAGCGTGTCGGCAATCGCCGCCGCGGTGACACCGGCATCGGCCGCGCGCGCGAAATCCGGCCGCACGATCAGTTCGGGCCTGACCAGGCTCGAGGTGGACGTCACGTTGCCGATGCCCGGCAGCGTGCGCAGTTCCTGCTCGACCAGACGCGCATGCGCCGCCAGCGCGCGGCCGTCCTCGCCGGCCAGCACGAGCACGTACTTCTCGCTGGAGCCGCCGAATCCGACCTTGGTGCGCACGCCGGGGATCTGCGCCACCGCCTCGCGCAGATCGGCCTCGATCTGCTGCTTGCTGATACCGGCGCGGTCCTGCCGGCGCGTGAGGTTGATCGTCAGCGTCGCCTTCGTCATATCGGCGGCACCCGCGGGCGCAAACGGATCCGACCCGGTGGCTCCGCCGCCCACGGCCGTATAGATCAGCTTGACGTGCGGGTGGGACTGGATCGCCTCGCGCGCGCGCTCGGCCGCGGCCAGCGTCTGCGGGAAGGTCGCGCCCGGCGGCAAGGCGAGGCTGACCTGCGTCTGGTTCAGATCGTCCGGCGGCATGAAGGCCCCCGGCACCTTGCCCAGCACCACCGGCAGCAGCGCCAGTACCGAGAAGACCAGCGTGGCCAGCAGCGTCCAGCCGCGGTGCCGAAGACACCAGGCGGCCCAGCCCAGGTAGCGCGCGATCCAGGCCGGCTCGTGATGCTCGGCGCGCGGCGGCTTGAGCACGTAGGCCGCCATCATCGGTGTGAGCATGCGCGCGACGACCAGCGAGAAGAACACGGCGATGGCCGCTGTCCAGCCGAACTGCACGAAGAACTTGCCGGCCACGCCGGACATGAATGCCGTCGGCAGGAACACGGCGATCAGCGTGAAGCTGGTGGCGATGACCGCCAGGCCGATCTCGTCGGCCGCTTCCATCGCGGCCTGGTACGGCGTCTTGCCCATGCGTTGGTGCCGCACGATGTTCTCGATCTCGACGATCGCGTCGTCCACCAGGATGCCGACCACCAGCGACAGCGACAGCAGCGTCACCACGTTGATCGAAAAACCGCCCGCGTGCATGGCCGCGAAGGCCGGTATCACCGACAGCGGCAGCGCGGTCGCCGACACCAGCGTCGCCCGCCAGTCGCGCAGAAAGAGCCACACCACCAGCACGGCCAGCGCCGCGCCTTCGTACAGCAGCGTCAGCGAGCCGTCGTAGTTCTCTTGCACGGGGTCGACGAAGTTGAAGGCTTCGGTGAACTGCACGTCGGGGTGGTCCGCGCGCAACTGCTCCAGCCTTGCACGCACACCCGCGGCCACCTCGATCTCACCGGCACCCAGCGAGCGCACGATCTCGAAGCCGACCACTGGCTTGCCGTTGAGCAGCGCCGCGCTGCGCTGCTCGGCGACGGTGTCGCTGACCTGCGCGATCTGATCCAGCCGCACGCGGCGGCCGTCGCTCAAGGCGAAATCCAGCGCCGCGAGTTCGGCCGCACTTTGCACCGTGGCGATGGTGCGCACCGACTGCTCCGCGCCACCCACATCGACGCGCCCGCCGCTGGCGTCCTGCTGGACCTGCCGCAATTGGCGCGAGACGTCGGCCGCGGTGGCATTGAGCGACAGCAGCCGCGCCGGATCGAGCGCCACGCGCACCTCGCGCGTCACGCCGCCCACGCGCGTGACGGCACCCACCCCGCGCACCGACAGCAGGCTGCGCGTGACCTGGTTGTCGACGAACCAGGACAAGGCCTCGTCGTCCATGCGCGCGCTGGCCACGGTGTAGGTCAGGATCGGCGAGCCGGCCAGGTTCATCTTCGCGATGACCGGGTCGCGCATCTCGCCCGGCAGGTCGCTGCGGATGCGCGAAACGGCGTCACGCACCTCGTCGACGGCCTGCTGCGTGGGCTTTTCCAGGCGGAACTCGGTGGTGATGGTCGCCGTGCCGTCCTGCACCTTGGTGTAGATGTGCTTGACGCCCTGCACCGTGGCAATCGCGTTTTCGATCTTGCGCGCGACCTCGGTCTCCAGCTGCGCCGGCGCCGCGCCGGGCAAGGCCGCCGTCACGCTGACCGTGGGCAGATCGATATCCGGAAAGTTCTGGATCTTCATCGCCCGAAAGCCCGCCAGGCCGGCCAGCGTCAGGACGATGAACAGCATCACCGCGGGGACCGGGTGCCGGATGCACCAGGCGGAAACATTCACTGCCATGCCGTGGGCTTTCGTGTGCGCGCGGGTTCAGCGCGGCGCGGGAGGCGTCGCTGCCGATGCGGCCGGTGCGGCCGTGCCCGCGGCTGCCCGCGGGGCCGCGACCACGCGGACGAGGTCGCCGTCGCCCAGGAAACCGCCGCCGGAGGCGACCACCGACGCGCCGGCCGGCAGCCCGGAGACGATCTCCACGCGGTCACCCTGGCGCCGTCCAGTCTCGATCTTCTGCTGCGACACGCGCTGGTCCTTGCCGACGAGATAGACGTACGAAAAGCCATCGCGCAGCACCACGGCGCTTTGCGGCAGCGTCAGCGCGGATGCGTTGCCGATACGGAATTCGCCACGCGCAAACATGCCGGCGCGCGCATCGCCGCGCTCCAGCAGATCCACGTAGACGAGGCCGCTGCGCGTACCCGGGTCGACCGTGGGCGCGAGCATGCGCACGCGCCCAGCCACCGGCGCGCCACCTGGGGGGTGCACCGTGGCCGCCATGCCCGGGCGCAGCCGGCTGAGGTCAGCCGACGGCACTTCGGCGCGCCACTCCAGACGGCCCTGGCGGATCAGGCGGAAGAGCTCCTGGCCCGGCGGCACGACCGCACCCACGGTGGCCGTGCGCGAAGAAATGACGCCGTTGTCGGGTGCCAGCACCTGGCTCTGGCGCACGCGCAGCTCCTGCACGCGTGCGGCCGCACGCAGCGATTCCAGCCGCGCCTGTGCCGTGCGCTCGGCCGTCAGGTACTGCTGGATCTGCTGCGCGCTCAAGGCGCCCGAGGGCTGCAGCTCACGCGCGCGCTGCGCGTTGGCGTTGGCCTCCGCCGAAGCCGCTTCGGCTTCCACCACCACGGCGCGGGCCTGGGCCAGGTCGGCCTGCACCAGGTCGCTGGCAAACACCGCCAGAACCTGACCCTTGCGTACCGTGTCGCCCACCTGTGCGCGCACGTCGGCCAGACGCCAGCCGGCACCTTCGGCGCCCACACTGGCCTCCTGCCAGGCGGCGATGGAACCGTTGGCCACCAGCGCCACCGCCCACGCGGACGGCGTGGGCTGCACCACCTGGACGCTCAATGCCGGGCGAGCGGCGGCGGCCGAAGCGGCGCGCGCGGGGGCATCTGCGGCAACGACGGCCGTCGACAGCAAACCCAAAGCACACGCGGCAGCCCAAGCCGGCCCGCGTGCGCGGGAAACCCAAACCATGAAAAACCCTCCTGGGCGGAGGATCAGGGCGTCGCGTTCGCCGCAGCGGTGGTCGCCGGGCCCGCGGACTGCCATCCGCCACCGAGCGCACGATACAGCGAGATCCACGCGGCCGTCCGGTCGCGCTGCCAATCCAGCAAGGCGCTGCGGGCTGCAATCGCCGTGCGCCGCGCGTCCTCGAGTTCGAAGATGCTGGCTACACCGCCCTTGAAGCGCGCTTCGGCCGCCTTGAACGATGCCTCATAGCCGTCGGCCGCCAGGCGCGCGTCGGCCTGCCGGTCACTGCTGCTGCGCAGTTGCACCAGGGCGTCCTCGACCTCGCGCACCGCCTGACGCAGCTGCGCCCGGTAGGCGGTCACGGCATCGTCGTAGGCGGCCTGCGCGGCCTTCACATTGGCCCGGCGCACGCCCGCGTCGAAGACCGGGAAGCTCACCTGCAGCGGGCCGAAGCTCCACGTGGTGCCGTCACGTTGCACACCTTCCGCACGGATGCCCATCACGCCGAAAGCACCGCCCAGGCTCACGCGGGGCAGCCGCCGCGCGTCGGCCAGCTGGACATCGGCGGCAGCGGCCGTCACGGTGGCAGCGGCTTCCGCCAGATCGGGGCGCTGCGCCAGCAGCTGTGCCGGCAAGGCGTTCAAGGCAAACGGCGCTGCTTCGGGCAGGCGGGCCGTGCGCGCGGCCAGGCGCTGGCGCAGTGCCGATTCATCCTGCGCGCTGAGGGCCACCAGCGCCTTGACCAGGCTGTCGCACTGCGCGCGCTGGCTGGTCAATTGCGTACGGGCCTGCGCCGCACTGGCGCGGGCTTGTGCGGCGGCAGCCGGCGCACTGAGGCCGGCCTGGGCGCTGCGCTCGGTCACGCGGGCCGTTTCGGCGCGGGACTGGGCATCCGTCTGCAGCTCGATCACCAGGGCCTCGCAGGCCCGAAGCGCCAGGTAAGACGTGGCCACCTCGGCCGCGACCGACACCCGCGCGGCGTGCCACGCCGCCTGTGCGCCTTCCAGGCGTGCCTGGCTGGCGTCGGTGCCGGCGCGTGCCGCGCCAAATAGATCGATTTCCCAGCTGGCCTGCAGGCCCGCCGCCGCGATGTTGGCCAGCGCGCCACCCGCTTCGCTGCGGCCGCGCGTGCCTGTGGCCTGTGCATCGACCTGCGGCAATCCCTGCCCACCGGCCGACACGCGCGCGGCACGCGCCTGTTCGATGCGCGTGCGCGCACTGGCCAGCGTGGGGCTGACCTGCTGCGCGGCATCGATCAGCGCGACCAGCTCGACATCGCCGAACTGGCTCCACCAGTCCAGCAGATCGCGCGTCCGGCCTTCGTGCGGCAAGGGTGCCTGCCAGACCGCCGATACCGGTTGCGCTGGCGCAACCGCCGCCACGGCGTTGCGCGTGGGCCAGCCGCCCGCGCAGCCGCCGAGCCCCGCCGCCGCCGTCACGAGCGCCACGCAGGCCACAGGAATGGAGAGCCGCTTCATCGAAAGAGTCCTTGCATTGACGCGGCGGGCGCAGGTGCGGCCTCAGGCCTCGGCGTCAGCCGACTCGCGACGGGCCAACCGGGCCACGATGCCCAGCAGTTCCTCTTCGCCGTAGGGCTTGCCCAGGTAGTGCTGCACGCCCAGCTCCAGCGCATAGTCGCGATGTTTTTGCGCGATGCGCGACGTGATCATGATGACCGGCAGGCCGGCCAGATCCGGATCGGCCCGCAGGTTGCGCACGAAATCGAAGCCGTCCATGCGCGGCATCTCGATATCGCTGAGGATGACTTGCGGCCGCTCCTCGCCGATGCGCTCGAGTGCATCGAGGCCGTCCTTGGCCGTGACCACGCGGTAGCCTTCGCGCTGCAGCAGGCGCTGCGTCACGCGGCGCACCGTGAGCGAATCGTCCACCACCAGCACCAGCGTGGCCAGCGGGACGACCGGCGATTCTTCGGCGGCCGTGTCGGTCGACTTCTGCGCCGACAGCAGCGCCAGCACACGCTCGCGCGTCGCTTCGCCATACCAGGCCGCCAGCGCCACCGGGTTGTAGATGGCCGCCACCACGCCGGAAGGCAGCAGCGTCATGCCCGTCAGGCCGGGCAGCCGCGAGAGCTGCGGGCCCAGGTTCTTGACGACCACTTCCTGGTTGCCCAGCACTTCGTCGACATGCAAGGCCACCCGTTGCGCCGCGCTGCGCACGATGACCAGTGCCGCGGTGCGGCCCGCCACGGCGCCTGCGGCGTCACCGCTGAGCAACCCGCCGAGCCAGTGGAAGGGGATGGTTTCCCCCGCATGCGTCCATTCGCCCTGCCGGTAGGCGTGCTCGACATCGTGCGCCGGCTCGCGCCGCACAATTTCCACCAGATTGGCCGGCACGGCCACCTTGATATCGCCACAGCGCAGCATCACGACCTGCGTGACGGCCGTGGTCAGCGGCAGCACCAGGCGGAAGGCCGCCCCGGCGCCAGCTTCGCTACGCACCTGCACACGACCGCCGATGGCCTTGATCTCCGATCGCACGACGTCCATGCCGACGCCGCGCCCGGCGAGCTCGGTCACCGTCTCGGCCGTGGTGAAACCCGGCGCGAAGATGAAGCCCGTGAGCTGCTCGTCGGAGACGTCCTGCCCGCTGGTCACCATGCCCGAGGCCAGCGCACGCTCGCGGATGCGCCCCAGGTTCAGGCCCGCGCCATCGTCGATGAATTCGACAGCCACTTCGTTGCCGTCCGGCTCGAGGCGGATCTCGATCGTCCCCACCGTCGGCTTGCCCGCCGCGGCGCGCACCTCGGGCTTTTCGATGCCGTGGGTGATGGCATTGCGCAGCAGGTGCTCGAAGGGTGCCGTCATGCGGTCGAGCACGCTGCGGTCGATTTCGATGCTGCCGCCGACGATGTCCAGCCTTACCTGCTTGCCGGTCTCCTTGGCAGCCTGCCGCACCACACGGTACAGGCGGTCCGACAGCGATTCGAATTCCACCATCCGCGTGCGCAGCAGGTCATCCTGCAGCGAACGCGTCAGTCGGCCCTGCTGGGCGATCTGGTCCTCGGCGGATTGCAGCGTGCGCTGCAGCCCGCGCTGCACGGTGGCCACGTCGTTCACCGACTCGGCCATCATGCGCGTGAGTTCCTGGACACGCGTGTAGCGGTCCATTTCCAGCGGATCGAATTCCACGGCGGCGGCCTTGGCGGCCTCCATGCGCGAGCTGATCTGCGATTCGGCCTGTACCTCGACATCGCGCAACTGGCGACGCAGGCGGTCCAGGTTTTCCGTCAGGTCGACAAGATTCGTCTTGATCTGGCCCAGGTCCGACTCCAGCCGCGTGCGCGCGATGCTGACCTCGCCAGCATGGTTGACCAGACGGTCCAGCAGCGTGGCACGCACGCGCACCGCACCGCCGTGGACGACGTGTGCGGCGTGCACATCGTCGCCCAGCATGGCGCGGTGGTCCCGCGCGGCCAGTCGTGCCCAGTCGATGCCCGACACCGCGTCAGTGCCTGCAGACGGGACGCCTTCGGCAGGCGGCGGTGAGGCCAGCGCCATCGGCCGCGAGGCGGGAATCTCGGCCGGCAGCAGCGGCAGGGCCGCCGTGTCGGCCTGCGCCGCCTCGAAGGCCTCGTGCAACTGCGCAAAGGCCGCATCGATGGCGTCCACGCGCCAGACCAGCGGCTCGATATCCGCCGCCAGTGTGGCGTCGCCGGCCATCAGCCGTTCAACGGCCGTCTCCAGCCGGTGCGTCATCTCGCCGATGCGCATGGCGCCGGCCAGGCGCGCGCCGCCCTTGAAGGTGTGCAGGCTGCGCATGCAGGCCGCGGCCGCGCCGCGCTCGCCCGGCTGCTGCAGCCACAGCTGCATGCGCGCCTGGAGCTCGGGCAGCAGGTCCTGCGCCTCGTCGGCAAAGATCGGGAACAGCTCGGGGTCGACGCTGTCCTGTGCATCGATGTCGTCGTCGTGCGCAATGCGCCGATCCGCGCCGGAGGGTCCCGCCGAGACCGGCTGCAACGACGGCACGGCGACCGTCTCCGCGGGCGCCTGCGGCTGGTGTTGTTCGAGGCGCTCGATCAGATCGACAGCCGGCTCGCTCAGGAAACCTGCGGCAAATTGATGCAGCACGCGGCGGATCTCGTCGGCCACGGCGTTGTACAGCTCGGGCTCGCCCGGCGTGACCACGCCCGCGTCGTTGCTGCGCATCAGCGCATGTTCCAGCGCGCGGGCCAGCACGGACAGGCCGGTGAAGCCCACGGTGGCCGAACTGCCGGCCAGTGAATGGGCCATCACGACGGCCGACTCGCCCGGCGGGCCTTCGGGCTGCACGGCCCATTCGGCCAGCAACGTGCCCAGGCGCCGCGAGAGTTCGTCCGCCTCGTTGAGATAGATGTTGAACATCCCGATCTCGATGCGCAGCGGGCCCACGACCTTGACGGGCTCCTCCAGCGCAGACGGGATGATGGACGGGTCGACACCGGCACCGGTGTCGTTCCACGGCAGTGCCGCGGAGGCAGCCAGGCTGCCTTCGGCGGGCTCGCCAAAGACCGGCCAGGCCTGCAGCTGCGAGTCGGGTGTGTGCAGCGGCTCGACCACCGGCTCGACGATGGGCTCGAAGCGCGGGGATGTGCCCTCGAAGTCGGCCGCAGGCACGGGTGTCGGCACCGCATGTGCAGCTTCGGCCGACACGGCCTCGGAGACGTCCAGCGTCGGCTCGAGCGCCGCGGGCGGCTGCCATTCGATTCCGGCTGCGGGCGGGTGCGCGGTGTCGACCGCGCCATCGCCCGCAGCGACAGGCGCCAACGCCTCGATGGCCGCCTGCACGTCGTCCCGCGGGACGGTGTCCCAAGACGCGAGCTCGACCACCTCGACCGGACCGGCGGCTTCAGTCGCTTCGATCGTTTCAGCGGCTTCAACCGCTTCGGCAGCATCGGCGGCTTCAGGCACATCAATGGCTTCGATGGCTTCGTCAGACCCGGCGGCCGCATCCGGCGTGGCCGCGGCCTGCGCCTCGATCGCGTCATGCGGCAACTCGGCAGGCTCGTCCACCGTGCCCAGCTCGAGGTCGGGCAGATCCATCTGCGCCAGATCCAGTCGTGCCGGCTCGAACGCGGGCGCCTGAAGCGGGTCGGCTTCGATCGCCTCGGCCTCTTCCCACGCGTCGACCGCGTCCACCGTGTCGTCGGCGGCCTCGTGCGGCACGGCAGCTGCCGCAGGTGTCGTTTCCGGCGCAATTTCGGGTGTCGCCTGGGCGGCTGCCGGCGCTGGCTCGTGCGCCACAGGCACCGCGGCTCCGTCGATGGCGTGTAGCGGCGATACGCCGGCCGGCTCCTGCGCGCCAGGCGCCTGGATCGGCACCACACGCGCCTGCAGGCGAAGGGCGTCGGCGGCCTCGATCACCGGCTGCTTGCGATGGCCATCGTCACGGCGCGCACGGACCGCGAGGGTCCACGCCTCGAGATAGTCCAGCGCCTGCTCGGTCAATCCGCGCAAGGGCGCGTCCAGGTGCGGCGAATGCGCCAACCGGGCGTTGTACAGCTGTTCGCAGGCCCAGGCGGCTTCGCCGAAGTCGCTCAAGCCGACCATGCGCGAGCTGCCCTTGAGCGTGTGGAACGCGCGGCGAATGCCGGTGAGGTCGGACAGGTCACCCGAGGTGTCACGTTCGGGCGCGGCCAGGCTGTGCAGCGACTCGCGGGCCGTCTGGATCACCTCGCCCGCTTCCTCAAGGAAGACCTCGAGCATCTCCGCATCGTCTTCGCTCAGCGCCACGAGCGGCACCGAAGCTGCCGGCACGGCCGGCGGCGGAACCGTGGCGGGCATCGGCGCCTGCGCAGGCATGGCAGCGATCGGCTCGATCGCGGGCTCGACACGCGCGGGCGCCATCGGCTCCAGGGCGGCGTCGACGGCCTGTTCCGCAGCGGATTCGGGCGCCGAAGCCGGCGCGTCCGGCACGGCTGACGGCTCGAACCCGATGTCGTCGAGCACGATGTCGATCTCGTCCGCAGGCATCGTCGGGCTCGCCGACGGTGCCAGCGGCACCATCAGCGGCGTTCCTGCAAAGACCTGCGTCGATTCGACGGCCGGGATCGGCTCGATCGACGGCAGCACCGGCGCTTGTGGCAAACCGCCGTCGAGTGCAGCCGTCTGTTCCATGGGCTCGCTGCGGTCGACGGCAACGGGTTCGGCGGCCGGCAGGTCCGGCTGCGCCACCGGCGCAGGCACAGGTGGCGCCGTCGGTGCCGATGTCGGCACCGTTGCCGGCGCGGACGCATGCGCGGCGGCCGCCAGCGCGGCCGAATCGGCCGCCGCCGCAGGCACCGCCCGCAGCGGCACCGCTGCGCTGCTCCAGTTTTGCATGCGCGTCACCAGCTCGGCACGCAGCGAACGTTTCACCTCAGGATCCGCCGCCCGCTCGATGGCCGACTGCGCCGCAGTCAGCGTATCGGCCAGCCGCCTTTGTTCGGCCAGCAGGGCCTGCTGCGCGAGGCTGCGCAGTTCGCGCACCAGCACCTCGTCGGAAATCTCGGAGCGTGCGGCATCCCGCGCAATGCGGTGGGCACGTTCGCCCAGGTCGCCGGGACCGGTGTCGGGCAGGTCATCGACCGCCGGCACGTCGCGTGGCGCGGACGACATCAGCGCCAGCAGGCGGCCGGTCTCGGGTTCGAAGCGGAACAGCGCCTTGGCCAGATTGGGCTGCACGGCCAGGATGTCGATCAAGAAGCTCAGCGCGCCCAGGTTGTCGGCGAGCCGCTCGAAGATCTCTTCCTGCCGCACGTCCGTGGCGCCGTGCGCGAGCACATCCACGTCTTCGCGCATCCGCATGACGGCCTGCGTGGCGGCATCCAGCCCGAGGACCGACACCACGCCGCGCATGACCGACAGCTGTCCGGGCACCGGAAAGAGCAGCTCGGGCTGCTGCGGCTGACGGAAATACTGGTCGATGTGCTTTTCGATCTCTACCAGCGCGCCGCGCAGTTCCTGCACCACGCTGCCGATCGTCTGGTTGTCGGAGACGCGCCGGTAGAGCTCCTCCATCCAGGGCTCGAGCGGCTGCGGCTCCGCGCCCATGCGCACCTTGTCGATGCGCTGCGCGAGATGCTTGATGCGCGGGCCCAGCCGCGGATCGTCGAGCTCGGCGTCCTCGAGCGAGGCTTCGAGATACAGCACGGCCGTGGCGACTTCCATCGCCAGCGGCGCGGGAACCCCGGCAGGCCCCGAGGCGACCATGCCGGCATGCACCAGCGCACGCCCGAGTTCGGCGCCCTCCGGATAGAGCTTCTCGAGCGTGTCCTGAACCAGCGCCAGCGTGTCACCCAGTGTCTGCGGACGGTGTGCTTCGCCACCGGCCACGGCCGACCAGGCCTCGCGCGCAGCGGCCACGCGCTTGCGCGCCTGCATCAGGACGCTGGGGTCGTAGCGGCCCAGCGTGGAACTTTCGTAATCGCCCAGCACGACGCGGTCCAGGCCGTACGCCCGCCGCACCGCGAACAGCCGCGGGGCTTCGGCCTCGGTGGCCGGCGCGGTGGCCCGCGCACAGAAGAACAGCAGGTCGTTGGCCAACCGGTCGGACACATCGCCCGAACGCAGGCCCAGACGCGCCTGCGCCAGCAACCGCGGCGCGGCCCGCTTGACGTAGACGTCGTAGCGCAGCAGGCCCGCGGCCTGGGCTTCGAAGAAGCCGGCAGCCAGGCGCCACATCGTCGAGCGGCGCCCCTTGGCATCCGCCCCGAGACCCGCGCAAAGGTCGCTCATGCGCCGCAGCGTGGTGCGATCGGGCGTGCGCATCAGGCGCAGGATCAGGCGCTCCATCGCTTCGCGCGCCTGGGTGTCTGCCAGCACCGGCGGCAGATCGCTCTCGTGCGCGATCACGCGCCATGTCCAGTCGAAATCCCAGAGGTCGGCAGGGTGGATCCGGTCCGCGCCGGCCAGCTCCTGCAGGCTCGCGTACGGCGGGAACAGGGCCATGCCCGAAACCGACTTGCCGGCCGTCAGGCGGCCCAGGTAGTCGATCAAGGCAAACGAGGCCTGCTCGATGGCCTGGACGTTCGCGGCCGTGGCCGTCGAGGGGCGCTCGCCCATGCGCTGGACGGCACGCTCGCTGGCCCGCAACATCTGTGCCGGCACGCGCATGCCCACCAGCTCCAGCGCACCCGCAGCTTGGTGAAAATGGGTCCGCGCATGGCGCAGCACGGTCGGGTCCACGCGGTCGACATCCGACCCGCGCAGCGCATCGGCTTCGCGCAGGTGGCGGTGCAGGGACTTGTGCGCGGCCTCCAACGACCGCCGCACCTCGTCCTGCACCCACGACAGGGCACGCAGGTCCTCGGCCAGAGGCGCCGCCGGCGCGGGCGCTGCTCGATCGTTCATGCGCTCGCCCCTTGCCTCAGTTGACCTTGAAGCGGGCCACCGAGGCGCGCAGTTCCTCGGCCGACCGCGACAACTCGCGGACCATCTGCGCGGTGGACTGGGTGCCTTCGGACGTCTGCTCGGTCACCGCGAAGATGTGCTGGATGTTGGTGGCCACGACGTTGGCCGATTGCGCCTCGCGAGAGGCCTGCGACGAGATGCGCTCGATCAGCAGTGACAGTTCGCGCGTGACGCGGTCGATGTCGTTGAGCGCCGTGCCGGCCGCATCGGAGAGCTTCGCGCCATCGACCACACCGATCGTCGAGCGCTCCATGGCGGCCACGGCATCCTGCGTGTCGGTCTGGATGGCACGCACCAGGGCGGAGATCTGCCGCGTGGCGTCAGCCGAGCGTTCGGCCAGGCGCTGCACTTCTTCGGCCACGACCGAGAAGCCGCGGCCCGCCTCGCCGGCGGAGGCGGCCTGGATGGCAGCATTCAGTGCCAGCACGTTGGTCTGTTCCGTGATGTCCGAGATCAGCTCGGTGATTTCGCCGATCTCCTGCGAGGACTCACCCAGGCGCTTGATGCGCTTGGAGGTTTCCTGGATCTGGTCGCGGATCGCGTTCATGCCACCGATCGTGTTCTGCACGGCCGTCAGGCCGCGGTCGGCCACCTGCAGCGACTGGCGCGCAACCTCAGCCGAGTGCTGCGCCTGCACCGAGACCTCGTTGATCCGGCCGGCCATCTGCAGCACCGACTCGCCGGTGTCGCGGATTTCGCGCAGCTGCTCGGTGGAAGCCGCCAGCAGCTCGGTCGAGGTCTGCTCCACCTGCTGCGTCGTGCCGGTCACGCGCTGCACCGTGCTCTGCACCTGCGACACCAGCGAGCGCAGCTCTTCCACCGTGTAGTTCACGGAGTCCGCGATCGCGCCGGTGATGTCCTCGGTCACCGTCGCCTGCTGGGTCAGGTCGCCCTCGGCCACCGTCTGCAGTTCGTTCATCAGGCGCAGAATGGCCGCCTGGTTCGCGTCGTTCACGCGCTTGGCTTCACGCTCCTGGCGCTCGGCTTCGGCGCGTTGCGCCTCGGCTTCACGCGCACGGTGGTTCTGTTCCTGCACGAACAAGCGCAGCAGGCCCGCGGCACCCAGGCCTGCGAGCACCAGCGCCAGCAGGATGCCGGCAAAGTGCCACGGTCCGAAGCCGCCGGAGGTCAGCCGACCCTGCAGTTCGTCGAGGCCGCGGCGCAGCGCGTCGCTGTCGCGCGCAATGGCGGCCTGGCCCTGGCGAGCGGCCATCAGGCCCTGGATGTTGGCGATGAGCGGCGCCGCCTCGGTATTGAGTTCGGCAAACTGCTTGATCAGCGCTCGCGCCTTGTCGGCGATGACCGTGTCGCGCGCGGCCGGCAGCCGCAATTCCGCATTGCCGTTGGCCAGGCCTTCCGCCAGTTCGCCGAACTGCTTCAGGTCCTTGCCCAGCTGCAGCACGGTGTCGGGCGTCACGCCTTCGAGCGTCAGGAATTCATTGGCATTCTTTGCCACGCGTTGCGTCAGCACGGCCAGCGTGCCAGCAGCGGCAAACTCGGCCGAGGTGCCGCCCACCTGGAGTTGCTGTGCCGAGATCATGTCGACCGTGGCCAGCATCTGCGCGGACTTCGCGTTGATCGCGCGCACGGCCTGGCCGGCCTGGATGAGGGCCTTTTCCTGGCCCAGCACGGCCGCGGCGCTCTTCTCGACCTTGCCGGCCAGTTCGACCATGGGCTCCACGGCGGACCCGAGCGCCGGCGATACGGGGCTGATTTCGTCGTTGCCGCTGGCCAGGCCGCGCACATTCTTCGTCAGGACCTGCGTGCTGTCGCGCAATTCGGCGAAGGCGTCTCGCTGGCCGACCAGGGCCAGCGCCGCCGACTTGGCCTGACGCTGTGACTGCATCTGGGCCTGGCCCGTGGCGCCCACCTGCTGGGCTGCGCGCTGTGCGGATCCGATGCCCAGCGACACCGACAGGATCAACACCAGCGCGCCGCCGGCGATCATGGACAGCAGGATGCGCTGCTGCTGGTGCACCGGCCGCCGGCCGATGACGGGCAGCACGGCAGCCACAGGCAAGGCCGCGCCGGCGTCGGGGTTCTGCCGCGAGTCGGGGAAGCCGGCCACCAGATGCGAGGGCGGCGCCTCGGAGATGATCGACGAGTCAGCCATCAGCGCGCCCGCTTCGGTCACGCCGGTACCCACGCCGATGACCGAGGTGGCCTCCAGCGATTGCATGGCCGACGCCACGTCACCCTCGGCGACAGGCACATCCGCGCCGGGCGCGCCCGTGCGTGCCGGATTCCGGCTCTTGATTCGGTCGATGAAGCCCATGGGTCCTCGGTCCTTCCGGGCGGCCGTACACGGCCGCGTTCTACGCGCTTGCGGCCTCCGCCGCAATGGAGACAAATGTGTCGCTGGCCGCGAGTTCGGCCAGATCGACCTCCTGCCACAGCCGCCCCCCGCTGTCGCGCCACTGGTGTGGTGCGAAGGCAGGCCGGGCGGTATCGTTGGGCAGGGCCACGAGGTCCTCGGCGTGACGCAATCCGGCCATGGCATCCACGCGCAGCGCGCACAGGGCGCGCAATGCCGGGTTGAACGCGATCAGCCGCGCGCCTTCACGGGCGCTGGCTTCAGACGGCGGCGCCGCGCGCAGCCCCAGGAAACTGGCCAGATCGACCACGCCGTGCAGGCCCCCGCGCAGGTTGGCCACCCCGCAGAACCACGGCCGCGTGTGCGCCAGCGGCAGGATGTCGACCATCGGGAAGATCTCGCCGGCCTGCTGCAAGGGGAACAGGAAGCCCGCACCTTCGGCCTCGACGGCCAGCCAGCCGGCGCGGCCTTCTTCCGTCCGCGCAGCTTGCAGGCGTTCGGCCAGGCGGGCCTGCAGTTGTTTCAGCGCTTCTCGTTGTGCCATCAGGTCAGCGCCAGGATCTTGGCGATCAGCTCGTCGCCGTTGACGGGTTTGACGATGTAGTCGCGAGCGCCCTGGCGCATGCCCCAGACCTTGTCGGTCTCCTGGTTCTTGCTCGTGCACATGATGATGGGCACGCCGGCAAACCGCGAATCGCGCGAGATGGCGCGCGTGAGCTGGAAACCGTTCTGGCCCGGCATGACCACGTCCATCAGGATCAGGTCGGGTTTGTCTTCGTTCAGGCGCGACAGCGCTTCTTCACCGTTTTCGGCCGTGCGCACGCTGTAGCCCTTGCGCGTGAGCAGGCCGCTGATGTGGTGCAGCTCGGTCTTGGAGTCGTCGACCAGCAGGATCTTCTGGATCGCCATGTGGGGTCCTTGGCGGCGTGGCCTTCGGAATTCAGTTGACGTGGCTGCGGAACAGCTCCACCGCACGCAGCAGCTGCTCGCGCGTGAACGGTTTGGTCAGGTACTCCTCGCTGCCGACCATGCGGCCGCGGGCCTTGTCGAACAGGCCGTCCTTGCTGGACAGCATGATGACCGGTACGCGGGCAAAGCGCGGGTTGCGCTTGATGATGGCGCAGGTCTGGTACCCGTCCAGACGCGGCATCAGGATGTCGCAGAAGATCAGATCGGGTGCGTGATCGTCGACCTTGGACAAGGCGTCGAAGCCGTCTTCGGCCAGCAGCACTTCGTGTCCACCCTGGCGCAGGAAGATTTCGGCGCTGCGTCGAATCGTGTTGCTGTCGTCGATCACCAGCACCTTGGCGCCTGGCGTGTTCTCGATCATGTGTGACACCTGTCGATCACTGCGCAGCGCCGCAGACAACGGAAAGAGCTCTGTCGCTGTCGCTGGTCAGATCTGTACCATTTCGAAGTCTTCCTTGCGCGCACCGCATTCCGGACAGGTCCAATTCATCGGCACATCCTCCCAGGCGGTGCCGGGGGGGATACCGTGTTCTTCATCGCCTACGGCCTCGTCATAGATCCAGCCGCAGATCAGACACATCCAGGTTCTTGCGTTGCTCACGTCGGAAGCTTCGGATCACTACAATGGTCGACGATTGTAGCCAGCGGGTTTCGACCAAAAAGCAAGCGAATGTAGGCACATACGCCGCGATCCTAAGGCTGCGCCGCAAGTCTTGTGACCCCCTAACTGCCGAACCCGATGCACGCCGGGTCGAGGCCATCGATGAACCCTGAATCCACTCCCGCCGCGGACGTCACCGACCCCGCAGCCGAACCCGCTCCGCCGGCTTGCGTGCTGTCGTTCAACGTGAACGACCCGAGCGGTGCCTGCGGCACGGCCGGCGACATCTCCACCATTGCGGCCATGGGGGCGCATCCGCTGCCCGTGGTCACCTCGTTGCTGATGCGGGATACCGCCGAGGTCTTCGACCACCACCCGATCGACGACGAACTGGTCATCGAGCAGGCCCGCACCATCCTCGAGGACGTCACTGTCTCGGGTTTCAAGGTCGGCTTCCTGGGTTCGGCCGATACCGTCAGCGCCGTCGCGGAGATCCTGTCGGACTACTCCGACGTGCCGCTGGTGGCCTACATGCCCGATCTCAGCTGGCTCGACGAGGACCAGCTCGTGCCTTACCTGGATGCCTACCGCGAGCTGATCCTGCCCGCCGCGGAGGTGCTGGTGGGCAACCACAAGACGCTCACGGATTTCCTGCTGCCCGACTGGGACAGCGAGCGGCCGCCGTCTGCCCGTGAACTGGCCGTCGCGGCCGGGCAGCGCGGCACGGGCTACGTGCTGGTCACCGGCATCATGCTGCCGGCGCGCGGCGCCGAGCAGTACATCGACAACGTGCTGGCCAACGCGCAGGGCGCGCTCACCGGCGAAAAGTTCGAGCGCTTCGATGCCGGCTTCGTCGGCGCGGGCGAGACGCTGTCGGCCGCGCTGGCGGCGCTTCTGGCCGCCGGCAGCGAGCTGCAGGCCGCCATCGGCGAGGCCCTGGCCTTCCTCGACCAGAGCCTGGACTCCGGATTCCGCCCCGGCATGGGCAATATCGTGCCCGACCGCTTCTTCTGGGCCCTGCCTCCGGGCGAAGAAGGCGAAGGCGGCGAAGACCCGTCCGACCTCAGCGCCATGGACGTGGATGGCCCGGATGGCGCGGCCGGCGGCAAGCGCCGCATCCACTGAATCTTCCGCAACGCCACCCCATGAGCACCAACGAATCGCTCTTCGAACGCGCACAGCGCGTCATTCCCGGCGGCGTGAACTCGCCGGTTCGCGCCTTCCGCGCGGTCGGCGGCACGCCACGTTTCATCAGCCGCGCGCAAGGCGCCTGGATGATCGACGCCGAAGGCAAGCGCTACCTGGACTACATCGGCTCCTGGGGGCCGATGATCCTCGGCCACGGCCACCCGGCCGTACTGGAAGCGGTGCAACGCGCCGCGCTCGACGGCTTCAGCTTCGGCGCGCCCACCGAACGCGAGATCGAACTGGCCGAGGCCATCATCGCGCTGGTGCCCGGGGTCGAGCAGCTGCGGCTGGTCTCCAGCGGCACCGAAGCCGGCATGAGCGCCCTGCGCCTGGCGCGTGGCGCCACCGGCCGCAGCACGATCGTCAAGTTCGAGGGCTGCTACCACGGCCACGCCGACGCGCTGCTGGTCAAGGCCGGCTCGGGTCTGGCGACCTTCGGCCACCCGACCAGCGCCGGCGTGCCGGCCGAGGTCGTGCAGCACACGCGGGTCCTTGAGTACAACAACCTCGCGCAGCTCGAAGAGACCTTCGCCGCACAAGGCAGCGAGATCGCCTGCGTGATGATCGAGCCGATCGCCGGCAACATGAATTTCGTGCGCGCCAGCGTGCCCTTCATGACGCGCCTGCGCGAGCTGTGCACGGCCCACGGCACGCTGCTGGTCTTCGACGAGGTCATGACGGGCTTCCGCGTCGCGCTGGGCGGCGCACACAGCGTCTACGCGCGCCTGATTCCCGGCTTCCAGGCCGATCTGTTCGTCTTCGGCAAGGTGATCGGCGGCGGCATGCCGTTGGCCGCCTTTGGCGGCCCGAAGGCCATCATGCAGCAGCTCGCGCCGCTGGGGCCGGTCTACCAGGCCGGCACGCTGTCGGGCAACCCGGTGGCCACGGCCTGCGGTCTGGCCACGCTGCGCGAGATCACCAAGCCCGGCTTCTACGAGACGCTGGCCACGCGCACGCGCCGGCTGGTCGATGGCCTGACGGTGGCGGCGCGCGACGCGGGTGTTCCCTTCTGCGGCGACTGCGAAGGCGGCATGTTCGGCTTCTTCTTCGGGCCGACCCTGCCGCAGAACTACACGCAGGTGCTGGCCACTGACCAGGCGCGATTCAACCGCTTCTTCCACGGCATGCTGTCGCGCGGGGTCTACCTGGCGCCGGCACTGTACGAAGCCGGATTTGTCAGCGCGGCACACACCGACGCCGACATCGACGCCACCATCGAAGCCGCCGCACAGGCCCTGCGCGACGGCGCCTGACCGCCCAGGCCCGCGCTTGACGCGCGCAGGCCTCTCCTGGAAATTCCGCGCCATGCATCTCCACATCCTGGGCATCTGCGGCACCTTCATGGGCGGCATTGCCGCGATCGCGCGTGAGGCCGGGCATCGCGTCACGGGCTGCGACGCAAACGTCTACCCGCCGATGAGCGACCAGCTGCGCGGTCTGGGCATCGAGCTGATCGAAGGCTTCGGCGACGAGCAGATGGCGCTGGCGCCCGACGTCTTCGTCATCGGCAACATGGTCAAGCGCGGCATGCCGCTGCTGGAGGCCATCCTCGACAGCGGTGCGCGCTACACCAGCGGCCCGCAGTGGCTGGCCGAACACGTGCTGCAGGGGCGGCATGTGCTGGCGGTGGCGGGCACACACGGCACGACCACCACCACCTCGATGCTGGCGTGGATCCTCGAAGCCGCCGGCCAGCAGCCCGGCTTCCTGGTCGGCGGCGTGCCGCAGAACTTCGGCATCTCGGCGCGGCTGGGCCAGGGTTCCGCCTTCGTGATCGAGGCGGATGAATACGACACGGCGCTCTTCGACAAGCGCAGCAAGTTCGTGCATTACCGGCCGCGCACGGCGATCCTGAACAACCTCGAGTTCGACCACGCCGACATCTTTCCCGACCTCGGCGCGATCGAAACGCAGTTCCACCACCTCGTGCGCACCGTGCCCGCGCGCGGCCGTCTCGTGGTGAATGCGCGCGACGAGGCGCTGCAGCGCGTGCTGCAGCGCGGCTGCTGGAGCGAGGTGCTGCGCTTCGGCACGAAACGCGAAGAGCCGGGCGGGCTGTGCGCGCGCGGCGATCCGCAGGCCTTCGATGTGCTGCGTGGCAGCCTGCGGCTGGGACGCGTCGAATGGAACCTGCTGGGCGAGCACAACCAGCTCAATGCGCTGGCAGCCATCGGCGCGGCCGAACACGTCGGCGTGCCGCCGGCCCAGGCCTGCGCCGCGCTGGCACGTTTCGAGAATGTGCGCCGCCGCCTCGAACTGCGCGGCGAAGTCGGTGGCATCCGCGTCTATGACGATTTTGCGCACCACCCCACGGCCATGCGCACCACCATCAACGGCTTGCGTCGCAAGGTCGGCGCGGCGCGCATCCTGGCCGTGTTCGAGCCGCGGTCCAACACGATGAAGCTGGGCACGATGAAGGCGCAGCTGCCGTGGTCGCTGGAAGAGGCCGACCTGAGCTTCTGCCTGCAGGGCGACTACGGGTGGAGCGCGCAGGAGGCCCTCGCGCCGCTGGGCCGCCTGGCGGTGGTCAACGAGCGTGTCGAAGGTCTGGTCGCGCAGATCGTCAGGGCCGCGCGGCCCGGTGACCACATCCTGTGCATGAGCAACGGCGGCTTCGGCGGCATCCATGCCAAGCTTCTGGCTGCACTGGCCGATCGCCCGCAGCCCTGACCCGCCGCGCCCGGCATCACGACCCCACGCCACGATGCCGCCGACCCGCACCCACCTGCTCTACCTGCACGGCTTCCGCTCCTCGCCGAAGTCCTTCAAGGCCCAGCGCCTGCACGCCTGGCTGGCCGAGCACCACCCCGGTCTGCACTGGTGGTGCCCGCAGCTGCCGCCCTCCCCTCGCGAGGCCCTGGCGCTGATCGACAGCGGCACGGCCGCTTGGCCCACAGCGCGTTCGCTGGTGCTGGGCAGCTCGCTCGGCGGCTTCTACGCCACGGTGCTGGCGCAGCGCCGCGGCTGGCCGTCGGTGGTGATGAACCCAGCCGTCGACCCGGCACGCGACCTGGCCGCCTATATCGGCGAGCAGACCGCTTTCCACTCACCCGAAGAGCACTTCTATTTCCGCGCAGCGTATGTCGATGAGCTGCGCGCGATGACGCCCGCTGCGCTGGCGCATCCGGCGGACATCCTGGCCATCATCGCCAAGGGCGACGAGGTGCTGGACTGGCGCGAGATGGCCGGTCGCTATGCCGGTGCGAAGATGCGGCTCATCGAGGGCAGCGACCACGCGCTGTCCGATTTCGAGGACCACCTTCCCGCCATCCTGGAGTTCATCCAACCATGCGACTGAAGCACAAGGTTTCGATCATCACGGGCGCCGCACAAGGCATCGGCCTGGCCACGGCGCTGAAGTTCGCCGAAGAAGGCGCCACCGTCATCGTCTGCGACATGAAGCCCGAAGGCGTGGATTCGGCCGTGGCCCTGGTGCGTTCACGCGGCGCGCAAACCATGGGCTTCACGCTCAACGTCACCGACCGGGCCGCGCTCGACCTGATGGTCGCCACCGTGAAGGAGCGCTTCTCGAGCATCGACGTGCTGGTGAACAACGCGGGCATCACACGCGACGCGCGGCTGCAGAAGATGACACTCGAGCAGTTCGATTCGGTCATCGACGTCAACCTGCGCGGTGTCTTCCACGCCAGCCAGGCCGTTCTGCCGGCCATGGTGGAGCAGCATTCCGGCGTGATCCTGAATGCCTCCAGCGTCGTGGGCATCTACGGCAACTTCGGCCAGACCAACTATGCGGCCAGCAAGTTCGGCGTCATCGGCTTCACCAAGACCTGGAGCCGCGAACTGGGACCGAAGGGCATCCGCGTGAATGCGGTCGCGCCCGGCTTCGTCGAGACGCCGATCCTGTCGACCATCCCCGACAAGGTGCTGCAGCAGATGCGCGACCAGGTGCCGCTGCACCGCCTGGGACGGCCCGAGGAAATCGCCAATGTCTACGCCTTCCTGGCCAGCGACGAGGCCAGCTACATCAACGGCGCGGTCATCGAAGTCTCCGGCGGCATGACGGTCTGAGCGCCCGGCGCCTGGCGGCGCCCAAGTGGCGGACACGCTTGGTTTCCGCTGGCCCGTCCCGAGCCACGGAGGTGCCTGGGCCATGGGCGACAATCCCGCGGTGTCCTATGCCCTCTTCGAAGAGGCCGGCAAATTCCATGCTGGCCGTGTGATGACCGAGGCCGAAGCGTCGGTCCAGCTCGAGCTGGATTCCGGCAAGCGGGTCAAGGTCAAGACCGCCCAGGTGCTGCTGCGCTTCGACGCGCCCGCGCCGGCTGAATTCATTGCGCGCGCGCACGCGCTGGCGCCAGAGATCGACCTGGACCTGGCCTGGGAATTTGCGCCCGAGGGCGACTTCAGCTTCGGCGACCTGGCGCGCGATTATTTCGACGCCAAGGCCGGCCTCGACAAGCAGGCCGCCGCACTTTTCCGCCTGTTCGAGGCGCCGCACTACTTCCGCCGCCTGGGCAAGGGCCTGTTCAAGAAAGCGCCCGAAGAGACGGTCAAGGCCGCCTTGCTGGGCATCGAACGCAAGCGCCAGCAGGCGCAGCAGATCGAGAACTGGGCCAACGAACTCGTGGCGGGCCAATGCCCGGCACCGGTGCGCGAGCAGCTCTACCGCATCCTGTTCAAGCCCGACAAGAACGGCCCTGAATACAAGGCCGTGGTCGACGCGTCCAAGCGTTCGCAGCGCGCGCCGCTGGACCTGCTGATGGTGGCCGGCGCGATCGACAGCCCTTACCACTTCCACTGGAAGCGGTTTCTGTTCGAGCAGTTTCCGCGCGGCACGGGCTTCCCGGCGCTGCAGGTGCCGCCGGTGGCGGGCGAGCCGCTGCCGCTGGCTGCGGTGCAGGCCTTCTCGATCGACGATTCGCACACCACCGAGATCGACGACGCGCTGTCGGTCACCGGGCTGGGCAGCGGCGCCGTCACGCTGGGCATCCACATCGCCGCGCCGGGTCTGGCCCTGTTGCCCGACTCGCCGGTCGACAAGGTCGCGCGCGACCGCTTGTCCACCGTCTACATGCCGGGCTGGAAGCTCACGATGCTGCCGGACGACATCGTCCAGGCCTACACGCTGACCGCCGGTCGCGATTGCCCGGCCGTGAGCCTGTACGTCACGGTCGACGAGGACACGCTGGCCATCCGCTCGCGCGAGACGAAGATCGAGCGCGTGCCCATTGCCGCCAACCTGCGGCACGACCAGCTCGACAGCATCATCACCGAGCCCACGCTGACCGGCGAGGCGCCGGCCGACTACGCCTTCGCCGCCGAGCTGGCCTTCTGCTTCCGCCTGGCGAAGTCACTGAAGGCGCAGCGCGAGGTCGTGCGCGGCAAGCCCGAGCTCTTCAACCGCCCCGACTACAACTTCCGCCTCGAAGGCCACACGGGCGAGCCCGACGGCAGCGAGCGTGTGGAGATCAGCACCCGCAAGCGCGGCGCACCGCTGGACCTGATCGTCGCCGAGGCCATGATCCTGGCCAACAGCAGCTGGGGCGCGTGGCTGGCGGAACTGGGCGTGCCGGCCATCTACCGCAGCCAGGCCAGCCTGGCGCCCGGCATCAAGGTGCGCATGGGCACCAAGGCCATGCCGCATGCCGGCATGGGCGTCTCTTCGTATGCGTGGTCGACGTCCCCGCTGCGGCGTTACGTCGACCTAGTCAACCAGTGGCAGATCATCGCCGGCGCACGCCACGGCAAGATGGCGGCGCTGGCCGCACCCTTCAAGCCGAAGGATGCGACGCTGTTTGCCGTGATCTCCAACTTCGACGCGGCCTATACCGCCTACAACGGCTTCCAGAACGCCATCGAGCGCTACTGGACGCTGCGCTGGCTGCAGCAGCAAGGTGTGACCGAGCTGGAAGCCGGCGTGATGAAGGAGGGCCTGGTGCGCGCCGATACGCTGCCGCTGGTCTTCCGCGTGCCGGGCACCGAGAGCCTGCCGCGCGGCACGCGCATCCGCGCACGTGTCGAGGGCGTCGACCTGCTGACCTTGGAGCTTTACGCGGCGCTGGCCGCACGCCTGGACGGTGTCGAGCCGCAAGCCACCGAAGAGGAATCCGAAGACGAGGCCGCGGTCGCTGCGCCGCTGGCCCTGGCGATCGACGTCGGCGACGCGGCAGAGGCCGGCGACGCGGTGCCGGCCGCCGATGCCACGCCGGCGGCGCCAGCCGGCGCCTGAGTTCGAGACCCCTACCGCACACGAGACGCCCATGCGCTGGTGGCCCGCCAAGATCTCCACGCTGCAGATTGCGCTGGGTGTCTCCATCGCACTGCACGCGGGGCTGTTGACCTTCCGCTTCGTCGACCCCGAGGCCTTCAACCGCACCTTCGCGGATACGCCGCTGGAGGTCATCCTGGTCAATGCGCGCTCGACCGAAGCGCCCACGCAGGCCCAGGCCATCGCACAGGCCGCGCTGGCCGGCGGCGGCGAGGCGCTGGCCGGCCGCGCCACCTCGCCCCTGCCGCCCGCGGTGACCGTCGAAAGCGGCGACGCGATCGAAGAAGCGCGCAAGCGCATCGAGCAGATGCAGGCGGAGCAGCAGCAGCTGCTCAGCACCATCCGCCGCGAACTGGCCCTGCTGCCGCCGCCCGACCCGCGCAAGGAAGAAAACGGCTCCCCGCAGGAGCGCGAGATGGAAGAGCGCCGCCGGCAGCTGCTGCGTGTGCTGGCCGAGATCGAAAAGCGCATCAACGAAGAAAACGCGCGCCCCAAGAAGCGCTACATCAGCCCGGCCACGCGTGAAGCGGTGTACGCGGTGTATTACGACGCGCTGCGCCGCAAGATCGAAGACCGCGGCACGCGCGACTTCCCCGAGGTCAACGGCCGCAAGCTCTACGGCGAGCTCACGATGAACGTGACCGTCCAGGCCGACGGCCATGTCGTCGAGGCGGAGGTCGTGCAGTCCTCGGGTTCGCGGCAGCTCGATTCGCGGGCCGTGGCCATCGTGCATGCGGCCGCGCCGTTCGGCCATTTCAACGATGCCATGCGCGTGCAGGCCGACCAGATCGTGGTGACCTCGCGCTTCCGCTTCACGCGCGAGGACGGCTTGGCCACCACGCTGAGCGGCAACTGAAGAAGCACCTGTCCATGACGACTGCCGCGCTGCCTGACCGTTACTTCGTGCTCGGCCACCCGGTCGCGCACAGCCAGTCACCGTTCATCCACAACGCCTTCGCGCAGCAGACGGGGCAGCACCTGGTCTACGACCGCCGGCTGTGCGCGCTGGACGGCTTCGAAGCGGCCGTGCGCACGCTGGCCGCCGACCGCGATGGCGGCCGCGTGGGCGGCTGCAACGTGACCATGCCGTTCAAGTTCGAGGCCGCACGCCTGGCCGCGCATGTCTCGGCACGTGCGGCACTGGCCGAGGCGGCCAATGTGCTGCGCTTCGATGAGGGTGGCTGGACGGCCGACAACACCGACGGCATCGGCCTGATGCGCGACCTCGAAGGCCGGCTCGGCCTGCGGCTGGCGGGCCAGCGTGTGCTGCTGATCGGTGCGGGCGGCGCGGCCGCCGGCGTGCTGGGTCCGCTGCTCGAGCGGCGGCCTGCGGCCGTGCTGGTCGTCAATCGCAGCTTGGCACGCGCCGACACGCTGGTCGCGCGCCATCGCGCCATGGCACAGGCGGCCGGCAGCGAACTGGCCTGCGACACGCTCGACGGCGCGTCCACAGGCCTGGGCGCCGCGCCCTTCTCGCTGGTCATCAACGCCAGTGCCTCCAGCGTCGCCGGCGGGCCGCCGCCGGTGTCACCGGCCGTGCTGGGCGAAGGCAGCTGGGCGATCGACCTGATGTACGGCCAGGCGGCTGCGCCCTTCCTGGCCTGGGCGCGCGCGCACGGTGCGCAGGCGGACGATGGACTGGGCATGCTGGTGGAGCAGGCGGCGGAGGCCTTCTGGCTGTGGCGTGATGTGCGGCCGCAGACCGCGCCGGTGCTGGCCGCTCTGCGCGCGCGGCTGGAGTCACCCGCGTGAAGCCGGCGGCGCGCCATCTGCGCCGCGGCCTGCTGCTGCTGGCCCTGGTGTTGGTCGCGCTGCAGGCCAGTTTTGCCCTGCGCATCGCGGCCATGCGCGTGATCGACCCGCAGTCCACCACCTTCCAGCGCAGCGAGGCCCGCCGCCTGCTGGGCGAGACCGGCAGCCTGCCCTGGTCGCAGGAGTGGGTACCGGCCGAGCGCATCTCGGTCCACCTCAAACGCGCCGTCATCGCCAGCGAAGACGCCGACTTCGTGAACCACCGCGGCGTCGACTGGGAGGCGCTGGAAAAGGCCTGGGACAAGAACCAGCGAGCCGAGGCCGTGGCCGAACGGCGCAATGCGCGCTCGCCGGCGACGGCCCGGCCGGCCGTGCCCAAGGTCGTCGGCGGTTCCACCATCAGCCAGCAGCTGGCCAAGAACCTGTTCCTGTCCGGCGAGCGCACGGTCTTGCGCAAGGCCCAGGAATTTGTGCTGACGCTGATGCTCGAAGCGCTGCTGCCGAAAGCGCGTCTGCTCGAGATCTACCTGAACAGCGTCGAGTGGGGCGAAGGTGTGTTCGGTGCGCAGGCCGCGGCCCGCCACTACTTCCGCACCGACGCCGCGGCGCTGGGTCCGTGGCAGGCGGCCCGGCTGGCGGTCATGCTGCCGGCACCCAAACGCTTCGAGAAGCGGCCGGGCTCGGTCGACCTGGGTGGCCGTGCGGCCACGGTGATGGCCCGCATGTCCGCGGTGGAGTTGCCGTGACGAGCCGCCACGACGAAGGCTCGTCGGCCATCGCCGCCGAAGCGGCACGGCTGGTGGTCGAAACCGGCCTGGAATACGGCCCGGCGAAGCAGAAGGCGGCACGGCACCTCGGCATCCGCCGCGGCGAGATGCCGGCCAACGAGGATGTCGAGGACGAGGTGCGCGAGTACCTGGCCCTGTTCTGCGGCGACACCCAGCCGCAGGAACTGGCCGCGCTGCGCGAGGTCGCACTGGCGTGGATGACCCGTCTGGCCGAATTCCGTCCGTACCTGGCCGGCGCCGTGTGGCGGGGCACCGCCACACGCCGATCGGCCGTGCACCTGGACCTGTATTGCGACGATCCCAAATCGGCGCCCATCGCCCTTCTCAATATGGGCGTGGACCACGAGGTCGACAGCATGCCCGGCGCGCGCGACGAAGAGCTGACCGTGCTGACGCTGGCCACGGCGTCGCGCGCGCTGGGGGAAAGCGTGACGGTGCACCTGTTCGTGCGCGACCACGACGACCTGCGCGGCGCGCTCAAGCCCGATCGCCAGGGGCGCAGCTGGCGCGGTGACCTCGCGGGTCTGCGCCGACTTGTCGAAGCGGCGCAGGACACGCCATGAGACGTCGCCAGATGGCTGGGATGGCCGCCATCGCTCTGGGTGCGGCGGCGGCAGGTGCCTGGTGGCGCATCCGTGGGCTGGAGTCGCCCCCATCCGGCGGCGCGGCATTGCCGCAGCCCGGCGCCCAGGCGCCCGCGGCCGCCGGCGACTTCTGGTCGCATACCGTCGAGCGCCCCGACGGCTCGGCGCTGGCCCTGGCGAGCTTTCGCGGCCGCCCTTTGCTGGTCAATTTCTGGGCCACCTGGTGTCCGCCCTGCATCCGCGAGATGCCCCTGATCGACAGCTTCGCGCGCAGCCAGGGCGCCAGCGGCTGGCAAGTGCTGGGTCTGGCGATCGACAAACGCGAAGCGGTCGCTGACTTCCTTCGAAAGCAGCCCGTGAGCTATGCGATCGGCCTGGCTGGCTTCGAGGGCTCACAATGGAGCCGCGACCTGGGCAATGCCACGGGCGCGCTGCCGTTCACGGTGGTCTTCGACGCGCAGGGACAGGTCCGGCAACGCAAGCTGGGCGAGGTCAGCGCCGCGGAACTGGCAACCTGGGTCAAAGCCTGACGGCGCCCAGGGCTGCCACGGCCCCAAGGGGCTGTCAAGGCGACTTTTTGCGAACTACTGCGCACAATGTCGTCCAGCTGGCTGCAAAATGTCGCAAATCCGAGGCTCGCGCTGCGCCACCCGGCATCCGTTCGGCACACGAACAGGGCCGGCCGCGGGACCCGACGATGTCAGGCTTGGGCGCACGTTGAGCGCTGATGGGTACTCATACGGGACGCGTTCGATACCGTATGGATAATTTTGGGAACAAGCCATGACGGCGCGCCCTGCACACCACCTGTGCCGGCTCGACCGGCCACGAGGATGACCATGGATCTGCGAAAACTGAAAACATTGATCGACCTGGTCTCGGAGTCCAACATCTCCGAGCTCGAAATCACCGAAGCCGAAGGCAAGGTCCGAATCGTCAAGGCGGGTGCGCCCGCCGTCGGCGCACCGATGGCGATGATGCCCAGCATGGTGGCGCCCGCTGCATCGGCCCCGGCGGCATCTGCCGCGGGTGCTGCGGCCGAGCCGGCGCCCGCACCGGTTCCGGAGGTCAAGACCATCAAGTCGCCGATGGTGGGCACCTTCTACCGCGCCGCCAGCCCGGGCGCCAAGGCCTTCGTGGACGTCGGCAGCGAGGTCACGGCCGGCGAGGCGGTCTGCATCATCGAAGCCATGAAGATCATGAACGAGATCGAGGCCGACATCGACGGCCGCATCGTCAAGGTGCTGTGCGAGAACGGGCAGGCGGTCGAATTCGGCCAGCCGCTGTTCATCGTCGAATAAGCCGCAGGGCCGATTTGTGTTCAAGAAAATTCTTATTGCCAATCGTGGAGAGATCGCGCTTCGCATCCAGCGCGCCTGCCGCGAGATGGGCATCCAGTCGGTCGTCGTCTACTCCGAGGCCGATCGCGAAGCGAAGTACGTCAAGTTGGCCGACGAGGCCGTGTGCATCGGGCCGGCGCCCAGCGCGCTGAGCTATCTGAACATGCCGGCCATCATCTCCACCGCGGAGGTGACGGACGCCGAGGCCATCCACCCGGGCTACGGCTTCCTCAGCGAGAACGCCGACTTTGCCGAGCGCGTCGAGAAGAGCGGCTTCACCTTCATCGGCCCCACGTCCGAATCCATCCGCACGATGGGCGACAAGGTCGCGGCCAAGCAGGCCATGATCAAGTCCGGCGTGCCTTGCGTGCCGGGCTCGGAAGGTGCGCTGCCCGAGGACACGAAAGAGATCATCAAGATCGCGCGGACCGTCGGCTACCCCGTCATCATCAAGGCGGCTGGCGGCGGCGGCGGGCGCGGCATGCGTGTCGTGCACACGGAGGCCGCATTGGTCCACGCCGTGCAGACCACGCGTGCCGAGGCCGGCGCGGCCTTCGGCAATCCGGCCGTGTACATGGAGAAGTTTCTCGAGAACCCGCGGCACATCGAGATCCAGGTCCTGGCCGACACGCACCGCAACGCCGTGTGGCTGGGCGAGCGCGACTGCTCGATGCAGCGGCGCCACCAGAAGATCATCGAAGAGGCACCGGCACCCGGCATCCCGCGGCGCGTGATCGAGCGCATCGGCGACCGCTGCGCGGCGGCCTGCAAGAAGATCGGCTACCGCGGTGCGGGCACCTTCGAGTTCCTCTACGAAAACGGCGAGTTCTATTTCATCGAGATGAATACGCGGGTGCAGGTGGAGCATCCGGTCACGGAACTCGTCACCGGCATCGACATCGTGCAGATGCAGATCCGCGTGGCGGCCGGCGAGAAGCTGCCCTTCTCCCAGCGCAACATCCAGATGCGCGGCCACGCGCTCGAGTGCCGCATCAACGCCGAGCATCCCTACACCTACGTGCCCTCGCCGGGCCGCATCACCATGTGGCACCCGCCGGGCGGACCGGGTGTGCGCGTCGACTCGCACGCATATACCAACTACCTCGTGCCGTCGAACTACGACTCGATGATCGGCAAGATCATCGTGCACGGCGACACGCGCGAGCAGGCCCTGGCGCGCATGCGCATCGCGCTGTCCGAGACAGTCGTCGAAGGCATCCACACCAACATCCCCCTGCACCGCGAATTGATGGCCGATTCGTCGTTCATGGCCGGCGGCACCAGCATCCATTACCTGGACGGCTGGATGGCACGCCGCAAGCAGTGACCTCGGCGGAGCGCGCCCCGTGATCGAACTCGTCCTGCTGGCACCCGAGGAGCTGGTCGAGTCCCTGTCCGACGCATTGATGGACGAGGCCGACGCGCTGTCGGTCTCGGTCGAGGACGCGGATGCGGGTCAACAGCAGGAGCAGCCGCTGTTCGGCGAGCCCGGCATGCCCGCGCCGCGGCCCGCCTGGACGCGCAGCACGCTGAAGGTGCTGTTCGAAGACGAGGCCGGCGCAACGGCCGCGGCCACGCGTCTGCGGGCGCAGGCGTGGGCGGCCGACGTGCAGCTGCTGGCCATGCAGCCGGTGGCCGACGAAGACTGGGTGCGCCTGACGCAATCGCAGTTTGCGCCGGTGCCGGTGAGCGACAGCTTCTGGGTCGTGCCGACCTGGCACGAGCCGCCCGCGGCCGCGACGCGGGTGATCCGGCTCGATCCGGGCCTGGCCTTCGGCACGGGCACGCACCCCACCACCCGCATGTGCCTGCGCTGGATCGCGGACCACGCCCAGGCGCTCGCGCCGCGCTGGGACCGCGTGCTCGACTACGGCTGCGGCTCGGGCATCCTGGCCATCGGCGCTGCGCTGCACGGCGCGCGCGGCATCGACGCGGTGGACATCGATCCCGCGGCTGTGACCTCCACGACCCATAACGCCCAAGCCAATGGGGTGGCACTGAACGCCGGGCTGCCGGACCAGGCGCAGGGCCAGTACCCGCTGGTGCTGGCCAACATCCTGGCCACGCCGCTGAAGCTGCTGGCGCCGATGCTCAGCGCCCACGTGGCAGCCGGCGGCCACCTCGTGCTGGCCGGCATCCTCGCCCGGCAGGCCGACGAGCTGCGGCAGGCCTATGCGCCCTGGCTGGCGCTGGATATCGCCAACGAGGACGACGGGTGGATCCTGATGACCGCCCAGCGGACTTGAATCGCGGGATGGCCGTAGCAGCAGGCCGGGATCGCCGCCGGCGCATGGCATGATTTCGACATGACACTGGCCACGCGTTGCTCCGCCTGCGGCACCTCTTTCCGCGTGGTCCAGGACCAACTGAAAGTGTCCGGCGGCTGGGTCCGTTGCGGCCGCTGCAACGAGATCTTCAACGCCCTCGAAGGCCTGTACGAGATCTACACGCAGCCGGGCGAACTGTCGCCCCATGCCCAGCGGCCCGACACCGTGGCGGCCGCCCTCTCATCGCCGATGCCGCAGCCGTTTGCGCGTGTGCCGCATCCACCGGCGTCCGCGGCACCAGGCGCATCGGCAGCGCCCGACGCGCCGCGGCCGTACCCGTCATCGACCGCTTCTCACTCCGCGGCCACCGCCAGCATGGCCGCGCCCGCACCTGCCGAGAGCAGCCCGCTGCCCGCGCCCACACCCATGCCGGATTCGCCCGAGGACGTCGAGGTCACCCTCGACTCCGGGCAGACGATCCAGATGGAGGACGACGACCTGGAGACCCGGGTGCAGGTGCGCACCGGCGACCTCGGTCCAACGCCGTCGTTCATGCAACACGCGCGGGAGTCGAAGGCCGCGCGCAGCAGCCGCCGTCCCGCCGGGCTGATTTGGGCCCTGGGTGCCGTGTGCCTGTCGCTGCTGGCTGTTGCGCAACTGGCCCTGGCGTACCGCGACCTGATCGGCACGCAGTGGCGTCCTGCTCAGCCGGTGCTGGCGCAGGTCTGCCAGGTGTTGGGCTGCCGCGTCGAAGCCCCGCGGCGCATGGCCGCGCTGTCGGTCGAAGGCAGCAACCTGCGCCAGCGCGGCAACGAAGCCAGCTACGACCTGGCCGTGAATGTCCGCAATCGCAGCGAGCTCACCGTGATGATGCCGGCGTTCGAGCTGACGCTGACCGACACGCAGGGACAGCCGCTGATCCGCCGTGTGCTCAGCGGCCGCGACCTCGCGGCGACGGCTGACACCATCGGGCCCGGCGCCGAACTCAGCCTGCAGGCCGGATTGGACATCAACGACCGGCGCGTCGCGGGCTACACGATCGAGATCTTCTACCCCTGACGGCTGCGGCGCCGCATCCGCGCGCCCTGCTGCACCGTCGACACACTGGAGCCCTTTCATGCCCGCTCTCATCTGCGGATCCCTGGCCTTCGACACGATCACGAACTTTCCGGGCCGCTTCGGGCAACAGATCCTGCCGGATCAACTGCACATCCTGAACGTGTCCTTCCTCGTGCCGGAACTGCGGCGCGAATTCGGTGGCTGCGCGGGCAATATCGCGTATTCGCTGCATCACCTGGGCGGCGCGCCGGTGGTGATGGCGGCGCTGGGCCGAGACGGCGACGACTACCGGCAGCGTCTGCAGGCCTGGGGCGTGGACACCTCGCTGGTGACCACCATGGCGGACAACTACACCGCCCAGGCCATCATCATCACGGACAACGACAACAACCAGATCACGGCCTTCCACCCGGGCGCGATGCAGCAGGCCGAGCGCATCGTGGTGCCCGCACGCGACGATCTGCGCATCGGCATCATTGCGCCCGATGGCCGTGACGCGATGCGCTCGCACGCCGAACAGATGAAGCGCGCCGGCATTCCCTTCATCTTCGATCCGGGCCAGCAGCTGCCGCAGTTCGACGGCAACGAATTGAACGCCTTCGTCGCGCAGGCCGACTGGGTCGCGGTGAACGACTACGAAGCGCGCATGCTGTGCGAGCGCACGGGGCACACGCTGGAGACGCTGTCGCGCTCACACCTGAAGGGTGTCGTGGTGACCCTGGCCGCGCAAGGCAGTGACGTCTGGATCAACGGGGAATGCCACCACGTACCGGGCGTGCAGGCCACGCAGGTGGTCGACCCCACGGGCTGCGGCGACGCCTTCCGGGCCGCGCTGCTGTTCGGGCTGGAGCGTGGCTGGTCGCTGGTGCGCTGCGTCGAACTGGGCAACCGCATCGGCGCGCTGAAGATCGCCTGCCGCGGCGGACAGAACCACGTGATCGATCGCGCAGCCTTGACGGCCTGACGTACAGACGAAGACCACATAGAGAAGTGCCCGGCGGCTGTCGGGCACCACAAAAAGAAAAGCCCGGCGGCTGCCGGGCTTTGAAGATCAGACCAACCTCAGGGCTTGTTGCCCGTCGGGAAGGGCCAGGCAGCTGCCGGGCTCAGTGCGGTCTTTGCAGCAGGGGCCGCGGGGGCAGGGGCAGCGGGGGCAGCGGGGGCCTTCTTGGCCGCCGCCTTCTTTGCTGCCGGCTTCTTCGCGGCGGGCTTCTTGGCAGCGGCCTTCTTGACCGCAGCCTTCTTCGCCGGAGCAGCCTTCTTCGCCGGGGCCTTCTTGGCCGGCGCAGCCTTCTTCGCAGCCGCCTTCTTGGCCGGTGCAGCCTTCTTCGCCGGAGCCGCCTTCTTGGCCGGTGCCGCCTTCTTGGCCGGTGCGGCCTTCTTCGCCGGTGCAGCCTTCTTAGCCGCAGCCTTCTTGGCCGGTGCGGCCTTCTTGGCCGGAGCGGCCTTCTTCGCAGTTGCCATAACGATCTCCTTGATCAAGTTGCAAAGAGCACCGTGCTGTTCGAACCAGCACGGCGATTCACCGTGGAATCCCGCCCGACGCTGAACTTGTTGTTCGTCGCGCCTGTTGGCAACACCCTTGCGGTGAATTCAGTAGCAGAGCGTGCACACCACTTCTGTCGGCGGTGCATCACGAGCTGCATGTCGGAACACAGAAAAACGCGCGATCTCCTACACGTGTGTCGTCAATCCCAGGACAGCGCACCGCCGGACTGGTACTCGATGACACGGGTCTCGAAAAAGTTGCGCTCCTTCTTCAGATCGATCATCTCGCTCATCCAAGGGAACGGATTTTCTTCGTTCGGGAACAGCGCTTCCAGTCCGATCTGCACCGCACGCCGATTGGCGATGTAGCGCAGGTAGCCCTTGAACATGGAGGCATTGAGGCCCAGCACGCCACGCGGCATGGTGTCCTCGGCATAGCGGTATTCGAGATCGACGGCCTTGAGGAACAGGGCCTTGATCTCCGCACGGAACTCCGGCGTCCACAGGTGCGGGTTCTCGAGCTTGATCGCGTTGATCAGGTCGATGCCGAAATTGCAGTGCATCGATTCGTCGCGAAGGATGTACTGGTACTGCTCGGCCGCACCGGTCATCTTGTTCTGCCGGCCCAGCGCGAGGATCTGCGTGAAGCCGACGTAGAAGAACAGACCTTCCATGAGGCACGCAAAGACGATCAGGCTCTTGAGCAGCGTCTGGTCGGCTTCGGGCGTGCCCGTCTTGAACAGCGGATCCATGATCGCGTCGATGAACGGGATCAGGAACTCGTCCTTGTCGCGGATCGCCGAGACCTCGTGGTACGCGTTGAAGATCTCGCCTTCGTCCAGGCCCAGCGATTCGACGATGTACTGGTAGGCGTGGGTATGGATCGCCTCTTCGAAGGCCTGGCGCAGCAGGAACTGGCGGCACTCCGGCGCCGTGATGTGGCGGTAGGTGCCCAGCGTGATGTTGTTGGCCGCCAGCGAATCGGCCGTCACGAAGAAGCCGAGGTTGCGCTTGACGATGCGGCGCTCGTCTTCGGTCAGGCCGTTGGGATCCTTCCAGGTCGCGATGTCGCGCGACATGTTGATCTCTTGCGGCATCCAGTGATTCGCACAGGTGGCCAGGTACTTTTCCCAGGCCCACTTGTACTTGAACGGCACCAGCTGATTGACGTCGGTGTGGCCGTTGATGATGCGCTTGTCGGCCACGTTCACGCGACGCGTGCTCTCGGCCAGCGCACTGACGGCCGCACGCGGCGCGGCTGTGGCTGCCGACGTCGTGGCCGATGTGCGCGCCGCAGCAACAGGTGCTTTCGCCTGCGGTGCGGTCGAACGGTTTTCGGTGGGGACGACGAAGGAAGCGACAGCCAGTGCTGGCGCGATGCCGGGCATCGGCTTCGGTGTTGGCGTACGAGTGTCTTCTTCCCAGACCAGCATGAGTAGGTGCGTCCTGTGGCGCTGAATTATCGGAGTGTTGCTAGCGAACACCAAGCACTTGTTGACAAGCCGATCCCCGTGATGTTGTGACGATGCATCGAATGCACGACATAAACACCATGAGTTCGAAACCGGCTGTCACCACGCGCACACATCCGACTCCGTGTCGGGTGTGTGCACCTGCCCTTGAAGCGCATGGTTAGCGGTCTTGTGCGTGGCGCGTGAGAGGGCTATTGGCAGGCCTCGCAGGTCGGGTCGTCGACCCCGCAGAACTTGATGTCGGTGGCCGGCGTGTCCGCTGCCGACGCCATCATGGCGTGCGCCTGCGCGGCGACTGCATCGAGCGCCGACAAGCCGCCGCCGATGCCGCCACCATGGGGTACCGAATTGAGCGCACCGGCGCTGACCGTGCTCTTCTCGGCGTGTGTGGCACCCATCGTGCGCAGGTAGTACGTGGTCTTCAGGCCGCGCAGCCACGCCAGCTTGTAGGTCTCGTCGAGCTTCTTGCCCGAAGCCCCGGCCATGTAGATGTTCAGGCTCTGCGCCTGGTCGATCCACTTCTGGCGGCGCGCAGCGGCTTCGACGAGCCATTGCGACTCGACCTCGAAGGCCGTGGCGTAGAGCAGCTTCAGGTCCTCGGGCACGCGGTCCACGCGACGCAGCGAGCCGTCGAAGTGCTTGAGGTCGGAGACCATCACGCTGTCCCACAGGCCCAGGGCCTTGAGGTCGCGCACCAGGTACTCGTTGACGACGGTGAACTCACCCGAGAGGTTGGACTTGACCGCGATGTTGCCGAAGCAGGGTTCGATCGACGCGTCCACGCCGATGATGTTGGAGATGGTCGCAGTGGGCGCGATGGCCACGCAGTTCGAATTGCGCATGCCGTGTTCGGCGATGCGCGCGCGCAGCGCGTCCCAGTCCATCGTCGACGAGCGGTCGATGTCCACGTAGCCGCCGCGTTGCTCGGCCAGGAGATTCAGCGAATCCAAGGGCAGGATTCCACGGTCCCACAGCGAACCGCGATACGAGGAATAACGCCCCCTTTCCTCGGCCAGATCGGTGGATGCCCAGTACGCGTGGAAGCACACGGCCTCCATCGAACGGTCGGCAAACTCGACAGCCTGGTGACTGGCATACGGCACACGCAGCTGATAGAGGCAATCCTGGAAGCCCATGATGCCCAGGCCCACGGGGCGGTGGCGCAGGTTGGAGTCGCGCGCCTTCTTCACGGCGTAGTAGTTGATGTCGATGACGTTGTCGAGCATGCGCATGGCCGTCGACACGGTGTTCTTCAACTTGACCTGGTCGATCTCCTTGCCGTTCGCGCCGTCCTTGAGGTGCTGGGCCAGGTTGACCGAGCCCAGGTTGCACACGGCGATCTCGGTGTCGCTGGTGTTCAGCGTGATCTCGGTGCACAGGTTGCTCGAGTGCACGACGCCGACATGCTGCTGCGGGCTGCGCACGTTGCACGCGTCCTTGAAGGTCACCCACGGGTGGCCCGTCTCGAACAGCATCGTCAGCATCTTGCGCCACAGGTCCTTGGCCGGCATGCGCTTGAAGAGCTTGATCTCGCCGCGATCGGCCTTGGCCTCGTAGGCAGCGTAGGCGGCCTCGAAGGCCTTGCCGTGCAGGTCATGCAAGTCCGGGCAGTTCGACGGCGAGAACAGCGTCCAGTCGCCGCCTTCGATGACACGCTTCATGAACAGGTCGGGAATCCAGTTCGCCGTGTTCATGTCGTGCGTGCGGCGGCGGTCGTCGCCGGTGTTCTTGCGCAGCTCGAGGAACTCTTCGATGTCCAGGTGCCAGGTCTCGAGGTATGCACAAACAGCGCCCTTGCGCTTGCCGCCCTGGTTGACGGCCACGGCCGTGTCGTTGACCACCTTGAGGAAAGGCACGACGCCCTGGCTCTTGCCGTTGGTGCCCTTGATGTAGCTGCCCAGCGCGCGGACATTGCTCCAGTCGTTGCCCAGGCCGCCGGCGTACTTGGACAGCAGCGCGTTTTCCTTCAGCGCCTCGTAGATGCCGTCGAGGTCGTCGGAGACGGTCGTGAGGTAGCAGCTGGACAGCTGCGAGCGGCGCGTGCCGCTGTTGAACAGCGTGGGCGTGCTGCTCATGAAATCGAAGCTGGACAGCACCTCGTAGAACTCGATGGCGCGCGCTTCGCGGTCGATCTCGTTGAGCGACAGGCCCATGGCCACGCGCATGAAGAAGGCCTGCGGCATCTCGATGCGCTGCTCGTCGATGTGCAGGAAGTAGCGGTCGTACAGCGTCTGCAGGCCCAGGTAGTCGAACTGCAGGTCACGCTGGGGCCGCAGCGCCGCGCCCAGACGCTCGAGGTCGAATTGCGCGAGCTTGTCGTCGAGCAACTCCGCCGCAATGCCCTTCTTGATGAACTGCGGGAAGTACGTGGCATAGACCGCCGACATGTCCTTCAACGCGGGGTCGGTGGCGTCCACGCCCAGGATCTCGCGGCGGATCGAGTGCATCAGCAGACGGGCCGTGGCGCGGGTGTACGCGGGCTCCTTTTCGAGCAGCGTGCGCGCGGACAGGATCAGCGCCTTGTAGACCTCGTCGATGGGCACGCCGTCATAGATGTTGCGGCGCGTCTCGGCCAGGATGGGGTCTGCGCTGACGTCCTTGCCCAGATCGGCGCAGGCGTCTTCGACCAGATGCTGCAGGGCCGCCATGTCCAGCGGCACACGCTGGCCGCGGTCGATCACATGGATCTCCGCGGGCCGCGCCACCGCAGTCTGACCCTGGCGTGAACGCTCCTGCGCGCGGCGATCGCGATACAGCACGTAGGCGCGCGCCACTTCGTGGTGGCCGCCACGCATCAACGCGAGTTCGACGTGGTCCTGCACGTCCTCGATGTGGAAGGTTCCGCCGCCCGGACGCGAGCGCAGCAGCGCGCGCACGACCATCTCGGTCAGGCGGTCGACGGTCTCGCGCACGCTGGCCGAAGCCGCACCCTGCGTGCCGTGCACGGCCAGGAAGGCCTTCATCAGGGCCACGGCGATCTTGCTGGGTTCGAAGGACACCACCGCGCCGTTGCGGCGGATGATCTGGTAGCCGGCATACGTGGAAGCCACGGGTGCTGCCGTTGCGGGCAGGCGCGCGAACGACGTGGACTCCTGTGCCGGATACGGGGATGTCTGCATGGAAAAGCCTCTATGTATGGACAGGCGGGCTGTGCGCCCGCTCGAAGGTGGATCCCAACGGCTCCTCCGCAGGGTCTGGGGATGCCCTGTCAGTGCCGCTGATGCGGGTTTCTTGTGTCTGGCGTCGCTACGTCGGCGACGAAGAACCACACTATATATGTGGCTACGGATACCGCCAAGCCACTACCGGTAGTGTCTCATTAGGGATGGCGATGCGCGATACGCCACACTGGGTGTAACGCCTCGCGTGCGAAGAAACAGGGCGGTACGGCGTGCCTGGGGCAAACCCCCGTGGCAGGCTGCACGTAACTGTGGCGTGCCCTCAGACCGGCCCGGCGGGCGGCCATTCGAGCGATTCGATTCCGGTCAGGCGCCGCAGCCGCAGCCAGTCGAAACCGGCGCCGGGATCGCCCTTGCGGCCAGGCGCCACATGCTCGTGGCCCGCCACGGCCTGCAGCGGGTGATTCGCGCGCAAGGCACGAATCAGGCGTGCGAGGCGGCGGTATTGCGCCGCCGTGAAGCGCAGACCTTCGAGCCCCTCGAGCTCGATACCCACCGAAAAGTCATTGCACTGCTCACGCCCGCGCCACGACGATGCACCCGCATGCCAGGCGCGGCGGTGCGTGGCGACGAACTGCTGCAATGTGCCGTCGCGGCGCACGAGGAAATGCGCGCTCACACGCAGCCCCCGCATCGCCGCGTAGTACGGATGGCTGTCCCAATCCAAGCAGTTGGTGAACAGTTTTTCGATCGCGTCGCCACCGTAGACGCCCGGCGGCAGGCTGATCGAATGCACGACCAACAGCTCCACCGCCGCCCCATCCGGCCGCGGGCCTTCGTTGGGCGACGGGCAGCGGTGTGCCCCACTCCACCAGCCATCGTTCCACCGCGGCGTGCCGGGCCGCGCCGCCGTGCGTGGCTCAGTCGTCCTCGCCACGGTCGTTGTCGCTGCGGTCGGTCAGCACGCCCAGTCGGGCCATGCGGTAGCGCATCTGCCGCAGCGACAGCCCCAGGCTCTCGGCGGCCGCCGTGCGGTTGTAGCGGTGCTTCTGCAGCGCACGCTCGAGCACGTCGCGTTCAACGCCATCGAGGTAGTCCATGAGGTTGCCGGGCAGGGGCTCGACCCCCGCGGCGCGGACCGACGCGGCCTCGGCGATCGGCGGCGCCTGCCGGGTCGCGGGCGGTGCGTCGGGCATGCTCAACGATCGTTCCGGCGGGGTGCTCGTCGGCGCGGCGGCCACCGCCCGCGCAGGTTCGAGCCCGAGATCGTCACGCTCGAGCACACCGCTGCCTGCCAGCGCCACGGCCCGGTGGAGCATGTTTTCGAGTTCGCGCACGTTGCCGGCGAAGGTCTGCTGCGCCAGGGCCTGCAGAGCCGAATCGCTCAGGCGGGGCATCGGCTCCAGCCCGGCATCGGCAGCGATGCGCGCCAGCAGCGCCTGGGCGATGGCCGGTAGGTCCTCCAGGCGCTCGCGCAGTGGTGGCACCGGGATGCAGATGACATTCAGTCGGTAGTACAGGTCTTGCCGGAACCGGCCCGCCTGCACTTCGGCGGCCAGGTCCTTGTGCGTCGCGCTCACGACGCGCACGTGCGTGGGCACCTCGGCCACGCCGCCCACGGGGCGCACCGCGCGCTCCTGGATGGCGCGCAGCAGCTTGCTCTGCATGGCCAGCGGCAGGTCGCCGATTTCGTCCAGGAACAGCGTGCCGCCTTGGGCGGCCTGGAAGAAGCCCTCGCGGTCCTCGGCTGCGCCCGTGAAGGCGCCCTTGCGGTAGCCGAAGAATTCGGCCTCCAGCAGGTTCTCCGGAATGGCCCCGCAATTCACGGCGACAAATGGCTGCTGCGACTTCGCCGAGCAGGCGTGGATGGCGCGCGCAACGAGTTCCTTGCCGGTGCCCGATTCGCCGTTCACCAGCACGGGCGCCATGCTGCGTGAGACCTTTTCGATCAGGCTGCGCACCTGGGCCATCGCCCCTGACCGGCCGACGAGGCGATCGAGCGCCGCCGCGCCGCTGAGCACCGCTGCGGCACGCGGGCGGTCGCGCCGCGGCGCGACGACCGAGGCCGTCGCCGGTTCGCCTGCTGTGGGCCGTCCGACGGCCGATGCCACCGCCGCGCGGAACTGCTTGAGATCCACGGGCTTCGTGAGGTAGTCGAACGCACCGGCCTTGAGGGCTTCGACCGCGTTCTCTGCAGAGCCATAGGCGGTGATGACCAACGCGCGCTCCGGACGCCCGGCCGCATCCAGCCGCTTGAGCAGATCCAGGCCCGTGCCGTCGGGCAGGCGCATGTCGGTGATCACCGCGTGGAAGGCCTTGCGCTGCAGCAGCGCCCAGGCGTCTTCGACGCAATCGGCGCATTCGACGTCGTAGCCTTCACGAACCAGCGTCAGCTCGTAGAGCGTGCGCAGGTCGGGCTCGTCGTCGACAACCAGCAGGCTGTGGGGCGTGGCAGCGCTCACGAGGTCTCCGGGTGGGCGAAGGAAGGCGGGCGGCCCCGCCGCATCACCACGACGAAGCCGTTGCGGTACCGGTCGTTGGGCGGCCGCGCCCGGTACTCGATGTGCGCGCCGTAGCGCTCGCACAGTTCGCGGCAAATATACAGGCCCAGTCCCGAGCCGCGGCTGCGCGTCGAGAAGAAGGGTTCGAACAGGTGCGGCTCGACATCGGCGGCGATCGGCGCGCCGTCGCTGGCCACCGACAGCACGGCGGTCTCTTCGTCCCGCGTGGCCAGGCGCAGCACCACGGCCTGCGGCTCGGCGCTGCCATGGCGCACGGCGTTGTCCAGCAGGTTGATCAGCACGCGCCGCAGATGCTCGGCGTCGAACATCACCGGCAGCGGGGTGACGGGCAGATCCAGCCGCACGCGTCCACCTTCGCCCACCGCCACGCCCGCGGTGCCGGCCCACTCCTGCACCGAGGCATCGACCACCTGCCGCGCATCGATGCTGTGCACATCGCCGGATGGGCCTGGCGCGACTTCGAGCACGTCGTCGACGATGCGCTGCAAGCGCCGCACGTTGTCGGCCACCATCTGCGACAGGCGCCGCTGCGCCGGATCCTGCGGCTCTTCGAGCATCAGGGCATTAGCTTGCGAAATCGCCGCCAGCGGGTTGCGGATCTCGTGTGCGATGCCTGCCGATACGCGGCCCATCGCGGCGAGCTTTTCCTGACGCACGCGGGCCAAGGCCGTGCGCACGTCTTCCAGCAGCACGACACACAGGCCTTCCGAGGCCTCTACCGGATCGGCACCCTGGCCGCCCGAGACCTCCGAGCCCCAGCTGCCACGCGTGAAACGCACCCGCATGCGCATGCTTCGGCGCAGCGTCTCGCTGAAGCTCAGGTGGACGTCCTGGCCGGCATCGGGCCACCGGTCTTCGGCGAAGGCCTGGCCAATCGACTCGCACAAGGGCTCGAGGCCGGCCATCTCGCGCAGCGAAAACGGCGCCATCGGGGCCAGACCATTGGCCACCAGCAGGTGCCGCGCGGCCGGGTTGGCTGCGCGCACACGCATGCGGCGGTCGACGACGAGCACGCCATCGGCCATCTCCTCGATGACCAGGCGATTGAGCTGCGCCTGCTGGCGCGCGATCTCCAGGCTGCCGCGCGCGGCCAGTTCTTCGCGTGCCAGTCGCAGCGCCATCTCGCCGGCCAGCAGCGCGATGGCGAACAGTCCGATGCCAGCCAACCCCGATTGCGCCAGCACGATGGCCCCGTCGGCAGCGCCCGAGACCGAACGCAGCGTCACCCCCAGCAGCAGGATGGCCACGGCCGCCGCCGTGCCCAGGGCCATCAGGCGCGAGGTCAGCACGCCCGACATCAGCACCGGCAGCACCAGCAAGGCGGCGTAGTTGAAGCTGGCGCCCGCGTCCAGCACATGCAGAAGGCCAAAGGCCGCGAGGTCCACGCCGATCGTCGCCAGCCATTGCCGGCGCCGGAAGTGCGCGCCGTCCGCGGAAGCGCGCAGATTGCGCAGGCTGGGCAGCAACCACAGCGACGCCGCCTGCAGCGCGTACAGCACGCACAGCGTGACCGCGGCCGTGGCGATCGGCACACCCATCAAGCCCGTGATGGCTTGTGCGCCCACCAGCGCCACGCCGACGGCGGCCCGCGCGGCGGCGTAGGTGCGCACGATGCGCACGAGCGCGCCGCCCGGTGCATTGGCCACCCGCCGCGCCTCGCGCGACAGCAGGCTGCTCTCCCCGCCATCCGGATCGCCGCCGAAGGCAGCCGCCAGCGTCGACGGGTTTTCGCCGCGCGTCGGTACGGCTGGGTGTGGCTCGACGCCCGGCGCTTGCGGGTCGTCGGTCCGCCGCGCGTGCTGGCGCCGATCGCCGGCCCGGCGATCGCCCTGCCGGCGATCGGGGCCGCGTGGCAGCTCGTTCATCGGATCGGCAGGCACACAGCGGCCCAGGGCGTGCGCATGGGCGGGCGCGGGCAGCGGCGGCTCACGAGGCCTTCGGGCCGAGTCGCCGGTGCTCTTCGCAGCAGTAGCTCAGGCGGTCCTGGATCCAGGCGTCAGCGCTGGGCAGGTGCACGCCGCAGTGTGCGCAGACCACCATGTCCTGCGGCGCAGGCGCCTTGCCGCGCGACCCCCCTGGCGCCTGCGGCGCACCGGGCTGCCGCAAGCGCGCAATGCGCCGTTGCAGCCACCAGCCCACCACGAGCACCAGCAGGACCAGTATCACCAGTCGCGACATGCAGACTCTCCTTCGGGTGGGTTTCAGACCGGGCTGCGGCCCAGCAGCACCACAGCGACGAACCGCGTGCCTGCATAGGCCAGAAGCAGCACCAGCGCGCCGGCATAGACCCAGCGCGTCGCCTGACGGCCACGCCAGCCGCGCCAGTGCCGGCCTGCCAGAAGGCCGGCAAACAGGAACCAGGAGACGAATGACAGCACGGTCTTGTGGTCCAGGCGCCAGCGCTCCGCGGTGACCACGCCCAGCACGATGGCCAGGCTCAAGACCACGAAACCGGCCTGGACGAAGCGGAAGGTCAGCCGCTCGAGCTGCAGCAGCGGCATGCCGATGCCGCCGGGCCGCAGCGCCGACGGCCCATGCGCGCGCAGCCGCCGCTCGGATTCGTCCAGCAAGAGCGCGTGCAGCACTGCCGCCGCAAACAGACCATAGGCCCCCACGCCCAGCAGCCAATGCACCGGTGCCCAGCGCGAACCCAGCATGCGCCACTCGCCTGGGAAGACGATGGCCAGCGCCACGGCGAGCGCGCCAGCCACGGCCAGCGCGCGACGCACCCGCGGCACGGGCACCAAGCGGCTTTCCAGTGCGTGCACGGCCACCATCAGGCACACGGTCAGGGACAGCACCGGGCCGAAGCCCAAACGGGCCGCGGTGCCGGGCGCACCCAGGCTGCCCACATCGCGCACCAGCAAGGCCACGTGCGCCAGCAGGCCGACCACCAGGGCAGGCCCGCCGACGCGCGTCCAGCGCTCGGGCGCCAAGGCGGCCAATGCATAGGCCACCAGCGCGGCAAGGCCCCACCAGGACAGGCCCGAGGACTGCGCCAGAACGCCCACCGAGAAGGCCGACGATAAACTCATGCGACAGAGTTTACTTTCGCGGCCACCTGCAGCCCCCCGGCCGCGGACCCGGCCGCCTGCGCCCATGGCTTCCACGCTCTCCGATCGCCTGTCACGCCTCGTCAAGACGATGCGCGGCCAAGCCCGCATCACCGAAAGCAACGTGCAGGACATGTTGCGAGAGGTGCGCATGGCCCTGCTCGAGGCCGACGTCGCGCTGCCCGTGGTGCGCGAATTCATCGCGCGCGTCAAGGACAAGGCGCTGGGCCAGTCCGTCGTGGGCTCGCTCAATCCCGGCCAGGCGCTGGTCGGCGTGGTGCACGACGAGCTCGCCGCCACGATGGGCGAAGGGGTATCGGATCTCAACCTGGCCACACAACCGCCAGCCGTGATCCTGATGGCCGGCCTGCAGGGCGCCGGCAAGACCACCACCACCGCCAAGCTGGCCAAGCACCTGATCGAGCGGCGCAAGAAGAAGGTGCTGACGGTCTCGGCCGACGTCTACCGCCCCGCGGCCATCGAGCAGCTCAAGACGGTCACGAAGCAGGCCGGCGCCGAGTGGTTTGCATCGACGCCCGACCAGAAACCACGCGACATCGCGCTGGCCGCTCTGGACTATGCACGCAAGCACTTCATCGACGTGCTGCTGGTCGACACCGCGGGCCGCCTGGCCATCGACGAGGCCTTGATGGCCGAGATCCGAGAACTGCACGGGGTGCTCAACCCGGTGGAGACGCTGTTCGTCGTCGACGCCATGCAGGGCCAGGATGCGGTCAACACCGCCAAGGCCTTCAAGGACGCGTTGCCGCTGACAGGCGTCGTTCTGACCAAGCTGGACGGCGATTCGCGCGGCGGCGCGGCGCTGTCGGTGCGCCAGATCACCGGCGTGCCGATCAAGTTTGCCGGCGTGTCCGAGAAGATCGACGGTCTCGAGGCCTTCGACGCGCAGCGGCACGCGGGCCGCGTGCTGGGCATGGGCGACATCGTCGCGCTGGTCGAGGAGGTGCAGAAAGGCGTCGATGTCGAGGCCGCGCAGAAGCTCGCCGCGAAGGTCAAATCGGGCGACGGCTTCGACCTCAACGACTTCCTCTCGCAGATCTCGCAGATGAAGAAGATGGGCGGCCTGTCCAGCCTGATGGACAAGCTGCCCAGCCAGCTCACGGCCAAGGCGCAGGGTGCGGACATGGACCGCGCCGAGCGCGACGTACGCCGCATGGAAGGCATCATCAACAGCATGACCGCGCTCGAGCGGCGCAAGCCCGATCTCATCAAGGCCAGCCGCAAGCGGCGCATCGCCGCCGGTGCCGGCGTTCATGTGCAGGAGGTCAACCGCCTGCTGAACCAGTTCGAGCAGATGCAGGGCATGATGAAGAAGATGAAGGGCGGCGGCCTGATGAAGATGATGAAGCGCATGGGCGGGCTGCCCGGCATGCCGCGCTGAGGCGAGAGCCACTCGCGCGGCGAGTGCGGGTCCGCAGCCGCGGACCGATTCGCGCTGGCGCAGCCAGCGCAGCGACCCGTGGCGTATGCCGCCGATTCGAGACCAAACGCGCGTTCCGGCTCGCCGCAGCGTCCGGTGCTCACGGCCCGTTACGGCTGTCGCAGCCGGCGGATGGATGGATACACGGCTCCCGGGCAAGCTGGCGCCATGGATCCATCACAGGAGGTATCCGTGACCCCCAACATGTTCATCGCCTGGCTCGCCAGCGTGCCTTTCGACCCCGCCATCGCCACGGCGATCACCACATCCGCCCTGCTCGCCGCCAGCCTGGTGATGCAGCGTCTGCGTCGCCAGCGCCAGCAACCGCGCCCACGCCGAACGCGCGGCGAGTCGCTCGACACCGTGCAGGCCTGGATGCCCGAGCCCGCGCGTGTGCTCAACGCGTTCGAGCTCCAGGCGCTGGAACTGGCGCGCTGCGCGGCGCCGGAGTCCATGGTGCTGGCCCAGGTGCCGCTGTCGCGTTTTCTGAAGGTGCCGACCCGGCATTCGTACAGCCGCTGGCTGTCGCGCGTCGGGCACCTGAATGCCGGCCTGCTGCTGTGCGACGCCCACTCGCAGGTCATCGCGGTGATCGACGTGCGGGCCAATGACTCCAGCGAGCGCAGCAGCCGGCGCCATGCGCGCATCGTGAAGGTCTTGCGGGCCGCCGGCATCTCGGTGCTGGTGTGGCACCAGGACCGCTTGCCGTCGGTGGGCACGGCCCGCGCGCAGTTTGCAGGGCTGGGCGTGCCCGCGCGTTCGATGATCGAGCCGACCCTGCGCACGGTCAGCGCCAACGCCGCGGGTCCGCGTGTGCAGCCGCCGGATCTCTTGAACCTGCTGGCCGAAGGTGACGCCGCCGCGGCGGTCCGCCGCACCGCACGTGAAGCCGAACCGGTGGCGTTCGAGCGCGTGGCGCCCGCCGCTGCCGTGCTGCACTGAGCCCGCTGCACACCACGGCCACAAAGCGCCGTGAAGTCCGCGCGCTACTGCAGCAGCGCCTGCGCAAATTCCCGCGCGTCAAAAGTCTGCAGGTCCTCGAGCTTCTCGCCCACGCCGATGAAGTAGACCGCCAGCGGTCGCTGCTCGGCCGCCGCCCAGCGTGCGATGGCGGCCAGGATGCCGCCCTTGGCGGTGCCGTCCAGCTTGGTGAGCACCAGCCCATTGACCTGGGTGGCCTTGGTGAACTCCTTGGCCTGCTCAATGGCGTTCTGGCCGGTGCTGGCATCGAGCACGAGCAATACTTCGTGCGGGGCGTCGGGGATCACCTTGCGCATCACCTGCTTCACCTTGGTGAGCTCGTTCATCAGGTTCACCTTGTTGTGCAGGCGGCCGGCGGTGTCGATGATCACCACATCCACCTGGCGGGCCTTTGCGCTCTCCACCGTGTCATAGGCCACGGCCGCGGGATCGGCGCCCATGCCCTGCTGCACCAAGGGAACGCCCACGCGCTCGCTCCAGATCTTCAGCTGGTCCACGGCCGCGGCACGGAAGGTGTCCGCCGCGCCGAGCAACACGGCGTTGCCGGCCTGCTTGTAGGCATGGGCCAGCTTGCCGATGGTGGTGGTCTTGCCCACGCCGTTAACGCCCACCACCATGATCACGTGCGGTTTGGCACCCGTCACGGTGAAGGGCTCCTCCACGCCGGTCGGGTCGTGCATCAGTCCGGCGATCTCCTCGCGCAGGATCCCGTTGAGCTCCTTGGTGCCCACGTATCCGTCGC
>CAUJHV010000043.1 GCA_963205115.1 Pseudomonadota bacterium | reverse complement strand
CACCACGCTGGCCGGCGTCAAGCGCCTGGCGCTGATGGTGGAAAAGAACCCCAACGCGCTGGCCGCGGTCTTCGACGTCAGCGATGCGGTGGAAGCCAACATCGCCACGCGCGTGAAGATGGGCCAGTCGTCCAACGTCTTTGCCGTGGCCATGATGGCCGACGGCAAGGTGTTGTACGCGCAGAAGGAAATCAAGGTCACCCTGGGTGGCTGCGGTGGGTGAGTCAGGACGTGAAACCGTCCCTGCGGACGGTTTCTGGCCTGACGAACCGGGCGAGCTCTGCGAGCCCGTGGATGTGCGGTGAATCGTCAGCCGCCCTTCTCCACCCCCTGAACCTCATTTGAAGGAACCCAACCATGGCAGATCCGATGCGCATTCGCGCCCAAGTCGCCGGTGACAAAGCCACCGTGCGTGTACTCATGAGCCACGAGATGGAGACCGGCCAGCGCAAGGACAGCGCGGGCAAGGTGATCCCGGCCTGGTTCATCCAGGAAGTCTCGGCCACGCACAACGGCAAGCCCGTGCTCACCGCGCAGTGGGGCCCGTCCGTGAGCAAGAACCCGTTCCTGCAGTTCAACGTCAAGGGCGCCAAGGCCGGCGACAAGATCGCCGTGAGCTGGGTCGACAACAAGGGTGACAAGCGCACCGACGAGGCCACCGTCAGCTGAGCACGGACACGGCGTGTCCGACGGCTGAGAGGCTGAGCGCCTTTCCGGCGCTGCCGAAAAACCCTCAGCCTCTGAGGCGACCCCGACCCGGGCGACACCCGACATACGGGCGCGCCCGGCACGGTTACCCTCGCTGCCGCCTTCCCCCGCGCGCCGACCGGCGGGCGCCGTCGAATCCAGGAGACCACCCATGACCCCGCTGCGCCAGTCCTTCGTATCCCTCCTGCTGGTGGCCGCCGCCGCCACGGCCTGGGCGCAGGACAAGGTCACGTACCACATCGACAACACTGCGGCGCAGGCCGTCAAGGGCCTGCGCAACATCCGCAACCACCTCGACGTCGACCCCACGGCGCGCATCACGGTGGTCACACATGCCGATGGCGTGGACTTCCTGATGGAAGGCGCCAAGGATGCCAACGGCGGACCGTTTGCCGGCCCCGTGGCCGCGCTGGTGGCGCGCGGCGTGCGCTTCGAGGTCTGCGAGATCACGCTGCGCAACCGCAACCTCAAGCGCGACCAGTTCCTGCAGGAAGCCGAGTTCACGCCCTCCGGCGTGGTGCGCCTGGCCAAGCTGCAGAAAGACGGACACGCCTACATCAAGCCCTGAAGCGGCTGGCGCCTGGGCACACGCGGCGCAGCCGCTGTTGCGACGACAGCGGCGGGTTTTCCTCGGTTCCGGACTGACGCCTGTCAAACGTAATATTCGCATGTACGAATAGTCTTCTGCGGTGGTCCCTGATGGACACGAGCGGAGCAGTGCATGGGTCTGGACAGCTTGATCGAATTGGCGGGGGAAAACGGGGCCTTGGCGCTGGGCGGGCTGGTCATCGGCGTGGCCTTTGGCTTTCTGGCGCAGCGCTCGCGTTTCTGCCTGCGCTCGGCCGTCATCGAGTTTTCACGCCAGCTCACGGGCGGCAAGCTGACGGTCTGGCTGTTCGCCTTTGCGGCCGCGATTCTGGGCACGCAGGCGCTGGCGCTGGCCGGCGCCTTCGATGCCGGCAATGCGCGCCAGATCGCCACGCGCGGCAGCCTGTCCGGTGCGGCCGTCGGTGGTGCCTTGTTCGGCATGGGCATGATCCTGGCGCGGGGTTGTTCCAGCCGCCTGCTGGTGCTGGCCGCGCAGGGCAACCTGCGCTCGGTGCTGTCCGGCCTGGTCTTTGCGGTCACCGCCCAGGCCTCGTGGACCGGCGCGCTGGCACCCGTGCGACAAACGATCGCCGAGTGGTGGACCGTCGACGGCGGCACCTCGCGCGACCTCATCGCGCGGCTGGACATCGGGCATGGCGGCGCATTGGCCTTCGGTGCCATCTGGTTGGTCGCCGCCGTGGTCTGGGCCCGCCGCCAGCATGTGCCGGCCTGGGGCTGGGCCGGGGCCACCGGCGTGGGTCTGACCATCGCGGCCGCCTGGTGGTTCACCTATGCCGTGAGCCAGGTGGCCTTCGACCCGCATCCGATCCAGGCGCTGAGCTTCACCGGCCCGTCCTCCGAAGTGCTGACACGCGTGCTCTTTGCCACCGACAAGCCGCCGACCTTCGACCTCGGGCTGGTGCCGGGTGTGTTCATCGGCTCGTTCATCGCCGCCTTCCTGTTCGGCGAGTTGAAGCTCGAAGGTTTCCAGGGCGGCGCCAGCATGCGCCGCTACCTGATCGGCGCGATGGCCATGGGCTTCGGCGGCATGCTGGCGGGCGGCTGCGCCGTGGGCGCCGGGCTGTCGGGCGCGGCTGTGTTCACGATCACTGCCTGGGTCACGCTCAGCGCGATATGGGCCGCCGCCGCGCTGACCGATCGGCTGGTCGACCAGCGCCCGATGGGCTCGCTGGACGAGGCCATGCCGGGCCAGACCGACACCTCTTCCACCACCCACGCGGCGCCGGCCTGAGTGCCACGCGTCGCCTTCGACTTGGAGTCTGCATGCCGTCCACACCGTTGAGCCATTGGGTCCTCGCCGCGGCGCTTGCCTGCCTGGCCGCCCCGTCGTCGGCGGCCGATCTGGTGCGTGCCGCCGACATCGTGCAGGGCAAGTGTTTCATCTGCCACGGCGCCGAGGGCGAAAGTTCGAGCCCGGTATTTCCGCGCCTGGCCGGACAGCATGGCGCTTATGTGGCGCGTCAGCTGGCGGACTACCAGTCCGGCAAGCGCGTGAGCTCGACCATGAAGCCGATGGTCGAGGACCTCGGTCCGGAAGACTTCAAGTCGCTGGGCGCGTACTTCGAGAGCCGGCCCACGCACCTGCACAAGGTCGACGACACGGATCTGGCGGCGATGGGGCGCTTCATCTACCTGCGCGGCAATCCGTATTCCGGCGTCGCCGCCTGCGCGAGCTGCCACGGGCCCAAGGGTCACGGCACCGAGCAGCTGCCCCGCCTGGCGGGCCAGCACGCGCAGTACACCGAGAACCAGCTCAAGGCCTTCAACCAGCGCGAGCGCACGAACGACAACGCCGTCATGCAGGGCGTCGCGGGCAAGCTGACCGAGCTCGAACGCAAGGCGGTGTCGGCTTATCTGGCGGGTTTGCCGTAGGCGCTTGCCTGGCCGTCACCGGCCAGGCGCCGGCCGCGCGGAACCGGCGCAGACGAAAAAAGGGGCCCGCGATGGGCCCCTTCTTCGTCGCCGACGGGCGGGCGTCGAGTGCCCGCCGCGTGGGCGAACGCCTACAGCGCCAGCGTGTCGGCCCAGATGTTCTCAGCCCAGCTCAGGGCGTAGCGGCCCTCGATCTGGTTGGCCGCGGCGGAGACGCCGCCCGATCCCGGCACGGTCTTGAAGGTCTTGTCCTTCTCGTCGTACTGGTGCACCGAGGCCACGTGAACCACGTCGCGCGCGGTGACGAAGCTGTAGCAGGTGTTCATCACCACCGGCGTGGCGTTGACGGCTTCGCCCTTGAGCAGGTTGATGATCGCGGCGGCCGCGACCTTCGCGTGCTGGTTGGCCATGTGGCCCGACTTGGGCATCAGCGGCGCGGGGAAGGTGGCATCGCCCAGCACGTGCACGCCCGGCGCGGCCGTGGACTCCATCGTCAGCCAGTTGACCCCGACCCATCGGTTGTTGATGTTGATCAGGCCCGCGCTGCGCGCCAGGTCGGCCGCACGCTGCGGCGGAATGACGTTCAGCACGTCGGCCTTGACGTCTTCGAACTCCAGCTTGGCGGTCAGGCCCGAGACTTCCTTGAGCTCCGCATTCGGGCGGTACTCGATGATGCTGCCGTAATGGTCCTTGAAGGCCTTCTCGAACAAGGCCTTCTTGGACTGGATCTCGGGGTTGGCATCCAGTACCAGCACCTTGCTCTTCGGCTTGGCGGTCTTCAGGTAGCTGGCGATCATGCAGGCGCGCTCGTAGGGCCCGGGCGGGCAGCGGTACGGCACCTTGGGGATCGAGATCGCCACGACGCCGCCGTCGGCCATCGCCACGAGCTGGTTGCGCAGCGCCACGGTCTGCGGGCCAGCCTTCCATCCGTGCACGATGCGGCCGCTGTCCAGCGCCGCCTGCAGGCCGCCGACCTGGTCGTTCATGAAGTCGATGCCCGGTGAGACCACCAGGCGGTCGTAGGCGAGTTCGCCACCGCCGGCCAGGCGGACCTTCTTGGCCGCGACGTCGATGGCGGTCACCTCGCCCGTCACGAGCTTCACGCCCGCGGCCTTCAGGCCGTCGTAGCTGCGTGTGATGTCGGCCATCTGCCGATGCCCGCCGATGACCATGTTGCTGATCGGGCAGGAGATGAACTGGGCATTGCGCTCGACGAGTGTGACGTCGACATTGCCGCCCCACAGCTTGAGGTAGCGTGCCGCGGTGGCACCGCCGTAGCCGCCGCCAACGACGACGACGCGACCGATCGAAGGGCCGGCCGACATGCCGGCGCAACCGGCCATTGAGGTGGCGGCCAGCGCGGCGCCTGCGCCCAGCAGCTGGCGGCGGTTCAGATTCATGCGATTCATGTGGCAGTCCCCCTTCACTTCTTGGCCGGCTGGGCGGCGAAATAACCGGCGATCAGCCGGATCTGCGCGTCGGTGTAGCCCTTGGAGATCTGGTGCATGATGCTCGCGGGCTGGTTGCCGTTGCGGTAGTCAGCGACCATCGCGACGATCTTCTCGGCCGACAGGCCGGCCAGCGTCTTCATGTCGCCGCGGGCCTGGCCATTGGTGCCGTGGCAGTTGGCGCAGGTGGCCGCCAGGTTGCGGGCCAGTTGGGCGTCTTGCGCCTGCACGCCGGTGGCGGCCAGTGCGGCCACCCCCAGCATGACGAGCCGGTTCATGCGTGTCATCGTGATCTCCTTGTCGACGAGTGGTGTTGCGAACGGCCGGCCAGCCTTCGTGGCCGGGACCCCGAGCGACATGCCGTATCAGTGCGCGCTTATTTTCCACGCCACAGGCGCCTCGCGTCCCGATTCTTCGTGTGCAGGCCCGCTAGCGACTTTCCCTAGGTCTCGCGGGCGAAGCAAGGCCTCACCGCGGCGCAGCGCGTGACAGCCGAGCGTCTCGCGCTTAATATCAACGTATGCTGATGTTCTTTCACATCGTCTGTCGGAGCGCTGCGGCGCTCGTGCTGCTGATGGCCACTGCCGCGACCGCACAGTCCGCGCGGCCCGTGCCGGTGCGCGTCGCTCCCGACACCTACATGGTGCAGGGCGTGGCCGCGCTGGGCTCCTCGGCCAACCGCAATTTCATCTCCAACGCGGCTTTCGTGGTCACGCGCGACAGCGTGGTGGTGATCGACGCGCTGGGCTCACCGGTGCTGGCAAAGGAACTGCTCGAAGAGATCGCGCGCATCACGCCCAAGCCCGTGAGCCATGTCGTGGTGACGCATTACCACGCCGACCACGTCTACGGCCTGCAGGTGTTCAAGGACGCCGGGGCGACCATCCTCGCGCACCATGACGGGAAGCTGTACCTGAACTCCGATACCGCCGAGCTGCGCATGAAGGCCAGCCGCGAGGACCTGGCGCCCTGGGTCGACGAACACACGCGGCTGGTGCCCGCCGACCGCTGGATCGATGCACCCTTGCGTCTGACGGTGGGCGGCCTGGAGATGGAACTGCGCCCCGCGGGCCCGGCACACACGGCCGAGGACCTGGTCGTGTGGTTTCCATCGCTGAAGGTGCTGATGGCCGGCGACGTGGTGTTCCGCAACCGCGTGCCCTTTGTCGGGCAGGCGGACAGCGGCCACTGGATCGAGGCCCTGGACACCCTGCTGAGTTACGACGCCGCGGTCATCGTGCCCGGACACGGCCCGGTGTCTCGCAGCGCCCGCGCCGATCTGCAGATGACCCGCGACTACCTGGCCTACCTGCGCAAGGCCATGGGCGAGGCCGCGCGCAACATGGACCCGTTCGAGGAAGCGTATGCGCGCACCGACTGGTCGCGCTTCGCGAAGATGCCGCTGTTCGACGCGGCCAACCGCATCAACGCCTACAACACCTACCTGCTGATGGAGCGCAGCCCGCCATGAACGACGCGGTGTCGCGCGACGCAGGCATGACCCGGCGCGCGCTGATACGTGGCAGCGCCGCGACGGCGCTGGTGCGTGCCAGCGGCCCCACGGCACTGATGCGGGCCGGCGGCGCAGCGGCGCTGACGCTCACCGCACCTGGCGCGCGGGCGGCGCCCGCGCAGCCCGGGGAGCGCGTGGTCTGGCCCGAGCTGCAGCTGCTGGACGGCACACGCTGGACACGCGCCGACGACCACGCGGTGGTCGTCGTCTTCTGGTCCCTGACCTGCCCGTTCTGCGTGCGGCACAACACGCACCTCACGCAGCTGCAGGCACGCAGCGCGGGTCAGCGCCTGCAGGTGCTCAGCGCCGTGCGCGAGCCCGATGCCGAAGGCGTGCGCCGCCACATGGCACGCCATGCCCATCGCTTCGATGTCACACTGGGCCTGCCGGCCCTGGCGGCAGCCCTGTCGATGCGCCGGCTGACCCCCTTGACCGTGACGGTCGACCGTCAGGGGCGCCTGCTGCAGGTGATTCCTGGCGAGATGGCCGCGGACGATGTGATGGACCTGCAGCGCCTGGCTGCCTGACACGAGGAGTGCTCCGGATGACTGACCCTGCAGCGCGCCGATGGGCCACAGGTCGCGGCTTCGCAGCCGGCACGGCGGTGGCCGCCGCCATGGTGTGGCTCGGTGGCACCGCATGGGCGCAGGCCCCGGCGGCCACCGCCGCGGAGGTCTTCCGCGACGCCGACCTGCCGCTGGGCGAACGCCTGATCCGCGAACACAAATGCAGCGAGTGCCATGCCCGCAAGATGGGCGGGGACGGCAGCGCCATCTACCGGCCCGCGGGCCGCATCGGCACGCCATCGGCCTTGCGCGGCATGGTGGACTACTGCAGCACCGAGCTGAACCTGGGCCTGTTTCCGGAAGAAGTGACGGCCGTAGGCGCCGTGCTGCAGCGCGACCACTACCGCTTCGGCATGAGCCGCCCGGCGACCACGACCAAGCCTTGAGGCCACGCAACGCGCGTCTGTCGTGGCGCGTGCATCCGCGGGCACGGGTCCGGCGCTGCCAGAGTCCCCCCGCCAACACCCATCCTGCCGACGCTGTCGGGGGTTGACCGGCCGGACCCCAGCAAGCATCATTGCTTGCACATATACGCAAGCACATTCAACGCATGGCCGGCAACCCACAACAGTCCGACGAATCCGATGGCGTCTTTGCCACCGCGGCGGAGCTGTTCAGCCTGCTGTCCACGCCGATCCGGCTGAAGATCATCAGCGCCTTGTGCCATGGCGAGAAGAACGTGTCGCAGCTGCTGGCGCAGATCGACACCACGCAGCCCAACATGAGCCAGCACCTGTCCACGCTGTACCGGGCCGGCGTGCTGGGCAAGCGCCGGGAAGCCACGCAGATCTACTACCGGATCGAAAGCGAACGCGCGGCCATGCTGTGCCGCGCCGTGTGCACGCAGATCGCCTTCGAGATGGACGCCGACGGCAACGTGCCGCAGGACGAACGCCTGATACCCCGCGTGCGGGCCTGAGCTGCAGCGCCCGGCCGCGCGATGCGGCCCTTCAGGTGCGGACTTCGCCCTGCCCCAGCACCACCCACTTCAGCGAGGTCAGGCCTTCCAGGCCGACCGGGCCGCGCGCGTGGAACTTGTCGGTGCTGATGCCGATCTCCGCACCCAGGCCGTACTCGAAGCCGTCGGCGAATCGGGTGCTCGCATTGACCATCACGCTGGCCGAATCGACCTCGCGCAGGAAGCGCATCGCATTCGGGTGGTTGGTCGTGAGGATCGCGTCGGTATGGTGCGAGCCATAGCGGTTGATGTGGGCGATGGCCTCGTCCAGCGACTCGACGACCTTCACGCTGATGATCGGCGCCAGGTATTCCTCGGCCCAGTCGGCTTCGCTGGCGCCGGTGACATCGGCGCCCGGCACGGCGGTCAGCAGCGCACCGGCGGCGCGGTCCACCCGCATCTGCACGCCCTTGGCGGCAAAGACGGCGCCGATGCGCGGCAGAAAGCGCGCGGCCGCATCGCGATGCACCAGCAGTGATTCGGCCGCGTTGCAGGGGCTGTATTTCTGCGTCTTGGCGTTGTCGGTGACGGTCACGGCGAGGTCGAGGTCGACCTCGGCGTCCACATAGACGTGGCAGTTGCCGTCCAGGTGCTTGATGACCGGCACGCGTGCTTCGCGCGAGATGCGTTCGATCAGCCCCTTGCCGCCGCGCGGAATGACCACGTCCACGTGCTCGGGCATCGTGATCAACGCGCCGACGGCGGCGCGGTCGGTCGTCTGCACCAGTTGCACCGCTTCGGGCGGCAGCCCCGCATCACCCAGCGCAGCCTGCACGCAGCGCCACAGCGCGAGATTCGAGTGGATGGCCTCCGAGCCGCCACGCAGGATGCAGGCGTTGCCGCTCTTGATGGCCAGCGAGGCGGCTTCGATGGTCACGTTGGGCCGGCTCTCGTAGATCATGCCGAAGACACCCAGCGGCACGCGCATCTGGCCCACGCTGATGCCCGTGGGCCGGCGCTTGACGCCGGTGATCTCGCCCACCGGATCGGGCATCGCCGCGAGCTGCTCGCAGCCCTGGGCCACCGTCTCGATGACCTTGGGCGTCAGGCGCAGGCGGTCGACCATCGGCGCGGCCAGGCCGGCGGCCTGCGCCGCGCCGATGTCCTGCGCATTGGCCTGCTCCAGGGCCGGCATGTCGGCGCGCAGGCGCGCGGCCAGGGCTCGCAGCGCCCGGTCCTTGGCAGCCGTCGAGGCGCGTGCCATCGTCGTGGCTGCTGCGCGCGCGGCCGCGCCGACGTGGGCCATGTAGGCGGGGATGTCGTCGATCTGCATGCGGTGATTGTCCCAAATCCGCCTTCGAGCCGTCGGGCTCGCCGCGGGTGCCTCAACTCGCCAGTTCGAGCACCCACAGCCAAAGCGCCGCCGTGGCGCCGAAGGCCAGCGTGGAGACCACGATGGCCGCCGTGGCTTCGGCCTGCAGGATGCGGTAGCGCTGGCCGAAGATCAGCGCATTGGTCCCGACCGGCAGTGCAGCCATCATCACCACCACCTGCAGCGGCAGGCCGCGCAAGCCCAGCACGACGTGTGCGAAGCCCAGCACCAGGGCCGGCAATACGAACAGCTTCATCAGCGTCAAGCCCATCGCGCCGCGCCAGTGGCGCCCAATGCCGTACTGCGCGAGGTTCATGCCGATGAGCAGCAGGCACATCGGCACCACCGCCGAGCCCAGGCCGAGCAGCACCTGATCGGCCACGGCCGGCAGCGTCACGCCCAGGGCGCTGGCCGCCAGGCCCACGACCACCGGCAGCACCACGGGGTGCGTGAGCGTGCTGACCAGCATCGCACGCGCCATCTGCAAGGGGTGGCCGCGCCCGAGCGCCCGCGCGCGATCGGCTTCGGCCAGCAGCGTGAACAGGGTCAGCAGGATCAGGCCATGCAGGCTGACCAGCGCGATGTGCAGGGCCAGGCCGCGTTCGCCGAACAGCGCCAGCGCCATCGGAATGCCCAGCTGCACCGCGTTGCCGTAGACGGCCGACACCGCCATCGTGGCGGGTGCCGCGGGGTCGGCGGCATCGCCGGGCCGCACGGGGCGGCCGCGCTGCCAGACATAAACGAACAGTGCGTAGGCGACCGCCGGCACGAAATAGGCCTGTATCACCTGCCACGGCAGCTGTGACAGATCCAGCCGCATCATGGTGCGCAACAGCAGCGCGGGCACCAGCACGTAGGTGGCCAGCTGGGCCAGCACGAAGGCCGGATCGCCGGGCGCTCCTTCGCGGCTGCGGAAGATCGGCCAGCGCATCAGCCAGGCGCCCAGGGCAATGGTCGTCATGATGGCCAGCAGCCGTGTGGCCACTTCGGCGGTCATGGCGGGCCCAGGTCCAGGCTGGACAGCCAACGTGCGACATCAGCCGCAGGCTTTTCGATGGCCAGCTGCTTGCGGCGCGAGCTCGTGCCGCGCAGCACCTGCACCGCCCGCTTGGGCAGGCCGAGCTGGTCGGCCAGCCAGCGCACCAGGGCCTCGTTGGCCTGGCCCTCGACCGGCGGCGCGGTCAGCCGCACACGCAGGCTGCCGTCGTGCCAGCCGTCGGCGCCGGTCTTGCGCGCCTGCGGCACGACGGCCACCAGCAGCACGCAGCCGTCACCGCGTGGCTGCAGGCACGGCCAATCGGACACCTCGGCGATCCGCGGCCGGCTTCAGGCGGCTGCTTTCTTCGCTGCCGCCTTCTTGGCCGGCACCTTGGGGGCGCGCGGCTCGAATTCGAAGATCACCTTGCCTTCCTTCTTGTCGTAGGTCAGGAAGGCCTTGAACTTGCGCCGCGTCTTGTTGGACACGAAGTTCTCCAGCAGCGCGGTCTTGCCGGTGGTCAGCAGGCGCGTCATCTCCTCGTGGGGCACGGGCTGCTGCAGGATGATCTTGCCGCTCTTGAAATCGCAGGTCACGTGCGCGCCGACCGCGTGTTCGCAGACATAGCTCGTGCCGTGTTCGTAGACATGGCCCTTGCACTTCGGGCAGGCGCCCAGCGAGCTGTGGCCGGAGAAGTCCACCGGCTCGCCATCGCCCTCACCCTGCTTGGCGTCTTCGCCGAAATCGAATTCGAGCTTCCAGTTGCGGATTTCCTCGTCGAAGGCCAGCTTCATCTCGGCGGTGAAGGGCCAGCCGGCCTTGGAGCGGAAGCCTTCCAGCGGGCCGATCTTCTTGTCGCGCAGGAAGGCCTCGGCCTCGGCGATCTCGAAGGCGCGCCCGGCGGGAATCTTGGTGATGCTGAAGCCGCAGCCCTCTTCCGAACCGCCATCAGCGCCCGTGCAGGCGAAGCGGCGGTAGTTTTCCTTGACCACGCCGCCGCAGTTGGGGCACGGCGTCTTCAGCGTCGCATAGTCGCCAGGGATGGTGTCGCGGTCGTATTCCTTGGCCTTGCGCACGATGCGCTCGGCCATCTTGGCAATTTCCGCCATGAAGGCGTCGCGCGACAGGCGCCCGTGCTCCATCTCGGCAAGCTGGTATTCCCAGTTGCCGGTGAGTTCAGGCTTGGTCAGGTCCTCGATGGCCAGGCCGCGCAGCAAGGTCATCAGCTGGAAGGCCTTGGCCGTAGGCACCAGCTCGCGGCCATCGCGGTACATGTATTTTTCGAGGATCAGGCCTTCGATGATGGCGGCGCGCGTGGCAGGTGTGCCCAGGCCCTTCTCGGCCATGGCCTCGCGCAGTTC
>CAUJHV010000042.1 GCA_963205115.1 Pseudomonadota bacterium | reverse complement strand
CACGCGCCCGGGCTTCTTCCTGCAGCCGCAGCACGCGGCGCTGGACCTTGCCGGTCGTGGTCATCGGCAGGGCGTCGATGAACTCGATCTCCTTCGGATACTCGTAGGGCGCGAGCTTGCCGCGCACATGCGCCTGCAAATCGGCGACGAGCTCGTCGGACACCACCACCCCGGCAGCCGGCACCACGTAGGCCTTCACCACCGCGCCACGCTCGGCATCCGGCTTGGGCACGACGGCGGCATTGGCCACGGCCGGGTGTTTGACCAGGCAGTTCTCGATCTCGCTGGGCCCGATGCGGTAGCCGGCGGCCTTGAACATGTCGTCGCTGCGGCCCTGGTACCAGAGCCAGCCGTCGTCATCCATGACGGCCATGTCACCGGTACGGCACCAGCTGTCGGTCGGGTCGCCGGTGAACTTGGCGCGTGTGGCCTCTTCGTTCTTCCAGTAGCCCAGGAAAAACACCGGGTCGGGGTCGCCATGGATGTCCCGCCGGTGCACGGCCACGTCGCCGGGTGTGCCACGCGGGCACTCGCGACCTTCGTCGTCGATCACCGCCACGCGATGCCCCGGGTACGGGCGGCCCATGCTGCCCGGGCGCGCCGGCCAGCCCGGCGCGGGGCGGCCGCGCGCGTCGACGCTGCGCGTGCAGTTGCCGACGATGTAGTTGATCTCGGTCTGCCCGAACATCTCGTTGACGGTGACGCCCAGTTCCTTCTCGCACCAGGCGAAGACGGCGTCGCCGACGGCCTCGCCGGCACTCATGACGGCGCGCAGCCGCAGCGCGTAAGCCTGGCGCGGCTGCGGCACGGCCTTCATGATGGCCTTGAGCGCCGTGGGGAACAGGAAGCTGTGCGTCACGCGGTAGCGCTGCATCAGCTCGAGCGCGCGTTCGGGCTGGAAGCGCCCCTGGTAGGCCACGATGGTGCGGCCGAAATACAGCGTGGGCAGCAGCGCATCCATCAGCCCGCCGGTCCAGGCCCAGTCGGCCGGTGACCAGAAGATCGCCTCGCCGTCCGCGCGGTCCACGTGCGGAAACCAGTTCTGGCTGCACACGTAGCCGGTGAGGTTGCCGATCAGCGCCCGGTGCGGAATCAGCGCGCCTTTGGGTGGTCCAGTGGTGCCGCTGGTGTAGATGAGCACGGCCGGGTCGTCGGCGCCGGTGGTGACCGCGGCGAAGCGCGCAGGCTCGGCGGCCAGCAGCGCGGTCCAGTCCGCATCGCCGCGACCTTCGGCCGCGCCGACGGCGATCACCGTGCGCAGGCCTGGCACCTGGGCACGCGCCTGCAGCAGCTGATCGATCGCACCCTCGTCCACGATGGCGACGACCGCGTCGCTGTGCGCGAGCCGGTATTCCAGCGCATCGGGGCCGAAGAGCATCGACAGCGGCATGGCCACGGCGCCCAGCTGGTAGACCGCCATGTGCGCCACCGCCGTCTCGATGCGCTGCGGCATGACGATGGCCACGCAGTCGCCACGCTGCACGCCGCGGCGGCGCAGCGCGCCGGACAGGCGATTGGCCGCCTGCTGCAGCTCGCGGTAGCTGCAGGCCTGCTGGCGGCCATCTTCGTGTTCCCAGCGGATGGCCACGGCCTGCGGCGTGTCTCGCGCCCAGCGTCCACAGCAGACCTGCGCGATGTTGAAGCGCCGCGGCACGGCCCAGCGGAAGTCGCCGTGCAGGCGGTCGTAACGGTCACCCGTGCGCGCGGTCCGTTGGGCGGCGGCCTTCATGCGGGCCTCCGGTAGGCCTCCAGCGCGTCGCCGGTGAGACGGCAGATGCGCCAGTCGGGCATCACGGTGGCGCCCATGCGCTGGTAGAAATCGATGGCCTGGCGGTTCCAGTCGAGCACGCTCCACTCGAAGCGGCCGCAGCCGCGTTCCAGCGCCAGCGCGCCCAGCCACTGCAGCGCCCCCTTGCCCAGGCCGCGCCCGCGCCAGGCCGGCTGCACGTAGAGGTCTTCCAGGTACAGGCCCGGCTTGGCCAGGAAGGTGGAGAAGTTGGTGAAGAACAAGGCGAAGGCCACGATGGCGCCGCCGTCGGCTTCGGCCACGATGGCCTCGGCCGCGGGCCGCGGGCCGAACAGGTGCGGTTCCATCGCCTGCGGCGTGGCCTGCATCAAGTGCTCGAGGTGTTCGAAGACAGCCAGTTCGCGGATCAGTCCCACGATGGCCGTCAGATCGGCCGGCGTCGCGGTGCGCCACGCAGCGTGGTTCATGCTTGGTTACAGAAGAAGGGACGGCACTGCTGATTGTGGGGTTTGCACGGCGCACCGGACTTGGACACTGCATGCACACAAACCCCAAGGCTGGCGCACCCGGGGTCACCGGTATGCGCCTTCGTCGCGAGAACATCCATGCGCTACACCCCGCTCTCCGTCGTCCGCAGCCGCGTCACCGTCGGACAGCCCCTGCCTTTCAACGTCTACAACGCCGACCACACCCTGCTGCTGGCGCGCGGCCAGACGATCGGCAGCGCGCAGCAGATGCAGACGCTGTTCGAGCGCGGCACGCTGGTGGATATCGCCGAACTCCAGCGCGACCCCGCCGCCGTGAAGGACGCGCCGCCCGAGGCGTTGGCCGCGCTGTGGCACGACAACATCCGGCAGGTGCACCGCGCGCTGACCGACATCCAGCCCGAGACCTTCCGCGCCGCGCTGGACGAAGCCGCCAAGCCGGTGGCTGCGCTGATCGACCGCGACCCCGACCTGGCCATCCTGCAGGTGCTGCGCCAGGAAGGCAGCGTGCACATGCAATACGGCCTGGACCACGCCGTGCACACAGCCATCGTGTGCCGCCTGGTGGCCCAGCGGCTGCAGTGGTCGGAAGACGAATCGAACCGCGCCTTCAAGGCCGCGCTGACGATGAACCTGTCGATGTTCGAGTTGCAGGGCATCCTGGCCACGCATGCAGGACCGCTGTCCGATGAACAGCGACGACTCATCCGCTCGCACCCCACCCGCAGCGTGCAGCTGCTCTCAGAGGCCGGGGTCACAGACAAGGACTGGTTGCGCGCCGTCGAGCAGCACCACGAGGCGGTCGACCGCAGCGGGTACCCGGCCGGCATCGGCGACCCCAGCGAACTCGCCACGCTCCTGACCCGTGCCGACGTCTATGCGGCCAAATTGAGCCCGCGCGCGCACCGCGAACCGCTGCCGGCAGACCGCGCGGGCCGTGAGCTGTTCATGCGCGATCCCGCCAACCCGGTGACCGCCGCGCTGGTCAAGGAATTTGGTGTCTACCCGCCGGGCTGCTATGTGTCATTGGCCTCGGGCGAGATCGGCATCGTCGTCAAGCGCGGGCCCACCGTGATGGCGCCGCAGGTGGCGGTCATCGTCAACCGCAATGGCGAGCCGCTGATCGAGCCGCTGGTGCGGGCCACGACCAACCCCGCCCACGCCGTGACCGGCGTGGTACCCACGCGCGCCGTGAAGGTGCGCCTGGCACCCGAGAAGCTGGCCGCCCTGGCTGCGCGCTGAGTCCCCACGCCCCTGCGGGCGTCACCCGCGAGACGCGCGGGTCGGTCGGCCTGGCCTACAGTGCCGCATGCCCGACGCCGCCCCCTGCTACCGCCCACATGCCCTGGCACGGCCGCGCACGCTCACGCTGCGCGGACTGCGCTACCACCTCTGGGAATGGGGTGACGACAGCGGCGCCGCAGCCGCGCTACCGCCGCTGGTGATGGTGCACGGCTGGGCCGACGTGGGCGCTTCGTTCCAGTTCGTCGTGGACGAACTCGCGCGTCTCGAAGGCGGCCCGCGCCACGTGCTGGCGCCCGACTGGCGCGGTTTCGGCCAGAGCCAGAACAGCGGCAGCGACGCCTACTGGTTTGCCGACTACCTCGGTGACCTGGACGCGCTGATCGACGCCATCTCTCCCGGTGCGCCGGTCGATCTGCTGGGCCACAGCATGGGCGGCAACGTGGTCATGAGCTACGCCGGCGCGCGGCCCGCGCGCATCCGCCGGCTGGTCAATCTCGAAGGCTTCGGCATGCCGCGCACCCAGCCCGAGCAGGCACCGGCGCGCCTGGCGCAGTGGCTGGACAGCCTGAAGCAGCCGCAGCGCTTCAAGGGCTTCGACAGCCTGGCAGAGGTGGCCGCGCGGCTGCAGGCCAACAACCCGCGCCTGAGCGCCGACAAGGCCAACTGGCTGGCGCCGCACTGGGCGGCCCTGGACGACAGCGACGGCCGCTGGCACGTGCGTTGCGACCCGGCCCACAAGCGCGTGAATGCCATGCTCTACCGCGTCGACGAGATCCTGGCCACCTGGGCCGCGATCCAGGCACCGCTGCTGTGGGTCGAGGGCGATCTGACCGACATCAGCGCGTGGTGGGGCCAGCGCTACACCAAGGCCGAATTCCACGAGCGACTGTCGGTGGTGCCGCAGGTGCGGCGCGAAACCCTCACCGGATGCGGGCACATGCTGCACCACGACCGCCCGCAAGCGGTGGCCGCGCTGCTGGCCGAATTTCTGACCCCCTAGCTGCCCACCGGCCCGGGGGCGGCCTGCCCCGTGGCCCCCGTGCCAAAATCCACGGGTTATGGACACTGAAGACATCAACGCCATCGGCACGCTGCTCGCCGACCTCAAGGCGCGTACCGGGCAGCTCCGGGGGTATCTTTGACTACGACCGCAAATCCCTGCGGCTGAACGAAGTCAACGCGGCGCTGGAAAACCCCGCGGTCTGGAACGAGCCCAAGCGCGCCCAGGAACTGGGCAAGGAAAAGAAGTCGCTGGAGACGGTGGTGCAGACCATCGATCACCTCACCAGCAACATCGACGACAACACCGAGCTCTACGAGATGTCGAAGGCCGACGGCGACATCGACGGGCTGGTGGCCATGCGCGACGAAGCACTCGCGCTGAAGGCCACGGTGGAACAGCTCGAGTTCCGCCGCATGTTCAACAACCCGGCCGACCCCGGCAACTGCTTCATCGACATCCAGGCCGGCGCCGGCGGCACCGAAGCCTGCGACTGGGCCAGCATGCTGCTGCGCCAGTACCTCAAGTACTGCGAGCGCAAGGGCTTCAAGACCGAGGTCATGGAAGAGACCGAGGGCGACGTGGCCGGCATCCGCAGCGCCACGCTCAAGGTCGAGGGCGACTATGCCTTCGGCCACCTGCGCACGGAGACCGGCGTGCACCGGCTGGTGCGCAAGAGCCCGTTTGACAGCGCCGGCGGCCGGCACACGAGCTTCGCCTCGCTGTTCGTGTATCCCGAGGTCGATGACTCGATAGAGATCGACATCAATCCGGCCGACGTGCGCACCGACACCTTCCGCGCCAGCGGCGCGGGCGGCCAGCACATCAACAAGACCGACTCGGCCGTGCGGCTGACGCACATCCCCACGGGCATCGTCGTGCAGTGCCAGAACGACCGTTCTCAGCACCGCAACCGCGACGAGGCCTGGCAGATGCTGCGCTCGCGCCTGTACGAGCACGAGATGCGCAAGCAGATGGAAGCCCAGCAGAAGCTGGAGGATTCCAAGACCGACGTGGGCTGGGGCCATCAGATCCGCAGTTATGTGCTCGACCAGAGCCGCATCAAGGATCTGCGCACCAACGTCGAGATCGCCAACACCCAGAAGGTGCTGGACGGCGACCTCGACCCGTTCATAGAAGCCAGCCTGAAGCAGGGGCTGTGATTCCCGCGACCTGCCCTTCCAACAAGACTTTCCGGAGACTCGCCCCATGCGTGAAGGCACAGCCGCGGTGATTCACCGCGCGGACTACGCTCCCCCGGCGTACTGGATCCGCCGCGTCGAACTGAGCTTCGACCTCGACCCTGCCAAGACCATCGTCGCGAGCAAGCTGCATATCGAGCGCAACCCGGCCGCCGCTTCCGGCATGCCGCTGAAGCTGCACGGCGAGGAACTCAATCTGATGCGCGTGATGGCCAATGGCGAGGGCGTGTCCTTCCGCCACGAGGACGGCCTGCTGGTGATCGAAACGCCGCCCGCGGACGCGAGCTTCGTGCTGGAAATCCGCAACACCTGCGCGCCGGACAAGAACAAGCAGTTGTCGGGCCTGTACACCAGCGGCAGCGGCCTGTTCACGCAGTGCGAGGCCGAGGGCTTCCGCCGCATCACCTATTTCCTGGACCGTCCGGACGTGATGGCCCAGTTCACGGTGACGTTGCGCGCCGACAAGGCCCGCTACCCGGTGCTGCTGTCCAACGGGAATCTGGTCGAACAAGGAACGTTGGATAACGGTCGACACTATGCGAAGTGGGACGACCCGTTCCCCAAGCCGGCCTATCTGTTCGCCCTGGTGGCGGCCGACCTGGTGGCGCGCGAGCAGCGCATCCGCACACGCAGCGGCAAGGACCACCTGCTGCAGGTCTACGTCAAGCGTGGTGACCTGGAGAAGACCGAGCACGCGATGAATTCGCTGATCGCCTCGATCGTCTGGGACGAGGTCCGCTTCGGCCTGCCGCTGGATCTCGAGCGCTTCATGATCGTGGCGGTCGAAGACTTCAACATGGGCGCCATGGAGAACAAGGGCCTGAACGTCTTCAACACGAAGTACGTGCTGGCCAGCGCGGCCACGGCCACGGATGTCGATTTCGCCGGCATCGAAAGCGTCGTCGCGCACGAGTATTTCCACAACTGGACCGGCAACCGCGTCACCTGCCGCGACTGGTTCCAGTTGTCGCTCAAGGAAGGCCTGACGGTCTTCCGCGACCAGGAATTCAGCCAGGACATGGCCGGCAGCGAATCCGCTCGCGCGGTGCGCCGCATCGAAGATGTGCGCAGCCTGCGCGCCGTGCAGTTTCCCGAGGACGCCAGCCCGATGGCGCACCCGGTGCGCCCCGACAGCTACGCCGCGATCGACAACTTCTATACCGCCACGGTCTACGAGAAGGGTGCCGAGGTCGTGCGCATGATGCAGACGCTGGTGGGCCGCGAGGGTTTTGCCCGCGGCATGGCGCTGTATTTCCAGCGCTTCGACGGCCAGGCTGTCACCTGCGACGACTTCGCCCAGGCCATCGCCGACGCCAACCCGGGCAGCGCGCTGGCGCAGCACCTGGATGTCTTCGGGCGCTGGTACGCGCAGGCGGGCACGCCGCAGCTGCGCGCCCGCGGCAGCTGGGACGCCGCCTCGCAGCGCTACACGCTGCTGCTGAGCCAGCGCACCGGAACCGGTGACACCCCGACGCAGCCACAGCTCATCCCGGTGACCATGGGCCTGATCGGTGCGGACAACCGCGCCGTGCCGCTGCGGCTGGACGGCGAATCGGCACCGGCCGGCCTGCAGCGCACGCTGGTGATGACACAGGCCGAGCAAGCGTTCCACTTTGTCGGCCTGGACGCCGAGCCCCTGCCCTCGCTGCTGCGCGGCTTCTCCGCGCCGGTGGAACTGGACGACGGCCTGGACGAGACCGCGCTGCTGCGGCTGCTGCAGCACGACAGCGACCCCTTCAACCGCTGGGAAGCCGTGCAACGGCTGTGGCTGGCACGTGCTCGCGCGAGCGTGGCGCCCGGCGCCGCGCTCCAGGGCCTGGACAGCGCACTCGTCGACGGTCTGCGCGCCATCCTGCGCGACGATCGCCTGGACGCCGCGTTCAAGGAACTGGTGCTCACGTTGCCGGCCGAGCGCGACTGGTTCGAACAGCTGGACAATGCCGACGCCCAGCGCGTCAACCGCGTGCGCGAATCCCTGCTGGACCAGCTGGCCGCGGCCTTGCAGGCCGACTGGCACTGGGCCTGGGAGACCCACCAGGTCAAGGCCGGCTACGAGCCCAGCGTCGAACAAGCCGGCCAGCGCGCGCAGGCCAACCTGGCGCTGGCCATGCTGGTGCGCCATGCCGTCAACACCGGCGACAACGTCTGGCCGGGCCGCGCCTACCAGCGTTTCAAGGACGCCGGCAACATGACCGACCGCCTGGGCGCGCTGCAGGCCCTGGTCAACGTGCACGCCGAACTCGCCGTGCCGGCGCTGGAGCGCTTCCACGCGCTGTTTGCCGGCGACGCGCTGGTCGTCGACAAGTGGTTCTCCATCCAGGCGCGTGCACCCGAGCGCGACGGGCGTGTCTTCGCGCGTGTCAAGCAGCTGCTGCAGCACCCGGACTTTTCACTGTCCAACCCGAATCGTGCACGTTCGCTGCTGTCCGTCTGGGCGGCGAATCCCGCCGCCTTCCACCGGCCCGACGCGGCCGGCTACGTGCTGTGGGCCGACAAGGTCGTCGAGATCGATGCCTTCAATCCGAAGCTGGCCGCGCGCATGGCACGCGCGCTGGACCGCTGGCGGCACCTGGCCGAGCCCTGCCGCAGCGCCGCGCGCGAAGCGATCGCCCGCGTGGCCGCGCGACCGGATTCGAGCACCGACGTGCAGGAGATTGTCAACAGAGCCTTGAGCGCTTGAGGAGTCCCATGAGCCACAGAGTCAGTCTCACCCAGTATCTGGTCGAGCAGCAACGCGAGCACGGTCACATCCCGCCGCAGCTGCGCCTGCTGATCGAGGTCGTCGCGCGCGCGTGCAAGCGCATCGCCATCTCGGTCAACAAAGGCGCGCTCGGCGACGTGCTGGGCACCGCCGAAGACCAGAACGAAAACGTGCAGGGTGAGATCCAGAAGAAGCTGGACGTCATCGCCAACGAGGTGCTGGTCGAAGCCAACGAGTGGGGCGGCCACCTGGCCGCCATGGCCAGCGAAGAGATGGACACCATCCACGTCGTGCCCAACCGCTACCCGCAGGGCGAATTCCTGCTGATGTTCGACCCGCTGGACGGCTCGTCGAACATCGACGTCAACGTCTCCATCGGCACCATCTTCTCGGTGCTGCGCAAGGTCAACAACAGCCGCGGCATCAGCGAGGAAGACTTCCTGCAGCCCGGCAAGCAGCAGGCCGCGGCCGGCTACTGCGTCTACGGCCCGCAGACCACGCTGGTGCTGACCGTCGGCGAAGGTGTCGTGATGTTCACGCTGGACCGCGAGATGGGCTCCTGGGTGCTGACCGAAAAGGACGTGCGGATTCCGGAGGACACCAAGGAATTTGCGATCAACATGAGCAACATGCGCCACTGGGGGCCTCCCGTGCGCCGCTACATCGACGAGTGCCTGGCCGGCAAGGAAGGCCCGCGCGGCAAGGACTACAACATGCGCTGGGTGGCCAGCATGGTGGCCGACGTGCACCGCATCCTCACGCGCGGCGGCATCTTCCTGTACCCCTGGGACAAGCGCGAGCCGAACAAGCCCGGCAAGCTGCGCCTGATGTACGAGGCCAACCCGATGGCCTACCTGGTCGAACAGGCCGGCGGCATGGCCACCAACGGCACCCAGCGCATCCTGGACGTCGTTCCCGGCAAGCTGCACGAACGCGTGGCCGTCATGCTGGGCTCGAAGAACGAGGTCCAGCGCATCACTGACTACCACCGCGAGGCTGCGCCCGCAGCCTGATCGGCGATCCCGCGGCGCGGCGGGGACCGGGGCCGCGGCTCAACCGCCCTTGCGCGCGTTGAAGTCGCGCATCGTGTGCACGAACCGATCCGCCGGCACGGCCGGGCTGCACAGGAAGCCCTGGTAGCTGTCGCAGCCCAGGGCGGCCAGCGTCGCGCGCTGGGCCTCGGTTTCCACGCCTTCGGCCACCACGCGCAGGCCCAGGCTGTGACCCAGCACGATCAACGCGCTGACGATGGCCGCATCCGTGCGGTCTTCGGCCGAGCCCTTGACGAAGCTGCGGTCGATCTTCAGCTCGTGCAGCGGAAGCTGCTTGAGGTAGCTCATCGACGAATAGCCGGTGCCGAAGTCGTCGATCGACAGCTCCACGCCCAGATCGCGCAGCGCCCGCAACTTTTCCGCGATGGTCTCCACGCGGTCCATCAGCATGCTCTCGGTGAGCTCCAGCACCAGCAGCCCCGGACCGATGTGGTGCCGCGACATGGCGCTGGCGATGACCTCGCCCAGCCGCCCCGATGCCAGACCGTGGCGCGCCACGTTCAGCGACACCTGGAGATCCAGGCCGTCGCTGCGACGCCATTTCTCCATCTGCTCGCACACCTCGTCCACGACCCACTCGCCGAGTTCGACGATCTGGCCCGTCTCTTCGGCAATCGGGATGAACTTCGTTGGCGACACCAGGCCCAGCTCAGGGTGGTTCCAGCGCATCAGCGCTTCGGCACCACAGATCTGGCCCGAGGACAGGTCGATCTTGGGCTGGTAGTGCAGCACGAGCTCCTTGCGCACGCCCGCACGGCGCAGCTGAGTCTCCAGCGTCAGCCGCTCGAGTGAGACGTTATCCAGCTGCTGGCGGTAGAAGTGATAGGCGTTGCGCCCGCTGCTCTTGGCGTGTTTGGTCGCCACACCGGCGTTGCGCAGCAGCGAGGCATCGTCGCGCGCATCCTGCGGCGCCATCGCGATGCCGATGCTGGGCGTGATGAACAGGTCCTGCCCCGCCACCTCGAACGGACGGGCCAGCTCGCCGACGATGTCGTGCGCGATGTTCGCCGCCGGCTCCGGGCCGCCGAGCTCCGGCATCATCAAGCCGAACTCATCACCGCCCAGGCGGGCCAGCATCGGCGCACGTGCGTAGCCCAGCGGCATGAGGCCCGCATAGGCCTGCGTCACGACACGCAGGCGTTCGGCCACCATCGCCAGCAGCGTGTCGCCCGCGCGGTGACCCAGGGTGTCGTTGACCTGGCGGAAGCGGTCCAGGTTGATGTGCAGCAGCGCCAGTTGCCGGCCGCGCATCTGCCCTTGCAGCAGCGCCGACTTCAGGCGATCCACGAATACGCGGCGGTTCGGCAGGCCCGTCAGCGGGTCGTCGTTGGCCAGGCGGTCCTGGTAGGCCTTGAAGGCCAGCGAGTTGCGCACGCGGATCTTCAGTTCGCTCTCGTCCACCGGCTTGGCGAGGATTTCCGTTGCGCCCAGCTCCAGCGCACGCAGCTTGCTGGCCGGGTCGCTGGCAGCCGTCAGCACGATCACCGGTGTGTAGCGCAGCGACTCGTCGCCGCGGATCTGCTCCAGCACCTCGAAGCCGCTCATGCCCGGCATCATCAGGTCCAGCAGGATGAGGCCTGGCTTCTTGACCCGCGCGGTGGTCAGCGCCAGCCGCGGGTCGATGACCGAGACGAAGCGGCGGTAGCCCGCGTCCTCCAGGAAGGTCTGCGTGACCTCGATCATCATCGGCTCGTCGTCGACCATCATCACGGTCACGTCCGACACCGGGACGTCGTCGCGGCGGGGCTCTTCGACGGGCGGCTTGAATGCCGCGAGGGCGGGTTCGTACATCTGCGACATATGCGCTCCTCAGGAAACTTCGCTCGGTAATTCGGCAGGGGCGACCAGGCGCTCGGCCAGGCCCTCGATCTGCGCCAGGTTTCGCTCGAGCGCCTCGCGATCGCCGGCGCGGGCGTGTCGCTCGAGCTCTCGGGCCGGCTCGAACAAGGCGTCGTAGCCCACGGTGCCGCCGGCACCCTTGAGCCAATGCGCCAGTTCGGCCATTTCCTGCATGCGGCCGGCGGCCAGCGCCGCGCGCATGGATTCCAGTCTGCCGGGCAGCGCGAGGCAGAACGTGCGTGCCACGCGGGCCAGCCGCGGGTGCTGCGCCAGGCGCGACACAATGGGCTCGCGGGAAACGGGCGGCGGCGCCGCCGCGCGCCCTGTCCCGGGGAATGCCGGCGTGGTAGCCGCGGCACGCAACTCGACCGGCCGGTCGGCCTGCGCCAACTGCGCCGGATCGACTGCCACCTGCCGTCCGCCCAGGCGCCGGCCCATCTCGTCGAGCAGCGCGTCGATGTCCACGGGTTTGGTCAGGAAGCCGCTGAAGCCCGAGCCTTCGATGTCCTTCTCGAAGCCCTTCATCGCGTGCGCCGTGAGCGCCAGGATGGGCAGCGTGTGGCCCGTGCCGCGCAAGTGGCGGGTGGCCTCGTAGCCGTCCATCACCGGCATCTGCACGTCCATCAGCACCAGGGCTGGCTGGTCGGCCGCCACACGCTCCAGCGCCACCGCGCCGTTGTTCGCTTCGATCACGCGCAGCCCCGCGCCTTCCAGCACCAGGCGCACCAGTTCGCGGTTCTCGTCGCCGTCGTCGACCACCAGCACGCGCTGGCCGTCGAAGGCCCAGCGGCGGTCGACAGCCGCACGGCTCACGCCCGTGGCCGCATGCAGCGCGTCGGGCTGCAGCCAGGCGTCCGGGCTGATCGGGCCCACATCGAGCGTGACATGGAAGGTGCTGCCGCTGCCGGGCACGCTGCTGGCCGTGATGTCGCCGCCCAGGGCCCGCGCAAACCGCCGGCTGATGGCCAGGCCCAGGCCCGTGCCGCCGTACTGCCGCGTCGTCGAGGCCTCGGCCTGCACGAAGGGCTCGAAGATGGCTTCGACCTTGTCGGCCGCGATGCCGATGCCGGTGTCGCGGACTTCGATGTGCAGCTGGGACACCGACTGCTGTTCCACCAGATGCACGGCCACCGTCACACCGCCTTGCTGGGTGAATTTCAGGGCATTGCCCACCAGGTTCGTGACGATCTGGCGCAAGCGTGCGGGATCGGTCGACACCGTGGCCGGCAGCGCCGAGGCGTAGTCCACCGCCAGACGGATGCCTGCCTCCTGGGCGCGCACCTGCATGATGGCCACGACCTCGTTGACCACCTCGTGCACCGCGCAGGGAATGCGCTCGACCTCCAGGCGGCCAGCCTCCACCTTCGACAGGTCCAGGATGTCGTTGATCAGCGCCAGCAGGTGCTTGCCGCTGCTCAGGATCGTGTCCAGGTGGCGCTGCGTGTTCTGGCCTTCGGTCTGCCAGCCGCGCCGCAGCAACTCGGCGAAGCCGAGGATCGCGTTCATCGGCGTGCGGATCTCGTGGCTCATGTTGGCCAGGAATTCGCTCTTGGCGCGGTTGGCCGCCTCGGCCGCGTCGCGCGCCATGCGCAGCTGGATTTCCTTTTCTTCCAGTGCCGTGACGTCATCCAGGCTGACCAGCATGCCGGCGGGCTTGCCGCCGGCGCCGGGCACCGGCGAGCCGTTGACCATGAAGCTGCGCCGTCGCCCATCGGCCGCAGGCAGGTACAGCAGGACGTTGCGATGCGCCTGCGCGCCGCGCAGCATCTGCGTCCAGGACTCGACATCCGTGCCGTTCTGCGTCGCCGGTATCCAGCCCAGCGACGCCGCATCCCGGCCGATGAGCTTCTCCGGGTCGGCGCCCAGGACGTCGGCAAAGGCGCGGTTGGCCAGCACGATGCTGCCCTTGGGATCCAGCACCATCAGACCTTCGGCCAGCGTGTCGAACGCGGTGCGCACGCGGCCGGGGATCACGCGGGACGGATCGAGGTGGCGCAGCGTGCGGGACAGGTAGACATAGAACAGGCAGAAGCAGACGAAGCCCATCGATGAAATCATCAACACGGGCGAACCCGCCAGCGCCGCCAGGCCGGTGCCGGACTGCAGGGGTCGGAAGATGAGCTCCGCGTGTCCCCAGGTGCCGCCCTGGTGCAGCAGGGGCACGCGCACATGGGTTTCGGTGGAGCTGCCGTCCGACGGCCCCTCGAAGACCGCAGGATGCGGCCCGCTCTTGAGCCGCAATTGCCCGTCGTCGCTGCGCAGACCCACCGACAGCAGCGCCGGGTTGCGTTTGACCACGAAATTCAGCACCTGGCGGATGCGCGAATCGTCCTCGTCGGACAGCAGCACCGTGACGCTCACGGCCACCGACTCGGCCAGCGACGTACGGCCCTCGCGCTGGGCCCCTTCGCGGTCGGGGACCAGGCCGGCGAACAGCGCCAGCAGCAAGGAAGTGACGACCAGCGCACTCAGGCCGATCGCCATGTAGAACCGGGAAGACAAGCGCTTCATGCACCCACCTCGGAATGTGTGACGCTGGGCGCGCCGGATGGGGCAGAAACGGGCGGCGTCACCGCCGCCGGGCGGCTCATCAAGCGCCGCGCGCGGCCGAACAGCCGCTCGATCGGATCGGCATCCTGTTCGCCGTCGTCCTCGTCCTGCCGCCGTGCCTGAGACAGCACCGGCAGCGGATCGATGCCGGCCCACGCCGGCACGCTGGACATCACCGTGGCCACGAGCACGCCGCCGCGCAGCAGCCACAGCACATAACCCACGCTCAGACCACCCGAGACCAGCGCGGTGGAGCCGATGGCCACGACCGTTTCGGCATGGTCACCACGCACCTCTTCGCCCATTCGGTCGAGTACCTGGGCCAGCTGACGCCCGGCCGAGGTGTCGGCCAGGTCGATGCTGACCACCGGCCGCCAGGGCGCCACGTCGAACCTGGCGGCCGGCGTGGCCCGTGCCTCGGTCCACGCCGCGGCCACTGGCGCGTCCAGGCCGCCCGCTGTCGCGCGCGAAGCGAATGCGGCCACCGCCGACAGCCGGACGTTCACCGCCGGCGCGATCTCGGTCGATCGCTGCCAAGCCGCGGCGACCTCGCGGTCGAGCAGCAGCGCATCGTCCCGCAGGTGGCCGGCCGCCGTGGGTGCGCGGCCCAGGACCTCGGCGACATTCAGCTCGGCGCTGGCATCCGCGCTCGGACGTGCCGGCGCGGCTTCTTGCGGCGGCGGGTTGTCGGCCGCCAGAGTCGAGGCCGCACCGGACAAGCCGTCGATGGGAATCGAGCCCACGAGTTTGACCAGGGCCGCGCCAGGCGGCAGCGACGTGGTCCCGTCGCTCAAGGCCAGCACATAGCCGGGGTCGCGTCCCGTGCCGTCCAGGCGGAAGACCACCGTGCCGGCGTCCACCTGCGCCTGCGTGAAGCTGGCGATGCGGCTGTTCGGCGCCGAACTCAGCACGAACCAGCCGCCCGACTCGCCCGAGACCTGGTAGACCAATGCGGCCGTCGGCGTATCCGGGTCTTGCGCCTGCACGTCCAGCCGCGTGACGCCGTAGTTCACGCTCAGCGCATTGGCTAGGACCATCGGCGGCTCGTCCACATTCGTCACCGTCACGGTGATGGCCTGCGTGGCCTGCAGCTCGCCATCGCTGACGGCCCACACCAGCTCGTAGCGGTTGTCACCGCCCACATCGGTCGGCGCTTCGTGGTCAGGCGCCTGGGCAAACCGCAGCACGCCCGTGTCGGCGTCGATGACAAAGCGCGCGGCATCGGCACCGCCGACGATCGCGTAGCGCAGGGTGGCCGCCGGCAGGTCCGCGTCGCTGCCCTTGACGGTCGTCACCGCGACGGTGTTTTCTGGCACTGTCAGGGCCTGGCCCGTCGCCGAGCCGGCCGTCGTGACGGGCTGCGGCGCCGCCTTGTTCACGAAGCCGATGGCGATATCGAAGCTTGCCTCGGACACGCTGCCGTCGCCCGAGCGCGCCTGCACCGTGATGCGGTGGCTGGGCAGGGCTTCGTTGGCAATCGCGCGCGCCAGCGTCACATCGCCGGACTGCGCGTCGATGGCAAATCGCCCGGACGCGTCGTCCAGCAGGCTGTAGCGCGCTGGCGAGGCGGAGCCGTCGGCGTCGACTGCCCGTGCGGACACACCCACGCCGGCACCCGGTGCAGCCGTTTCGAGCACCGCGTCCGGCGCGGCGAGCGCATCCGAGACCGGGCCGATATCGAACTCGTCGATGTCCTGCACGGTGACGGCCCATGCCTGCTCGTCCGTGAAGGTCCCGTCGCTCGCCGCTACGGTCACGTGGTAGACCTGCGGGTCGGCATCGGCCTGCGGCATCTCGAAGTCGGGCGCAGCCAGGAAGCGCAGCGCACCGGTCACGGGGTCGATGCCGAAGCGCGCGGCATCGGCGCCGCCGACGATGGCGTAGCGCAGCGTCTCGGCGGGCCGGTCGGCGTCGGTGGCGTGAATGGTCGTCACGTCCGCGGTGTTTTCGGGCAGCGAGATGCCCACAGCCGTCGCCCCGCCCCCGCTGTCGATCACCGGCGCCCAGGCATTCACTGGCGTGATCGTGATGTCGAAGGCGGCCGTCGTGGACGTGCCGTCCTGGGACTGCGCCTGTACCAGCAGCGTGTGCACCGCGATGGCTTCGTCGTCGATGCGGCGTGTCAGGCTCACGACGCCGGTCACGGCATCGATCGCAAAGCGGCCGCCCGCGTCGTCCAGCAGCGCGTAACTCACGGCGTTATAGGTTCCATCGGCGTCGCTGGCCTGCGCCACCAGGCCGCTCGCCTGCCCCGGCAAGGCGTCTTCGAAGAGCCGGTTCTGCGTCGGGTCCGCGTCGGTCAAGGGGCCGATCGCAAACTCGTCGACATCGGTCACCGTGACGGCGATGGCCTGCGACGCCACGTGCAGGCCGTCGCTCACTTCGACGGTGACGTGGTAGGTACGCGGGTCGGCATCGGCCTGCGGCGCTTCGAAGTCCGGGGGCTGCAGGAAACCCAGCGCGCCGCTGCCCGCGTCGATGGTGAAGGCGCCGGCATCGGCGCCGCCCGCGATACGGTAGACCAAGGTGTCGGCCGGCACATCGGCGTCGTGTGCAACGACCGTGGTCACCGCCGCGCCGTTCTCTGCGATCGACAGGCTGGCGGTGGGGCCGCCGCCGTCGCTCACGATCACCGGCGCCCTGGCACTGATCGGGATCACGGCCACGGTGAAGTTCGTTGCGCTCGTGCTGCCATCGAACGAGCGGGCGGTCACCGTGACGGTGTGGGCGGCAAAACCTTCGTCGACGATGCGGCGGGCCAGCATCAGCACGCCCGAGAACGGACCGATGGCAAAGCGGCCGCCGGCATCGTCACTCAGCGAATAGGTGACCAGGTTGAAAGTGGCGTCGGCGTCGACGGCATGGGCGGTCACCCCGACCGCCTGGCCGATAGACGCATCCTCGCGGACGGCATCGGCACGGACGTCGGTGTCGGTGGCCGGCCCGACGTCGAATTCGTCGACGTCCGACACCGCCACGGTCAGCGACTGCGTATCGGTCCAGGTGCCGTCGCTGACGCGGACCTCCACGTCGTAAGTCGATCCGCCGTTGGCGGCCATCGGGTTTTCGTAGTCGGGTGGCAGCGTGAAGCGCAACTCGCCCGTCACCGCGTCGAGCGTGAACAGGGCGTCGTCGGCACCGCCGGCCAGCGTGTAGCTCAGTGCCGGTGCGGGCCGGTCGGCATCGGTGGCCACAACGGTCGTGACGAGCGACTGGTTCTCCGGCATCGCGATATAGCCCCAGATCCAGCCGCCGTCGGAGACGATGACCGGCGGCGAATCGTTGCTCAACTGGATCGCGATCGCGAAGCTCGTGGTCTGGCTGCTGCCGTCCTGGGACGTGGCGCGCACGGTGACGCTGCGGCTGGTCACGCCTTCCTCGTCGATGCGGGCGGCCAGCGTCACGACGCCGGTATTCGGATCGATGGCAAACCGGCCGCCGGCCGAGTCGTCCAGGCTCCAGGTCACGAGATTCGTCGTGGCATCGGCGTCGAACGCATCGACATCCAGCCCCACGACCGATCCCACCGCTGCATGTTCGTTGACGCTGGCCGGCGCGCTGTCGACGTCGACCGGTACGCTGACGTCGAATTCGTCCTGGTCCAGCACGGTGAGCGTGAAGGTATGCGATGCCACGCTGCCGTCCGTCGAACTGGCCTGTACCGTCACGCTCAACGAGGCCGCGGTCTCCCGGTCGATCGCGCCGATGACTTTGACGAAGCCTGTGCCGCTGTCGATGGTGAAGCGGCCGCCGGCATCGTCGGTGAGGCTGTAGGTCACCGTGGAATTGCTGCCGTCCGCATCGGTGGCCGCGATGGCAAGCCCCACGGGCATCCCGGCAGGCGCGTTCTCGAGCACCTGATCCGGCTCGGGGTCGACGTCCACCGGCGTGCCGACATCGAACTCGTCGACATCGGTCACTGTGACGTTGACCGTTTGCGAGTCGGTCAGCCCGCCGTCGCTGGCCTCCACGACGACGTGGTAGATCTGCGGGTCCGCATCCGCCTGCGGCGCCTCGAAGTCCCGTGCGCTCACGAAGCGCAGGTCACCGGTGCTGGCGTCAATGCTGAAGAGGCCGGCATCGGCGCCGCCGATGATGCTGTAGGTCGGTGCGGGCGTCGGGCCGTTGCTGTCGGTGGCGCTGATGGTGGTCACCGTCACGCTGTTCTCCGCGACGCTCAAGTCGACCGCATCGCCACCATCGATCACCGGCGGCGCCGGTGGCAGCGGCGCCACGTTCACCGACACCTGTCCCTCGGCGGGGCCGCCGAGGAACAGCGCCGTGACCTCGTCCACCGCCAGCGCACGGTCGTAGATGCCCACGCCGTCGAGCACGCCCACGTAGTTGCTGCCCATCGGGCCGCCGGTCGGGCCGCCAATCGCGGCCCAGCGCCCCGGAGCGAGCCCGTTGCCGCTGTTGCCCGAGGACGCGGCCAGCACGCCGTCGATGTAGACCTGGCTGCCCACGCCGGCACTCATCGTGAGCGTGTAGAGGTGCCAGCCGCCGTCGTCCAGCCCCGTGGCCGACACGTCCAGGCCGTCGAGATCGGCCACGTGGCTGTCGTCGATGATCACGGTGCGCAGGACGTTGGTGGCGCCATCGGGCGTGACGGCCGAGGCTTCGACGAAGCCGATCGACAGACCGGTGCTCAGCGCATCGTCCATGTGGCTGAACATCTCCCGGGACTGGTAGCCGGCATTGCCGTTGCGCTGGAACCAGATGGAGATGCTGCGCGAAGGGGCCCACGCAAAATCGGGCACGTCCACGCGCGAGTTGCCATCGAAAACCATGGCATCGCCCCACCGGCCGGTGACCGTTCCGGCGCTGTTCGAGACATTGCCGTTCAGCCCGCCAACCAGGTCCGTGCCGTCACCATCCAGCCGCCAATAGTGGCTCAGGCCTTCTGATCCATCCGCGAGCCGGTAATCGAACTGATCGAGTCCGGTGAAGTAGTCGCCCGGTGTGTAGACGATCTGGTTGCCGGACATCGTCAGCCGGCCGTTGAGCGGCTGGCGCGCGTCGAGCAGCCACAGGGCGGGCGCATCGGGGTTGATGTCGTTGTCCAGCGGCGTAATCGTCACCGGCTGGGTCTGGACGCCGGCAACCGCATCGTCGACCGCCGCACTGATTTCCACCGTATCGGTGACCGTCAGGGCGAGATCGAGCGTGTCGGTCTGGGTGCCATCGGACACCGCCACGCTCACGTCATAGACGTTGTTCGCTCCGGCGTCGCCGGGGGCTTCGTGGTCGGGTGCGCTGACGAAGGCCAGCGCACCGCTGCGCGGGTCGATCGTGAACAGCGCGGCGTCGGCCCCGCCGATCACGGACCACACCAGATCCACCGTCGGCGTGTCGACGTCCGTCGCCGTCAACGTGACGGCTGCGATCCGGTTTTCAGGCGTCGAATCGGCGGCCACGGCGGCGGCAGCGTAGGACGTGATGACCGGCGCGTCGGCCGACGCAAGCACCTGCAGGCTCACCGACACCACATCCGAGGCCGTCACCCCTTTGGTGACCATGTAGCGGAAGCCGTCCGGGCCCGACAGGTCGGCTTCGGGCTGGTAGACAAAGGTGCCATCCCCATTGAAGGTGAACGACGCGGCGTGGGCAGGCCCGCTGACGAGCACGGCCGTCAGCGGCAGGCCGGCCGGGTCGCTGTCGTTGCCCATCACGCCGGGCTGGGCCGTGGCTGGCTGCACGCTGGCGTTGGCAATCTGGCTGAAGCGGTAGGCCGCCGCGATCTCGGCGTCGGACAGGGGCGCGGCCGTGGCCCGCACTTCGTCGATCACACCCTGGAAGGTGCGCGATGTGGTCGTGGCGTCGTTGCCGATGTGCAGGTCCTGCGCACTGTCCGACCCGGCGGTTGCGCCGGAGGGCTTCGCCGAGTCCTCGGTGACCGACACCGGCTGACCATTCAAGTAGATCTTTGCCGGCTGAGCCTGGCTCGAGTCGTACACCACCGTCACCTGGTACCAGGTGCCCAGCGAGACGGGATTCAACGTGCGCCAGCGTGCGATGCCATTGGAGAAACCATGTTCGAACAGCAGCCGCTGGTTCGGCATGTCCATCTCCAGCGCCCAACCGGTGCCTGGCAGGGTCGACACCGGGAAGGTGTCGCTGGCCGTCGATGCGATGCGGCCATAGCCACCTTCACCCCAACCGTCGGCGCGGAACCACGCGCTGAAGGTGCCGCCGCCATCGAAGAGGTTGTCCTGCAACGAACCTACTGGCGCCGACACCCTGAGGTCGCTGCTCAGACCGTCGAAGCTGCGCGCTTCGCCGATCCGCCCGGCCGCGACCGCCGTGCCGGTCTGCGTGATGCCGGTGGATGTGCCCGAGGCGTCCGCCAGCGTGCTGCCCAGGTGCAGCACGGCCGCAGCATTGGCACCCCACAGCGCGTCGGCGTCCTGCGCGTCGGCCGCCGCGGCATTGCCCGCATACAGCCACACGTGATCGGTGGTGGAGTTGGCGTCGATCTGCGGCACCTTCACCCACACGCGCGAGGTGCCTGCCGGGTCCCAGTTTTCGATCTCGTAGGTCAGCAGCGTGCCGTCCGGATCGACGAAACGCAGGTCGGCGCCGCCGGCCTTGAAATGCGAATAGTCGACGTTCGACGCGTCCAGGGTCACGAGGACCGGCGCCTGCGTGAGCAGGGGCCCAGCCGAGTTGTCCAGCGTGACCGACTGCCGCCATTGCCAGGCCGAGTGGAACCAGGGTGGCGTGACTTGCGAGTCGAACGTGCTGTCCTCGTTGAGGTTGAAGCTGTCCGCCACCGCCGTGGGCGCGGCCGTGGCGCTGGCATCGACGGTGATGTGCAACACACCGAGGGCGTCGCCGCCGTCGTAGACCGCCTGGCGCTGGGCGCTGCTCAGCGCATGGCCCCAGATCGACACCGTATCCAGCGCGCCGCTGAAGTTCGAGGGAACGGACTCTGCGCTGTCTGCGCCCAGCACCAGGTTGCCCACTGGGTTCACACCGTCGCTGCCCAGACCGTTGCGGCCGATGTAGTTGTTGTCCACCCACAGCGTGGTGCCGGGCAGCAGGTTGCCCGTTGGCGTCACCGTGACCATCACGTGGTGCCAGGTGCCCGCGGCGAATCCGCTGATGTCGGCCGACAGCGGTGTGGGGCTCGCCGCGGTGTCGTTGCCGTCGCGCACGAGGACTTGCAGGCGCTGGGTCGCACCGTCCACGCCGATGTTGACGCTGTTGGCGGCGGCGATGTCGCCGTGCCCGTAGAGCGTGCGCAGGCCGTTGGGCCAGGTCGGGTCGATCTGGAACCACAGGCCGACGCTGAAGCCCGCCGACCCGTAATCGATGTCGCTCGCACGCACGCCGTCGTTGTTCCCGTCCAGCAGCAGGGCATTGCCGTACTTGCCGCGGATGACATTGGCCGCACCGCCGAAAACGACGTCGGTGGCGCCGGTGACCGCGTCGTAGCCATCGCCGCCCAGACGCCAGTAGTGCTGCATGTCCTGCTGACCGTCCGTCAGCAGGTAGCTGATCTGGTCCGTGCCGACAAAGCCGAGCAGGGCCGAATAGTCGATGCGGTAGGGGTCGTAGTAGTTGGCCGTGACCGAGCCGTGTGCGTCATCGGCGGCGAAGTCGAGCAGGGACAGCGTCCCGCTCCCAGTCGCGGTGTCGTTTGTCAACGGAAAGGCCGAGACGCTGCCGCTGGTGGTGACGACATAGTCATCCACGGCCTTGGGCGCGTCGTCCACGTTGGTCAGCATGATGTACAGATGCTGCGAATCCGAGCCCGTGCCGTCGGTTACCGAGACGTCGACCTCGTAGATGTTGTTCTGGCTCAGGTCGCGTGGCGCCTCGTAGTTGGGCGGGTTCACGAATTGCAGAACACCGGTGCCCGGATCGATGCTGAACAGGGCCGCGTCGACACCGCTGACGCTGAAGCTCAGGGTATCGGGCGGCAGGTTCGGATCGGTGGCGGTGACCGTGGTCACATTGGCGGTGTTCTCCGCGACCGACAGGATGGCCGAGGAGCCCGCGCCGTTGGAGGTGATGGTCGGTGGCGTTGCCGAGGCCGCATACAGCCGCGCCGCCACTCCGTCCTTGCCAGCGGCGTTCTTGCCGCTCCAGACCACCACGAAGTAGTCCTCGGTGCGCGCGGCCACCGACGCGTACTGCTGCGCGCCGGAAGTGAAACTGTTCGCCTGGAATGCGCTGCCTGGCGCCCCGGTAGCCGGGAAGGCTCGCGCCATCACGTCGAAGGTGGTCGTCGGTGTCTGCCAGGTGACGACGAAGCCGCCGCCGGCCGTGGCGTCCAGCGACGGGCTCGTCGCGCCATCGGCGGCCACCTGGAACAGGGCCCGCTGGTTCGCGCCCTGGGCCGTGAAGCCACGGACATACACACCGGGACTGCTGCCGCGGTCGCGGTAGGCGATGGTGAAGTTGCCCGAGCCGTCGACCGTGACCGCGGGGCCTTCGGCATCCGCACTCGCGCCGTCAGCCTGCACGCGGCCGCCTTGAACCAGGCCCGCGGCGTCGAAGCGCTGGAAGAAGATGTCGTTGTTGACTTCCCAGACGAGCACCACACGCCCCTGGCGGTCCATCGCGATGGCCGGGTTGACTTCGCTGCCCTGGTCGGTGCCGCTGGGTCGCAGCTCACTGCCGTCCAGCGCCGTGCCGTCGGCGGCGAAGCGGCGCATGAAGACGCCGCTGGTGTCCGCCACGCCGCTGCCCTGCCAGGCGATGGCGAAATCGCCCGTGGTCGCGTTCATGGCGATCACGGAGTTGGTCTGCACGCCGGCGGTCGTGACGTTGACCAGGAACTCACTGCCCAGCGCGGTCCCGTCCGTGTCGAAACGCCGCGCATAGACACCACGGTTGGAGCTGTCCTGGTTGTCGCTGGTCCAGGTGACGACAAAACGGCCCGCGTCGTCCATGGCCACGCGCGCGAACTGCTGCTGCCCGGAGAAGTATTGGTTGACCTGCACGTCACCCGTCAGCGGCGTGCCGTCGGCGGCGAACAGGCGCGCAAAGATGCCTTTGCCGTTCGTGTCCTGGCCATCGCTCGTCCACACCACCACGAACCGACCGGCGCTGTCGTGGGCCACGGCGTTCTGGCTGCCGCGCGCATCGGCAATCGTCGTCTGCGCCTTGTCGTCCACCACGTTGACCACGATGTCCGTGCCCACCGCCGGCATCAGCCCTTGCCAGGCCTGCTGCGTGGCCGCATCGACGGCCAGCGCCGTCTGCACCGCACCCACACGCGCCTCGAGCGTCCAGTCGCCACCCCGCGCGGCGGCGCCGGTGGGGTCGTCGCTGGCGGCCACGTCGACACCCGTGAGCCCGGCCAGGGCCTGCATCAGCGCCGTGCCCTGGCTGCTGCCGGCCACGTCGCAGCCATAGATCAACAGGTCCGCATCCGCGCCCAGGGCCGTGCCCCAGGCGGCGATCTCGCCAGCGCGTGCGGCCAGCGTCTGCGCGTCCAGGTTCACCGCGCCGAGCTGCACGCGGCCGTCCGCACCGTGCGACAGCCAGTGCATCGCGGCAATGTCCGTGCGGCCCTCGAGCGCCTGCGTGACGGCGGCGATGCCGTCGGTGCCGGCGTCCAGCGTGACGATGTCCAGCGGCCGTCCGGCGTCGCGCTCGGCCTGCAGGCCCGCCAGCAGCGTCTGGGCATCCGGCAGCGACAGGTCCAGCACGACCAGCTCGCGGTGCGCCTGGAGCATCGACGCCGGCTGCGTCAGCTGCGCCTGCTGCAACGAAGAGGGCCAGGCAGTCCCGAGGCCGGCCAGCGCCGCCGCATCGGCCGAGTACAGGATGCGCGGCTCGAACTCCTCGAGCACGGCTGGAATCGGCAGGTCGATGGGCTTCACAGAGGGGTCCGGTGCGGAGGATCGGCCGTGCGTGTCAGATCGTCAGACGCAGCCGCGGCATGCCGATCGGCGCAGCCGGCGGTGTCCAGCCCGTGGGCTGCACCCGTGCGGCCGCCGGTGCACGCGTCAGGCTGGCCGGTGCGGCGCCGGACGCGGCGGGCGCCGGCGGTGCGGCGGCCTTGTCAGCCGTGCCGCCGGGTGCGCCTTCGAGCCGGCAGCGCGCGCCGGCCGGCAGGCGGTGCTGCGGATTGGGCAGAGACAGCCGCACGCGAAACGTGTTGCTGGCCGCATCGAGCATGCGATCGACGTGCGTGACCGTGGCTTCCACCGGCTTGGCGCCGGGCAGTTCGGGCAGGATCATCAGCGGTTCGCGCACCTGCACCGTGCCCCAGCGCGTGGCCGGCATGACCAGTTCCACCCGCAGCGGGTCGAGCTGGGCGATGCGCAGCAGCGGACGGTCTTCGACGCGCTCGCCTTCGTGCGTCAGGCGTTCGACGATGACGCCATCGAAAGGTGCCTTGAGCGTGCGTTGCGCCAGCTGGGCACGTGCCACGCCGAGCTCCTGCAGCGACACCTTCTGCTGCCCGCGCGCCTGTTCCACGCGCTGCTGCGCGACGTCCTGTTCGGCGCGCGCCTGATCGATGCTCAGCGCGGCGATGGCGCCGGTGTCCACCAGACTGGCCATGCGTTCGTGGCGTTCGCGTGCCAGCGCGTAGTTGGCCTCGGCACTGCGCAGATCCGCATCGATGCCGCTGCGCACGACGGCGGCCTGCCAGTTGGCGCGCTCGACATCCTGCTCCAGCAGCGCCAGCACCTGACCCTTGTGCACGGCGTCACCGCGCTCGACCCGGATCGCCGCGATGACGCCCGTCACCGGCGAGCCGATGTCGGCCGTGCGTTCCGGCCCGATCAGGCAACCCACGGCGCCGCGGTGCGCGGTGCGCGTTGCGCCGCCGCCGGACCCGTAAACGGCCGCTGGGCCCTGCGGCGCGGCGCCGTTGTCGGCCTGCGCGACCAGGTTCGCGTTCGCGGGGGTCGAGGCGATGGCCCGGGCCTGCGGCGCCGGAGCCGGCGCAGAAGCGTCCCCGGCGGCCGCGATGCTGCCGCCCAGCACCGGGGCCAGCACGATGGCCACCCATGCCCGCGGAGACTTCAACCAGCGTGCCGGGTTCGAAATGCGAGTTTCTGTTGCCATGAGAGGTCCTGTTCCAAGAGTCGCCGGCGCTGGCGCCTGCTCTGCCAGCCATGCAGGTGCTGACGCAGGCGGCTGGCTGCCTGCAGCGTGATCGAAGCCCGGTGGCCGAGGCCGCCGGACGTGCTTGTCGTGGGGGGTGCAAACCAGCTCTCGGCGCTGCCGGGGTCGCCCTGGCGCGCGCAGCGGCCGATGAGCTGGCGGCGCGTGCGCGCGCAGCGGCTGTCCTGCAGATCGATGACATGCAGCCCGCCCGCCGCGGCAACGGTGTCGTCGAGTGCGATGTCGGTACCGCGGCCGGCCATGGCCGTGGCCACGGTGATGGCCTCGCGGCGCCCGGCCGCGGCCACCACCTCGGCCTCCTGCGCGTCGTGGCGCGCGTCCAGACGTTGATGGGCCAGCCCCGCGGCGTCCAGCGCCTGCGACACCGCAGCCGCGGCGGCCACGCTGTCCACGCCGATCAACACCGGCCGGCCGATGGCCCGCAGCGCGCGCACCCGCTCGACGAGCGCGGCGTGCATCGAGGCCGTATCCACAAAGCCACGCGCCGGCAGCAGCGTGCGCCGGCTGTTACGTCGCAGCGGGATACGCCGCACGGCCTTGCCGTAGACCGACGCCAATTCGCGGCGGCATTCCGCCAGCGTGCCGCTGGTGCCCGCCAGGTGGTGGTAGCGCGCAAAGAAGCGCTGGAAGCTGGTCTGCGCCGCGGTGCGCGTGGCCGGGCTGGGCTTGCAGCCTTCCTTGAGTTCGACCAGCGTGTGCAAGGCGCGCGACCACACGCGGCCCGGTGCGCGGCGGCCGGTCACCGCGTCCAGCAGCTCCACGCGGCCGTCCTGCACGAGGTAGTCGCGGTCGATGCTCAGGGCGTGCAGCGCGACCAGTGCCTGCGCCACGAGATCCTCGCGGTGGCGGCGGTTCAGCCAGCTGCCGCCCCAGTCGCGACTCAGGGACTCCAGGCGCGACTGCCCGCCGGCTGTCCAGTGCACGGCGCGCGTGCCCACGTCCAGCAGCGCATCGGCACCCAGGCTCAGTTGCCGCGCCAGCGCAAGCGCCTGGAAACAGGCCGCGCGCTGATCGGCGTCGTCCTGCGTCTGGGCCAGCACCAGTGGCATCGTGGCCTCGTCGATCATCAGGCTGTCGGCTTCGTCCACCAGCGCCACGCACAGGCCGCGCAGCAGCAAGGCCGGTGGCGGCAGCTGGGCCAGGGCCGCGGCGCGGCGCTGCAACTCGCCGCCGGCCTCGCGCAGGGACAGCCCGTCGCGCAGGTGGTCGAAAGCCACTTCGCGCGCGGTGGCGTAGGTGATGGCGGCCGCGTAGGCGGCGCGGCGCGCATCCGGCGGCGTGGCCGCCTCGACCACGCCGACCGTCAGGCCCAGCGCGTCGGCCAGCGGCGCAAGCGCCTGCGCATCGCGCCGTGCCAGGTAATCGTTGGCGGTCATCACGTGCACCGGCGCGCCCGCCAGCGCACACACGGCCGCCGCCAGGCCCACGGCCAGGGTCTTGCCCTCGCCGGTGGCCATCTCGGCGAGCTGACCGTCGCACAGCACCTGCGCGCACAGCAGCTGCACATCGAAGGGATCCTGGCCCAGGGCCTGCACGCAGGCCGCGGCCGCGCAGCCCAGGGCCTCGTCGCGGATCACGGGCGTGAGCGGCCCGGCCGCCAGGCGCGCACGCAGGTCGGCCAGCGCATCGGGCCGGTCCGCATCCGCGCGCGTCAGCCAGGCCTGCTGCTGCGCGCGCACGGGCAGCACCTCGGCCATGGCCTTGTCGCGCGGCGATGCCCAGGTCATCAAGCCTTGCCACCAGGGCGCATACCAGGCCGCCTGCTCGTCGGGCCGCATCGGGTACAGGCCCCAGCGCAGGCCGGCGTGCACACCCAGCCTCGGTGCGCCCGCGGCACCGCTGCGCGGCCAGGCCGCCGGGCGAGGGAGAGCGGCCAGCGCCGTCATGACCCAGCCCTCAGGTGTCGCAGCACGAGTTGCTGCATCGCCCGGGCAAATTGCCAGGCCAGCGGCGCCAGGCCGTGGTCGAAGCGCACCCACACACGCTCGCCGATGCGGTGGGCACCCGCCGCGTCGGCGTCGGCGCCCGTCGCCGTTGGCGGCGGCAGGATGTCGGCCAGCACCACGCGATGCAGCGCGCGCGTGCCTTCGTCGTCCGTCGGATCCACGGGCAGCGCGCCGCCGGCGCGGTCGCCCAGGGCGCGGCTGGGCAGGCGGTCGTTCGCGCCGCTCAGCTGTCCTTCCCAGCGGCCCGCGATCACCGGGCCGGGTGTCGAGGCGCGACGCAAGTCGACTGTGGGAGACGATTGCGCGACCAAAGCCGCGCGCTCGTGCGGGATGGCCACGCGGACCAGGCCGGGTTCGCCGGTGACGATATGGGCCACGAGCCGGCCGCGCGTGAGCCAGCGGCCGGGCAGATCGTCCGCGGCGCCCAGCACCAGGCGGCCCGACACGCCGGCGCGCACCAGGCGCTGCTCGATCGACTCCTGGGCACGCACGGCCGAGGCACGGGCGGCAGACAGTTCGTATTCCAGCTGCGCGGCTTTCGACGGATCGGTATTCAGGGCCTGCCAGTGTTCGGTCTGCAGCGCGGCCACGCGGGCCTGCCACTGGGCGGCTTCGGCCTGCAGCGCGGGCGCATCCAGGCGCAGCAGCACATCGCCGGCCTGCACCATCTGGCCGTCCTCGGCCAGCACCTCCGCCACGAAGCCGTCGACCTCGTTGCGCACCAGTGCCGATTCCGGCAGCCACCACACACCCTGCACCACCGTGCGGTCCGGCCAGGGCACGAAGCAGGTCAGCAGGATCGGCAGCACCGCCACCATCAGCAGGCGTCGCAGCGCACCACGGCGCAGATCCGGCGGCAGCGCGGACCGCGACCAGGCGCGCCAGCCCGTCACCAGCGGCTTGACGACCAGGCCCCACAACAGCCCCGCCGCCACGCCTGCCGCGGCCAGGGCCGACACGCCGGCCAGCCACATCACCAGCGCCACCGACACGGTCCAGCGCATGGCCAGCGCAGCCGGGGCGTAGGCCCACAGCCAGGGCCGCTCGCCCGGCGCGGGCAGCAAGGGCTGCGCCAGCGCCACGCCCAGCAGCCGGTGCTGCAGCCGCTGCAGCCACCAGCGCTGGCTGCGCAGCGCCAGGTTGGGCAGACCCGCAGCGTCGCACAGCACGTGGTAGCCATCGAACCGCAGCAGCGGATTGGCATTCACCGCCAGCGACGACAAGGCACCCACCACCAGCGCCATCAAGCCCAGGTCCTGCACGAGGCCCGGCTGCACACTGCTGGCCAGCAGCACACCCAGGGCCGCCACCGTGAGTTCCACGGCGATGCCGGCCGCCGCCACCGCCACACGCTGGCCGGCGCGCGGCAGCGCCGACGCCGCCGAGACCTCGACATAGGGCACGGGCATGAACATCAGGAAGCTCACGCCCCAGTGCGGCACCGCCACGCCGTGCAGGCGCGCCACCGTGCCGTGCGCCGCCTCATGGACCAGCTTCATCAACGGGTAGACCAGCGCACCCAGCCAAAGCGCGCGCGGGCTCGTCAGCAGCGCGCCCGCCTGCACCAGCAGCGCCTGGCCATTCCAGGCCATGGCCATCAAGGCGGCGAGCACCAGCAGCACCAGCCCCAGCGCCACCCAAGGCGACGCCGGGCCGATCAGCCACGGCGACAAGATATGGGCCAGACGAGCCAGCCACGCATCGGGGCAACCCAACGGCACGCGCCAGGCCAACCAGGATTGCCGGCGCGCCGGGCCTTCGTCTTCGGCGGCCGCGCCCGAGGCATCGTCCGAGGCGAGGCCCCGCTCGGCAGCCCGGTCGACCGACAGCAGGCCGGCGGATGTCAGCCGCGTCACCAGATCCAGCAACTCGTCCTGCGTCGGCGCGGCATCGCCGGCCTCTCGCAGCGACCACTCCCACAGCCGCTGAAGCGTCACCTGGCCGTCGCAGCGGCCGATGAGGGCCCAGGCCGTGGCATTCAGGCGCACGCTGCGCAAGCCATCGGCCCGCTGCAGGATGTGCCAACGCTGGCCGCGGACGATCTGCCGCCGCACCTGCGCGCCCACATCGAGGCAGGGCCGCAACTGGGCCACGCGGAACCACTGCGGACTGTGCAGCGGAGCGGGCGCGACCAGTGCGCCGGCGCTCACGAGACGCTCCTGCGCGCCACGCGCAGCGGCCGCGACTGGTGCATGCCCACGAGCACGCGCGACAGCGGCCAGGCCCACGCACACGGCGACGCGCGGCCTGCGGGCTTGAGACGGTTCGGCGCTGTCACAGCACCCACTTCCACCAGGCCAGGCGCACCGCGATCGCCAGGCGTTGCATCAGCTGCCAGCCCAGGCCGGCGCGACCGGCTTCCAGCCGCGCCTGCCCGGTCAGCCCGGGGCGCAGCTCGGCCATCGGCGTGCCCAGCACGGCCTCGACGTCGAAGACATTGCGCCCCTCGACCGCACGCGCCACCGGCGCGATGCGCGTCAACTGCACCGGCAGGGTCTGCCAGGGCAGCGCCGACAGCACGAGCGAGCCGTGCTGGCCCAGGCGCAGCTCACCCACCTCGCGTTCGTCGACCTCCACGACGACGCGGTAGGCGCCCTGCGGCGCCAGCGTCATCAGCTCCGCGCCCTGTTTGACCGGCGCGCCGAGCTGCTGCGCCCAATCGCCCTGCACGACGAAGGCGTCGAAAGGCGCCAGCAGGCGCGACCGCGCCAGGCGCTCTTCGGCCAGGTCGAGCTGGGCCTGCGCCTCGTCGGCCTTGGCCTGGTGCAGCGACAGGGCCGCGCGGTCGGCGCGGGCCTGCGCGGACGACACGCCTTCCTGCTGCTGCGCGAGCTGGCTGGACCAGCGCTGGCGCTCCAGCTGCAGGTCGCGGTCGGCCAGGTCGATCAAGGGCTGGCCCGCGCGCACGCTTTCGCCCGGCCGCGCATGCACCTGCTGGATGAAACCGTCGGCCGGCGCGGCCAGCACGCGCTGCACGGCACCTTCCAGGCGTGCCGGCCCGCCCACTTGGTGCGTCACCGGCCACAACATGATCAACCCCGCCACGCCGGCCAGGACCGGCAACCAGGCGCGCCAGCGGCGCTGCTGCGGCTGCCCGGCGGCCTGGAACCAGCGGCGGACGTCGTCGCGCAGGCGGCGGTGCCAGGCACGTTCGTCGGCGCGGCGCAGGGCCAGCACCGGCGCCATCCAGGCCGCGAGGTGTTCGAGCGTAGCGGTCGATACGGCCTGCCGCGCGGCTTCCGTGGCCCATTCCAGCCCCAGCGCACCAACCACCTGGCCGCGGTGCACCAAAGGCAGCGACAAGGCCGCGCCACCTTGGGCGGCCACACGCGCCCGGTGGGCGATGGCGATGCACGGCGGCGCAGCCAGCGCGCCCGACAGCGCAGGCAGCACCGGCCAGGCCACGACACAGGCCTGGTCCGCGGCCTCGGCCAGCGCCGCAGCGAGCGCGTCGTCAACCAGCCGCCGGCCGGCTTGCGCCACGCGGCCGTCTGAGGTGGCCAGCAGATCCAGCACGCCGCGCTCGTCCATCAGCGCCAAGCTCACGCGCCGCGCCTGGGCCCAGCTGGCGAGTTCGCAGGCGGCCGCCTGGGCGGCCTGCGGCAGATCGGGCGCCTCCAGCAGGCCCGCCTGCAGCGCGAGCGCCACGCGCGCCGCCGCCAGGTCAGGCGGTGGCGCCACCGGGGCGGCGAGAGATTCGGTCGATCGCAAGGCAGTCATGGGCAGGCGGTTGGCGAGACCCGGGACGGTGATGCACGCACCACGCGGACGGGCGATGGGCACCCGCGCGCTGGCACGCGTCACCGGACGCGAGGCTCGCCCTGCCAGTCTGCGTGGACCCCGGCCTGGGCAAGCGTCCGAAAAGCCCACATCGCGCCTGCCAGATCCGTCGGCCGGACCTGCCCTCGCGGTGGACCTATAATGCGCAGTTGCTGCCGGTGTAGCTCAGTTGGTAGAGCAGCGCAGTCGTAATGCGAAGGTCGGGAGTTCGACTCTCTTCACCGGCACCAAGACCCCAAGGGCCCGCCTCCAGTGCGGGCCCTTTTCTTTGCGGCTGCCGGGACGGCGCCGGGGGTTCGCGGCCGGCGCAGGCTGCACGCAGGTAACCTACGCGTCTGTCCCACCGCACCCGAGACGCCCCCCATGAAGACCCGCGCCGCCGTCGCCTGGAAAGCCCAGCAACCGCTGACCATCGAAGAACTCGATCTGGAAGGGCCGAAGGCCGGCGAGGTGCTGGTCGAAATCAAGGCCACCGGCATCTGCCACACCGACTGGTACACCCTGTCCGGCGCCGATCCCGAAGGCCTGTTTCCGGCCATCCTGGGCCATGAGGGTGCGGGCATCGTGGTCGATGTCGGCCCGGGCGTGACCACGCTGCGCAAGGACGACCACGTCATTCCGCTCTACACGCCGGAGTGCCGGCAGTGCAAGTTCTGCCTGTCGCGCAAGACCAACCTGTGCCAGTCGATCCGCGGCACGCAGGGCAAGGGCCTGATGCCCGACGGCACGAGCCGCTTCTCGCTGGACGGCAAACCCATCCTGCACTACATGGGCACGTCGACCTTCAGCAACTACATCGTGGTGCCTGAGATCGCGCTGGCCAAGATCCGCTCCGACGCGCCTTTCGACAAGGTCTGCTACATCGGCTGCGGCGTGACCACCGGCGTGGGGGCCGTGCTCTTCACCGCGAAGGTCGAGGCCGGCGCCAACGTGGTGGTGTTCGGGCTGGGCGGCATCGGCCTGAACGTGATCCAGGGCGCCAAGATGGTGGGCGCCGACAAGATCATCGGCGTCGATCTGAACCCCAAGCGCGAGGCCATGGCACGCCAGTTCGGCATGACGCACTTCATCAACCCCAGCCACACCGACAACGTCGTCGACACCATCGTGCAGATCACCGACGGCGGCGCCGATTACAGCTTCGAGTGCGTGGGCAACACCACGCTGATGCGCCAGGCGCTGGAGTGCACGCACAAAGGCTGGGGGCGCAGCATCATCATCGGCGTGGCCGAAGCCGGCGCCGAGATCCGCACGCGTCCGTTCCAGCTGGTCACGGGCCGCAAGTGGGAAGGCTCGGCCTTCGGCGGCGCGCGCGGCCGCACCGACGTGCCCAAGATCGTCGACTGGTATATGGAGGGCAAGCTCAACATCGACGACCTCATCACGCACCGCCTGAGCCTGGAGCAGATCAACCAGGGCTTCGACCTGATGAAGGCCGGCGAGTCGATCCGCTCGGTCGTGCTGTACTGAGCGCCATGTCGATCAAGACCCTGGAAGAACACCGCTCGTTCGGCGGCGTGCAAGGCTTCTACGAACACGCGTCCGACACGGTCGGGCTGCCGATGCGCTTCGGCGTCTACCGCCCGCCGCAGGCGCTGGCCGGCGCGCCGGTGCCGGTGCTGTTCTACCTGGCCGGGTTGACCTGCAACGAACAGACCTTTGCGATGAAGGCTGGTGCGCAGGAACACGCGGCGCGGCTGGGGTTGATGCTCGTGACGCCCGACACCAGCCCGCGCGACACCGGCATCGAAGGCGCCGACAAGGACTGGGACTTCGGCGTCGGCGCCGGCTTCTACCTCGATGCCACGCAGCCGCCGTGGGCGCGCCATTGGCGCATGGAAAGCTGGATCACCGGCGAGCTGCTGGCGCTCATACAAGGCCAGTTCGCCGGCCGCGAGGATGCTGTCGGCGTCTTCGGCCATTCGATGGGCGGCCACGGCGCGCTCACGCTGGCCCTGAAGCACCCGCAGCACTTCCGCAGCGTCTCGGCCTTCGCACCGATCTGCGCGCCCATCGACGTCCCCTGGGGCCAGAAGGCCTTCACGAACTACCTGGGCGGCGACCGCGCGGCCTGGGCCGGGCATGACGCCTGTGCGCTGATCGCCCACGGGTCGCGCACGCTGCACATCCTGGTCGACCAGGGTGAGGCCGATCCCTTCCTCGAGTCGCAGCTGCTGCCGGGCCGGCTCGAAGAGACTTGCCGAGCCGCGGGCCAGCCGCTGACGCTGCGGCGGCACGCCGGCTACGACCACGGCTACTACTTCATCTCGACCTTCATCCGCGAGCACCTCGAACACCACGCAGGCGCGCTCGCCTGAGACGGTGAACAAACGCTGCGGGCCAGCAGGCCGCGGCGGACAATCCGGTGCCCTGCCCTCTTCGCACCCCACGCCGCCCGCCCATGGATCGCCACAGCCCCGAATCGCCGGTCGAGCGGCGCCTGGTCGCGCTCGAGGTCAAGCTCAGCTACCTGGAAGACCTCACCGACCAGCTCAATGGCGTGATCGTGCGCCAGCAAGGCGACATCGATCGCCTGCTGGCGGCCGTGCAGGCGCTGGGTCGCCAGGCCGCACAGAGCGACGATGCCGGCAGCTTCCGCAGCCTGCGTGACGAGCTGCCGCCGCACTACTGATCGGCCTGTCCGGGCGGCATGAAGACGCTGCCACACCGATGCGGCATCACTGCGTCGTCTTCTGACCCGTCTTGCGCGCGGCCTGCCGCGTCAGTCTTGCGATATGCCGCGATGATCGCCGGCAATCGATTCCGAAGAAGCACCGTCACACGGGGGCGCCGGGCCCGTACAGTCGCGGCACGATGCCATCGAATCCTTCCTCCGAAAGCCAGATCGCCATTCCGCCGGCGTTCATCGCACTGTTCGTGCCGCCGGGCCGCGTGAAACCCACGGCGTCCTGGGCGCACATCGCCGAGCGACACGAGTTCTGCGAGGACCTGGCCACGATGCTGACCGACACCGCCCGCGCGCGGCTGTTCGAGCTGCACATCAGCGAAGAAGAGGTGCTCGAGCGCACGCTGGCCGGCCTGCGCGAGAACACGGCGCTGGTGAGCGCGGACGAGGCGCTGTGGGTCACGCGGCGACTGGCCGAATTGCTGGAATGGCCGTTGACCGGCGAGCTCGCGCCCGACGCGGGCCCGCGCAGCTGACGCCCGTGCCGGACGCCCTCGGCACGCCGCGCCGCCTGTGGCCACGCCGCGGACCTGTCACGCCTCGCATGCGTCGGCCACCAGTTCCGCACCCACGTGCCGTCCTGCCGCCCGAAACCCTGCCACCGCCCCACAGGAGCTCCTACGCATGACAACGCTTCCCCCCGCCCCTGGCCTGATCCCGATGACCCGGGTGCGCTGCGAAGTCGGCGCGCTGGCCAGCCTGGGCCCGGCACCGCTGGGTGAACGCCGCTACGTGCCGCTGCTGGGCGGCACCGTCGAAGGGCCGGAACTGACCGGCACCATCGTCGAAGGCGGCGTGGACTGGCAGATCCAGCGCAGTGACGGCGTGCTGGAGATCGCCGCGCACTACGTGATCCGCGCCAGCGACGGCGGGCTGATCGAGGTGCAGAGCAACGGCATGCGCCACGGGCCGGCCGAGGTGATGGCACAGCTGGCCGCCGGCCAGCCGGTGGCGCGCGACGCGTATTTCTTCCGCACGCTGATGCGCTTCACCACAGGCGCCGCCGCCTGGCTGCACCTGAACAAGACCATGGCGCTGGCGGTGGGCCAGCGCGAAGCGCGCATGGTCGTGCTGGATGTCTACCGCGTCACCTGAGCATCCGGTGCGGCGTCCGATGGCATGCGCTCGGCGGCATTCGCACGGGCCCGACGCCAGGACAGCGCCTGCGCCAGCACAGCGGCCAAGGTGAAGGCCATCATCAGCAGCGTGGCGGGCACCGGCGTGTCGTGCCGCACGGCGCCGGCCCAGTAGCCGCCCAGGGCGCCGAGCAACTGCTGCGACACGCCGGCCACGGCGGCCGCGGCGCCCGCGAGCGCGGGAATGACACCCACCGTCGCGGCCAGCGTGGGCGGCAACAACAAGCCGTGGCCCAGCCCCATCAGCATCAACGGTCCCACGAAGGCCAGCGGATGGTGCAGCCCGGCCCAGGCCAGCACCAGCACCAGCGCGATGCCGCCGACCGTGCTGGTCTGCCCCATCCACGCCAGCCAGACCGGGCCCTTCAGGCGGATCAGCCGGCTGGCCATGAAGTTGCCGACGAAATAGGACAGCGGCGCCAGCATGATGTACAGACCCACCGTACCCGGACCGATGCCGTAGCTGCCCAGCACGAAGGGCGCACTGCCGAGGAAGACGTAGAACGCTGCACTGGTGGCCGCCAGCACCGTGGTGTCGATCAGGAAGGCGGGCTCGCGGGCCAGCCGCCCGTAGGCCGTGACCATCTGGCGCAGCCAGTGGTCCTTGGGGTCGCCGTGTTTTTCCTGCACCGGCAGCAGGCGCCAGGCCAGCGCAAAGAGCACGGCACCCACCAGGCCCATCAGCAGCAGGTTCGACGCCCACCCGAAGTGCACATGCAGCTGTCCGCCGAGGACGGTGCCGGTGGGCGGGCACAGCCCCATCGCCATGCCGACATAGGCCATCCAGCGCGTACGCTCGGGGCCCTGGAACAGGTCCTGGAGGGCCGCGCGCCCGACCACCATGCAGGCCGCTGCGCCGGCGCCCTGGAAGACTCGCGCAGCGATCAGCGTGTCGATGCCCTGCGCCAGCGATCCCGCCAGCGGCGCCAGGCTGGACAGCGCCAGCCCGAACAACAGCAGCCGCCGGCGCCCGAAACGGTCGGACAAGGGGCCGTACAGCAGTTGCAGCCCGCCGTAGGTGATCAGATAGCCGCTGAAGGTCATCTGCACCGAACCGGCATCGGCCTTGAAGATGGCGCCCCACTCCTGCATGGACGGCAGGCAGATGGTCATCGCCAGGATGCCGAAGGCGATCTGGACGACCAACAGTGCGGCTAGCCGTCCGCGGGACGGCATCTGGGGATCGAGTGACATGGGCGGCGGGCACAGTAACACGCGGGCCGTACCGCCGCTGCCGCGCGCGCGACTGTGCAGCCGTGGCGCCGCAGGCCGTGGGCACGGTGCTGGCGCCGTCGCACAATCCCGACTCCGTCGAGATCCGCCCGGAGGCGTTTGCATGTTCTACGAGCCCGGCAAGACCGCGCATGGCCTGCCACACGACCCGTTCAAATCCTGCGTGATCCCACGGCCGATCGGCTGGATCTCCACCGTCGATGGTGAGGGCCGCCACAACCTGGCGCCGTTCAGTCAGTTCCAGAACGTCACCTTCGATCCGCCCATCGTGCTGTTCTGCGCCAACCAGGACAGCAGCGGGCGGCGCAAGGACAGCGTGCGCAATGCCGAGCAGACCGGCGAATTTGTCTGGAACATGGCGACCTGGGACCTGCGCGAGGCCGTCAACATCAGCGCGCAGGAAGTGCCGGCGGATGTCGACGAGTTCGAGCTCGCCGGCCTGGAGAAGGCGCCGTCGCGGCTGGTCAAGCCGATGCGCGTCAAGGCCTCGCCGATCCACTTCGAGTGCGTCTATCTGAACACGCTGCGCTTTCCTGGCAACGGCAAGATGGGCAGCGCCGACGTCGTCTTCGGCCGAGTCGTGGCCGTGCACATCGCCGACGAGGTGCTGGATGCCCGGGGCCTGGTCGATGTGCTGAAGATCCGGCCCATCGCGCGCATGGGCTACTACGACTACACCAGCGTCGATTCGCAATTCAGCATGGTCATCCCCGGCAACCAGAGCGCGCTGCTGGGCGGCCTGGAAGGCTCGGCCGACAAGGTCCAACGCGCGACCGCAGCGGAAGCTGCGGTCACGGGTGGAAGCGCGCCATGACCCGCGTGTGCATTGTCGGCGCCGGCTCGATCGGCGGCTTCATCGGCACGCGGCTGGCCCGTGCCGGGCAGGCACAGGTCAGCGCGCTGGCCCGCGGCGCCACGCTGGCCGCACTGCGCACGCAGGGCTGGCGCGTGCAGTCGGGCGACACGCTGCTGCAGGCGCCGGCCGTGGCCAGCGACCAGCCCGCCGACCTGGGCGTGCAGGACCTGGTGGTGATCACCGTCAAGGGCCCGGCGCTGCCGGCGCTGGCGCCCACGCTGGCGCCGCTGATCGGGCCGCACACCCTGGTGTTGCCTGCGATGAACGGCGTGCCCTGGTGGTTCTGCGACGGCCTACCGGGATTCGAGGGCCGACCGCTGGACAGCGTGGATCCCGGCGGTGGCATCGCCCGCGTGCTGCCGGCCGCACAAGTCATCGGCTGCGTCGTGCACATCAGCTGCTCGTCGCCGCAGCCCGGGCTGGTATTGCACAAGATGGGCCAGGGCCTGATCGTCGGCGAGCCCCGCGGCGGGCGCAGCGCGCGTGTGCAGCAGCTGGCCGATATGCTGGCGCAGGCCGGATTCGAGCCCACGCACAGCGCCGATGTGCGGCGCGACATCTGGTACAAGTTGTGGGGCAACCTGACCATGAACCCCATCAGCGCGCTCACCGGCGCCACCATCGACCAGCTGCTGGACGACCCGCTGGTGCGCGACTTCTGCGCCCAGGCGATGCAGGAAGCCGCCGCGGTCGGCGCACGCATCGGCTGCCCCGTCGACCAGACGCCGCAGGACCGCAATGCGGTGACGCGCCGGCTGGGTGCCTTCAAGACCTCGATGCTGCAGGACGTCGAAGCCGCTCGCCCGATCGAGCTGGATGCCATCGTGGGCGCCGTGCACGAGATCGCGCAGCGGATCGAGGTCCCCACGCCGGCCGTGGACGCCATCCTCGGCCTGACGCGGCTGATGGGCCGCGTGCGTGGCCTGTATCCGCCGGCCGCGCCCGCGTCGAACTGACCGGCCACGCCCGCTGATTTCCGACACCCACCCCTACCCAGGATATCCATGAGCAAGACACTGAAGATCGCCGTGATTCCCGGCGACGGCATCGGCAAGGAAGTGATGCCCGAGGGCCTGCGCGCGCTGGACGCGGCGGCACGCCGTTTCGGCTTGACGCTGGACACCACGCCCATCGAATGGGCCAGCTGCGACTACTACGCCAAGACCGGCCAGATGATGCCGGACGACTGGAAGGCACAGCTCGAAGGCCAGGACGCCATCCTCTTCGGCGCGGTGGGCTGGCCGGCCACGGTGCCGGACCACATCTCGCTGTGGGGCAGCCTGCTGCGCTTCCGGCGCGAGTTCGACCAGTACATCAACCTGCGCCCGGCCCGGCTGATGCCCGGCGTGCCCTGCCCGCTGGCGAACCGCAAACCCGGCGACATCGACATGATGATCGTGCGCGAGAACACCGAGGGCGAGTACAGCAGCGTGGGCGGCGTGATGTTCGGCGGCACCGCGCGCGAGTTCGTGCTGCAGGAAAGCGTCTTCACGCGGCATGGCAGCGAGCGGCTCCTGAACTACGCCTTCAACCTGGCACGCGGCCGCGCGCGCAAGCACGTGACCGTGGCCACCAAGAGCAACGGCATCGCCATCTCCATGCCCTGGTGGGACGAACGCGCCGCCGAAGCTGCTGCGCGCTTCCCGGACATCACCTGGGACAAGCAACACATCGACATCCTGGCCGCGCGCTTCGTGCTGCAGCCGCAGCGCTTCGATGTGGTGGCCGCCACCAACCTCTTCGGCGACATCCTGTCGGACCTGGGCCCGGCCTGCACCGGCACCATCGGCATCGCGCCCAGCGCCACTCTCCCGCCCGAGCGCACAGGCCCCAGCCTGTTCGAGCCGGTACACGGCTCCGCGCCGGACATCTACGGCCGCAACATCGCCAACCCGGTGGCCATGATCTGGTCGGCCGCAATGATGCTGGACTTCCTGGGCCACCGTGACGCGCACGATGCGATGCTGGCGGCCATCGAACGGGTACTGGTCGACGGACCGCGAACGGGTGACCTCGGCGGCACGGCGTCGACCACGCAGATGGGCGAGGCCATTGCCGCGGCCATCTCGGCAGCCGGGACATAAAGCCTGCCTGCCACCACCGCCTAACGTCTCACTTACGCCACAAAGGGCGGCAAAAAACATCGACCTCGTTCGGCACCAAAAAAACGCTCGCTTTCAGCAGTTTCAGCAATTTCGCACACTAAAGATACCAATTGAAACATGTGAAAAATGTCACGAAATAGGGCTTCCTGACGGCATAGCGGGCCGGTGGACTTGACTTGTCTGTGGCCCAAATGCCGTGAATCTCGCAAATCGCCGCGGATGGACATTTGCATGTGTGCCGTTGGCCCGTCCGGCGCTTATCACTGTTATCGATTGCAAATCAAGGGAAATGGTTCGCACAGGCCGGGCAATTCGGCAGAATTGCCTGATGGCTCCACCCGCGCGAGACGGCAACTCGCCCCCTTCCGATTGTTCGACGATCGAAGCAGCCCGCCTGCTGGGCCTGGCAGTGCGCTCGGTGCAGTTGATGGTCGACCGGGGCGAACTGGAAGCCTGGAAGACGCCCGGCGGCCACCGCCGGATTTCGCGTGTGTCCCTTCAGGCCTGGATCGACCGGCGCCACTCGGCGGCCGCTGAACGGCCCGCCGACCCGGCCGGCGAGCCCGGTGGCGTGCCCTGGCGCGTGCTGCTCATCGAAGATTCGGCGCACTACCAGAACCTCGTGAGCCTGCTCGTCAAGCAGCATCTGCCCCATGCCGACGTGCACGTGGCCCACGACGGCATCGGTGGCCTGGCGATGGCCGGGCGCCTCGACCCCGACATCCTGATCGTCGACATCCTGCTGCCGGGCATCGATGGCGCGACCCTGATCACCAGCCTGCGCTCGCATCCGCAGTTCAAGCGCATGTCGCTGATCGTCGTGACCTCGCTGGACGCGGATCAGCGGGGGCCCTTCGACTTTGCGCTGCAGGGCCTGCCGGTCATCCACAAGTCACGACTGGTGGCGGAACTGCCGCCGCTGCTGGCCCGCTGGGCCGCACCGCGTGCCGGCTCCGCGTCGGGCTGAAGACACATGAACCACGCAACAGGTCCTGCGCCGCCTGAGCCGCAAGGACCACCCGACGGCTCTCCCGAGGCACGTGCGGACGCCGTGGAGCGCTATTTCGAAGGCGATGCCGCGCTGTTCGCCGTGATGCTGCAGCAATCGAAGCGGCAGTTCCTGCAGGATCTGCAGGACGGTGACGCCGCGCTGCAGCGCGGTGACGGTGCGGCCCTGCGCCGCGTGGCCCACAGCCTGAAGACCGTGCTGCGCATGCTGGGCCATCCGCGGATGGCGAACATGGCGCACTACCTCGAGTCCTCGGCGGCCGGCGACGACCGCTCGGTGTGGCCCAGCCTGTGGCAAGCCCTGCGCAACCGGATCGAGCGCCTGTCGACGAGTCCCGACTGAGCGCCTGGTGCGCGGGCTGCGCGCCCGCTGCGCTCAGGCCGGCTCCATGCCCTGCCGGCGAACCGCTGGCGCCGTGGCCGGCGAGGACAGCCAGTCCAGCAAGGCGCGCACGCGTTGGGGATCGGCAGCCGTGGCGCAGACCGCGCCCGAGAAGGTCGTGACGATCTGGATCGCATCGGGCAAGGGGCCGAGGATCTGGATGCCTGGCGCGTTCAGGAGTTCGCTGAGCTGCTGGAAACCCAGCGACACGCGGCCTTCGGCCAGCAGCCGCGCGACGGGCACGCCCGCAGGCGCCTGCACGATGCGGTCCTGAAGGGCGGCTGCGATGCCCCAGCGTTCGAAGAGCTTGGCCAGGTGCACGCCACTGGGGCCGGTGGAAAAGCCGACGCCTGTGGCGGCCAGCACGGCGGCACGCACCGCGTCTTCGCTGCCGATCGCCGGCTTCTGCGCATCGGCGCGTACGGCGACATAAACCCCCGAACGCACCCAGTCCACACGCGGCGACAGCGCCCGGCCCGAGGCGATCAATGTGTCGATGGCATTGGCGGCCAGCACCACGCCGTCGAAGGCTTCGCCGGCCGCCACGCGCCGAGCGGCATCCACCCCGCCCACGGACTCCGCCTGCACGGCTTGGCCACTGTGTGCGGTGTAGGCGGCCAGGGACTCGTCGAGCACCTGGCGCGTGGCCATCGAGGAAATCAGTCGCAGCGGGGTGGACATGGCAGCGGAAGACGTCGTCAGGGAAGCGTCGAAGCTTAACGCGCCGACACGGCCGCCAGCCCGCCCAGGAAGAGCTCCACCACCACCGGCGCCAGCGCCTCGTGCGTGAGCTGGCCTTCCGGCCGCAGCCAGGTGAAGGTCCAGTTGATCATGCCGAACAGCAGCATGGCCAGCGGCTTGTGCAGCACCGGGCCGAGGTCCGGCCGCACGGCGGCCACGGCCTCGGCATAGGCCTGCACCACGCGGCGCTGCGCGTCCTCGACCGCGCCGCGGACCGCAGGGGCCAGGAAGCGCACATCCTCGGTGAGCACACGGTGCGCGTGTTCAGAGCCGGCATAGGCCTGCATGAAACGCAGGATCAACTCGCGCAGGTGCTCGGGCGGCGGCAGCCGCTGCTGGCGCACGGCCACGACCAGGGCCTCGAGCCGCTGAACGTGGTCGTTGGTGATGTGCGAGAGCAGCTGGTGCTTGTCGGTGAAGTAGTGGTACAGCGTGGCCTTGGACACGCCGCTGGCCAGCGCCACCTCGTTCATCGTCGCAGCGGTATAGCCGCGCTGCGCAAACAGCGCAGCGGCAGCCTGGAGGATCTGGCCGCGCTGGTCGTCGTAGGTGGCGGCGCGGGGACGGGCCATGCAGCCTGCGCTTAGCGCTCGTCGAAGGACACGACCACCCGGTCCGTCGTCGGGTGCGCCTGGCAGGTGAGGATGAAGCCGGCCTCGAGGTCGGATTTCTCCAGCGCGAAGTTGCGGTCCATGCGCACCTGGCCTTCGAGCAGCTTGGCGCGGCAGGTCGCGCAGACGCCGCTCTTGCAGGAGAAGGGCACGTCCAGGCCCTCGCGCACCGCGGCGTCCAGGATGCTGGGGTCGCCCTTGCGGAAGAAAAATTCGCGCGTCAGACCATCGCGCACCAGGGTGACCTGCGCCGCGTCGGCGTCGCCGGGCTGCGGCTGGTGCACTGCGGGGCTGTCGACATGGCCCGGCGGCAGGCCGAAACGCTCGACGTGGATGCGCTCGGGCGCGATGCCGGCCGAACGCAGCGCGGCCTCGGCCTCGTCGTTCATCGCGTGCGGGCCGCAGATGAAGGCCTGGTCGACGTCCGAAGGGTCGATCAGCGTGCCCAGGAAGCGCAACAGCCGCTCGCGGTCCAGGCGTCCGGAGTAGAGCGGCGAGTCCACCTGCTCACGCGAAAACACCGGGTGCAGCGCCAGCCGCGTGAGGTGCAGGTTCTTCAGGTCCTCGATCTCTTCCTTGAACATCGTCGAGGCGGCGTTGCGGTTGCCGTACAGCAGCGTGCAGCGCGTGCGGTCGTTCTGCGCCAGCAAGGTGCGCAGGATCGACAGGATGGGCGTGATGCCGCTGCCGCCGGCGATCAGCAGCACATGCGCCGGAGCGGCCTTCGCCAGCACCTGGCCGAAGCGGCCTTGCGGCTCCATCACGTCCAGCGTATCGCCCACCTGGAGCACGCCCGTCATCCAGGGCGAGAACAGGCCGCGCGGCACGCGCCGCACACCTACGCGCAGCGCCTCGCCGGGCGCCGCGCAGATCGAATACGAGCGGCGTGCCTCGTCCGGGCCCGTGCCGCGCTTGAGCGTCAGGTACTGGCCGGGCTCGAAGCGGAAGCTGTCCTTCAGCGCCTCGGGCACCTCGAAGCTCACGGCCACGGCGTCGTCGGTCTCGCGGCGGATCTCGCTCACGCGCAGGGAGTGGAAATGGATCATGACGGACAGGCTCTCGGATGGGCTGGCTCAGATGGGCTTGAAGTGCTCGAAGGGTTCGCGGCAGCTCAGGCAGCGGTAGAGGGACTTGCAGGCGGTCGAGCCGAAGGCCGACAGGCGTTCGGTCTGGGCGCTGTCGCAGCGCGGGCAGGTGATGCCGCGCGCGACCAGGTGAATGGGTTGTGCATCGGCGCAGGCGCCGGGCGGGGCGATGCCGTAGCGGCGCAGCTTCTCGCGGCCTTCGGCGCTGATCCAGTCAGTGGTCCAGGCCGGGGCCAGACGGGTGATGACGCGGGCCGCAATGCCGGCCTTGTCCAACGCCCCCCTGACGTCATCCTCGATCTGCCCCATGGCCGGGCAGCCGGTATAGGTGGGGGTAATGACCACCTCCACCCCGTCCGGCGTTTCGGTGACATCCCGGAGGATGCCCAGCTCGCGCAGGGTCACCACCGGGATCTCCGGGTCGGTCAGATGCGCCAGGGTCGCCCAGACCTGTTCCACGACTGTGCTCATGGTCTCCGCCTTACCAGGTGGCGCCCGGGTGGGCGCGGGCCAGGCCTTGCATCTCGCCGAGCAGGTAGCCCAGGTGCTCGGAATGACGCCCGTGCTTGCCTTCGGGCACGTAGCCGCGAACCTGCGGACGCACCAGGGTGGCCTCGGTCAGGGTCTCGTTGACGATGGCGTCCCACGCGGCACGCAGGCTGCGCACATCCACGCCGGCACCGGCAGCCACTGCCGCATCCTCGGCCGCGCTCGG
>CAUJHV010000041.1 GCA_963205115.1 Pseudomonadota bacterium | reverse complement strand
TCGGCGTGCACGTAGGCCGAGGTGGCGTCGAAGACGATCTGCACGCCGTCGGCCTTCATGTGCGGGACGAGCCCGTCCACGCCCTCGGCGGTGGTCTTGATGCCCATCTCGCGGGCGCGTTTGAGGCCGTCGGATTCGGGGTCGATGCCCACCATCCACACCGGCTCGAGCACCGGGCTGCGCTGGAGCTTGGCCAGCAGGTCGGTGCCGATGTTGCCGGGGCCGATCAGGGCGCACTTGATTTTGTTCGTCATCATGGTCACCGTCCCAAATCTTTGGCAGTCTGGCCGGCGATGCCCCAGTTGGTTTTGGGCACCTCCTGGATCCAGACGCGGATGGCTTCCTTCGGGGCGCCGGTGGCGTCCACCAGGGCGGCGCTGACTTTTTCGATGACGGCGCGCTTCTGGTCTTCGGTGCGGCCTTCGATCATGTAAATCTGGGCGAACGGCATGACGATCTCCTTGGGGATTCGGGGTTCGTGGCGGTCGAAGCTGGGGAGCTTTGTATTCAGAAGAAGCGCAGGCTGGTGCTGCCCATGCCCTGGACGTGCAGCGCGACGTGGTCGCCCGCGGCCACAGAGACGGCCTCGGTGATGCCGCCGGAGAGGATCAGCGTGCCGGCGGGGATGGACTCGCCGCGCGCGCCCAGGTGGTTGGCCAGCATCGCGATCGCGGTGGCGGGGTGGCCCACCACGGCGGCGCCGGCGCCAAAGGCCACCGGCTCGCCGTTCTTTTCCATCACGATGCCGACAGTGCGCAGGTCGATGCCGCAGGGGCGCAGCGGCTGGCCGCCGACCACGAAGCGCGCGGCCGAGGTGTTGTCGGCGATCACGCTCTTCAGGTCGAACTTGAAGTCGCGGTAGCGGCTGTCGATCACCTCGATGCCGGGCAGAACGAACTCGGTGGCCTCCAGCACGGCGCCGATGTGGCAGCCCGGGCCAGTGAGCGCCTTCTTCAGCACAAAGGCGATCTCCGGCTCCACCTTGGGGTGGATGAGCTCGGCGGTGGTCACCTCGCCACCGTGCGGTACGAGGTAGTCGTCGGTCATGAAGCCGAAGACCGGGGAGGTGACACCCATCTGCTTCATCTTGGCAAACGAGGTCAGGCCGGCCTTCAGGCCCGCGAGCTTGCGCCCGCGCGCCAGCTTGCGGCGCAGCAGCTCGGCCTGCACCGCGTAGGCGTCCTGGAAGTCCATCTCCGGAAAGTCGTCGGTGATCTTGTGGGTGTCGCGCACCTCAAGCTGGCAGGCTTCGAGGCGCTCGGCCAGCGCGGCAATGGTGTCGGCGTTCAGGGCCATGGGTCGGGCAATGACAGAGTGGGAAGACGGGGATCAACCAAAGCGCACTGAGCAGTCGCCCAGGCCACCAACGGCCATGCGGAACTGGTCACCCGGGCGCACCGGCGCCATCGCGGCCAGGGCACCGGAGAGCACCACCTCGCCGGCCTGGAGCGGCACGCCCAGGCGACCGAGGGTGTTGGCCAGCCAGGCCATCGCGTTCAGCGGCGAGCCGAGCGCGGCTGCGCCGGAGCCGGTGGCGAAGACCTCGCCATTGCGCTCCAGCACCATGCCGCAGGTGAAGAGGTCGATGTCGTACGGGCTGACCGCCTGGCTGCCCAGCACGAAGGCACCGCAGGAGGCGTTGTCGGCCACGGTGTCGACGATGCCGATCTTCCAGTCGTGGATGCGCGAGTCGACGATCTCGAAGCAGGGCATCACGCACTCGGTGGCGGCCAGCACGTCGGCCACACCCACACCCGGGCCCATCAGGTCGCGCTTGAGCAGGAAGGCGATCTCGCCCTCGGCCTTGGGCTGGATCATCGTGGACAGGTCGATCACATCCCCCTGGTGCACCAGCATGGCATCGGTGAGCCAGCCGAAGTCGGGCTGGTGCACGCCCAGCATGTTCATCACCGCTTTGGACGTCACGCCGATCTTCTTGCCGACGATGCGCTCGCCGTCCTGCTGGCGCCGCAGCATCAGCCGCTCCTGGATGCGGTAGGCCTGCTCGACGCCCAGCTCCGGGTGGCGCGTGGTCAGCGGATCGATGGGCGTGGCGCTGCGCAGGGCGCGGTAGAGTTCGTCGCCCAGGGCGTCGCAGAGGGCGTCGGGGGAAAGGTCGGTCATGGGGATCGGCAGATCGGGGGAATGGAAGGCAGCGGCGCCGAAGCCCGGGGGCTCCGGCGGCCGGAGGCGGTGACGCTCAGGTCACGACACTGAGGAAGCGCTCATTCAATTGGCGCGTGTGATAGAAAACCGCGCGGCCCATCTCCTCGACCGGCCAGGTGATCACCGGCATGTCGGGGTAGTAGGCGTAGCCGCCGCAGAAGGTCTCGAAGCGGTTGCCCGAGGGGTCGAAGGCGTAGATCGTGGTGCCGCGGGTGATGCCGTGGCGCAAAGGGCCGATGTCCATCGACACGCGGTGAACGGTGATGATGTCCGCCGCCTTGAGCACCTGCTCCCAGGTCTCCAGCAGGTAGGAGGCGTGGTGCAGCGTGTTGGCGCGCTCATCGCGCACGAAGGCGATGTCGTGCGCCTTGTTCGAGCAGGACAGCCACACGGCCACGTCCGTCTCGCCGTCTTCGAGCTTGATGCGCTCGACCACCTTGAAGCCCAGCACCTGGGTGAACAGGTCGCGGCTGCCGTCCAGGTCCGGGCCGTGGATCTGCCAGTGGTCCAGGCGCAGCGGGGAGATGCCACGGCGGCCCTCGATGATCGCCTCCGGCGCGTCGAAGCCCAGGCCGTTGCCCACCATCGTCTTGGTGGCGTAGAGCTCGAAGACATGGCCGGTGGGCGCGGTGAAGCGCACGCGCTCGCCGGTCTCCAGCAGCTCACCGGCAGGGATGCGTTCGGTGGCCACGCCGTGGGCGTTCAGGTCCTTCTCGAACTGGGTCAGTGTGGCCTCGTCCAGCACCTTGAAGGCGTAGAAGTCCATGCCGGCCTTGGGCGCCTGGCGCAGGATCAGGCTGTGGTGGTCCAGCTCGTCCAGGCACTTGAAGTAGGAGCGGCCGGAGGCATCGCGCCCCATGGGCTTGAGCCCCATCACGTCGGTGTAGAAGCGTTCGGACTCTTCGAGGTCCAGCACGCGCAGCTGGCAGTGGCCAGGGCGGATCACGCCGGTGAGTGCCATGTCATGTCTCCTTCGTTGAAAAAACCGGTCAGGCCTGGGCCGCACCGACCACAGGGGTGGCGGGGGTGGCTGTGGAAGCGGGTATCGGGTTGGGGGTGGCCGGGGACGTCAGCCGCAGCAGCCGCTGCGTGGGGAACAGCGTCAGCCCCCAGCGGCTGTGCACCCAACCCCACAGGCCCTGCTTGAAGCGCATGACCACCACCACCGCCAGCAGGCCCAGGCCCATCTGGTACCAGGTGCCGTAGTCGGCAAAGAATTTGTTCAGCAGCCAGAACAGCACCGCGCCGACCATCGGCCCCTCGATGCGGCCGATGCCACCGATGACGACGATGAAGATCGCAAAGGCCGTCCAGTTGACGCCGAAGGCGGCGTCCGGGCTGATGCGGATGTTGCCGACGAAGTACAGCGCCCCGGCCAGGCCGCAGCCCAGTGCCGCGACCACGTAGACCGCAAGCTTCATGCGGCCCACCGCGATGCCCTGGCTCTCGGCGGCCCGCTCGTTGTCGCGGATGGCCTGCAGCGCCAGGCCCTCCTTGCTGCGCAGGAAGAGGTACACCCCGCCGATGCAGGCGGCCACGCAGGCCAGCGCGATCCAGTAGGTCACATTCATGCGCAGCGTGCGGTCGATGCCGCGCAGCGCGGTCAGGCTGGTGCCCGAGCCGCCGCCCACCGCCGGGATGTTGGCGATGGTCAGGCGGAACACCTCGGCGATCACCCAGGTGCCGATGGCGAAGTAGCCGCCCTGCAGCCGGAAGGCGATCCAGGACACCGGCACCGCCACCACCGCGGTGGCCAGTGCCGCCAGCGGGATCGCCACGAAGGGATTGACGCCCCAGAAGTTGCCCAGCGCCAGCATCACGTAGCCGCCCAGGCCGAAGAAGGCCTGCTGCCCCACCGAGACCATGCCGCCATAGCCGGCCAGCAGGTTCCACATCATCGCGAAGATGAAGTAGCAGGAGAACTCGACGAACTCGCGCAGCAGCGCGGTGTCGCCCCACAGCGGCAGCAAGGCGGAAAACACCAGCCACACGGCCGCGCCGATCAGCGCCAGCGTGCTGCTGCGGCTGCTGCGGATCACCTGAAAGGAAGTCGTGGTCATCTCGATGTGCCTCGGTCAGCCTTGGGTCTTGGGGAACAGTCCCTGCGGCCGCACCACCAGCACGGCCAGGAACACCAGGTGGCCAAACCACAGGCCCCAGCCGGGGTCGAAGGTGAAACCGATCTGCTGGGTCATCCCCAGCACCGCCGCACCGATGAAGGTGCCCCAGAAGGAGCCCATGCCGCCGATGATCACGGCCTCGAAGGCAAAGATCAGCAGCATCGGCCCGTCGGCCGGCGCCACCGTGGTGCGCATGCCCTGGAAGAGGCCGGCCAGTGCGATCAGCACGAAGGCCAGGCCAGTGGCCAGGGCAAACACCCGGTTCGCATCCAGCCCCATCAGCTGGGCGATGTCGCGGTCGTCCGACACCGCGCGGAAGGAGCGGCCCAGTGCCGTGCGCTCGAAGATCAGCTGCAGCGCCAGCGTGCTGAACACGGCCGCGACCAGGATCAGCAGCGGCAAGACACCGATGGTCAGGCCCGCCAGATCGAAGCTCTGGGTGTTGAGCCCATCGGTGGGCAGTGAACGCGGGTCGGCCGAAAAGACCTCCTGCAGCGCGTTCTGCACCACGATCGACAGGCCGAAGGTGACCACCAGCGAAGGCAGCGGGTCGCGCCCCAGCGTGCTGTTGAGCACCTGGCGCTGCAGCAGCCAGCCGACGCCGAAGCTCAGTGGCAACAGCAGCAGCGCCACCCAGAAGGCACCACCGCCGATGGCGCTGGACAGGGCGATCGCAGCAAAGGCCGCCATGACGATGAAATCGCCCTGGGCGATGTTGGTCAGGCGCATGACGCCGAACATCACCGACAGCCCCTGGGCAAACAGACAGTACAGGCCGCCGAGCAGCAGGCCCTGGATGAGGACTTCAAACATGGTGAACCTGCGGCTTCAAACGCCAAAATAGGCCTGGCTGATCTGCTCGCGGCTGAGCCGTCGGCTCTCACCTTCCAGCGAGACTCGCCCTTCCTGAAAGCAGTAGACGCGCTGCGACACGCTCTGCGCGAGGCTGACGTCCTGCTCCACCACCACGATGCTCATGCCCTCGGCCGCGATGGTGGGCAGCGCGGCATAGATCTCGCGGATGATGATGGACGCCAGCCCCAGCGACAGTTCGTCGCACAGCAGCACCTGCGGGTTGCTCATCAGCGCGCGGCCGATGGCCACCATCTGTTGCTGACCGCCCGACAGCGCACCCGAGGGGTTGCGGCGCTTTTCCTCCAGGATCGGGAACATGCCGTACAGCCGCTTCAGGTTCCATGGCCCTGGGCGCTTGGCCAACCCACCCATCAGCAGGTTCTCCTCGACGCTGAGGCTGGGGAAGAGCCGCCGGCCCTCCGGCACCATCGCCAGCCCGCGCCGCACGATCTCGCCGGGCGGCAGCCCGCCGATGGCCTGGCCCTGGAAGCGCACCGACGCGCGCTGGACCGGCACCAGCCCGGTGAGCGACTTCAGGAAGGTGCTCTTGCCCGCACCGTTGGCGCCGATGATGGCCAGCAGCTCACCGGCATTCAGGCGGAAGTCGATGCCGTAAAGCGCCTGCGCATCGCCGTAGTGGGCGGTCAGCCCGGTGGTTTCAACCAGCGGCTGGCTCATGCTTCCATCCCCATGTAGACGCGGCGCACGTCCTCGTTGGCCATCACGTCGGCCGGCAGCCCCTCGGCCAGCTTGGCGCCGAAGTTGATGACGAACAGCCGGTCGGCGATCGACAGCAGCGCGTGCACGACATGCTCGATCCAGACCATCGTCACCCCCTCGGCCTTGATGCGGCGCAGCTCGGCCACCAGCTCCTGGGCCTCGTGCTCCGTGAGCCCACCGGCGATTTCGTCGAGCAGCAGCAGTTGCGGCCGGGTGGCCAGCGCCCGGGCCAGCTCCAGGCGCTTGCGGTTGAGCAGCGTCAGGCCACCGGCGGGCTGGTTGGCGTGGGCCGTCAGGTCGGTCTTCTCCAGCACCTCCACCGCGGTGTGCCAGGCCTCGTGCTCGTTCTGGCCCCCACCGAAGCAGGCGGCAGTGACCAGGTTCTCGAACACCGTCATGTGGCCAAAGGGCTGTGGCACCTGGTAGCTGCGGCCGATGCCGGCGCGGCAGCGCTGGTGCGGGGCCAGGCCGGTGATGTCCCGACCCTCGTACTCGACCCGCCCGGCGTCGGCCTTCACGTCACCTGAGATCAGGTTGAACAGCGTGGTCTTGCCGGCGCCGTTGGGGCCGAGGATGCCCAGCGTCTCACCCGCGGTCACCGACAGAGAGATGTTGTCGGTCACCGTCAGGGCGCCGTAGCGCTTGCTGACCGCGGTCAGCGTCAGGAGGGCGTTCGTGCTCACGAGGTCTCGGGGTGCATCAGGCGTACTTGATCGCCTCGACGGCGGCCTGTTTCGGGATGCTCGGCGCCAGGGTGTTGTCCACGATCAGCAGCTCGTGGCCCTTGCCCGCCTTCTTCCATTGGCCCACCACCAGTGGCGTCTTGCTGACGTTGGGCACCGGGCCGGTCTTGAAGTTGATGGGGCCGACGGTGGTCGCCAGGTTGGTGCCGGCGATCGCATCCCGGATGGCCTCCGGGCTGCGCTCCTTGGCGCGCTTGAGCACGTCCAGCGCCACTTCGAACAGCGCCTGCTTGAAGCCCAGCGTGACCATCCAGGGCCGGCCGGTGGCGGCGGTGTAGGCCGCAGCCAGGTCCCTGGAGGACAGGCCGGTCAGGGTCGACTTGAACGGGTGCCCCGGGCTCCACATCAACTCGACCGTCAGACCCTCGGCGCGGTCCCCGAAGGCAGCGATCGCAGCCGGGAATTCGGTGGCCTTGGCCACAGTGACAGCCTTCGGCTTGAAGCCCTGCTGGCCGGCCTGGTTCCAGAAGTTGGCGAAGTCCGGCGGCGGCACCACGCCGGTGACGATCTCGACGTTGCGCTTCTTGAACTCGGCAATGAAGCTGGAGAAGTCGTTGATGGGCGACTGGAAGCGCCCGCGGTCCACCACCTTGAAGCCCTTGGCCGCCAGCGTCGGCGGGAAGCCAATCTGGGCGTCGCCCCAGGCGTTGCCGTCCTCGTCGTTGGGCCACAGCGCGCCCACCGTCTTGTTGCTGCCCAACTGGCTCCACACGCCGGCGAAGGCGCCGATGATGTCCTCCAGGCCCCAGAAGAAGTGGTAGGTCCACTCGAAGCCCTTCTTCGGATCGCCCTTGCGGCCGAAGAACCAGGGCTGCCAGGGCGCGTCGTTGGTGATGCAGGGCACACCGTTGAGCTCGCACTGGTCGGCCACCGGGTTCACCGTGGCGGGGGTGGCCGAGGCGATCACCAGGTCCACCTTGTCGCGGGTGATCAATTCGGCCGCGGCCGAGCCGGCCTTGTTGGGGTTGGACTGCGAGTCCTTGTAGACGATCTCCACCGCGTACTTCCTGCCGCCCAGCACGATGCCGCCGGCGGTGGCCTTCCTGACCTGTTCGAGGGTGAACTTGTCCGGCTCGGCAAAGGCGGCCAGCGGGCCGGTGAGCGGGCTGACGTAGCCGATCTTGATCGTGCCGGCACCCTGCCCCCATACCCAGGGAGCATGCAGCGACGCAGCGGATGCGGCGGCGGCTGGGGCAGCCTGCAGCAGGCGGCGGCGGGATATCGGGGCATTCGGCTCGTAGCTCATCTCGTGTCTCCTCAGGAACCGGCTCATCGGCCCGGCATGAATTCATCTTCCCATCGGCCTTCCGGGGGTGTCCAATATCGTTTGGCTCTCTCACCATACCTGTGAGGTATCGTTGGAACTTCGACATCTGCGCTATTTCGAGGCGCTCGCCGAGACGCTCAACTTCACCCGCGCCGCCGAGCAACTGCACATCGCCCAGCCGCCGCTGTCGCGCCAGATCCAGCAGCTGGAGGATGAACTGGGGGTGCTGCTGATCGACCGCAGCGCCCGCCCGCTGGCGCTGACCCGCGCCGGGGCCTTCTTCTACGAGCAGTCCAGCCAGATCCTGGCGCGGGTGCAGGAGGTGGCCCGGGCCACCCAGCGCCTGGGCGAGGGGCGGCGGCGCTGGATCGGCGTGGGCTTCGTGCCCTCGATGCTCTATGGCGCGCTGCCCAAGGCCATCCAGGGTTTCATGGCCGAACATCCGGACATCGACGTCACGCTGTCGGAGCTCACCTCCGTGCAGCAGGCCGAGGCACTGCAGGCGCGGCGCATTGACGTGGGCTTCGGCCGCGTGGCCATCGAGGCCGAGGGCCTGGTGAACACGCTGATCGAGGAAGAACCGCTGGTGGCGGTGCTGCCCGCCGGCGGCGAGCTGGCGGCGCAGCGCACGCTGTCGCTGGCGGAGCTGGCCGCCCAGACCGTCATCCTCTACCCCGCCCAGCCGCGGCCCAGCTTTGCCGACCAGGTGCTGGCGCAGTTCCGCGTGCGCGGCTGCCCGGCCACCCGCACCTTCGAGACCAACGGCCTGCAGACGGCGGTCGGGCTGGTGGCCGCGGGCATCGGTGTGTCCCTGGTGCCGCGCTCGGTGCAGCGCCTCAAGCGCGACGACGTGGTCTACCGCCCCGTCAGCGATGGTGGCGTGGTGTCGCCGATGTTGATGACGACTCGCCAGTCGGACAGCAGCGCCGACCTGGCCCGCCTGTGCGAGGCGGTGCGCCAGGCCTGTGAGGCGGACGGGCAGCCCGCCGCGCGCAGGAAGGCCCGGGGCGCGAGCGCCCCTGCGCACCTGGATGTGAACCGAACCGCTGGATTCCCGCCTTCGCGGAAATGACGTCGATGGCGTCTGCAGCCGTCGGAGGGGTCGAACTGGATTCCCGCCTTCGCGGGAATGACGGTGCCGCTCCTCATTGCCGTCAGGAACTGGAGATGAGGGTCAGGACACTCGGGGGCCTGGACCCTCTCCCGGCTCCAGCCCGTTGCGCGAGACCTGGTGCGCCGCCCGGTGCAGGTGGGCCAGGAAATGCCGCACCGCTGGCTTGAGCAGGGTGTCGGGCTTGGTGATGGCGCCGATGCTCAACTGCAGGCCGCCGTCGCTGACGGGAATCACCTGCAGGAACTGGCCCGCCAGCGGGTGGGCCATGATGGCCTGCGGCATCAGGCCCACATGGTCGCTGCTGCCGATCAGCGACAGCAGGCCCAGCGTGGAGTTGACCACCGCCGCCGCCGGTGGCGGCACCAGGCCATGGGCGGTGAAGAGCATCGCGGCATAGCCGGTGGAGCCGCCCACGCTGGTGTAGACCCAGCGCGCCTCGGCCAGCTCCTCCAGGCTGCGGCAGCGTGCCCAGCGGCTGCCGCGGCGACACACCACCACCATGGAGGCCGGCATCAGCGGCTCGACATGGAATTCACCCGGCGTCAGCCCGGGCGGGATCGGCCCCAGCGCCACGTCCACCACCCCGGTGCGCAGGTTGGTGAGCTGGGCGATGTAGAGCTCCTCCAGGATGCGCAGGCCGATGTGCGGGAACTCCTGCCCGAAGGTGCGCAGCGCCTCCGGCACCAGCAGCAGCACCGCCAGCGGCACCGCGCCGATGCTGAGCTCACCCACCATGCGCCCGCCCAGCTGCTCGATCTGCTCCACCGCATGGTCCAGCTCCCGGGTGGCGGCGCGGGCGCGCTCGTACAGCACCCGGCCCTGCGCGGTGGGGATCACGCCGGTGGAGGAACGCTCCAGCAGCCGCGTCGACAGCTCCCGCTCCAGCTCACGCACCAGCTTGGTCAACGCCGGCTGGGACAGGCCCACCCGGCGCGCCGCACTGCGCAGGCTGCCCTCCTCCACCGCGGCGATCAGTGCGTTGAGGGAAGACAGTTTCATGCGGCCGATGATAACCAATGGTTATCGCATGCACGGTTGCGGCATCTTCTGGCCGGGAGCTTCGCTTCCTAGACTCCGCTCCCGTTGTCCTTGCGCTGTATCAACCCTGGTCCACCAAGGTCTTCGCACCGTCCAACGAGGAGACTCACATGATCCGTTTTGCTCGCCGCAGCCTGCTCGGCCTGGCCCTGACCGGCCTGTTCAGCGGGGGCGCCCAGGCCCAGGAAGCCGTCACCCTGAAGGTGCACCACTTCCTGCCGGCCGGCTCCTATGCCAACACCATGTTCATTCAGCCCTGGTGCGACAAGATCGCCAAGGAGTCTGCCAACAAGCTGAAGTGCCAGATCTACCCGTCGATGCAGCTCGGCGGCACGCCGCCGCAGCTGTTCGACCAGGTGCGCGACGGTGTGGTGGACGTGATCTGGTCCCTGCCGGGCTACACCGCCGGGCGCTTCCCGCTGACCGAGGTGTTCGAGCTGCCGTTCATGATGCAGAACCCGGAGGCCACCAGCAAGGCGCTGTGGGACTACATCCAGGCCCACGACACGGCCGAGTTCAAGGACGTCAAGCCACTGGCCTTCCACGTGCACGGCGACGGCGTGTTCCACATGCGGGGCAAGCCGGTCAACACCCTGGCCGACCTGAAGGGCCTGAAGGTGCGCGCCCCCACCCGCCAGACCAACAAGTTCCTCGCTGCACTGGGCGCCACACCGGTGGCCATGCCGGTGCCCGCCGTCAGCGAGTCCCTGGCCAAGGGTGTGATCGACGGCGCGGTGGTGCCCTACGAGGTGGTGCCGTCGGTGAAGATCCAGGAGATCGTCAAGTACCACTCCGAGACCGATCCGGCCGAGCCCGCCTTCTACACCTCCACCTTCATGTTCGTGATGAACAAGGCCAGGTACGAAGGCCTCAGCCCCGAGCTGAAGAAGGTGATCGACGCCAACAGCGGCCAGGCCTTCTCCGGCCACATCGGCAAGGTCTTCCTGGCCGCAGACGCCGAGGGCAAGAAGCTCACCGCGAAGAACACCACCAACGTCATCCCGGCGGCCGAACTCGCCCACTGGAAGAAGGCCGGCCAGCCGATCATCGACGGCTGGATCGCCGAGGTCGGCGCCAAAGGCCACAACGGCCGACAGCTCTACGACAACGCCCGCGCGCTGATCGCCAAGCACCAGACTGCAGCCAAGTGAGCTGAAGCACCCGCCCGGAGCCCTGCGGGACACAGGTTCCCGGCCTGTGCTGCAGGCCCGCACCGGCGGGTGGCCGAACGGCCAACCCGCCTGGTTCTCTGACCGTGAAGGTCACGCCGCAGCCTCGCGGCGTGCCGGAGACTTCCCATGCAAGAACCCCTACCGGGTGCCCAGGACACGGGCGCCCCGGCCGGCTTCGGCCCAGCAGGCCGCGCCCTGCTCGCACTCAGCAAACTGCTGTCCATTGTGGGCGGACTGGTGTTTGTCCTGCTGGTCACCATGAGCATCGTCAGCATCACCGGCCGCAAACTGGCCGCCAGCCCGGTACCGGGTGATGTGGAGCTGCTGCAGATGAGCGCGGCCTTCGCCTGCGCCTGCTTCTTTGCCTACTGCCACCTGGCCGGCGGGGATGTGAAGGTGGACTTCTTCACCCAGCGCCTGAGCCCTGCTGCCAACCATGGCCTGGATGCCTTCGGCTCCCTGCTGTTCGGCCTGATGGGTGCCGCGTTGTGCTGGCGCGGTGCCGCCGGCATGCTCACGGTGCAGGAGTCCGGCGAGACCAGCGTCATCCTCGGCTGGCCGGTGTGGATCGCCCAGGCGCTGATGCTGCCGGGGCTGGCGCTGATGGCCCTGGCCGGCTTCTACCAGGCCGGCGTGCACCTGCGCCTGGCCCGTGCGTCGAACACGACGGTGGAGCTTCAGTCATGAGCGGCATCGCTGCGGGCACGCTGATCTTCGTGCTGCTGATGGCCCTGCTCGCGCTGCGGGTGCCCATCGGTGTGGCGATGTTCACCATGGGGTCGCTGGGCTACGCCTGGCTGAGCGGCAGCGTCACGCCGCTGTTGAGCATGTGGAAGAACGTCGGTTATGCGCGGCTGTCGAACTACGACCTGATCGTCATCCCGATGTTCCTGCTGATGGGCCAGTTCGCCACCCACGGCGGGCTGAGCGCAGCGCTGTTCCGCTTCGTGGCCGCCTTCATGGGCCACCTGCGCGGCGGCATCGCGATGGCCTCCATCGGCGCCTGCGCCGGCTTCGGCGCCATCTGCGGCTCGTCGCTGGCCACCGCGGCCACCATGGGCCAGGTGGCCCTGCCGGAGCTCAGACGCTTCGGCTACGCCGGCAGCCTGGCCACCGGGGCACTGGCCGCAGGCGGCACGCTGGGCATCATGATCCCGCCGTCGGTGCCGCTGGTGATCTACGCCATCCTCACGCAGGAGTCCATCGGCAAGCTGTTCATGGCCGCGGTGCTGCCGGGCCTGATCGCCATGGTCGGCTACATGATCGTGGTGCGCCTGATCGTCACGCTCAAGCCGGAGGCCGGCCCCGCCGGTCCACGTGCCCCCTGGAGCGAGCGGCTGAAGGCGCTGGCGCAGGTGCTGCCGGTGCTGCTGGTGTTCGCAGTGGTGATCGTCGGCATCTACGGCGGCTGGGCCAACCCCACCGAGGCAGCGGCCATCGGCGCAGCGGCCTGCGGCGTGCTGGCGGTGGTCACCGGGGGCATGCGGCTGCAGGGCATCCTGCAATCGGCACTGGGCACCGCCCATGCCACCGCGATGATCTTCCTGGTCCTGCTGGGGGCGGACATGCTCAACACCGCGCTGGCGCTGTCGCAGATGCCGGTGGAGCTGGCCGCCTGGGTCAAGGGCAGCGGCCTGAGCCCGATGGTGGTGATGGTGGCCATCCTGGTGATCTACATCCTGCTGGGCTGCGTGATGGACTCGCTGGCCATGATCCTGCTGACCATCCCGATCTTCTACCCGATGGTGATGGGCCTGGACTTCCACGGCCTGACCGACACCGACAAGAGCGTGTGGTTCGGCATCCTGGCGCTGATGGTGGTGGAGATCGGCCTGGTGCACCCGCCGGTGGGCATGAACGTCTTCATCATCAACCGCCTGGCCAAGGACGTGCCGCTGGTGGAGACCTTCAAGGGCGTGATGCCCTTCCTGGCGTCGGACCTGATCCGCATCGTGCTGCTGCTGGCCTTCCCATCCATCGCGCTGGTGCTGGTGCACAGCTTCGGCGGCTGACCGCAGTCCTTTGCCCCGGGGCGCGCGCGCCTGCGCCGCCCCCCTTCTTGATTTCCTCGCTCCATCCACCGTTCCGTTCAGGAGACTCCCCATGGCCCGCATCATCGGAGGCATCGGCGCCTCGCATTCGCCCACCATCGGCTACGCCAAGGACACCGGCAAGCACAAGGACCCGGCCTGGAAGCCGATCTTCGACGGCTTCGACGTGATCCGCGCCTGGGTGCACGAGAAGAAGATCGATGTGATCTTCACCATCTACAACGACCACATCACCAGCTTCTTCTTCGACCACTACTCGGCCTACGCACTGGGCATCGACGACCTGTACGTCGCAGCCGACGAGGGCGGCGGCCCGCGCGAGGTGGCGCCGGCACGTGGCCACCTGGGCCTGTCGCAGCACATCGGCGCGGCGCTGATGGCCGACGAGTTCGACATGTCCTTCTTCCAGGGCAAGCCGGTGGACCACGGCTTCCTGTCGCCGCTGTCGATGCTGGGCGACGAAAACGGCCCCTGGCCCGGCCAGGTGGTGCCGCTGCAGGTGGGTGTGCTGCAGCTGCCGATCCCGAGTGCCAAGCGCATGTGGAAGCTGGGCAAGTCGCTACGCAAGGCCATCGAGAGCTACCCGGAAGACCTCAACGTCGCCATCATGGCCACCGGCGGCCTGAGCCACCAGGTGCATGGCGAGCGCGCCGGCTTCCTCAACGAGGCCTGGGACGCCGAGTTCCTGGAGCGGCTGGAGAAGAGCCCCGAGACGCTGGCCAACATGCGCATCGCCGAGTACGCCGTCAAGGGCGGCATGGAGGGCGCCGAGGTCATCATGTGGCTGATCATGCGCGGCGCACTGTCCGAGCAGGTCAAGCTGGTGCACAAGCAGACCTACGCGCCCTCGGTCACCAACATCGCCACGCTGGTGCTGGAGGACCTGGGCGGCGAGCCGGATGCGGCGGCCGTCGAGGCCTATCGGAAGCACGTCGGCCATGAGCTGGAAGGCGCGGGTGGCCTGGCCGGCACCTACCCCTTCACGCAGGCGCGCAGCCACGCCAACCTGCGCATCAACACCTTCCTGCACGACCTGGTCAAGCCCGAGCACCGCGCGCGCTTCGTCAGCGACTTCGACGCGCTGGCCGCCGAGCGCGGCCTGAGCGACGAGGAGAAGGACCTGATCGCCGGCCGCAAGTGGATCGAGATGATCCGCCGCGGCGTGAGCTTCTTCGTGCTGGAGAAGATGGCCGCGGTGCTGGGCGTGTCCAACCCCGCCGTCTACGCCGCCTTCCGCGGCGAGACGCTGGAGCAGTTCCTGGCCACCCGCAAGGTGCCGCTGACCTACTCGGTGGCCGGTGGGGACCGGGTACGGGCGATGGACGGGCAATAAGACCCTGCCGCCCTCTTGTTCTTGTTTTCTTGGCCGGCCTGCCGCTCTTGGGCGACGGGCCCGGCTTGCCGCTGGCCGCGAGGCCCATTCATTGCCCCTTGAGGAGACATGACGATGACGAAACCGATCCAGCACCTGAAGGCCACCAGCCTGGCTGCTGCCCTGTGTGTTGCCGGCCTGACGGCCGCCTGCGGAGGCGGCAGCGACAGCAGCAAGTCCGACAGCAACACTGCCGGCGCCGGTGTCTACGACAGCCAACTGGCCTTCGACAAGACCAAATACACCACCATCACCGTCACGCTCGACGGCGTGAGCACACCCGTGCGCTGGTACCGCGAGGTCTGCTACGTCGGCAAGCCGATGACGCTGGCACCCAACCAGCGTGGTTCCAATGTGGACAACCAGAGCTGCGGATATCAGAACCTGAACATCTTCGTGCGCGAAGAGGATGCGGCCAAACAGGACAACGCCATCCTGCTGAACGTCAACAACGCCGGCTGGTTTGCGAGCTACCAGGGTGGCCTGAACGGCTGGGACGGCACGGCCGCCATCACCAGCACCAACTACCGTGGCGCCGACATCGTCGACGGCGGCAGCTACAGCAGCACCAGCGACACCGACAAGCGCGGCGCGGCGCTGGCGCGCGGCTTCGTCTACATCAACATGGCCTCGCGCAGCCGCGGCGCCGCTGCACCGGATGGCGTCTACAGCGACGGCATCTACCAGGGCAAGGCACCAGCGGCCATCGTTGACGCCAAGGCAGCGGTGCGCTGGCTGCGCCTGAACGACAGCACCATGTTCGGCAACGCCAACCGCATCGTGGTCAACGGCACCAGCGGCGGCGGTGCACAGAGCACCCAACTCGCGGCCACCGGCAACAGCGCCGAGTACCACCCCTACCTGAAAGCCGCCGGTGCGGCCGGCATCGACGCCAACGGCAAGAGCTCCATCAGCGACAGCATCTACGCCGTGGTGGCCTACTGCCCCATCCAGGACATGGGCAGCGCCGATCTGGCCTATGAGTGGATGTTCAACGTGCTGGACACCCGCACGCTGGTGTCGGCCGACCAGAAGGCGGGGCTGATCGTCGACGCGACCGGCGCTGAACTCATCCGCGCCGCCAACCCGGACCCGACGGGAAGCCAGGAACTGATGAACCGGTTCGTGACCTATCAGGCCGGCCTCGGCCTGAAGACCGACACCGGGGCAGCATTGACCACGGACAACATGCTGGCCGCCCTGCAGGGCGAACTCAGGAACGCCGCCAGCGCGTACGTCAAGGCCGGCAACTCCATCGTCGCCTACGACGCCTACGGCACGGCCGCGGCCAACGGTGTGGCGGGCGGCAGCGGGACCTTGTACTACAAGAACGACTTCATCAACGTCGACTCCAGCGGTGCGGTCTCGTACTTCAACATGTCGAACTACCTGAAGTTCGTTGCCAAGCAGGCCCGCCTGAAGGCCATGCCCAGCTTCGATCAGGTCGGGCAGACGGCCATCCTGGCGACCACCGCCACCGGCGACACCACGGGCGCTGGCGCCGTCGTCTACGGCAACTACCACGGCGGCGAGTCCAACCTGTTCGGCACCGCCGCGCAGGTGTACTCCAACTTCACCGACTACGCCTGGAACAACAACAACGGCGGCGACGCCGTCAATGCCGCGCAAGCCGATGTGGGCCTGCTGAACACCGGCTACACCTGGTCAGTCCAACCCCAAAGGGACTTCGTGCTGAACCAGTACAGGATGATCAACGCGCTGCCTTACATCGGCAAGACCGACGGCATCACCAGGCACTGGCGCATCCGCAACGGCGCAAGGGACCGCGACACCGCCTTCACCGTGGCCTACAACATCAGCCGTGCGCTGAAGGCCGACGGCAAGGTCAAGACCGTGGACTTCGCGCTGCACTGGGACCAGGGGCACGCCGGCAACTACGACGTGCAGAGCGCCTTCGCCTGGATCGATCAGCGCCTGACTGCCGGGGACTGATGACGAGCGCTGCGGGGCCGAACCTCTGCGTTCGAGCAACCGCAGCGCCAGCCATCATGCATCGACGCCGAGCGACGTCAACAAGTCGTCCATGTCGTCTCCGACACGAAAACCGGGGCAGCGCGCGGCGGTCGCGAACGGTGGTGACGCGGATTCGCCAAGCCGGATCAAGCAGCCTCATCTGCTGCAGGTTCTGCCGGCTGTACCAAGGCTGTGGTGCCCTCAGGCCAGCCCTTCGGCCTTCAACGCCGCCTGCACGGCCGGCCGGCTGCCCACGCGGGCCTGGTAGGCCTGGATGGACGGGTAGGGGGTGAGGTCGAAGCCGATCGGCTTCATCCAGCCCAGCACCGTGAAGAGGTAGCCATCGGCCACGCTGAAGCCCTCGCCCAGCAGGTAGGCGTTGCCGGCGGCCAGGTGATCCTCCACGTGACGCAGGCGGCGCTCCAGGTTGGCGCGGGCGATGGACTTCCAGTCGTCCTTGGCCATCGGGTTGAAGAAGGCGCTGCAGGACTTGTGCAGCTCGGTGCCGATGAAGGTCAGCCAGGACTGCAGGCGGTAGCGCTCGATCGTGCCGTTGGCAGGGGCCAGCTGCCGCTCGGGCACCAGGTCGGCGATGTACTGGACGATGGCCGGGCCTTCGGT
>CAUJHV010000040.1 GCA_963205115.1 Pseudomonadota bacterium | reverse complement strand
CGTCGGCCAGCGTGGGCTGCGGGAAGACCTGCGCCACCGGCGCGGCATCGCCGAGCCACACGCCCAGGCCCAAACGCGGCGCGGGGAATTCGAAGATTTCGGGCGCGCCCGCGGTGAAGCGCGCATCGCGTGCGCGGGCGGCCTCGGGGTCGGTGGTCTGGATGATGGCGCCCAGCTGCACGGCCCGGTCGATGAAGGCGTGCACGTGCGGCGCGCGTTCGCTGCCGTAGCTGTCCAGCAGGCTCTCGTCGGCACGCCCGTGTGCGATGGCATCCAGCTTCCACGCGAGGTTGGCCACGTCGCGGATGGCCGCACACATGCCCTGGCCCAGGAAGGGCGGCGTCTGGTGCGCCGCATCGCCGGCCAGCAGCAGCGGGCCGCGTCGCCAGACCTCGGCGATGACGGAATGGAAGGTGTAGATGACCGCCCGTTCGATCTGCGCCTGGCCTGGCGTCAGCCAGCGCGCCACCAGCGGCCAGATGCGTTCGGGCTTGACCATCTCGGCCGGGTCGTCGCCGGGCATCAGCATGATTTCCCAGCGGCGGCGGTTGCCGGTGACGTTGCAGTAGGTCATCGGCCGTGACGGGTCGCAGTGCTGCACCGTGTGGTCGGGCAGAGCCGGCGCCGGCTCGTTCAGCCGCACGTCGAAGACCAGCCAGGGCTGGTGCAAACCGAGATCGGTCATCGGGGCGTCCAGCAGCCGGCGCACAAGCGACCGTGCGCCGTCGCAGCCCACGACCCAGCGCGCGCGCCATTCCGCCTGCTGCGCGCCCGCGAGGTCCTTCACCTGCAGCAGGGCGCCGCCCTCGGGCAGAGCCTCGACCGCCATCACCTCGTGCCGCGTATGCAGCGCCACCTGCGGAAAGCGCGACAGCCCTTGACGCAGCACGACCTCGAGCTCGGGCTGGTGGAAGTAGTGGTTGTTGGCACAGCCGTGCGGGCCGCGTTCGGCCGTGCCGGCGCGGATGAGCATGGTCTCGCCAGCGGCATTGACGAAGTGCATGCCCTTGAGGCCCGGGCGCGAGATGGCCTCGATCGGCGCACGCAGGCCCGCGGTCTCGAAGACGCGCATCACTTCGCCGTCGAAATGGATCGCACGCGGCAACGGGTAGATCGCGGCCTCGCGCTCGAACACCGCGACCGACAACCCACGCTGCCCCAGCAGGTTGGCCAGCGTCACGCCGGCCGGCCCCGCGCCGATGATGGCCACGTCGACGCGGCGCGCGGCGCCCCCCGCGTCGTGTGGCGTCATGACGCGTAACCCATCAGCTTGACCATGTCGGCGCGCCATTCACCGCGGCTGCGAAAGCGCGGCCGGCTGCGCGCCAGCGCCTCGGCCTGCGCCATCACGGCCTCGTCCGCCTGGTCCAGGTCGATGGGCTCGCGCAGCGGCTGCTCGCAGTACCAGGGCGTGTCCAGGAAGACCTCGAGCCGCGTGCCTTCAGGGTCGCGGAAATAGATCGAGATCGCATTGCCGTGCGTGGCCGTCACCAGGTCGGTGACGTCGGGCTCGGCGGCCACGCGGTTGCGCATCTCGCGCAGCGTCGCCAGGTCGGGCACGCGCAGCGAGATCTGGTTGATCAGGTTGAAGCCGGCCGCCTCGGGCCGGCCGCCGGCCAGCACGATCTGGTGGTGTTCGCCCGGGTCGCGGCTGAGGAAGACCAGCGGCGTGGTGCCCAGCAGGCCACGGTCGGTCTCGAAGAAGCCCATGGTGTCGCGGTAGAAGCCCGCCATTCGATCGATGTCGCGCACGTAGAAGCCGACGTGGCTGAAGACCAGCGCGTCGGGACGGGCCAGGGGGTGTGGCATGCGGGCCTCCGAAGTCGAGAATGAATGCGATCCATGCTAGCTCAAGCGAAGCAAAATCAGATTGGATTCTCGTATTTTGACAAACCACAAAGTTTTCTAAAGAATCCGCCGGCGTCCGGAATGATGGCCGGACAGTCCGACAACAACCCTTCCGGAGACACGCCCATGCCCACCCCCACCCGCCGCGCCAGCGCGCGCCAGCCGCGTCGCAGCACCCTGGTCGCCGCCCTGGCGCTGGCCGGCGCGCTGCTCGCCCCGGCTGCGTTCGCGCAGGACTTTCCCAACAAGCCGTTGCGCATCATTGCGCCCTTCCCCACGGGCACGGGACCCGACGCGAACACGCGCGAAATCGCGGCCGAGCTGTCCAAGGTGCTGGGCCAGAACGTGATCGTCGAGAACAAGCCGGGCGCCTCCACGATGATCGGCATGGCCGCCGGCGCCGCGGCCGCGCCGGACGGCTACACGCTGGTGATGGGCTCCACCACCTCGATGTCGGTCGTGCCGCACCTCTACAGCAAGGTGCCCTACAAGCACGACAAGGACTTCGCGCCGATCAGCATCGTGGGCCTGCTCAACACCGCGTTGATCGCCACAGCCGGCGTCAAGGACAACAACGCCAAGGAACTGATCACGCGCCTGAAGACCGAGCCCGACAGCGTGGTGGCCGCGACCTCGGGCGTGGGCAGCTATTCGCATCTGGCCGGCGAGTGGTTCGCCGCCGGCGCGGGCCTCAAGCTGCGCTTCATCCCCTACGCGACGACCAGCCCGTACACCGATCTGGTCGGCGGCCAGCAGGTGCAGCTGATGTTCGACGCCCTGCCCGCGGCCATCGGCAACGTGCGCGGCGGCAAGCTCAAGGTGCTGGCGCTCACCGGCAAGGCGCGCCACCCCAAATTCCCCGACGTGCCCACCTTCGCCGAAGCCGGCATCACGCCCTACAGCCCCACGGCCTGGATCGGCCTGTTCGCGCCCGCCGGCACGCCCAAGCCCATCGTCGACAAGCTGGCCGACGCCATGCAGAAGGCCACGGCACAGAACCCCGCGCTGATCGAGAAGTGGCAGAGCTACGGCGGCGAACTGCGCGCGATGACACCCGAGACCTTCACGGCCTTCCTGAAGGAAGACAACGCCCTGTGGGGCCAGGCCATCACGCGCGCCGGCATCAAGCTGGACTGAGCCGGCGCAGCGTTCGGATCGGGGTGGATGCCGTCGGCGCGCGGCGCCACACGGTGGCGGGTGACCGATGCCGGCCAGGGCGGGGCGTCGCGCCCGGATGAGGCCGTGTGGACGGCCCGCCGGCACGCGCCACGCTCATTCTCCGCGCATGCGTTGACGCGTTAGCGCCCCGGCCGCAGGATCTTGCACACGGCCTGCGCGGTAGCCACCGGCTTGCCACCCTGCGACAGCTCGCCCTGCACGAAGCAGACCTCGCGGCCGCGCTTGCTCAGCCAGGCGCGGCCCTGCAGCGGACCCGGACGCGCCGCGCCCAGGAACTGCAGGTTCAGGCCGAGCGTGGCCACCACCTCGCCCGGCTGCAGCGTGGCGTCCACGACACCGGCGGTCAGCGCATCCAGCATCGCGCCGAGCATGCCGCCCTGCACGCCGCCGGCGGGGTTGGCGAAGCGCGCATCGGCTTCATAGGTGGCTTCCAGCACGCCGGCCGCCGCATCGACCGCGCCGATCTGTTCGCCCAGCAGGCCCGCCACAGGCGGCGGCGCGGTCTCGCCGCGGCGCATGCGGTAGAACCAGTTGTCGGCGATGGCGGGTGCGGCGTCGTTCATGGGCGAAGTGTCGCCCACGGCCCCGTCGCTCACCACTCGCCGATGAGGATGCCGGTGTCGACCTCGCGCCGGTTCCAGCCTTCGATGGCCTCGTGCCGGATCGTGCACACGCGCTTGCGCTGGCGCAGCCAGTCGAACAGCCGCGCGGCCATCGCCTCGCGCACCGCGGCGTACGCGGGTTCGGTGCCGAGGTCGGTGAGTTCCTGCGGATCGCGCACCAGGTCGAACAGCTGCGGCGCCAGTCCCTCGAAGTGCACGTACTTCCATTGCGCGCTGCGCACCATCGTCATCTGGCAACCGTCGACGGGGCGGTTCAGCGGCAGCCGCACGGCGTCGCGGAAGGCGTAGCTGTTCTCGCTGAAGACGGCGTCGCGCCAGCCGTCCGCAGCCTGCGGCTGCGCGTGCAGCCAGGGCAGCAGGCTGCGGCCCTCCAACCACTGCGGCTGCGGCGGCAGGCCCAGCCACTCCAGGAAGGTCGGCGCCAGGTCGATCGATTCGACCAGCGCATCGACCGTGCTGCCGCGTGTGGCATCGGCACGGGCATCGGGGTCGACCACGATCATCGGCACCTTCACGATGCAGTCGTGGAACAGTTCCTTCTCGCCCAGCCAGTGGTCGCCCAGGTAGTCGCCGTGGTCGCTGGTGAAGACGATCAGCGTGTCCTTGTCGCGCCCGGTGTCGCGCAGGAAAGCCATCAACCGGCCGATGTGGTCGTCCAGCTGCTTGACCAGGCCCATGTAGGTGGGGATGACGCGCTCGCGCACCTCGTCGCGGCTGAAGTTCACGCCCGGTGCGGTCGACTGGTAGCCCTTCATCACCGGGTGTGGCCGCTCGCGCTCGGCCTGGCCACGCACCGCGGGCAGCACCTGCTCGGGACCGTACATCGCGTGGTACGGCGCCGGCACCACGTAGGGCCAGTGCGGCTTGATGTACGACAGGTGCAGCAGCCAGGGCGCCGTGTGTTCGCGTGCGATGAACTCGATTGCGCGGTCGGTCATGTAGGGCGTCTCGCTGTGCGCCTCGGCCACGCGCGCGGGCTTGTGCGCGTCGCGCATGCGCCAGCCGGAGAGCACCTGGCCATCGTCGCCCAGCGCCGAATTGGCAAAGTCGTGCCAGGGGTTGTCGCCCGCATAGCCCTTGTCGCGCAGCCAGTCGCAGTAGCGGTTGCCCTGCACCTTGAAGCCCGGCGGCCAGATGCCGTCGTCGCGCTCCCAGGGCTCGAAGCCGCCGTGCATGGCCAGCAGGCCTGCCCCCTGCGTGGTGTCCATGCCCAGGCGGCGCGCGCCTTCGACGTCTGCTTCCACGTGGGTCTTGCCGATGACGCCGCACTGCACGCCGTTTGCGCGCAGGTGATCGCCGATGGTCTTCTGCCCGACGCTCAGCGGCACGAAATTCCAGGCCGAGCCGTGGCTCGTGACGTAGCGGCCGGTGTAGGTAGACATGCGCGAGGCGCCGCACACGGGCCCTTGCACGAAGGCCTGGCTGAAGCGCACGCCGCGCGCGGCCAGCGCATCTAAATGCGGCGTGTGCAGGTGCGGATGGCCGGCGCCGGAGAGGTAGTCCCAGCGCAGCTGGTCCGCCATGATGAAGAGGACATTTTTCATCGGTCTTCCCCGAGCACGACCTGGCCGTCCTTGCAGTGCGCCGGCACGGCGGTCAGGGCGCTGGTGCGGCAGGGGCCGTCGACGCAGTATCCGTCCTCGAAACGGAAGAAGGCCGTGTGGTGCGCGCACATGACCAGGCCATCGAGCGTCACGAAGACCTGCGGGTCGAAATTCAGCGGCAGCGAAAAATGCGGGCAGCGGTTTTCGTAGGCCCAGATGCGATCGCCCTGGCGCAGCACCAGCAGGCGCAGCGGCTCGTGCGTGCCGAAGACGATCTCATGACCGCCCTGGTCGGGCACGGCCGACAGCGCGCACAGCACCGTTCCCGGCGGTGGGCAGTCGGGATGCTCACGCCAGCTCATCGTGCGGACCCGGACTTCGGTGGTCGAGCGTCGCGCGGCGCTTTGCGGCGTCCACTCACGGGCAGGCCGGGCGCGACCATCACGCCGCCGCCGGCTCCAACACGAAGTCGCAATCCACCGACCACCCGTCGCCCTCGCGAACGAAGGCATGCAGGTGGCGCACCAGCGCAGCCATCACCGATTGCAGCCGCGCATCCGGGCAACCCGCCAGTTGGGCCAGCACGTCACGCGTGAGTTGCTCTTCGCTCGACAGGCTCATGGTCATCGCGGGGCTGGCCCGCCCTGCAATGGGGTGGAGGTTCGCGCAGCGATGCCGTGGTGCACGCTGCGCTTGCGCGCCGGGTCTGCCGCAGCAGCCCGGGGCGGTGATCAGAATGCCACGGGATAGGGCGGCAGCTCGCCGCTTTCGTGCATCTTCACGATGGACGGGTTGACGTTCTCCCACACCAGCAGCATCGAGCGTTTCTTGGACATGCCCTGGTGCGCGATGTCGGCCGGCATCGCCGCCACATCGCCGGCCTTCATCAGCACACGTGCGCGCGGACGGCCGGTGGCCTTGTCGCCGACGTTCCACATGATCTCGTCGGACAGCTGCACGAACCACTCGACACGGTCGTTGCCGTGGATGATGGGCAGGATGTATTCCTCGGTGGTCGGGCAGAACAGGCTGTTCTTGCACACCGAGGTCACCGACGGGTTCCAGGTCACGTCCGAGCGCGACAGGTAGGCGAACAGGTTGAAGGCGTGCAGTTCCTTCTCGAAGCCCGGCTCGGCATGGATCTCGGGCTTGTCCTGCGGCACATCGGCGAAGGCGCGGTTGATCGTGTAGCCGTTGCTCTCTTCGCGCAGCGGTGAATCGCCTTCGAGGCCCGGCATGCGCTTGGTGGCCACGCGGAAGCGATCGATGGCCTCGAGGTTGCTGCCGTTCTTCTCGCCGAAGGCGGCATCGCCGGTTTCCATCGGCGCGGCAAAGGGGTCGAAGCCGGCGTTCACCCAGTCGGCCAGGATCTCCTTGATCAGCTTCATCGCGCGCGGCGTCTCGAACACCTCCACGTAGGACAGACCGGCCTGGTGGTAGTGCTCGTTCAGGCGCCCGCCGAAAAACTCCACCTTGCCGTAGAGGTTGCGCGTGCCGAAGACGTTGTCGAAGTTGACCACGCCATAGAAAAAGCCCCAGGCCACGTCGCGCATCAGCGCGCGCAGGAAGGCGTCGGCGCTCATGGTGTGCGATTGGCGGCGGTTCTGCACCGGCCAGGTGATGGTGACGAAATACTCGTCGCGCTGGAAGGTGAAGGCGCCCAGCTCGAAGGTCTTGTAGCCGGCCACGGTGAGCGGCAGCTTTTCATTCACGGCGTTCATGTCTTGCTCCTGATGTCTGACGTTAGCGTTCTGCGACGGCGGCTCAGCTGTAGCAGATCTGCGCCCACTTCTGCACCGTGAGATCGCCCAGGATGGTCTGCTGGATCATCACGGCGGGCTTGGCGCTGCGGAAGCGGTAGGCCGCGCCCTTGGGCAGCAGCGCCTGGTGACCGCGGCGCAGCGTGATCGTGCCCATGCGCCGGCCGGCCGGCTCGCCCGCCACGGCGACCGTGCCTTCCTTGGTGGCCGGCGCCACCGCCTCGGGCTGGTCCAGCTTGACCAGTTCGACCGTCACCTCGCCGTCCATCACCACGCAGAACTCGTCGTGCGAGGCCGCCATCCAGCCCGAGGTGCCTTCGGCGCGAATGGCCTCGATGACGTACTCGAGGTTCTTGGCCACGGCCACCTTCTCGTAGGGCTTGGCGCCGCCGGCCACCTCGAAGATGTTGGAGAAGACGTAGTGCTTCGGGTTGTCGTTGATGATCTCGATGTGGCCCTTTTCGTAGCTGTCCAGCGATCCGAAGCGGGTGACAAATTCAGTCATGCGGGTCTCCTCTGATGGGGCCGGCACATCGTTCCATGGCAGGCTGCTGCGCACTGTAGGTTTGCGCCGCCTCCAGGGGTAGCCACCCGACCGCGACCGGTGTGTTCTGAATTGACGAACAATACGGGTCGTTTCGACAGGGTTTCCCCCAGGCGACGGGCCGTTCCCGGCGCGCGCGACGCGGTTGGCCGCCCACGCGCCCGGTGCGCAGGCCGCACCCGGGGGTGCGGCAGGAGGACCTCATGGACCGGTTTGCGGCGATCGACACCTTCGTGCGCGTGGCCGAAGCACAGAGCTTCGCCGAGGCGGCGCGGCAGCTGCGCGTCTCGCGCTCGGTCGTCACCACGCGCGTCCAGCAGCTCGAGGAATTTGTCGGCGCGCCGCTGTTCCACCGCAACACGCGCAACGTGCGGCTGTCGGAGCTCGGGCTGTCCTTCCTGCCCGAGTGCCTGGACCTCGTGCGGCGCTCCAACGAGGTCGTGGACCAGCTGCGCGAGATGTCCACTTCGCCGGTGGGCCGCCTGCGTGTGCATGCGCTGCCGGGCTTCGTGCTGGGCCACCTGGCCACGCTGCTGCAGGAATTCCAGAAGCGCTACCCGCAGATCCTGCTGGACATCATGGTCAACGACGCGGCGATCGACCCCGTCAAGGAAGGCTTCGACTGCGCGCTGCAGATTTTTCCGCCGCGTTCGGAAGAGCTGATCGCGCGGCGCCTGTTTGCCGTGCGGCGCGTCTTCTGCGCCACGCCGGCCTATCTGGAACAGCACGGCACACCCCAGCTGCCGCGCGACCTGCTGGCGCACCGGCTGTGCTGGTACTCGGGCTATCCCACGCGCGACCGCGTCGTCTTCCATGGCGATGCAGGCCCGGTGGCACTGGACCTGAAACCCACGCTGCTGAGCAACAGCGTGCACCTGCTGCGCGAGGCCGCGCTGGAAGACGGCGGCATCGTCTGCCTGCCCACCCTGGTGGCGGCGCAGGCCGTGCTGGACGGCCGCCTGCGCGTGGTGCTGCCCGACCAGCAGCTCAGCTCGTTCTGGCTCAGCGTCTTCTACCCGGCCCAGGTGCGGCGCACGCTCAAGCTCAAGCTGTTCCTGGAACTGCTGGCGCAGAACTTCAGCGGCGTGCCGCCCTGGGACCAGGGCCTGATCGACGCCGGCCTGATCCCCGAGGCCGTCATCGATTGAAGCCGTGAACCGCGGCAGTCGGGTGTTTACCCGCTGCATTGTTCGGGAACGGAAAACAAACTGAACGCCCGCCGGTGCCTAGCGGTGGCGCGGCGGCGTTCCTAGACTGCGGCCGCATGTTGCTCGCCGTGAGCAACCGCCTCGAAGGCAGCCATCACCACAGCCCATCCGCGTGAGACGGGTCCGTGGGGTCCGGCGGCATCGGGCCTGCGGAGACACCGAATGAATCTGGCCGACCTGTCCGCTGCGGCGGGGCTCAAAGCCCCCATCCGCCACCAGCTGTTCATCAACGGACGCTTCGTCGATGCACAGAGCGGCCAGACGCTGGCCACGCTCAACCCGCACGACAACAGCCCCATCGCCGAGGTCGCCATGGCCGGCCACGCCGACGTCGACCTGGCCGTCGCCGCCGCGCAGTCCGCACTGCCGCGCTGGAGCCGCATGGCCGCCGCCGACCGCGGGCGCATCCTGCTGCGCCTGGCCGACCTGATCGAAGCGCACGGCGAAGACCTCGCGCGGCTGGAAACACTCGACACCGGCCATCCGCTGAAGGACAGCCGCGCGCTGGACGTGCCGCGCACGGCCGCCTGCTACCGCTACTTCGGCGGCATGGCCGACAAGTTCCAGGGCGAGACCATCCCCGTCGAAGCGGGTTTCCTGAACTACACGCTGCGCGAGCCCGTGGGCGTCGTGGGCCAGGTCGTGCCGTGGAACTTTCCGCTGATGTTCACCAGCTGGAAGATGGCCCCGGCGCTGGCCGCGGGCAACACGGTCGTGATGAAGCCGGCGGAGATCACGCCGCTGAGCGCGCTGCGCATCGCCGAGCTGATGGCCGAAGCCGGCATGCCCGACGGTGTGGTCAACATCGTGCCGGGCCTGGGCGCGGTGGCCGGCCAGTACATCGCCGAACACCCCGGCATTGCCAAGGTGGCCTTCACCGGCAGCACGGCCACGGGCCGGCGCATCGTGCAGGCCAGCGCCGGCAACCTGAAGAAGGTGCAGCTCGAATTGGGCGGCAAGGGCGCCAATATCGTCTTCGAGGACGCCAACCTGACCGCTGCCGTCAATGGCAGCGCCTGGGCGATCTTCCACAACCAGGGCCAGGCCTGCATCGCCGGCTCGCGCCTGGTGCTGCACGAGCGCATCGCCGAGGCATTCCTCGAGCGTTTCGTGGCGCTGGCACGCAGCATCCGCGTGGGCCATCCGCTGGACGCGGCCACCGAGATGGGCCCGCTGACCAGCCTGCAGCACCGCGACCGCGTGCTGTCGTACGTCGACGTGGCGCGCACGCAAGGTGGCGAACTCATCGCCGGCGGCAAGACGCCGTCCGACCCCGCGCTGGCCGCCGGCTGCTACGTCGAGCCGACCATCGTGCGCGCCGCGTCGTGGCGCGACCGCGTCGCGCAGGAAGAGGTCTTCGGCCCCTTCGTGACCGTGCTGACCTTCAAGACCGACGAGGAGGCACTGGCCATCGCCAACGGCACGGACTATGGGCTGGGTTCGGGCCTGTGGACGGCCAACCTGCAGCGCGCGCACCGCTTCGCCCGCGAGCTGAACGCCGGCATGGTCTGGATCAATTCCTACAAGCGCGTGAACCCCGGCTCGCCCTTCGGCGGCGTGGGCCAGAGTGGCTACGGCCGCGAGATGGGATTCGACGCGATGCGCGAGTACACGCAGGTCAAGAGCGTGTGGGTCAACGTCGACGCGCAGATCCCGCCCTGGTATCCGCGCTGAGCGCCGCCTGCACGCACCGACGCCGACACGAGACCGCCATGCCCGCCCCGTTTGTCTACCAGGCCCATGCCTCGCGCATCGTGTTCGGCGCGGGCTCGCTCGCGCAGATCGGCCAGGAGGTCAAGGCGCTGGGTGCGACACGCGCGCTGGTGCTGTGCACGCCTGAGCAGGTCCACAGCGCGCAACAGGTGATCGACCTGCTGGGCAGCCGCGCCGCCGGGCTGTTCCCGAAGGCCCAGATGCACGTGCCGCTGGAAACCGCACGCGAGGCACGCGAGCTGGCGCGCCGTCTGGGTGCCGACTGCGCCGTGGCCATCGGCGGCGGCTCCACCACCGGCCTGGGCAAGGCCATCGCACTTGACAGCGGCCTGCCCATCGTGGCGATACCCACCACCTACGCCGGCAGCGAGGTCACGCCCATCTACGGCCTGACCGACGGGGGCATCAAGAAGACCGGACGCGATGCGCGCGTGCTGCCGCGCACCGTGATCTACGACCCCGAGCTGACCACCACGCTGCCGCTGCGCATGACCGTGACCAGCGCCTTCAATGCCATCGCGCATGCCGCCGAGGGCCTGTACGCACACGACGGCAACCCCGTCATCGACTTGATGGCCGAAGAAGGCATCCGCGCCTGCGCCGCCGCACTGCCGCCGCTGCTGGACGAGCCCACGGCCCTGCAGGCGCGAAGTGATGCGCTGTATGGCGCGTGGCTGTGCGGCACGGTGCTGGGCCAGGTGGCCATGGGCCTGCACCACAAGCTGTGCCACACGCTGGGCGGCAGCTTCAACCTGCCGCATGCCGAGGTGCACACCGTGATCCTGCCGCACGCACTGGCCTACAACACGGCGCATGCGCCGCAGGCCATGGCGCACATCGCCCGCGCGCTGGGCGCGGCCGATGCGGCACGCGGCATCTTCGAGCTGGCGCAGCGCCTGGGCGCGCCCACCTCGCTGGCCGCCATCGGCATGCCCGAGGCCGGGCTGGACCGCGCGGCCGACCTGGCCGTCACGACGCCCTACCCCAACCCGCGGCCGCTGGAGCGGGCCGCGCTGCGCGCGCTGCTGCAACGGGCCTTCGACGGCGCCGCGCCGGCGGCCTGAAGCCGGCCGCATCCCATCCAACCGAGGAGACACCATGACGCTGACCCGCCGCACCTTTGTCCAGGGCACCACAGCCGCCGCTGCCGCCGGGGCTTTCCCGCTGGCCCTGGCGGCCGACACGCTGAAGATCGGCTACGTGTCGCCGCAGACCGGCCCGCTGGCGCCTTTCGGCGAGGCGGACAAGTGGGTCATCGATCAGATGAAGACCGCCTTCAAGGACGGCGTGAAAGTGGGCGGCAAGACCTACGCCGTGCAGATCGTCCTGAAGGACAGCCAGAGCAACCCCAACCGCGCCGGCGAGGTCGCCAACGACCTGATCCTCAAGGACAAGGTGGCCCTGGTGCTGACCGCCGGCACGCCCGAGACCGCGAACCCGGTGTGCGACGCCTGCGAGCTCAACGAAGTGCCTTGCATCAGCAGCGTCGTGCCCTGGCAGCCCTGGTTCTTCGGGCGCAAGGGCGATCCGGCCAAGGGCTTTGCCTGGACGTACCACGTGTTCTGGGGCCTGGAAGACGTCATCGCCAACTTCACCAACGGATGGAAGAGCGTCGCCACGAACAAGAAGGTCGGCGGCCTGTTCCCCAACGACGGCGACGGCAATGCCTGGGGCGACAAGGAACTGGGCTTCCCCAAGCCGCTGGCCGGCATGGGTTTCACGCTGACCGACCCGGGCCGCTTCCAGAACGGCACGCAGGACTTCAGCGCGCAGATCGCGGCTTTCAAGAAGGACGGCGTCGAGATCGTCACCGGCGTGGTCATCCCTCCGGATGCCAAGACCTTCCTCACACAGGCGCGCCAGCAGGGCTTCAAGCCCAAGGTCATCACGCTGGGCAAGGCCCTGCTCTTCCCGGGCGCCATCGAGGCCCTGGGCGACCTGGGCTACGGCCTGACGACGGAAGTCTGGTGGAGCCCGTCGCACCCCTTCACGTCCTCGCTCACGAAGCAGAGCGCCAAGGCGCTGGCCGAGGCCTACGAGGCCGGCACCAAGAAGACCTGGACACAGCCCATCGGTTTTGCGCATGCGCTGTTCGAGGTGGCCGCCGATACGCTGCGGCGCGCCAAGTCCACGAAGGCGGCCGATGTGCGCGACGCGCTGGCGGCCACGTCGCTGGCCACCGTCGTGGGCCCGGTGAAGTGGGGCGGCGCAGGCCCGATGAAAAACGTCAGCAAGACGCCGCTGGTGCTGGGCCAATGGGTCAAGGGCCAGAAGAACAAGGTGGACCTGGTGATCGTGAACAACGAAGCGGCGCGCCAGATTCCCACCGGCGGCGCGCTCGGGCTGATCTGAACGCCAGGCCATGCCGCTGCTCGTGCTGCACGAAGTCAGCAAGTCCTACGGCGCCCTGAAGGTGACCGACGGGATCTCGCTGGCCGTGCAGCCCGGCGAGACCTTGGGCATCCTGGGGCCTAACGGTGCAGGCAAGACGACCCTGTTCAACCTGATCTCCGGCGACGTGCGCGTCGACAAGGGCCGCGTGGAGTACGAAGGGCGCGACGTGACCACGCTGCCGCCCTACCGGCGCTGCCGCGCGGGCATCGGCCGCAGCTACCAGGTGCCGCAACCCTTCGGCGGCATGAGCGTCTTCGAGAACCTCGTCACCGCGGCCTGTTTCGGCGGCGGCCAGAGCGAACGCGAGGCCTGGGAGACGGCCGCGCAGGTGCTCGAACAGACGGGCCTGCGGCGCTGGGCCAACCAGGCCGCGGGCAGCCTGACACTGCTCAACCGCAAGCGCCTGGAACTGGCGCGCGCCCTGGCCACGCGCCCCAAGCTGCTGCTGCTGGACGAGATCGCCGGCGGGCTGACCGAACACGAGGCGCGCGAGCTGGTCGACGAACTCGTGCGCATCAAGTCGGCCGGCATGACCATGATCTGGATCGAGCACGTCGTGCATGCGCTGCTGTCGGTAGCCGACCGGCTGTTCGTCGTCAACTTCGGCCAGAAGCTCGCCGAAGGCGATCCGCAGGCCGTCATGAACGACCCCGATGTGCGGCGGGTGTACATGGGCATGGAAGCATGACGCTTCTGAGCACCCACGCGCTGGAAGCCTTCTACGGCGATGCGCAGGCGCTGTTCGGCATCGACTTCCGTGTCGATGCGGGCGAGGTCGTGGCCATCATCGGCGCCAACGGTGCGGGCAAGAGCACCTTCCTGAAATCGCTCACCGGCCTGGTCAAGGTGCCGCGCGCGCGTGTGCATTTCGACGGCCAGGCCATCGGCGGGCTGGCGCCCGGCGCCATCGTGCGCGCCGGCCTGGCCATGGTGCCCGAGGGCCGCCGGCTGTTCCCCAGCCTCACGGTCGAGGAGAACCTGCTGATGGGCGCGACGGCGGGACGGGCCGGTCGCTGGGACCTGCAGCGCCTCTACGCGATGTTCCCCATCCTGCACACCAAGCGCAGCAGTCCCAGCACGGCCTTGTCGGGCGGCCAGCAGCAGATGGTGGCCATCGGCCGCGCCTTGATGAGCAACCCGAAGCTGCTGCTGTGCGACGAGCTGAGCCTGGGCCTGGCGCCGATCGTCATCAAGGAGATCTACGACGCCATGCCGGCCCTCACGGCCGACGGCATGAGCGTCGTGCTCGTCGAGCAAGACGTGAGCGTCGCCCAGCGCGTGGCGGGCCGCGTGTACTGCTTCCAGGAAGGCCGCGTGTCGCTCGAAGGCGCCAGCGCCGACCTCACACGCGCGCAGATCAGCGCGGCGTATTTCGGGGTGTGATGGCGTGAACCCCTGGATCGACGTCCTCCTGCAAGGCCTGCTGCTCGGCGGCCTGTACGCGCTGTTTGCGCTGGGCCTGTCGCTGATGTTCGGCGTCATGCGGCTGACCAATACCGCGCACGGCGACTTCATCGTGCTGGCGGCCTTCGGGGCCATCGCCGCCGCGTCGGTGCTGGGCGTGCAGACGTGGCTGGCCGCCCTGCTGGTGCTCCCGGCCGCCTTCGCCCTGGGTTATGCGCTGCAGCGCGGGGTGCTCAACGGCACGCTGGGCAAGGACCCGCTGCCCTCGCTCGTGGTGACCTTCGGTCTGTCGATCGTGGTGCAGAACCTGCTGCTGGAAGTGTTCTCCGCCGATCCGCGTTCGCTCGATTCCGGCGGGCTGGCCACGATGAGCCTGCCGCTGGGCGAAGACCGCGCGCTGGGCGTGCTGCCGCTGATGGCCTCTGCGCTGGCCGCCGCGACCACCTTGGCGCTGCAGACGCTGTTCGACCGCACGTCGCTGGGCCGCTCGTTCCGCGCGGTGTCGGACGACAAGGACATCGCCGAGCTGATGGGGCTGGATGCGCGCCGCGTCTACGCGCTGGCCACCGCCATCGCCTTCGTCGTGGTGGCGATGGCCGGTGTGCTGCAGGCCACGCGCACGACCGTCGCGCCGGCCGACGGTCCGCTGCTGCTGCTGTTTGCCTTCGAGGCCGTGATCATCGGCGGCATGGGCTCGTTCTGGGGCACCTTCGTCGGTGCGCTGGCGCTGGGCCTGACGCAGCAGATCGGCTTTCGCATCGACCCGGGCTGGGGCATCTGGTTCGGACACCTGATGTTCCTGGCTGTGCTGGTCATCCGCCCGCAGGGGCTGTTTCCGAAGACCCGGGGCTGAGCGCATGACCGTGCAAGTAACCAGAGGATCACGCGCCAGCCACGTGGCGCTGGGAGTGGCGCTCGCGCTGGTCCTGGTGGCCGCGAGCATGCCGGCCTGGGCCGAGTCGAGCGCCTTGCGCGACTTTGTCGAGATCGCCTGTTATTTCATCTTCGCGATGATGTGGAACCTGCTGGCCGGCTACGGCGGCATGGTGTCGATCGGGCAGCAGGCCTACTTCGGGCTGGGCGGCTACACGATGCTGATCCTGGGCAACTTCGCGGGCGTCAATCCGTTTGTCGCGGTGCCGCTGGCCGCGGTGGTCTCGGCGATCGTCGCCGTGCCGGTGTCGCGTGTGGCCTTCCGCTTGCAGGGCGGCTACTTCGCGATTGGCACCTGGGTGATCGCCGAGGTCTTCCGGCTGTCGTTTGCCAACCTGAGTGCGGTGGGCGGCGGCTCGGGCACCAGCCTGACGGCGCTGCGCGGCATCGACAAGGCCACGCGCGAGCACACCACCTTCTGGATGGCGCTGGCCTGCGTGGTGGCCTCGGTGGCGCTGGTGTACCTGTTCCTGCGCAGCAAGCAGGGCTTGGCGCTGCTGGCCATCCGCGACAACGAGGTCGCCGCGGAGAGCCAGGGCATCGCGGTGGGCCAGATGAAATTGGCGGTCTATGTGGTGGCGGCCTTCGGCGCGGGGCTGGCCGGCGGGCTCTATTTCCTGGGCAACCTGCGCATCAGCCCCGACGCGGCGTTTTCGGTGAACTGGTCCGCCTTTGCGATCTTCATGGTCGTGATCGGCGGCATCGGGCGCATCGAAGGGCCGCTGGTGGGCGCGCTGGTGTTCTTCCTGCTCAACAAGTTCTTCGCCGACTACGGCAGCTGGTACCTGATGGGTCTGGGCCTGCTGGCCATCGTCGTGACCATCCGCTTCAAGCAGGGCCTGTGGGGCTGGGCCCAGCAGCGCTGGGGCTGGAGCCTGTTTCCCACGCAACGCCGGCTGACATGACACTCTTTGCCGTCTGGGCCACCGACCATGAAGGCGCGCTGCCCGCGCGCGAAGCCGTGCGGCCCGCGCACCGCGCACGCTTGCGCGAGCCGGGAGACCACGCGGTGACGGTCGTGCTGGCCGGGCCGACGCTGGACGGCGCCGCAGGCGCCATGAACGGCACGCTGCTGATCGTGGACGCCGCCGACATCGACGCCGTGCAGCGCTTCGTGCAGGGCGACCCCTACGTCACCGCCGGTGTCTACCGGTCGGTGGAGATCCGTCCCTTCGTCTGCGGCCTGGGGCCGCTGGCACCACCTGCATGAAGACCGCGTCATGATCGACAAGATCCGCGCCAGCGCCGCCGAGGCCTTGAGCGACGTGCCCGACGGCGCCACCGTGATGGTCGGCGGCTTCGGCACCGCCGGCCTGCCGAATGAACTGATCGATGCCCTGCTCGAACAGGGCGCGCGCGAGCTCACCATCGTCAACAACAACGCCGGCAACGGCGACACCGGCCTGGCCGCGCTGCTGGCGGCCGGGCGCGTGCGCAAGATCATCTGCAGCTTTCCGCGCCAGACCGACTCGTGGCACTTCGACCGGCTGTACCGCGAGGGCCGCATCGAGCTGGAACTCGTGCCGCAAGGCAACCTGGCCGAGCGCATCCGCGCGGCCGGTGCCGGCATCGGCGGCTTCTTCACGCCCACCGGCTACGGCACCGAACTCGCCCAGGGCAAGGAAACGCGCGAGATCGACGGCCGCATGTACGTGCTGGAGTCGCCCATCCACGCCGACTACGCGCTGATCAAGGCCGAGCGCGGCGACCGCTGGGGCAACCTCACGTACCGCATGACCGCGCGCAATTTCGGCCCGGTGATGGCCATGGCGGCGCGGGTCACCGTGGCCACCGTGCACGAGGTGGTCGCGCTGGGTGCGCTGGACCCGGAGGCCGTCGTGACGCCGGGCCTGTTCGTGCAGCGCATGGTGCCGGTGCCGCGCCAGGCCACCGCGGCCGGCGGCTTTGCGCCGGCAACGGCTTGAAGGGGCGGCGATGAACAAGTGGACCAAGGACCAGATGGCGCAGCGCGTGGCGCGCGACATCCGCGACGGCATGGTGGTCAACCTGGGCATCGGCATGCCCACGCTCGTGGCCAACCACATCGCACCCGACCGGGAAGTGATGATGCACAGCGAAAACGGCGTCATCGGCTTCGGGCCGGCGCCGCTCGCGGGCCAGGAGGACTTCGACCTCATCAACGCCGGCAAGCAGCCGGTGACGCTGCGGCCCGGTGGCTGTTTCTTCCACCACGCCGACAGCTTCGCGATGATGCGCGGCGGCCATCTGGACGTCTGCGTGCTGGGTGCCTTCCAGGTGGCCGGCAACGGCGATCTGGCCAACTGGCACACGGGTGCCGCTGATGCCATTCCGGCCGTGGGCGGCGCGATGGATCTGGCCATCGGCGCGCGCCGCACCTGGGTGATGATGGAACACACGACCCGCTCGGGCGAGCCCAAGATCGTCGCGCGCTGCAGCTACCCGCTCACGGGCCTGGGCTGCGTCAGCCGCATCTACACGGACCTGGCGGTGATCGACCTCACGCCGGACGGCGCGCAGCCGGTCGAGCTCGTCGAGGGCACGCCCTTCGATGCCGTGCAGGCGCGAACCGGCGTGCCGCTGCGGCGCTGACGAGGGCGGGTTCCGGACATGCCGTCACCGACATCACCACGGCTTCACACGCGACAGGCACCGGAGGACGTGACATGAGCCAACCCTTGCAGATCCTGTACGACGAACACCGCAGCATCGCGGCCGTGCTGGACGCCTTGGCCCACCTGCTGCGCGAGGCCGCGCGGGGCAAGGCGGTGGACCCGAAGGTCTTTCGCCAGATCCTGTACTACCTGGACGTGGTGCCCGAGCGCTACCACCACCCCAAGGAAGACGAGTTTCTCTTCGCGCCACTGCGCCGGCGCACCCACGAGGCCGACGACCTGGTGGCCCGGCTGGAGCACCAGCACCGCATGGGCCTGGAATCGATGGCACATCTCGAACAATCGATGGCCCGCTGGGACGCCGGGGGCGACGCCGAGCGCGCGGCCTTCCTGGCTGCGGCCACGACCTTCGTCGACCGCTACCGGCAGCACATGCAACTGGAGGAGGACGAGCTCATGCCGCTGGCGCAGCGCGCGCTGACGGCCGAGGACTGGGCGGCGGCCGAGGCCCAGTTCGCCCTGCACCACGACCCGCTCAAGGGCGCCGAAGAATCCGCGGAACTGTTCCGCCGCATCCTCTACCTGGCCCCGCCGCCCATCGGGCTGGGGGACCCGCTGCCGGATTGACGGCGCATCCCCGCCGCAACGCAGTGGCGCGGACCGCTCAGCCAGCGGACACGAGATGTCCGCTGGCCTTCGCCAGGCACAGGACTCCTCGCAGGCGGAGTCCCGTGTCCGGGCTCAGCGTTCCGCGATGTAGTGCATGACCTCCGGACCGGTGCCCGGCAGCGTGAACTCGCGCAGCCCGGCCTCGAGTTCCTGATCGGCCACGGTGGCGCGCGCACGCTGGTGCAGGTAGTCGGCCCAGCTCGTCACGATGAAACGTTCGATGAAGCGCTGCGGATCCGACAGGTCGCGGTAGACGCGCCAGAAGGTCGCGCCGTCGCGCCGCCGCGGTCCGCGCAGCTGGCTCACGGCGTCGAGGAAAGGTTCGGTGGCATCGCTGCGCACGCGGTAGACGATCTCCACGGCCACCGGGCCGGCTTCGGGATCGGGCTGGTGCTTGACGAACAGGTCTTCCGATAGCGGCGCCTGCGTGACCTCGTCGAGCTCGCCCATGCGCAGCGGGAAGGGCCGCGCCAGCAACACACCGGCCGACATGGCCGCCGCGGCCAGCCACAAGGTCGGCGACAGACCCAGCAGGCCCGACAGCGCGCCCCACATCGCCGAGCCCAGCGCAAAGGCACCCAGCGCGGCCAGCACGTGCATGGCGCTGGCACGTGCGCGCACCCAGGGCGGCGCGCTGGTCTGCGTGGCGGTGTTGAAGGTGGACATGAAGGCCATCCAGGCCCCGCCGCCGGCCACCAGTGCGGGGTAGACCATCCAATGCAGCGTCGAGGCCGCCGTCACTGCCATGACCACCGCGAAGACCACGCAGCACATCAGCACCAGGCGCTCCAGCCCCATGGCCGTGCGCATGCGCCCGATCAGCAGACCCGAGGCCACGGCGCCGCCGCCCATGCAGGCCATCAGGAAACCGAAGCCCGTGGCACCCAGGCCCAGTTGCTTGGCCGCCACCGCCGGCAGCAAGGCCCACAGCGCCGAGCCGGCCGCGCCGAAGGCGGCCGTGCGCACCAGCTGCGCCAGCACGATGTCGGAGTGGCGCGCAAAACGCAGCGCGCTGAGCATGCCGCCCCACAGGCGTTCTGCTGGCAGCCGCGACGGCGGATGCGGCGCGGGCGGGTGGCGCCGCACGGATTCCAGCAGCGCCAGCACACCCAGCACCGCAAACCCGAAGACCCAGCCGGCACCGGCCTGGGCATACACCCAGCCGGCGGCGGCCGGACCCAGTGCGCGCGCGCCGTTGTAGCTGATGCCCACGGCCGCGATGGCCAGCGGCAGCTCCTCGCGTGGCACCTTGTCCACGAGCGACGAGTTCCAGGCCGGAGACATGAGCGCCGCGCAGCAACCGATCAGAAAGGTCAGCAGCAGCAGCGCACCGGCGCCCAGCCAGCCGGCCAGCATCAACGCCGCTAGCAAGGTCACCAGGCCTGCCTGCACGCCCAGCGCCATCAGCAGCAGCCGGCGGCGGTCGGTGGTGTCGGCCATCACGCCCGCCGGCAAGGCGAGCAGGAACATCGGCAGGAAGACGGCCGTCTGCACCAGGGCGGAGAGGAACGACGAGCCGGTGAGTTCCACCACCAGCCAGGCCGCTGCCATCGCCTGCATGGCGTTGCCGACGAAATAGGCCGTGCCGCCCGCCAGCATCGCGCGGGCCCCACGACGGCGCAGCACGCTGCGGATGGTCGGTGGGGGCGAGGTGCTCACCGGGCCTATTGTGGCGGCGCAGTGGGCGGGCCCTGATCTTCAGTCGGCAGACCCGCACCAGGGACATTCGCCCCTGTGCGCGATGCGCCACCGGCCGGTGCTGCAAGCGCCAGCACGTTCGACACGAAGAAGGCTGCAACCGGCACAGGGGCAGTCGCCCCGCCGGGCGGCGCGCCACGCAAACGCGGCACGGGTTTGTCGCACATACCCTTTCCCGAGAGCCCTGCCAGAGGATTGCACGCAAAGACCGCGGCCACACCTATTCAAACCCCGCAAGGAGATATTGTTTGGCGCGATTCTTATTTGCTTCGAATATGTCAAATTGTCAAAATAAAATGATTTGACATGGGTCAAAACGGCGCATTTTGAGGGGCACACAATTTCTTTCAACATATTCTGGAATCTGGGCGTTCACGGATACGCCATTTCCGGTGTCGGAGGAGAACTGTGGCGACTCACGTGAATTCCTGCGCCTGCTCGGCAGGCGAAGCGGCTGCGGGCTGCCAGGCCGCACCGGCCAGTGCCGACCCGTCGCAGGCGGTCGACAAACCGTCGCGCCGCGGCTTCCTGCGCAAGGGCGGCATGCTGAGCCTGTCGTCCCTGATGGGCACCGCCTCCCTGATGGCCCAGCCCGGGGATGCGAAGGCCGCCACGGAATGGGCCGAGCACTTCCAGAAGAACTACCGCCTGATGACGCAGGAGGAAAAGGTCGAGGCGCGCGTGCGGCTCGAAAAACGGTATTCCTCCGAATACAGCAAGAAGGTCTCGGTGGACATCACCGAGGCGCAGCCGGGTGTGCTGATGGGTTATGCGCTGAACGTGCGCAAGTGCATCGGCTGCCGGCGCTGCGTCAAGGCCTGCGTGGAGGAGAACAACCAGTCGCGCGGAAGCCGGCCCGGCGAGCGTATCGAGTGGATCCAGGTGCTGCGCATGGAGCGCGGTGAATTCGCCCAGGAGAAGATGAACCAGGGCTACCCGGAGGGCCTGGGCATCCAGGTCGGCGGCAACGCCTACACGCCGGCCGGTCAGGTGCTCGAAGGCCAGTACTTCTACGAGCCGGAGAAAGTGCCGGAGAAGGACGCGACCTACATGCCCATCGCCTGCATGCAGTGCGAGAAGCCGCCCTGCGTCAAGGTCTGCCCGGTGCGCACCACCTACCGCGAGGCCGACGGCCCGGTGGTCATCGACTACAACTGGTGCATCGGCTGCAAGATGTGCATGAACGCCTGCCCCTACTGGGCGCGGCGCTTCAACCTCACCACGCCGGTCCTGCCCAAGGCGGACATGAACCCGGTGACGCACTACCTGGGCAACCGCCCGCGCATGCGCGGCGTCGTCGAGAAGTGCCACTGGTGCCTGCAGCGCACACGCCACGGCCGCTACCCGGCCTGCGTGGAGGTCTGCCCGGTGGGCGCGCGCAAGTTCGGCAACCTGCTCGATCCGGAAAGTGAAGTCAGCAAGGTCCTGGCACGGAAGAACGTCTTCCGCCTCAAGGCCGAGCTCAACACCTTCCCCAAGTTCTTCTACTTCTACGACTGACAGGAGCGGGCCGTGCTGACGCGATTCGTTTCCGACTATGTGCGCTACGTGCTCAAGGGCGGCGCCAAGTTCTACGCCTGGATGGGTGCGCTCGCCCTGCTCATCGTGGGCATGCTGTATGTCTACTACCTGCAGAACACCGAGGGCCTGATCGTCACCGGCATGACGAGCCAGATCCACGATGGCCTGTACCTGGCCAACCTCGTCTTCCTGGTGGGCGTGGCAGCCGGTGCGGTGACCATCGTCTTCCCGGCCTACGTCTACCACCATGAGGGCATGCACAAGGTGACCGTGCTGGGGGAGATGCTGGCCATCTCGGCCGTGATCATGGTGATGATGTTCGTCTTCGCGCACATGGGCCGGCCCGACCGCCTGTGGCACATGATCCCGCCGCTGGGCATCTACAGCTTCTCGTCGATGCTGGGCTGGGACGTGCTGGTGCTCAACGGCTACCTGTTCCTGAACGCCATCGTCGGCTTCTGGTACCTGTACGCGACGTACACGGGCAAGCCGGTGAACAAGAAGATCTTCATGCCGCTGGTGTACGTGTCGATCGTCTGGGCGCTGTCGATCCACACCGTCACGGCCTTCCTGCTGGCGACCAACCCGTCGCGCCCGATGTGGTTCCACAGCATGATGCCCATCCGCTTTATCGCCACGGCCTTCGCGGCGGGACCGGCGCTGATCATCATCGCCTTCCTGGTCATCCGCCAGAACACGAAGTTCTGGATCGAGGACAGCGCGATCCGGTTGCTGACGACCATCGTCACCTGGTGCCTGGGCATCGCGCTGTTCCTGACGCTGTCGGAGATCGTCGTCGAGCTGTACGCCCGCACCGAGCACGCCAACGGCCTGTACTACCTGATGTTCGGCCTGCATGGCAGCATGAACCGGCTCGTGCCCTGGTTCTGGAGCGCGGTGGTGCTGATGCTGGTGGCCTTCGTGCTGTTCCTGATCCCGTCGTTCCGCAACGACATGAAGCGGCTGCCCATCGTCTGCGCGATGGCCTTTGCCGGCATCTGGATCGAGAAGGGCATGGGCCTGGTCGTGCCGGGCTTCATCCCGTCGCCCATCGGCGAGGTGACCGAGTACTACCCGACCTTCGTCGAGTGGCTGATGACGCTGGGCATCTGGGCCTTCGGCTTCTTCATCCTGACCATCCTGCTCAAGGGCGCCATCGGCATCCTGCTGGGCGATATCCGGGTCGGGGCGGGTCCGTCCATCGCCGCGGCGAAGTGAGGTGACGACCATGAAACGCATCGTCTGGCCTGCCGCCATCCTCGCCCTTTCCGGCGCCTTCCTCCTGACCGTCCTTGCCCAGGACAAGCCCGCGAGCGCAGCCGCTTCAGGCGCGGCCGATGCTGCCGCGGCGCCCACGGCAGCAGCCGCCTCCGCGCCCGCCGAAGTGGTCTGCTTCGAAAGCCGCAAGGGTGCCACCGAACTGACCCAGCGCGAGATCCAGCCCGGCCTGCCCAACGTGAAGTGTTCGCCGACCACCGGCGCGGCGCTCTGGTACGGCGACCCCTACGACGGCACCGTGCCGATGCCCAAGACAGCGGGCCTGGAAAAGATCGCCGATGGCCAGGCCGTCATCCGGCCGCGCTCGACCAAGCTGACTTTCCTGGCGCAATGCGGCACGGCCTGCCACAACGGCACCTACCCCAAGGGCTTCCCCAAGGACAAGCATCCCGTGCCCATCCCCACGATGGAAGCCATGGTGCCCGACGTGAAGGACCTGCAGCACGGCCGCGGCCGCATCTGGTGCCTGGACTGCCACCACAACACCCAGCGCAACATGCTGGTCGACCACTTTGGCGAACCGATCAGCATCGACCAGTCGCAGATGCTGTGCGGCAAGTGCCACGGCGACAAGCTGCGCGACTGGCGCGACGGCATCCACGGCAAGCGCATCGGCGACTTCACCAGCACCGGCAAGAAACGCTGGTTCACCTGCACCGAGTGCCACAACCCGCACAACGTGCAGGACGGCGACCGCCAGCGCGGCTTCATCGCGCTGCAGCCGGAAACGCCCCCGCAGCTGCCACGCGGCATGCAGGACGCCAAGTTCGAGAAGACACACGCGATCGGCCATTGATGTCCACGCCGCCCGCGCCACCCGAACCACCCAAGCCCGTGCGGGGCGATCCCACCTGGGTCGCCCCGGCGCTGACGCGCGACGAGCAGACCCGCCACGTCGGCAAGACGCCCGTCTTCTTTGGCCCGCCGCTGGCCATCCTCACCGCAGGTCAGAAAAATACGCTGGAAATCAGCGGCAAGATCAACCGCACGGCCGAGCGCTATCTCGAACTCATGCGGCACCACGGGCTCGATCTCAGCGAGCCCGAGCGCCAGTGCATCGCCCACATCTGCCACATCGGCTTCATGTCGCCGCTGGAGATCCGCGAGCTGCCTTTCGAAGTCGGCCTGACGCACTTCGACTGCGAGGGCCTGGACAAGCTCGCGCTGGCCCGCAAGCTCGAGGCTGCCAGCTTGGTCGACCTCGTGGCCATCGTCGAATCACTGGGCTTCTGAGCCCAGCGCACCCGGACCCCGCACCCCATGCCGAACCGCGTTCCGTGGTCGCCTTCATACAACGTGGGACACCCGCTGGTCGACAGCCAGCACCAGGCGCTGCTGGCGCATTGCCACGCGCTGGCGGATCTTTTCGAGGCGGGAGCCTACGCCAGTGAGGAAGCGCGCTTCGACGAGAGATTCCAACGGTTGATGGAACTGGCGCGCGAGCATTTTGCGAGCGAGTCGTCGTTGCTGGAACGCCACGCGTATCGGGCGCTCGACGAGCTTCAGGACGAGTATGACGAGTTCGAGTTTCTCGCCGACAAGATTCTCACGGCGGATAAGTTCGACCGGCTGGAAATCCAGCGGTTCATGACCTGGTGGGTGCTGGGACATATCAAGGGAACCGTGGAGAAACAGCGCGCCTGTTTCGCCGGCGATGCCCCGTCCGCATCGACCGCCGCCGATTGAAGGGCGGCGCCCGCGCGACCCCATCTGCGCACGCTCTCGCCTGCGCGCGGGCATGCCGCGCGCAGGCCCGCCCGACCGCCGCCTAAGCCTTCAATTCCGCCAACGGCGCGGCATCGAACTGCCGCATGTTCAGCGCACGCCACACACGCTCGGCCGTCACCGGCATCTGGATGCGTTCGGCCGCGCGGCCCAGCCCGGCGTGGTCCAGCGCATCGATGACGGCGTTCACAACAGCCGGCGTCGCGCCGATCGTGCCCAGCTCGCCCACGCCCTTGACGCCCAGCGGGTTGTTGGTGCTGGGGACGGACTCGTCGAAGGCGGTCAGGAAATCGCGGAAGCCGTCCACGCGCGGCATCGCGTAGTCCATGAAGCTGGCCGACAGCGCCTGGCCGGATTCGCGGTCGTAGACCATCTGCTCCATCAGCGCCTGCCCGATGCCCTGCACCGCGCCGCCCTCGACCTGGCCGCGCACGATGGCCGGGCTGATCACGCGGCCGATGTCGTTGACCGAGGCGTAGGCCACGATGTCCACCACACCCGTGGCGGGGTCGATCTCGACCTCGCAGACATGGCAGCCGTTGGGCCAGCTGGGGCCCGCGACCGCGCTGGTGGAATCGACATGGATGCGCGCGGCGTCCTGCCGGGCGGCCAGGGCGAAGAGGTCGATGCCCAGGTCGGTGCCCATGACCGTGAAGCGCCCGGCGCGGTATTCGATGTCGCTGGCCGAGGCCTCGAGGGCATCGGCCGCCAGTGATTTCGAATGTTCGATGGTGCGCTGCGACGCCACGGTCACCGACGAGCCGCCCGCGAAGATCGAGCGCGAACCCGCGCTGCCGAAGCCATTGTTGCGGTCGGTGTCGCCCATCACGACGCGGATGCGCTCGATGGGCACCTGGAACACGTCCACCGCCAGCTGCGCCAGGCTGGTGGCGATGCCCTGGCCCATGCCCTGCACGGCGGACATCAGCTCGATCGTGCCGTCGGGCGTGATGTCGACCGTCACGCGCTCTTCGAAGACGTTGCCGCCGGTCCAGTCCAGAAAGCTCGCCAGGCCGCGGCCGCGCAGCCGGCCACGCGCTTCGCTGGCGGCGCGGCGTGCGGCGAAGCCCTGCCAGTCGGACAGCTTCAGGCCGCCGTCGAGCACCTGCTCGAAGTGCCCCACGTCGTAGACCTGCGCCATGGCATTGGTATACGGCATCTGCTCCGGGCGGATCAGGTTGCGCCGGCGCAGCTCGGCGGGGTCCATGCGCATCTCGCGCGCGGCCGCATCGAACAGCCGCTCGGTGATGTAGATGGCCTCGGGCCGGCCCGCGCCGCGGTAGGCGCCCACGGGTGCGGTATTCGTCATCACCGCAGTCAGGTGCAGGTCGATGGTGCGGATGTCGTAGATGCTGGTGGTCACCCAGGGGCCGACGATCAGCGGGATCGCCATGCCGGTGCCCGTGGCGTAGCCACCCACGTTGGCAACGGCGCGCACGCGCAGCGCGAGCACGCGTCCCTGCGCGTCCAGCGCCATCTCGGCACGCGACAGCACGTCGCGGCCGTGCACGGCCGACAGAAACTCCTCCAGCCGCTGCGCCACCCATTTCACCGGGCGCTTCAGCGTGCAGGCCGCTTGCGCCACGGCCACGTCCTCGGGGTACAGGCCGGTCTTCATGCCGAAGCCGCCGCCCACGTCGCCCACCACCACGCGCACGCGCGCCACGCTCATGCCGGGCAGGCAGTCGACCAGGCCGCTGCGCACGCCCGTGGGCATCTGGCTGCTCAGGCGCACGGTCAGGCGATCGGTGGCGGCATCGAAGGTCGCCAGCACCGTGCGCGGTTCGATCGGCGACGGCGCCAGGCGCTGGTTGACGATGTCCACTTGCACCCGGTGCGCCGCGGCAGCGAAGGCCCTTTCGGCGGCAGCCGCGTCGCCGTGGCGAATCTCGGCGGCGATGTTGTCCGGCGCCGCATCCACCAGCACCGGCGCGCCGGGCCGCATCGCGGCCAGCGGGTCGGTCACGGCCGGCAGGTCTTCGTAATCGACCATCACCGCGTCCGCAGCGGCGCGCGCGGCGTCCATCGATTCCGCCACCACCATCGCCACCGCTTCGCCGACGTAGCGCACACGTTCGTGCGCCAGGGCGCGGCGCGGTGCCGTGGCAAAGGGCGAGCCGTCGGGTCGCTGGAAGGCCGAGGCCACCGCCAGGGGCTTGACGCCGGCATCCACCAGCTGGGCGCCGGTGTAGATGGCCACCACGCCCGGCATGGCGGAGGCGGTCTCGGTGTCGACGGCAATGATGCGCGCATGCGCGTAGGTCGAGCGCACGAAGACCAGATGCAGCTGGCCCTCGGGCGCGACGTCGTCGGTATAGCAGCCCTGGCCGGCCAGCAGCGCCGCGTCTTCCACGCGACGCACCACCTGGCCACTGCCGAACCGGCCGGCTTCGAAAGGCGCGCTCATTGGAATACCCTCCGCGCTGTGCGCTGCGGGATGAGCGCTTGGGAACGGCCCGGCGCGCTCATGACCGGCCTCCTTCCGCGCCGACCTGCGCCGCCTGGCGCACCGCCGCCACGATGTTGACGTAGCCGGTGCAGCGGCACAGGTTGCCTTCCAGCGCATCGACGATCCGCGCGTCGCTGGGCTGCGGGCATTCGCGCAGCAGCGCAGCGGCCGACATCAGCATGCCCGGCGTGCAGAACCCGCACTGCAGGCCGTGGCACTGCGCGAAGGCCTCCTGCAGCGGGTGCGGCCGGCCGCCGGTGGCCAGACCCTCGACGGTGGTGACCGCGCGGCCCTGCACCTGCAGCGCCAGCAGCGAGCAGCTGCGCACGGCCTCACCGTCGACCCAGACTGTGCATGCGCCGCATTGGCCGGTGTCGCAGCCGACATGCGTGCCGGTCAGGCGCAAGGTGCCGCGCAGCACATCCACCAGCAGCGCCTGGGGTTCGACCTCGGTGCTCACGGCCTGGCCGTTGACCGAGACATTCAGCTTCGCCATGCGTGTCCTCTCGCGTCGGGAAGTCGATGATGCTAGTGCAGACCAGGACCCGGATACTTCGACCCTGACACTGCCCCCGGCCGGGCATCCGCTGCCGCAGGGTTAGACGGCCCGCACGCGCGCGGCCGGCCCTTTCCTTCGTACCTCACGACCCCTACCGCACCATGAAGACCCGTATCACCGAACTGTTCGGCATCGAACATCCCATCATCCAGGGCGGCATGCACTTCGTCGGCTTCGCCGAGCTGGCGGCGGCCGTCTCCAACGCCGGAGGTCTGGGCATCGTGACCGGGCTGACGCAGAAAACGCCGGAACTGCTGGCGCAGGAAATCCGCCGCTGCCGCGAGCTGACGGACAAGCCCTTCGGCGTCAACCTGACCTTCCTGCCCACCGTCAGCTCGCCGGACTATCCCGGCTACATCCGCGCCATCATCGACGGCGGCGTCAAGGCGGTGGAGACCGCCGGCAACAACCCGCAGAAGTGGCTGCCGATGCTGCACGAGGCCGGCATCAAGGTCATCCACAAGTGCACCTCGGTGCGCCACTCGCTCAAGGCGCAGTCCATCGGCTGCGACGCGGTCAGCGTGGACGGCTTCGAGTGCGGCGGCCATCCGGGCGAGGACGACGTGCCCAATTTCATCCTGCTGCCGCGCGCGGCCGAGGAACTGGACATCCCCTTCGTCGCCTCCGGCGGCATGGCCGACGGCCGCAGCCTGGTGGCCGCGCTGGCCCTGGGCGCCGAGGGCATGAACATGGGCACGCGGTTCATCGCCACGCGCGAGGCGCCGGTGCACGAGAACGTCAAGCAGGCCATCGTCGCCGCCAGCGAGCTGGACACGCGCCTGGTGATGCGCCCGCTGCGCAACACCGAGCGCGTGATGCGCAACGCCGCCGTCGATCGCCTGATCGAGAAGGAAAAGCAGCTCGGCGTCTCGATCCGCTTCGAGGACATCATCGACGAGGTCGCCGGCGTGTACCCGAAGATCATGCAGCAGGGCACGATGGACGCCGGCGCGTGGTCCTGCGGCATGGTGGCCGGCCTGATCCACGACATCCCCAGCGTCAAGGAACTGATCGACCGCATCATGGCCGAGGCGCACGAGATCATCACCGGGCGCCTGGCCCGCTTCAACGCCGGCTGAATCGCCGACAAGCGCCGTGCCTGCAAAGCCGGGCGCCGCACGTGGCCCCGCCCAGTCGCGGGTTCCGTGCCGCGTTCAGGCGCGCGCGGCCGCCAGCGGCAGCGCCGTCTTGTAGCGCACCTGCTTGAGCGCAAAGCTCGAGCGGATCTTCTCGATGCCCGGGATGGGCGTGAGCTGGTTCAGGATGAAGCGCTCCAGCGCGGCGATGTCCGGCAGCGCGACGCGGATCAGGTAGTCGCTATCACCGGTCATCAGGTAGCACTCCATGACCTCCTCGTGCTCGGCGATGCGGCGCTCGAACTCGGCCAGCGATTCGCGCGACTGCTCCTTCAGGCTGATCGAGATGAAGACATTCAGACCCAGGCCCAGTGCGGCCGGGTCGGCCAGGGCGACATAGCGGCGGATCACGCCGGCCGACTCCAGCGCCTTGACCCGCGCCAGGCAGGGCGAGGGCGACAGGTGCACACGCCGGGCGAGCTCGACATTGGTCAGCGAAGCGTCCTGCTGCAGTTCGGTCAGGATGCGCAGATCCGTGGGCTTGAGTTCCATTTGTGCCGCTCGATCTATGTTTGTCGGCAGTTTATGCCGCCCGCGGTCGATCCACAGGCGATATCGACATCTCATGCCGAGGCGATCTGTCTACAGTCTCCTGCCCTCCAGGACCTGCCATGACCGACCCGCACATCCACCCGCTGCTGCGCATCGCCGACACCCCGGCGGGCGCCGATCCCGACCCCGCCGAGACCGCGGAATGGCACGAGGCGCTGCGCTCGCTGTGGGCCTCACAGGGGCCCGAGCGCGTGCGCTTCATCCTCGATCAGCTCGCCACGGTGGCGCGTGCGCCGGGCATCGGCTGGTCGCCGGAGCTCGTGACACCCTACGTCAACTCGATCGCCGCGGACCGCCAGCCGGCTTTCCCGGGCGACCTGGCCCTCGAGGAACGGCTGGCCTCGCTGATGCGCTGGAACGCGCTGGCGATGGTGGCGCGCGCCAATGCGGCCTCTGGCGAACTCGGCGGCCACATCGCCAGCTACGCGAGTGCTGCCGACCTCTTCGAGGTGGGCTTCAACCACTTCTTCCGCGCGCGCCACGCGCAGCACGGCGGGGACCTCGTGTTCTTCCAGCCGCACAGCGCGCCGGGTGTCTATGCACGCGCCTTCCTGGAAGGCCGACTGACGGAAGACGACCTCGCGCACTACCGACAGGAAATCACGGCACCGGCGGCCGGCGCGCGCGGGCTGTCGAGCTACCCGCACCCCTGGCTGATGCCGGACTTCTGGCAGTTCCCGACCGGCTCGATGGGCATCGGGCCCATCAGCTCGATCTACCACGCGCGCTTCATGCGCTACCTCACCCACCGCGGCCTGCTGGACTGCGAAGGCCGCAAAGTCTGGGGCGTCTTCGGCGACGGCGAGATGGACGAGCCCGAGAGCATGTGCGCGCTGACGCTGGCTTCGCGCGAGCGGCTGGACAACCTCGTGTGGGTGGTCAACTGCAACTTGCAGCGGCTGGACGGCCCGGTGCGCGGCAACGGCCGCATCATCGACGAGCTCGAAAAGCTCTTCCGCGGCGCCGGCTGGCGCGTGATCAAGCTCGTGTGGGGCAGCGACTGGGACGGCCTCTTTGCGCGCGACCACGACGGCGCGCTGGCACGTGCGCTGGCGCAGACCGTGGACGGCCAGATGCAGACCTTTGCCGCCAAGGACGGCCGCTTCAATCGCGAGAATTTTTTCGGCCAGAACGAAGCCCTGGCGCAACTGGCGCAGGGCATGACCGACGAGCAGATCGACCGCCTCAAGCGCGGCGGCCACGACATCGTCAAGATCCACGCGGCCTATGCCGCCGCTGCGGCGCACACCGGCCAGCCCACCGTCATCCTGGCGCACACGAAGAAGGGCTACGGCATGGGCTCGGCCGGCCAGGGCCGCATGACCACGCACAGCCAGAAAAAGCTGGACGACGCGGCGTTGCTCGAATTTCGCAACCGCTTCGACCTGCCACTGAGCGACGAACAGGCCACGCAGCTCGCGTTCTTCAAGCCGCCGCCGGACAGCCCGGAGATGCGCCACCTGCACCGCCAGCGCGGGCAACTGGGCGGCTACCTGCCGCAGCGGCAACAGACGGCGCCGGCGCTGACAGTACCTGAACTCGGCAGTTATGCCCGCTTTGCCACCGCCGCGGCCGGCAAGGAGATGTCCACCACCATGGCCTTCGTGCGGCTGCTGGGCAACCTGTTGAAGGACCCGGCGCTGGGCGCGCACATCGTGCCCATCGTGGCCGACGAGGCACGCACCTTCGGCATGGCCAACCTGTTCAAGCAGGTCGGCATCTATTCCAGCGTGGGCCAGCGCTACGAACCCGAGGACATCGGCTCGGTGCTCTCGTACCGCGAGGCGCTGGACGGGCAGATCCTCGAAGAAGGCATCAGCGAGGCCGGCGCCATCGCCAGCTGGACGGCCGCGGCCACCAGCTACAGCGTGCACGGCGTGCCCATGCTGCCCTTCTACATCTACTACTCGATGTTCGGCTTCCAGCGCGTGGGCGACGCCATCTGGGCCGCCGCGGACCAGCGCGCGCGGGGTTTCCTGCTGGGCGCCACGTCCGGGCGCACGACGCTGGGCGGCGAAGGCCTGCAGCACCAGGACGGCTCCAGCCACCTCGTGGCCGCGACCATCCCCAACTGCAAGGCCTACGACCCGGCCTTTGCTGGCGAAATGGCCGTCATCGTGGACCACGGCATGCGCGAGATGCTGGTGCAGCAGCGCGACGTCTTCTACTACGTCACGCTGATGAACGAGAGCTACGCACAGCCCGACCTGCCGGCCGGCGTCGACGAGCAGATCATCCGCGGCTGCTGGCGCATCGCCGTGTTCCCCGCCGGCGCCGACAACGCCGAAAAGCCACGCGTGACGCTGCTGGGCTCGGGCGCGATCCTCAACGAGGTGCTCGCGGCGGCGCGGCACCTGGCCGACGACGGCGTGACCTGCGAGGTCTTCAGCGTCACCAGCTGGAGCGAGCTCGCGCGCGACGGCATGGCCTGCGAGCAGCGTGCGCTGCGCGGCCAGGCCGACGCCGACACGCCCTTCATCGCGCAGCAGCTGGCCCACGCCACGGGCCCGGTCATCGCCGCCAGCGACTATGTGCGCGCCGTGCCGGAGAGCATCCGCGCCTTCCTGCCCGAGGGCCGGCGCTACCTCACGCTGGGCACCGACGGCTTCGGCCGCAGCGACACACGCGCCGCGCTGCGCGGGTTCTTCGGTGTGGACACCGCCAGCATCGTGCGGGCGGCGCAGCACGCGCTGCGTGAACGGACCTGAGTCTGTAGGGCCGGCCCGCGGTGTCGGCGGGCGATGGCTGCCGCAGTTCGGCAGGCACCCACCTGTCCCGCGCCCGACCCTGCCGCTTCGGCCGCCCGTTCGGTGATCCGTGCGTCGCGGGTCAAGATCCCCACGCGGCCATCAGCCGGAATGGAGCGGAGCGAAAGCGTCCTGGGCAGTGGCGGCCGCCGTGATCGAATCCACCAGTGTCTGTGCCTCGATGGGCTTCTGGAACACGCCGTGCAGGCCCATCGCCAGAAGTTCGGCCGTATTCGCCTGGCCCGGGTGGCCGGAGAGAAGGACCGCGCGAACCTCGGGGTCCAGCCGCTTGAGTTCGCGGAAGCACTCCTCGCCCGTCATGCCCGGCATGCGGTAGTCCAGGATAACGACGTCGTAAGCCGTGGCCGACTGGGCATAGCGCTGAAGGCAGGCCCGGGCATCGGCCACGGCCGTCACGTGCATGCCGCGCAATTGCAGCATGTCGGTCAACAACTCGCGGGTGAGGTCGTCGTCGTCGCACACCAGCACCTGCAAGGCCCTCGCCGCGGCCGAGTCCGGGCGCCCCCGCGCATCCGCCGCGGGCGCGACGGTGGGGTCATCGGCCATGGCGATCGCAACCGGGAAGCGCAGCCGAACCGTGGTGCCCTCGCCGGGCGCGCTGGTGACATCGATCGCGCCGCCGTGCTGGCGTACCGCCTGGATCACGGTGGCCAGGCCCAGCCCGGTGCCCCCGGCCGCCGCCCGGGTCGTGAAGAACGGCTCGAACAGGCGCGCCATCGTCGGGGCATCCATGCCGCAGCCCGAGTCCGCCATCTCCAGCTCGAAGAAGCCGCCGCGCTGGCGTTCCCCCTCGAAGTTGATCCACGACGACGGGCCGGCATGGCTGCTGGTTCGAACCATGATGTGGCGCGAGCCTTCGCCCAGCGCGTGCACGGCGTTCATGCCCAGGTTGACGACCATGTTGACGAGGGCCGACGCATCGCCCGTGATGGCGCTGGTTTCGGCCGTCAGCTCACAGTCGATCTGCACGGTGGAACCGGCGGCGACGCGCAGCAGTGTCACGGCATCCAGCACGACCTCGTGCATGTCCAGCGCCACCGGCTGCGGGCCCTGACGCTGGCCGAAGCTGCGCAGCTTGGACGTGAGCGCACCGGCTTGCTGCACCGCCTGGCGGATCACCCGCAACTGGCGCCGGGTGTCGTCTTCCGATGTCGGGTTCGAGGCCAGCCGCGCCGCGGAGTCGATCACGTACAAGGTGTTGTTGAAGTCGTGCACCAGCCCGCCCGCCATGGCGCCCAATGTGTCCAGGCGCCGCACATGCGCCAGCTGCAGGTCGAGCATCTCCTCGCCGAGCGCCTCGCCCAGCACGCGACCGAACACCTGCACGAAGACGCCCTGGTCGCGCGACTCGCCCCTCGGCGATGGCCCCGCGAGAAGCAGCCCGAAGGTCCCGCCCTTGCCGATGAGCGGCAAGGCCATGAAGCGGCCGGCCGGCGTGTCCAGCAGCTCGCTGCGGCGACCGGCCCCCGGAAGCCGCCAGCGCGCCAAAAGCTCGCGTGCCGGCGCCATCCACAGCGCCTGCTGCGGGCTGTCGGTGGCCACGAGTTGGCCCATGCGGTCGAGGAAGACGCAGTGCAGCACGGCGGTGCGCAGGCACACGCGGCCCAGGCTCATCGCATCCTGCGCGAAGGCCAGCGCGCCGCCACGTCCAGCGTCCTGCATGCGTTTGAGCGAGCGCTGGATGACGGCCTCGCTCTCGGAGCGCGAGACCGCGGTCGCCACGGCCCAATGCGTGCGCCAATCAGACTCGGCCGGTCCGCTGTAGACCCATTGGCCGGCCCGCAGACCGTGCAGATGGGTCACCCAGGGCAGATCGACGAAGCTGCGGGCCAGCACCACCAGCGCCACGGGCACGTCGCGCTGTCGAAGCAGGTGGCGGCCCGCCCGGTTGAGCTGCGCAGCGACCACCGGCTCGTCGGGCTCGCAGTGGATGACGGTGAGCGGCGCTGGCGTCAGGATGGCCCTGGCCAGTGCCAGCGACTGACGCTGCAGATCCGACAGGTCCCGCGCGGAGCCTTCGGGCTGGAGATCGGACCCCAGCACGGCGAAGGCCTCGCGCGCACGCGCGATGAGCTCGGCGGGTCGCCGCCAATGGACCGGGCGCCCGATGAACAGGTTGTCCAGTACCGACAGTTCCGGAAACAGCGTCTCCATGCCAAAGACCGCATTTACGCCTGGCGCGGCGCCCCTGAGTCCGGCGAAACGCCGCCGCGGCCGGCCCGACGCCAGGCGCGGACCCATCAAGGCCAGATCCTGTGCGAGATGCATGCACAGCGCGGTATCGGCGCCCACGAGCCAGTGGGCCATACCCGGGTCGAAGGACAGCGAGGCCAGCAGCCGGCGACGGCCTTCGGCATCGAGATCGATGGCCTTCATGGTGCGTCGCTCCAAGCGTGTCCTGTCACCGCGCCGCCGGCCGGCGCAGCTGACCCAGCAGCGCCGCGGCCATGAGGATGACGGTCACGAGCAATGCCGACCAGGGCGCGCCCAAGGCGGTCGGCGCACCGGCGTGGATCGCCGTCAGGCACACCACCGCAACCGCCACCCGCAGCGGTGCGGGCCGCCCGCGGTGCAGGCCGCCATTGCCGATGACGATGGCGGCCAGGACATCGAAGGGCAACAGGCTGCCCACTTGCGGACTGCCCGTGGACAAAAGCGAGAAGTAGGCCAGCGCGCCAACGGCCGCTGCCAGTCCGCCCGCCGCGTAACAGGCCACGCGGTACAGCGGCACCGGCACGCCTGCCAGCCGCGCGCGGCGATCGCTCAGGCCGGCGGCGACGATTTGGCGCCCGACCGCGGTATGTGTCAGCACGCGCTGCAAAGCGACGGCCGATGCGATGAAGATGAAAAAGGACAGGGACACCCCGGCCACGGTGTGCCAGGACAGCGCCCGCAGCGATTGGGCCGCCGCCGAGTAGGGCGTCACCGGGTAGACGCCGGCGACGGTCACGGCCGCCTCGCGCCAGGCCACGGCCAGCACTGCGCTCATCAACACCGGTGCGCCCAGGGACAGGCCGACGGCCCCGTTGAACGCGCCCACGAGGAGCCCGCCGGCCAGCACCGCGCCGACCGCCAGGCTGTCGTACCCGGCATCCATCAACAGCGCCAGCATCACCAGTGCCAGCGCGAACACGGCGCCCAGCGACAGGTCGAATGCGCCCGCATAGAAGACCAGCATGGCCCCCACCGCAACGATGCCCAGGATGGCGCCTTCCTGCGCCAGCATCTGCACCAGTCCCTCGCCGAACTCCAGGCCAGCGGCGTGCAGCAGATAGATCGCCACGAGCGCACTGAGCGTCAGTGCGCCGTATCGGCAACTCCAGTCGACAAGCCTTTCCATCGCTTCTACGTGATGGGTTCGAGGGTGCGGGCCACGGTGGCGTCCACCTCGAATTGCGGTACCCGGCGAAAGGGCCGGGCGATCGAGCCATCGAGCGTGTCCTGCGCCATGGCAACGACCTCTCGACCCTCCTGCTCGATATCGTGAAACGTGGTCCAGGCCACGCGACGATCCAGCAGCGCTTGTCGCACACTCGCGTTGTACTCGAGCGTCACGATCGGCGGTGCCGTCTGCCCGCGACCTGTGAACGCGCGCAGGGCGGCAATCGCCGCATCGGCCCATTGCGTCACCACGACATCGAAATTGCGTGGATTGAGCGGCCGCAGCTGCAGCTCGGCCAGATCGGTACGCCAGCCCTGAACCGCAACGCGGTGCGCGATCACCCACCGCGGAAACTGCCGCGCCACGTCCGCAAAGCCCTGGCTGCGCAGCCGCTGCGGCGTCGTGCCCGGCGAGCCCTCCACCAGCAGCACACGGGCCGCACCGGCACCGACCACGCGCTCGGTGAAGCGCCCCAGCAGGTGGCCGCTTTCGAGTTCGTCGCGACCGACAAATCCGGAGATCCCGGGTCCGTGGCCGTCGCGGGCGCGACCGATCGCATTGGTGAACGCCAGCAGCGCCACCGGGCGACGGCGACGTGCCAGCAAGGCGGGAACGACTTCCAGCGCGATGTTGTCCGTGGCGCACACGGCGATCACGTCGGCCCGGGACAGCATCGAGGCTTCGATCTGCCGCAGCTGCACGTGCGGATCCCAGTCGGCATAGGTCAGACTGATGTCGAAACGCTCACGCGCCGCCTGCGCCAGACCCCGGGTCAGCAGATCGAAGTACGGGACGCGACCGGGCAGATGCACGGCCAGCAGCGGCCGGCCCCAGTCTGCGGCCCGCGCGGGAGCGCCTCGTGAACCCAGCCACGCGGCCACGCCAGCCATCGCCGACCGACGGGACAGCCGCATGACCCCGCGCGGCGCGCAGGCCGGCATAGCGATGTCGAGGCAAGGGTTTCCGGGCATGAGCGCAGTGTGTTTCATTGCCCGCGAAAGTCAACGCCGGCGCCCGTCAGGCGGGTCTCAGTCGAGCAGGCTGCGCTCCATCGCGGCCATCAGCACCTGCACGCGGTTCTTCACGCCCAGGCGCTTGCACAGCCGGTTGATGTGCAGCTTGACCGTAACTTCCTCGATCATGAGCGCACGGCCGATCTCCTTGTTGGTCAGTCCGCTGCGCAACAGGCGCAGGACCTCGAGCTCGCGCGGCGTGACCGGTGCCTCTTCGTCGAGTGCCGCAACGCCCGATCGCCGGGGCTGCGCGTCGGCAAAGACCGAAGCGGGCAGGTAGCGCTCGCCGCTGAGCATGAGCCGCACCGCGTGCGTCAGGCTGGTGCCCGATACGGACTTGCTGACGAATCCCATGGTGCCCAATCGCAGCAGCGCCATGACTTCACCCGGCGTTGCCTGGCCGGACATCACCGCAATGGGGACTTCGGCCTCGTTGGCCACCAACTCACGGATCGTGGCGAGCCCGTGGCCACCGGGCATGCGGTAGTCCACCAGTGCCAGATCGGGCGGGTCGGGTTCACGCAGACGGGCTTCGCACTCGGCAAGCGTGCGCACCGCGTCGACCTGCACGCCTTGCAGCGAGCGTACGAGGTATTCCTTCAGTGTGTCCAACAGCAGGACATGATCGTCAACGAGCAGGATGCTGGTCGCCACGGTGCCTTCCCCCAGTCAAGCATGCCGCGGCGTGCATGCTGTAGTCGACAGTGTCCATGGTCCGCGTGCCCCCGCGCAGCCCCATTGCTGCTGCGCATCTATACGGACGTATAGATAGCCAACGCAGAAGTCTAACGGCTCCACGATCGAACTCAAGCGCTAGCGATCCGGCAGCGAAAGCTGAAAGAAGCTCGCCCTAAAGTTTCGATCCGTTCACGCGCACACCCGCGCATGCCCACGGGCCTTGGGTGACCGTGGCTCATGAGGGACCGACACGCGGCGGGCAGCGCAACAACCACTCTTCGGAAGGGCAGGCCCCGTTACACGGGTCCGCAAACGGCATGGACGTTCGGGAACTGGCGGCTCACGAGGGATCGCGCAGCAAGGCACTGCGCATCAACCGGCCGCTTGAAATGGCTGTCCTGCCCACAGAGGTGGCGAAAAGGGCAAGGGCGCCGGCTGCGGCACGGCGACGCGGATGCGTGTACACGAGGGTCCTGCGTCAAGTACCGAGGGCAATGATGTGCGACTCGGGCTCATGGGATCTGGCTGGTGGAGACGCGCCATGCAGCCACTGAGCTTCGACATCCGCGCGGCGCGCGCCGACGATCATCGCGACCCGCTGGCGCGCCTGGCCGCACGGCTGCGCGATGTCGGCGACCGCATCGATGCCGCCACCGGCGCGCCCGACCAGAGCAAGGGTTTCGACTGCGGCGTCGACCTCATCGAGCATCTGGACGCCACCGGCCAGGTTGGCGGATTTGCCGTGATAGAGGTTCTCAACGCCGAACGAACCTACATCTACGGCGGCGCGCAGTGCAATCTCGCGCTGTGGGCGCGCATCATGCAGACGGTGGCCGCCACCTTGCCGCCAAATGCCTACTGCATCCGCATCTCGCTGGGCCTGGCGATTCACGCCTTCGGCGAAGCCATCGACGAAGGCATGTCGGCGCTGCTGGCGCGCATCCAGGCCGCTCTGCAGGCACTGACGATCAAGACCCAGATCGACCAGCAGGAAGTGCTGGTGCCGCTGGAACTCAAGGTGGGCTACGTCATCTACCCGGACGACACAGGAAAAGTGCCGTTTCAGCAGGTGACTAGCGCCGCCGCGATGGCGGCCGTGAACTTCGACCTGCTCTACCGCCATGCGCGCGTGAGACGATACAGCCGGGAGTTGGCCGCCGAGTTGTCCGACATCGGCCGCACCGAGGCGCAACTGATTCGCAGCATCGACACGGCCAACTTCGAGCTGTATTTCCAGCCTCAGGTGGACATGCTCACCGGGCAGGTCACATCGGCAGAGGCCCTGGCGCGATGGACTTCTCCGGGGTTCAACCCCGGCGCCACAGGGCGGTATGTGGGTCTGATCGAAAGGACGCGCTATGTGCTGGCCTTCACCAATCTCACGCTTCGCAAGATGGCGGCGTTCGTCAAGCGAAACGACGCCGTCCTGCCGCCGAACTTTCGCATCGGCTTGAATTTGTCGCAGGCCGTCTTCCGGTGGAACCCACACAGCGTATTGCCCCTGCTGAGCGAGCTCGTGGACGAGCACCCGGCCATGGCCCGGCGCCTGTCGATCGAACTCACGGAGAGTGCCTACTTCAACAAGACCTACGCCGAGAGCCTGGTGCAGCTGATGCAGGACATCAAGTCCATGGGGATTCGACTGGTGGTGGACGACTTCGGCAGCGGCTACGGGGCCTTGCGCCTGTTGGCGGAGAACGTCGTGAATGCGGTCAAGCTGGACGTCGCCATCGTCCATGCGATCTGCAGCGGCGAGCTCAGCTCGATGTTCGTGCGCAATCTTGTCTACTCCGCAGCGATGACCCGGTTCGACATCGTGGCCGAAGGCATCGAGACCCAGTTGCAGGAACGCAAGATGCTGCTGCACGGTGTGCAGTACGGCCAAGGCTACCGTTACAGCGCCGCACTGCCCGAACGGGAATTTCTGGCCTACCTGAAACGAGGCGAGCGCGGCCCGGTGGATCAGCCATGGCCGCCTCAAGCGGTGCAACCGGTGGTCTGAAACGCCGTGGCCAGCAGCCTCGGTGCAGCCGGCCGTAAGGAGGTGCATTCGATGTCCGCCACCGATACCCCATCGGCATCCGCCGCCCTGAGCTGCGGGGGCCCGGCCGCGCCTGCGGAATCGCCCAACGACAAGCTGGTGCGCTACGAAGCGCTCTTCAAGTTGACCGAGGAACTGTTGGCCTCGGACACCGTGGAGAAGTCGTGCTCGGCAACGGCCAGGCATCTGAAGTACATCGCCGATGCCGCATCCTGGCGACTGCTGGTGCCCTGGAACGACGGCTTTGTCGTGGTGGATGGGCAGCGAGGCAGCGCACAGATCAACCGGGTGGACGAACTGCCGGCCTGGGATGCGGCAGCCTGGGAGACCATGCTGCCGCAGGTCGTGACCCGCGAGACGCTGCTGGGTCAGGAAGACGCGCCGGCGCTGCTGTTGGCACCCGGCTTGTGCCGGGTGAGCGTATTGCCGATCCAGCGTGCGGGCCAGTCGCGTGGGTTGCTGTTCACGGCCTCTCGGCAACCAGCGGCGAGTCCGCTCGAGAACAAGTTCCTCCACATGGTGGGCGCTCTGCTGGCAGACCAGTTGCTGGCCCAGTTGACGCACCGGCACCTGATCGAGACCCTGGAACAAGTCGCGGGCGAAGACGTGCTCACCGGCGTCATGAATCGGCGGGCCGTTGTCCAGACGCTGCGCAAGCAACTGGCTGCGCACCGCCGCTCCGGCCTGCCGATGTGCGTGTTGATGGTCGACGTGGATCACTTCAAGTCCGTCAACGATCGCTTCGGCCACCCGGCGGGTGACGAAGTGCTGTGCGAACTCGCCAAGCGCCTGGCCGGCAGCATCCGCGATGGCGACTACTTCGGACGATTCGGCGGCGAGGAATTCCTGTTCATCCTTCATCCCTGCCTGGGAGACGGCGCGCGCGTGGCCGCCGAACGACTGCGCATGGCCGTGGCGCGCTCGCCGTTCCGCATCCAGAGCGCCGGCGCGCCCTTCGATCTGCCCGTCACCATCAGCGTGGGCGCAGCCGTCGTCGAAGGTCGAGGGCCACATGGCGAGACCATCACCGAAGACCAGATCGTCAAGATCGCCGACGAAGCGCTGTATCGGTCCAAGACCGAGGGCCGCAACCGAGTCACTGTCGAGAGACCCCACTATGCGCAGACCGCCGCGGCACCATCCGTCGCGGATTGACCGTCTGCGCTTTCTTGCCCAACCCGTAGGAGCAGTTCCATGAACCGATACCAGCTCGTCGCCTATGAAGAGGCGTCACCCGAAACCCGCGCGATCTACGACGACTTCCTGCGGTGCACGGGCAGTAGCGCTGTGCCGCACTGGCTCAAGAGCCTGGGCGCCTCGCCGGACCTGCTCAGCGCCTATTGGCAGCGCACCAAGGGTTCGTTGCTCAGCGGATCCTTGCCGATGATCCTCAAGGAGATGGTGATCTTCGTGGTATCGGTCGAGAACGGGTCACGCTACTGCAGCGCTTGCCACGCGCACGCGGTCCTGAGCCTGGACCCGACACTCCAATTCGAGCACCTCATGTCGCTGACCGTGCCGGGAGACAACACGGCCGGGCTGCCGGCGACCTACCGCCATGCCCTGGACTTCGCCATCGAGGTCGCGCGAAGCCCCAACGACGTCAGCGACGAGAGCTTTGCCAGGCTGTACGACGCCGACTTCACCGAGCAGGAGGTGCGCGAACTGGTCAGCCTGGTGAATCTGGCGGTGATGTTCAACAGCTACACCGCCACCTCGCGCCTGCCGTTGGACCCGGAGTACCGTCCGGTGCTCGAACCGGCTTGATCGCGCAACCTTAAAGCTGATCCCGGCCCCCGCGGCCCTTCAGAAGCGAAGGGGCCTTGGCCGCTTCCGGTGGCCTCGGGCCGAGACCGGCCTCGACCGGCCCCCTGGTCAGCGGCCCCTGAATCGGGCAGGATTCACCGCTACTCGTGGGCCCGAGCCGGGTACGAATGCCGCTCCCGACCTGCCCCACGCGGAGCAGGCATGAACCCGAACTTCCGCAAGCTCATTCCGTGGCTGCAGGCGCAGTGGCGGCGCTGGCGCGTGCTGCCATTCGGTCGCGGGATCGTGGTTCCGCCAGCTCAACCGCCGCCCGCGGCCCTGCCCAGTCCCCTGCGGGCGTGCGCAACGGTGGTCATTCCCGCGCTGAATGAAGCGGGCCACATCGCCGATGTCGTGCGCCATGCGCGCGCCGATCCGGCAACCGCAGAAGTCATCGTGATCGACGACAGCTCGATCGACGACACGGCGCGCCTGGCGCGTGAGGCGGGCGCCGAAGTCGTCACCAGTTCGATGCTGGGCAAGGGCGCGTCGATGCGCGACGGGGTGGGCGTGGCCCGCAGCGAGTTCGTCGTCTACCTGGACGGCGACCTGTCCGGCTTGCGCGATCAGCTCGTCACCGACCTGTGCCGGCCGCTGATGCGCGGCGAGGCCGACTTCGTGAAGGCGCGGTTCGGTCGCCGTGCGGGCCGCGTCACGGCCCTAACCGCCAAACCCATGCTCGAGGTCTTCTTTCCAGAGCTGGCGCACATCGCGCAGCCGCTGGGTGGCCTCATTGCCGCACGCGCCTCGCTGCTCGCGACGCTGAATTTCGAGGAAGGCTACGGCGTGGACATCGGCTTGCTGATCGACGCCCACCGCGCCGGCGCGCGCGTGACCGAGGTCGACATCGGCACACTGGAGCATGACAGCCAGCCGCTGGAAGACCTTGCAGCCATGGCAAACGAGGTCTCGCGCGTCATCTACAGCCGCGCGCGCGACGCCGGGCGGCTGCACATGGAACAAATCGCGGCCATGTATGAATCACAGCGGCAAGCGACCGCAACCCTGGACTACATCCTGAGCCGGCGCCGCGGCCGTACACGCCTCGTCCTGCTGGGCATGGACGGGACGATCACGTCGCAGCGGTATTTGGTCGAACTGGCACGGGCGACCGGTCAGCAGGCTGCGCTGGTCAAGCTCCTGGAAAGTGGCTTCGACGCGGCCGTGCGCGATGCGCGCATCGCGGCCCTATTCAAGTTCGTGCATCGGCGTCAGTTCGAGAAGGTCGCGCAAGCGCTGTCGATCCGCCCCGGCGTCATCGCCTGTGTCAATCGCCTGCGGCGCGCCGGATTCATGGTCGGCGTGGTCGGCGAGGGCTATTTCGTGGCTGCGGAGATCCTGCGGCGGCGCATCTTTGCGGATTTCGCGCTGACCCACCTGATGCTGTTCGAAGGGGACGTCTGCAAGGGCGACGTGCGCCCGAACGAGGCCTTCGAGTCCTTGCAGCCGACGGGTGACACACGGCCCTGCGCGGGCCACGCCGTTCAGCGGTTCCGTCTGGACGACACGAATCCACGCGTGGAGACCATCTGGGCCGTGGGCTGCCTCCCGGACGATCTCGAGATGCTGCGGCAAGCCGACAAGCCGTTCGTGCTCGATGCACATGCCAGCGATCGTTCGAACGAGGCGGGCTTCACGCACATCGCGTCGTTCGACGCCCTGGCCGCGCTGGTCGACGAGTCGCCTCGGGGTGAGGCCTAGGCTGCCGGCGCTTAGGTGCGGGAGCGGGCGACCGCCTGGATGTGGATCTCCAGCACGCCCACCCGAACCTCGAACTCGCGGATGCGCTGGATCAGCGACGGCGTGAGTCGGTGACCTGCGCTCAACATCAACAGCCCCGAAGGCGCCACCAGGTCGCGGGACAACACCATGTCGGGCTCGAGTGCGCCAGAGCCCAGCTTCAGTTCGCTCGGGCGGCTGGGCTTGGACTGCTCGGTGATGAACAGGAAGACATCCAGCACCTCGGGGTCGAACTGGCTGCCGCGGCCTTCGCGCATGAGGGTGCGGGCCTCGGCGGCGCTCATGCGCGCGTCGACCAGGCGGCCGTGCTGCAGGTCGTCGAAGGTGTCGGCCACGGCCAGGATGCGTGCACCCAACGGTATCGCAGCGCCGGCCAGGTGGTCCGGCCAGCCCTGGCCGTCATGGCGTTCGTGGTGACCGCGGATCAGCGGCAGGAGCGGCTGCATGTCGTCCAGCGACATCAGCGATTCCACGCCGCTGACCGGATGGACGCGGTACAGGGTCGCGTCTTCGGGATCCAGGCGCTGGACAGGACGCGCGAAGACTCGATCGGGCAGGCCGATATGGCCGATGTCGTGCACGAGTCCTGCGACGAACACCTGCAGCACCTGCTCCTCGTCCAGGCCCATGGTGCGGGCGATGTCCCGCGCGACCTCGGCCACGCGGCGGCAGTGTCCGGCGGCCTGGCCCACCCGCAGTTCCAGCAGATTGGAGAAGACCTTGACGGTCTTGAGGTAGTGCTGGCGCAGCTTCTCGTGGGCCGTGTGCAGCTCGGCACTGCGCTCGGCCACCCGATGCTCGAGGTCCAGGTTCAGCTCGCGCAGCTGTTCGTTCTGGCGTTGCGTCAGTGCCTGCAGGCGTTGTTTCTCGCGCTCCAGCGCCACGCGCTCGCAGGCTTCGGCCACTGCGCCCAGCAGTTCGTGTTCGTCCCAGGGCTTGTGCAGAAAGCGCAGCACGCGTCCGCGGTTGATGGCCGCCACCGTGGCCGCCATGTCGGCCTGCCCGGTGAGCAGCAGGCGGGCCACGCCAGGCCAGCGCTGCTGCGCCCGCTCCAGCAGCGCGGCACCGTCCATGCCCGGCATGCGCATGTCGGACACGATGATGTCGACCGCCTGCTCCTGCATCATCTGCAGGGCAGTCGGACCGTCCATCGCTGTCACCACGTGGTAGCCCGCCGCCCGCAGCACGCGGTTCAGCGCCGCCAGGATGTTGGCTTCGTCGTCGACACAGAGCACCGTCCACGGTGCCTGGGGCGCAGCGGCCGGATCGGCCGAATCGGCCTGCACCGGGCGCGGGCCGGCAGCCTGCGCGATGTCCGCGACCGCGGTCATGGCTGCCCCGCGTCCACGCGGACGATGACCCGCGCCGATGTGCCTGGCGAAGCTCGTCTCATGCGATACCCACGGCGACGTGCTGCACCGGCAGCGTCACCTTGAAACAGCTGCCCTTGCCGGGCTCGCTGCGCACGTCGATGCGGCCGTGGTGCTTCTGCACGATGCCGTAGGCCAGCGAGAGCCCCAGGCCCGTGCCCTGGCCCACCGGCTTGGTGGTGAAGAAGGGGTCGAACAGGCGCGAGAGGCTTTCCGCCGCGATCCCGACGCCATCGTCCTGCACCTCCACCCAGACCCGGTCGCCTTCGTGGCCGGTGCGCACGTGGATGGTGCCGCGCGGCTTGTCGATGGCCTGGGCTGCATTGATCAGCAGGTTCATGAAGACCTGGTTCAACTCGGAAGCCAGGCACTGCACATCCGGCAGCACGCCATACGAGCGGACGACGTCGGCCTTGTACTTGATCTCGTTGTTGACGATGTTCAGCGTCGAGTCCAGTCCCTTGTGCAGGTCCGCCCAGCCCCACTCCTGGCGGGCGTCCACACGCGAAAAGTCCTTCAGATCCTGGACGATCTTGCGCACCCGGGCGATGCCCTCGCGCGACTCCGTCATCAGCGCGGGCACATCCTCTTTCAGGTAGTCCAGTTCGATCTCACGTCGCAAGGCGGCCAGCCGCGCGGCCGCCGGACTGCCCGCCAGTTCGCCCTCCACCGCTTCGTACGCCGCGAGCATGCGAAACAGATCGGCCAGATAGCGCTCCAGCGAGCTGAAGTTGGAAAACAGATAACCCACAGGGTTATTGATCTCGTGCGCGACGCCCGCCGCGAGCTGGCCGATGGAGGCGAGTTTCTCGGACTGGATCAGCTGCTCCTGGGTGCGGCGCAGCGCCTTGTTCAGATCGGTCAACTCCGCGTTGGCGCGCATCAGCTCGGCCAGCTGCGCGTGGTGCGTGCATTCCGCGCACCGGTGGTCGGCATGGGCAGCCAGGGTCATGTCCGTCATCACAGCACCAGCGCCTGGCACAGCGCCTGCACGCCGTCTTCGGTCTCGCGCAGCAGCGCGTCCAGCGCAGCGTCGGCTGGCGCAACCGCCTTCCAGGCCGCGCCGTCGACTGCGGGCACACGTTCGTGCGGGTCGTTCGACAGGTCCAGGGCATGCGCGATGACGTCAGCCACATGCACGCAAGCGGCGATGCTCGGCTTGGAGGGGTCGTGCGGCGCATGGTGCTGCGCAATGGCGTGCACCGCGGCGGCGGGGAAATGCCAGTGCGCGGCCACCCAGGCGCCGATGTCGGCATGGGGTGTGAGGCCATGGCGGGCTTCGACCACATGCGCGTCCTGGTCGGATGCGTGCGACAGCGCCAGCAGCGCCTGCAGATGCGCCGGGAAATAGGCGCTCAGCGCCAGCATCCCGATATCGTGCAGCAGGCCGCTGACGAAGGCCAGGCTCTCGTCCAGACCGGCGCCGCGCGCCAAGGCACGGGCGGCGATGGCACTGGCCAATTCGTGGCGCCAGAAGGACGAATGGTCAAAGGCCCCGCAGCGCAGATCAGCCGCAGCGCTGCCCACCGCCGCCATCGTCAGCAGCGACTCCAACGTGCGCCGACCCAGCAACTGCACCGCGTCGCGCAGGGTGCCGACCCGGCCGGGCACGCCGTAGAAGGGTGAGTTGGCCAGCCGCAGCACACGCGCGGCCAGCGAGGCATCGGTCCCCAGGTCTGCCGCCACCATGTCCAGCGACGCGTCGTCGCGCTGCAGGGTGCGCATCGCGCGCATGGCGGCCTGCGGCAGTGGCGGCAGTTCGGTCACGCGTCGCCGCACCTCGGCCTCCTGCAGCGGCGGCGGCAGGGCCGCCACGGCGGCGGCGACATTCGCCGGCGGCATCGCCTGGGTGGGCGCAGGCGCATCCGCTGCCGCGCCACGGTGCGCAAACAGGGCCCGCTGCAGCGGATGTGCGCCGGGCGCGACTGCATGCGCGCGGAATAGCCAGGCCAGGCGCGGCGCGCTGTGCGGCGCCAGCCGGGGGGCGGTGGTGTTCGGGGTCGTCATGATCGGCTTCGGGGGTCGAACATCAGCAGCTGGCTGGGCTGCTGTGCACCGGTGGGCAGCGGGCGGCGCGTGACCACGAACCGCTGGCCGTTGAGGTCCACGGCCTCGGGCTGCGGCGCGGGCCCCGCCAGGGCCAGTTGCGCCAGTGCGGCGGGCCAGGCATCGTGCACGCTGCGGCCGATCCAGTCGGCTGCGCCGGGCAGATGCTCCACGGCCTCGCGGTTGACGAACACGATCTGGCCCTGCGGGTCCACCGCGGCCACGGCAGCGGGCAGCTCCTCGACCAGCTGGCGCATCGTGCCGGCGCTGGCGGCCAGCATGTCAGCGTGTTCGCGCTGTTCGACGAGCAGCCGCTCCAGGCGCGCATTCAGGCCGGCCAGTTCGGTATTGGCGCCTTCGACCTTGTGGGCCAGGCGGCGGTTTTCGTCCGACAGTTCCTTCTGCCGGAATGCCTCGGCCACATGGCCGCGCAGGCGCTCGTCATCCCAGGGTTTGGTAAGGAATTTGTAGATCGCGCCCTCGTTGACGGCGTCGATGATGGACTGCAATTCGGTGTAGCCCGACAGCACGATGCGCACCGTGTCCGGGTACAGCGCCTTGGCACGGTTGAGGAAGTCCACGCCAGTCATGCCGGGCATGCGCTGGTCCGAGACGATCACATCGACCTGGTGTTCGGCCAGGCGCCGCAGGCCCTCTTCGCCGCTGGTGGCGGTGACGATGTGATAGCCGTCGCGCCGCAGCAGGCGCCGCAGCGCGGACAGGATGTTGTCCTCGTCGTCCACGATCAGCAGCGTGCGTGTCTTGGCCACGTGCAGCCGCAGGTGTTCGGGCAGGCTGCGGCCGCTGCGCAGCAAGGCCTCCAGCCCGTCGGCAGGTACCGCCGCACTGAACCAGTAGCCCTGGACCGCATCGCAGCCGTTGGAGGCCAGCAGGCTGAGCTGGCCTTCGGTTTCCACACCTTCGGCCAGCACGCGCATCTTCAGCTCGTGCGCCAGCTGGATGATGGCCCGGGTCACGGAGACCTCTTCCACCGGCGCGCCCACGTCGTGCACGAAGGAGCGGTCCACCTTGACCACGTCCAGCGGCAGGCGGCACAGGCGGCTGAGACTGGAAAAGCCGGTGCCGAAGTCGTCCAGCGCCACCGTCACGCCCAGGGCCCGCAACTCCCGCAGCACGCCGGTCGCGCGTTCGGTATCGGCCATCACCATGCCCTCGGTGAGCTCCACGCTCAGGCTGGTGCCGTCCAGGCCACGCGACGACAGCGCCTGCTGGACCTGCGCCGCCAGGTCCGGGCGCTGCAATTGGGCCGGTGACAGGTTGATGGCCACCCGCAGCGGCGGCAGGCCGCGACGGCGCCAATCCGCCAGGTCGCGGCAGGCGGTTTGCAGCACCCATTCGCCGATGGCGCCCATCAATCCACCGCGTTCGGCCACCGGGATGAATTCGGCCGGCGACACCGGCCCCAGTTCACGCGAGCGCCAGCGCAGCAGCGCCTCGGCGCCGTAGACCCGCCCGCTGGCCAGGTCCACCTGCGGCTGGTAGTGCAGTTCGAATTCGTCGCTGCCCAGGGATTGGCGCAGCGCAGCCTCCACACGCACCACGCGCTTGGCACGCTGGTCGATCTCGGGCCGGAAAAAGCTGATGTCGCAGCCGGAGGTGTCGTCCAGCCGCGCAACCTGCGCCGCTTCCAGCAGCGCGTCGGGGCTGTCTGCATCGCGCGGAAACAGCGCCACGCCGGCGGCGCCGCGCACGAACAGGTCGGTCACGCCCAGCCGCACGGGCGCGGCCAGCGCGTCCAGGAAGTGGCGCGCCCGCTGCTGCAGGGTCTGCTCATCCTGCAAACCGTCGCCTTCGACGACGACCGCAAATTCCGCGTCGCTGACATGGCTGGCCGATTCCCCCGGCCCGCAGGCGTCGCGCAGCCGTGCGGCCAGTGCCATCGCCAGCGCATCGCTGGCGCCGAAGCCCATGCTGGTCTTGATCTCGACGACCTGCGGCAATTCGATGGTCAGCAGCGCCACATGGCGCTGGTCCCAGCGCGCGGCATGCATCGCGGCGTCGACCTGGTCCAGCAGGCTCGCGCGATTGGGCAGGCCCGTGACCTCGTGTTGGCTGGCCAGTTCATGGATGCGCTGTTCGGCCTCGCGCTGCGCGGTGATGTCCTGCAGCAGCGCCACGCCACGAAGCACGCGGTCCGCACCGGCTTCCAGCGCACCGCGATGCAGCACGGTCAGCCGCCGGCCATCGGCGCACAGCACGCGGTGCTGGAACTCGAAAGGCTCGCCCGGCACGGCCGCGCGCCAGATGCCGATGACATAGGCCCGCTCCTCGGGCGGGATCCACTCGATGCTCTCCAGCGTGTCGGTCGCCGCACCCGCGTCTTCCAGACCCAGCAATGCCCGCAGCCCGCTGGACAGCCTCAAGCCACCGCGCGGCAGTTCGATTTCCATTGCGCCCGTGCGGGCCAGCACCTCGGTGCGGGCCAGGAGCTGGGCGTTCCACTCGGCGCGCTGCAGGGCGGCGTGCAGTTCGGTGACATCCAGCATCGTCACCAGCACGGCCCGACGGCCGCCGTGATCGACGCCGCGCGCGAAGACACGCACCTGGAAGGCGGAGCCGTCGGCGCGCATGCAGCTCATCTCGCCCCAGCTGCCCTCCTTGCCGGCCAGGCGACGCTGCATCACCTTCAGCGCATGGTTGCGGTCGGCGGGCGCGGTGAAGGTGTCGAAGGGCGCGCCGTGCAGTTCCGTCACGCTGCGCCCGACCATGCGGGCCATCGCCGGGTTGATGTAGCGGATCGCACCGTCCTGCACCATAAAAAGGCCAAGCTCAGCGCTCTCCAGCAGCGTGGCAGTGCTGCCTGGCGATTGCGGGTCCAGCCGCGGCGGGGTGTCGGCTTGGGCGTGCATGGGCGGTTTCTGCGCGGTGCTGCCCGTGGGTCGATCGGGCAAGGAGCGAAAGTCCCAGCTTATGGATCGATGGTCGGCAGCAAAGGCCCGAAGAGCCGCGGTCGCGGCCCGCTTATCCGGATTTGGCACGCCCGCCAGCCGCCGTGTCCGCATGGGGCTCAGGGTCAAGCAGGCGGCCACGCGGCGCGCCCGTCGTTGGGCGCATACTGGCTCGACGAGGTCCCGGTCGACGACACGGCGCGGGTGCGCAGACCGGCTGCGCGCAGGCCCGTGACATCCGGCGCTACCCGTGGTGGCCAGTGGCAAGCCGCTGGCGATGGCGCAGCGCCGGGTCCCGTGGTCCGGAGGATGTCCCATGCACGCTGCCTTCCATCGCTACGGCGAACTCTTCGACCAGCTCGGGCTGCCCAGCAGCACGGTGGAGATCCGCACGTTCATTGCGGCGCATGCGCCGCTGCCGGGCGAGTTCAAGCTCGAGGACGCCCCCTTCTGGACGCCGGCGCAGGCGCAGTTCCTGCGGGAGGCGGTGTGCGAAGACTCCGACTGGGCGGCACTGGCCGATCAGTTGAACGCCGCGCTGCGGCAGCATTGAACGCCCGCTCGGCCGCCGCCGCGCGTTGCGGTTCCGGATCGCGGCATGGGCGACGCACGGGCCTGTGGTTTCGCGGTTCCGCCCCCATCCTGTGAACGGTGAAGGACGCATCCGACGCCCCCGAATCCAGGAGCCCCCGATGAAGCAGGTCCTCTCCACGCGCAGCGCCCCCGGCCGCCACTGGGTGGGCAACGGCTTTCCCGTTCACGGCCTGTTGGGCTACGACGCCGGTGCCGCCGAGCGCAGCCACTTCCTGCTGCTGGACTATGCGGCGCCCACGCGCTTCGAGCCCACGACCCAGCGCCGCGGCGTCGGCCCGCATCCCCACCGCGGTTTCGAGACCGTGACCATCGTCTATGCGGGCGAGGTCGAACACCGCGACTCCACCGGCCAGGGCGGCGTGATCGGCCCGGGCGACGTGCAGTAGATGACGGCCGGCGCCGGGATCCTGCACGAGGAGTTCCATTCGAGCGCGTATGCGCGCACGGGCGGGCCGTTCGAGCTGGTGCAGCTGTGGGTCAACCTGCCGGCCAAGGACAAGATGGCGCCGGCGGGCTACCAGGCGATCCTCGACGCGAACATCCCGGCCGTGCCTTTGCTCGACGTGGCGGGTTCGGCAGCGGACGTGGCGGCGGAGCGGCGGCGTCGCCTGGCGCGCAGCCGTCGTTGGACCGCCCGACGTCGCGCCCATGCCTGCTGACGCAGGTGTCCTACTCCAGCGCAGGCGGCACAGCGGATGCCTGCGGCGCCGTCCCGCCGCCGGCGAGCTCGAACTCGGCGCTCAGCCCCGCCTGGGCGTGCGGGCCGACCCACAGCCGGAACCGCCCCGGCTCGAGGATCGACAGCCCGTCGCGCCCGGTGAAACGCAGCTGGTCCGCGGCGAGCACCAATTCCACCAGTCGGCTCTCGCCGGGCTGCAGCGTCACGCGCTGGAAATCCTTCAACTCCTTGACGGGCCGCGTGACGCTGCCGCACAGGTCCTGGACGTAGAGCTGGACCACCTCGGTGCCCGCGCGAGCGCCGACGTTGCGCAGCGCCATCCGCACGTGCAAGGTCCCCTTCGGCTCGAGCCGCGGCGAGGATAGCGCCAGATCGGCATAGTCGAACTGCGTGTAGCTCATCCCGAAACCGAAGGGGAACAAGGGCCGGTGGTCCTCGTCCAGATAGGTCGAGAAGAACCCGCGGGGATCCAGCGGCGTGCCGGAGGGCACACGCGGCGAGTCCGGGTTCGGCGGCCGGCCGGTGTTCTTGTGGTTGTAGTACAGCGGGATCTGTCCGACGCTGCGCGGCAGCGTCATGGGCAGCCGGCCGCTGGGCGGCTCGCCGAACAGCAGGTCGGCGATCGCCGGGCCGCCCATGCTGCCCGGATGCCAGGCCATCAGCACGGCCCGCGCCGGGTCGATCACGCCCGCCAGTGCCAGCGGGCGCCCCGACAACACGACGGCCACGACCGGGGTGCCGGTGGCGGCCAGTTGATCGAGCAAGCGCTGCTGCGCGCCAGGCAGGTCGATGTAGGCGCGGCAGTGGGCCTCGCCGCTGAGCCCCGCGTCCTCGCCGATGCACAGCACCACCACGTCGGCCGCGCGTGCGGCATCCAGCGCGGCCGCAAAGCCCTGCTCGTCGTGGCTGCGGCAGCTGTCCAGGCCGGGCTCGAAGCGCACGCGGTGCGCGCCCAGTCGCTCGCGCAAACCGGCCAGCACGCTGTGGGTGCGCGCGTGATCGGCATCGAAGACCCAGCAACCCAGCTGATCCGCGCCGGCATCGGCCAGCGGCCCGATGACCGCCACACGGCCGATGCCCTCGTTCAGTGGCAGCAGGTCCTCGTTTTTCAGCAGCACACAGCTGCGTTGTGCCATCTGACGCGGCTGCAGGTCCGCAGCAGCAGCCGAGACCGGCCCACGCAGTCGGCCGAAGGGGTGGTCGAAGAGACCCAGCCGTTCCTTGACGCCCAGCACGCGCCGCACGGCATCGTCGACGTACGCGATCGGCACGGCGCCGCTGGCAATCGCCTGCTCGAGGTGATCGCGGTAGCTGCGGCTGGCCATCTCCATGTCGACACCGGCCAGCAGCGCCTGGCACGCGGCATCGGCATCGTCGGCTGCGCAGCCATGGATCACCAGTTCGGTGATCGAGGTCCAGTCGCTGACGACCAGGCCGTCGAACAGCCATTCGCCCTTGAGCACGCCGCGCACGAGTGCCTCGTTGGCCGTCGCGGGGATGCCGTCCAGGTCGTTGAAGCCCGTCATCAGCGTCAGCGCACCGGCCCGCACAGCGGCCTCGAAAGGCGGCAGGTAGACATCGCGCAACTGGCGCGGCGGGATGGCGGTTTCGGCGTAGTCGCGTCCGCCCTGCGCCGCCCCATAACCGACAAAATGCTTGGCACAAGCGGCCAGGCCCTCGCCTTGGTAGCCCTGCACCATCGCCGCGCCCATGCGCGAAGCCAGCAGCGTGTCTTCGCCGAAGCTCTCGGCCACGCGCCCCCAGCGCGGGTCGCGCACCACGTCCAGCATCGGCGAGAAGGTCCAGTTGACACCGGCCGCGGCGGCCTCGCGCGCAGCAGTGGCGGCCGCATCGCGCACGCCCGCCGGGTCGAAGCTCGCGGCCTGGCCCAGCGGGATGGGGAAGATGGTGGCGAAGCCGTGGATCACGTCGCGCCCCAGCAGCAGCGGGATGCCCAATCGCGACTCCTCCACGGCCAGCCGCTGGTAGTGGCGGGCATCGTCACCCACCACGTTGATCAGCGAACCCACACCGCCGGCGCGCACGCGGTCGTCCTGGTCGCGGCCCTCCGGCTGGACCTGGCACAGCTGACCGATCTTCTCGGCCAGGGTCATCTCGGCAAGCAAGGTGTCGATGCGGCGGGTGCTCATTGGCACATTCTGACGTTGGCACCCGGCGGGTGAGCGTCCGCCCTTCAGACCGAAGTCATTCGCGGCAGGCCGTTGCGCCGTCTCGGAACAGAATGCCAGCGCAGCGCGGCGGCGCACAGGGACGGATGACCGGCCCGGCCTGCCCAGGAGCTTCCGATGTCCCCAGACACCCGTGACATGAGCCCGCCGACAAGCAGTGCGGCGCAAGCCCGCAGCTTCCTCTTCGTGCCCGGTCACCGGCCCGAGCGCTTTGCCAAGGCGCTGGCCAGCGGCGCCGACGCCGTCGTGCTGGACCTCGAGGATGCCGTGCCACTGGCCGAGAAGCCGGCGGCGCGCGCGGCCATCGCCGCGGCCTGGCCGTCGCTGGCGGGCGGCACCGTGGCGCTGGTGCTGCGGCTCAACGCCCCGGCCAGCGCCGTCGGCGCCGACGACCTGGCGTGGCTCGGGCATCACCCGGCCATCGCGGGCACAGCCATCCTCATGGTGCCCAAGGCCGAATCGGGAGCCGATCTCCAGGCCGTGCGCCGCGTGGCGCCGCAGGCCGCCTTGTTGCCGCTGATCGAGTCCGCCGCTGGTTGGGCGCAACTGGGCGAGATCGCCGCGCAGCCCGGTGTGGCGCGCCTGGTGCTGGGCCACATCGACTTCCAGGCCGACACCGGCATCCGCTGCGACGACGACGAGCGCGAGCTCGACGCGCTGCGTTTTGCGATCGCCATGCACACGCGCCTGCACCGGCTGGCCCCGGCGGTGGACGGCGTGACCACGGCGCTGGACGACGAGCCGCGGCTGCGCGCCGACACCGCACGCGCGCTGCGCTTCGGCTTCGGTGGAAAGTTATGCATCCACCCACGCCAGGTGGCGGTCATGCACGACGCGATGGCGCCGACCGACGCCGAACTCGATTGGGCGCGCCGTGTCGTAGCCGCTGACGAAGCGGCCGGCGGCGCCGCGGTGCAGCTCGATGGCCGGATGGTGGACCTGCCCGTGGTCCTGCAGGCGCGTCGCGTGCTGGCACGCGTGCGCTGAGGTCGGGCGTGCGGCGCCCTCTGGGCCGCGCGCCAGAACGCTCGTCAGGCGCCGGCTTGCAGCGCCACGGCCATCGGTTGTTGCGGCTTCTCGCGCGGGCGGATGCGCGAACGCAGCGTGCCCGCCACCTGCCAGCGCAGCAGCTGGCCCACCAGCTCGTCACGCTGCGTGCGGCATTCGGGGTCGTACCAGCGGTTGTGCACCTCGCCCGGGTCGGCCTCCAGGTCGTACAGCTCGCCGTGTTCCTGGCCGAGGTAGAAGACCACCTTCCAGCGGCGGTCGCGGCGCATGATCATCATCTCGGCGTCCTGCTGGATGTGGTCTCGCGCAAGCTCGGCGTAGACGGCGTCGCGGCCGGGCGCCTGCGGGTCGTCGATCAGCGGCCACAGCGATTGCGCTTCCCAGTTGGCCGGCACGGGCACGCCGGCCGATTCGAGGACCGTCGGCGCGATGTCCATCCACTGCACCAGCGCGTCGTTCACCTGCCCCGCGGGCACGCGGCCGGGTGCGCGCACGATCAAGGGCACGCGCACGGCGCCCTCGAACATGTTGTGCTTGCCAATCAGGCCGTGGTCGCCGAGGTTGTCGCCGTGGTCCGAGGTGAGGATCACGATGGCGTTGTCCAGATAGCCCAGCGTGTCCAGCCGCGCCAGGATGTCGCCGATGCGTTCGTCCAGAAGCGTCACGTTGGCCGCATAGTGCCGCCGCAGGCGCAGCAGGTCTTCAGGGCTGGCCCCCGTGCGCCAGGCGATGGAATCGAAGTAGCCGGTCTCCTGCACGTGGCGGTAGGCCTTCAGCGCAGGTGTCTGCGCCTCGATCTCCTCGGGTGTCACGTGGGGCACCGGCAGGTCCACGTCGCGATACATGTCGATGTAGCGGCGCGGCGGGTCATAGGGCGGATGCGGCCCGCAGAAGCCGATCTGCAGGAACAGCGGGTTGCTGGCCTTGCGCTGTGCCAGCCACCACAGCGCGGTGTCGGCGATGAAGTTGTCGGAGAAGAGGCGCTCCGGCAGCTCCCACTCGAAGGCGCCCAGCGCCTGCATGAAGCCGTCGGGGTCGGCCGCGCGGCGCGTGAAGCGCGTGGGCTTGACGACACCGTTGGCCAGCAGCGCTTTGTCCCATTCGTCGTAGATGGCGCGGTGCGGCTCTTCGAGGAACAGTGCGCGGTCCTTGTTCTCGACCATGAAGCGCTGGTGAAACCCCCCTTTGGCGTCGTAGGGGTTGATGTGCATCTTGCCGATGTTCACGCAGTGGTAACCCGCCTGCGCCAGCGAGGACACCCAGGTGGGCTCCCAGGTGTCGAAGTTGTGATACGCGTTGAGCATGTGCGGGTAGCAGCCCGTGAACAGGCTGGCCCGCGCCGAGACGCACAGCGGCGACGTCGTGAAGCAGGACGTGAACGCCGTGCCCTCCGCGGCCAGACGGTCGAAGTTCGGCGTCTTCATCCACGGTGCGCCCAGCGCGCCGATGGTGTCCCAGCGCTGCTGGTCCGTGACGATCAGGATGATGTGCGGCGGCTTCTGCATGGTGGGTGGGGCTGCGCGGGCGCTCATTCGATATCGATGCGGACGTCGCGGAAGAACCGGTCCCAGCGCTGGGTCTCTGCGCGCAGGAAGGCATCCACCTGTTCCGGTGTCGACGGTCCGGCGGCGACGGCGCCTGCGGTTTCGATGCGCCGGCGGGTCTCGGGGTCGCCCAGGGCCTGCACGATGTCGGCATTCAATTTCGCGATCACGTCTTTGGGCGTGCGCTTGGGCACCAGCACGCTGTAGCTGGCCACGACGGTCACGTCGGGGTAGCCGGCCTCGGCCATCGTGGGCACCTCGGGATAGTCCTTCAGCCGCGTGGGAAAGGCCACCGCCAGTGCACGCAGCTTGCCCGAACGGATGTGCGGGCCGACGACCTGCGGCGCGAGCATGCCGAAGTGCAGCTGGCCGGCGATCAGATCGACCACGCCCGGCGGCTGGCCGTTGTAGGGCACGCTGGTGACGTTGATCTTCTCGTTGAGCTTCAGCAGCTCCGTATTCAGGTGCGTGGCGCTGCCGGCGCTGGGGTTGAGGTAGTTGAGTTTGCCGGGCTGGCTGCGTGCCAGCGCGACGAACTCCTTCATCGACTGCACCGGCAAGCTGGCCGGCACCACCGCGATCAGCGCCGAACTGCCGACCATCGCCACGCCGGCAAATTCGTCGGCCGCGATCCACTTGCGCTTGTACAGGCTGGCGGACATCGGCGTGCCCATGGTGCCGATCAGCCAGGTGGCCCCGTCCGGCGGGCTGTACATCACCTGTTCCGTGCCGATCAGGCCGTACGCGCCCGGCTTGTTTTCCACGACCACCTGCTGGGACCACAGGTTCGCCAGCCGATCGGTCATGGCGCGCGTGGTGACATCCATGAAGCCGCCTGCGGGCCAGGCCACGACCACCTTGACGGGGCGCGCCGGGGGCGTGGTCTGGGCCCGCAGCGGCAGCGAGGCTGCGAGCAGGCCAGCGCCGGCCAGGGGAAGGAAGACTCGACGTTTCATGGGCACGTTCCTTCGCCGTGGGAGGGGCGACGACAGTGCGATTCATTCTGCACACGCGGCACGCGCGTGGGCTTGCGTTCTCAGCAACGGCGCCTTGCGCGCCGGACAAGGCCGCGGGTGCGTGACGCGCGGTGGCGGGCGATCAGCGCGCCGCCCGCGACACCACGCGCAGCACGCGGCAGCACAGGTCGAGCGTGGGCGCGGGCAGCCCGAACCGCTGTGCCAGCGTCAAGCTGTAGCCCAGCGTCTCGTTCACCTCGAGCCGGCGCCCGCGGTCGGCATCCTGCAGGATCGACGGCCGAAGGTCCGGTGAGGTGCTCCGGATGTCCTCGGCGAACGCCTGGACGATCGCCAGCGCTTCGGCGTCACTGCGATCGGGCATCGCGGCACGGATCAGCGCGTTGTCGATCAGCGCGATGCCCAGGTGCTGCGCCACGGCTGCGGTCTCGCGCATCACGCGTATGGCCAGCAGCGCCGTGTCGGGATCGAGCAGGAAGCGCCACGGCGGCTGGCGCGTCAGGACCGCCAGCGCGCTCGATCCCGACCAGGTGACGAACTTGGACCACTCGATGGCCGTGATGCGGTCGGACGCCAGCACGTTCAGGCCCGCGCGGGTCATCGCGGCAACCAAGCCGTCGACGCGTGGCGACAGGCCGCCGGCGATCTCGCCGATGGTGGTGGCACCGGCCCGCGTGTAGCGCACCGCACCGGGCATGTCGCCCTGGGCGGGCAGCAGTTCCGCGCCGGTCATACTGATCGCACCCAGCGCGGCCGATGGCCCGAAGGCCTGCGCCAGGGCCTCGTTCTTCTGCACCCCGTTCTGCACGGAGAAGGCGCTGGTGACACGCAACTCGCGCAGCGACTGCAGGGCCTCGGCCGTGTCGTAGGTCTTGGTCGCCAGGATGAGCAGGTCGGCCGATCGCAGCTGCTGTGGCTCGGTCACGATGTCGCAGCGTGCGCTGAAGTCTTCGACGCCCGTGACGCGAATGCCGTGAGCAGCCAGTGCACGCGCACGCTCGCCGCGCGCGACCAACGAAACCGCATGGCCGTCGCGGGCGAGGCAGGCGGCGTACAAGGAACCCAGCGCGCCGGCGCCGACGATGATCACGTGCATGGACATCTCTCCAGGGTCAGGCGATCACCGCCTGTCAGGGACGCGCCTGCGCGGCGCGCCCGCTCATTCCACTGTGACCGACTTCGCCAGGTTCCGCGGCTTGTCGACATCCGTGCCCCGCGCGCAGGCCGTGTGATACGCCAGCAATTGCAGCGGCACGACGTGCAGGATGGGGCTGAGCGCGCCGTAGTGTTCGGGCATGCGGATGACATGCACGCCGGTGTCATTGGCGATGTGGGTGTCGCTGTCGGCGAAGACAAACAGTTCGCCGCCGCGCGCACGCACTTCCTGCATGTTGCTCTTGAGCTTCTCCAGAAGTGCGTCGTTAGGGGCCACCGTCACCACGGGCATGGCCGAGGTCACCAGCGCCAGCGGGCCGTGCTTGAGCTCGCCGGCGGGGTAGGCCTCGGCGTGGATGTAGCTGATCTCCTTGAGCTTCAGCGCGCCTTCCAGCGCCACGGGGTAGTGCAGGCCGCGCCCGAGGAACAGCGCGTTTTCCTTCTTGGCGAAATCCTCGCTCCAGGAGATCACCTGCGGCTCCAGCGCCAGCACGGCGCGCACGGCCACAGGCAGGTGGCGCAGGTCCTTCAGCGCGGCGGCTTCCTGCTCGTCGCTCAGGCGCCCGCGCACCTGGGCCAGCGCCAGCGTCAGCAGGTACAGGCCCACGAGCTGCGTGGTGAAGGCCTTGGTGCTGGCCACGCCGATTTCCACACCGGCGCGCGTGATGTAGCTGAAGCGGCATTCGCGCACCATGGCGCTGGTGCCCACGTTGCAGATGGTCAGCGTGTGTTCCATGCCCAGCGAGCGCGCATGTTTCAGCGCGGCCAGGGTGTCGGCCGTTTCGCCGCTTTGCGTGATGGTCACGACCAGCGTGCGTGGATCGGGCACGCTGTCGCGGTAGCGGTATTCGCTGGCGATCTCCACCGACGTGGGAATGCCGGCGATGCTCTCGAGCCAGTACTTGGCCGTGCTGCCCGCGTAGTAGCTGGTGCCGCAGGCCAGGATCAGCACGCGGTCGACTTCCTTGAAGGCCGCGTACGCGCCGTCACCGAAGAGCTCGGGGCTGATGCCTTCCACGGCGTCCAGCGTGTCGGAGATGGCTCGCGGCTGCTCGAAGATTTCCTTCTGCATGTAGTGCCGGTACGGGCCCAGCTCGGCCGCACCGGTGTGCGCCTGCACGGTGCGCACGGGGCGCTCCACACGCTGGAAGCGGCCATCGGCACCGCGTGCGGTGATCCAGGTCTTGCCGATCTGCAGGTCGACCACGTCGCCCTCTTCGAGGTAGACGATCTGGTCGGTCACACCGGCCAGGGCCATCGCGTCGCTGGCCAGGAAGTTTTCGCCGGCATGCGCGCCCGTGCCCACGCCCAGCACCATGGGCGAGCCTTCGCGCGCGCCGACCACGCGGTGCGGCTCGTCGCGGCAGAACACGGCGATGGCGTAGGCGCCCTTCAGGCGCAGCACGGCGCGCTGCACGGCCTCGAACAGGTCGCCTTCGTAGAGTTGATGCACCAGGTGCGCGATGACCTCGGTGTCGGTCTGGCTGGTGAAGACGTAGCCGCGGGCCCTGAGCTCGTCGCGCAGTTCGTCGTGGTTTTCGATGATGCCGTTGTGCACCAGGGCAATCAGGCCCGAGGCATCTGCCGCAGCCTTGGGGCCGGCGGAGAAATGCGGGTGTGCGTTGTGCACCACCGGCGCACCGTGCGTGGCCCAGCGCGTGTGGGCGATGCCGGTGCCGGCGGTGATGCCGTCTTCATCCACCTGGGCCTGCAGCTCGGCCACGCGCGAGGTGCTGCGGGCCCGGCGCAAGGCGCCGCCTTGGTGCACCGCCACGCCGCAGCTGTCATAGCCGCGGTACTCCAGGCGTTTCAGGCCTTCGACCAGGATCGGAACGATGTTGCGCTGGCTGACCGCGCCGACGATGCCACACATAGGGAGCCTCTTCGAAGAACTGACGATGCGCGGAATGCTAGGCAGTCCCCATTGGCGAATGGTTGCGAATTCGGATAGATATCGAAAGCTTATTTCTCGATATGGATATGGCGGCCAGTTATTTCAGTTATGGCTCCAGTTTGGCTTAATATTTCTCACATGATCGAGCTCGACCCCATCGACCTGCGGACCCTGGAACTGCTGCAGGCGGACGCTTCGCGCACCAACCAGGACCTTGCCGCCGCGCTTCATGTCTCACCCGCCACGGCCTTGCGCCGCGTGCGTCGGCTCGTGGAACACGGTGTCATCGAACGCCAGGTGGCATTGGTGTCGCCGCAGGCGGCCGGCCTGCCTGCTGGGTTGCAGGCGCTGGTGGAGGTGACGCTGGACCGCCAGGGCGCCGAGCACCTGGACGCCTTCGAAGCCGCTGCCGTGGCCGATGCGCAGGTCCAGCAATGCTGGCGCGTGAGCCCGGGTCCGGACTTCGTGCTGGTGGTCCAGGCAGCCGACATGCCGGACTACCACGCGCTGGCCCAGCGGCTGTTCACGCAGAACGCCAATGTGCGCAACGTGAAGGCGTTTTTTGCGGTCAAGCGTGCGAAGTTCGAGCCGGCGCTGCGCTTGCGGCCGGTCAGTTGAGGCAGGGCCGCGCAGGCACGCCTCGGACACCCGCACGCCCAAGGGGCCCGCGGGCGTGCACGACAGACAGACCGCCGCGTCAGCTGCGCAGGATCGCCAACCCCTTGAGGTACTCACCTTCCGGAAAGGCCATGGTCGTCGGGTGATCCGGCGCCCCTTCCAGACGGGCGATGATGGCGCCGTCCACGCCGGCGTCGGATGCCGCGCCTGCGACGATCTTGTGGAAGAGCTCCGCGCCCACGCCGCCGGAACAGCTGAAGGTCAGCAGCAGGCCGCCGGGTGACAGCAGCTTGAAGGCCAACCGGTTGATGTCCTTGTAGGCGCGGGCCGCGCGCTCGGCGTGCGCGGCCGTGGGCGCAAACTTGGGCGGATCGAGCACGATCGCATCGAAGCTCGCGCCGGCCTGGATCTGCGCCCGCAGGTAGGCATTGACGTCGGCGTCCAGCGCCTCGTGCCGCGTGGGGTCGAAGCCGTTGAGCGCGACGTGCGCGCGGGCGCGCTCGAGTGCTGGCGCCGACGAATCCACGCTGATGACCTGCTCAGCGCCGCCGGCCAGGGCCGCCACCGAGAACCCGCCCGTGTAGCTGTAGCAGTTCAGCACGCGGCGGATACCCAACTGTCGAACCCAGCGGGCGAGCGCCGCGCGGTTGTCGCGCTGATCCAGGTAGAAGCCGGTCTTGTGTCCTTCGGCCACATCCAGCGTCAGGCGCCAGTCGTGCTCGCGGATCGTCACCTCGGTGCCAGCCTCGCCGCGCAGCCAGCCGGTGCGCGATTCCAGGCCTTCGAGCGCGCGCACGCCGGAGTCCGAGCGTTCGTACAAGGCCTGCGCGCCGGTGGTGCTCATCAGCACGTCGGCCAGGCCTTCGCGCCAGCGCTCCGTGCCGGCCGACGAAAACTGCGCGCTGAGGATCGGCCCGTAGCGGTCGACGATCAGCCCCGGCAGGCCGTCGGCCTCGCCGTGGATCAGGCGCACGCCGTCGCTGGCCGGCGCCAGCCGCTCGCGCAGCGCCAGCGCGCGCGCGACGCGGCGTTTCATGAACGCGTGGTCGATGCGCTCGGCTTCGTCGAAGCTCCAGGCGCGCACGCGGATCTGCGAACTCGGGCTGAAGGCGCCCCAGGCGAGGAAGCGGCCGTCGGCGGCCTCCACGCGCACGGTCTCGCCCGGATCGGCCTTGCCGCGCTCGATGCTGCCGGCAAAGACCCAGGGGTGGCGGCGCAGCAGCGAACGCTCCTTGCCGTCGAGCAATCGGATGATCTTCATGAGGGCCGCATTGTCAGGGCCCGCAGCAGGTCGGCCAGCGTGCGGCCGGGCTCGTCGCGGAAGCCCGCCTCCAGCGCCTGCAGCGAGGCGATGCGGTCCAGGCGGAAGCTGCGGAAATCCTCGCGCAGCTCGCACCAGGCGGCCAGCGTCCACACCGAGCCCCAGAAGAAGCTGCCCAGCGGCCGCACCGTGCGCTGGCTGGCACGACCGCCTTCGTCGGCATAGGCGATATGCAGCTTGCGCCGCTGCACCACCGCCAGGCGCACGGCCTCCAGCGTGCGGCGCACCTCCTCGCAGACGCCGACATCGGGCGCGAACAAGGCCAGGCTCTCGGCCGCGGCGCGCGCGTCCGAGGGCAGCACGGAGAGGATCTTGGCCATCGCCGATTCGGCCTGGCCGGCCATGGCCGCGTCCATGCGCGGCTGGGCCATGCGCACCGCGGCCACCAGGGCCTGGGCTTCGGCCGGGCTGAACATCAGCGGGGGCAGCGAGAACCCGGCTCGCAGCCGGTAGCCCACGCCGGCCTCGCCTTCGATGGGCACGCCGCGCGCCTGCAGGTCCGCCACGTCACGGTAGACGGTGCGCACCGACACCTCCAGCCAGCCGGCCAGTTGCTCGGCCGTGGCCAGGCGCCGGCCGCGCAGCCGCTGCACCAGGTCGAAGAGTCGGTCGGCACGGCGCATCGTCTCGAGTGCCTCAGGTCTGGGCGTGCAGGCCGACCACGTTGCCTTCGCTGTCCTCGATGTGGGCAAAGACGCCCATGCCGTCGGGCAGCGTGACCTTGGGCGTCACGAGCCGTCCGCCGCAGGCCGGCAGCCGCGCGAGCACGGCGTCCAGCGTGGGCGACGCCGCCAGGTAAATGAGGGCTCCGCTGCCATCCGCACCAGCAGGCGCCAAGCCGGGGCCGCTCATCAGGCAGCCGCCGACACCCGGCTCCGTGTACGGGAAGACGGCCAGCGCGCGCTCCGGGCCCATGTCTTCGCGGCGCAGCGCCGCGCCCAGCAGCTGCTCGTAGAAGGCCTGTGCGCGGGCGATGTCGCGGGCGGGGATTTCGAACCAGTTCAGTGCATTCATGTCGGTGACTCCGGTAGATGCGCCGCGGGCGGCGCCAGTGAGGGAGTCGTCATGCTGCGCCGGGCCTGCTGACAGCGTGGTGGCAGTAGGCATGCGGGTCGGGTTGCTACTTGTCGCCCGCCGCGGGCAGTGCCGGGTCGCGCTGCGCGAGCAGATCGACATAGGCCGTGGCCACGCGGGCGGCATCGGGCACCTGCAGCTGCTGCATCAGCGCCTGCGCCTCGGCCTCGCCTGCGGCGAGCGATTCGCCCTCGCGCAGCACGACTTCCAGCTCCATGAAATCGCCCAGGCCTTCGACGCGGTCCAGGTGGATGCGGGTGCGGCCGGCCAGGTACAGGCAGCGCTGCTTGCGCACCCGGCCGATCAGCCCGAGGCTGTGTGTCAGCAGCTCGCGCATCGATGCCGCATCGGCCACGGGGCTGCGCCAGTATTCCGAGAGCTTCGGGCCCGACACATCCGGGCGGCGGTAGCCGATGAGCTCGGCGCCATCGGGCATGTCGCGCAGCTTCAGGCGGCCGGTCGGGCTGGCAAAGAAGCTGTCGTCCTGCGTCAGCTGGAACGGCCCCGAAGTCGCCAGGGCAGCGGCACGCGCAGCCACGGCGCCGTAGTCCGCCAGCGCGGCCTTGATCTCGATGTTGCGTGCCATGCGTATGCCGCGTGCGGCCCGGTCAGCGCCGCTTGGCGCGCGGATGCGCGGCGTCGTAGACCTTGGCCAGGTGCTGGAAATCCAGCTTCGTATAGACCTGTGTGGTGCTGATCTGCGCGTGGCCCAGCAGTTCCTGCACGGCGCGCAAGTCGCCGCTGGACTGCAGCAGGTGGCTGGCGAAGCTGTGCCGCAGCATGTGCGGATGCACGTGCGTGGGCAGGCCGGCCTTCAGCGCCGTGGCCTTCAGGCGCGCACGCACCTGGCTGTCGGTCAGCCGCGTGCCGCGCTGGCTGACGAAGAGCGCCGGCTCATCCGCGCCCGCAAAAACCACGCGCTGCGCCTGCCATTCAGACAGGGCCAGCAAGGCCAGCCGACCCACCGGCACGCTGCGCCGCTTGGCACCCTTGCCCAGCACGTGCACCGTGGCATCGGGGCCGTCGACCCAACCGGCCGCGCTGGCGCTGGCCGCGAGGTCCAGGCCCACCAGCTCGCCCACGCGCAGCCCGCAGCCGTAGAGCAGCTCGACGATCGCGTGGTCGCGTGCGGCCAGCGCGCGGGCGACCGGCGTCTGCGCTTCCGCCAGTGCCGTGCCTTCTGCCGCGCCGTCGCCGGGATAGGCCGCCAGCGCCACCGCCTGGTCGACGGACAAGGCCTTGGGCAGCGGGCGCGGCGCCTTCGGCGCGCGAACACCTTCCACCGGATTGGCTTTCACGATGCCTTCGCGACCCAGCCACCGGTAGAAGCCGCGCCAGGCCGACAGCGTCAGGGCCATGCTGCGGGGGCCCAGGCCCTGTTCGCGCAGGCCGGACAGCCAACGCCGCACATGATGCGCTTCGACACCGGTGAGCGCCACGGGATAGCTGCTGGCTTCGGCCGCCAGGCCGGACAGGGCGTGCCGGTACAGCGTGAGCGAGCGTCCAGCCAGCCGGCGCTCGACGGTCAGGTGCTGCAGGTAGCGCGTCAGCAGTTCGGGCAACGCCGCGGCATCCGCCGGGTCCGGCGTGTCACCCGAAGCCGGCTGGCCGTGCATCACCGCGGGGTATTCAAGCCTGGCGCAGGCGGGAGAGCGCCGCGCCGGCGATCTCGCCAATGCGCGCGAGGAATTCCGTACCCATGTCCGCGCTGTAGCGCGTGGGGTCGGGCGAGCCCAGCACCAGCAGGCCGAAGGTCTCGTCACCGTGGCGCAGCGGAATCATCGCCAGCGATTGCACCGTCGGCGGATCTTCCAGCCAGCCGGCCGCTTCGAAGCTGTGGTTGCCGCCGCAGAAGGGCGAACTCAGGCTGGTGGCGAAATTCTTGACGTCGTCGCTCACCGGCCAGGCGAAATCGTGCTCGGCCAGGCGCACATGCTGCTCCGCCGGCAGCGACCACAAGCGCACGGCCACCTGCGGGATCAGGAACTGGTGTTCCAGCTCTTCGGTCAGCGCCTGCGGCAGCTGGGTCACGTCGGTGGTCAGCAGCAGGCGGCGCGTCCAACGGTGCAGCCGGTCGGCGATGGCCACGTTTTCCTGGCCGTGGCGGATCATCTCGACGATCTTCATCTCCAGGCCCTTGATGCGCTCGCGCAGCATCTCCATCTGCCGCTCCTGCAGCGAGACGGCCCGGTTGCCGTGCGGGCTGCGCAGCTGGATGGTGCTCATCAGCTCCGCGTGGCGCTCGAAGAAGGCCGGGTTGTTGGCCAGGTAGTCGGCGATGTCGGTTTCGGTGATGCCTTGCACCCCGGTGCCTGCACTCATGCGTGTTCTCCTTGGTGGCGCACGGTCCCGCGAGCCCGACAGGCCGCAGGTGCTTCGTGCATCCGAGTACCTTCGCGTCGTTGACGCTCCGGTGTGAGCGCTTGGGAACGGCCCGGCGCGCTCACAACGTGATCTGTCCGTCGAAGACGAATTCGGCGGGGCCGGTCATGATGACCGGCGCATCGCCGCCGGCCCACGCGATGGTCAGCAGGCCGCCGCGGGTGTGCACGTCCACGCGCGCATCCAGCCAGCCCGCGCGGATGCCCACGGCCACGGCCGCGCAGGCGCCCGTGCCGCAGGCCAGCGTCTCGCCGGCACCGCGCTCGTAGACGCGCAGCCGCACCTCGGTGCGCGAGACCACCTGCAGGAAGCCGGCATTCACACGCTGCACAAAGCGCGCGTGGTGCTCGACCGCGGGCCCGATGGCCGCCACCGGCGCGGTCTCCACATCGGCCACGCGCTGCACGGCGTGCGGGTTGCCCATCGAGACCACGCCCACCTCGCAGCGGTCGGGCAGCATGCCGCCGGGCAGCGTCAGTGGCCACATCGGCAACGCGCCTTCGACACGCGGCTGCAGGCCGTTCGCATCGAAGGGCACGTGCGCGGGCTCGAAGTCCGGCGCGCCCATGTCCACGCTCACCCGGCCGTCGTCCTGCATGGCCAGCTCGAGGATGCGATTGCGTGTCTGCACGCGCACGCGGGTCTTGTCGGTCAGGCCGCGTTCGCGCACATAACGCAGGAAACAACGCGCACCGTTGCCGCAATGTTCGACCTCGTCGCCGCTGTTGTTGAAGATGCGGTAGCGGAAGTCGACGTCCGCGCGGTCGCTGCGCTCGACCAGCAGGATCTGGTCCGCACCCACGCCGAAGCGGCGGTCACCCAGGCGCTGGACCTGGTCCGCACTGAGCTCGATGGGCGCGCGCGTGCCGTCGAGCACGACGAAGTCGTTGCCCGCACCTTGCATCTTGGTGAAGCTCAGGGTGGTCATCGAGCGGGATTATGGTCATAGAGGTCGGGCTCGCCCGGCGGACGCGTCTTGAAACGTTTGTGCACCCACAGGTATTGCGCCGGGTTCTGCAGGATCGCCTGCTCGATGTACGCGTTCATCGCAGCCGTGTCGGCCAGCGCATCGTCGGTCGGCCAGCCCGCCCAGGGTTCGCCGAAATGCACGCGCCAGCCCTGTCCGCCCGGCAGCAGCGTCACGATCACCGGCTGCACCTGCATGTCCATCAGTCGCGCCATGCGCGAAGGCGCCAGCAGCGTGCAGGCCGGTATGCCGAAGAAGGGCACGAAGGTGGCGTCCTTGGGCCCGAAGTCCTGGTCGGGCATGTTGAAGAAGGCGCGGCCGTCCTTGATGCGCCGCATCAGCAGGCGGATGGGCACGCCGCGCGGGTGGGCCTCGCCGCCGCCGAAGCGCAGCCGGCCCTTCTTCAGCGCGGCGTCGAAAACCTTGCTGCGCTGCGCCTGGTAGATGTCGATGCCCGGCGTCTTCTGGAAGAGCTGCACGGCGGCACCGGCCACCTCCAGCCCGACAAAATGCGGCACCAGCCACATCACCGGCCGCCCGCCGCGGTCGGCCAGGTGGATGTCTCCCTCGATGTGGATCAGGCGGCGCAGCCGCTCCACCGGCGCGTGCCACAACAGCGCGCGCTCCAGCATGCTGCGGGCCAGCAGCTTGAAATGCTCGCGCGCCATCGCGTCGCGCTGCGCCGCGGCCAGCGACGGAAAACACAGCTCGAGGTTGCGCCGCGCGATGCGCCGCCGCTTGTGGCCCAGCGCAAACAGCAAGACACCCAGGCCGCGCCCCAGGTGCGCCAGCACGGACAGCGGCAGGTGCTGCAGGACCCGCAGCAGGCCCAGCAGCAGGCGCACGGCCCATTCACTCATGGCCGGGCGCCGCCATCCCGCGCGGCTGCTTGTAGCGGTGGTAGCCCCAGAGGTACTGGCCGGGGTTCTGGCGGATCAGGGCTTCCATCGACCGGTTGATGGCCGTGGCCGCAGCCAGGGCGTCCGCCGCCTCGTCGCCGCTCGCTGCCGGCACGGGGTGTGCCAGTTCGCTGATCCGCATCACGAAGCCAGCACCGCGCGGCAGGCGCTCGCACCACACGGCCAGCAGGGGTGCGCCGGTCTGCTGCGCCAGGCGTGCGGCCAGGGTCATCGTGTAGGCCGGCCGGCCGAAGAAGGGCGCCCACACGCCTTGGCCTTCGGGCGGCACCTGGTCCGGCAGCAGGCCCACGCTCTCGCCGCGCCGCAGCGCGCGCAGCATCTGCCGCACGCCCGACAGATTGGCCGGCACCGTGGCCATGCCGGGCCGCGCGCGGGCCGAGGCCTCGAATTCGCGCAGCCAGGCCTGGCGCGCCGGGCGGTACAACACCGTCAGCGGCTGCTGCGCCCCGAAGCGTTCGGCCACAGCCTGGGCGGCGATCTCGAAACTTCCCATGTGGGGTGTCAGGAACAGCAGGCCACCGGGTTTCCCCAGGCGTTGCTCGATCAGGGCCTCGCCTTCCCATTGCAGCGACTCGCCGATGGCCTGATCGGCCGGCCGCAGCCACAGGCGGGGCATCTCCAGCACCATGCGGCCGGCCTCGGCAATGCTGCGGCGCCGATCGGCCGGCGCCAGGGCCGCCAGGCGGGCATTCTGGGTATGCCGCCGCCGGTAGCTGGGCGACAACAGCCAGGTCAGCCAACCGGCCCACCCCCCTAGAAGGTGCAATGACCGCAATGAACGGCGCGCTAACCAACGGACCAGGCCCAGCATCTTTTCTATAATCTGCGGATCGCCGAGTTAAAGACAACTTGCGGGGCGATGCGGTCGGTCTTCCGAGACAGCCGCCGGGGACAGACGCACCGTGCGTCGGCCCTCGAGTACCGCTAAAGCGTCGCCGCTCCCCAGGTCCACCTGCAACGGCCACGCCGATTCACTGCAACCTGGAGTACACAAGTGGCCAACGATTATCTCTTCACCTCCGAGTCGGTCTCCGAAGGCCATCCGGACAAGGTCGCCGACCAGATCAGCGACGCCATCCTCGACGCGATCTTCACGCAGGACCCGCGCAGCCGCGTCGCTGCCGAGACGCTGTGCAACACCGGCCTGGTGGTGCTGGCCGGCGAGATCACGACCAACGCGCACGTCGACTACATCCAGGTCGCGCGCGACACCATCAAGCGCATCGGCTACGACAACACCGAGTACGGCATCGACTACAAGGGCTGCGCGGTGATGGTCTGCTACGACAAGCAGTCCAACGACATTGCGCAAGGCGTGGACCACGCGTCCGACGACCACCTGAACACCGGCGCCGGCGACCAGGGCCTGATGTTCGGCTACGCCTGTGACGAGACGCCCGTGCTGATGCCCGCGCCGATCCACTACGCGCACCGCCTGGTCGAGCGCCAGGCGCAGCTGCGCAAGGACGGCCGCCTGCCCTTCCTGCGCCCGGACGCCAAGAGCCAAGTGACGATGCGCTATGTCGACGGCAAGCCGCATTCGATCGACACCGTCGTGCTGTCCACGCAGCACGCGCCCGAGTACAGCCTGGGCTCGCGCATGACCGACGCCTTCTACGAGGCCGTGCGCGAGGAGATCATCAAGCCGGTGCTGCCCAAGGAGTGGCTGCAGGACACGCGCCACCTGGTCAACCCGACCGGCCGCTTCGTCGTCGGCGGCCCGCAGGGCGACTGCGGCCTGACCGGCCGCAAGATCATCGTCGACACCTACGGCGGCGCCTGCCCGCACGGCGGCGGCGCGTTTTCGGGCAAGGACCCCAGCAAGGTCGACCGCTCCGCCGCCTATGCCGCGCGGTATGTGGCCAAGAACGTCGTTGCCGCCGGACTTGCCCGCCAGTGCCAGGTGCAGGTGGCCTACGCCATCGGCGTGGCGCGCCCGATGAACGTGACCGTCTACACCGAAGGCACGGGCGTCGTCAGCGACGAGCAGATCGCCACCTGGGTCAACGAAGTCTTCGACCTGCGCCCCAAGGGCATCATCCAGATGCTCGACCTGCTGCGCCCGATCTACGCCAAGACCGCGGCCTATGGGCACTTTGGCCGCGAAGAACCCGAGTTTGCGTGGGAGCGGACGGACAAGGTTGCCGTACTGCGCGATCTTGCCGGCCTGAAGTAGTCAGGCCGGGCGCGCGCCCCTCACCCCACATCCACCACCACGTCCTCCTGCAGCGCCAGCACGCCGGCCTTCACCAGTTCGTTCAGGAATCCGTCGGCCCAGGCCGACGGTGATTCGCTCTCGGCCTGGCCGAAGCGCTGCCACAGCGCGATCATCATCGGCGTGGCGGACACCCATGCCAGCAGCGCCGCACGCTCGATCTCGCGCTCTTCCATGACGTGGTACTTGATGAGCACCTTGGCGGCGTGACGGGCGTGCCGCAGCGGGTCGCGGCGGAAGCCGTCGAGCCGGTGCCGCGCGCGCTGCAGCGCCGCGCCCACGTCGGCGAAGGGCGGGCCGTGGCCCGGCACCACCAGACGCACCGGCAAGGCCGCGATGGCATCCAGCACCGCCTGCACATCGTCGAAACCGGGCTCGCCCGCCAACTCCGGAAAGACCACGCCGAAGCCGTGTTCCCACAGCGCGTCGGCCGAGACCAGCAGGCCGTGTTCCGCGTCGAACAGCATCACCGAATGCGGGTCGTGGCCCGGCGCGGGCAGCACCTCGAAGCGCCGCCCGCCAGCGCGCAGCACCGTGCCGGGCTCCAGCAGGACGTCGTGCCGGAATCGCTCCATGTACTGACCCGTACCGTCGAAAGCCGGCTGCGAAGCCTCCCAGGCCATGATCACGTCGGCCTGGCCGGGCGGAATGAACAACTGTGCACCGAAGTGGCGCTGGATCGCCGCATTGCCGCCGCAATGGTCCGAGTGCAGGTGCGTGTTCACCAGACGTGCCAGCGGCGCGCCGTCCAGCACATGGCGCAGCAGGGCCACGGTCTGCTCGGCATGCTTGACATGGCTGGCGTCGATCAGCGTGGCGCCGGGCTCGTCGGTGGCGGCCGGGATGAGCATGTTGTTCGACGACAACCAGCCGCGCTCGAACACATGCAGGCCCTTCAGGGCAGGGTGGTGGTGCGGGTCGGCAGCAGGGTCCATCGGGCGGTCAAGAAGTGGCGCGCGGGCGTGCTCGAGGTCTCAGCGCCACGCAAAATAGGGTTGGTCGAAGTGCGCCACGCGCGTGGGCCGGCCAAACAGCACCAGCTCGCGGAACTGGTACAGGAAGGCCGCCGTCGGCGCGGCGATCCAGCCGGTGCCGATGGGCATGCGCAGCACTGGCTGTTCCTGGTCCTTCGGCTGGTTCAGCAGCGGCGCGTCTTCGCGCAGCAATTCGCTGACGGGGATGCGGTGGATCGAGGCCACCTCGGCGGGATTGGGCTCCAGATCGCGTGCGGCGCCGGCCCACACCACCACGGGCGTGATGACATAACCCGAGCGTGTGGCGTAGTCGTCCAGGCGGCCCAGCACCGATGTGGCGTCGAGCTGCAGGCCCACTTCTTCGGACAACTCGCGCAGGGCCGCCTGCTCCGGCGTTTCGAGCGCGTCGATGCGGCCACCGGGCAGCGCCCACTGGCCGGCATGGCTGCGCATGCTGGCGGCGCGGCGCGTCAGCAGCAGTGCGGGCTCGGCGCTCCAGATCTCCAGCTTCGGCAGGCCATGCGTCTGCGCGCCGAAGCCGGCTTCGCACACGGCCAGCGCCACGGCCGCCTGGCGGCGGCCCTCAGCGGCCAGCGCCTGCACCGGCAGCGACGCCAGGCGCGTGCGCACGGTGTCGGGGTCCAGGAGGTCGGCAGGTGGCATCACGCCATCGAGGGTAAGCGATCGGGGCGGGGCGCACCGGACCCGGGCCTTCCGCGGATGCGGGCACCTGGCGCGCACGGCATCATCGGGCGATGTCCACCGCCAGCCGCACCGCGCCCCTCGCGCTCGCCCACCTGCGGCGCCATGCCATCGCCCGCACCCTGTTTGCGCCGACCACGCTGGGCCGCGCGATCCAGCGCCTGGGCTTCGTGCAGGCCGACCCGATCCGCGCGCCGGCGCGCGCGCAGGACCTGACGCTGCGCCATCGGGTCGTCGACTACCGCGCCGGCGAACTCGAGCGCCGCTATGCGCGGCTGCCGATCGAGGAGGACTTTTTCGTCAACTACGGCTTCTTGCCGCGTGACACCCACCGGCTGATGCACCCACGCACAGCCCGCACCGTGTGGACGAAAGCGCGCTGGAAGCAGGCCGACGCGGTGCTGGACTTCGTGCGGCACCGCGGCGTGGTGCACCCGCGCGAGGTGGATGCGCATTTCCAGCACGGCAAGACACGCAACTGGTTCGGCGGTTCGAGCAACGCCAGCACGCAGCTGCTCGACGGCATGCACTACCGCGGGCTGCTGCGCATCGCGCGGCGCGAAGGCGGGGTACGGCTGTATGCGGCGCGTGATGTGCATGCGGCAGCGGCGGATCCGGAAGCGGCCATCGACGCGCTGGTAGATGTCGTGCTGCAGGCCTATGCGCCGCTGCCGCTGCGATCGATGAGTGAACTCATCAGCCACCTGCGCGCCGGCGTGCCGCAGTGGGCAGACCTGCGCCAGGCCGCGCTGCGCCGCGCGCGCGAACGTCTGCCGCACGCCACGGTGGACGGGCTCGAGTGGTACTGGCCCGCCGGAGAGAATCCGGCCTCGCGCCGCCATGCGACAGACGACCGCTTGCGCCTGCTCGCACCCTTCGACCCGATCGTCTGGGACCGCCGTCGCTTCGAGGCCTTCTGGGGCTGGGCCTACCGTTTCGAAGCCTATACGCCGGCGCCCCAACGCATCCGCGGCTACTACGCGCTGCCGATGCTGTGGCGCGACCGGGTGATCGGCTGGGGCAATGTCTCGGTGCGCGAGGGGCAGCTGCAGGCGGAGTTGGGCTATGTCGACGGGCAGGCTCCGCGCGAGGCGGGCTTCGCCGCCGCACGGGACGAGGAACTGCAGCGTCTGTCGGTATTTCTGGGGCTCGATGGCTGACCCCCGGCGGCAGTCCGCACCGATGCCCCGACCAGGGCTCGCCACTCAGCCGGTGGCTGCGCCAGACCGATCCAGCGGCCGCTGAAAGGCTGCCAGCAGGCTGCCCAGCGCCAGCACGCCAGCGCTGATCGCCAGGCCGCGCACCAGGCCGCCCGGGCCATCGGCCACGAAGCCCACGAATCCCGGACCCACGATCTGCCCGGCGGCAAAGACGATCGTGAAGGCAGCGATGCCCGACGGCCAGACGGCCGCATCGCAGTTGTGGCGCACCAGCGCGGTCGTCGACGCCACCACCGACAGAAACACCGCGCCGAACAAAGCGCCGGAGGCGAAGACCGCCACCGGCTGCGACGACAGCACCGGCAGCAGCGTGGCCAGCGCCAGCAGGCCATTGAGCAGCGACAGCGGCCGCCCGCCGCGGTGGCGCTGCAGCAGACCGGCCCACAGCCACGACGAAGCGACCACGCCGGCGCCCAGCAGCACATAAAAGGCTTGGATCACGCCGCCGGCCATGCCCTGCTCGCGCAGCAGCGTGACGATGAAGGTCATGTAGCCGATGTAGCCCAGGCCGAACATCGCATAGCCCGCCAGGCCCCAGGCCATCGGCCACCAAGCAAAGGGCGCGCGCGGCGCGCCAGGTGCGGGCGGCGCCGCCAGCCCGCGTGTGCCCGCAGCCGTGAGCGCAGTGGCCAGCGCAGCGGCGACGCCCAGCACCTGCCAGGCCCGCATCCAGCCATCAGGCGCCAGGTTGACGAGGCCTGGTACCCACCACGCGGACGCGATGATGCCCAGGCCCACGCCGCCGTAGTACAGGCCCAGCACCAGGCCGGCGCTGCCCGGTGTGCGCATCGCCAGGCGGGCCGCAAGCAGCCCGCCGCCGACGAAGCTGGCCGCACTGGCCACACCGCTGAGGGCACGCAGCGCCAGCAGCAGCGCATCGCTGCGCGCGAAGCCGTGGCAGGCCAGCAGCACGGCCACCAGGCCGCCGCCGGCCAGCATCACCGCGCGGGCGTCGAAACGGCGCAGCACCGCCGGCGCCAGCAGCGCACCGGCCAGGTAGCCCGCGGCGTTGACGGTATTCATCATGCCCGCCGTGAAGTAGCTCCAGCCCAGGTCGGCGCGCATCGGCGGCAGCAGCAGCGCGTACGAAAACCGCGCCAGACCCAGGGACACCATGGCCGCCAGCGCCAGGGCTGCGGCGGCACGCAGGTCCACGCGCGGCGTCATCGGCAGCCCCTCCCGCCACAGGAAGCGGCCGTGATGGCGCGCGCGTCTGGACGGTTCATCGCCGCGCCCGGGCCTGCAACAGCGCGCGGGCGATCTCGGCGAATCCCCGCCCGCGCACGCCCTCGGTGATGTAGGCCGGCCAGACCTGCAGCCGGTCGGCAAAGTCGCGCAGGTTGGCCACGCCCACGCTCAGCGGCACACGCTCGAACATCAGCTGGTCATTGGTCGAATCACCCACGTAGAGCCAGCGGCCGATCTCCGGCAGCAGCGCCCGCTGCCACAGCAGTTGCACCGCCCATTCCGCACCGCTCCACTTGGTGTGCGAACCGAACCAGCCGTTGATGTGGATGGAGCTGACGGTGGCGTTCATGCCTTCCGCGCGCATCAGCGCGACGACCTGCGCGATGTGCGCCTCGTCCAGCCGCGCAAATTCACTGTGGTCGATGGCGATGTCGGTCACGCGGCCCGCGCTGTCCTGCGCCAGGCGGGTGCCGGGGACGTCGCGCTGCACACGCGCGGCGACTTCCCGCAGCCGCCGCGCATGGCGCTGCCGCGTCTGCTCATCTTGGACGTAATCGATGCGCAGGCCGTCGGGCGTTCCGCGCAACGCCACGGCCCCGTTTTCCGCGACGATGGCCGCCACGGGCCAGTCGCGCGCGAAAGGCTCGCTCCAGCCCATCGGCCGACCGGTGATGGCCACGACCGGCACGCCGGCGGCATGCAAGTCATGCAGCGCTTGCAGTGCGGCGGGTTCGATCGCTCCTTCTCGCGTGAGCGTATCGTCGATGTCCGTGAAGACGCCGGTTACGCCCGCGCGTTCGTCGACCGGGCAATCGGCCCATGGACGGGACCGGACGCGGGGCGTATTGATATCGGTCAAGGGTTTTGGCCAAGGCAGTCTTCAACATCCCATTTTTGCCCACGCACGCGTTCCACCCATGGCCAGCACACCTCCTGCCCGCACCACCCCCACTGTGGCCCGCAAGAATGGCGCGGTTCCGCCGCCGCCAGCCCCGCGCCGCGCCAAGGCCGCGGCCCGCAAGGCCGATGCCCCGCGCGAGGTGGCCGCCGGTGACACCCCGCCCGTGATGAGCCCGCCGGCCCTGCAGGCCGACCGTGTCGACCGTGCCACCACACGCCGGCTCACCACCCAGACCGAGGCGATAGCCGGCCTGATCGACCAGGCGCAGGCGTCGGACGCCGACGCGCGCACGGCCACCGTCGACCAGCTGCGCGCACTGCTGGACGGCGCTTCCCCCGACGAGCGCAAGGCCATCAAGCGTGCGCTGGCCACGCGCGACGAGCCAAAGAAGAAGAGCAAGGGCGTCGATCCGGATACCGAACTGGCGCCGAACTGGCGCGAAGGCGGCTACCCGTACAAGAACCTCATGTCGCGCAGCAACTACGAGAAGCAGAAGTACATGCTGCAGGTCGAGTTGCTCAAGCTGCAGGCCTGGGTCAAGGAGACCGGCCAGCGCGTGGTGATCCTGTTCGAAGGCCGCGACGCAGCCGGCAAGGGCGGCACGATCAAGCGCTTCATGGAACACCTCAACCCGCGGGGTGCACGTGTGGTCGCGCTGGAAAAACCCAGCGATGTCGAACGCGGCCAGTGGTACTTCCAGCGCTACATCCAGCACCTGCCCACGGCCGGCGAAATCGTGATGTTCGACCGCAGCTGGTACAACCGCGCCGGTGTCGAACGCGTGATGGGCTTCTGCTCGAATGCCGAGTACGACGAATTCCTGCGCCAGACGCCGGAGTTCGAACGCCAGCTCGTGCGCTCGGGCGTGCACCTGTTCAAGTTCTGGTTCAGCGTCAGCCGCGCTGAGCAGCGCCGCCGCTTCAAAGAGCGCAAGGCACACCCGCTGAAGCAGTGGAAGCTGTCGCCCATCGACCTGGCCAGCCTGGACAAGTGGGACGACTACACACGCGCCAAGGAGGGGATGTTTCTGCACTGCGACACCTCGGACTCGCCGTGGACGGTCGTCAAGAGCGATTGCAAGAAGCGCGCGCGCCTGAACGCGATGCGCTACGTGCTGCAGCGCCTGCCCTACACCAAGAAGGACAACCAGGTGATCGGCACCGTCGACACGCTGTTGGTGGGCCGCGCCTCGCTGGTGTCCGGACGCACCGACGAACTGGCCACGCCGACCGAAGGCTGAGCGTTCGAGGCGACGGCTGCCCACGGTCGCCAGAAAAGGTCGGCCGGCCTTGACCTTTTGTCACTGCGGGCCGATGCACGCCGGCCTGCGTCTCGCATAAAATCGTCGGCTTCCGAGGAGCGTTGCAACTCCATCCGCTGGAGCCAGGCTCGGAAACTCCCCCTTGCAACCGCGCTCACCTGTCCGGCTTCGTGCCGCCTCGGGTGAGTGATCCCACCCGCCGCAGCATGGCCGAACAGGTTTCCGTGACCCCACTGGAGCCGACCGATGAACGCCATCCTCAAACCGCTGCCGCTGCAAGACGACCAATACGCCGTTGCCGACCTGTCCCTGGCCCCCTGGGGCCGCAAGGAAATCACCATCGCCGAGAGCGAAATGCCCGCGCTGATGGCCATCCGTGCCGAGTACAAGGACAAGCAGCCGCTGAAGGGTGCCCGTGTCACGGGCAGCCTGCACATGACCATCCAGACCGCCGTGCTCGTGGAGACGCTGCAGGCGCTGGGCGCGCAGGTGCGCTGGGCCAGCTGCAACATCTTCAGCACGCAGGACCATGCCGCCGCCGCGCTGGTGGCCGTGGGCACGCCTGTGTTCGCCTACAAGGGCGAGACGCTGCGTGACTACTGGGACTACACGCACCGCATCTTCGACTTCGGGGCGGCCGGCACCGAAGGCGAAGGTCCGAACATGATCCTGGACGACGGCGGCGACGCCACCTTGCTGATGCACCTGGGCAAGCGCGCCGAGAAGGACCCCTCGGTCATCGCCAACCCCGGCAGCGAGGAAGAGCGTGAGCTGTTCGCCGCGATCAAGGCCAAGCTCGCCGTCGACGCCACCTGGTACAGCCGCAAGAGCGCGCAAATCATCGGCGTGACCGAAGAGACGACCACCGGCGTGCACCGCCTGAAGGAAATGAGCGCCAAGGGCACGCTGATGTTCCGCGCCATCAACGTCAACGACAGCGTCACCAAGAGCAAGTTCGACAACCTCTACGGCTGCCGCGAGAGCCTGGTCGACGGCATCAAGCGCGCCACCGACGTCATGGTGGCCGGCAAGATCGCCGTGGTCTGCGGCTACGGCGACGTGGGCAAGGGCTCGGCGCAGGCTTTGCGCGCGCTGTCGGCGCAGGTCTGGGTCACCGAGGTGGACCCGATCAACGCCCTGCAGGCCGCGATGGAAGGTTTCCGCGTGGTGACCATGGACTGGGCCGCCGACAAGGCCGACATCTTCGTCACCGCCACGGGCAACAAGAGCGTCATCACCTATGCGCACATGAAGGCGATGAAGCACAACGCCATCGTCTGCAACATCGGCCACTTCGACAACGAGATCGATGTCGCCGCGCTGGAAACGCAGTGCCGCTGGGAAGAGATCAAGCCGCAGGTCGACCACGTCATCTTCCCGGACGACAAGCGCATCATCCTGCTGGCCAAGGGCCGCCTGGTGAACCTGGGCTGCGGCACGGGGCATCCGAGCTACGTGATGTCTTCGAGCTTCGCCAACCAGACCATCGCGCAGATCGAGCTCTTCCTGCACAGCGACTACTACGAGCAGGGCAAGGTCTACGTGCTGCCCAAGCACCTGGACGAGAAGGTCGCGCGGCTGCAGCTCAAGACGCTGAACGCCGAGCTGACCGAACTGAGCGACGAGCAGGCCGCCTACATCGGCGTGCCCAAGCAAGGCCCCTACAAGCCCGACAGCTACCGCTACTGATGGCCGCCCGCTCAACTCCGATCAGCTTCGAGTTCTTCCCGCCGAACACCCCGGTGGGCAGCGAGAAGCTCAAGGGCGTGGTGCAGGAACTCGCGGCCGTGGGGCCCGAGTTCTTCAGCGTCACCTACGGCGCGGGCGGCGCCACGCGCGAGAAGACCCTGTCCACGGTGCGCGACATCGCGGCACTGGGCTTCGAAGCGGCGCCGCACCTGAGCTGCGTGGGCTCCACGCGCGACGGCATCGCGGAGATCCTGGCCACGTACCGTGCGCAGGGCATCCGGCGCCTCGTCGCGCTGCGCGGCGACCTGCCCAGCGGAACGGCCACGGCCGGCGAGTTCCGCTATGCCGCGGAGCTGGTGCGCTTTATCCGCGACACGCAGGGCAGCGACTGGCACATCGAGGTGGCCGCCTACCCCGAGTACCACCCGCAGCAGCGCTACGCCCGCCGCGACCTCGAGCACTTCGCGGCCAAGGTCAAGGCCGGCGCGAGTTCGGCGATCACGCAGTTCTTCTTCAACCCCGATGCCTACTTCCATTTCGTCGATGAAGTTCGGGCGTTAGGGGTGGGCGTGCCCATCGTGCCGGGCATCATGCCGATCCACAACTACGCCCGTATTGCGCAGTTTGCACAGCGCGACGGCATCGAGATCCCGCGCTGGGTGGCATTGAAGATGGAAGGCTACATGGACGACACCGCGTCGATCCGCGCCTTCGGCCTGGATGTGGTGACCCGTTTGTGCGAAGGCCTCATCGCACGCGGCGTGCCGGGCATCCACTTCTACACGCTCAACCAGAGCGGGTTGTCGCTGGAAATCTGCCGGCGCCTGGGTCTGCTGCCGGCTGCCGGCTAACGCCCGATTGCACGCCATCGGGCGCGGTGCGTCCCGATGGTTGCTGCGCCGCAACAACGCGGCTGGGCCACTTGAGAAAAGTCAAGGGTTAACCCGCGCTTCAGGCATCGAATGGTCCCCGGCTGATTTGCCGTTTTCCGTTTGAACCTGGAGATGGACCTCATGAACAAGACCTATGCATTTGCCGCCCTGACTGCCCTCACCTTGGCCGCCCCGCTGGCGCAGGCCCAGGACACGGGAAGCTGGATCGTCCGCGGGCGCGCGGTGAGCCTCGACTCCGCCAACACCAACAGCGCCGACCTGAAGGCCACGCTGACGACCGTGGTGGGCTCGCCGGCCGAAGCCTCGATCAACAACAAGACGATCCCGGAAGTCGACATCACCTACTTCCTGTCGCCGAACCTGGCCGCCGAACTGATCCTGACGGTGCCGCAGAAGCAGAAGCTGTCGGTCACCGGCGTCGGCGAGATCGGCACCTTCAAGCACCTGCCCCCGACGCTGACGCTGCAGTACCACTTCACCGGCCTGACGGGCTTCCGTCCGTATGTCGGCGCCGGCCTGAACTACACCAACATCTCGTCGGTCAAGTGGGCCGCCGCCGTGAGCGCGCTGAACCTGAACCTCAAGCGCAACAGCTACGGTCTGGCGCTGCAAGCCGGTGTGGACGTGCCCGTGGGTGGCGGCTGGCTGCTGAACCTGGACATCAAAAAGGTCCAGATCAAGACCGACGTGACCTCCGCCGGCACCAAGATCGGCACCTTCAAGGTCGACCCGACGCTCATCGGCGTCGGTCTGGGCAAGCGCTTCTGACACGGCTGCGAGCGGGACGGGCGTGACCCGTCCCCCCTGCTGCGCGCCCGAGGTCGCGCAGCGGCCTACGGGCGCGGCTCTTCCCAGGCCACGCCGTCCTCGTTGAGGATGGCGTCCAGCGGTACATCGTGCGGCTCGGCCTGCAGCCAGGGCAGCGAGCCGTGGCTATAGGCCAGACCCACCGTGAAGGGTCGCGGCTGCAGCGTGGCCAGGGTGCGGTCATAGAAGCCGCCGCCGTAGCCCAGGCGGATGCCACCGGGCCCGTAACCCACGCAGGGCACCAGCAACAAGGTCGGCTCGAAAGCCGGCGTGTCCTTCGGCTTGGGAATGCCGTAGGCGTCCTCTTCCATTTCGCAGCCCGGGAACCAGCTGTGGAAGCGCAATTGCTTGGTGGCCTTGTCGACCACCGGCAGCCCGATGATGCGCATGTCGTCGGCTTCGGCCCAGCGGTAGAGTGCCGGCAGCGCGTCGAATTCGCCCTTGATCGGCCAGTAGGCCCCAATGGCGACGTCCTTGCGCGCCGCCAGCCACACCCGCAACACCTCCTGCAGATGCATCGCACGCTGGTGGCGATCGACCAGGCTCTGGCGCTCGGCCTGGAGCTGCCGGCGCAAGGTCTTCTTGTCGCTGGACGGTTGCAGGGGCGGCATGTCGAAAGGCAGGCTCATGGCGATCGGGTCCGGAGCGGAAGACGACAGTGATTGTCCGCCCTGCGCCACACCCCACCTACACTGGCCCGATGGCCGCCGATGGATTTGTCGTCTTGTGCCTCGAATTGCTCGAAGCCGCGGGCCCCGTGCGTGCGCGGCGCATGTTCGGTGGCCACGGCATCTACTGCGACGACCTTTTCGTCGGGCTGATCCTGCAGGACCGTCTGTACCTGAAGGTCGACGACGCGACGCGCGCGGACTTTGCGCAGGCAGGCTGTGAGCCCTTTGTCTATGCAGCCAAGGGCCGCGAGGTGATGCTGTCGTTCTGGAGCGTGCCCGACGAGGCGCTGGACTCGCCGGCCGTCATGCTGCCGTGGGCGCGGCGGGCCCTCGCAGCCGCGTTACGCGCGCGGGCTGCCAAGCCGCCCGTGGCGGCGAGGGCGCGCGCCACACGTGTGCGGCGCCGTCCGGCCCCCTAGGTCCAAGCCCCGACGGCCCCGCGGGGGGCTGTCAAACTGCGTGCATGCAATATCGTGGAACCTTCTGGCGGTGCCTGCGCGCCTGCGCCGCCTCCTGGGCCCTGGCCGGCGCGTCGATCCTGGGCGTCGCGCAACCCGTGACCAGCGGCGATGCGTTGCTGCTCGACGCGCGCGAAGCCTTGCGCCGCGGCGACCGCAGCAAGCTGGCAACACTGCGGCAGACGCTGGTCCAGGAGGCCCATCCGCTGGCCGGCTGGGCCGACTACTGGGAGCTCTCGGGGCGCCTGGCGCAGGCGACCGCCGAGGAGGTCGAGGCCTTCTATCAGCGCTGGCCCGGCAGCTATGTCGAAGACCGGCTGCGCAACGACTGGCTGCTGGAACTCGGCCGTCGTCGCCACTGGGACGGCATCGCGCGCGAGCTGCCCCGATTTCGCATGGCCGACGACCGCGAAGTGCACTGCTACGGCCTGTGGCAGCAGTGGCGCGCCGGGCGCGAAGTCAGGGACGCCGCAGTGGCTGCGTGGATGGCCCAGCGCGATGCCGACGAGGGCTGCCAGGGTCTTGCCGCAGACCTGCGTGCCAACGGCCAGCTCGCGACGGCAGACGTCTGGCATCGCCTACGCACGACCGTCGAGGCCGGGCGGCTGCGCGGCGCGCGCGCCGCAGCTTCCCTGTTGACGCCGGCCGTCTCGAAAAGTCTCGAGGCCTTGTGGGACAACCCCGCGCGCTACCTGGCGCGCCAGCGCGCGCAGGACGGCGAGCACGCCGCGGTGCTTGGCGTGCTGGCGGTGATCCGGCTGGCCGCTGCGGACCCGGAGGTGGCCGCCACGCAGTTCGATTCGCCGTGGGCGCGCGCGCTGCGACCCGAGTGGACCACCGTGGGCTGGGGCGCGATCGCCCGGCAGGCGGCACTGCGCCAGTTGCCCGAAGCCGCCGGCTGGGGCGAGCGCGCCCTGCAGGCGCAAGGACGCGTCACGGGCGCGCGCGGGCTTGGCGACGACACGCTGGCCTGGATCGCCCGTGGCCAGCTGCGGGCCACCAGCACCGATCGGGCGGCCTGGGCGCTGCTGGCGCAGGCGGTGGACGCGATGTCCGCCGAGTCGCGCGACGATCCCGTCTGGGTGTACTGGAAGGCCCGCGCACTGCTGGCCCGCGCGCGCCCCGGCACGGCCGGTGACACGGCCACCGGGGAGGCTCAGGCCATGCTGGCGCGCATCGTCTCGCCGCTGCACTTCTACGGGCTGCTGGCGGCCGAACAGCTCGGGCAGATTCCGGCTCTTCCCACCGCACCCGCTGCAGTATCGGCAGTCGAGGCGGACGAGATCCTGAAGCACGCCGGTCTGAGCCGCGCGCTGCAGCTGATGGCCATCGGCCTGCGCAGCGAAGGTGTGCGCGAGTGGAACTTCTCGCTGATCGGCATGGATGACCGCCAGCTGCTGGCCGCCGCGCAACGCGCCTGTGCTGCGCAGGTGCACGACCGCTGCATCCACACCAGTGAGCGCGCCCGGCGCGAGGTCGACCTCGCGCAGCGCTACCCGCTGCCGTTCCAGCCCCAGATCCAGGCCGCGGCGACGCAGGCCGGGCTGGATCCGGCGCTCGTCCTGGGACTGATCCGCCAGGAATCGCGCTTCGTCGGCGATGCGCGCTCGCACGTCGGCGCCTCGGGACTCATGCAGGTCATGCCGGCCACCGCGCGCTGGACCGCACGCAAGATCGGCCTGGAGTGGCGCTCCGAATGGGCGCACGACCGCGAGATCAACCTGCGGCTGGGAACGGCCTATCTGCGCATGGTGCTGGACGACTTCGGCGGGTCCTTGCCAATGGCGATGTCGGCCTATAACGCCGGGCCCAATCGGCCGCGACGCTGGCGCGAAGGCGCGATACTGGAGCCCGCAGCGTGGGCCGAGACCATCCCGATCCACGAGACCCGCGACTACGTCAAGAAGGTGCTGGCCAATGCGGCGGTGTATGCCGTGCGCCTGGGGACCGCGCCGGCACCGGTCATCAAGCCCTGGCTGGGCAAGCCTGTCGGGCCGCGTGAGCCGGACGGGCCGGAACAGAACAAGGAGTTGCCATGATGCGCCGAATCGTGGTGTTGGGAGGCACCGGCTTCGTGGGCCAGGCCCTGTGCGAGTACCTGGTGAGCGAGCGGCCGGGGTGGCGCCTGCGGGTGCCCACGCGCCGGCCGCGCTTCGGACTGCCGCTGCAGTCGCTGCCGGGCGTGGACATCCTGACCGCCAACGTGCACGACCCCGACAGCCTTCGGCAGCTGCTGCTTCGCGCCGACGCGGTCGTCAACCTGGTCGCCATCCTGAACGGCAGCGCCGCCGACTTCCAGCGCGCGCACGTCGAACTGCCCACGCGCGTCGCACAGGCCTGTGCCGACGTGGGCGTCTCACGCCTGGTGCACGTGAGCGCCATCGGCGTGAGCGCGGATGCGCCTTCGCACTACTTGCGCAGCAAGGCGGCCGGCGAAGCCGCCTTGCGCGCGGCCGGTCCGATCGCACCCACGATTCTTCGTCCGAGCGTCATCTTCGGGGCGAACGACCGGTTCATGAATCTCTTCGCGCAGCTGCAGGCCGTCGCGCCCGTGGTTCCGCTGGCCGGCGCTGACGCGAAGATGCAACCCGTGTGGGTGGACGACGTTGCACGGGCGATCCTGCGTGTACTGGACGACCCGCAGCAGGCGGGCCTCACCATCGAGTGCTGCGGCCCCAGGGTCTATACGCTGGCCGATCTGGTTCGCCTGGCGGGCGCCGCGAGTGGGCATCCGCGACCCGTGCTTGGCCTGCCCCCCGCGATGGCCCGCCTGCAGGCCACGCTACTGGGCCTGATGCCCGGGGAGCCGCTGATGACGCGGGACAACCTCGACTCGCTGCAGGTGCCCAACGTGGCGTCAGGCGAGCTGCCCGGGCTGGGCGACCTGGGCATCCAGCCGACCGGCCTGGAAGCGGTCATCCCGACCTACCTGAGCCCCAGCCATGGCGACGCGCGGCTGGACCGCTGGCGGGCGCATCGGTAGCGGCCATGACCGCGCGAGTCCCGGGCTGCAGCTTCCGCGTCGGCGGCTCGGTACGCGACGAGTTGCTTGGCCAGACGCCGGGTGATCACGACTGGGTCGTGGTCGGTGCGTCGCCGCAGGCCATGGTCGATGCCGGCTTCAAGCCGGTTGGCAAGGACTTCCCCGTCTTCCTGCACCCGCACACCGGCGAGGAATACGCGCTGGCGCGCACCGAGCGCAAGTCGGCGCCCGGCTACCACGGCTTCACCGTCCATGCCGCGCCCGGCGTGACGCTGGAAGAAGACCTCGCCCGGCGCGATCTGACCATCAACGCGATGGCGCGCGACGCCGAAGGCCGGCTGATTGACCCATTCGGCGGCGCGCGCGATCTGGCACAGGGCGTCCTGCGTCACGTGTCGCCGGCCTTCGTCGAGGACCCTGTCCGGCTGCTGCGACTAGCCCGATTCGCCGCGCGCTGGCCTTCGTTCACGGTGGCGCCGGAAACGCAGGTGCTTCTGAAGCGGATGGTCGACGACGGCGAAGTCTCGGCCCTGGTACCTGAGCGGGTCTGGCAAGAACTGGCGCGCGGCCTGATGGAGACGCGCCCAAGCCGCATGTTCGCCGTCATCGCCGACAGCGGCGCATGGCCGCGGCTGCTGCGCGACTTGCGCGCGGAGCCCGAGCTCGCCCAGCGCGTGGACACGGCGGCGGCGCGCGGCCTGTCGTTGTCGGTCCGCTTCGCCGCGCTGGCCTGCCACGCGCCGACGCTGGCCCTACATCTCAAGGCGCCGCACGACGTGCGTGATCTCGCCGCGATGCTGCATCGTGAACTGGAGGGCTTGCCGCAGGCCGCTGCGGACGCCGAGTCCATGATGGCCCTGTTCGATCGCTGTGACGCGTGGCGCCGCCCCGCGCGCGTCGACGAGATGCTGATGGCTGCGCAATGCGTGCTGGATGAACCAGACCCGTGGACCGTCGGGCTGGTCCTGCGCGCGGCACTGGCACGTGCCCAGGCGCTCGACCTGGCACGCCTCACGCGCGAGGCGCTGGCCGCGGGTGTGAGCGGGTTGGAGATCGGCGCACGCATCCATCGTGCGCGCATGACAGCGTTGGCGCCGGTGCGCTGAACGCCGCTGGACATGCGACAGAGGCACGGATGCGAGACAAGGACAAGGTCCTGTGCAACCATCACGTGCCGACAGACCCGCACACGGAGAGAAGCGCATGAAGCTCGCTCAGGGGATCAGCACCATCGGATTTCGCAAGTGGTACGAACGGCGCCTGCTGACTGGGCATGCGCATCTGGCCTTGGTGCTGCTGGCGGTGCTCGGCCTGATGATGGCGCTGGAGGCCGCCAACCGTTACGCCACGCAGACCGAGAAGTGGCTCGACTACGGCGTCGCCTTGGCATGCGCGTTGGGCGGCGGGTGGGCCTTGCGGCGCTATCTCTTCCTGCTGGTTCACACAGAGTCCATTGCCAACCAGGCCGATTGCCCTGCATGCAAGACATACGGCAGGCTGGAGTTGGTCGCCGCCGATACCCGCCAGGATGCGGTGCGCGTGTCCTGTCGCCAGTGTCGACACGAGTGGAACATCGAATACTGACGGCTGCGGTCCACGCCAGCGCGTGCTGATGCGGCATACGGCACAGCCGGTTTGCACGTCCGGACACTACACTCACCGGCTGTCACCACCCTCCGCAAAACCTGCGAAAGCAGGCGACGCAAAGCCGCCGGCCTAACGCGCATCAGCGCCACGGTAGCGGGGCTGCCAGTCGGGTCTGCTCCGACTGGCCTCGATTTTCACGAGGCACTGCATGAATTTCCGTTTTCCCAAGGCCACGCTGGCCTCGACCCTCGCGCTTCTCCTTCTTGTGCCGCTCCACGGCCACGCCGAGCAGTCCCGACGGATTGACGATGCCGCGGGTGCCTCGGCGCCGACGGATCGCCTGATCGTCAAGTACCGCGACGGCAACACCGCCTTTCCGACGATGCGTGCACGCGATGCCCTCGATGCCGCCACGCGCGGCCATGGCGTCGCGGCGCGGCACGAGCGCAGCACCGGTCAAGGTGCCCAGGTCTTCCGGCTCAGCCGGCGCCTGTCGGCCAAGGACGCGGAACAATTGGCGCGCACCATGCAAGCCGGCGATCCAAACATCGAATACGCCGAGCCCGACCGTGTGCTGCATCCAAGCTACACGCCCACCGACCCGCTGTACAACCAGCAGTGGTCACTTTTCGATGCGACCGCCGGCATCCGGGCCCCCGCTGCCTGGGATCGCTCGAAGGGCAGCGGCATCGTCGTCGCGGTGGTCGACACGGGCGTGCGCCCACACGCCGATCTGGCCGCCAATCTGGTGGCCGGCATGGACTTCATCACCGACACCTTCGTATCGGGGGACGGCACGGCGCGTGACGGTGACGCTTCCGATCCCGGCGACGCGGTCACGGCGGATTACTGCGGAACGGGCACTCCGGCGCGCAACAGCTCCTGGCATGGCACGCACGTCGCCGGCATCGTCGCGGGAGCCGCCGGCAACGGCGCCGGCATCGCGGGCGTGGCCTTTGGCGCCAAGGTCCAGCCGCTGCGCGTGCTGGGTCGCTGCGGTGGCTACACCTCCGACATCGCCGACGCAGTCGCCTGGGCCGCGGGCAACACCGTCAGCGGCATCGCCGCCAACCCGACGCCCGCACGCGTGATCAACCTGTCGCTCGGGGGCTCCGGCAGTTGCGGAACCACCATGCAGAAAGCGATCAATGCCGCGCGCGCCAAAGGATCCGTCGTCGTGGTCGCGGCCGGGAATTCGGCCAGCGATGCCGGCGGCTCCACGCCCGCCAATTGCGCGGGCGTGATTGCCGTGGCGGCAACCGGCATCACCGGCGGCAAAGCGTCGTACTCGAACACGGGAAGTGTCGTCAGTCTGGCCGCGCCAGGAGGCGACAGCGGCGCGGGCATCCTGTCGACGCTCAACAGCGGGACGACCACGCCCTCGAAGGACAACTACGTGTCCTACATGGGCACGTCGATGGCCACGCCGGTTGTCAGCGGGGTGGCGGCACTCGTGCTGTCGGTCAAACCCAGCCTCACGCCGGATGGCGTGGCCTCCTTGTTGCGCAGCACGGCAACACCGTTCCCGGCTGCCTGCGTGGGATGCGGCTCCGGCATCGTCAATGCCGGCGCTGCGGTCGCTGCTGCCCTGGGTACGACGACCACCGCGCCACCGCCGCCCACGCCCACGCCCACGACCGTCAACATCCAGGAAGTCGAGCCCAACAACACCATCGCCGCAGGCCAGGTCATCACGGCAACGTCCGCCAATATCGCCGGCAGCCTCGCCTCCACGACGGACAACGACTACTACCGCGTGACGATCCCGGCGGGCAAGCGGCTGGTGGCAACGGTGAAACCGTCATCGAAGACCGGCGCGGGCCTGGGCGTCTACCTGACGACCGGGCAGTCGCTCATCCTGCTCAGCGGATCGGCCGGTGCTACGCGCCAGGTCACCGTCACGAACTCCGGCACCACCGATGTGACGGTGGCCGTGCGGGTGCTGCTGTCGTCCGGGGTCAAGGGCTCCTATAGCCTGGGCCTGGTGCGCTGACACCGCGCGTCATCAAACGATCATTCCGATGAGCATGGCCAGCAGACTGAGCACCAGGCTGCTGGCCAGCGGAACATAGATCTCACGCCCGCGCACGCGCAGCACGAAGTCGCCCGGCAGGCGGCCCAGCCCGATGCGGCGCAGCCAGGCGGACAGGCCGTTGAACAGCACGAAGGCGAGCACGAAAACCAGGAGCCAGCGCACGGTGGGCCCGCCTCAGAGTCGGTGCATGCGGTCACCGACACGGAAGCCCACCGGGTCCAGCGTCAACTGCCGGCCCAGGGCCAGCACCTTGAAGAGTTCGCCCATCTCGTGTTCGTTCACGAGCCTTTGCGCAGCGGTCCGCTCAGGTAGGGATGCATCGACCAGGCGATCGAGCAATCCGCAGTTCAGCAAGAACCGCCCCTGGCTGGTGTAGCCCAGGACGTCCATGCCGGCATCTTGCGCCGTGAGCGCGATGCCGCTGAAGTCCACGTGCACGGTGATGTCCTTGTCGCCCACGTCGGTCAGCGGATCGCCGTCCGACCGGTGGGCGCGGTGGCACATCAGCGTGCCGCCTGCACGCTGCGGGTGGTAGTACTCGGCCTCGGGAAATCCGTAGTCCACGAACAGCGCCAGGCCGACCTCCAGGTGCGCGGCCAAGCTGCGGATGAAGCCCAGTGCGCGGTCGTGGCGTTCCGTCACCGCCCCTGCGCCCCACTCATCGCCAGGTGGTGCATCGCCCAGGAGCGCGCGGTCTTCGAAGCCCCAACCGTCACCGACGATCCGTACGCCGCGTTCGCGCCAGGCCACGCCGTCGAAAGCCACGAGCCGGGCAGGCATCGCGTCCAGGACCTCGTTGCCCACCACCACGCCACGCATCGCGTCCGGCCAGCGATCGGCCCAGTGCAGCTTCGAGCCAAAGCGCGCCAGGCGTTCCTGCTGCCGCGCGCGCAGTGCGCTGGACACGTCGATGATCGTGTAGCGGTCCACCCGGTCGCCCAGGGTCTCGAGCAGTTGCTCGGCCAATGCACCGGAGCCCGCACCGAATTCCCAGACCTCGCGGCTGCCTGCAGCGTCGAGCCCCTCGGCCACCTGCACCGCGAGGCTGCGGCCGAAATGTGCGGAGAGCTCCGGCGCGGTGACAAAGTCGCTGCCAGACTGCGGCATGGCGCCGAACAGCCGGTCCTTGCTGGCGTAGTAACCCAGCCCCGGGGCATACAGGACCAGGTCCATGAAGACATCGAACGGGATCCAGCCCCCCGCGCGCACGATGGCCTCGCGGACATGCGCGACCAGGGCCGCCGATACACTGTCGGGCTTCGTTTCACGCATTCCGCGCATTGTAGGAACCATGGGTGATCGCCCCGTCGTGCTGGTGACCGGTGCCGCCCGGCGGCTGGGCCGCGCCATCGTCCAGGAACTGGCGGTACACGGCTTCGACGTCGCCGTGCACTATCGCCAATCGGCCGATGATGCCGCGCAGACGGTGGAACGGGCTGTCAACGCAGGCGTCGGCGCGCAAGCCTTTGCGGCCGATCTCGGCGACGAAGACGCTGCGCGGCGGCTGGTGCCCGAAGTGGTGGGTCATTTCGGCCGGCTCGATGCCGTTGTCAACAACGCCTCGTCCTTCGACCATGACGAGGTCGCCAGTTTCAGCTACGCGCGGCTCGAGCAGATGATGCGCAGCAATTGCGCCCCCGCCATCGTGCTGTCGCAGGCGCTGCATGCGCATGTGCGGTCCCGCGCCGCGCAGGGTTGCGTGATCAATCTGCTGGACCAGAAACTCTGGAATCCCAATCCTGACCATCTGTCCTACACGCTGTCCAAGGCGGCGCTGGAGTCGGCGACGACCCTGCTGGCGATCGCCCTCGCGCCCGCGTTGCGGGTATGCGGCGTCGCGCCGGGACTGACGCTGGAATCCGGGCCGATGGACCCGGCCGAGTTCGAGCGTGCGTTCCGCATGACCCCGCTGCAACGCTCGTCGACGCCGGAAGACATCGCGCGCACCGTGCGCTTCCTGATCGAGTCGCCCGCCATCACGGGCACGACCGTGCTGGTCGACGGCGGCCAGCACCTCGCGCCCCAGCGGCGTGACGTCTACTTCCTGGCTCGCGAGGCCGCTGACCGCTCCTGAGGACCTGCCCCGTGGCTCCTGTGATCGACCCTTCCCTGTTCCTGCAGTGCCGGCGGCTCTTCCTGAAACGCTACGAGGCGCTGGTGCGCATCGGCGTTCACGATTTCGAAAGGGCCGCGCCGCAGCGGCTGCTGTTCAACGTCGACCTCTATGTGCCGCTGGCCTGGTCGACGCCCACGGACGATCGGCTCGACGAGGTGGTCGATTACGACTTCATTCGCCAGACGATCCACGCGCGCGTGGCCCGCGGTCACATCGATTTGCAGGAGACCCTGGCCGACGACCTGCTGCGCGCGATGCTGGCGCACCCGCGTGTGCGGGCGGCGCGTGTCTCGACCGAAAAGCCCGATGTCTATCCAGACTGTGAAGCCGTGGGCGTCGACGTCTTCGGCATGAATCCGGAGCGTGCCCTGCCATGAACGCGCCACACGACGCCCAGGCTGCGCGCAAGACGGCCTTCGAGGCCAACAAGCTGAGCAAGCGGCTGCACCGGCAGGTGGGCCAGGCCATCGCCGACTTCCGCATGATCGAGGCCGGCGACAAGGTGATGGTGTGCCTGTCAGGCGGCAAGGACAGCTATGCGCTGCTGGACATCCTGCTGAGCCTGCGCCAGCGCGCGCCGGTGCCGTTCGACATCGTGGCGGTCAATCTCGACCAGAAGCAGCCCGGCTTCCCCGAACATGTGTTGCCCGACTATCTGCGCGCGCTGGGCATCCCCTTCCACATCGAGAACCAGGACACGTATTCGATCGTCAAGCGGCTGGTGCCCGAGGGCCAGACGATGTGCTCGCTGTGCTCGCGGCTGCGGCGCGGCATCCTCTACCGCGTGGCCAGCGAGCTGGGCGCCACGAAGATCGCACTGGGCCACCACCGAGACGACATGGTCGTCACACTGCTGATGAACATGTTCTTCGGCGGCCGCATGAAGGGCATGCCGCCCAAGCTCGTCAGCGACGACGGGCGTCATGTCGTCATCCGTCCGCTGGCCTACGTGGCCGAGACCGACCTCGAGCGCTGGGCGGTGCATCGCCAGTTTCCGATCATTCCTTGCAGCCTGTGCGGCAGCCAGCAGAACCTGCAACGTGTGCAGGTCAAGAAGATGCTGCGCGAGTGGGAGAAGCAGTACCCTGGCCGCAGCGACAACATGTTCCATGCGATGGGCAACCTCACCCTGTCGCACCTGATGGATCGGAACCTCTATCCGTTCACCACGCTCCAAGCCTCGGGGCGGCCGGACCCTGAGGGCGACAAGGCCTTCGATGAAGACGAAGACGCCTGCGCCACACCGGCGCGACCCGCCACCGTGACGGTCCACCCCTGGCGCAACGAAGGAGACGAGACATGAGCCCACAGGACCGTGCCGGGTACGTCAGCCGGCAAGAACCGCTCGTCGACGGGGCGACGCACCGCCTCGCACGCCGCGGCGCGCTGGGGCTGCTGGCGGCCGGCCTGCTGGCGGGTTGCGCGGGCATGAATACGCTGTCCAGCGACGTCGCCACCTACGGCGAGTGGCCGACGGGCCGCAAGGCCGGAAGCTACGCCTTCGAGCGCCTGCCCTCGCAACAGGCCCGCGCGAACGAGCAGGCCATGCTGGAGGCCGCAGCCGTCCCGGCGCTGCAGGCCGCGGGATTCACACCCGTGGCCGCGGGTGCGCAGCCTGACGTGCTGGTGCAGGTGGGCGTGCGCATCACGCGCAACGACGCCACGGTCTGGAACGACCCGCTGTGGTGGCGCGGCGGTGTGGGGCTCTACCGCCACGGCCCGTGGGGCGGCGTGCGGTGGAACCTGATGATGCAGGACGACTGGACGCGGATCGAGCGCGAGATCGCACTGCTGATCCGCGACCGCGCCACGGGCAAGCCGCTGTACGAGGCCCGCGCCACGCATGGCAGCGCCAGCGCTGGAACGGCTGGCGGCCTGCGCGCCATGTTTGCCGCGGCCTTGAAGGACTTCCCCGCCACGGGCCTGAATCCGCGGACCGTGACCGTGCCGCTAACGGATTGACGGCCCACCCGCGGCAACCGCTGCGTCGCCCAGCCGCTCCGCGGCCAGGGTTCGGAAGTCGGACTCCCAGCCGGCCAGCTTCTGGGCCAGATGCCGGCGCTGTTCGGCGGTGGCGGTCTGGTGCAGCCGGGCCGTGAGTTCGCAGTTGTAGGCCGTCAGCGCGGCGGCCTGCTCACGCGGACCGACCGGATCGCGCCCGTCGAAGCGCCGTGCCAGACGGCGCAAGCGATCCTCGATCTGCGTCAACGGCGGCTTGTTGGCGGCGATCTGCCGCAACTCGGCCAGCAGTTCGCGCTGGCGGACATCCCGCTCGACAAACCATTCCTCGAGCTTGAAGGGCGAGTTCGACAGCGCCTCGTCGATCAGTTGCCGCTGCGCCGTCGATAGCCGCCCGTAGAAACTCTCGGCCCGCTTGACCGTGCGTTCGAGCATCGCCTGCCGGCGCGCGCTGGCGTCGGGCAACAGCATCTCTTCACGCAAGTCCGCCGTGTGCCGCATCTGCTTGCGCTCGAGATGGTCGATCTGCGCCGGCAGCAGCGAGGCGGCCACCTCAGCGGCCGCGGGCAGCAACGGCTCCAGCGCCTGCGCCCACAGCTCACGCGCGGTCTCGTTCCAGCGGCAGACTTGCGCACCGGTGACGGCGCCTTCGCTGTCGGCGCGCAAACGCGCCAACTGCTGGGCGTAGCCGGCCACCTGGGTGCGCTGGTGCCAGTGGAACCAGGCCTGCAGGGCCTCGCGCACGCGCGCCGATTGCCGCGTGTCGAAATCGAGTTGGTTGTCCAGCCACCAGCCACCCAGGGACGGGCCCTGCCGGTACCCCAGTTTCAGGGCACTGCAGCCGGACAGCAGCAGCAGGGCACCCAGCGAGCCGCCGATAATCCCGCGCCGTAACCACCCGAGAGAAAGAAGTCGCCTCATGGCTCCGCTGGCACTCAATGTCGTTGTCATGGCCGCCGGCAAGGGCACGCGCATGAAATCCGCGCTGCCCAAGGTCTTGCACCGGCTGGCCGGCCGCAGTCTAGTCCAGCACGTGCTGGACGCGGCGGCGCCCCTGGCGGCGTCAAGGACGATCGTCATCACCGGCCATGGCGCGGATGCGGTGGAGCAGGCGCTCGCAGCCAGCGGCTGCGTCTTTGCGCGCCAGATGCCGCAGCTGGGCACCGGCCACGCCGTGGCGCAGGCCGTGCCGATGCTGCTGGACACCGCCGGCACCACGCTGGTCCTCAACGGCGACGTGCCCTTGATCCGAACCGACACCGCCCACGCCCTGGCGCAGGCCTGCGGCGGCGAGCGCCTGGCCCTGCTCACCGTGGACCTGGACGATCCGGCCGGCTACGGCCGCATCATCCGTGACGCCGACGGGCGCATCCTGGGCATCGTCGAGCACAAGGACGCCACCGACGAGCAGCGCCAGGTGCGCGAGATCTACACCGGCATCCTCGCGGCACCCACCGCGGCACTGCGGCGCTGGGTCGCGGCCCTGAAAAACGACAACGTTCAGAAGGAGTACTACCTCACCGACATCGTGGCCATGGCGGTGGCCGAAGGTGTGGGCGTGGTCTCCGCGCAGCCTGCCGGCGAGACCGAAGTGCTCGGCGTCAACAGCCCGGTGCAGCTGGCCGATCTGGAGCGGCGCTTCCAGCGCCAGCAGGCCGAGACACTGATGGAAGCCGGCGTGCGTCTGGCCGACCCATCGCGCTTCGACCTGCGCGGCTCGCTGAGCTGCGGCAGCGACGTGGAAATCGACATCGGCTGCATTTTCGAAGGGGCGGTGACGCTGGGCGACAACGTGCGCATCGGTGCGCACTGCGTGATCCGCCAAGCGCGCATCGAATCCGGCGCGGTCATCCACCCGTTCACGCACATCGACGGCGAAGCGGCCGGCGTGCGCGTCGGCCCAGGTGCGCTCGTGGGCCCGTTCGCACGGTTGCGACCCGGCGCGGACCTCGGCCCCGAGGTGCACATCGGCAACTTCGTCGAAGTCAAGAATTCGACGCTGGCCGCCGGCGCCAAGGCCAATCACCTGGCGTACCTGGGCGACGCCACGGTCGGCGAGCGGGTCAACTACGGCGCCGGCAGCATCACGGCCAACTACGACGGCGCCAACAAGCACCGCACCGTGATCGAAGCCGATGCGCACATCGGCTCGAACTGCGTACTGGTCGCGCCGGTGACCATCGGCGCCGGGGCGACGATCGGCGGCGGCTCGACCATCGGCAAGCCGGCGCCCGCCGGCCAGCTGACGGTGGCGCGTGCGCGCCAGGTCAGCCTTGCCGGCTGGACGCGGCCGCAAAAGGCGCCGAAGAAGGGCTGATCGCCCGCCGTCAGCGGCGGCCCGAACGGTCCGGTTCGGGCGCCCCCGGTCCGCGCCCGCCAGGCCCGTCTCAGGCCGGTTTCGGGGCCCGCGCGGCCAGCCAGCGCTCGAAGTCCGGCGCCGACATCGGCGGCGCGACAAAGTGGCCCTGCACCTGCGGGCAGTCGTGGTCCTGGAGCCAGCGCCACTGCGCATCGTTTTCGACGCCTTCGGCCACGACATCCAGCCGCAGCCCGCGGGCCAGCCGGATGATGGCTTCAGCCACTGCCGCCGAGGCTTCGTCATGCGGCAGGTCCTGCACGAACGAGCGGTCGATCTTCAGGCGGTCGACCGGCAGGTGCTTGAGCTGCGACAGCGAGGTCGAGCCGGTCCCGAAATCGTCCAGCGCCACGTGCACACCTTGGGCTCGCAGGGCCCGCAAGGTGGCCTGGCTGTCGTGCAGGTCCTCCATCAGCATGCGCTCGGTCAGTTCGAGCTCGAGATAGCGTCCTTCGCTGCCACGTTCGGCCAGCACGCGCTGCACGAGATCGACAAAGCCGGCCCCGTGGAACTGCATGGCCGACAGGTTGACGCCCACGCGCACCGCCAGCAGCCCCGCCTGGCGCCACAGCCCAGCTTGCCGCAGCGCCTCGTCCAGGACCCATTGGCCGATGCCCAGCATCAGCCGGCGCTTCTCGGCCAGCGGGATGAAGTCGTCCGGGTTGACCCAGCCGCGCTCCGGATGGTTCCAGCGCACGAGCGCCTCGACACCCACCAGCGCGCCGTCACCGCCACGCACCTGCGGCTGATACGCCAGCTCGAACTGGCCTTCTCGCAGCGCCGTGCCCAGGTCGCTTTCCAGCACCAGCGCGTCGTAGGCTGCCGTGGCCATTTCCGGTTCGAAGAACAGGTAGCGTGCACGGCCGCGCGACTTCGCGTGGTACATGGCGGTGTCGGCCTGCTTGAGCAGCTCCGCCGGGTCGGCGCTGTGGTCGGGAAAGACCGCGATGCCGATGGAGGGCGTCACGCTGATCGAAGGGCCATCCAGCTGCATGGGCTGCTCGATCGCCACGAGCAGCTTGCGCGCCACCTCTTCGATGGCTTCCTGCTCGGGGTTGCCGCCAAGCAGCACGACAAACTCGTCTCCGGCAAAGCGCCCCACCAGGTCGGTCACGCGCAACGCGGCGGTGATGCGTTCGGCCACCGTCTTGAGCATCGCGTCGCCGGCCAGGTGGCCCAGCGAGTCATTGACGCGCTTGAAGTGATCGATGTCCACGAACAGCAGCGCCACACGCAGGCTCTCGCTGCGTGCCCGCTCGAAGACCCGCTCGGCCTGATCGAGGAAGGTCCCGCGGTTGGGCAGGCCCGTCAGCGGATCGTGGTGCGCGAGGAAGTGAATACGCGCTTGCGCCGCGAGACGGTCACGCAGATCGCGCACGACGATCATGCGCAGACGCTCCGACTGGAAGAGCATCGTGCGCACACTCAGTTCCACGGGAATGCGGCCACCGCCGCGCGTCAACAGCACGCTCTCATGGTTGGCCTCGGTCGCGGAGGCCATCAGCGCGGCCATGCGCTCACGCTGCTCGGGCGCGATGAAGTCCAGGACCGGTCGGCCGCAGATCTCGTCCAGCCGGCATTCCAGCAGCGCCAGCAAGGGTGGGTTGGCATCCGTGATCCGGCGGTCGGCCAGGAAGAGCACACCTTCGGCCGAGGCCTGCATGAATTTGGCCAGGCGTTCTTCACTTTGCCGCACCGCGAGCTCGGCGACGCGGAATTTCGTGATGTCCGTCAGCAGCACGAAGATGCCAAAAGCCTCGCCGCCTTCGCGGGTGAGATGCGGCAGCAGGTGGACTTCCAGGTGGCGCGCGGGCCCCGCGCCGCCGGGCAGGACACGTTCGTAGCTGACCACTTGGCGTTCGCTCAGGACCCGTTCGAGGTAGGGCTGGATCTCGTGGGCCGCCGCAAGGCCGATGACTTCCGGCAGGCGCGCACCCACAATGGCCTTCGGGTCGTGGCCAAAAGTGTGCGCATACAACCGGTTGGTATATCGGCACACGAATCCGGATCGGTCGTAATAGGCGATGGACACCGGCAGGTTGTCCGCCAAGAGGCGGAAGCGCTCGGATTCCCCGCGCGCGCCCATCTCGCGCATACGCGGCCCGGTGACATCGCAAAAGCAGCACAGGAAGGTGCTCGTGCCGGCAACCGGGCGGCCGCTGACCTCGACCCAGGCCTTCAGCCCGTCGTGACGCAGAAGGCGCAGCGACACCGCAAAGTCGCGGCCTTCGGCCAGCGCGGCGTAGAGCGCGGATCGGCTGTCCAGTGGCAGCGCAGCCTGCCATCCGGCGTCTCGCAGCAGGTCCTGGTCGATGCCGGTGAACTGCGCAAACGCCAGGTTGCCGGCGCGCGCCAGGCCATCGGCGGAGAGCTCCAGCAGAGGCACAGGCAGTCGATCGGCCAGGGATCCGGCCGACGCCAAGAGCGCCGCAGCAGTGGAATTGAAGGTCTGAAACATATGCGTCGCTCGGAAGCCACACATGTTATCGGTCGCCCGGACGGTTCGTTCCCCCTACACCTCCGCCTGGGGGGACAGGCCGTCAGTCAGTCTGGGGATGCGGTGTTGCGCTTTGCGCACCCTGCATCACCGCATGGGCCAGGCATAGATCCTCCCAGGCCTTGATCTTGTCGGCCGGGTTGCGCAGCAGATAGGCCGGGTGGTAGGTGCAGATCAAGGGTACACCCTGGTAGCGGTGCACCTGGCCCCTCAAGCGACCCACGGGCTCCGTGCTGCGCAGCAAGGACTGGATCGCAAACCGGCCCATCGCCAGGATCAGACGCGGACGCACCAGTTCGATCTGGCGGATGAGGAAGGGTTCGCAGCGCGCCAGTTCTTCAGGGGCCGGGTTGCGGTTGCCCGGCGGGCGGCACTTCAGGGTATTGGCGATATAGACCTGGCGCGCGCCGTTGGCCTCGTCCGCCTCGCCGGGTGCCGGCCAGGCGCGCAACAAGCCCAGCGCCTGCAGCATGTTGTCGAGCAGGCGTCCGGCGGCGCCGACGAACGGTTCGCCCTTGAGGTCTTCCTGCTCGCCCGGCGCCTCGCCGACCACCATCCAATGCGCGTGCTCGTGACCGACGCCGAACACGGTCTGCTTGCGCGTTTCGCACAGGCCACAGGCGCGGCACTGGCGTACCGCTTCCCGCAGCGGTTCCCAGTCAAGCCCGCCGGCGGCGCCTGCCCCGCCCGGGACCGGCCGGTGTTCGACCCCGGCTCTCGGTGCCACCGCGGTGCGGATCGGCTCGACGTCAGCGCGCGGGCCAGGCGCCGAGACAGCGGCGCTTCCCGCGGCGTCAGCCGCCTGCGCAAGATCCGCTTGGGGCAGCGGTTCGCCGGCATCGGCAACCCGAACCCAGGGCACGCCCATCTCGGCCAGGGCTGCAGCGCCTGCGGCGGTCCACGGCATCAGTCGGCTCCGATCTTCATGCGGCGGCAGCCGGCGACGCCAGGCTCAGGCTCATCAGCACCGCGTCCTCGCGCCCGGCGCGGTCGGGGTAGTAGTTGCGCCGGATGCCGTTGGTCTCGAAACCATGCCGCCGGTACAGGGCCAGCGCGCCCGCATTGCCTGCTCGCACCTCCAGCCAGACAGCCGATTTGCCGTGGTCCCGCGCAGCAGCCACGACGGCGTCCAGCAGCCGCGAGCCCAGCCCGCAGCGGCGCCTGTCGCGCGCGACGGTCAGATTCAGCAGATGCCACTCGTCGACGCCCGCACTGCAGACGCTGTAGCCCACCAGGCCCACCTGATCTTCGATCAACACCCGCGCATCATGGCCCGCGGCGAGCGAGTCGATGAAATGACCGCGGCTCCAGGGATGGCTGTAGGCGCCCACCTCGATGGCCAGCACGCGGTCCAGATCCGCCACCGTCATCAATGTCAGCATCGTCGCCATGCCCACGGCGCAGCCCGTCATCGTTCAAGCCGCTGCAGGCCGCGCGGCCTGCATGCGTTCGGCCGTCGTCTGCGCCACCTTGTCGCGCACGTAGACCGGCCATGCG
>CAUJHV010000039.1 GCA_963205115.1 Pseudomonadota bacterium | reverse complement strand
CGATCACGTGGCGGTCGTCCGGCACGGCCGAGGTCTTGATGACCGCACGTCCCAGGTTGCCCTGCAGCAGACGCAGCCCGCCCGTGGGCGAAAACGGCCGCGCCACCGGGCGCAGCACCGTGGAATCGCCCGCATCGGCCGGGATGCCCTGCCACTGAATACGCCCCTCTTCGCCCATGGTCGGCGCCTGCACCTGATGGGCCAGACCGGCGCCTTGCACCGTGGCCACGTCGGCATGCATCAGGCCGGCGTCCAGCAGTTCGCGAATCACGTAGCCCGGGCCACCCGCGGCCTGGAAGGCATTCACATCGGCACTGCCGTTGGGGTAGACACGCGCCAGCAGCGGCACCACGGCGCTGAGGTCGGAAAAATCGGTCCAGTCGATCAGGATGCCGGCCGCACGCGCGACCGCGACCCAGTGGATCAGGTGGTTGGTCGAACCGCCGGTGGCCAGCAGCGCGGCCATCGCGTTGACGATGCAGCGTTCGTCCACCAGGCGGCCGATCGGCGTGAAACGGTCTGCACCGCGGCGGATGGCCAACAGTTCGCGCACCGCCTCGCGCGTGAGCGCCTCGCGCAGGCCGGCGTGCGGGTGCACGAAGGCCGATCCCGGCACGTGCAGGCCCATGGCCTCGAGCAGCATCTGGTTGCTGTTGGCTGTGCCGTAGAAGGTGCAGGTACCGGCCCCGTGGTAGGCCGCACTCTCGGCGGCCAGCAGTTCCTCGCGGCCGACCAGCCCCTGCGCGGCCTGTTCGCGCACCTTGGCCTTGTCGCCGTTGGACAGGCCCGAGGCCATCGGCCCTGCCGGCACGAAGACACAGGGCAGATGCCCGAAATGCAGCGCGCCGATCAGCAGGCCCGGCACGATCTTGTCGCACACGCCCAGCAGCAAGGCACCGTCGAAGACGTCGTGCGTCAGGGCCACGGCCGTGGCCATCGCGATGGTGTCGCGCGAGAACAGGCTCAGCTCCATGCCGGGCTGGCCCTGCGTGACACCGTCGCACATCGCCGGCACGCCGCCGGCCACCTGTGCGGTGGCGCCTTGACGGTGCACCTCGTCGCGGATCAGCGCGGGGTAGCTCTCGTAGGGCTGGTGGGCCGAGAGCATGTCGTTGTAGGCCGTCACCACGGCCAGGTGCGGCGCCCGCTCGGCCACGATGCGCAGCTTGTCGTTTCCCGGCATCGCGGCAAAGGCATGCGCGACGTTCGCGCAGCCCAGGCGGTCGCTGCCGCGCGGTCGGGCCGCCATCGCGTCGACCTGCTCCAGGTAGGCGCTGCGCGTGGGCGCGCTGCGTTCACGGATGCGCTGCGTGACAGCGGCGACGGTCGGGTGCAGGGCGGTCATGGGCGGAAGGGCCGGCAGGTGATGTAACTCATTGGTAGACGTTGGTTCCTAAATTGAATAAATCCAGGAGCGAACGCCCCCTTCCAAACCGTGCATGCGGATTTCCCGCACACGGCTTACCAGTGGTCTGTCGGCTCGCAGCATTACGCGGACTCCCGTTTTCTTCCGGGAGGTTTGCCGGCATAGCGGATGGTGCCTCGCAGGCGATACAACCCAAGGTGTTCAAAGTACTCGCGATCCCAGCGTTGCGCCTGGCCTGCCTTCAGGCTGCGCCCCGCGCGCTTGACCCGCAGGCTGCGCAAACGTCTCACGACGTAGGCGTCAACATCGATGAAATGGTTGGCCGCGTTGCCGCTGCCGAAGTACTGCCCCCAGCCACGCAGCACCGGGTTGAGCTCGGCAATCACGCTTCGCACATCCTGATGACAGCGCCCTCTGGGGGTCAGCTCCCGCACCCGGCCGCGCACCCGGTTCATCGCCCGGCGACTTGGCCACCGATACAGGTAGTACCGCCTGACGCCCTCTTGCTGCCACAGTCGCCCGCTCATGCGCTTGTGCAGGTGGCAGCCCAGGAAGTCGAAGCCCTCCCGGCCCTGCGTCAGCACCACGCGTCGCGTCTTCTGCGGATGCAGCTTCAAGCCCAGCCGACCCAGCACGTGCTCGATGCGGCGCTGGGCCTCTTCGCAGGCTTGCGCACTACGGCACATCACCACGAAGTCGTCCGCATACCGCACCAGTTCGCCCAGATGCGCGCCGTGTCGGCGCCACACCCGGTCCAGCACGTGCAGGTAGATGTTCGACAGCAGCGGCGAAATCACACCACCCTGCGGCGTTCCCGCCACCGGGTGGCGCACCGCGCCGTCTTCCATCACCCCTGCTTGTAGCCATTGCCTCACCAGCTTGAGTATCCGCCGGTCACTGACGCGCTGCCCCATCAAGGTAAGCAGTTTGTCGTGATCGATGCTGCCGAAGTAATCGCTGATGTCGGCGTCCAGCACGTGATCGGCCCCTCGATTGCCCAGTTGCCTGAGTCGCTCGATCGCCATCGTCGCACTGCGCCTGGGTCTGAATCCGTACGAACACGGCTCGAAGTCCGCCTCGAAGATTGGCTCCAGCACCAGTTTGGCCGCCATCTGCACCACCCGGTCGCGCACCGTGGGAATACCCAAGGGCCGCTTTGCTCCGTCTGCCTTGGGGATGTAGGCGCGCCGCACGACCTGCGCACCGTACTCGCCCGCTCGCAGTACGTCACCCAGCTCCTGCAAGAAGCGCTGGACTCCATACTGCTCCACATCCTGGACCGACACACGATCGAGCCCCGCTGCGCCGCGGTTGCGGCGCACTCGCTTCCACGCCTCGTGCAGGATGTCATCCCTGCACAACTGGTCGTACAACGCATGGAAGCGCCTTGCCGGCGCCCGCTTGGCTGCGGCCCAAAGCTGCCTTTGCAGTTGTCGCACGTTTTCGCGCGGCTCATCACCGCCGGGGTCGTTAGGTCCGGTCTGGCCGGCCATTCCCTTGCGCTTACCCGCTCCAGCAACATGACCACCGCAGGGACCCTTCCCTCCAGCCGCGTTATGCCCCACGGCCTTCGCGGGCACGGCTTGCGCCGCACCCAACGGTACTACGATCCCCTCGGACTCCCGCTGCGCACGCCTCGATTTCACCTTGGGCTTATACGAGCGCGCTTGCCCCGACTCGGGCAGCGCAGACGGGTCTCTCGTGTTCCGCTCCACTCCTTGCACGCGTGCTGCGCCCCATACCCCGCCGCAGTCCCCAGCGCGCTTCGGCACTCGCCCCGGTGATGTTGCCTTCGCCGTGACATGAGCGGCTCGGCCTGCGGGTTGTAAATCTGTCGAGGCTGCAGGCTTCACTTCATGTTGCGGCCCGCGTGCTTGCTCCCCGCTGCGCGGCAGTTGCCGCCTCACGGGCTTTTGACGCCCCGCTCGGGCATGGAAGTCTCCCTCCGCTGCCTGGGGCCTGCTACCCGGCGCACCGACGCCTACCGGGACGGGACTTTCACCCGTTGGAGTGGCGCAGCAAGCCAAGGTCGGTCCTCCCCCCGCGGGGATCAGTCCTTCCTCAACGTCACGACGCACCATGGGTCGATTTTCATGTAACTTGATTACATCGTCAACGCCCCGAATCCATCAGGGAAATCGGGCCGCGTGCGCCCAGCGGTGCGGCCCCACAGGCACCGGTCGTGCACGCGAGATACCGGTCGCCGCGGGCGCGGCCCTACCATGGAGGACCTGACTTCGACGCCATGCGCGACACCGACCCGCCCCCCGACACCGTCATCTGCCAGATGCCGGACGAGGTCGGCCCGGCCTTGCCGGTCCACCGCCGGCCCGAAACCCTGCTGGCCCTGCACGAGCAGCGCCACGGCAGGCACAGCCCGGTCTGGGTGTTCGGCTACGCCTCGCTGATCTGGCGGCCGGAGTTCGACGCCGTCGAGCGCCGCCCGGCGCGTGTGGCGGGCTGGCACCGCTGCCTGCGCATGCATTCGCGCATCAACCGCGGCACGCCCGAGCGCCCGGGGCTGGTGTTTGCGCTGGTCAACGGCGGCGCGTGCCGCGGTTTTGTCTACCGCCTGCCGCCGCACGACCTGGCCGGTCAATTCCGGCGGCTGTGGGCACGCGAGATGCCCATCGGCGTGTACGACCCGCGCTGGCTGCAGGCCCAGACACCCGAAGGCCCGGTGGCGGCGCTGGCTTTCACGCTGAGCCGGCGCAGCCCGCAGTGGACCGGGCACATCCCCGACGCGCAGATGGTGGACATCCTGCGGCATGCCCGCGGGCGCTTTGGCAGCACGCTGGAGTACCTGGAACAGACCGCCCAGGCCCTGCGTGAACACGGCGTGCGGGACCGCGAGATCGAACGATTGGTGCACTTGGCACGGCGACACGGGTTGTAAGCTTCGCGCACCACTGAAGTGCACGGCGCCCGCGCCGATACACCGCTGAACCGACACCGCGCCCATCGCAGCCGCGCCTGACCCCAGGCGCTGCACCGCAGCTGCGGCCACCCGAGCGGCCGTGCCGCCGAGAGATCTCCCTGGAAGGATTCCCCATGACACACCCGATCCGCAGGCGCGAGGCCTGCCTGAGCCTGCTGGCGGCCGGCCTGTCGAGCCGCACCGCGTTCGCTCAGAGCGAGACGCCGCTGGAAATCGGCGTGTTGCCCAACATCAGCGCGCGGCTGCTGCTGGCCCAGTACCAGCCGATGCGCGACTACCTCTCGCGCGAACTCCAGCGGCCGGTGCAGGTGTCCACCGCGCCGAACTGGAATGCCTTTCACCAGCGCACGCTGGGCCTGTCCTATGACGTGGTGGTGACCGCCGCCAATCTGGCGCGCTTGGCGCAGGTCGACCGCGGCTTCGTGCCGCTGGTGTCGTACGCCCCCGCGATCAAGGGCATGGTGGTGTCGGCCAGCCGCGCGCCGCTGAAGGCCGTGACCGACCTGCGCGGGCAGACGCTGGTGCTGTCCAACCCGCAGTCGCTGGTCACCATGCGCGGCATGCAGTGGCTCGCCGAAAACGGCCTGCAACGCGACAAGGACTTCAAGACCATCAACACGCCCACCGACGACAGCGTGGGCAACGTGGTGCTGCGGGGCGACGCCGCGGCGGCCATGCTCAGTGGCGGCGAGTTCCGCGCGATCCCGGACGCGGTGCGCGCGCAGCTGACCACGCTGACGGTCTTTGCCGAGGTCGCGGGATTCGTGCTGCTGGCCAGTCCGAAACTGCCGGCGGCCGATGTGAAGGCCCTGAAGGACCGGCTGCTGAACTTCGCCGGCGGATCGCAGGAGGGCAAGGCCTTCTTCGCGGCCTCGGGTTTCAGCAGCATGCGTGAGACCGCGCCCGGCCTGATGGAGTCGATGGATGCCTTCGTCGATACCACGCGCAAGGTGATGGCCGGGCCTGCCTGAACGCCATGTCCGATGCCACCGCGAGCGGGCAGGGCCGGCCGGTCTGGCCGCTGCGCCGCAAGCTGGTCCTGGCCTGCCTGCTGGTCCAGCTGGTCGCGGGCGGCGCCCTGGTCTTCGCCAGCACGCGGCTGCTGCAGCGCACGCTGATCGATCAGGCGCAGGTCCAGACGCGGCAGGTGCTGGACCTGCTGGAGCAGGCCATCGCCACGCCGATGGCGCAGCGCGATTACGCCACGCTGCAGCAGACGCTGGATCTGGTGCGGCAGGGCAACACCATCGCCTACCTCGTGCTGTGGGACCACCGCGGCAAGTCGATGGCGGCCTCCGGCTGGGACGAATCGCGCCCGCTGCCGCCGCGCGATACCGGCACCCCCGACCTGGACCGCGCCGACAAGACCCTGCACCTCAGCGCGCCGATCCGCATGGCGGGGCAGGCGCTGGGCCGTGTCGACCTGGGCCTGGTCACGGACCAGTTGCGCGAGGCGCGCCGCGACTTCCTGCAGCGCAGCCTGGCCATCGCGGCCGGCGCGCTGGTGGCCTCGCTGCTGGTGCTGGGGACCATCGCCCTGGCCGTCACGCGCCACCTCGCAGGCCTGGCGCAGGCCACCCGCCGCGTGGCGCAGGGCGACTTCGACGTGCAGGTGCCGGTGACCACGGGCGACGAAATCGGCACGCTGGCCAACAGCTTCAACGCGATGGCCCTGGCGCTGAAGGAACGCGTGGCCGCGCTGGAACACAGCGAGATGCAGCAGAAGCTGCACCTGCAGGCCGCACGCGAAGAGCAGTCGCGCCTGACGACGCTGCTGGGCGCCATGCCCGGCGGCATCGTCTTTGTCGACGGCGAGGGCCATGTGCTCTACGCCAACGCCGCCTTCGCGCGGCTGTGGTCCATCCCCGACATCGCGCCGGGCCACATGCTGGCCGACGTGGTGCCATCGCTGCGCCACCAGGTGGAGCCGGCCGACGCGCCGCTCATCGATGCCATGGGGCAACCGCTGGGCGCGGGCATGGGTCACCGCGAGTTGCGCACGCGGGACGGAAGAATCGTCGTGCAGCGCATGCAGCCCATTGCGCGCGGCACGCTCAGCGGCGGCTGCATCTGGTTCCACGACGACGTCACGCGCGACCGCCGCACGCAGCAGCGCGCGCAGCAGGCCCTGCACGACGCGCTGACCGCCCTGCTCAATCGACGCGGGCTGGAAGAGGCGCTGCAATCCGCCCTGCCGCTGGCCGAGGCCGACGGCCTGCCGGTCTCGCTGCTGTTCATCGACCTGGACGATTTCAAGCAGGCCAACGACACGGGCGGCCACCGCACCGGCGACGACATCCTGGTGGCCGTGGCGCGCACCCTGAGCGCCCAGATGCGCAAGGGCGACACGGTGGCGCGCCTGGGCGGCGACGAGTTCGCCGTGCTGTGCCCCGGCATGGACACGGCCGATGCCAGCGCGCTGGCCGCGCGCCTGGTCGAATCGGTGGCCGGCCTGCGCTTTGCGGTGGCCGACCAGGCGCCGCTGCGCGTGGGCTGCAGCATCGGCGTGGCCACCTTCCCGGCCGATGCACGCAGCGACGGCGACCTGCTGGCCTGCGCCGACGCAGCCATGTACGAGGCCAAGCGCGGCGGCAAGAACAGCTGGTCGACCTTCCAGGCGGCGTCGCCACGGGTCGGCTCCGACTACCCGCGATCGGACTGGACCCCGCGCATCCGCCAGGCGCTGGCCGAGCAGCGGCTGGTGCTGCACTTCCAGCCCGTGCTGCGGGCATCGGACCTGCGCATCTCGCACCACGAAGCCCTTCTGCGCATGCTCGACGCCGACGATCCGCGGCGGCTGATTCCGCCGAGCGACTTCGTGCCGCAGGCCGAGCGCAGCGGCGCCATCCGGCTCGTCGACCGCTGGGTGTTCGAGGCCTGCATCACCCACCTGGCCGGTGCCGACGCGGGCGTGCGCATCGCCGCCAAGCTGTCGGCGCGGTCGTTGGCCGATCCGGAATTCGCACCGCACCTGCGGGGCCTGCTGCAGCGCCACGACGTCGATCCGCGCCGTCTGCTGGTGGAGGTGCGCGACAGCGCCACGCTGGGCGACCCGGCCACCGCGCGACAGCGCATCGAGGACCTGCGCCGCCTGGGCTGCGCGGTGCAGCTGGACGACTTTGGCAACGGCTTCAATTCCCTGTCGCAGCTGCCGCTGATCGACGTGGACGCGGTCAAGATCGACGGTGCCGTCATTCGCGGCATGCTGTCCGACGCCGGTCACCGGCTGTGGGTGGCCGCCTTGATCGAGATCGCGCACAGCCGCAACAAGCTCGCCGTGGCCGAACACGTCGAAGACGCCGAGACCCTGGACCTGCTGCGCAGCCTGGGCATCGATTTGGTCCAGGGTTTTCACCTGGGCAGACCCGGCGAGCGGCTGGCCGATGGCCGGTCTAGGCCGCAGCTGCACGTGGTCAGCGAGTTCCGACGCTCCACCCGCGGCGACGCCGGCTGAGCCAGCCGGCCTCGCCGCGCCGCGCAGGGTCAGAAGCTGTGAATGAACCCAGCGCAGCCGAGCAGCCACCGCAAACGGGTCCAATCAAGGCGCAAAGCACAGCCATAGCTCGGGCTATGGCGAGCATTTGCAACGCCGAGTGGGCCCGTTTGCGGGGGATGAGCGGGTGTGTTGGGTCCGTTCACAGCTTCTCAGGACGGCGTGCCGGGGAGCGGCTCGCGCGCGCGGCGCAGGTCGTCCTGCGTATCGATGTCGATCAGGATGCCGGAGTCGGCCAGCTCGATGGCCTGCGCGGGGTATCGCATCAGCAGGCGTCGCGCACCTTCGTCGCCGGTCAGTGCCATCAACTCGGAGAACAGTTCGGCGGAGAAGGCCACGGGATGCCCGCGCCGGCCCTGGAAGTACGGCACCACGCAGGCGTGGCCGGGCAAGGCCTGGGCCACGGTGCGCAGGCTCTCGGGGCGCACCAGCGGCATGTCGGCCGGCAGGATCAGCCAGCCGGGTGCGTCGGCACGTGCGCTGACACCGGCCACGATGGAACGCGCCATGCCACGCTGGGTCTCGGTGGACGGCAAGACCACGATGTCGTGCTGCGCGATCAGCTCGCGCGCCTCATCCACCAGTTCCGCTGTGGTCACGAGTACAGACGGCAGGCCGCTCTGGATCACCCGCGACAGGGTCGTGGCGAGCACGGAACGGTCGTGCAGTGGCTGCGTGAGCTTGTGGCCGGATCCGTCGAACCGGGACCCGCGCCCTGCAGCCAGTACCACGACCACGGGCGGCGTGTGGATCATGTGTGTGCCGATGGGTGTTGCGCGCCGGGCCGGCAGGCCACCCCTCCCTGGGGTCGTCGACGCACCCCGAGAATGGGGGCATCAGCTTCGCGTGCCCAGTCGGGCCATCACTTAAGGCCAAGTCCCTAGGTAGATCCGCAAAGGCCGGGCGCATTTCCATATGAGGTCCTTATGAGCAACGATCTGTCCCAGCTGCGCAAGAGCTACGAGCGTGCCGCCCTCGACGAACAGGCCTCACAGGCCGACCCGTTGAAGCAATTCGAGCGTTGGCTTTCGGAGGCGCTGGATGCCAAGCTGCCCGAACCGAATGCGATGACGCTGGCCACGGTGGGCGCCGACGGCCGGCCGTCGACCCGCATCGTCCTCATCAAGGGATATGACGAACGCGGCATCGTGTGGTTCACGAACTACAACAGCCGCAAGGGCCGAGAGCTGGCGGGGCAGGCATTCGCCGCGCTGCAGTTCCATTGGGTCGAACTGGAACGCGTGGTGCGCATCGAAGGGCCTGTGGAGCGCGTGTCGGCCCAGGAGTCCGACGCCTACTACGCCACGCGTCCGCTGGATTCGCGCATTGGCGCCTGGGCCTCGCCGCAAAGCGAAGTGATCGCCTCGCGCGCGGTGCTGGTGGCCAACGCCGCGAAGGTCAGCGCCCAGCACCTGCTGAACCCGCCGCGGCCGCCGCACTGGGGCGGCTACCGACTGCAGCCGGACCGCTGGGAGTTCTGGCAAGGCCGGCCCTCGCGGCTGCACGACCGGTTGCGCTACCGGCTGGATGGCGCGGACTGGGTGCGCGAACGCCTGGCGCCCTGAAGCCGGCGCCGGCGCGGCCCGCCGGGCTCAGCGCGACTTCAGCCGTGAGGCGAAGTTCTGCCGGAAGTGCGCCACCTTCGGGCCCACCACGTAGGCGCAGTAGCCCTGGTTCGGGTGCTGCTCGAAGTAACGCTGGTGGTAGCCCTCGGCGCGGCTGTAGTTGTGCCGCGCCTCGATTTCGGTGACGACTCGGCCGCCCAGCGCGCGGTCGGCCTCGGCTCGCACGGCTTGTGCGGTCTCCCGCTGGCTGTCGTCGTGCAGGTAGATGCCCGAGCGGTATTGCGGGCCGACGTCGTTGCCCTGGCGGTCCTTCGTGGTCGGGTCGTGCACGGCAAAGAAGATCTCCAGCACGTCACGCAGGGCGATGCGCGCGGGGTCGAAGTGCACCTGCACCACCTCGGCATGGCCGGTGCGGCCCGAGCAGACCTGCTCGTAGGTTGGCGACACCACGTGGCCGTTGCAATAGCCGGACTCGACCGCCGTGACGCCGTCGACCTCCAGGAAGACGGCCTCGGTGCACCAGAAGCATCCGCCACCGAGGGTGATGGATTCGCTGTTCGTTGTCATCAATGGCTCCTGCCTCGAGCGCGCCCGCAGGCGCTGCACATGCCGCCGCCCCCCGAGGGGGCGAGAAAACCCGGAAGCGGCCCTTTGTTGTTCGAACAGGGTACGGCCTGACGCCTCACAGCACGAGCGCGGTCAGGAACACCCCCACCATCATGAAGACGATCACCACCTTGGCGGCCAGGCCGGCCAGGATGCCCAGCCAGGTCGCCACGCCCACCTTCAGCGCGTGCTTCTGGTCGCGCCGCGCCATGTATTCACCGACAGCGGCGCCGACCAGCGGCATGAACAGCACGCCGATGAAGCCCATGAACAGCCCGACCACCGTGCCGATGGCCGCCCCGATCAGCGCCTGGCGGCTGGCGCCGGCCTTCTGGGCGCCCAACATGCCCGCGGCGTAGTCGAGGATCCAGCCCATCACGGCGAGCACGGCCACGATCGCGACCGCCGCCATGCCCACGTGCGAAAAGTTGTCGATCCAGGCCGCCAGCACCACGCCGGCCAGTACGAACAGGGGGCCCGGCAAGGCCGGCAGCACCGTGCCGGCAATGCCGGCGACGATCAACAAGGCGCTGAGCACCCACCACAACACGTCCAGCTGCATGCGGAAATCCTTCTGTGAGCCACGCCATCGTGGCGCCGATTCTCAGCCCCGGCTGCCCGGCGTCGACGGGTTTCGGCCGTCATGCCGCGCAGCCTGCCGGCCCGGGCGGCACCGGACCGACGATGCGCGCGATTGGATCGCCCGGCGATCCCGCCCGCGCGCCACCGAATAAATGGCTGAAACACTGGAGGGTTTCGCCGCAGACCGCACCAGGCCGGGCGCGCTTGGGGCACACTTTGCGCCGCGTGGGCAATTGCCCGGACATTGGCCGGCTTGCGCCACACAAGGATGGTTCGATGAAGATTCGTGGGTTCGCGGCGGCTCTGGCCGTCTTGTTGACGATGGGCCTGGGCATGACGGACGCCGGGGCCAAGCGCCTGGGCGGCGGCAAGTCCGTCGGCATGCAGCGGCAGGCGCCGGCGCAGGCAGCGCCACAGTCGCCACCGCCGCAGGTGCCCGCAGCGGCGCAGGCCGTGCCCAACGCCGGCAAGGCCGCGGCACCGGCTGCAGCCGCGGCAGCGCCCAAGCGCTCCTGGATGGGTCCGCTGGCCGGTCTGGCCGCAGGCCTGGGCCTGGCCGCGCTGGCGCATTCGCTGGGCTTCGGCGAGGGCATGGCCAACATCATGATGATGGTGCTGCTGGCCGTGGTCGCCTTTGTCGCGATCCGCTTCGTG
>CAUJHV010000038.1 GCA_963205115.1 Pseudomonadota bacterium | reverse complement strand
GCTGCTGGCGCGTGTCTACCCCAACGGCAGTGCCGATGTGAATGCCTTCCAGGCCGCGGGTGGCCCGGGCTACGTGATTCGCGAACTGCTGGACGCCGGCCTGATGCATGCCGACGTGACCACGGTGCAAGGCGCCGGTCTGGCCCATCAGGTGCAGGCGCCGACCATGAACGCCGAGGGCCGTCTGCAGTGGCTGGGCATTCCGGCGGACGCGGGCGATTCGTCCGTGCTGCGGCCCGTGGCGCGGCCGTTTTCGCCCACGGGCGGGCTGCGTCTGCTGCAGGGCAACCTGGGACGTGCGGTCATCAAGACCTCGGCCGTGCCGGACGACCGCCACGTGATCGAAGCACCCGCGCGGGTCTTCGATTCGCAGGAGGCGATGCTCGCGGCCTTCAACGCCGGCGAGCTCGCGCAGGACGCGGTGGTGGTCGTGCGCTTCCAGGGCCCGCAGGCCAACGGCATGCCGGAGCTGCACAAGCTGACCCCGCCGCTGGCCGTGTTGCAGAACCGCGGCTTTCGCGTCGCGCTGGTCACCGACGGGCGCATGAGCGGGGCTTCTGGCAAGGTGCCCGCGGCCATCCACGCCAGCCCGGAATCGCTGGCCGGCGGGCCGCTGGCGCGTGTGCGCGACGGCGACCGCATCCGGCTCGACGCCACGACCGGCCGGCTCGACGCGCTCGTCGACCCGGCCGAATGGGCCGCGCGCACACCCGCCGAACCCGCAGCGGCCGATCGCCTGCGCGCGGGCCATGGCCTGGGTCGCGAGCTCTTCGGCATCATGCGGCGCTCGGTGCGCAGCGCCGAAGAGGGCGCGGTGACCTGGTTGTGAAAGGCCGGGTCGTGTGCGAGTCCGATCATGAGTTTCTTCGTTAAAGGTTGCGATGACTGACACCCTCGAACTTGCCAGCTACGGACCGGTCATTCCGGTGATCGTCCTGCAACGCGTGGCCGACGCCGTGCCCATGGCCGAAGCGCTGGTGGCCGGCGGCGTGCGCGTGCTGGAGGTGACGCTGCGCACCCCCGTGGCGCTGCAGGCCATGGAGGCGATTGCCAAGGCCGTGCCGCAGGCGGTGTTGGGCGCGGGCACGGTGCGCTCGCCGGCCGATGCACGCGCTGCGCGTGACGCCGGCTGCCGCTTCGCCGTGAGCCCGGGCTACACCGCGGCCGTGGGCCAGGCCTGCCGCGAGATCGGCCTGCCGCTGTTGCCGGGGGTCTCGACCGCCGGCGAGGTGATGGCCGCGAATGCCGACGGGCTGCACTTCCTGAAATTCTTCCCGGCCACCGCGGCCGGCGGCATCCCGATGCTCAAGGCGCTGGGCGGGCCCTTTCCCGATGTCGTGTTCTGCCCCACGGGCGGCATCACGCCCGAGACCGCGCCGCAATTCCTGGCGCTGGACAACGTGCGGGTCTGCGGCGGCAGCTGGCTGACGCCCGCGGCGGCGATGGAGCAGCAGGACTGGGGCCGCATCACGGCGCTGGCCCGCGCGGCGGCGGCCTTGCGGCCCGCGCGCTGAACCGAGCACTGAACTGCCCGGGCGCGAGCCCGTTGATTCCTGCTTTGCGCGCGGTGATGCCCCCGCAAGATGGTGTACGTGCGGCCTGCCGGTTCGCACGTCCACCCATGACCGAGCCCCACGCCGCGCTGCATGTCCTGCCGGGTTCCGTGCAGGTGCTGTTTCTCGTGCGCATCGGCGCGCGGGTCAGTGCCATCGCGGCCAGGCCGCCGCGCTTTCTCGACGGTCTGCGCGCGGCCACCGCAGCGCTGAGCTTTGCCGAGGTGTTGCGCGAAGAGTCGCGCGACGACGAATTGCTGCCCTGGGCGGGCAACGTCTGACGGCTCGACCGTCGACGCGGCGCCCTGTTCAGCCCGCCCCGCGGCCACGCGCCATGCGCTCGGCCATCGGCTGGGCCGACAGCGGGCCATCGGCCCGCATGCCGTCGATGACACCCTGACGGTCCGTGGCCGCGCGGTTCTGGCCGAGCTTGGCCTTGCCTTCCAGGCGCTCGACCCGGATCTCGATCCCGACCACCGCGGCGAGCATCTGCGCCATGAAATCCTCGGGCGCATCGGCCATCGACCAGGGCTTCGGCATCGCGGCCTCGTGGCGCCCGGTCAGCTCGCCCAGGAACTGGCGCAGCCAGCCGGCGTCGTCGATGGCCGACAAGCGCCCGTGTGCGTGCGCGACCGCGTAATTCCAGGTCGGCACGGCCTTGTGCGTGGCGGCCTTGCTCGGGTACCAGCCGGGCGACACATAGGCCTGCTCGGCGCGGAACACCGCCAGCACCGGCAGGCCATCCGCACCGGCTGCGGCGGCCTCGCGCCACAGCGGATTGGCGCGCGCCACGTGGCCGCGCAGCGTGCGCTGTTGCGCGTCCCAGCGCAAAGGCACATGGTCGGCAGCCAGACCGTCGGCGCCGTGCCGAAGGATCATCGCCAGCGGCCAGGCATCCATCAGCGCCGCGAGCGAAGCGGGGTCGTTGTCGACGAAGTGGGCGGGCTGGTACATGGCGCGAGCGTGGAGGCGGATGTGGATCGGGGCGCGACGCGTCAGCTGGCGCGTTCGATCAGTTCGATCTTGTAGCCGTCGGGGTCGGTGATGAAGGCGATCATGGTCGTGCCGCCCTTGACGGGCCCCGGCTCGCGCGTGATGGCGCCGCCCAGCGCGGCGGCCTTGTCGCGCACGGCGGCGCAGGTGGCTGCCACGTCCGGCACGCCGATGGCGATGTGGCCGAAGGCGCTGCCCAGCTCGTACTGCTCGACGCCGTAGTTGTAGGTCAGCTCGATCTCGGCGTGCTCCGGATTGCGGCCGTAGCCCACGAAGGCCAGGTCGTATTTCTGGTCCGGTCGCTCGGAGGTGCGCAGCAGGGTCATGCCCAGCACCTCGGTGTAGAACGCGATCGAGCGCGGCAGGTTGCCCACGCGGATCATGGTGTGCAGCAGTCTCATGGCGGGTCGCGGCAAGCGGCGAAAGTGGCGGAAGGTCTGGCGACTGTAGGGCAATCGCGCCGGGTTCGACCGCCGTGGCGGCATCTGGCCGCCCGCACGCTACCGACCCAGCCAGCGGCCCTCGTGCATGCGCGGCCGCGCCCGTCACCGGTGTCGCGCGCGACGCAGCGTCGCCGCGACGAAGGGGCAAACCCTGTGGTTGCCGGCCGGAAACTGTATACACTTTCGAATACACGTCGCAGCGGCGCAGATCCGGACCGTCCGGGTCGGGAACCTTCGGGTTCCGGGGCGCGGCGTGCCGATCGGCTGCTCAGAGCGCCCGCGGTGGTGAGCAGCGATGCCGGATCCACGGAACGATGGATGCATACCTACTGGACTGGGCCAACCTGCTGCTGCGTTGGCTCCACGTCATCACCGCAATCGCCTGGGTGGGCTCGAGCTTTTATTTCGTCTGGCTCGACAACCACCTGATCAAGCCGAAGTCGCCCGATCTCCTGGAGAAGGGGGTCGATGGGGCGCTGTGGGCCGTGCATGGCGGCGGGTTCTACAACCCGCAGAAGTACATGATGGCGCCGCGCAAGATCCACACGGAACTGCACTGGTTCTACTGGGAAAGCTATTCCACCTGGCTCTCCGGCTTCGGCCTGTTCACGGTGCTGTACCTGTGGAATGCCGGCACCTTCCTGGTCGACAAGTCGATCTTCGAGTGGACCCCGTTTGCCGCCGGTGCCGCCGCGCTGGGCTTCCTGGCCGGCTTCTGGCTGATCTACGACGGCATCTGCCGCACCCTGGGCCAGCGCGAGAACGGCGATACGGTGGTCGGCGTGGCCGTGGCCCTGGTCGTCGTCGCGGCGTCTTGGGCCGCCTGTCAGCTCTTCGCGGGCCGCGCGGCCTTCCTGCTGGTGGGCGCGATGATCGCCACGGCCATGAGCGCCAACGTGTTCTTCTGGATCATTCCGGGACAGCGCACGGTGGTGGCGGACATGATGGCCGGCCGCCCGGCCGACCCCATCCACGGCAAGCGCGGCAAGCAGCGCAGCGTGCACAACACCTATTTCACGCTGCCGGTGCTGGTGGCCATGCTGTCCAACCACTACGGCTGGCTCTACCAGGGGCGCTGGAACTGGCTGGTGCTGGTGGTGATGATGGTGGCCGGTGCGTTGATCCGCCACTTCTTCGTGGCGCGGCACAAGGCGCACGTCAAGGGTGTGCAGCCGCCCTGGGGCTACGCCGCCGCCGGGACGGCCGCCATCCTCGCGCTTGTCGTGGCTCTCGCACCCAAGCCCACGGCGGCGGTCGCCGCGGATGCGCCGGTGCCCACGCGCGCCGAGGTCAAGGCCGTGATCGACCAGCGCTGCGTGCTGTGCCATAACGCGCAGGTTCAGCAGAAGAACGTCTCGCTGCACACGCCCGAGCTGATCAAGCAGCACGCCCTGGCGATCTACCAGCAGGCCACCGTGACCAAGCTGATGCCGCTGAACAACGCCACCCAGATCACCGACGCGGAGCGTGCCTTGCTCAAGCGCTGGTACGAGGCCGGGGCGCCCTGAGCCGGGGCCGCCACCACCGGCCGGACCGTGGCGTGCGCAAGCACACAGACCGCGGCCGGCTCCATCCACCCTGAGGAGACATGACATGAACGAGGCAACAGGCGTCCACCCGGTGGACGAACGACTGCCCACCGGCCGGCTCGCGGCCCTGGGCATCCAGCACGTGCTGGTGATGTACGCGGGCGCGGTGGCCGTGCCCTTGATCGTCGGGCGGGCGCTGAAGCTCACGCCCGAACAGGTGGCGATGCTGATCAGCGCCGACCTCTTCTGCTGCGGCCTGGTCACGCTGGTGCAAAGCCTGGGCGTGACGCGCTGGTTCGGCATCCGGCTGCCGGTGATGATGGGCGTGACCTTCGCGGCCGTGGGGCCGATGGTGGCCTTCGCCAATGCCATGCCCGGCGTGGACGGCGCACGCGCCATCTTCGGCGCCATCATCGGTGCGGGCATCGTCTCGATGCTCATCGCGCCGGCCGTCAGCAAGCTGCTGCGCTTTTTCCCGCCGGTGGTCACCGGCACCATCATCGCCATCATCGGCATCAGCCTGATGCGCGTGGGCGTGGGCTGGGCCATGGGCGGGCCCGCGCCGCTGGCGCAGAGCGTCGACGTGCCCAAGCTCGTGGCCATGGTCGATGGCGCGAAGGCGACCGCCGCCGCGGCAGCCGCTTCCGCGGCGCCGGGTGCCACCGTGGCGATCAAGCTGCCCGGTCCGATCCCCATGGCCAACAACGCCAACTACGGCGCGCTGGACAACATGGCCATCGCCGGCGCGGTGCTGGTCTTCATCCTGCTGCTGGTGAAGTACGGGCGGGGTTTCGTGGCCAACATCTCGGTGTTGCTGGGCATCGTCGGGGGCTGCGTGCTGGCCGCCATGATGGGCAAGATGAATGTCGACAAGGTGGCCAAGGCCGGCTGGTTCGACGTGGTCACGCCATTTGCCTTCGGCATGCCGACCTTCGACCCGGTGATGATCGGCACCATGACGCTGGTGATGATCGTCGTGATGATCGAGTCCACCGGCATGTTCCTGGCGCTGGGTGACATCACCGGCCGCAAGATCAGCCAGCAGGACCTGGCTGCAGGCCTGCGCACCGACGGCCTGGGTACGCTGATCGGCGGCATCTTCAACACCTTCCCGTACACCAGCTTCTCGCAGAACGTGGGCCTGGTGGGCGTGACGGGTGTGCGCAGCCGCTGGGTCTGCGTGGCCGGCGGCATCATCATGATCGTGCTGGGCCTGCTGCCCAAGATGGCCGCCTTCGTCGAGGCCATTCCGCAGTTCGTGCTGGGCGGCGCCGGGCTGGTGATGTTCGGCATGGTCGCGGCCACCGGCATCCGCATCCTGGCGGGCGTGGACTACAAGGGCAACCGCAACAACCTCTACATCGTGGCGCTGTCCATCGGCTTCGGCCTGATCCCGCTGGTGGCGCCGCGCTGGTCGCAGCACATGGCACACCAACTGCATCCGCTGCTGGAATCGGGCATCCTGCTGACGGCGGTTGCCGCGGTGCTGCTGAACCTGTTCTTCAACGGCGCGCGCGATGACGTGCGCGGCACGATCGAAGCCGCGCGGGTGGCCGAGGCGCACTGAGACAACGGCGCGGCCCCCGTGCGCGGGCGCGCGCCGGGGCCGCCCGCCATGTGGCGCGTGCCGGACCCTGCAGCGCTCGCGGGGGCACCTGGGTGCGAAGGCTTCGTGCCTACACTAGCCGACCGCCGGGTCGATCCCGGGCCAGCCCTGGGGAGCCCCGCATGAAGAGCCACACGCAGGATTTCGGTGTTGCGGGCACGCGCGCGTGCCGCGGCTTGCGGGCCCCACGGGCGTGGATCGCGCTGGCAGCCCTGACGCTGGGCCTGGCCGCTCAGGCCCAGACGCTGCGCTGGGCCAGCCAGGGCGATGCGCTGACCATGGACCCGCAGTCGCAGAACGAGGGCCTGAACAACTCGATCAACGGCCAGGTCTACGAGCGCCTGACGCGCCACGACAAGCAGCTGGACCTCGTGCCCTCGCTGGCCACCGAGTGGCAGCAGACCGCCCCCTTGACCTGGCGCTTCAAGCTGCGGCCGAACGTGCGTTTCCACGACGGCACGCCCTTCACGGCGGACGACGTGGTCTTTTCGGTCAACCGCGCCAAGAGCCCGGTATCGACCTTCAGCGTCTACGCCAACGCCGTGGGCACGCCGGTGGCCATCGACCCGCTGACCGTGGAATTCCGGCTGGAGAAGGTCAACCCGATCTTCCTGCAGCACGTGGACACGGTCTACATCATGAGCCGCGCCTGGGCCGAGAAGCACCGCGTCACGCGCCCGCTGGATTTCAAGAACAAGGAAGAGAGCCACGCCTCCTTCAACGCCAACGGCACCGGCCCCTACCTGCTGGCCGAACGCCAGCCGGGCATCAAGACGAGCTTCAAGCGCAACCCCGCGTGGTGGGGCTGGAACGGCGGCCGCGCGGACGCCACCGGCAACGTGCAGGAGATCGTCTACACGCCCATCGCCAACGACGCCACGCGGCTGGCCGCGCTGATTTCCGGCGAGATCCACTTCGTGCTGGATCCGGCCCCGCGCGACATCCCGCGGCTGCGCAGCGTCAACGGCGTGAAGGTGATCACCGGTCCGGAGAACCGCATCATCTTCATCGGCATGGACCAGCAGCGCGACGAACTGCTGTACGGCAGCGTCAAGGACCGCAACCCGTTCAAGGACGTGCGCGTGCGCCGCGCGCTGTACCAGGCTGTCGACATCGAGACGCTGCGCACCAAGCTGATGAACGGCCTGTCCGTGCCCACGGGTGGCTATACGCCTTCGCCCAAGGGCGCCTACGACGATGCGCAGATCGAATCACGCCTGCCCTTCGACCTGGCCGCGGCACGCCGCCTGATGACGGAAGCCGGCTACGCGGACGGATTCGAGGTCACGCTGGACTGCCCGAACAACCGCTACGTCAACGACGAGGAAGTTTGCCTGGCCCTGGCCGCGATGTGGTCGCAGATCAAGGTGAAGGTACGTGTCAACGGCATGCCGCGGGCGACCTATTTTCCGAAGATGGAGAAGTGGGACACCTCGATGTACCTGCTGGGCTGGGGCGGCTCGGTGACCGACGCCGAGACCACGCTGACGCCGGTGATGCGCAACCCGGGTGCCAAGGGCGAGGGCCTGTACAACTACGGCCGTTCGCGCAACGATGCCTTCGACAAGCTGGCCGCGCAGAGCAGCGTGGAGGCCGACCCGAAGAAGCGCGAGTCCCTCGTCAAGCAGGCGCTGACCGAATGGAAGCAGCAGGTGCACTCGATCCCGCTGCACCGTCAGATGATTCCCTGGGCCGTCCGCTCGACTGTGGACGTGGTGCATCGCGCCGACAACTGGCTGGAAGTGCCCTGGGTGATGATCGGCAAATGAGGAGTGCCCTGTCATGAGCGTCGCACGTCTGTTCGTCACCCGCGCGCGTCCGTTCGACAGCGCACGCGGCCGTCTGGGCCCGATGTCCACCATCGTCATCGAGGGCGAGCGCATCGTCGAAGTGACGCCCGAACCGCGTGAACCGGGGCCGGACGACCGCGTCATCGATGCCGGCGGCCGTGTGGTGACACCGGGGCTGATCGATGCCCATGTGCACGTGATGGCGGTGACACACGACGTCTGGCGCCTGTCGGCACAGCCGCCGTCGCTGATCACCGCGCAGACCAAACCCATTCTGGAAGCCATGCTGCACCGCGGCTTCACGACGGTGCGCGACGCGGGCGGCGCGGACTTCGGGTTGCAGGAAGCCGTGCGCCGCGGGCTGTTCGAGGGCCCGCGCCTGTATATCGCCGCGCACCCGCTCACACAAACCGGCGGGCATGCCGACAGCCGCCCGCAGGGCGTGCAGGAAATGGTGTGCAGCTGCGCCGGTCTGGGGCTGGTCGGTGCCATCGCCGATGGCGATGCCGAAGTGCGGCGCGCCGTGCGCGAGCAGATCCGCAATGGTGCCAACCAGATCAAGATCATGGCCGGCGGCGGCGTGGCCAGCCCGACCGACCCCATCGACGGCACGCAGTATTCACTGGCTGAACTGGCGGCGATCTGCGAAGAGGCCGATGCCGCCAACACCTATGTGATGGCGCATGCCTACTCGCCGCGCTCCATCTCGCGTGCGGTGCGTGCGGGCGTGCGCACCATCGAACACGGCAACCTGCTCGACGAAGCCAGCGCCGAGGCCATGAACGAAGAGAGCGCGTTCCTGGTGCCCACGCTGGCGACCTACGCCGCGCTGGGTGACGAAGGCGCGCGCCTGGGCTGGTCCGCCGCGATGCTGGCCAAGCTCGAGCGGGTGCAGCACCGCGGCGTGCAGGCCATCGCCATCGCCAAGGCCGAGGGTGTGCCCATCGTCTTCGGTACGGACCTGCTGGGCCACATGCACGGGCGCCAGATGGAGGAGTTTGCGCTGCGCCTGCCGGTGCAGACGCCGGCGGAGATTCTGCAAAGTGCCACCGCCGTCGCGGCGCAGGTGCTGCGCGCCGAAGGCCAGATCGGCACGCTGCAGCCTGGCGCGCTGGCCGACCTGTTGATCGTCGAAGGCGACCCGACGCAGTCGATCGACATGTGGCGCGATCCGGCCCAGGGCATCCGGCTGGTGATGCAGGGCGGGCGCGTGGTGCGCGGTGCGGGCGCTGCAGGCAACTGAGCCGCTGCGCGCCCGGTCATGAAAAAGGCCGCCCACGGGCGGCCTTTTGGATGTCCTGGAGCCGGGGCCAGAAACCCCGGCGCGTCGGACTTACTTGACGGTCGTGAACCGCACCTCGGGCCGATCGTCCGAGCGGTGGATCGTGGTCACACCGGCCTTCATCGCCCAGGGGCGCATCTGGTGGTGCAGCGGGATCAGCAGCAGTTCGTCGCGGGCGCGCAGCAGCGCGTCACGCACGAGGGCGTTGCGCTTGGCCACATCGGTCTCGGTCTTCATCGCGTCGACCATCTTGTCCAGCGTGGGGTCGTTGATCTTGCTGAAGTTGAAGTTGCCGTCCGCGCCGGTCGTGCGGGTGCGCAACAGCGACTGCAGCGTGTACTGCGCGTCGTAGGTGGCCACGCCCCAGCCCAGCAGGTAGATCGAGGAGTCGAAGTTCTGGACCTTCTGGATGAAGGTGGCCATGTTCTCCGCGGCCAGCTGGACCTTCACGCCCACGCGCGCCCACATCGCGACGACGTTCTGGCAGATCTCCTCGTCGTTGACGTAGCGGTTGTTCGGGCAGTTCATGCGCACCTCGAAGCCGTCGGGGTAGCCGGCCTCGGCCAGCAGCTTCTTGGCCGCGTCCACGTTCACCGGCGCCGGCTTGTCGGCGGCTTCGTCATGGCCGTTGACACCGGGGGCCACCATCAGCGCCGCCGGGATCGACAGGCCGCGCATGGTGTTGCGCTGGATCGCCGCGCGGTCGATGGCCAGCGACAGGGCCTGGCGCACGCGCTTGTCGGCAAACGGGTTCTTGCCCTTGACGTTGCTGTACTTCAGCTCCGGGCTGCCCAGGTCGGGCGCCAGGTAGATGGTGCGCACCTCGGGACCGTCCAGGATCTTCAGCTTGGCGTCGCTGCGCAGGCGGCCGACGTCCTGCGTGGGCAGGTCGGTCAGCATGTCCACGTCACCCGACAGCAGCGCGGCCACGCGCGTGGGGTCGCTCTTGATGGGCGTGTAGACCACGTCCTTGACGTTGCTGGTGTGCTTGTCCCACCAGTCGTCGTTGCGCGTCAGGGTCACGCGCTGCTCGGGCGTCCAGCCGGTGATCTTGTAGGGGCCCGTGCCCATCGCGTTGCGCGAGGCGAAGGTCTCTTCCTTGTTCTTGTAGTCCTGGACGTTGGTGCTCTTGTTCTTCTCCGCCCACGCCTTGCTCATGATGAAGAAGTTCACCGAGTTGCGCAGCAGCAGAGGGTTCGGTCCGGAGAGGATGAAGTCCACCGTGTGGTCGTCGATCTTCTTGATGTCGGCCACGCCCGTGACGTAGACGCTCATCGTGCCCTGCGGCTGCTTGATGCGGCCGTAGGAGAAGATCACGTCGTCCGCCGTGAAGGGCGAGCCGTCGTGGAACTTGACGTTCTTGCGCAGTTCGAAGCGCACCTGCGTGGGCGACAGGAAGGTCCACTTGGTGGCCAGTGCCGGCTCGACCTCGTACTTGGCGCTGTAGCGCACGAGGGTCTCGTAACTGTGCTGCAGGATGGCATTGGTGGTCGCGTGGTTCTGCGAATGCGGATCCAGCGTGAGGATGTCGTTCTGGGCCGCCCAGCGCAGGGTCTGCGCCTGTACCGGGGCTGCCAGCACGGCCGCCAGCGAGGCGGCGGCGCAAATGGCCTTCAGATTCATGGAGGAAGCTCCTCGAAATTGGGAAAGGCCGGATGCTAGGCCGATTCCCCTCGCCATTCGGCACGCATGCCATGCGGGGATTCCCCGAGCAGGTGTCACGCGTGGCGAGCGGCGCGGCCTGCACAATTCCGGCTGACGCATCGCGTCGCCGCGCCAGGTCTGCGCACGGCGCGGTCGCGGCTGCCTACCACCATGCTTGCTTTCATCCTTCGCCGGCTCGCCCAAGCCCTGGCCGTGATGCTCACGGTCGGCTTCATCGCGTTCATGCTGTTCCAGTACGTCGGCGACCCCGTCACCGGCATGCTGGGCCAGGATGCCACGGCGGAACAGCGTGCGCAGTTGCGCCACGACCTGGGGCTGGACCAGCCCTTCATGGTGCAGTTCGCCGCCTTCGTGGGCAATGCCGTCCAGGGTGAATTCGGCGTGAGCCTGCGCCAGGGCCGCAAGGTGTCGTCGCTGATCCTCGAGCGGCTGCCCGCCACACTGGAGCTGTCGCTGGCCGCCGCGGTGATCGCGCTGGTGGTGGGCATTCCGCTGGGTGTCTATGCGGCACTGCGGCGCGGGCGCGCGCTGGCCCAGGCGGTGATGGGCATTTCGCTGCTCGGGGTGTCGCTGCCGACCTTCCTGATCGGCATCTTCCTGATCCTGTTCTTCGCGGTGATGCTGAAGTGGCTGCCCAGTTTCGGCCGTGGCGACACCGTGGCGCTGGGCAACTGGACCACCGGCCTGCTCACGGCCGACGGCTGGCGGCACATGATCCTGCCGGCCATCACGCTGAGCGTGTACCAGCTGGCGCTGATCATGCGCCTGGTGCGTGCCGAGATGCTGGAGGTGCTGCGCACCGACTTCATCAAGTTCGCGCGGGCGCGCGGCCTGTCCAACCGCACGGTCTACTTCGGCCACGCGCTGAAGAACACCCTGGTGCCGGTGATGACCATCACGGGCCTGCAGCTGGGCAGCCTGATCGCCTTCGCCATCATCACGGAGACCGTTTTCCAGTGGCCGGGCATGGGCTTCCTGTTCATCCAGGCCGTGCAGTTTGCGGACATCCCGGTGATGGCGGCCTACCTGTGCCTGATTTCGCTGATCTTCGTGAGCATCAACCTGATCGTCGACCTGCTGTACTTTGCCGTCGATCCGCGCCTGCGCATCGAACGCGCCGGCGTCGGCCACTGAAGCTGCCACCACCACCGCATGAGCGCCTCGACATCCGCGACGACCGCCGACCCTGCCACCGCCGCCGTGGCCGACACCGGCAATGCCTGGCAGCGTTTTCTGGCCGGCGACGTCTGGTACAGCTTCCGGCATTCGCCCGTGGCCATCGGCTCGGCCGTGCTCGTGCTGGCCTGCGTCATCTCGGCGGTCTTCGCGCCCTGGCTCGCACCGCACAATCCCTTCGACCTGGCCACGCTGAACCTGTCCGATGCGCGCCTGCCGCCGGCCTGGCTGCCCGAGGGCAACCCGGCCTACGTGCTGGGCACCGACGACCAGGGGCGCGACATCCTGTCCGCGCTGATGTACGGCACGCGCATCTCGCTGTTCGTGGGTCTGGCGGCGGTGACGCTGTCGGTGGTCATGGGCGTGGGCCTGGGCCTGCTGTCGGGCTTCGTGGGCGGGCGGCTGGACGCCTTCATCATGCGCGTGTGCGACGTGATGCTGTCGTTCCCGGCCATCCTGGTGGCGCTGCTGATCGACGGTGCCGGCCGCGCGATGTTCCCGAATGCCCACGAGCTGCTGGCCTTTGCCGTGCTGATCCTGGCCATCGCGCTGACGGGCTGGGTCAAGTACGCGCGCACGGTGCGTGGCCTGACGATGGTCGAGCGCCAGAAAGAATACGTGCAGGCCGCGCG
>CAUJHV010000037.1 GCA_963205115.1 Pseudomonadota bacterium | reverse complement strand
GCGTGCATCTTGCCGAAAACCTTGCTCGACCACGGCCGGCCGCTGGTCTCGGCGATGGGCAGCGCGTCCATGTCGGCGCGCAGGCCCACGTGACGCGAGGACGTGCCGGCACGCAGCGTGCCCACCACGCCCGTGCCGCCCAGGCCGCGGTGGACATCGTAGCCCCAGCGCTGCAGCCGCTCGGCCACCAGGTCGGCCGTGGCGTGCTCTTCATAGGCCAGCTCGGGCTGCTCGTGGATCTGCCGCCGCACGGCGATCATTTCGTCTTCGTGGGCGCGGATGGCGTCGATCGCCGGAAGGGTCAATGGGGCATTCACGGCAGCTCCTGCTCTGGCATCGGTCACGGAAGGGGGCGGCGGCCAGACCGGCCGTCGCCTGGAGGGTACGTCAGCGCGCGCAGGCATGCCTGCACCGGCACCTCTTGCCCCTGCGCGCGAACACGGCCTGCCCGTGCGCGAGTCGGGACGCGGGCCGGTTGAGGGCGAGGATGTCGGACGTTGGCGGTGCCGCCAGCGTCCGCCCACGCCTCAGGCGGCATGGACCTCGCCGCCCTGCACCGTGCCCCAGACGGGCACGTCCTTCAGCGCCAGCGGCGGCACGGCGGTGGGGTCTTCGTCGAGCACGCAGAAATCGGCGCGCTTGCCACATTCGATGGAGCCGATCTCGCCGTCCAGCTTCAGCGTGATCGCCGCGCCCAGCGTGATCGCCCGCAGCGCCTCGTCCACGCCGATGCGCTGTGCCTCGCCCAGCACATGGCCCGAGGCCGTCAACCGGTTGACGGCGCACCAGGCCGTGAACAGCGGCGCCAGCGGCGTGATCGGCGCATCGGAATGGATCGCAAATGGCACGCCCGCCGCGATGGCCGACTGGCAGGCGTTCATGCGCGAGGCGCGCTCGGGGCCGACCGTCACCGCCCGGTGTTCGTCGCCCCAGTAGAAGTGGTGGTTGGCAAAGAGGTTGACGCACATGCCCAGCGCGGCCATGCGGCGGAACTGCGCATCGTCGGCCAGCTGGCAGTGCTGCAGCGTGAATCGGTGGTCGGCCGCGGGTGACTCGAGCAGCGCCTGCGTCATGCAATCCAGCACCAGGGCCGTGGCCTCGTCGCCGTTGGTGTGCGTGTGGACCTGCACGCCTTGCCGCAGCGCGTGCACGAAGGTCTCGCGGATGGCCTCCGGCGCCGTGTACCACAGGCCGTTGGGCGCGCCGTTGTAGTAGCCCGGCCAGCGCAGACGTGCAGAAAAGCCCTGAATGGACCCGTCGGCCACGACCTTGATGCGGCCCATGCGCAGCCGCTCGGTGGACCGGCCGGCCAGTTCGGCGGCACGGGCCACGGCATCGGCCGGCTGGATGGCAATCAGGCGCAGCAGCGGCACCAGGCGCACCGGAAAATCCGCCTCGCCGGTCACGCGCTGCAGGCTGTCGACCTCGGCCTCGTCCAGCGAGGCCGCGAGGTCCGTGGCCGTGGTCACGCCGGCGCGCACGCACAGGCGCGCAAAGTCCAGCACGCCCTGGCGGTCGGCGCTCAGGAACGATCGGCTCAGGCCCACGGCGCCGAAGACCGGCCCCATGGCTTCCGGGCCCTTCATCTCGCCGGTGGGCAGGCCGTCAGCGCCCAGCGGGATGCCGGGGTGTTCGATGCCCGTGCGCAGCAGACCGGCTTGCGCCAGCGCCGCGGAATTGACATTCAGGATGTGCCCGCTGGCGTGCAGCACGCCGACGGGGCGGTCCGCCGAGACACGGTCCAGGTCGGCCCGCGAACAGCGGCTGGCGCCGAAATAGATCGGATCGAAGCCCCAGCCCAGCACCGGCCCCTGCCCCGAACGCTGGGCCGCAGTAGCCAGCGCCTGCACCACCGCATCCAGCGATTTCAGCCCCGGCCACAGCTGCGACGAGGGATCGCGTGCGTCGAAATACCCGCAATAGGTATAGCGCCACAGCGCACCGGCCATCAGGTGCGAGTGCCCTTCGACCAGACCCGGCATCAGCACCTGGTTCGCGAATCGCGTGTCGATGCGATGCGCGCCCCAGCCGGCGAGTTCGGCGGCGTTGCCCACGCCCAGGATGCGCCCGTCCCGCACGGCCACGTGGGTGGCCACGGGCCGGGACGGGTTCATCGTCAGGATCTTGCGTGCGGCATAGACCAGCGTCTCACTCATGGCCGGGGTGCTCGCGCGGGCTCAGGCGGTCAGGGCGCGGCGGATCTTGTCGGCGATCTCGTCGACGTGCTGCTTCTCGGCCACCAGCGGCGGCGCCACGATCAGCGTGTCGCCGGTGTTCTTCAGGTTCAGCCCGATGTCGTAGAGCTTCTTCTGCAGCTCATGGCCGCGCGCGCCCGGTGCGCCCACCGCCGCGACCTCGATGCCTGCCATCAAGCCGCAGGAGCGGATGTCGATCACGCCCGGTGCATCGGCCATGGCGTGCATGGTGTCGAGGAAATACGGCGTCAGCGCCGCGGAGCGCTCGATCAGCTTCTCGTCGCGGAAGATGTCCATCATCGCCAGGCCGGCGGCGCAGGACGCGGGGTGCGCCGAATAGGTGTAGCCGTGGAAGAACTCGATGCCCATCTTCGGGCCGCCTTCCATGATGGCGTCATACACCGGCTGGCGCGCGACGACCGCACCCATGGGCTGCGAGCCGTTGGTGATGGCCTTGGCCATGGTCATCAGGTCGGGCGTCACGCCAAAGGTCTGCGCGCCGAAGGCCGAGCCCGTGCGGCCCCAGCCGGTGATGACCTCGTCGAAGACCAGCAGGATGCCGTTGTCGTCGCAGATCTTGCGCAGGCGGTCGAGGTAGCCCTTGGGCGGCGGCAGGCAGCCGTAGGAGCCGGCGATCGGCTCGACAAAACACGCCGCGATGTTCTCGCCGCCATACAGCTGGCAGAAGCGCAGCAGGTCGTCGGCCAGGTCGGCGCCGTGCTCGGGCTGGCCGCGCACCATGCGGTTTTCCGGGATCGCCGTGTGGCGCATGTGGTAGACGCCCGGCAGGCCGGTGCCGAAGGCGCGGCGGTTGTTGACCATGCCGGCCAGCGCCACGCCGCCCATGTTGACACCGTGGTAGGCCCGCTCGCGCGAGACGAACATCTGGCGCTGCGACTGGCCGCGCACGCGGTGGTACATCAGCGCCATCTTCATCGCGGTATCCACGGCTTCGGAGCCGGAATTGACGAAGAAGACGCGGTTCATGCCTTCAGGCGTGAACTCGGAAACCCGCTGCGCCAGCTCGAAGGCCTTGGGGTGCGCGCGCAGGAAAGGCGCGGTGAAGTCCAGGGTCTGCAGCTGGCGATAGACCGCCTCGGCGATTTCGCGGCGGCAGTGGCCGGCGGCCACGCAGAACAGGCCCGACGACGCGTCGATGACAGCGCGGTTGTCCGGCGTATAGAAATACATGCCTTCTGCGCGCACGAACATGCGCGGCTCGGCCTTGAATTCCTTGTTCGGCGAAAACGGCATCCAGAACGGCTGGAGCGAAACGGCTGCTTGCGGTTCGGCGTGTCCCATGGGCTCTCCTGAAGAGGTATGTGGCCCGGCAGGGTCAGCCGAGCGGTGCCGGCCGATTCTGCGCGCGAACCGGGCGCATGGCGCACCGGCACAGGGCCAGTGGCGGGCTGGATCTACAAGCCGCTGCGCACTGGCTCTAAGGGTCCCGCGAGGGTCCGCGCCGACCGGGCATACCTCGCCACTTGACGCCCCGCCGGCATCGCCTGCCTGATGCCTGTCAACGGCCGAGGACGATCACCCGCTCGAGCGCACCCATCCATTCGGCGGCCGCATCGATCACCTGCTGGTCGTCGCGGTGGTAGATGAGGTTGTCGGCCAGCATGCCCAAAGCGCCGTGCAGCCGCTGCATCTCGCGCTCGAACAGCGCCGAAGGCCCGGCCTGCAGGGCGCCTCGGGCGCGCTCGAGGGCCAGCTCGACGGCGTCCATGACACCGGCCCAGCGGTCATATCCCGCATCGTCCAGCGCCTCGGTGTCGACCTTGCCCAGCCGATCGTTGACCGCGCCCAGGTCACGCGTCAGCTGCTGCAGCTGCGCCATCGCGTCGATGCTGTCGCGTGCGATCGAACCACCACGCGCCGGCGCCAGGCCGCTGCGCGCGCGCATCACCGGCGTGGTCAGGCTGCTCGTCAGATGCCCCTGGCGCAGGCGCGCGGCGGCAGCAGCAGCAGCGGGCGAAGGATTCGGGACGCGGGACATGCAGGCTTGCGGTGTAACCAGATGTGCGCGCCGACTCGACGCGGCCGCGATTGTGGGGTCAAACGCGCCGCCTGCTGAATCGGGTGTGGCGCAATGGCTGCGTACGCGGCGCCGCTACCATTCGCGCCACCGTGGCACACACCTCCCCGCCCCCCTCCCCGAATGACTTGACCAGTGGCCCTTGGTGGTCGAGCGCGGGACGCGCAGCCGTGACGATCCTGCTGGGCGTGGCCCTGGCCGGCGCCGGCGCGCCAGCCACCGCGAAGGACGCCCCGCTGACCGAGATCCACCAGCGCCTGCGCAGCGCCACCGACACTCTGGCCGCGCCCGCCGTGCTGACGCTCGACGCCTGCGGCGGCGGCTTCGACGCGGGCCTCATCCAGACGCTGGTGCGGCTTCGCGTGCCGGCCACCGTGTTTGCCACCCGACGCTGGCTGGACCGCAACCATGTGGCCCTGCAGCAGCTGAGGCAGCACCCCGAACTCTTCGAGATCGAAAACCACGGCGCGGCGCATGTGCCCGCCGTCGTCGGTCGCCGCATCTACGGCATGACCAGCCCGGCCGATGTCGACGGGATTGCGCGCGAGATCGACCAGGGCGCGCAGGCCGTGGCCCAGGCCAGCGGGCGGGCGCCCCAGTGGTACCGCGGCGCCGGCGCCCTGTACGACGCGCAGGGCCTGCAGACGATCTCGCGCCTGGGCTACCGGGTGGCGGGTTTCAGCATCAACGGCGACGACGGCGCCACGGCGTCGGCGTCCACGGTGGCGCGCCGCCTGGAGCGCGCCGCGCCGGGCGACATCGTCATCCTGCACATGAACAAACCCGGCTCGGGCACGGCCGACGGCCTGTCGCGCACGCTGCCGGGCCTGCTGGCCCGCGGGCTGCGCTTCGAGAAGCTCTCGCAGGCCGGCGAGGTGGTACCGGTGCCCGACGCGCCCCGGCGCACGGCGGCCAAGCCATGAACATCCGGCCCGCCGATTCACCGGACGAGGACTTGCGGCGCGCGATTGCCGCGCCGCTGCTGCGCTTCAATGAAGACGTGGCCGGCGCGAGCGGCTACGAACTGCTCGCTCTCGCCTTGACCGACGACGCGGGCCAGACCGTCGGCGGGCTGTGGGGACACACCACCTACGGCTGGCTCTACACGCAGATGCTGGCCGTGCCCGAAGCCTGCCGCGGCCAGGGCTGGGGGCGGCGCCTGATGGCGCAGGCCGAGGACGAGGCCCGCCGCCGCGGCTGCCACCACGCCTGGGTCGACACCATCTTCGGCGCCCGTCCGTTCTACGAAGGCCTGGGCTACCGCGTATTCGGCGAGTTGCCGAACTTTCCCACCGGCTTCACGCGCAGTTTTCTGATGAAGGACCTGGCGTGACGGCCGTGGCAGCGCGCAAGCCGCTGAGCGTGGCCGGCCTGCACCGGCTGGTCGCCGTCACCGTGCTGGGTTTTGCCTCCGGCCTGCCGCTGGCCTTGACCGGCCAGGCGCTGCAGGCCTGGCTGACCAACGAAGGCCTGTCGGTGTCCGACATCGGCTTCCTCACGCTGGTGGGTGTGCCCTACACCTTCAAGTTCCTGTGGGCACCGCTGATGGACCGGTTCGACGCCGCCGGCTGGTGGCGCCGGCGCGGCTGGCTGGTGCTCACGCAGCTGGCACTTGCCGGTGCGCTGATCGCGCTGGCGGCCACCTCGCCGCGCGATGCAATGAAGGCCTTCGCGCTGCTGGCCGTGACCGTCGCGTTCCTGTCGGCCAGCCAGGACGTGGTGGTCGACGCCTACCGCACCGACGTGCTCGATGCGGCCGAGCGCGGCCTGGGCGCGTCTCTGGGTGTCATGGGTTACCGCTTCGCGATGATCCTGTCAGGCGGTGTCACGCTGATCTGGACCGACGCCGTGCAGGGCGGCGGCATGAGCTGGCCCGAGGTCTACCGGCTGATGGCCTGGTTGATGGTCGGACTGGCGGTCTTCTCGGCGCTGCTGATTCCCGGGCTGCCGGCCCTGCCGCCGGCGCCGCCCGGCGTCGCGAGCGCGCCGCGTTCGCCCTGGCAGGACCTGCTGGGTTTCGTCGCGGTCGTCGTCGCGGTGGCCGTGGGCGTGGAGGTCACGCGGCGCGTGGGCCAGCCGGCGGCCGATGCCGTGCTGGCGCCGCTGATGGCCGGCAGCACGATGAAACCTGCGCTGCAGCAGCGCTGGTCGGATCTGCTGGCCCTGTTCGCCGGCATTGGCTTCACGCTGCCACTGGTGGTGTGGGCGGCCCGCAAGGCGCGCTTCGATCCGCTGCTGGACGGCATGCGCAGCTATTTCGCGATCCCCGGCGCGGCGGCCTTCCTGCTGTTCATCATCCTGTACAAGCTGGGTGACGCCTTTGCGGTCAGCCTGATGACGCCATTCCTGCTGACCGGCATGGCCTACCCGGCCGCGGAGGTCGGCGTCGTCAACAAGGTCATCGGCCTGTGGATGACCATCGTCGGCGCACTGGTCGGCGGCACGCTGATGTTCCGCCTGGGCCTGTGGCGCTCGCTGATGCTCTTCGGCATCCTGCAACTGGTCAGCAACCTGGGTTTCTGGTGGCTGGCCAGCGGCGGCAAGGGCTCGATCGGCGGGATGCTGCTGCCGGCCTTCGACTGGGGCTTCGTCAAGATCACCGCGCCCACCACCGTGGATGGCGCGCTGCTGGCGGCCGTGGCCTTCGACAACCTGGCCGGCGGCATGGGCACGGCCGCGCACGTGGCCTTCCAGATGGCGCTGTGCCAGCAGCGCTTCACGGCCACGCAGTACGCGTTGCTGTCGGCCTTCGCGGCCGTGGGCAGGGTGTGGGTGGGCCCGATGGCCGGCGTGCTGGCCGAGAGCATCGGCTGGCCGACGTTCTTTGTCGTCTCGACCATCGTTGCCGTGCCCGCGTTGCTGATGCTGCTGTGGCTGAAGCCGCAGGTCAGCGCGCTCGACAACGCGGGCCAGACGGCATCGCGCTCCTGAGCGTCTGCGTCCGGCAGGGCGAGCGATCCCAACCCCGGCCGTCCGCCCGTGCGGCCTCGGCGGGCGGACACGCCCCGATCAGGCGTCGGCGGCCAGCAGGCGTCGCGCCTCGAGTGCGATCGCGTCCGCGGTGATCCCGAAATGCCGGTACAGGGTCTCGGCCGGCCCTGAGGCCCCAAAGCCCTGCATGCCGACAAAGCCACCGCGCTCGCCGAGCCAGCGGTCCCAGCCGAAGCGCATGGCCGCCTCGCAGGCCACACGCACGCCGCCGGCGGCGCCGAGCACGCTGGCCCGGTACCCGGCGTCCTGCGCCTCGAACAAGTCCCAACTCGGCATCGACACGACCGCCGTGGGCACGCCGCCCGCCTGCAACTGCTCGCGCGCCTGCACCGCCAGGGCCACTTCCGAGCCGGTGGCCAGCAGCGTCACTTGCCGCGCGCCGCCATCGGCCTCGACCAGCACATAGGCACCGCGGCGCGACAGGTTTTGCGTGGTGTGCATGCGCCGCACATGCGGCAGCGCCTGGCGCGCAAAGACCAGCGTCGTCGGGCCAGTGTGGTGTTCGAAGGCCAGCTCCCAGCACTCGGCCGCTTCCACGGCATCGGCCGGGCGCAGCACCCGCATGTGCGGCATGGCGCGCAGCGAAGCCAGAATCTCCACGGGCTGATGGGTGGGGCCGTTGCGGCCGATGCCGATCGAATCGTGGCTGAACACGAACTTCACGGGCAAGGCCATCAGCGCGGCCATGCGCATGGCCGGGCGCTCGTAGTCGGCAAAGGCCAGGTACGTCAGCGCCAGCGGCACGACACCGCCGTGGGCGGCCATGCCCACCGCCATGGCGCCCATCACATGCTCGCGCACACCGCAGTGCACGTAGGCGCCGCGCCTGTCGCCCGCCGTGAAGGCACTGAGCCGGCGCTTGTGGTTGATCGGCGCCTCCAGGTCGGCGCAGCCGACCATGCGCTCAGGCATCACCTCCACGAGCGCGTCGTTGATCTCGGCAGAGATGAAGATGCCGCTGGGCAGCGGCTCGGCGGACAAGGCGCGCCGCTTGTAGTCCATCAGCACCTCGCGCCAGCCATCAGGCAACTGGCCCGCCAGCACACGCTGGAACTCGGCGCGCTCGGCTGCAGGCAGCGCCGCCACGCGGGCGTCCCAGGCTTCGCGCGCGGGCCGGCCGCGGCTGCCGGCGGCGCGCCAGTCCGCCAGCACGTCCGGCGGCACCTCGAACGGGGCCCACGGCCAGCCCAGGGCGGCACGTGCCTGGGTCGCATCTTCGGCAAAGAGCTTGGCACTGTGGCCGCCGCGCTGGCCTTGCAGCCGGGCGATGCCCTTGGCAATGGTGGTGCGGCAGGCCAGCAGGGAGGGACGCGGGTCGGCCCTGGCGGCGTCGAGTGCCGCCGACACGGCCTCGAGGTCGTGGCCATCCACGGCCTGCACATGCCAGCCCGCCACACGGAAGCGCTCGGCCACGTCCTCGCTGATCGACAGGCTGGTGGCGCCATCGTCGGTGATGGCGTTGTCGTCCCACAGCAGGGTCAGCTTCGACAGGCGCAGGTGCCCGGCCAGCGAGATCATTTCCTGGCCGATACCTTCCTGCAGGCACCCGTCACCCACGAAGGCGTAGGTGCGGTGATCGACCAGGCCCTCGCCGAATCGGGCGTTGAGGTAGGCCTCGGCCACGGCCATGCCGAAGGCATTGGCGATGCCCTGGCCCAGCGGACCGGTGGTGACTTCGATGCCGCTGCCGGGGTCGCGCTCCGGATGTCCCTCGCAGCGTGAGCCGAAGTCGCGGAAGGTGCTGACCTGCTCGATGCCCATGCGCGCGTAGCCCGTCAGGTGCAGCAGCGCGTACAGCAGCATCGAGCCATGACCGTTGGACAGCACCACCCGGTCGCGGTCGGCCCAGGTGGGCGCGGCGGCGTCGAACTTCAGGTGCCGCGTATACAGCGCGGTGGCGATCTCCGCCATGCCCAGCGGGACGCCCTGGTGGCCTTCGCCCGCCCGCACGATGGCATCGATGGCCAGAAAGCGGATCGCGTGGGCGACCTGGGAAGATGTGCCCGCAGCGGCGCCTGCTTCAAGCGGCCGCCGCGCATCGGGCTCGGCCCGTCCAATGGCGCCGCCCCCCTGGGGGGAAGGCGCCGCAGTCGCTTCGGGGGGGGTCATGTCATCCAGGCCTTGATGCGCGCAGCCAGCGATTCGCGGCTGATGCCGTAGCGGTCATGCAGCGTCGGCAGCGCGCCGGCGTCGAGGAAGCCATCGGGCAGGCCGGCCAGGCGGAACCCAGCGGGCTGCGCGCCATGGCGCAGCAGCGCGCTGGCGACCGCCTCGCCCAAGCCGCCGACCACCGAATGGTTCTCGGCCACCACCACCAGGCGCGGTCCGGCGCGAACGGCATCGACGATCGTGGCCTCGTCCAGCGGCTTGATCGTCGGGCAGTGAAGCACGGCCACCCCGACGCGGTCCTTCGCCAGGTCCTGGGCGACCTCCAGCGCGCGCATGGTCAGGATGCCGCTGCTGATCACCAGCACATCGGCCCCCTCCCGCAGCAGCTTGGCCTTACCCAGCTCGAACCGGTAGCCGTCGATCTCGTCCAGCACCAGCGGCACCTGGCCACGCAGCAACCGCATGTAGACCGGCCCCTGGTGCGCGGCGATCTGTGGCACGGCCTGCTCGATGTCGAGCGCGTCGCAGGGGTCGACGATGGTCAGCCCCGGGATGCCGCGCATCATCGCGAGGTCTTCCGTGGCCTGGTGGCTGGGGCCGTATCCGGTGGTCAGGCCCGGCAGCGCGCAGCAGATCTTGACGTTGAGCTTCTCTTCCGCGATGACCTGGTGGATGAAGTCGTAGGCGCGCCGCGTGCCGAACGCGGCATACGTGGTCGCAAAAGGCACCAACCCTTCCTTGGCCATGCCGCCGGAGGCGCCCATCAGCAGCTGCTCGGCCATGCCCATCTGGTAGAAGCGGTCGGGGTAGGCCTGCGCGAACAGATGCAGGTCGGTGTACTTGGCGAGGTCGGCGGTCAGGCCGACGATCTCGGGCCGGTTCGCCGCGCACTCGACCAGCGCCTTGCCAAACGGCGCGGCCTTGACGCGCTGCCCTTCCGAGGCGATCGAGGCAATCATCGCCGAGGTGGTCAGCCGCGGCTTCTTGCCGATAACGGCGTCGCTCATGTGCGGGCTCCTTCGGGTTGCGACGCGTCCAGGATGTCGAGTGCCTGCTGCCACTCCGGCGGGTCGACGCGGATGAAGTGGTTCTTCTCGCGCTGCTCCAGGAAGGGCACGCCTTTGCCCATCAACGTGTCGAACAGGATGACGCGTGGTTTCGGATCGGCCAGCGCGCGCGAGGCATCGAAGGCCGCGAGCACGGCGGCCAGGTCGTTGCCCGTCACACGTTGCACGTGCCAGCCGAAGGCCGCCCACTTGTCGGCCAGCGGCTCGAATCCCAGCACCTGGCTCGACGGGCCGTCGGCTTGCTGGTTGTTGATGTCGACCAGGCAGATCAGGTTGTCCAGGCGGTGGTGTGCCGCGGCCATCGCGGCCTCCCAGGTCGAGCCTTCGTCGAGCTCGCCGTCGCTCATGCTGTTGTAGACGAAGGCCGGGTTCTTCTTGTGCTTCAGGCCGAGTGCCATGCCCACGCCGATGACCAGGCCCTGGCCGAGTGAGCCGCCCGAGATCTCCATGCCTGGCGTGTAGCTGGCCATGCCCGACATCGGCAGCCGGCTGTCGTCACTGCCGTAGGTCTCGAGTTCGCTCTCGGGGATGATGCCGGCCTCGATCAGCGCGGCGTAGTGCGCGATCGCATAGTGGCCGTGCGACAGCAGGAAGCGGTCGCGGCCTTCCCATTCGGGATCGGTGGGACGGAAGTTCATCGCGTGGCCGTAGGCCACGGCCAGCACGTCGGCCCAGCCCAGAGCCTGGCCGACATAACCCTGGCCCTGCACCTCGCCCATGCGCACCGCGAGCCGTCGGATGCGGTAGGCGCACTGCCGCAGGCCGGGCAGCGGATCGGAAGGGGATGTCATGGCCGGGGCTCCAATCACGGGGATATCAGCGCAGGATGCTGGCGGGCACGTAGGAAACGATGCCCAGCACGGTCAGTGCCACGAGGTAGAACGGCCACATCTCGCGTACGGTCTCGCCGACCTTGACCTTGGCCAGTGCGCTGGTGATGAACAGCGTCGTACCCACCGGCGGCGTGTACAGCCCGATGGCCAGGTTGACGACCATCATCAGGCCGAGCTGGATCGGGTCCATGCCGATCGTCTGGGCCAGTGGCAGGAAGACGGGCGTGAGCAGCAGCACCGCCGCCGGCAGGTCGATGAACATGCCCAGGAACAGCATCATCAGGTTCATCAGCAGGATCACGACCCACTTCGTGGTGACGTTCTGCTGAACCCACTGCGCGATGTTCTGCGGCATCTGGTCGAAGGTCAGCAGCCAGCCAATGGCCGCCGAGGCCATGATCACCAGCAGCACGACGCCAGTGGCCAGGCCGGCCTCGAGGATCGCGTGGTGCAGCCGCTTGAGCGACAGGTCACGGTACATCAGCGCCGACACCGCGCCCGAGAACAGCGCGGCCAGCACCGCGACCTCGGTGGGCGTGGCGATGCCGAAGCGCAGGAAGACGACGATCAGCACCGGCAGCGCGATGGCCGGCAGCGACAGGAACAGGTCGCGCCGGAACTTCGCACGGTCCGCCGGCGCCGTCTCGCGCGGCAGGTTGCGTCGCTTGCCCACCCACCAGCAGGCGACCATGAAGCCCCCGCACAGCAGCAGCCCGGGCAGGATGCCGGCGTAGAACAGCGCGGCAATCGAAGCGTTGGACGACAGCGCGTACAGGATCATCGGAATCGACGGCGGGATGATGATGTCGATCGTGGCGGCACAGGCCAGCGACGCGGCCGAGAACGCCATCGGGTAGCCCAGCCGGCGGTGCCACGGCATGATCAGCGAGCCGATGGCCGAGGCGTCGGCCACCGCCGAGCCGGAGACGCCGCCGAACAGCGTGGACGACAGCACGCTGACCTGCGCAGGCCCGCCGTGCCAGCGACCCACCAGATGAGTCAGCACGCCGACGATCGCCTGGCCGAGCTTGCCGCCCATCATCAGCGAACCCGTCAGCATGAAGAACGGGATCGCGATGAGCGGGAAGCTCTGCACCTGCGCCACCATCTGCTGCACCAGCAGGTCCAGCGGCACGCGGTCGGTGCTGGCGGCCGCCGCCAGCGCGGCCAGCAGGAGGGCGTGAGCGATCGGCACCGCCAGCGCGGCCGCACCCAGGAAGACGAACAGGATCAATGCACTCATGGTCTGTTCACCCCTGCGCGGCCTGCGCACCCGGCTCGAGGCTGTCGTGCACGACGCGCTCGCTGTGCCACGCGCGCCACGCCGCGAGCAAGGCCAGCGCGGCCATCAGCACCATCCCGATCAGCACGCACACGTAGGTCACCGATCCCGGCACCTGCAGGATCGGTGAGCGCTCGTCGTGCACGATCTCCAGCATGCCCCAGGTGGCACGGATCAGCACGGCGTACAGCAGTGCCACCGCCGTCCAGGAGATGATGGCAATGATCCGCCGAGCGCCCGTCCCCACCGAGTCGACGAGGAAGACCGTGGCGATGTGCGCGCCCTTCTCCGACGCCAGCACGACCCCGGCCATCACCAGCCAGGGAAACAAAAGTTCGGGCACCTCGTTGGCCCACTGCAGGCTCGAGCCGCCGGCGTAGCGCAAGGCCGTGTTGGCGGTGAGGATCACGAAGATCACGATGGTCGTCACCCACAGCACGATGCTGCAGACGAAGACGATCGCCCGCTCGAGCGCATTGCGCTCGACGACGACGGTGTCCATGGGGGTCTCCTCGGCGGCCCGCTGCGGCCAGGCGTATTCAGCCTCGCAGCGGGTCGCGCATGCAGTTGTCGCTCAGGCGGTTGTGGCCGCGGCTGTGATCGCTGTGGCGCTTACTTCGCGCGTGCTGCGGCAACCACCTTCTTGACGAACGGGCCGATCGGGCTGGACTCCCACTTGGCGATCACGGGTGCCGTGGCCGCCATGAACGGGCCCTGGTCGACCTTGTCGATCTGCACGCCCTTGGCCTTGAGCTCGGCAAACATCTTCTCCTCGGCCTCCTGTGCCAGCTTGCGCTGCAGCGACGTCGCCTCGGCGGCGGCTTCGTGGATCACCTTCTTGTCGGCCTCCGAGAGCTTGTCCCAGGACCGCTTGCCGATCAGGAAAGGCGTCAGTTCGTACTTGTGACCCGTCAGCGAGATGTACTTCTGCACCTCGTGCAGCTTGCCGGCCCAGATGTTGACCAGCGGGTTCTCCTGACCGTCCACCACGCCCTGCTGCAGCGCCACGTACAACTCGGAGAACTTGATCTGCTGCGCCTCGGCACCCATGCTCTGCATGATGTCCACCGTCACCGTATCGGGCGGGGTGCGCATCTTCAGGCCCTTCAGGTCCTCAGGCTTGAGCAGCGGCCGCTTGCTGTTGCTCATCTGGCGGATGCCGTTGTCCCAGTAGCCGAGCACGATCAGGCCCTTCTCCGCGGACTTGTCGGCAAGCTCCTTGCCCGCCGAGCCGTCCATCACCTTCCAGGCATGGGCCTGGCTGGAGAACAGGAAGGGCATGCCGAAGGCGGCGTACTCGGGTACGACGTTGGCCACCGCGCCCTGCGAATTGGCCGACATGTCCAGCGCGCCGGTGCGCAGCGCCGTGACCATGGCGGCGTCGTCACCGAGTTGCGCCGCACCCGCTACGGTCACGTCGATGCGGCCGGCACTCTTGGCCTTGACCACCTCGGCGAACTTCAGCGCTGCCGTGTGCCGCGGGTTGTCCAGCGCCGTGCCGTGGGCCAGCGTCAGCTTGACCGCCTGCGCCGATGCAGCCCCGGCAAACAGCGCCGCCGCCAGCGCCAACGTGTGAATCATGAAAGTCTTGCGTTGCATGTCTTGTCTCCTTTGTGCTTCTGCTTGAAAGGTCAGTGAATCAGCATCCCGCCGTTGACGTCGAGCGTCACGCCGGTCAGGTACTTCGAGAGGTCGCTGGCGAGGAAGACGACGCAGCCGGCCACGTCATCGGGTACGCCGATGCGGTTCAGCGGGATCTGCTCCAGGATGCCCTTCATCCGGTCATCCGGAATCAGGCCCTTGTTGATGTCGGTGGCGATCAGGCCGGGCGTGATCGCATTGACGCGGATGCCGTCGATGCCCAGCTCGCGCGCCATGGCCCGCCCCAGGCCCAGCATGCCGGCCTTCGCCGCCGAGTAGTGCGGCCCACCCAGGATGCCGCCGCCACGCTGCGCCGACACCGAGGAGGTGTTGATGATGGAACCCGACTTCTGCTCGCGCATGGCCGGAATCACGGCCTGCGACATGTACAGCATGCCGCGCAGGCTGACGTCCAGCACGGCGTCGTAATCGGCCGCGGTGATGTCCAGGAACTTGCGCGGCTGCGTGATGCCGGCGTTGTTGAAGAGGATATCGATGCGCCCGTACTGCTGCAGCACGGCGCGCACGGCGGCCTCGCACGAGGCCTTGTCGGTGACATCGGCCACCACCCCCAGGTGACCGGACCCCAGCGCGGCAGCAGCCGCGCTCGGCTCGGCGCGTTCGAGGTCGAGGATCACCACGCGGGCGCCGTGTGCGGCCATCTGGCGGGCCGTGGCGTAGCCCAGCCCGTTGAGCCCGGCACCGCCGGTGATGACGGCAACTTTGTCCTTGAGCAGCATCGATTCAATCTCCTGCAGGGTCTGTGGAATCACGGGCCGCGCACGCGCCGCATGGGGCACAAGCCGTCCGAGGAGCCCGCATCTTCCGGGTGCCGCAACAAGACAGCAAGCGAAGTTTCGTCAGGCTAAGATGAATTTCTGTCATCTGATCACAGGGTGCTCCCTATGTCCTCGCTGCCGCCCGTCGTCAACCTGCAGGCCTTCGAGGCCGTCGCGCGAAGGCGCAGTTTTGCCCTGGCCGCAGCCGAGATGCACCTCACCGCGTCGGCGGTGAGTCACCAGGTGGCACGGCTCGAAGCGCATCTGGGCGCCCGGCTGCTGGAGCGCAGCGCCCACGGCGTGCGGCTGACCGCGGCCGGCGAGCGCTACCTCGAACGCGTGAGCGGCGCCCTGGCCGCCATCGGCCTGGCCACCGAGGACGTGAAGCAAGGCGTTTCCAACAGCCTGTACCTGCACTGTTCGCCGAGCCTGGCCACGCTGTGGCTGATGCCGCGCCTGCCCTCGTTCGCGAAGGCCAACCCGGACATCGTGCTGAACCTGTCGGCCACGCCGACACACAGCGACTTCGCGCTCGGTCCAGCCGAGATCGACATTCGCTACGGCGTCCCTCACTGGCCGGATCTGGTGGTCGAACCCCTGTTCGAAGAGCGCATCGTGCCCATGGCCAGCCCCGCGTTCATCCGCGCCCATCGGCTCGACAGCGTCGACCAGCTGGCGCGGGTGCCGCTGATCCAGAGCAACGTCAGCGTCGTGCAGTGGACCGACTGGTTTGCCACGCATGCCAACCGGCGCGCACCCGAACGCTTCGCCCTGCGCTTCGACCGCGCGCAGATGGCCATGGACGCCGCCACGCTCGGCCTGGGCGTGGCCCTGGAAAGTGCCACACTGGCCGCACGCCTGCTGCACGACGGCAAGCTTCGCCCGGTGTTCGGACTCGAACCGAGCATTCGGGTCAAGGCGCACTTTGTCGTCTACCCGGCGCGGCACGCGCTGCGGCCACCCGTGGAAGCCTTCCTGGCGTGGATCCATGCCGAAGCCGCCAAGGGCGGGGAGTCCCCTGCCCCGGCCCGCGCCCGCACGGGCACACGCCGTGGCCGGCCTTGAGGCGCAGGCGCCTGTCATGGGCCCACCGGCTCCAGCCAGCCCAGGCGCAGCGGCTGTTCACCGAGCACCAGGCCCTGGAAGGCGGCCTTGAAGCGCTGCAGGTGGGCCGAGCGGCTGTGGACGCCGAAGGCGGCCTCGTCGTCGTAGGCCTCGAAGAACAGCACGTGCGCAGGCGACGACGCCAGCCGCACCACCTGGAACTGGCGGCATCCGCGCTCCATCGCCAGGCACTCGGCGGCGAACCCGCGGGCCAGGGCGATGAACGCGTCCACGCATTCGGGCCTGGCCCGCAGTTCAGCCACCACGATGTACAGACCGGCCGGGTGCACCGCTGCGCCGCCGCTCAACGCGAACCGGCCGCTTGTCCCAGCGCGCCGCGTTCCATCTCCTGCCGCAGGGCGACGACGTCGAGATCGCGCTCCAGCACCACATCGTCGACGCACACGACGGTGTCCTTCGCCACGGCGCGCTTGAGCTTCACGTTGTGTGCCAGGCCGATCGGCAACGCGCCCACGGCCAAGCTCCTGGAAGCGGGGATCGCATTCGCCCAGACCGCGTAGCCGCCTTCACCGTCGAGCATCTCGCCGGGCTTCAGGTCGCGCTTGGCGGTGGCGACTGCATCGCCGCGGAACTCCTTGCTGGTGCCGGTGGCTTCGCCCCGCAGCACGGCCGACAGGATGCTGATGCTGGTCTCCAGCCCGATCATGTGGAAGGGCCGCCACATCGAGGCGTACCAGCCCGACGGGTCGGTCAGCAGGCCGTACTGCTTGAAGCAGGCCTTGGCATACTCGTTGGGCGCCTTGAAGGTGACGAACACGCCGTAGCGGATGTTGTTGAACACCTCGCGCCCGTCGGGTTCCTGGCTGGCCGCGATGTCCACCAGGCCACTGCGCGCCAGGCGGCCGCCGTCGGCCGCGGGGCGGAACACCTTGGCCAGGTCGTGCAGGCCGGTGGGCGGGAAGGCGAGGCCGTCGTCGGGGCAGTCCAGGCCCGTGCCGTTGGCCACCGCCGCCATCTCGATAGCTGCCTTGGTGCCGTCGGTGAAAGAGTTGTACATCTTCGGGTTGAAGTCACCCTTGGCCACTTCCTCCGCGGTCCAGCCGAAGAAGCCCCACACCGTGTCGGGCGTGGAGTAACGGTAGCGCGGCTCGAAGTTCATGCCCTTGCCGGCCGAGGTGAGCTCGAAGCCGCAGGCACGCGCCCAGTCGACCAGCTCGCAGATGATGGCCGGCTGGTCGCCATAGGCCATGCTGTAGACCACGCCCTTGGCCTTGGCGCGGGCGGCGATCAGCGGGCCGCACATGGCGTCGGCCTCGACGTTGACCATCACGACATGCTTGCCGCCTTCGACGGCTGCCAGCGCATGGCGCACGCCGGCAATCGGGTGGCCGGTGGCTTCGACAATGCACTCGATCTCGGGGCAATCCGCCAGCGCGGCGGCGTTGTCCAGCACGCAGGTCTTGCCGGTCTTCACCGCCTCGCTCAATGTCTTGGCGCTGTAGCGCTCGTCCGGCCAGCCGACACGCGCCAGCGAGGCACGGGCCTTGGCGACGTCGAGATCGGCGATGCCCACGATGTGCATGCCCTCGAGGTGCTGGGCCTGCGACAGGATCATCGAGCCGAACTTGCCGGCGCCGATCAGGCCCACCCGCACGGGCCGTCCGGCGGCGGCGCGCGCCGCCATCATGGTGTAGAGATTCATTCCATCGTCCTTGGCTGATTCGCTGATCGAGGCATTCGCCCCGGCACCACGGGCCGCCCGCTCGCACAGCAGGCTGCGGCGACCCCGTGGTCTTCCCATTCGCGGCTCCAGCCGCGTCTGATGACGATCAGTCTAGAAATCGAATTCAGTTAGGACAACTTAGATTTCTGACGCTTTGCGTTAGATTATCTAATCATTTGAACCGACGACCGCCGGCTGAAGACTGGCCTGCCAAATGGCCCGCTCGGCGCGCAGCCACTCGAGGAAGCGCCTGACCGTCGCCTTGCGCAGATGGTCGAACGGGCAGACGATCCACTGGGTGGTGAGCGTGACCGCGGGCGGCATGCGCACGGGGCACACCAGGGTGGCGTCGCGGAGTTCGCGCCACATCATCAGGTTGCTCTCCAGCGCCACGCCCAGGCCGTCGGCCGCCGCATCGATCGCCATGTGGCTGCGGTCGAACAGCAGGCGGCGCCACTCGACCGGCGGTTCGCCCCCGGCCAGCGCAAACCACTGGGGCCATTGGACCTGCGCCTTCACCGAGTGGATCAGGCGGTGCTGCGACAAGTCCGCAGCCGCGATGGAGGCCGCACCCGCATAGGCCGGCGCGCAAACGGGCACGAAGGATTCTTCGGCCAGGCCTTCCACGAAGAGGCCGGGCCACCGCCCTTCACCGTGGCGGATCTCGACGTCCACGGCCTCGCGGCTGAAATCGGTGGCTTCGGTGGTGCCGTTCAATCGCAGCTCGACATCCGGGTGCGCATCGAGGAACGACTGCAGCCGGGGCAACAGCCACTTGCTGCCCAGCGTCGGGGTCGTGCGTACCGTCAGCACCGAGCGCGTGCGCAAGCCCCGGATGCGTTGCGTCGCCTCGGTGATCCGCTGGACTTCGTCGGCAATCATCTCGAAGTAGCTCTCGCCGGCCTCGGTCAAGACGACGCCGCGGCCCGCCTTGGTGAGCAAGGCCGTGCCCAGGTGCACCTCGAGGGCGTGGATCTGCTGACTGACGGCCGACGGGGTGACGCACAGTTCCTCAGCCGCCTTCGCCAGGCTCCGGCAGCGCGCCACGACACCAAAAACGACGATCGCCCGCAGCGGAAGTGCCATGCCACGCTCCTTCAGATCCGGTCAGCCCCAAGCCGGCAGTTTCCCCGACACCGGCGCGCGGCGCCGGTCCGTTCAACCCAGCTGGCAGCAGGCGCGCGGAGCGACGAACTTCCCGCTGCTGCCGGCACGATCGACAGACGTTGCCCCGCGCCGGTTGCGGATGGGCAGCCGCTCAACCCGCGGCAGCGCGCACCGCCGGCGCGATGTCGGCGTGTGCCGCGAGCCACTGAACGCCCGCATCCGCGCGACCCTGCGTGGGATGGAAGTCCGCCCGCAGGTAGGCGCGCCACGACGCAAACGTGCAGCGCACAAATCCCTCGCGCCCCAGCGTGTGGCGCCAGGCGCTGAGCCAGGTCGAGGGCCGCCACCAGCTGCCGTCGTGCCACAGGTTGTTGACCGTCTGCCGGGCCAGGTCGGCCGTGAAATACAAGGTCGTCATCCAGAACAGCCGACGCCGCCAGTGTTCGCTGCCACCCAGCGCGCGGTAGAGGTCGAAAGCCGTGCTGCGGTGTTCGCTTTCTTCAGCCGCATGCCACTGCCACAGGTCGCGCAGTCGCGGCTCGCAGCCCGCCAGAGGCGCCTCGCGCTCCAGCACGTATTCGGCCAGGATGGCCGTGAAGTGTTCGGTGGCCGCCGTCAGGCCCAGCCAGGCGCGCACGTCGATGCCTTCGAGCCGCTTGAGCCGACGCTGAGCACGCGGCTCCCAATGGTTCACCAGGCCCTGCGCCACCAGGTGCGCATTGAACTGCGCATGCACATGGCGGTGTGTGGCCTCCTGCCCGACGAAGCCGCGCACCTCGTCGTCGAAGTCCGCGCGGCGATCGGCCGGCAGCTGGCTCACGCCCTGGCGCACCGAGTCGATGAAAAACTGTTCGCCCACCGGAAAGCTCATCGACAGCGCATTGAACAGCGCCGTGCGGAAGGCGTCACCGCCGCACCAGTGACGCGCGGGCGGCGTCTTCAGGTCGATCAGCAAACGGCGCACGGTGAGCTGGGTCATACCGGATGGGACCCGCGCCGCCGAGGGAAGTTCGCGGACCGGCCCGCGGATGCGCGTGATGGCAACGGTGCGCGCGCAGCCATCAAGCGAACCAGCGCCGCGCGTTGCGGAACATGCGCATCCACGGGCTGAAGCCCGCCGGGTCGCCGCCGGCCGCGAAGCTCAGCTGCACATTGCGGAAGACACGTTCCGGGTGCGGCATGAGCGCGGTGAAACGCCCGTCCGCGGTGGTCACGCCCGTCAGGCCGTCGGGGCTGCCGTTGGGGTTGAACGGGTAGGCCTCGGTGGGCCTGCCATGGTTGTCGACGAAGCGCATGGCGCGATGTACGGCCCTTGCGTCGCCGCGCTGCGAAAAGTCCGCGCGGCCTTCACCGTGCGCCACAGCGATGGGCATGCGGCTGCCTGCCATGCCACCGAAGAAGGCGCTGGGGCTGTCCAGCACCTCCACGAGCGACAGCCGCGCCTCGAACTGCTCGCTGCGGTTGCGCGTGAAGACCGGCCAGGCCTGCGCGCCCGGGATCATCGGGCTGAGCGCGGCCATCATCTGGCAGCCGTTGCACACGCCCAGCGCCAGCGTGTCGCCGCGTGCAAAGAAGCGGGCAAAGGCATCGGCCAGCTCCGGGTGGAAAAGGATGGTGCGCGCCCAGCCTTCGCCCGCACCCAGCGTGTCGCCGTAGCTGAAACCGCCGCAGGCCACGAAGGCCTGGAACTGGTCCAGCCGCGCACGACCTGCGAGCAGGTCGCTCATGTGCACGTCGTAGGTGTCGAAACCGGCGACGTGCATCGCACGGCTCATCTCGATCTGCGAATTGACGCCCTGCTCGCGCAGGATGGCCATCTTCGGCCGCACGCCGGTGGCGACGAAGGGCGCGGCCACGTCGTCGGCCGGGTCGAAAGACAGCTGGCGGTGCAGGCCCGGGTCGTCCGGCGCGCCCGCTGCGGCGTGCTCGGCCTGGGCGCAGTCCGGGTGGTCGCGCAGCTGCGCGATGCGGCTGCTGACCTCGTCCCAGGTCTGGTGCAGCGCCTGCAGCGAGGCGGCAAATTGCAGCTTGGTGTCGCGCCACACTTCGACCGCGCCGCGGTCGTTGGTCTTGCCGATCACGTGGCTGTGGCGGCTCAGGCCGTGTGTGCGCAGCGTGGCCATGACCGCGTCGCGCTGCATGCTGGGCACCTGCAGCACGACCCCCAGTTCCTCGTTGAACAGCGCGCGCAGGGTCAGTTCGTTGCGCCGCTCGCCCACCTGACCGGCCCAGTTCTTGGAGTCGCCATGGTCGGCGCGGCTGTCGGCAATGCCGTCGCCTTCGGTGACAAGGATGTCGACATTCAGGCTCACGCCGCGATGGCCGGCAAAGGCCATTTCGCAGACCGCCGCCCACAGGCCGCCATCGCTGCGGTCGTGATAGGCCAGCAGGCGGCCTTCGGTGCGCAGCGCGTTCACGGCGGCCACCAGCGACTTCAGCGCCGCGGCCTCGTCCAGATCGGGCACCTCGTGGCCGAAACGGCCCAGCACCTGCGCGAGCATCGAGCCGCCCATGCGCATGCGGCCCTGGCCCAGGTCGACCAGGATCAGCGTGGTGTCGCCCGGCTGCAGTTGGGGTGTCAGCGTGGGCCGCACATCGTCCAGCGACGCGAAGGCGCTGACGATCAGGGACACCGGCGCGACGACCTGCTTCGTGGCGTCGCCGTCCTGCCAGCGCGTGCGCATCGACAGCGAATCCTTGCCCACGGGGATGCCGATGCCCAGGGCCGGGCACAGCTCCAGACCGACGGCCTGGACGGTATCGAACAGTGCCGCATCCTCGCCCGGCTCGCCGCAGGCCGCCATCCAGTTGGCGCTGAGCTTCACGCGCGAGAGCTCGATCGGCGCGGCCAGCAGATTGGTCAGCGCCTCGCCCACCGCCATGCGCCCGGAAGCCGGCGCGTCCAGCGCCGCCAGCGGCGTGCGCTCGCCCATGCTCATGGCCTCGCCGCGGAAGCCCACGAAATCGGCCAGCGTCACGGCGCAATCCGCCACGGGCACCTGCCAGGGGCCAACCATCGGGTCGCGGTGGCTCATGCCGCCCACCGTGCGGTCGCCGATGGTGATCAGGAAGCGCTTGCTCGCCACCGTCGGGTGCCGCAGCACGTCGAAAGCCACCTGCTCCAGCTTCACGCCGGTGAGGTCCAGCCGCGATTCCGCTCGCTTGACGCGTTGGACATCGCGGTGCATCTTGGGCGGCTTGCCCAGCAACACATCCATCGGCATGTCGATCGCGCGCTCGCCGCCGGGGCCGTCTTCCAGCACCAGCTGCGTCTCTTCACGCGCCGTGCCGACCACGGCAAACGGGCAGCGCTCGCGCGCGCACATCTGCTCGAACAGCGGCAGCAGATCGGGCTGCAGCGCCAGGACGTAGCGTTCCTGGCTTTCGTTGCACCAGATTTCCTTGGGCGCGAGGCCGGATTCTTCCAGCGGCACCCGGCGCAGGTCGAAGGTGGCGCCGCGGCCGGCGCCGTCCACCAGCTCCGGGAAGGCATTGCTGATGCCACCCGCGCCCACGTCATGGATCGCCAGGACCGGGTTGTTCACGCCCAGTGCCCAGCAGTGGTTGATGACCTCCTGCGCGCGACGCTGGATCTCCGGGTTGCCGCGTTGCACGGAATCGAAATCCAGCGAAGCCGCATTCGTGCCCGCGGCCATCGAGCTGGCCGCGCCGCCGCCCATGCCGATGCGCATGCCCGGCCCGCCCAGCTGCACCAGCAGCGTGCCCGCCGGAAAGACGATCTTGTGCGTCTGCGTCGCATCGATGACGCCGATGCCGCCGGCGATCATGATGGGCTTGTGGTAACCGCGCTGCACGCCGGCCACGGCCTGCTCGAAGACACGGAAATAGCCGCCCAGGTTGGGCCGGCCGAATTCGTTGTTGAAGGCCGCGCCGCCCAGCGGGCCGTCGATCATGATCTGCAGCGCCGATGCGATATGGCCCGGCTTGCCGATGGGTGTGCGCTCCCAGGGCTCGGTCGTGCCCGGCAGGTGCAGGTGGCTCACCGAGAAGCCGTTCAGGCCCGCCTTGGGCTTGGCCCCGCGCCCCGTGGCGCCTTCGTCGCGGATCTCGCCGCCGGCACCGGTGGCCGCGCCCGGGAAGGGCGAAATCGCGGTCGGGTGGTTGTGCGTCTCCACCTTCATCAGCACGTGCGCGGTCAGTTCGCGCGCGGCATAGACCGGCGCGTTGGTGAAACCCTGCGGCAGCCATTGCTGCACCGGCCCGCCTTCCATCACCGCGGCGTTGTCGCTGTAGGCCACGATGCTGTGCTGCGGCGACACCTGCTCGGTGTGGCGGATCATCCCGAACATCGAGTGCGGCTGCTCCGCACCGTCGATCGTGAAACGGGCGTTGAAGATCTTGTGGCGGCAGTGTTCGCTGTTGGCCTGCGCGAACATCATCAGCTCGACGTCGCTGGGGTTGCGCTTCAATCGCCCGGCGAATGCCTCGACGAGGTAGTCGATCTCGTCGTCCGACAGCGCCAGGCCGAACTCCACGTTCGCGCGCACCAGCGCCTCGCGCCCGCCGCCCAGGACATCGACATGCGCCATCGGCGCGCCGGGATGCTCGTCGAACAGCGCGCGGCCGGCATCGCGCTCGAAGGCCACGCTTTCGGTCATGCGGTCGTGTAGCTGGGCCGCCAGCGCGTGCAGCGTCTCGGTGGCCAGCGGCTTGGGGCCGCCAAAGAGGCCGCCCTTGCGCACGAGGTGGTATTCGGTGACGCGTTCGACGCGGTGGATGTCCAGGCCGCAGTTGTGCGCGATGTCCGTGGCCTTGCTGGCCCAGGGCGAGACCGTGCCCAGGCGCGGCATCACAACGACCAGCGTGCCGTCGGCGCCGGCGGCAGCCGGCTCGCCGTAGGCCAGCAGGCCGCTGAGCTTGTCGTGCGCGGCGCGGTCCAGCGGCTGATCGGCCGCGACCCAGTGCACATGGCGCGCCCGCACGCCGGTGATGGCGGGTTCAACGGCTTGCAGCCGCGTCAGCAGGGCCTGGGCCCGGAATTCGGAAAGCGCGTTGCCACCCTCGAAGGCGGCCAGGTGAAGAGCGGGAGAAGACATGCGGGCCCGTGCTGGAGGGAGGCGGCGTGGCCTGCGGGCACGCCGGGCAGGAACAGGGATTTTACGAGGGCGATGGATAATCACTACCCATGACGATCACGCCGAAGACTGCCGAAGACATCGAGGGCATGCGCCTGGCCGGGCGCCTGGCCAGCGAGGTTCTCGATTACCTGACCCCGTTCGTGAAGCCGGGCGTGACCACGCGCGAAATCGACAAGCTGGCGCACGACTATATGGTCGACGTGCAGCAAGGCGTGCCGGCTACCCTGGGTTACCAGCCGCCGGGCTACCCGGCCTACCCGGCCTCGCTGTGCACCTCGCTCAACGACGTGGTGTGCCATGGCATCCCCGACGACCGGCCCTTGAAGGACGGCGACATCGTCAATATCGATGTCACCGTCATCAAGAACGGCTGGCACGGCGACAACAGCCGCATGTTCCTTGTCGGCAATACCTCGATCGCGGCGCGCCGGCTGTGCGCCGTCACGTTCGAGGCCATGTGGAAGGGCATCCTGAAGGTCAAACCAGGCGCGCGGCTGGGCGACATCGGGCATGCCATCCAGATGTATGCCGAACACAACGGCTTCTCGGTGGTGCGCGAGTTCTGCGGCCACGGCGTGGGCGCCAAGTTCCACGAAGAACCGCAGGTGCTGCACTACGGCCGTCCGGGCACGCTCGAGACCCTGGTGCCGGGCATGACCTTCACGATCGAGCCGATGATCAACGCCGGCCGCCGCGACATCAAGGAAGACCGCAAGGGCAACCGCCCGTACGACGGCTGGACCATCGTCACGCGCGACCGCTCGCTGTCCGCACAGTGGGAACACACGCTGCTGGTCACCGAGACCGGCTTCGAGATCCTCACGCTGTCGGCCGGCAGCCCGCCGCCGCCGCCATTTGCGCTGGATGCGGGCTACGTCTGCCCCGTGCACACCACCGCCTGACGCGGCGATGGACGCCCCGGCCGTGATCGCGGCCCCGCCTTCGCTGGCCGAGCTGCGCACCGCCTTCAAGTCGGGCAAGCAGGCCCTGATCGCACAGTTTGCGCAGGCCCGCCCCACGGGCGCGGCGGCCGCACAGCTGTTGCGCAGCCTGGCCCGGCATGTCGACACGACCCTGCAGGCGCTGTGGGAGCTGCAGCCGATGCCGCCGGGCGCCGCGCTGGTGGCGGTGGGCGGCTACGGGCGCGGCGAGCTGTTTCCGTTTTCCGACGTCGACGTGCTCGTGCTGCTGCCCGAGACGGAATCCACCGAAGGCGTCGAGGCCTTCATCACGGCCTGCTGGGACGTCGGCCTGGAGATCGGCTCGTCCGTGCGCACCGTCGACGAGTGCGTGCTGGAGGCGTGCCGCGACGTCACCGTGCAGACCGCGCTGCTCGAATCGCGCCCCGTGGCCGGCCTGCGCAAGACCTTCCAGAGCTTCGTCAAGGCCACGGCCGAGGTCATGGACATCGCCGCCTTCCTGCGCGCCAAGACGCTGGAAATGCAGCAGCGGCACGTCAAGTTCGAAGGCACGCCCTACGCGCTGGAACCGAACTGCAAGGAAAGCCCCGGCGGCCTGCGCGACCTGCAGGTGCTGGTCTGGCTGGCGCGCGCCGCGGGCCTGGGCCGCACCTGGAGCGAGATGGCCGCCAAGGGCCTGGTGACGCCCTTCGAGGTGAGCCAGCTCAACAAGCACGAAGGCACGCTCAAGCTGATCCGCGCGCGGCTGCACACCGTGGCGCAGCGCCGCGAAGACCGGCTGATCTTCGATCTGCAGACCGCCGTGGCCGACAGCTTCGGCTACCGCTCGTCGCGCGCCCAGCGGTCTTCAGAGGTGCTGATGCACCGCTACTACTGGGCTGCCAAGGCGGTCACGCAGCTCAACCAGATCCTGCTGCTGAACCTGGAAGAGCGCATCCTGGGCTCGGGCGACGCGCCGATGCGGCCGATCAATGCGCGCTTTCTCGACCGCGCCGGCATGCTGGAGGTGACGCACGACGGCGTGTACGCCGACAACCCGCATGCCATCCTGGAGACCTTCCTCGTCTACCAGCAGACGCCGGGCATCAAGGGCCTGTCGGCGCGCACGCTGCGCGCGCTGTACAACGCGCGCCAGCTCATGGGCGCGGCCTTCCGGCGCGATCCGCTGAACCGCGAGCTGTTCATGGACATCCTGCGGCAGCCCAGCGGCATCACGCATGCCTTCCGGCTGATGAACCAGACCTCGGTACTGGGACGCTACCTGTGGGTCTTCCGGCGCATCGTCGGGCGCATGCAGCACGACCTGTTCCACGCGTACACGGTCGACCAGCACATCCTGATGGTGCTGCGCAACGTGCGCCGCTTCTTCATCCCGGAGCACGCGCACGAATACCCGTTCTGCTCGCAGCTGGCCGCGCAGTGGGGCGAGCCCTGGCTGCTGTACGTGGCCGCGCTGTTCCATGACGTGGCCAAGGGCCGCGGTGGCGACCACAGCGAGCTGGGCGCCGTGGAGGCGCGGCGCTTCTGCCGCGACCACGGCATCGGCCGCGAGGACACGCAGCTCGTCGAATTCCTGGTGCATCACCACCTGACGATGAGCCGCATCGCGCAGAAGGAAGATCTCAGCGAAGCCGAGGTCATCGGCAAGTTTGCGCAGCTGGTGGGCACCGAGCGCCACCTCACGGCCCTGTACCTGCTGACCGTGGCCGACATCCGCGGCACCAGCCCCAAGGTCTGGAATGCCTGGAAGGGCAAGCTGCTGGAGGACCTCTACCGCCTGACGCTGCGTGCGCTGGGCGGCTCGCGCCCCAACCTGGACGCCGAGATCGAGTCGCGCAAGCAGGAGGCGCGGCAGATCCTGGCGCTGCATTCGGCGCTGCCCGGCACCGAGGCGCCGCTGTGGCAGACCCTGGACGTCAGCTACTTCGCGCGCCACGACGCCGCCGACATCGCCTGGCATGCGCGCATGCTGTGGCGCCACCTGCAGGCGCAGCAGCCTGTCGTGCGCGCACGGCTGTCGTCCATCGGCGACGGGCTGCAGGTGCTGGTCTTCTCGCCCGACCGCCCCGATCTCTTCGCGCGCATCTGCGGCTATTTCGACAGTGCGGCCTTCAGCATCCAGGACGCCAAGATCCACACCACGCGCGCCGGCTTTGCGCTGGACACCTTCCAGGTCGTCAGCACGGCCCTGGGCCCGCAAGCGACCGCCTCCGATTACCGCGACCTGATCGCGCTGGTCGAGGCGCAGGCCGCGCACGCGCTGGCCAGCGAAGGCCCGCTGCCCGAACCCACGCGCAGCCGGCTGTCACGCCGCGTGCGTTCGTTCCCGGTGGTCCCGCGCGTCTCGCTGGCGCCGGACGAGCGCGCGCAGCGCTGGCTGCTGACCGTCAGCGCCAGCGACCGCTCCGGCCTGCTTTACGCCATCGCACGTGTGCTGGCGCGGCACCACATCAACCTGCAGCTCGCCAAGGTCACGACGCTGGGCGAGCGTGTCGAGGACACCTTCCTGGTCGACGGGCCCGCGCTGCAGCAGTCGAAGGTGCAGCTGCAGATCGAGAGCGAGCTGCTGGACGCCCTGGCCGACACCGGACCCGCGCGATGAGCCTCACGCGCGTCAACATCGAGCAGGCGCTGCCGCTGCTGGACCGCTACGACGCCATCATCGACGCACGCAGCGAAAGCGAATTCGCCGAGGACCACCTGCCCGGCGCGGTCAACTGGCCGACCCTGAACGACGCGCAGCGCCACGAGATCGGCACGGAATACAAGCAGGTCTCGGCCTTCGACGCGCGCAAGCATGGCGCGGTCATGGCCGCGCGCAATATCGCGGCACACATCGAGCGCGAGGCCGCGCCGCTGCCGCGCGGCTGGCGCCCGCTGGTGTACTGCTGGCGCGGCGGCCAGCGCTCGGGCTCGCTGGCCCTGGTGCTGGGCCAGATCGGTTTCGACGTGCAGGTGCTGGAAGGCGGCTACCGCCTGTTCCGCCGCCAGGTCATCGCCGACCTCGACAGCTGGCCGGCGCGCCACGAGTGGCGTGTGCTGTGCGGCCGCACCGGCAGCGGCAAGAGCCGGCTGCTGCAGGCACTGGCGCGCGCGGGCGCGCAGGTGCTCGATCTGGAACAGATGGCCGAACACCGCGGATCGGTGTTGGGTGCCCTGCCGCACGGGCAACCCTCGCAGAAGCACTTCGAGACGCGGCTGTGGACGGCGCTGCGCGGCCTGGACCCGGCAAAGCCGGTCTTCGTCGAGAGCGAAAGCCGCACCATCGGCCGCCTGCGGGTGCCCGAAGCCCTGCTGGCGCGCATGCGCGCGTCGGCTTGCATCGCGGTGGACATGCCGATGGAAGCGCGCATCGACCTGCTGATGACCGACTATGCCAACCACCTGGTCGATGTGGACGGCCTGTGCGAGCGCCTGGCGGCCCTGCGCGAGGTGCGTGGCGCGGCGGTGATCGAGCGCTGGCACGCCCTGGCGCGCGGCGGCGCCATGCGCGAGCTGGTGCGCGAGCTGCTGGACGAACACTACGACCCGATCTACCTGCGATCGATGGCGCGCAACTTCGCGCGGTTCGACAGCGCCCGCCCCTGCGCCTTGCAGGACGGCGAAGAAGCCGCCCTGGGGGTCGCCGTCCGTGAACTGCTGCCGAACGGCCCCACGGACCAGGGGTCGGACCTGCGCGAGTGAATGGGCAGTTGCTGAAAACCCCGCTGCTAGACTGAATTTTCCTCGCGTTCTGTTGCGTGGGGATGTCTTCGCAGCACCCATGCCCACAGCCCAAACGACCGTCGATTCACGTCCCGCCGCCTCTGCAGGGACCGGCCTTTCATCGCCATCCCTGCGCTGGGGAGTGGCCATCGGCGCGCTGCTGGCCTTGATGCTGGTGGGCTCCTACCCGCTGCAGATCTTCCTGGACGGCTTGTGGGAAACCTTCTTCGGCCACACCCTGGCCCGGCACGCCGCCCACGCACCGCTGTCGGCAACGATCTCCGCGCTGTGGTCCTCCGCGCTGTGGACGGTGGCCGGCCTGGGCGTGGCCACCACCGCGCTGCGCAGCCTGCCGGCCCAGCGTCTGGCGACTGTGGCCGGCCTGTGCGCCGGCACCCTGGTGGCGCTGGCGGCCATGGCCGCATCGCTGCATGGCCACTGGCCGGGCGTCTCGCTGCCCCTGGCGGCGCTGCTGGGTGGCATCACCGGCCGCATGGCCTTCGAGCACTGGACCGCGTTGCAGGCGCATCGCCGCACCGAATCGAAGCGCCAGCTCCAGGCCACCATCCAGCAGGCCAAGGCCGAATTCCTGACCCAGCTCTCGCGTGACCTGCGCACCCCCGTGCACGCCGTCCTGGGCATGGCCGACCTGCTGACCGAAACCAGTCTGGACGCCGAACAGCGCCGCCACCTGGACGTCTTCCGCCGCTCGGCCGATGCGCTGACGCACCTGCTGGAGGAAGTCAACGACCTCGCCCGCATCGAATCCGGCCGCGTGCTCCTGAAGCCCACGTCGGTGGCACTGGTACCGCTGATCCATGACCAGCTGTCGCGCGCCAGGCTGCATGCCGAATCGAAGGGCGTGCAGATCCAGCTGAGCCTGTCGACCGATCTGCCGCGCCAGGTCAGCGCCGACCCTGAACGCCTGGCCCAGGTGCTGTCGGAGCTGCTGAGCCACGCCATCCGCGTCACCCGCCAGGGCCGCGTGGTGGTGGAGGTGCGTCCGCATTCGCGTGACCCGCACCGCATCCGCTTTGCCTTCTGCGACCGCAGTCTGAGCCCCGAGACCAGCAAGGTCGCCAGCCTGGTCGAACCCTTCACGGGCGCCGGCACCACGCGGCGCGCCCCCTCGGGCATCGGCATGACGCTGGCCCGCCGCCTGGTCGGCCTGATGGGCGGGCGCCTGTCGGTGCGCCAGTCTCCTGGCAAGGGCAGCACGGTCGTGCTGAGCCTGCCGCTGCCGGTGATCGACAAGGGCGAGCCGCTGCGCGCGCCGGTCACAACGCCGGCTGCGTTGGTCGAAACGGTCGCGCCGCAGGGCCCCAAGACCTCCGTGCTGCTGGTCGACGACAACGTGTCCACGCGGCAGCTGATCGAATCCATGCTCGACACCCGTCAGTTCACCGTCGTGACGTGCACCAATGGGCGCGAAGCGCTGCAGACGCTGGAGATCTCGCCCTACGACGTGGTGCTGATGGACCTGCACATGCCCGAGATGGACGGCTGGACCGCCCTGCGTGCACTGCGCCAGCGCGAAAGCACCTCCAACAGTCGCCGCACGCCGGTCATTGCCCTGGGGTCTGCGCCGTTCGAACTGGAGCGCCAGCGCTGCCTGGATGCCGGCTTCGACCAGCACCTGTGCAAGCCGCTGCGCAAGTCACGCCTGATCGAGTGCATCGTCAAGCTGTCGCAGCAGGCGCTCGAGCTGACGCCGCCGGCGTCCACGACGGCGCGCACCGGCGCGATGCGCTACGACCAGCGTGACTCGCTCAACCTGCTGGGCAGCGAAGGCCTGATCGACGTGCGCACAGCCGTCGAGAGCCTGGGCGGCGACGCCACGCTGTACCTGGATGCCATCGAACACCTGTCCCCCGCCCTGGACAACTGGCCCGAGCGCTTCAAGCAGACGCTGGACCGCCGCGAGATCGAGCGCGCACGCCAGATGGCGGTCGACATGCAAGGCATCCTCGAAGTGGTCGGCGCCGGCGCCTGTGCAGCAGCCCTGGAGCGTATGGCCACGCTGCTGACCGGCAACGGCGACGACACGCAGATCGCCCGGGGCCTGCTGGAGCTCGACGAGCACCTGCAACCCATCATGCAGACGCTGCAGGCCGCCGTCGAGCGCATCCGCCTGGCACGCCAGGACCGGTCGCGCCGCGAGCAGGGCCACAACTCGGCGTTCTGAACGGGCGCGCCGTGCGGTCACGGGCGGGGCCCGCAGACCGCGCACGCGCCACCGCTCGCCGGACCCGCATAACGCCCCACATCAGCCCGCACGGCGACTGACCGATCAACCGGTCAGCGCCGTTTGCGCACATCTGCGCAGGCTCTTGCTTCTGCCGCGGATCAAGCGGCGTGTCAGGTTCGGCTCGTTACACTGACGGCATGGAACGATTGCGTGCCGTTGAAGAGTCGCGCCGCTTCGGCGCTCGGGCCGTGCCGGTACTGCGCCCGCTGGATTGGTTGCGCCTGGGTTGGCGCGATCTCATGCGCTGCCCGCTGCCGGGGCTCACCCACGGCCTGGCGGCCGCGCTGTTCGGCGCGCTGCTCATCGCCTGGGCGCGTGAGCGCTTCTGGCTGCTGGCTGGCGCCTTCAGCGGCTTCATGCTGGTCGCACCCGTGGTGGCCACGGGCCTGTACCGCATCAGCCGCGAACTCGGCCGCGGCCGTCAGCCCACGCTGCGCGACGCGCTGGCCGCCTGGCGGCCGCAGCACGGCCAGCTGGTGATCTTCGGTCTGCTGCTGGCGCTGGCCGGAACAGGCTGGGTGATGACCTCCGCCGCGCTGATCACCGGCTTTACCGATGCACCGGTGCGCAACCCGCAGGAATTCCTCAAGCACGTGATGCTGAACGACCGCTCGCACCTGTTCGAGGCCTGGCTGATGCTGGGCGGCGTGATGGCTGCGCCGGTGTTCGCCTCCAGCGTGATCTCGATGCCGCTGCTGCTGGACCGCAAGATCGGCGTACTCACGGCCGTCTTCACGAGCTGGCGCGTCGTCCTGGAGAACCCCGCGCCGATGGCGCTGTGGGCAGCGCTGATCATGGGCCTGACCGGCCTGGGCATGGCCACCGCGCTGGCCGGACTGGTGTTTGTCGTGCCCTGGCTGGCGCATGCCAGCTGGCATGCCTACAAGGACCTGGTCGAAGCCTCGGCGATTGCGCCGCGCGACTGAGGCTTCCCGATGATGGACTTCACCGAAGAGCAGATTGCATGGTTCGGCCTGACGTTCGGTGTCACGGCCTTCATGCTCTACATGGTCTTCATCATCTTCCAGCTCGCGCGCGAGTCGAAGGCGGGGAAGTTCGGCACCTTCGTGCTCTTCCTGGCGCTGGGCTTCGGGCTGCTGGGCTTTGCAGCCAAGGGCTTGATCAAGTTCTTCCTGGCCGGCGTGACGGAATGAAAAAAGGGCGCCGAAGCGCCCGCTGACTCGGACCGCACCCCACGGGCTCGCAGAGCTCGCCCGGTGACCGAGGCGAGAAACCGTGCGCAGGCACGGTTTCTCGTCCACGGTCACCCCATGTGAAGGCCGCCGTTGCAGGAGAAGTCGGCGCCGGTCGTGAAGCCGGAGTCTTCGCCCGCCAGCCAGGCCACGACGGAGCCGATTTCCTCGGGCGTGCCCAGGCGCTTCACGGGGATCGTCGCGACGATCTTTTCCAGCACTTCGGGCTTGATCGCACGGACCATGTCCGTGCCGATGTAGCCCGGGCTCACGGTGTTGACCGTGACGCCCTTGGCCGCCAGTTCCTGCGCCAGCGCCATCGTGAAGCCGTGCATGCCGGCCTTGGCCGCCGAGTAGTTCGTCTGGCCGGCCTGGCCCTTCTCGCCGTTGACCGAGCTGATCTGGATGATCCGGCCAAAGCCCTTTTCGACCATGCCCGGCACGACCTGCTTGGTCACGTTGAACATGCTGTTGAGGTTGGTGTCGATGACCGCCTTCCAGTCTTCGGGCGTCATCTTCAGGAACATGCGGTCGCGCGTGATGCCGGCGTTGTTGACCAGCACGTCAATCGGGCCATGCTCGGCCACGGCCTTCGCGAAGGCCGCAACGGTCGATTCCCAATCAGCGACGTTGCCTACCGACGCATGGAAGCTGTAGCCCAGGGCCTTCTGCTCGTCCAGCCACTTGACGAAGTCACGGCTCGGGCCGCAACCGGCGATGACCGTAAAGCCTTCCTTGGCCAGACGCTGGCAGATCGCGGTCCCGATGCCGCCCATGCCGCCCGTCACGTAAGCCACTTTTTGTGCCATTCCATTGCTCCTTGGATCCAGTGTGTAGATGAGACCGAGGGTCGCCCGGCGCAGCCTGCCGGTCAACCGGGGTGGTCCCTATGGAGACGCTGCCGCACGGCAGCGTCCGACGTGCGTCAGGCCTTGACCTTGACGTAGCGACCCGGTGCAGGCTCGATCACCTTGTAGCTGCGGTTGCCGTAGCCCTTCGGTGCGGCGACCAGCTTGCCACCCAGCGGCTCGAGCCACTGCGACCAATCCGGCCACCAGCTGCCCGCGTGTTCGGTGGCGGAGCTGAACCAGTCCTCGGCCTTGGCCGGCAGCTGGCTGTTGGACCAGTAGCTGCGCTTCTTGGCGGCAGGCGGGTTGATCACGCCGGCGATGTGGCCCGATGCACCCAGAACGAATCGCACGCCCTTGCCGCGGCCGCTGGGCGCGCCGGTGAACAGCGGCACGCTGCGGTAGGCCGAGGTCCAGGGCACGATGTGGTCTTCACGCGAGCCGTAGACATACACCGGCGCCTTGATCGCGCCGAGGTCGACCTTCTCGCCGCAGACCGTCAGGCGACCGGGAATCTTCAGCTCGTTCTGCAGGTAGGTGTGGCGCAGATACCAGCAGTACATCGGACCGGGCAGATTGGTCGAGTCGCCGTTCCAGTACAGCAGGTCGAACGGCGGGGGCGCCTCGCCCTTGAGGTAGTTGCCGACGACGTAGTTCCACACCAGGTCGTTGGGCCGCAGGAAGCTGAAGGTGGTGGCCAGTTCCTTGCCCTTGAGCATGCCGGGGCCGCTCGGGGCTTCGGCGCCGATGGTCATCTCGCGCAGCTGCACCGCGGCCTCGTCCACGAAGATGTCCAGCACGCCGTTGTCGCTGAAGTCCAGCAGCGTGGTCAGCAGGGTCAGCGAATGGGCAGGATGCTGCTTGCGGGCGGCCAGCACGGCCAGCGCGGTGGCCAGGATGGTGCCGCCGACGCAGAAGCCCAGCGTGTTGATCGTCTGCGCGCCAGTGATGCCGCGCACCGCATCGATGGCGGCGATCGGGCCGTTTTCGATGTAATCGTCCCAGGTCTTCTCGACCATGGTCTCGTCCGGATTGCGCCAGCTCACGACGAACAGGCGATGTCCATTGGCCACGGTGTAGCCGATGACGGAGTTCTCCGGCTGCAGATCGAGGATGTAGTACTTGTTGATGCAGGGCGGCACGAAGAGCATCGGGCGCTCGTGCACCTTGGCCGTCGTGGGCTTGTATTCGATGAGCTGGAAGAACTCGTTCTCGAAGACGACAGCGCCTTCGGAAGAAGCCACGTTGCGGCCGACTTCGAACACGCTCTCGTCGGTCTGCGAGACGTGGCCCTTCTTGACGTCCTCCAGCAGCTGCTGCATGCCGCGGTTCAGGCTGTCGCCCTGCGTCTCGACCGCCAGCTTCAGCGCATCGGGATTGGTCGCCAGGAAGTTGCTGGGGCTGGAGGCATCGATCCACTGCTGCACAGCGAAGCGCACGCGTGCCCGGGTCTTGGCATCGCCCTGCACGGCTTCGGCCAGCGACATCAGCGTGCGCGCATTGAGCAGGTACATCTGCGCGACGTAGGCGGTGCTGGGATTGCTGGCCCAGGCCTCGCTGGAGAAACGGCGGTCCTTGATGACCGGCTTGGCGGCGGGCTTGTCGGCCCCCGGGATCACGCCACCGCCGACGGCCTGGTTCCAGATCTCGGCGGCGCCTTTCAGGTACTCGGCCTGCAGGCTGAGCCAGGTGGCGGGCGGGACGGAGCTTCCGCCCAGCGCCTTCAAGGTGTCACCGATGGATTGGCCGAAGGCCTGCGCATGCTGCGCCATGAAGGCCATTGAGGGCTGTGTGTCCACGCGCTTGTCTCCTGCTGAAATCTGGTGATGCTCCGGTTCTGCGACCCGTCGAGCACCCCTTTTGTGGCGACTGTAGGATTGGCAGCTTACCGAACTATGACGTCAATTCTCGCATTACGGAATTCAATTTCATCATGTACCTGATCGCGCTGGGCTGGATGTACGTCGTGTTGATGATGGCCATCGCCGAGGCCCAGTCGCCGCAAGGCACGCTGCTCGGCGCGGCCTTCACCTTGCTCTTGTACGGCATCCTGCCGCTGGTTGTCCTGCTCTATATCCTGGGTACGCCGATGCGCAAGCGCCGCGCAGCGCGGCTGGCCGGCGAGGCCGAGCCGCCGCCCCCTGCACCCTGAACGCGGCACCCGCGCGCCGTCGCGCGCGGGTCCGGCGCGGCCATCAGACGCGCGCGATCGACGCCGCGAGGCGGCCCGTCACGCCGTCACGGCGGTACGAAAAAAACCGGTCGGCGTCCTCGACCGTGCACCACTGGCCGCCTTCGATACGCGCGACCCCGGCGGCAGCCAGGCGCATGCGCGCCAGCCCCGGCAGGTCGGCCAGCCATGCCGGCGAGCCGTCGCGCCGCCGGTGCGCGCGGAAGTAAGGCGCGCCCTGTGCCCCGAAGGCGTCGCTCACGTCGTCACCGACCTCGAACGACCGCGGGCCGATGCAGGGGCCGAGCCACGCGGTCACCTCGCCGGTGGACGCACCGGACGCGCCACACACGGCCGTCAGCGTGTTCTCGAGCACGCCGGCTGCCAGGCCACGCCAACCCGCGTGCGCGGCGGCCACACAACGCCCCTGCGCGTCGGCCATCAGCACCGGCAGGCAGTCGGCCACGAGCACCGTGCAGGCCAGCCCGGGCTGCGTGCTGAAGACAGCATCCGCCGGGCCCGCGCGGCCTTCGACCACATCCACCGCATCGACCACCATCGTGCCGTGCACCTGCTGCAGCCAGACGGGCGTGGCCTGCATCGAAGCGGCCCATCGCTGACGGTTGAGTTGCACGGCAGCGGCGTCGTCGCCCACGTGCGCGCCGAGATTGAGTCCGGCGTAGGGCCCCGTGCTGGCGCCGCCGGCGCGCGTCGACATGTGCGCACGCACCGACGGACCAAAAGGCCAGGCGACCGCGAGGCCGCCGGGCGCCTCACTCGGCATCCGGGCAGGCCTCGGGCCGCGTGCGCTCGAAGGCATCGAGCTTCATGCAGGCCTCATGCACGCGCATCACGTGCGGCACGTGGTCCAGCCGGCAATCGAAGCGCTGCGCATTGAAGATTTGCGGCACCAACACGCAATCGGCCATCGTCGGCGTGTCGCCGTGGCAGTAGGTCGAGGGCTGGGCAGCGAGGCGGCGCTCCACGACCTCGAGCCCGGTCTCCACCCAGTGGCGGTACCAGCGGTTCTTGTCGTCCTCGCTGAGCTTCAGGTCCTTGGTCAGGAAACGCAGCACGCGCAGGTTGTTCAGCGGGTGGATCTCGCAGGCGATGTCGTAGCTCAGCGCGCGCACCCGCGCGCGGCCATCCGCGTCGGCAGGCAGCAGGGGCGGCTGCGGATGCGTCTCGTCGAGCCATTCGATGATCGCCAGCGACTGCGTGACGATGCGGTCACCGTCGCGCAGCAGCGGCACCAGGCGCGACGCCGAGACGGCGGCGTACGACTCGGACAACTGCTCGTTCTTCGGCAGATGCACCGAGCGGTAGTTGTATTCAACGCCCTTGAGCGCCAGCGCGATGCGTACCCGGTACGACGCCGATGAGCGGAAATAGTTGAACAGTTCCATGGTGCGTGCGGCTCCGGCCAGGTTCAGACCACGGCGACGCGCAGGCTGCCCAAACCCGCGATCTGGGCTTCCATCGTGTCACCGGCGACCACGGCGCCCACACCGGCCGGCGTGCCCGTGAAGATCAGGTCGCCGGGCTGCAGGGTCCAGGCGGCGCTCAGGTATTCGATGGTCTCGGCGACGTTCCAGATCAGCTCGGACAGATCGCCCTTCTGCTTGACCGCACCATTGACCGACAGCGTGATCGCCCCGCGCGCGAGTTCGCCCGTGGCGGCGGCGCGGTGGATCGGCCCGATCGGCGCGCTGTGGTCGTAGGCCTTGCCGATGCACCACGGGCGGCCCTGCTTCTTCATCTCGTTCTGCAGGTCGCGGCGGGTCATGTCCAGGCCCACGGCGTAGCCGAAGATGTGCCGCGCCGCGTCCGCGGCCTTGATGCCGGCGCCGCCCTGCCCGATCGCCACGACCAGTTCGACCTCGTGGTGCAGGTTCTTGGTGAGCGTCGGGTACGGGATCGAACCCGTCTGGCCATCGGCCACTTGCACGATCGCATCGGCCGGCTTCATGAAGAAAAACGGCGGCTCGCGCCCGGTGAAACCCATCTCCTGCGCGTGCTCGGCATAGTTGCGGCCGACGCAGTAGATGCGGTGCACGGGGAATTCGCCACCGCCGGCCACGGGAACGGTGACAGGCGCGGGCGCCGCAAAGACGAGTGACATGGTCAGTACCTGCAAAGGCTGCGGATGAGGGTGCGACGATGATGCCATGGCCGCCGCATCGCTACACTGGGCGCATGCTGATCCGCCCCCGCATCAAACACTGCCGGAACTGCGGAACGGCCGTCGAGTACCGTATCCCGCCCGACGACAACCGCGAGCGCGCCATCTGTGGCGCCTGCGGCGAGATCCACTACGAAAACCCGCTGAACGTCGTCGGCACACTGCCCGTCTGGGGCGAACAGGTGCTGCTGTGCCGGCGTGCGATCGAACCACGCCATGGCTTCTGGACCTTGCCCGCGGGCTTCATGGAACTCGGCGAAAGCACCGAAGCCGGCGCGCTGCGCGAGACCATCGAAGAGGCCGGCGCACGCGTGGAGATGCAGGGCCTGTACACGGTGCTGAATGTCGTGCGCGTCGGCCAGGTGCACCTGTTCTACCGCGCGCGCCTGCTGGACACCGACTTCGCGCCCGGCAGCGAGTCGCTGGAAGCGCGGCTGTTCTTCGAGAACGAAGTGCCCTGGGACCAGATCGCCTTCCGCACCGTGCGCGTGACGCTGGAGCGCTTCTTCGCCGATCGGCGCCAGGGCCAGTACAGCCTGCACTGCGGCGATATCGCCTGAACCCCTCGGGCCCCGGCGATATCGCGCGGCGCATCACGCCGCCGCCGATGCAGGCGACCTGATCAGCGCGAGGCCGTGACCGCCGGGCCCGTCGCCCCGTCGAACCCGATCTGCCACAGGTGGCGCAGGTCCTGCAGGTCGTCGACGCCCTCGGCATACAGCGCCACGCCCATCGCACGCGCCGTGACGACGAGCTGCCGCGCGAAGTCGTTGAGCGCCGGATCGTTGGCCAGGCCGCGAATGAAGCGGCCGTCGATCTTCAAGTAGTCCACGCCGTAGCTGCGCGCATCGGCCAGGGCTTCCAGCGCGCGGCCGGTGTTGTCGATGCCCAGGCGCACACCCAGCGGGCGCCAGCGTTCGGCGGCATCGCGCCAGCGCCGCCAGTGCGCCGTGGCCATCTCGTCGACTTCGATGGACAGTTTGCCCGCGGCCTGCGGCACGGCGGCCAGGCGGCGTTCGAGCTCGTGGACGAAGCCCGCATCGGCCAGCGCCGCGGACGACACGTGCACGCAGCGCGGCCGGCCGTCCTGCGCGATGGCGGCCAGCGCCAGGCGCGCCGCGGCCATGTCCACGCGGTCCATCAGCTGCCCGCGCGAGGCCATCGGCAGCCAGCGCGCGGCGCGCACATAAGGCCCCTCGGCTTCCAGCTGCACACGCAGCGGGCACTCCAGGTGCACCACGCGGCCGTCGCGCAGCATGACCGGGAATTCGGCGATGCGTGTGCGCCCGTTGTCCAGGGCGCGCGTCAGGCGCTCGCGCCATTCAGTCTCACCGATGCCGGCGCCGTCGGCCAGGTCCATGACCTGCACGCCGGGTGGCCCTTCGCACTCGGCTCGGGCCAGGGCTTCATCGGCACGCGCCAGCGCGTCCGAGGCGCCGTCGGCGCGCAGGCCATCCACGCCGCCGATGCACACCGACACGCTCGGCTCGATCACCGACAGCACGGTCGACAGGGCCTGCTGCAAAGCCAGCGCGGTTTCGTTGGCGATACCGTTGACCGGCAGGAACAGCACCAGGTCGCGGCCATTCATACGGCCGGCAAAAGCACCGTCCACGTGCTGCGGATAGGTCTGCAGCACCTCGCCCATGGCGGCCAGCAGGCGGTCGACCACCGCGTGGCCCAGGCGCGCGTTGAGGCCTTCGAGGTCGGTCAGTCGCACCAGCAGCAGGCCGCCGCGCCGCGGGCCGTCGGCGGGCTCGCCGGTGGCGTCCGCGTCCGAACTGGCGCCGTCCAATGCCGCTTCCAGGCGTGCCATGAAGTGGCGCCGATTGGCCAGGCCCGTCAGTGCGTCGCTTTGCACCTGTCGCTGCAGCGCTGCGAGCTGCGCCGAGTGTTCGTCGAAGACCGCGTGGATGCGCCGCACCATGGCATTCATGCCCGCGGTCAGCCCGCGCAGTTCGGCCGTCGCCGGTTCGGGCAATTCCTGGAAGCGGCCGCTCTCGAGTGCGTTCGCCTGCCCCAGTACGCGCGCCAGTCCTTCCCGCCAGCGGCCGACCGCGGCCACCGCCACCCCCAGCGCGGCCAGGCCCACCAGCACCAGCCAGCCGGTGGTGCGCAACAAGGCGCTCCACAGGCCGTCGTAGGCCCAGGCCGAGGGGCTGTCGACGAGCACGCGGCCGATCGTGCGCCAGCCGTCGGTGACGATGGCGGTTCCCGGGGGCACCTGCATGTCGGCCAGGTGCGCAAACCAGGCTGGCGCGCTGCCGGTCGAGACCGCCGCTTCGCGCGCCACCAGCACACGCCCGTCAGGTGCCACCAGCTGCACGCGGCGGTAATGGCCGGTGTCGAACTGCGCCAGCACGACCAGTTCCATCAGCGCCGGGTCGCCCTTTTGCTGCGTCAGCGCCAGCGCCAGCATCGTGGCAGCGTCGGCATTGCGCACCTCCCACTGCTCCTGCAGCCCCTGGCGCGTGCTGAACCAGCCCACGGCCACGCTGCCGCCGATGGCCAGCAGCACCACGGCCGCGAGAATCAGCGCGATCTGGCGAATCATCGACATGGCCGACCCCGGTTGTCCGTCATTCGAATCCCTCCGCCGCGGCCTTGGCCAGCAGATCCCGCCAGCGCGACAGCCGCACCTGCGGATCGCCCGCGGAACGGGGGCCCGTGCTGTTCCACAGGCCTTCGCTGTTGAAGCTGAAGACAGGCGTCAGGTCCGTGCGGCGCGAGGCCTGCCGGATGTGGCCAACGAGGTTGTCGAGGATCATGGGGTCGACATCATTGTCTGCGTAGTACGCCAGCACCATGTGCGGAAGAACGGTGGAGGGCACGCCCGTCTGCGCCGGCAGCACCGCCCGCACGTAGACCAGCCGCAGCCGCGCCGCCGGGATGCCGCTGGCCGTCAACGTGAAGTATTTGGCGATCGCGTAGTCCTCGCAATCGCCTTGACCGCGCGCCAGCGACTCCAAAGGGCTAGCCCAGTAATCCATTTGTCCCCATACCTGCTGGTCTTCGGCAAAGGACAGCCGGCGATTGACATAGGCGTTGACCTGCTCGAGCCGCGCGGACTCGTCCAGCGGACCCAGGCGGGCCAGCAGATCGCGCAGATCGACACCGGCACGCTCGGCGCGCGGCCCCATGGCCTTCGACGCCTGCAGCATCCGCGCGAGGTTCAGCGCTCCGGCCGAGGGCCCGCTGGCCAGTGCAAGCACGGCCGCCAGCAGCAAGGGCAGCACATGGCGAAGCAGCGGCCGAAGCACCCGCGCGCATCGCGCCCAGGCGTGCGGCGACGGCGACCCGGCGTGCGCGGGGCCGGGAGCCACGCGCGCGCAGATGCCCTCCATGGGCGAATTGATCGGGTTTTACGGCCCAATCTTGAGCTTGGACGGGCCGCCATGGGCCCGCTGCCGGTTCAGCGCCGTGCCGGCGGCAGATCCGTGCAGGACCCGTGGGCCGCTTCCGCAGCCAGGCCCAGGCTCTCGCCCAGCGTAGGGTGCGGGTGGATGGTCTTGCCGATGTCCACGGCGTCCGCGCCCATCTCGATGGCCAGCGCCACCTCGCCGATCATGTCGCCCGCGTGCGTGCCGACGATGCCGCCGCCCAGGATGCGGCCGTGGCCGTGCGCCTCGGGCGAATCGTCAAACAGCAGCTTGGTGAAGCCTTCGTCGCGGCCGTTGGCGATGGCGCGGCCGGAGGCCGTCCAGGGGAACAGGCCCTTCTTGACCTTGATGCCCTGCGCCTTGGCCTGGTCCTCGGTGAGGCCGACCCAGGCGATTTCCGGGTCGGTGTAGGCCACGCTGGGAATCACGCGCGCATTGAATGCGGCGCTGGCCAGGGCCTTGTCGCCCGTCAATTCACCGGCGATGACTTCGGCGGCCACATGCGCCTCGTGCACGGCCTTGTGCGCCAGCATGGGCTGGCCGACGATGTCGCCGATGGCGAAGATGTGCGGCACGTTCGTGCGCATCTGGATGTCGACCCCGATGAAACCGCGGTCGGAGACGGCCACGCCAGCCTTGTCGGCAGCGATCTTCTTGCCGTTCGGGCTTCGGCCCACGGCCTGCAGCACCAGGTCGTAGGTCTGCGGTGGCGGTGCACTTTCGCCTTCGAACGTCACTTCGATGCCCTGGGGCGTCGCGCGCGCGGCGACGGTCTTGGTCTTCGTCATCAGATAGTCGAAGCGCGGCGCGTTCAACTTCTGCCAGACCTTCACCAGGTCGCGGTCCGCGCCCGGCATCAGACCGTCCATCATCTCCACCACATCCAGGCGCGCGCCCAGCGTGCTGTAGACCGTGCCCATTTCCAGGCCGATGATGCCGCCGCCCAGGATCAACATGCGCTGGGGCACCGCCTGCAGTTCCAGCGCACCGGTGCTGTCGACCACACGCGGGTCTTCGGGCATGAACGGCAGCCGCACGGCCTGGCTGCCCGCCGCGATGATGCAGCGCTGGAACGCGATCACCTGCGACTGGCCAGTCTTGGCCTGGCTTTCGCCGGTGGTTTCTTCCACGCGCACGTGGTTGGGCCCGACGAAGGCGCCGTAGCCGCGCACGACGGTCACCTTGCGCATCTTGGCCATCGCCGCCAGGCCGCCGGTGAGCTTGCCGATGACCTTTTCCTTGTGGCCGCGCAGCTTGTCGATGTCGACCGTGGGCTTGCCGTAGGCCACACCGAGGTCGGCCATGTGCGAGACCTCGTCCATCACCGAGGCCACGTGCAGCAGCGCCTTGCTGGGGATGCAGCCCACGTTCAGGCACACGCCGCCCAGCGTGGCATAACGCTCGACCAGCACGACCTTCAGGCCCAGATCGGCGGCGCGAAAGGCCGCGGAATAACCGCCAGGTCCCGCGCCGAGCACGAGCACGTCGCATTGCAGGTCGGCGCTGCCTTCGAAGGCCGGCACCGACGAAGCGGCTGCCGTCACGACGGCCGGCGCGGCCCCCGCAGCCGGTGCCGCAGAAACGGGCGCCGGCGCCGGCGCTGCGGGCGCAGCCGTCGCGCCCGCCTCGGCCTCCAGCACCAGCAGCAGCGAGCCCTCGTTGACCTTGTCGCCCAGCACGACTTTCAGTTCCTTGACGATGCCGGCGTGCGACGACGGGATCTCCATCGACGCCTTGTCGCTTTCCACCGTCACCAGGCTCTGCTCGACCTTCACCGCATCACCCGGCTTGACCAGCAGCTCGATGACCGCCACGTCCTTGAAATCGCCGATATCGGGCACCTTCACGTCCACCAGGGCCATGGCTGTCATCCTTTGAGTTTGATCGTGTGGGCCTTCACCGGCAGGCCCGAGTTCTTGTCGAATTCGCACCCGGCGCGCACGCCGATCTCCGCGATCTCGCGCGCGCTGGCCTTGCCGGCGTAGGCCGCGTGCATGGCGCCCAGCGCAAAGGCACGGCCCGAGCCGATGGACCAGAAGCGGTCGAACTCGAAGACCTCGCGGTACGAGTAGACGCCGAAGATCCCGCCGGCATTGGCCACCAGCACCGTGAACTGGCTGCTCTCGTAGGGGTCCGCATCCTCTTCCTTCGGGTTCAGGAAGTAGGTTTCCTTCAGCTTGGGATGCAGCTTCAGGAAGGTTTCGAACAGGCCGTCACGCGAATCGAGCTTCAGTTCCTCGGCCGGCAAGGCGCTGAGCGCCTTGCGCAGCACCGGGAAATGCGCGGTCGTGCCGGCCATGCCGACCCATGAACCGCCGATGCGGAAGACCTTGTCATTGGCCTCGTAGCCGTGCGGCAGGCGGGTATCCCCGAAGGTCACCAGCGAGTCCCCGGCAATGGCCACCTGGCCGCCCTTGCGGACGACAGCAATCGTGGTCATCCGGGCCCCTTACAGCAGCACGCGGCGGAAATCCGCCAGGATCTGACCCAGATAGGCGTTGAACCGCGCTGCCGACGCACCGTCGATGACGCGGTGGTCCCAGCTCAGGCTCAGTGGCAGGATCAGGCGCGGCAGGAACTTCTCCTTCTCCTCGTTCCAGCGCGGCTCGATGCTGCTGCGGCACACGCCCAGGATCGAGACTTCGGGCGCATTGATGATCGGCGTGAAATACCGTCCGCCGATGCCGCCCAGGGAGCTGATGCTGAAACAGCCGCCGCTCATGTCGGCCGGCCCGAGCTTGCCGTCGCGCGCCTTCTTGGCCAGATCGCCCATCTCCTGGCTGATCTGGAAGATGCCCTTCTTGTCGGCGTCCTTGATGACCGGCACGACCAGGCCGTTGGGCGTGTCCGCCGCGAAGCCGATGTGGAAGTAGCTCTTCATCACGAGCTGCTCGCCGTCCAGGCTGGCATTGAACTCGGGGAACTTCTTCAGCGCGGCCACGCAGGCCTTGATCAGGAAGGCCAGCATCGTGACCTTGACGCCGGACTTCTCGTTTTCCTTGTTCAGCTGCACGCGGAAGGCTTCGAGCTCGGTGATGTCCGCGTCGTCGTGGTTGGTGACGTGCGGGATCACGACCCAGTTGCGGTGCAGGTTGGCGCCGCTGATCTTCTTGATGCGCGAGAGGTCCTTGCGCTCGACCGGGCCGAACTTGGCGAAGTCCACCTGCGGCCAGGGCAGCAGGCCGGGGAAGGCGCCGCCGGCTGCAGCGGCGCTTGCGGCCGGGGCAGCCGGCGCCTTGGCCTTCTGCGCCGCGGTCTGAACGTCGCCGCTCATCACGCGCTTGACGAAGCCTTCGACGTCGGCCTGGGTGATGCGGCCCTTGCCGCCCGAGCCCTGAACCTCCGCCAGCGGCACGCCCAGCTCACGCGCCAGGCGGCGGATGGCCGGTGAGGCATGCGGCAACCCGAGCACCGGCCCGCTGCCGGGCAGATGCGCCGGCGCGGCAGCGGGCGTCGCCACGGCAGCGGTCGCAGCCGCAACCGGTGCCGCGGCAGCAGCCGAGACCGCGGGTGCGGCAGCGGGTGCAGCCGCGGCCGCCAACGCCGCCGGCGCGACGCCGGCTGCGCCCTCGAGCACCACGACCAGCGAACCCTGGTTGAGCTTGTCGCCCAGCGCCACATGCACGGACTTCACCACGCCGGCCCGCGACGAGGGAATCTCCATCGACGCCTTGTCGCTTTCCACCGTGACCAGGCTTTGTTCGACCTTCACGGTATCGCCGGGCTTGACGAAGATCTCGATGACGGCGACGTCCTTGAAGTCGCCGATGTCGGGCACGCGCACCTCGACCGGGCCTCCAGCCACCACAGGCGACGCGTCCTCGACCACCGCCGTCAGAATCGGCAGTTCAGCCTGCACGGGCGCTGCCGCAGCAGGCGCCGGGGCGGCGGCCGCGGCGCCATCGGCCACTTCCAGCAGTGCCAGCGCCGAGCCCTGGTTGACCTTGTCACCCAGCGCCACGCGCAGTTCGCGCAGCACCCCGGCATGCGACGACGGAATTTCCATCGACGCCTTGTCCGATTCCACCGTGATCAGCGACTGCTCCGCGGCGATCGTGTCGCCCGGTTTGACCAGCAGCTCGATGACGGCCACGTCCTTGAAGTCCCCGATGTCCGGAACCTTGACTTCCACCATTGCCATGTTGTGTTGTCTCCGTCGTGGGGTTCAGGCGTGCAGCGGGTTGATGCGCTCGACACGAAGGCCGTAGCGGTGGATGGCTTCGGCCACGCGCGAGGCCGGCACCGTGCCCTCCTCGGACAGTGCCTTCAGCGCGGCCACGGCGATGTAGTAGCGGTTGACCTCGAAGTGTTCGCGCAGCTTGCTGCGGAAATCGCTGCGGCCGAAGCCGTCGGTTCCCAGCACCCTGTAGACACGACCCTTCGGAATGAAGCCGCGGATCTGCTCGGCATAGTTGCGCATGTAGTCGGTCGACGCGACCACCGGCCCGGCATGCGGCAGCAGCTGCTGCGCCACGAAGGGCATGCGCGGCTCGTGCGTGGGGTGCAGCAGGTTCCAGCGCTCGCAGTCCTGGCCGTCGCGTGCCAGCTCGTTGAAGCTCGGGCAGCTCCAGACATTGGCGGCCACGCCCCAGTCGGCCTCGAGCAGCTTGCGGGCTTCCATGCTCTCGCGCAGGATGGTGCCGCTGCCCAGCAGGTTGACCCGTGGGGTGCGCTTGGCACCTTCTTCCAGCAGGTACATGCCGCGCAGGATCTGCTCTTCCGTGCCGGGCACCAGGCCGGGCATCGGGTAGTTTTCGTTGAGCAGGGTGATGTAGTAGTAGACGTTGTCCTGCTTCTCGACCATGCGCTTGAGGCCGTGGTGCAGGATCACGCCCACCTCGTGCGCGAAGGTCGGGTCGTAGCTGATGCAGTTGGGGATGGTGCCAGCCAGGATGTGGCTGTGGCCGTCTTCGTGCTGCAGGCCTTCGCCATTGAGCGTCGTGCGGCCCGAGGTGCCGCCCAGCAGGAAGCCACGCGCCTGCATGTCGCCGGCCGCCCAGGCCAGGTCGCCCACGCGCTGGAAGCCGAACATCGAGTAATACACGTAGAACGGCACCATGATGCGGTTGCTGGTGCTGTAGCTCGTGGCCGCAGCGATCCAGCTGCTCATGCCGCCGGCTTCGTTGATGCCTTCCTGCAGGATCTGCCCGGCCTTGTCCTCGCGGTAGTACATGACCTGGTCCTTGTCGACCGGCGTGTACTGCTGACCTGCGGGGTTGTAGATGCCGATCTGGCGGAACAGGCCTTCCATGCCGAAGGTGCGTGCCTCGTCCACCAGGATGGGCACGACGCGCGAGCCCAGTTCCTTGTCGCGCAGCAGCTGCGTCAGGAAGCGCACATAGGCCTGCGTGGTGGAAATCTCGCGGCCTTCGGCCGTGGGCTCCAGCACGCTCTTGAAGGTGTCCAGCGGCGGCACGGCCAGCTGCTCGTCGGCGCGCGTGCGGCGGTGAGGCAGGTAGCCGCCCAGGGCCTTGCGGCGCTCGTGCAGGTAGCGCATCTCCGGCGTGTCGTCGGCCGGCTTGTAGAAGGGCAGCTTGGGCAGCTCGCTGTCCGGGATGGGGATGTTGAAGCGGTCGCGGAAGGCGCGGATGTCGTCGTCCGTGAGCTTCTTGGTCTGGTGCACGGCCATCTTGCCTTCACCGGACTTGCCCATGCCGAAGCCCTTGACGGTCTTGACCAGCAGCACCGTGGGCTGGCCCTGGTGGTTGACCGCGCGCTGGAAGGCCGCATAGACCTTCTGCGGGTCGTGGCCGCCGCGGCGCAGTTCCCAGATCTGTTCGTCCGTCAGCTTGGCCACCATTTCCAGCGCGCGCGGATCGCGCCCGAAGAAGTGCTTGCGGACATAGGCGCCGTCATTGGCCTTGAAGGCCTGGTAGTCGCCGTCCAGCGTGTCCATCATGACCTTGCGCAGCGCACCGTCCTTGTCGCGCGCCAGCAGCGGGTCCCAGTTGCTGCCCCAGATCACCTTCAGCACGTTCCAGCCCGCGCCGCGGAACTCGGACTCCAGCTCCTGGATGATCTTGCCGTTGCCGCGCACCGGACCGTCCAGGCGCTGCAGGTTGCAGTTGATGACGAAGATCAGGTTGTCGAGGTTTTCGCGCGCGGCCAGGCCGATGGCGCCCAGGCTCTCGGGCTCGTCCATCTCGCCGTCGCCGCAGAAGACCCAGACCTTGCGGTTGCTGGTGTCGGCGATGCCGCGGGCGTGCAGGTACTTCAGGAAACGCGCCTGGTAGATGGCCATCAGCGGGCCCAGGCCCATCGACACCGTCGGGAACTGCCAGAAGCCAGGCATCAGCTTGGGGTGCGGATAACTCGACAGCCCGTTGCCTTCGACTTCCTGTCGGAAATGCAGCAGCTGTTCCTCGGTCAGACGGCCTTCCATGAAGGCGCGGGCATAGATGCCCGGGGCGACGTGGCCCTGGAAGTACACGCAGTCGCCGCCGTGGTTCTCGCCCTCGGCATGCCAGAAGTGGTTGAAGCCCGCGCCGAACATGTGCGCCAGCGAGGCAAACGAGCCGATGTGCCCGCCCAGGTCGCCGCCGTCGGCCGGGTTGTGGCGATTGGCCTTGACGACCATGGCCATGGCGTTCCAGCGCATGTAGGCGCGCAGCCGCTCTTCGACCTCGATATTGCCGGGGCAGCGTTCTTCGTCGATCGCGGGGATCGTGTTGACGTAGGCCGTGTTGGCGGAATACGGGGTGTCGATGCCGGCCTGCCGCGCTTCGTCGATCAGTTTGTCCAGCAGGAAGTGCGCGCGTTCGGGGCCGTCGGCGGCGATCACCGCCTGCAGCGCCTCGATCCATTCACGGGTTTCCTGGGCGTCGCCATCGGCGGCTGTGGAGGCGCGGGCGGGTTCGGATACGCCGGACATCAGGGGGTCTCCTTGCAGGCGGTGCCTGTCGTTGTGGGTGAGTGGCACGAAGTGTGGCACAAGTCGTTTTGAATTTCAAATAGTGACCATGATTGCCACATTATGAAATTCAACACAACCATGAGCCGGAATGACCCGTGACCGGGCACCCGGATAATCCCCAGCATGACGTCCCCCGTCGAACCCGCACCGACCCGCCCCGCCACACCCGTTCCACGTTGGCAGTGGCTGCTCGGGCGCTGGTGGGGCAAACAGTCGCCGGCCCGTCAGGACCGCTACGCCACCTTGGCTCCGCTGGCCTCGGTGCTGCTCTTTCTCGCGGCCATCATCTCGGCGTTCTGGTACTTGCGCAATGAGGAAATGGAGCGTGAGACCGAGTCCGTGCGGCGCGACACCGAGATCACCCAGCAGCAGATCGGCCTGCGCCTGATCGACAACCAGGAACAGGTCTATCTCATCGCCCGCGAGCTGGTCTCGCGCGAGATCGACACCGATGACTTTGCGGGTCAGGCCATCGGCTTCGTGCGCGACCGCCCCGAGATCAACCTGGTGCACTGGATCGGCGCCAACCGCAGCTTGCGCGCCAGCCATCGATCGCCCAGTTTTCAGAGCGATCTGGACAGCCTGCCGGAATCTGCCCTGGCGGTGCTGCCCTCAGCCAACGTGGACAACCCGTCGGAGCGCGCCTTCAAGGCAGCGCGCGACCAGCGCCAGCCGGTCTACACGGCCGGCTACCGCGACGGCAGCGGCCAATCCCTGTTCCAGCTGCATGTGCCGCTGATCAACCGCGGGCGCTTCTCCGGCGTGCTGATCGTCGAATATTCCGTGGCCTCGCTGCTGCGGCACTTCGTGCCGCCGGACGTCGCGCGGCGGCACGTGGTGTCGATCGTTGGCGATCAGCAATCGGTGCTGGCCAGCACCTCGTCCACCGGCCTGGCGCAGGCGCAGCCGCAGCGCCGCGCCACCATCACCCACGACGCGCCGCTGACACCGGCTCTCAATGGCCTGGTCGTGCGCGGCGAAGGCTGGCGCGCATCGATCGGCCTGATCAGCAACACGTTGTTCTGGATGGTCGTGGCGCTGTCCATCCTGACCGTGTGGATGCTGCTGGGCACCTGGCGCCACATGCAGCGCCGCGCGCAGATCCAGCAGGCGCTGGTGCAGGAGACGCAGTTCCGCCGCGCGATGGAAAACTCCATGCTCACCGGCATGCGCGCGCTGGACATGGCAGGCCGCATCACCTATGTCAACGCGGCCTTCTGTCAGATGAGCGGCTTCACCGAGGCCGAGCTGATCGGCTGCCAGCCGCCCTACCCCTACTGGCCGCCGGACCGCATCGAGGAGAACCAGCGCCTGCTCGAGCAGGAGATGCAGGGCCGCAGCCCGGCCGGCGGCATCGAGGTGCGCCTGCTGCGCAAGGACGGTCAGATGTTCGACGCGCGCATGTATGTCTCGCGCCTGATCGACCCCAAGGGCCAGCAGGCCGGCTGGATGACCTCGATCACCAACATCACGGAAGCCAAGCGCATCCGCGACCAGCTCTCGGCTTCGCACGAGCGCTTCACGACTGTGCTGGAGGGCCTGGACGCATCCGTCTCCGTGGTTTCGGTGCAGAGCAACGAACTGCTCTTCGCCAACCGCTCCTACCGCCTGTGGTTCGGCGCCGATGCACGCGGCCATTCGATGCTGGCCGGCGGGCTGTCGCCGACCAACTTCGACGCGCTGCGCGACGACATGGTCGACGAGCTCTCCGGCCTGCCCGCACACGAACTCACCGACCGCGGCGGCGAACTGCGCGAGGTCTACGCCGATTCGCTCAACAAGTGGTTCGACGTGCGCTCGCGCTACCTGCAGTGGACCGACGGCAGCATCGCGCAGATGCTCATTGCCACCGACGTCAGCGCGCGCCTGAAAGCCGAGGAACAGGCCGCACAGCAGGCCGAGCGGGCCGCCATCACCAGCCGGCTGATGACCATGGGCGAAATGGCCTCGTCCGTGGCGCACGAACTGAACCAGCCGCTGACGGCCATCAACAACTACTGCAGCGGCATGGTCTCGCGCGTGCAGGCGGACGCCATCGGCAAGGAAGACCTGATCACCGCGCTGCGCAAGACGGCGCACCAGGCCGAGCGCGCCGGGCAGATCATTCACCGCATCCGCGCCTTCGTCAAACGCAGCGAGCCGCAGCGCCAGCCTTCGCATCCGCGCATCATCGTGGAGGACGCGGTGGAACTCGCCGTGATGGCCTTGAGGCGGCGCAACGTGGTGATCCGCAGCTACGTCGCGCAACACCTGCCCGAGCTGATGGTCGACCCGATCCTGATCGAGCAGGTGGTGCTGAACCTGCTGAAGAACTCCGCCGAGGCCATCGACAACGCGCAGCTGCCGGCGTCGCGCCGCACCATCGAGTTGCGCGTGGTCCCGCGCCACACGGCCGAAGAAGGCGGCGTCATCGACTTCAGCGTCACCGACGCCGGCCCGGGCCTGCCGGAGGAAGTCATCGCGCGCCTGTACGAAGCCTTCTACTCGACCAAGTCGGAGGGCCTGGGCATCGGGCTGTCCTTGTGCCGCTCGATCGTGGAGTCGCACCAGGGCCGGATGCGCGCGCAGAACCTCTACAATGGCCAGACGATCATCGGTTGCCAATTCGCCTTCACGTTGCCGGTCGACGTGAACCCGCGCAGCGAATCCGGCGCAGGCACCGCCCACGGGCCCTCGTTCCTGGCACCCTCGTCTCCCACCCCCCCTTCCACTGCGACAAGAGCATGAGCCTGATTCCGAAAAAGGGTACTGTGTACGTGGTCGACGACGACGAGGCCGTGCGCGATTCGCTGCAGTGGCTGCTGGAGGGCAAGGACTACCGGGTCAAGTGCTTCGACTCCGCCGAGTCCTTCCTGTCGCGTTTCGACCCGCGCGAGGTGGCCTGCCTCATCGCCGACATCCGCATGGACGGCATGAGCGGCCTCGAACTGCAAGACCGCCTGATGGAGCGCAAGAGCCCGCTGCCCATCGTCTTCATCACCGGCCACGGCGACGTGCCCATGGCCGTCACCACGATGAAGAAGGGCGCGATGGACTTCATCGAAAAGCCCTTCAAGGAAGAAGAACTGCTGGGCCTGGTCGAGCGCATGCTCGACGAAGCCCGCAGCGCCTTCAGCCAGCACCAGGAAGCCGCCAGCCGCGATGCGCTGCTGGGCCGCCTGACCACCCGCGAGAGCCAGGTGCTCGAGCGCATCGTCGCCGGCCGCCTGAACAAGCAGATCGCCGACGACCTGGGCATCAGCATCAAGACGGTGGAGGCGCACCGCGCCAACATCATGGAAAAGCTCAACGCCAACACCGTGGCCGATCTGCTGAAGATCGCGCTGGGCGCATCTGCCGCCAAGCCCTGACGCACGCGGCCTGCTGCCTTCCCCCATCTTTTCGAGGCCGCTGGATCAAGCGGCCTTCTCGTTTGTGGAGACCTCCCGATGACCGCCCAGCTGATCAATGGCAATGCGCTGTCCCAGCAGATCCGTGCCGAAGTGGCCGTGCGTGCCGCCAAGCTGGCCGAGCGCGGCATCAAGCCCGGCTTGGCGGTGGTGCTGGTCGGCGAGGACCCGGCGTCGGCCGTGTACGTGCGCAACAAGGTCAAGGCTTGCCAGGACCACGGCCTGCATTCGGTCTTCGAGAAGTACGACGCCGCATTCACCGAGGCTGAACTGCTGGCGCGCATCCAGGCGCTGAATGCCGACCCGTCCATCCACGGCATCCTGGTGCAGATGCCGCTGCCCAAGCACATCAACCCGCAGCGCGTGATCGAAGCCATTTCCACGGCCAAGGATGTAGACGGCTACTCGGTGCAGAGCGCGGGCGACCTGATGGCCGGCCTGCCGGGTTTCCGCCCCTGCACGCCCTACGGCTGCATGAAGCTGATCGAATCCACCGGCCAGTCGCTGCGCGGCAAGCACGCGGTGGTCATCGGCCGCAGCAACACGGTGGGCAAGCCGATGGCGCTGCTGCTGCTGCAGGCCAACGCCACGGTGACCGTCTGTCACAGCGCGACACCCGACATCGGCGCCTTCACGCGCCAGGCCGACGTGGTGGTGGCGGCCGTGGGCCGGCGCGGCACGCTGACGGCCGACATGGTCAAGCCCGGCGCGATCGTCATCGACGTGGGCATCAACCGCAACGACGAAGGCAAGCTGTGCGGCGACGTCGACTTCGCCGGCGTCTCGCAGGTGGCGGGCTGGATCACGCCGGTGCCCGGGGGCGTGGGGCCCATGACAATCACGATGCTGCTGGTCAATACGCTGGAAGCCGCGGAACGCGCTGCCGGTGCGTGACGGCGGCGCCGGCATCGCGCAAACTGCGCAACGAACGGCCGGCTGATCGCCGCGGCGTCACGCGCCGCACTGTGTCAGCCTTCCGTCTGGGACAAGCTGCCCGAATTCCGGGCAGCCGTCGCACGGCCATGCTGCCGGCCCCGCCCCTGTTCTGACCGAGGTCCTTCCATGCGCACGCTGACTTTCGCCCTGCTGGTTCTGGCCGCCTTACCTGCTGCAGCGCAGTACAAGGTGGTCGGCCCCGATGGCAAGGTCACCTACACCGACCGACCGCCGGCCAGCGAATCCGGCGCGCGCGTGGCCCCGATGCGCGGCGGCCCGTCTTCGGCGCCCGAAGCGGAACTGCCGCCCGACCTGCGCGTGGCCGTGGGTCGATTCCCGGTGATGCTCTACACGGCGCCCGACTGCGTGCCCTGCAACAGCGGCCGGCTGCTGCTGCAGCAGCGCGGCGTGCCCTTCACCGAGAAACGTGTGGTTTCCGACGACGACGTGCGCGCCTACGAGCAGCTCACCGGCGGGCGCATCCTGCCGGCGCTGGGCGTGGGCAACCAGATGCTGCGCGGCCTGAATGCCAGCGACTGGACCGCCTATATAGACGCGGCGGGCTACCCCAAGGAATCCCGCCTGCCGCCGACCTGGAAGCCGCCCGCGATCACCTCGCTGGTCGAGACCAAGGCGCCGGCGGTGGCCGAAGCGCCTGCCGCGCGCGAAAGCGCCGATACCGCCACCCGTCGCCCCGCGCCAGCCCCGGCGCCTGCCGCACCGACTTCCGGCATCCGCTTCTGAGCCGGCGGCGCGGGCTTCCGCGCCAGCCGACGGCCGCGCACCAGCCGCGGCCAGAAGCCGCTCAGCGCACCTGCGGCAGCCGCCGCGTCACCCACGCGCCGCTGCCCACGGCCGCGCCCACCAGCCAGAACAGGCTGCCCGCGCCCATCACGATACCCAGCGCGCCGAAGGCCAGCGGCATCAGGGCACTCGAAAAATTGATGGCCATCGAGCGGAAGGCCAGCGATTCGCCGTGCCGGTTGTCCGGCGTGAGCCGGTGCAGGGTCGACATGATCATCGGCTGCGCCGCACCCAGCGTGATGCCCAGCAGCGCCGCCAGGAAGGCCATGCGTGTCGGCGTGCGGGCCAGCGGGTACAGCGCGTAGATCAGCATCGTGCCGACCATGCACAGCGCGACGACGCGGCGCTCCTGCAGGCGGTGCGCCAGCCAGGGAATTGCCAGCCGGATCAGGCTGACGCTCAGCGTGAAGGTGCCCAGGATCAGGCCGATGGTGGATGCCGAGAAGCCGTAGCTGTGCCCCAGCACCGGCACCGCGAAGCTGTGCACGTCCCAGCAGATCGCCAGCAGCCAGTTGATGAACAGCAGCCGCGCCAGGCCGGGCGCCTTCAACAAGGTCAGCGGCGAGCCGTGCGGCTGCACGTGCGCCGCCGGCTGCGCCCCCGTCGTGCGCCGCGGCACCGCCCGCATCGCCCACAGCGTGCCCAGCGGCAGCACCGCCATCCACGCATAGGCCGCGGCAAACCCGGCACTGTCGATGACGAACCCGGCCGTCACCGGGCCGACCACATTGGCCAGCGATGGCGCCACGCCCAGCCAGCTGAACAGGCGCACGCGGTCGATGGCGTCGCGTGCCGCCAGCCCGCCCGTGCGCTGGATCGCCAGGACCCCGAAATTGGCGCCGCCGCCCGACAGGATCGCCCCCAGCGACAGCGCCAGCACGTGCCACCCGCCCGGCAGCCGCGTGCTCAGCAGGGCCAGCAGCGCGCCGGCCACCGTCATCGCCACCGCCAGGTGCATCGGGCGGTGGAAGCCGTGGCGATCGGCCATGCGCCCGGCGCTCAGCGCCAGCACCACCGGCGCCGCGGCAAACAGCGCCAGCAGCAGGCCCACCTCGCCGGTGCTGGCGCCTTCGGTCAGCGTCTGCAGCGGCGCGGCCATGCGGAAACCGGCCATCGACGAGTGGCAGCCCAGCTGCGCAACGACCAGGGCGACGATGAAGCGTGGCGACAGCGGCGCGTCGCCGGCTGCGGGTTCCTGGTCGGGAGAGGGTTCCACGCCGCCAGGCACCTCAGCCACCATCGGCGTCCGTGCGGTCCAGCGGCAGCAGCGCCTGCGCAGCCGCTTCCGGCAGGGCCTCGACCGACTTGAGCTGGCGCACCATGGCCCGCGTGCGTGTCTCGGCCGAGTCGATGGTGTTGCTGGCTTCTTCCAGCTTCTTGCGGGTCTTGGCCAGCACCTCGCCGAACTTGCCGAACTCCGTCTTCACGGCGCCCAGCACCTGCCAGACCTCGGCGCTGCGTTTTTCCAGCGCCAGCGTGCGAAAGCCCATCTGCAGGCTCGTGAGCGTCGCCAGCAGCGTGGTCGGGCCGGCCACGCTGATGCGGAATTCGCGCTGCAGCGCCTCGACCAGCCCGGGCCGGCGCAGCACCTCGGCATACAGGCCCTCGGTGGGCAGGAAGAGGATGGCGAAGTCGGTCGTGTACGGCACCGAGACGTATTTTTCGCGGATGGTGCGCGCCTCCAGTCGCAGCCGCGTCTCGATGGCCTTGGCCGCGGACTCCACGCCCACCGGATCGGCGCGCTCCTGCGCATCGAGCAGCCGCTCGTAATCCTCGCGCGGGAATTTCGCGTCGATGGGCAGCCACAGCGGGCCCGAGCCATCAGGGCCGCGCCCGGGCAGGCGGATCGCAATTTCCACGCGTGCGCCGCTGCCGGGCACGGTCTCCACGTTGGATGCGTACTGCTCGGGCGTGAAAACCTGTTCCAGCAGCCCGGCCAGCTGCACCTCGCCGAAGATGCCGCGTGTCTTCACGTTGGTCAGCACGCGGTTGAGCGAGCCCACGTCGCGCGCCAGGTTCTGCATCTCGCCCAGGCCCTTGTGCACCTGTTCCAGGCGGTCGGCCACCTGCTTGAAGCTCTCACCCAGGCGCTGCTCCAGCGTGGCGTGCAGCTTTTCGTCGACCGTCGCGCGCATCTGGTCGAGCTTCTTCTCGTTGCCGTCCTGCAGCGCGGCCAGGCGCGTCTCGACGGCCTGGCGCACCTCGGCCAGGCGGCGCTCGTTGCCTTCGGCCAGGGCTCTGAGCTGTTCGGTCAGGCTCTCGCCAAAACGCCGCAGCGCGCCGTCCTGCGCCTCACGCGAGGCCAGCGACTGGCTGGACGCGGCCTGCGTCGCCTGGGCCAGCGCGGCACTGACGGTCTGCTGCGTCAGGGCGAGCTGGGCACGGAAGGAATCGATCTGCTCGTTCTGCGTGCGCGCCACATCGCCGCTTTGCGTGAGCAGCATCTGCTGGAAGTTGCCCAGGTCGCCGCGCGTGGACTGCGACGTGCGCACGAGCTCGTCGCGCAGCTCCCGCTCCAGGCGCTCGATGGGTGCGGCGTCCACGGGGCGCAGCAACAGCCAGACCAGCAACAGCAGGATCAGCGCCAGCAGCACCAGCGCAACAACGAGGAACCAGGTGGGCATCGGGTCATTGTCGCCGCCCGGCCGGCACGTCCTATGCGGCGCCCTTTTGCGCCAGCACTTCCGGGTTGATGGGCGTGGGCGGGACGCCGCCGGTCAGCGCGGCAATCAGGTTGTCCGCCGCCAGTTCGGCCATCGCGCGGCGCGTGGCCACGCTGGCGCTGGCGATGTGCGGGGTGAGCACGACGTTGGGCAGCGTCAGCAGATCGGGGTGCACTCGTGGCTCGCCCTCGAACACGTCCAGGCCCGCGGCCGCGATGCGGCGCTCGCGCAGTGCCTGCGCCAATGCCGCGTCGTCGACGATGCCGCCACGTGCGATGTTGGTCAGCGTGGCCGTGGGCTTCATCGCCGCCAGTTCGGCCGCGCCGATGGCGTGGTGGCTGGACGCCGAATACGGCAACACCAGCACCAGGTGGTCGGCCTCGCGCAGCAGCGTGGCCTTGTCGACGTAGCGCGCGCCGATGGGCGCTTCCTGCTCGGGAAGCAGCCGGCTGCGGTTGTGATAAATCACGCGCATGCCGAAGCCCAGCGCGCCGCGCCGCGCGACGCCCTGGCCGATGCGCCCCATGCCCAGAATGCCCAGCGTCGAGCCGTGCACATCGCTGCCGGTGAACATGTCGTAGGTCCACTTCGTCCACTCGCCGCGGCGCAGGAAGGCCTCGGATTCGGCCATGCGGCGCGCCGTGGCCATCATCAGCGCGAAGCCGAAATCGGCCGTGGTCTCGGTCAGCACGTCGGGCGTATTCGTGGCCAGCACGCCGCGCGCAGTGCAGGCGGGAATGTCGAAATTGTTGTAGCCCACGGCCATGTTGGCCACTACGCGCAGCTGCGGGTGGGCGTCCAGCAGCGCGGCATCGATGCGCTCGCTGCCGGTGGTGAAGGCGCCCACCTTGCCCTGCAGGCGCCGGCTCAGCTCGGCGGCATCGAACACGGTGTCGCTCGGGTTGTCCTCGACTTCGAAATGCGTGCGCAGGCGCGCCACCGTCTCGGGAAAGACGGCGCGTGCGACCAGGATCTTCGGCAGCTTCACGGGAGTGTCCTCAGGAGGTGGCCGCCGGTGCAACGGCCGCCGGCGGCGTCGATGCGGGCGCCGTGATGCCACGCGGCTGGCTGCCGGGGTGGAAGCCGATCAGCGACAGCATCACGAAGTAGCCGACGACATAGGCCAGCGCCACGTGCCAGCCGTGGCGCAGCCACAAGCCGGCCGAGCGCGCTTCGGGGTACATGTTCGACAAGGCCACGCCGGCCGACGAGCCGAACCACAGCATCGAGCCGCCGAAGCCCACCGCAAAGGCCAGAAAGCCCCAGTCGTAGCCGCCCTGCTTGATGGCCAGCGCGGTGAGGGGGATGTTGTCGAAGACCGCGGACAGGAAACCCAGGCCGAAGGCCGTCTGCCACGACGCCGCGGGCAGCTGCTCCACCGGCATCATCGAGGCGCACAGCACCAGGCTGAGCAGGAAGATCGAACCGCGAAGCGCCCCGGGCAGCAGGCTCCAGGTGGGCTGGCGGATCGCCGTGCTCATCAGGATGGCTCCCCACACGGCCGCGCCCAGGAACGGGAAGGCATCGCTGACCGCGTTGAAGCGTGTATTGACCAGCACGTTGACGACGATGGCCGCCACGAGGATGAAGGCCACGATGCCCACGCGCGCCCAGTCGATATGCGCACCTTCGGCCGCGTCCTTCTGGATGGGCGAATACCGGTGTTGTTGCAGCGAGGCCGGAATGCCGCAGATCACCACCGCGACGCCGGAAGCGATGAACGCCTCCAGCACCTCCAGCGGCGAGATGCCGGCGATCCACATCATCGTGGTCGTGGTGTCGCCCACCACGCTGCCCGCACCGCCCGCGTTGGAGGCCGCGACGATGCCGGCCAGATAGCCGATGTGCACCTTGCCCCTGAAGACGGTGTGCGCGATGGCGCCGCCGATCATGGCCGCGGCGATGTTGTCCAGGAAGCTCGACAGCACGAAGACCAGCAGCAGCAGCACGAAGCCGCCCTTCCAGTCGTCGGGCAGGAATTTCGGCAGGACGGCCGGCACCTCGCTCTTCTCGAACAGGTCGGCCAGCAGCGCGAAGCCCAGCAGCAGCAGCAACAGGTTGCTCAGGATGACCCACTCGTGGCCCAGGTGCGCCGCCCAGCCGGCCAGGCCGGCGCCGGTCTTGAACGGCGAGAAGACGATCTTGTAGAGCGAGATCACCACCGCACCGCTCACGGCAACAGCCAGCGTGTGGTGGTGGAAGAGCGCCACGCCGGCCAGCACGCAGGCGAAGAGGATGAATTCCAGCGGCACGGGACCGATGGCCGGGCCGGCAAAGCCGCCGCTGGCCGACCACGCCAGGCCTGGCCATGCGCACGCCAGGACGGCCAGGAGGGAAAGGGCCGGTCGGCCGGTCGGTAGGCGCATGGTCTCCTCGCGTCGTGTGGCGGTGGCCGACCTGCCGGCTGCCCGCCTTCTTGTAGGACGCCGTGTCTGCCCGGCGCATGTCGTGGTGCGCCGGGCAGAACCCCGGCGAGGGTCGATCGATTCTAGGGAGCCGATGCCCCCGGCCGCTTGCGGTGCGACCCTAGGCCCCGGCCCCGCCGCGGCTCACATACAGCCGGCCCGCGCTATTCGACGAAACGGGTGAAACCAGAGACCGGCTCGCGCTCGGTGACCAGCGAATTTTCAATTGCGTCCGGATCGGCATAACCCAGCGACATGCCGCAGACCACCATCTCCTGTTCCGGCAGCTGCAGGTGCTCGCGGATGATGCGGTGGAAGGGCGTGAAGGCCGCCTGCGGACACGTGTCCAGCCCGCGCGCGCGCGCCGCCACCATCACGCTCTGCAGGAACATGCCGTAGTCCAGCCAGCTGCCCTGCTGCATCACGCGGTCGATCGTGAAGATCAGGCCCACCGGCGCGCCGAAGAATTCGTAGTTGCGCCGGTGCTGCACGTGCATGCGCGCCTTGTCGGCCTTGCCGATGCCCAGCAGCGAATACAAGTCCCAGCCGACCTTGCGGCGGCGGTCGACGAAGGGGCTGCGCCACTCCTGCGGGTAGTAGGCGTACTCCTCGGTGTGCTGCCTGGCCTGTTCCGGGTCGTCGAAGGCCGCGCCGATCTTCTGCGACAGCCCCTCGCGCGCCGCACCCGTCAGCACATACACATTCCAGGGCTGCGTGTTCGTGCCCGAGGGCGCGCGCGCGGCCACCTGCAGGAGTTCTTCCAGCATCTCCCGCGGCACCGGCCGGGGCAGGAAGGCGCGGATCGAACGGCGGGAGGTGATGGCCGCATCGACAGCGGCGGTGGTCTGGGCAGTGATGGTCATGCGCTCGTGTGAAGGGGTTGGAGTGCTGCCTGCAGGGCCGCAGGCAGCGCGGTGGGTCGCCGCGTCTGGCGGTCGACATAGACGTGGACGAAGTGCCCGCAGGCCGCCGTCATCGGCGCACCTTGTGCGAACAGGCCGACCTCGTAGCGCACGCTGGATCGCCCCTGGTGTGCCACGCGCAGACCGGCGTCGATGCGCTGCGGAAAGGCCAGCGGCTCGAAATAGTGGCACTGCGTCTCGACGACCAGGCCGATGACCGCGCCGGCGTGGATGTCCAGCGCACCGGCTTCGATCAGGTAGCGGTTCACCGCCGTATCGAAGTAGCTGTAATAGACGACGTTGTTGACGTGGCCGTAGACGTCGTTGTCCATCCACCGGGTGTCGATGGTCTGGAAGCAGGCGAAATGGTCGCGCGGACGCGCGGTGGGACGGGCACTCAAGCGGACACCGTGGGGTCGTGGATCAGGTCGCCGATTCTGCCCGCCAGGCGCGCCAGGCTTCGCAGGCCAGCGCGAGCGTGCGGCGATGAATGGCCACGGTGCGGGACAGCTCGTGCCCATAACCGCCGGCCATCGACAAGGCCACCGGGATGCGGCGCTCGCGCAGCCAGTCCAGCACGCGCTGGTCGCGTGCGGCCAGGCCATCGAACGTGAGCTTCAGCCGGCCGAGCCGGTCGCCTTCGTGCGGGTCGGCGCCGGCCAGATAGAAGGCCAGACCCGGCGGCGCGGATGCCAGGCGTGTGTGGGCCTCGGCCAGCGCGCGGTCCAGTGCGTCGAGATAGTCCGCGTCGCCGCAGCCGTCGGGCAAATCCACGTCCAGATCGCCGGGCTCCTTGCGGAAAGGGAAGTTCTTCGCGCCGTGCAAGGACAGCGTGAAGACGCTGGGGTCGTCACGAAAGATGGCCGCCGTGCCGTTGCCCTGGTGCACGTCCAGGTCGATGACGATCACGCGCAGCCCCATCGCCGACGCCACGCGGCGCACGTGGCCGCGGTGCCACTCGGCCTGCATCAGGCGCGCGGCCACCGCCACGTCGTTGAACACGCAGTAGCCCGAACCCTTGTGTGCATAGGCGTGGTGCGTACCGCCGGCCAGGTTGGCCGCCACGCCTTCGCCGTCGAACAAGGCACTGCGCGCCGCGGCGATGGTGGCGCCCACGGAGCGCTGCGCGCGCTCGACCATCTGCGGCGACCACGGGAAGCCGATCTCGCGCTGCTGCGCCGCGCTGGTCGTGCCCTGCACCACCGCGTCGATCCACGCGGGCTCGTGCACCAGGGCCAGTTCGCCCTCTGTGGCGGCGGGTGCTTCCATCACCTGGATGCCGTCCGGCTGCGCCTGCACGGCCTCGCGCAGCAGCCGGTATTTGGTCATCGGAAAGCTGTGCCCGGCCGGCAGCGGCAAGACGAACTGGTCGGCGTGAAAGGCGCGCATCGGCGCGGATTCTAGAAAGGCGTATCTAGATTGCTGCAATGCAGCAAAAACATCTTGCAATCCCCCATGGGAACCCTATACTTCGTTTCATGCTGCAGTGCAGCAATGATGTTCCCGGCCCTACCACCATCCTCAAGGAGATTTCCATGTCCTACCTGACCCCCGAGCAAGTCCTGGCTGCCCAGAAGGCCAACCTCGAAGTCCTGTTCGGTCTGACCGAAAAGGCTTTCGCCGGCGTCGAAAAGCTGGTCGAACTGAACCTGCAAGTCGCCAAGGCCGCCATGAGCGAAGCCGCTGACAACACCAAGGCCGTCCTGTCGGTCAAGGACGCGCAAGAACTGCTGGCCCTGCAACAGGCCCTGCTGCAGCCCGCCGCCGAAAAGGCCGCCGCCTACAGCCGCAGCGTGTACGAAATCGCCGCCACCACCGGCGCCGAAGTGACCAAGGTCGCCGAGACGCAAATGGCTGACGCGCAGAAGAAGTTCGTCGCGATCGTCGACGGCGCCGTCAAGAACGCCCCCGCCGGCACGGAAAACGCCGTGACGCTGGTGAAGTCCGCTGTCGCCGCCGCCAACAACGCTTTCGAAAGCGTGCAGAAGGCTGCCAAGCAAGCCGCGAACGCCGCCGAAGCCAACTTCCAAGCGATGACCGCCACGGCCGTCAAGGCCTCGCAGCAGCCCGCCAAGGGCCGCCGCGCCGCCTGAGCAATCGGGTAATTACCAGGGAACCAATTCCCTGGTAGACGTCTCCACCAGAAAGCGGACGCGGCTCAGGCCGCATCCGCCTCTCTCGGAACGTTGACTCCAGACCGATAGAGACTCCTCTGTCGAAGGTCTTTGGGGGCTTGGCTCACGCCAAGCCCCTTTTCTTTTGCCCGCGCACCTTTCGAGTGGCGGGTCCGCCGGGCGCCTCGGCGCTTCCACCCGCCCGATCGCATTCGTTATTCGACTTTGGTTATAACCAAACCACGACAAAGTCGTTTACGTTCTGACAACCGGTCCGTAGAGTCCCGCCTGTTGCAATCAGAGGGTTTGTACGGACCATGGACGGCCTGGCGGTTTTGAGCGGATTCGGCGTCGGCCTCATCGTCGGCTTGACCGGCGTGGGCGGCGGCTCGCTGATGACGCCGCTGCTGATGGGCGTCTTCCGTCTGTCGCCGGCGGTGGCCATCGGCACAGATCTGTGGTTCGCGGCCGTCACCAAGTCCGGCGGGGCCGTCGCGCATGCGCGGCACGGCCATGTCGATTGGCGCATCACGCGCCAACTGCTGCTGGGCAGCGTGCCCGCCGCGGCTGCCACCATCGCCGCGATGCACGGCCTGGGGCTGAACAAGGGCTGGTCACCGGCGCTGACGCTGGCGCTGGGCATTGCGCTGATCCTGACGGCCATCGTGGTCGTCTACCGCACGGCCTGGCAATCGCTGGGCCTGCGCCTGGAGCGCTGGATGCCGGCCGCGCACAAACCTGCCTGGACCGTCGCCGCCGGCGCGCTGCTGGGCGTGCTGGTCACGCTGAGCTCCATTGGCGCCGGCGCCCTGGGCGCCACGCTGATCCTGCTGCTGCACCCGCGCCTGCCCGCGCAGCGCCTGGTGGGCACCGATATCGCACACGCCGTGCCGCTGACGCTCGTGGCCGGCATCGGCCACGCGACGCTGGGCCACGTGGAGTGGGCCTTGCTGGCGGCGCTGCTGGTGGGCTCGCTGCCGGGCATCTGGCTGGGCGCGCAGCTCACGCGCCGCCTGCCTGACCTGCTGGTGCGCGGCCTGCTCGGCGCCTCGCTGCTGACCGCCGGCGTCAAGGTCATTTCCTGAATACCCGTCCCTGAACACCCGTCCGCGACGAACGCCCCCATGTACACCTACACCGATTTCGACCGCCAGTTCCTGCGCAGCCGCGCCGCGCAGTTCCGCGACCAGCTCGAGCGCCACCTGCGCGGCGAGCTGCCCGACGAAGACTTCCGCGCGCTGCGGCTGCAGAACGGCTGGTACGTGCAGCGCCACGCGCCGATGCTGCGCGTGGCCGTGCCCTACGGCGAGCTGGCCTCGCGCCAGCTGCGCGCGCTGGCCCGCATCGCACGCGAGTTCGACCTTCAGGACGCCGGCCAGCCCACGCAGCGCGGCGGCTTCGGCCACTTCACGACGCGCCAGAACCTGCAGTTCAACTGGATCCCGCTGCCGCGCGCCGCGCAGGTCATGGAGATGCTGACCGATGTCGACATGCACGGCATCCAGACCAGCGGCAACTGCATCCGCAACATCACCAGCGACGCGCTGGCCGGCGTGGCCGCGGACGAGCTGGTCGACCCGCGCCCCTACTGCGAGATCCTGCGCCAGTGGAGCACGCTGCACCCGGAATTCGCGTTCCTGCCGCGCAAGTTCAAGATCGCCGTCAGCGGCGCGCGCGAGGACCGCGCGGCGATCCGCTGGCACGACGTCGGCCTGCAGCTGCAGCGTGACGCCTCCGGCGAGGTCGGTTTCGAGGTGTTCGTCGGCGGCGGCATGGGCCGCACGCCCGTGATCGCCCAGCGCATCGCGGCCTTCGTGCCCTGGCGCCACATCCTCGTCTACCTCGAGGCCATCGTGCGGGTCTACAACCGCTACGGCCGCCGCGACAACCTCTACAAGGCGCGCATCAAGATCCTGGTGAAGGCCGAGGGCCAGAAGTTCTTCGACGCCGTGAATGCCGAGTACGCCGCCATCCTGCGCGACGACCCGTCAGGCCACGAGCAGCTCATTCCGCAGGCCGAGCTCGACCGCGTGGCGGCCAGCTTCGTCGACCCCGTGCTGCCGGCCAGCGCGCGCGAAGCCGTCGTCGACGATGGCCACGACCAGCCGCTGGCCTACCGCCGCTGGCTCGAGCGCAACGTGCACGCGCACCGCCTGCCCGGGCTGCGCGCGGTGACGCTGTCGCTCAAGCGCGCGGGCCTGCCGCCGGGCGACGTGACGGCCGACCAGATGACCGCCGCGGCCGAGCTGGCCGACCGCTTCAGCCTGGGCGAGCTGCGCGTCACGCACGACCAGAACCTGCTGCTGCCCTGGGTGCCGGCCGGCGAGCTGCGCGCGCTGTGGCTGGCCGCGCGCGAGCTGGGTTTTGCCACGCCGAACATCGGCCTGATGACCGACATGATCGCCTGCCCCGGCGGCGACCTGTGCGCGCTGGCCAACGCCCGTTCGCTGCCCCTGGCCGCGGCGCTGAACGAACGTTTCGACGATCTGGACACGCTGGCCGACATCGGCGACATCGACCTGCACATCAGCGGCTGCATCAACAGCTGCGGCCACCACCACAGCGGCCACATCGGCATCCTGGGCGTCGACAAGGACGGCACCGAGTGGTACCAGGTCACCGTGGGCGGCTCCGACGGCTCCACGCTCAGCGGCGAATCGGTAGCCGGCAAGGTCATCGGCCCGTCCTTCGCTGCCGACGAAGTGGCCGATGCAGTCGAGGCCGTCATCGAGACCTATCTCGCGCAGCGCCAGTCATCGGCCGAGCGCTTCATCGACACCGCGCGCCGCATCGGCGTGCAGCCTTTCCGCCAGGCCGCGGACGCCGTCCGCCAGACCACGGCCGCCTGACCCGCTGTGAGCACGCCATGAAATTCATCGATCCCCATCACGACCTGTGGCACCTCGCCGAAGGCGAAGACGGTCCCCTGGTCAACCCGCCCGCGCGCGACCACAGCCTGCTCACGCTGGAGCAGTGGCATGCCGTGCGCGCGCACTGGCTCGTCGGCCTGAACGTGGGCGTGCTCGTGCCCAACGACACCGACATCGACGTGCTGCGCGACGACCTGCCGCGGCTGTCGCTGGTGGCCCTGAACTTCCCGAAGTGGACCGACGGCCGCGCCTACTCGCAGGCCCGCGTGCTGCGCGCCCGGCTGCGCTTTGCCGGCGAGGTGCGCGCCAAGGGCGAGGTCCTCGTCGACATGCTGCCGCTGCTGCAGCGCACGGGCTTCGACGCCGTGCAACTGCGCGCCGACCAGCGCCTGGACGCCGCGCAGCGCGCGCTGCGTTTCTTCGCAGGCCACTACCAGGGCGACACGCTGGAGCCCCGGCCGGCCTTTGCGCGCGACCTGCAGGCCGATCTGGTGGCCGACGAGGCACGCCGCCGCCGCGAGGCCGAATCGCTGGCCGGCGACGGCATCTGAGCGCACGGCACGCCGTCGCCATGAACCCCGCCCGAGCAGACACAGCCGCCCGCCGCGCCCTGCGCTTCACCAGGACCCACCCATGAGCGCCATCGAGCTGTATGCCCGCGAGACCCCGGGCTTCGACACCCGTCTGAACGCCGCGCGGCAGCGTCTGCTGCAGGTGGCGCAGCAACACGCCGGCGCCATCGTGCAGGCCACGAGCCTGGGCGCCGAGGACATGGTGATCACCGACCTCATCGTGCGCGGCGGACTGGACATCCCGCTGGCCACGCTGCAGACCGGCGCACTGCATGCGCAGACGCTGGCGCTCATCGACCGCATCGAGGCGCGTTACGGCGTTCGCGTCGAACGCCACGCGCCCAAGCCCGAGAGTGTGGTGAGCTTCGTGCGCACGCATGGCGAGCGCGCCATGTACGACAGCATCGAGCTGCGCAAGGCATGCTGCCGCGTGCGCAAGCTCGTGCCGCTGGAACGCCTGTTGGCCGGCCGCACGGCCTGGATCACCGGCCTGCGCCGCGAGCAGTCCGATGGCCGCGCCGAGGTGCCCTTCATCGAAGCCGAGACCACCGGCCGTTCGAAGGTCAACGCGCTGGCCGACTGGAGCTGGGCCGACGTCTGGCACTACATCCGCAGCCACGACGTGCCCTACAACCCGCTGCACGACAGCTTCTTTCCCAGCATCGGCTGCGAGCCCTGCACACGCGCCATCGCCGTGGGCGAGCCCTTCCGCGCCGGACGCTGGTGGTGGGAGGATGAAAGTCTGAAGGAGTGCGGCCTGCACGTGGGACACAGCAGCGCCGCAACCGCGAGCGCCTCGTCCGCCATCAGCCCGCGCCAGTCCGCCGCACCGGCCAGCACCCTTTCCTGAACCCGAAGCCCGTCATGAACGCCCCTCAGCCCCTCGAACAGCTCCTGCCCGAGATCGACCACCGTCACCTGGACGGCCTGGAAGAAGAGGCGATTTTCATCCTGCGCGAAGTCGCGGCCTCTTTCGAGCGCCCGGCGCTGCTGTTCAGCGGCGGCAAGGACTCCTGCGTCGTGCTGCACCTGGCCGAGAAGGCCTTCAAGAACCACCTGGGCGGCGCGCATTTCCAAGGCAAGCTGCCCTTCCCGCTGCTGCACGTGGACACCGGCCACAACTTCCCGGAAGTCATCGAATTCCGAGACCGGCGCGTGGCCGAGACCGGCGACCGCCTGGTCGTCGGGCACGTCGAGGATTCCATCGCGCGCGGCAGCGTGCGCCTGGCGCACCCGCTGGAATCGCGCAACGGCCACCAGACCGTCGCGCTGCTCGAAGCCATCGAAGAACACCGCTTCGATGCGCTGATCGGCGGCGCGCGGCGCGACGAGGAAAAAGCGCGCGCCAAGGAGCGCATCTTCAGCCACCGCGACAGCTTCGGCCAGTGGCAGCCCACGGAGCAACGGCCCGAACTGTGGACGCTGTTCAACACGCGGCTGCGCCCGGGCGAACACTTCCGCACCTTCCCGATCAGCAACTGGACCGAGCTGGACGTGTGGCTCTACATCGCACGCGAACAGATTCCGCTGCCGCCGATGTACTACGCGCATGAACGTGAGGTGGTGCGGCGCAAGGGCCTGCTGGTGCCGGTGACGCCCGTCACGCCGGTGCAGCCCGGCGAGCACACCGAAACCGCGACGGTGCGCTTTCGCACCGTGGGCGACATGACCTGCACCTGCCCCGTGGAAAGCCTGGCCGCCAGCGCACGCGAGGTCGTGGCCGAGACCCTCACCGTCACCGTCAGCGAGCGCGGCGCCACGCGCATGGACGACCGCACCAGCGACAGCGCGATGGAGCGCCGCAAGAAGGAAGGTTATTTCTGATGAACGCCCTCGCCCACGCCGCGCAAACCACGGCATCCGAACACGACGCCCCCGCGGCGACGCTCAAGGCCCTGCGCTTCCTCACGGCCGGCAGCGTCGATGACGGCAAGAGCACGCTCATCGGCCGCCTGCTGTTCGACAGCCGCGCGATCCTGGCCGACCAGCTGGCGCACCTCGAACACAAGGCCGCCGGCGCCGAGATCGACCTGTCGCTGCTGACCGACGGCCTGGAGGCCGAGCGCGAACAGGGCATCACCATCGACGTGGCCTACCGCTACTTCGCGACGCCGCGGCGCAAATTCATCATCGCCGACGCGCCCGGACACGAGCAGTACACGCGCAACATGGTCACGGCCGCGGCCGGCAGCGATGCCGCCGTGGTGCTGGTGGACATCACCAAGCTCGAGTGGCGCACGCGCCCCGTCGCGCTGCTGGCGCAGACACGGCGCCACGCGCTGCTGGCCCAGCGCCTGCGCGTGCCGTCGATCGTGTTTGCGGTGAACAAGCTGGATGCGGTGGATGAGCCACAGCGCGCCTTCGAAGCCGTCGCCGCGGCGCTGCAGGCCTTCGCCGATACGGCGGGCTTCACGCCGGCCGGCATCGTGCCGGTCTCGGCCTTGCGCGGAGACCACGTCACGGCCGTGTCGCCCGAGAGCTGGTACCGCGGCCCTTCGCTGCTGGCCTTGCTGGAGGGCCTGCCCGCCGCATTGGACGACGACGGCCCCGCCACCGCGCTGCCGGTGCAGTACGTCGCCCGCCTGGACAGCGAGCAGACACCCGGCGCCAACCCCGAGCGTGTCTTCTGGGGCCGCCTGGCTGCAGGCCACGTGGCCGTGGGCGACACGCTGACCGTCTTCCCCAGCGGGCAGCGCGCGCGCGTACAGGCCCTGCGCCGTGCCGGCCGCCCGGTGGACCGCGCAGAGACCGGCGAATCGGCCGGCGTCGTGCTGGACCGGCATCTGGACATCTCGCGCGGCGACTGGCTGATGGGCGGCGCGCAGGCGCAGCCGGTGCAGCACTTCCGCGCCACGCTGGCCTGGCTGGACACCGAGCCGGCGCAGGTCGGCCGGAAGATCTGGGTGCGCCATGCCCACCGCTGGGTGCAGGCCCGCATCGAGGCCATCGAGCACCGGCTGGACATCCAGACGCTGCAGCCCCAGGATGCGCACGAATTGCAGGTCAACGACATCGGCATCGTGCGCCTGCAGCTGCAGCAGCCGCTGCCGCTGGTGCCGTATGCGGACAACCGCGTCGGTGGCGCCTTGATCGTCGTCGATCCGGCCAGCCACCGCACCAGCGGCGCCTTGCTGGTCGAAGCGGCGTTATAAAGGGCCTTCAGCCTCTGATGCATATCAGGGTTGCCCCGGTGCGCCCCGCGTAGAATCGCGGGTTGCCTCCTTCTGTGCGCCCGCGGCCCGCAGCTCTGTTGCGGGCCGTGTTGCGTGAAGCCAGAACCATCATCACTTCCAACGCTCCGCCATGACCCACGTCGTTCTCGAATCGTGCATCCGTTGCAAGTACACCGACTGCGTCGATGTCTGCCCGGTGGACTGCTTCCGCGAAGGGCCCAACTTCCTCGCCATCGATCCCGACGAGTGCATCGATTGCGCCGTGTGCATCCCGGAATGCCCGGTCAATGCCATCGTGCCGGAGGAAGACGTGCCCAGCGACCAGCAGCACTTCACCGCGCTAAATGCCGAGCTGTCGCGCAAGTGGCCCAGCATCACCCGCAGCAAGGGCGCCCTGCCCGATGCGGACCAGTGGAAAGACGTCAAAGACAAGCTCGGCCTGCTCCAGCGCTGACCCGCACACTTGCATCGGCCCTGCGGGGCAACGAATCATGGAACCCACTCCCCACGCCCAGGTGCCTGCCACCGCCTTGCCCCACGAGGGCCCGATCGAGACCGATGCCGTGATCGTCGGCGCCGGACCCGTCGGCCTGTTCCAGGTCTTCGAGCTCGGCCTGCTGGAAATCAAGGCACACGTCATCGACTCGCTGGCCTACCCTGGCGGGCAGTGCATCGAGCTCTATCCCGACAAGCCCATCTACGACATCCCTGCCGTGCCCGTGTGCACTGGCAAGGAACTGACGGACAACCTGCTCAAGCAGATCGAGCCCTTTGGCCCGGTCTTCCACTTCGGCGAGGAAGTCACCGTCGTGCAGAAGCAGGACGATGGCCGCTTCTACGTGGAGACCAGCAAGGGCACGCGCTTCCTGACCAAGACCATCTTCATCGCCGGCGGCGTGGGCTCGTTCCAGCCGCGCACGCTGAAGGTCGATGGCCTGGACAAGTACGACGGCACGCAGCTGCACTACCGCGTCAAGAACCCGGCGATGTTCGCGGGCAAGAACCTGGTCATCGTGGGCGGCGGTGACTCCGCGCTGGACTGGACGCTGAACTTCGTGCAGGACGGCCCGAACAAGGCCGAGAGCGTCATCCTCATCCACCGCCGCGACGGCTTCCGCGCTGCGCCGGCCAGCGTGGCCAAGATGCGCGAGCTGTGCGAAGCCTACGAGATGCAGTTCATGGTCGGCCAGGTCACCGGCCTCGACGAGGCTGACGGCCAACTCAAGCAGCTCAAGGTGACGGGCGGCGACGGCGTCACGCGCTCGGTGCCGCTGGACATGCTGCTGGTCTTCTTCGGCCTGAGCCCCAAGCTGGGCCCGATCGCCGAATGGGGCCTGACGCTGGACCGCAAGCAGATCGCCGTCGATACCGAGAAGTTCCAGACCAGCACGCCGGGCATCTTTGCCGTGGGTGACATCAACACCTACCCGGGCAAGAAGAAGCTGATCCTCTCCGGCTTCCACGAGGCCGCGCTGGCGGCATTTGGCGCCAGCCCGATCGTCTTCCCCGAGAAGCGCGTGCTGCTGCAATACACCACCACCAGCCCGAAGCTGCACAAGGTGCTGGGCGTGGAGACGCCGAACTTCGACGACTGACGCATCGAACGATCGCGGGACACCAAGTCCCCATGCGAAGCCCGCCTACATGGCGGGCTTCCTTTTTTGCGCGCCATAATCGCGCCACTTCGCTAGGGGTGTTGGTGCCAAGCAGGCACCGACTGAGACAGTCCCTTTGAACCTGATTGAGGTAATCCTCGCGCAGGGAAGCAGCCAAGAGGCACCAGGCCGACCGGGTTCTCCGGCACCGGCCCGATATCCGCCCCGCCGTTGCCGACCTGCCATCGCATGGAGACGACGATGGCACGTTTGACTTCCACTTTCCCCCGGCGCACACACGCCCGGACCCACGCGCGCGCCCACAGTGGCGGCGCGCGCATCACAGCTCGTCGGCACGCCTGCGCGCGCGCTTGCGCCGTGCTGCTGGCCGGCCTGGCCGTAGCCGCTGGCGCGCTGGCCCAGGAGCGCGTGGCCGCCGTGCAGCAGGTGACGATCACCGGCTCCAACGGCCAACAGCCCGTGACGCTGGCCGGCTTTGGCGACCTGCCCTTGTCGCTGCTGCCGCTGTCGGCCACCGTGATCACGCGCGGCCAATTGGCCGACGCCGGCATCTTCAGCCTGGGCGACCTCACACGGCTGGACGCCGACATCACCGACGCCTACAACGCGCCCGGCTACGTCAACCAGCTGGCGGTGCGCGGCTTCACGTTGGACAACCGCTTCAACTACCGCCGCGACGGCCTGCCGATCAATGCGGAGACCGTCATTCCCTCGGCCAACAAACAGGCGGTCGAACTGCTCAAGGGCACCAGCGGCCTGCAGGCGGGCACCAGTGCGCCGGGCGGCCTGCTGAACCTGGTCGTCAAGCGTCCCGTGGGCCGCATCCGCGATGCGGGCCTGAGCTGGATGCAGGACGGCACGGTCGAAGCGACACTGGACATCGGTGACCGCGCGGGCGTGGACGGCGTCTTCGGCTGGCGCGTCAATGCCGCCGGCGCGCGGCTCGATCCACAGACCTTCGCCGCGCGCGGCTCGCGCCACATGGCGGCCGCGGCCGTGGACTTCCGCGCCGGCGCCACGCTCATCGAGGCGGAGATCGAACTCAGCCGCCAGAGCCAGCCCAGCACGCCAGGCTTCAGCCTGCTGGGCGACCGGCTGCCCGATGCGGCCCGCATCGACCCGCGCATCAACCTGAACAACCAGAGCTGGTCGCTGCCCGTGGTCTTCGAAGGCCGCACGGGCTCGCTGCGCGTGACGCACACGCTGGCGCCGCAGACGGACATCGTCGCGCACGTGATGCGCCAGGACCTGCGCACCGATGACCGCGTCGCCTTCCCCTATGGCTGCAGCACGGAGAACCGCTACAACCGCTACTGCGCCGACGGCACGTTCGATTTCTATGACTTCCGCAGCGAAGGCGAGCGACGCGTCACCGATGCAGCAAGCCTGGGCCTGCGCACGCAGGCGCAATTCGCCGGCATGACCCACCGCCTGGACGCCGGCCTGCTGTGGAGCCGCCACGACGCCACCTTCGGCCGGCAGGCCTACAACTGGGTGGGCATCGGCACCATCGACGGCCTGTCCGTCGTGCCGCCCGACCCGACGCTGACCGACGAGAACACCCACCGCCACGAACGCAGCACCGAGTTCCACGTGCAGGACGCCGTGACGCTGACACCGGCCACCATGCTGTGGCTGGGCGCGCGGCACACGCAGCTGCGCCGCGAATCCGTGCGCACCGACGGCAGCCGGCCCACCGCCTACGACCAATCCTTCACCACGCCCTGGCTGGCGCTGAGCCACCAGCTGCAGGGCACGCCCGGCGGCCGCGGCACCTCGGTCTACGCGAGCTGGGGCAAGGGCATCGAATCCGAAGTCACGCCTAACCGTTCACGCTATGTGAACCGCGGCGAGGCCCTGCCCGCACTGGAAAGCCGCCAGGTGGAAGTTGGCATCAAGCACCGCACCGGCGCCTGGGACAGCCGCGCCGCGCTGTTCGACATCCGCCGCCCGGCCTGGAACGACTTCCACGTGGCCAGCGGCCTGATGGCGCTGGACGACTGCAGCGACACCGACGCCTGCGTGCGCCGCGCCGACGGCATCGCCCGCCACCGCGGCATCGAGGCCGAGACCGAATGGCGCCAGGGCGCGCTGAGCGTGCGCGCCAGCGCCATGTGGCTGCAGGCGCGCCGCGAGGACGCCACCGATGCCGCGGCCAACGGCCTGCGCCCGACCAACGTGCCTGCGCGCAGCCTGAAGCTGCAAGGCGCGTGGAACCTCACGCAGGTGCCCGGCCTGACGCTGCTGGCCTTCGTCAACCACGAAGGCGCGCGCATGGTGACGCCGGACAACCGCATTGCCACGCCCGGCTGGACACGCCTGGACCTGGGCGCACGCTGGCGCGGCCAGCTCGCCGGACAAGACTGGCAACTGCGCCTGGCCGTCGACAACGCCACCGACCGCCGCGCCTGGCAGGAAGCGCCCTTCCAGTACGGCCACGCCTACCTGTACCCGCTGGCCCCGCGCACCTGGCGCGTGGCGGCGGAGACGCGGTTCTGAGCGCGCGCCGGCACCCCTTTTTGACGCGCCTGCGCCACGCGCCGGGACACCTCGATTTGTGTCCTATAATCATGGGCTACGTTCCTCGATAGCTCAGTCGGTAGAGCGCCGGACTGTTAATCCGTAGGTCCCTGGTTCGAGCCCAGGTCGGGGAGCCATAAAAATCAAGGGGTTACGTGCGAACGTAACCCCTTTTTCTTTGGCGCGAGACCGAAATATCAGACAGTTGTCTGATATCTGTGCTCGGCGGCAGTGTGCTCACGTGCCCCCTACGCATGCATCCGATCGCATCGTCCTGCCCTGCCACTGCCACTGCTGCACGCTTGCGTCCCGTGCCAGATCGGGCCCGTGCCACACACACGCATTGACTGCAACAGGCAACACGAGTCGGGCCGGTTGGGAATGGCCCACGTGCGGCATCGGATCGTCACTCGGGGTCCAGCCGAACACGCTGGTCGCACTTGGTCGGGAACGGCAAGCCCTGTAGTGCTGTGGCAGCAAGGCAACTCGCCAGACCGAGGGCCATCTCCGCATAGTCGTACACGCGGCCGAACAGCCGTCTCTCGTTGCTGTGCAGCAAGGGCTTGCAAGACTTCAACCTGCGACCCCTGGCGTGACAGGCCGGTATCGGCGAAAAGCACCGAACGGCCGCGGACACGGGTTGCTTATAAATCAAAGGCTTACGGATCGATGTTGTTCGCATGTGTTCGCTGGAATTCGACTGTGCCCGCGTACCGGCTTACCCCTCACGACGCACCTTCGCCCGCGGCGGGACGACCTAGCTGGGCTGCGCCGGGCTGCGTATGGACACCGTGCCCTCCTTCTAGGCGCGAGCGAGGTTCTTCTCAGCCGACCGCCTGGATCGCAAACCTTGAGCGAAGGACGCCTGTCGGCATGGGAGGTACCTCCGTCTCGAGCACGACGGTCGTGGCACC
>CAUJHV010000036.1 GCA_963205115.1 Pseudomonadota bacterium | reverse complement strand
CGTCCTTCAGCGCGTCGACCGCCGTGTCGCCTTCGCCGTAACGCTTGCGCAGGCCTTCGATGCGGATGCCGGCTTCGCTCATGTCGTGGGCCTTCTCGGGTGCCTTCATGGGGTCTGTCAACCGCCGATGGCCGCGGCCGGATCGACTGCCAACGCCGCGCGGATCGCCAGCGTGCTGGCCAGCGCGCAGATCACCATCACCGCGACCAATCCGAGCAACGCGTCGTTCACTTCCAGCAGCACGTACTTCGGGAAGATCGGCGCCCAGAAGGTGGCCGCCACCTTGCCGACGACGAAGCCGATCAGCCCCAGCCCGAGCGCCTGCTGAAGGATCATCCCGGCGATCGTGCGGTTGCGTGTGCCGATGAGCTTGAGCACCGCGATCTCGCGGATCTTGCCCAGCGTCATCGTGTAGATGATGAAGGCCACGATGGCCGCGCTGACGATGGCCAGGATCACCAGGAACATGCCGATCTGTTTCGCCGACGTGGCGATCAGCTTGGCCACCAGGATCTCTTCCATCTGCGCGCGGGTGTAGGCCTCCAGGTGCTTCCAGCGGCGCACGGTCCCAGCCACGGTGTCGGCCGACAAGCCGGCATCCATGCCGGGCTGTACTTGCACGAGGATGGCGTTCACGTTGCGGTTGTTCGCCTGCGAGGCCTGGATGGCCTCCAGCAGCCCTGGCACGCCCGGTCGGTTCAGGCTCGGGTTGGACGCGGTGCGGGCGCGCTCGTTGACGATGGCGTCGTTGTCCTTCAGGAACTGCGCTTCCTGTGCGTCCTTCAGCGGGATGAAGACCATCGGGTCGCCGCCGGACGAGACCATCCGTCGCGTCAAGCCGACCACGGTGTAGCCGTGGCGGCGGATGCGGATGCGTTCGCCCAGGGCAAAGCCCGTGCGAACGTCGGCCACTGCTTCGTAGTGGCTGCGGGTGACGTGCCGGCCCGCCACCAGGTAGCCTGGTTCGCCCGGTTGCCCGGGCTCGAAGCCGACCACCATGGCGCGCACGTCGTCGTTGTCGCTGCTGGGCGCAGCATCACCCGCCGATGCGCGACGTACCTGCATCGTCAGGTAGGTGACGTTGGCAGCGCGTGCCACCCCGGGCAGCCCGAGCACGCTGCGCACCGTGTCGTCGCGCAGGCTGGACGATTCCGCGTACGGGCCCTGGGTGCCTTGCTGGACCACCCAGAGATCGGCACCGCTGTTGTTCAGCAGTGCGCGCGCGTCGTCGACCATGCCGCGGTAGACGCCGGCCATGGTCAGCGTCACGCCGATCAACAGGCCCAGGCCCATGCCGGTCAGCACGAACTTGCCCCACGAATGCAGGATGTCGCGGCCGGCCAGACTGATCACGGCTGTTGCCCCGCCAGCGTCTCGACCGCCGTGATGCGGCTGCGCGCGCCGATGTCCTTTTCGCTGTACACGATGACCGTCGTGCCGGGTTTGACGCCCTCGAGGATCTGCACCTGGCCATCCAGACTGGTCAGGCCAGTGCGCACCGGCGCGAAGCGCAGGTCACCGCCGTCGAGCGTCCATACGCCGATCTGCGCCTGCAGCCGCCTGATGGCCGCATTGGGCAGCAGCACGGCGTTGGCGGTCGGCGGCAGGGACAGCGTCACCTCGGCCAGTTCGCCCACCGACAGGTCGCTGGGTGCCTGGTCGAAGCTGACCTGGGCGACGCGCTCTTCAGTCACGCTGTCGCTGATGGTTTCGACGCGCGCGACCTTTCCGGCGACGGCGCGCCCGGGGTTCGAACGCAGCACCACCTGTGCCGGCAGACCCGCCGTCAGCCCGGCCGAGCGGGCCTGGTCCAGCCGCACCTTGACCCACAGGGACGACGGCTGGATCACCCGCAGCACGGCCTGCCCAGCCACCACGGTCGACCCGGGTTCGGCATCGCGGCTGATCACCACGCCGTCGGCAGGGGCCAGCAGGCGCACGTTGGCGCGCTGCTGGCGCAGTCCAGCCCGCTCGGCCGCCAGGCGCTGTTGATCCTGTCGGGCCGCAGCCACGTTGGCAGTGGCCGCGGTGACAACCGCGTCGGCCGACGCCTGCTCCTGCAACCGGGCCTCGACGGCATTGGCGCTGATGAAGTTCTGTTGGCCCAACTCGACCGTGCGGCGCGCGTTGACAGCGGCCAGCGCCTGGCGTTCCAGGGCGTCGCGGCGCTGGGCATCCGCGCCAGCCATGGCGCTGCCGGCACGCGCCACTGCGGCGTCGAGCGCCGCCGTGCGCTCGTCCAGGTCGACCGGATCCATCTCGGCCAGCAACTGGCCCGCCTTGACGAGGCTGCCGACGTCCACGGTCACGGCGCGCACACGGCCGGCCACCGTCGGACCGATCAGGTAGCTGCGCCTTGCCTCGACCGTGCCGATGCCGAACAGAGCAGGCGTGAGCCGGCCTTCGGCTGCTTGCACGACCGTGACGCGTGTCGGCGCCAGCGGCCCCGACCGCATGACCACGAAGGCCAACGCGGCCAACAGCAGGACGCCCAGGAGCCCAAGGACGACTCGGCGGATGCCGATGGAGGAGAGTTTCATGAGGTTTCCCCGAGGCTGCGCCGGTAAAGGGCGTAGAGGGAATCCGACTGCTGGCGCATCGCAGCCGTGCGCCCAGTCAGCATCGATTGCATGACCAGTCCCTGGATCAGGCCGATGAAACTCGTCGCAGCGGCTTCGGCGTCCAGTTCGGGGCTGACCAGCTTGCTCTGGATCGACAGATTCAACTGACCGACGAGCAGCTTGCGGTAACCCTGGAGCACGGCGCGTACCTCGCTCTTGGCCGCGGAGTCGGCAGGTTGCTGGAGCTCATGGAAGATGAACCGGGGCACGCCCGGGTGGGCGATGACGAACTCGACATGCGTGCGGAACATCGCAGACAACGCGTCCAGGGGCGTGACCGCGTCGTCCACGGCGGTCTGCAGCGTTTGCAGCAGGGTCTCGCGCACCCAGCGCATGGCCGCCAGCCAGATGGCGTCCTTGGTGGGAAAGTGCTTGAAGACGGCACCCTGCGTGACGCCGATGGCCGCTGCGATGTCACTGGTGGTGATCAAGGCCGGGCTCGACTCGCGCGCCAGGCGCAGCGCCGCAGCCACGATCTCTGCCTGGCGTTCTTCGGTGGAGAGCCGGATCTGCATGAGGGGGTCCCGAGCGTCGTTAGTAAGTCATTGAATACTTACCACTATACGACTATGCGGCATCTGCTACATGGGTCCCGCCTTCGGGGAGGTGCCGGGCGCACTAGCGTGGATCGGCACCGCCATCGGCGTCGTCGGCTACTTCAGCGTCGCCGTGGCCGATGCCCTGGTCATCGAGGCCATGCGCACGCTTTCCGCAGCCGAGGTGGTGGCCGACACCAATGCGTACATCGTGCTGGCGACCGCCATGTCGCTGGTCGTGTTTCGCCAGCGCACGCGGTGGCAGAAGCGGGCCGTGGCGGCCGGCGTGGTGTTTGCGGGGCTGGCCTGCATCGGGGTGGGGCGGGGTTCGTCGAGGCCGACGCAGCCTTGGGCCCTGGTCAGGTCTCGTGCTGCCCCTGGTCCGCCTTGCGCCAGTCTCGCGGCGCCACACCGTAGCGCTGCTTGAAGGCTTTGGACAGCGCCGTGGCGCTGCCGTACCCCACCGCGTCGGCCACGGCCTTGAGCAATCCGCCCGCACGCAGTTCGGACATGGCCAGGGTCAGTCGCCAGTCGGCGAGGTAGCCCGCTGGCGTGGCGCCGGTGGCCTGCTTGAAGGTCACGGCAAACGCCGTGCGCGACATGCCGGCCTGCACCGCCATGCGCTCCAGCGGCCACGCCTCGGCG
>CAUJHV010000035.1 GCA_963205115.1 Pseudomonadota bacterium | reverse complement strand
CGACACAAGCCCGCCTGTAGATGTGCAGTCTGTCCTTCCACGGTGCTGTCTTCGACCATCACGTCCCGCTGCCAGTCAGATAGAAAGTCAGCTATGCAGAACAGCCGCTGAGAACTGTTGACTCAATGCGAAGTCCCTGTAAAGGGGTTAGGCCTCAACGAGCTGTGCACGATTCTGGAGCAGATATTCAGCGAATTCACTCTCCAGGACCCGACGTTTGTGCCTCTTGGCGCCTGCCCGGGCATCGGTGTACATGTAGAGATGAAGGCGACCGCTTGAGCTCTGTTGCGCATGCTCGGCGAACTCGGAGGGTGTAAAGAGCCAGACTCTTAGTTCGGAGAGGTCAACGAGGGCGATCAGTTCCGCGGGGTTTGATTCGGATAGCCACCAGTCAAGCGCCAGCTTCCCCTTGCCGCCACCAGGTTTGGGTCGTTCGTTTGCCTTCACTTGGATGGTCACTGCGCGTCTCGACTTCGCGTTGTATGCGACAAGGTCAATGCCGGCATCCGTGGTCATGGGCGCGGAGTCAACTCCCAGTTGTAGCAGTCGAAGTTGAACAAGCAACTCGCCTGCCTTTCCGATCTGTGCAGTGGTGAGAGTTGGCATGGGGGGGGGGAATTTGAGGCCTAACGTTCGCGGTAACCTGCCCGCGTAGGCAGGCGCCGTAAGCCCGGATCGGGATGATGCACGATGTGCCGCGGACCGGGCTTACGGCGCTTGCCGTAGCGGGTCAGGTTGACCGCGGGGTTAGGCCTCACTGAGCGCAGATTCGATGCGCGACCAGTCATTCTTTCGCCCCTTGTCGTCTTCAGTGAAGGAAATCTCGTCAAACCAACGAAAGGCGACCGCCTTGCGTTCCATCCCGTCCTTCTTGGGCTTTGCCATGTAGGCGTCGTAGACCGCTTGGACTCGCTTCGCCAATTCCTTGCGCTGGTAGACGTAGAACTCCGGTGCTTCGGTTTCCCTGAGGTTCACCAGCACCACGTACAAACCTTTCGCTCTTCCCTCCGTAGCGATGTCGGCCCCGAGCTTCCATCCTTGCTTGTTCCGCACTGATCGTGTCTTCACCTGAATAGACACTGACTTCGTTCCATCACTCGTCGTTGCAACGACGTCAAAAAGAGGATTGTTCTTCGGTGTCATCAACGCGAGGTAGCCACGCCGGCAGAGTTCTGCGCAGACGTAGTACTCGCCAGCGGTTCCGACGAGATTGTTGGAGGACAGCGATGGCATATGTTGTGAGGCCTAACTAAAAGTTCAGCGGCGGCCAACGGCAACGCCGTTGGCTGTCCGCTGCAACGTTGAGTTGGGCAGGCCGCTTGCGGCCGACTGTGACCCAAGCAAGCCTGCCTGTCGAGATGCGTCGGCTTGGGTTGTACGCTTGATGCGAGCATGCGCAGAACCGAACTCTAACGAGGCACGACGGCGACCTGCTCGGGGACCACACCCGGCTCGCCGGCCGCCGACGGACGGGCGGCCCGCGCCCATGCTCCACAAGGATGCCTGAACCGACAGATCGGCACGAGGAACCGCGCCAGCGGGCGCGGGTGTGACGCCCGCAACGGGGCACCGTCTCGATGCCGCGGTGGCGCGCCGGCCGCCAGCGGACGGACGGCCCGAACGAGCGGTAAAGATGAGCCTGGTCGAGCCGAGCAGTCGATTCAGCATCGTGACGCGGGTGGAGACGACAACCAGTTGCATTCCGCCCAACGTATAGCTCAGCCGCCCCCGGAGGCGTGGTGCCGGGAGCGGCCGGCGGACAATGGCCGCAGGCCACCGCCGGACGCGAGTGGCGCCACGCCGTAGGGGGTCGGCTGCAGCGCCATGTTAGGCCTCGCTTTCGTACCGCGTGAGCATGGCTTCAAGGCTACAACGCTCGCTGTCGCTGACGAGGCTGGAGACGTCGACGACGACACCTTTCACGAGGTAGTACTCCGTCTCGGTCTCTATGTACCCACGCTTCATGATGCGGCGGTAGGACGCAGCGTACCGACGCCGGACTTCGGAGAAGGTGATGATCTGACTTTCCCGAAGCGCGGCATCCAAGGTGGAGAGGAACTCGGCAGGCTTGTCACCAAGGTCTTCTACCGTATCGTTGATCGCTTGCTTCAGCCCTTCAAGGGCCTTCGATTTTCCGTATTCAGCGACGATGCGCTTTCCCGCATTTGTTGGGTGGACCGGGTTGCTGGGATCGATCCTGAAGACATGCGTCGAGACGAAGTCAAGAAACGCGTGCAGCTGGTTGTACTCGCGCTCTCGTTCCGGAGACATCTGGCGGGGCATTGCGCGGCCTAACGTAAAGCTCAGCCGCGCGCGGAGGCGTGGCGCCAGGAGCGGCCGGCACAAAATGGCCGAAGGCCATTGCCGGCCGCGAGTGGCGGCACGCCGTAGCGCGTCGGCTGCAGCGCCATGTTAGGCGGCACTTGGCTCAGGCGGAACTGGACGGTTGAACCGGGCGACATGCGCAGCTGCGGTGGCGAGTTCTTCGAGGGTGAACACAACATCGCGAAAGGGGAGTTCGTACGGGCCAACGACCACGCGATCAAAAGTCTTCACGGTCTGGCCGGGCTCGGTCGCATGCGGGACTTCAGGCCCCTCAGGCTTCAGCGCAATGGGTTGACCCTCTACAACCTGTCCGTTTCTCACCATCTCGCTCAGATGCTGGATCACGTCTCGGACCTCTCTGAAGCGCTTCGCCACTCGATCGGAAACGAAGCTCGGCTTCAACTCTTGGACATGAAGCACGAGCGGTTCCTGTTCTCTGAGACTGCGCAGCCTGCGGTAGGTGTCGATCGCACGGTGTATCGCTGTCAAGGAGCTCTCGAAGTGAAAGATCGATCGCTGCATTGACGATAGGTCGAGTCTGGTTCGATTGGGCGCCCAGAACCTCATGAGCGCCTGGGAGCCAAGCGTGTACTCCTCAATTGCGGCTTCGCTCAGACGCATAAATGTAGTCGCCAGAGCGTTGATCTGGTACCGGTGAGACGGGCTACCCACAAGCAGATAGTGGCTCCAGTACGCAGAGACTGACTCACGGATGTCGGGAGGTGTTGGCAGATCGAGTTCAACGTACATGGTTTGTGCCGCCTAACGTATAGCTCAGCCGCGCGCGGAGGCGTGGCGCCAGGAGCGGCCGGCACAAAATGGCCGAAGGCCATTGCCGGCCGCGAGTGGCGGCACGCCGTAGCGTGTCGGCTGCAGCGCCATGTTAGGCCTGCGCCCTCCTTGCGCGGATCGTTCTTTCCCACCTCATGACCTGAGCGGCAAATTCAAGGAATTCATCTTCGCTCATTACCATAGTCGGATGGAACTTGTCAGCGGTCCATTGCGCTCGGACCCTATAGACCCAGTTCTCGCCGAGAGCGTCTTTCGTTTCAAGGAAGTCCACGACGCGGTTCTTGTACTTCCCAGAGGAAAGATCGATTGAGATGTACTCATCTCCGGAATCGCCTGTAAGGCCAGTTCGAATCATGTTGGGCTCACCTTCTTGAAGACTGCATAGGGTCTGTTTGCATGATGTCGCTACGCCGCTTGGTCACGAAACTCACGACGCCAACTCGGCGTCGCAAGCGCAAGCACTGCTGTTGCCTCCACAGAGGTCAGCCATTCGTTCTCGGAGGCCTAACGTAAAGCTCAGCCGCGCGCGGAGGCGTGGCGGCAGGAGCGGCTGGCACAAAATGGGCAAAGCCCATTGCCAGCCGCGAGTGGCGGCACGCCGTAGCGCGTCGGCTGCAGCGCCATGTTAGGCCTCAGCTCTCCGCATTAGTCTTTGAGTGGTCGCAATGTGGCATGGAAGGCTGCGACCATCTCGTACTTTGACTTTCTGCACAGCGGCGCGTCACCGCAGCTCGGGCTCACGACAAAGCGCTCGGTTGTCTTCGAGATCGGTGACCGAACAACCGTGAACGCCCAGCCAGTGCTGTATGACGGCGCGTTGAACGTTTGAATGATGGAGTTCGTGGCAATTTGAACCTTGAACCCGGACTGCTCGACAACCCAAGCCTGGGCGCGGCGCCAAAGCCGCTCGCACTCTTCCGTGTTTGTACATTCAATGGGCGCGTTGAACTCCGCGATGTCAGCATCCGAATATCTTGGCGTGGGCGAGTGCCCGCAGCCAGCGATCACTGACGACAGCGCTAGGCCGGCCGCGAGCGCACACAGGGACTTCATCGAACAGCTCTCCCAAGTGGGTGATAGGGGCGACGTTGAATCATGAGGCCTAACGTAAAGCTCAGCCGCGCGCGGCGGCGTGGCGACTGGAGCGGCCGGCACAAAATGGCCGCAGGCTATAGCCGGCCACGAGTGGCGGCACGCCGTAGCGCGTCGGCTGCAGCGCCATGTTAGGCCTCGCCGCGAGTTGTCTGCGCCTCAAACGAGTCTGAAGCTGCCAATGTCTCGACGTGGCCTATATGGTGTTCGTTGGCAAAGGACAGAGCGTACGAGCGCATGCTCGCGACAACTTCAAGCTGCACTCCAAAGAACAGCGCCAGGGGCGGCACGTTTCGCGATGGACGCTGAGTTGATACGAGGGACGCCGAAACAACCCTGTCAGGGTAGGCTGCAGAGATGTCTTGATTCCGCGAGGCGATAACAAGCAACTCTGCGACCCCTATGGGCTTCTTGAAGTGCTTCAACTCGAGAAGGAAGAGTCGTCTTTGGCCAAGTAAAGAGAGGTCGATCTGATGGGCGTAGCCCGACGCACCACGGAGCCGATTCTTCGGACCGTAGCCAACTTCGTAACCGCAAAGTGCGCCGAACCCTTGGAGCGTGGCGAGCAGTTCTCGCGCAAGCTCTTCATACTGCGCGCCTGTAAGGGTAGTCATGGAGGCCTAACGTAAAGCTCAGCCGCGCGCGGAGGCGTGGCGCCGGGAGGGGCCGGCACAAAATGGCCGCAGGCCATTGCCGGCCGCGAGTGGCGGCACGCCGTAACGCGTCGGCTGCAGCGTCATGTTAGGCGCCAACCGCGCGTTGAGACACTGGACCGCGAAGACCAAGGCAATTTCCCCATGGGTCTTGCACCTGACACATGCTCATTCCGTCTTCGATTTCCATTGGACCGCGATAGAGGGTGGCACCGAGGCCCTGAAGCCTAGATAGCTCGGCGCCAAGATCGCGAACGGACCAATAGACAACCGTACCTGCTGGACCAGAAGACACCTTCTCGTCAGACTGAACGACTTCGAGACGGACGCCCCGAAGCTGCAGAAAGGTGAACTCCGGTGAGGTCAAACTGCGCGGGGTGGCTTCGGGAAACGCGCGCGAGTACCAATCGAGCGCAGCCGCTGGATCGGGAGCGTGAATCATGATCGCGACGACGTTCAACGGCATTTGACTTTGGCGCCTAACGTATAGCTCAGCCGCGCGCGGAGGCGTGGCGACAGGAGCGGCCGGCACAAAATGGCCATAGGCCATTGCCGGCCGCGAGTGGCGGCACGCCGTAGCGCGTCGGCTGCAGCTTAGAGTTAGGCATCGCTACTTGCGCTTGGGCGTAGCCGCTTTGCACGCGAACTTGACTAACGTCTCGCCGATCGTTTCCGGGGCCGCCTCTGAGAACTTCCATCCTCGCTCTTCAATCGTGTAGCTGTCCACCACATCGCCGTCGTCCGGGCCAGCATATCTGATGCCCTGCGCGATGGCGAGAGTCCCATTCCTGCAATCAGAAACTTGAAGCTGCTTCTCGGACTGGTAGGTTCTTAGTGGATACGCTCCCGGCACGTCCTGGGGCTTCTGCCACTTCCATTTGAGCCATGTCTTCACCCTGGTCCCATTCTTTCGGACGGACTCGGTGTCAACAAAGACGGTGACCTCGTCGTTTCCAGCGACATCAACCCAGTTCGCTGCTCGAACAGGTAAGTGGACTGCGGCGACGCAGAGGGCGAAGGTGATTGCGAGTTTCATTGCGGTTCGAGTTCCTGCCTGAAGCCCGAGTTGGTGGATCCTGCAATGCCTAACTTAGAGTTCAGCGGCGGCCAACGGCAACGCCGTTGGCTGTCCGCTGCAACGTTGAGTTGGGCAGGCCGCTTGCGGCCGACTGTGACCCAAGCGAGCGAGCCTGTCGAGATGCCCCGCCCTCCGTTGAACGCTTGATGCGCCCATGCGCAGTGCCGCAGTCGTGACCGGCACGGCGGCGCCATGCTCGGACGCCACAGTCGGTTCGCCGGCCGCCGACGGACGGGTGGCCCACGCCGCGGCGTCGACGCAAGACCCGAACGGACAAACCGGCACGAGGGTCCGCGCCGGCGGGCGCGGGCGTGACGCCCGCAACGGTGCACCGGTTCGACACCACGGTGGTGCGCCGGCCGCCAACGGACGGACGGCCCGAACGAACGGTGAAGGTGAGCTTGGTCGAGACGTGCAGTCGATTCAGCATCGCGACGCGGGTGAAGGCGACAACCAACTGCATTCCGCCCAACGTAAAGCTCAGCCGCGCGCGGAGGTGTGGCGCCAGGAGCGGCCGGCACACAATGGCCGCAGGCCATTGCCGGCAGCGAGTGGCGGCACGCCGTAGCGCGTCGGCTGCAGCGCCATGTTAGACCGCGGTCGCACGAGCGGAACATTGACCGACCGAGACAGGATGACCTGCTGACCCAGACTCTGCAATGGCCATTGCATAACGCTCACCTGCCCTCCCCGCTTTGTGCTTCCGGCCCACTTCTCAGCCTTGGCGACGAAGCTCATAGTCTTCCAGCGCCAGGAGAAGCGACGTTCGATGACTTCGCGCCACCTCTTGCCATGGCGCATCCAGGATTGCACCTTCAAGCGCCCAGAGCAAGTTTAAGGTGACCGACGGACTGACGCGCTTCGCACGCACGAACGCTGCAACGGCCCCAACCTCCTGAAGCCGGCTCAAGGAAGTGATGCCAGCCGCCGCGAGGATGGCCCGAGACTTAGGACCAATGTTCCGAAGCGCATTCGGCTTCGAGATTGACGACGCGCTGTGACGGGGCACGGTACGTTCACTCCGCGGTCTAACGTAAAGCTCAGCCGCGCGCGTAGGCGTGACGGCGGAAGCAGCCGGCCCACAATGGCCGAAGGCCATGGCCGGCTGCGAGCGCCGGCACGCCGTAGCGCGTCGGCTGCAGCGCCATGTTAGGCCTCACAGCGCTGACCACTGCAGTACAACTCCATAGACGTGAACCAGGCCTATTAGCAGGCAAAGACCAGAGGACACCAGCCAGAAAGTCTGAGAGTTCTCCGGGAATTCCGCCTTCAGAAGTGGGAACCCAATTGCGCGAGCCAAGTAGACGCTACAGATCGCCGGCAGCACCAGCTTCACGAGCGGCAGATTGCCGATGACTCCTGCCGCTGACAACGCATAGGCCGACCATACAAAGAGCACGCCCGCAATGGCTAATGTGATGAGCGTAGGCCGGAGCTTTCGAGCGTCCGCCGCCCGAGCCATTTTCTCGCCCGCGCCCATGAAGCGATATCCAGGCCCACCAACGACGATGCAAGCGAGATGCGCTACCGCGGCCGCGGCGCTCAGCACCCCACCGATGACGAGAGCCTGTGATCCGGAGCTGAGCATGGCGTGTCTTGTGAGGCCTAACGTAAAGCTCAGCCGCCCGCGGAGGCGTGACGGCGGGAGCGGCCGGCCCACAATGGCCACAGGCCATGGCCGGCTGCGAGTGCCGGCACGCCGTAGCGGGTCGGCTGCAGCGCCATGTTAGGCAGAGCCAGGCGAGCGCTTGGGACGGGCCTACAAACTGAAGCCTCAACCCGGCGCTCTAAAGCGCCGGGCCCCGATGCCTGGAGGACAAAGGACGAGATGCAGCGCTTCCAAGCCCGGCTGGGGCCGGGCTCGACACGACGCGTACGACGCTGGCCCTGGAGCGCACCGGTACCCTTGGCAGCACGGACCTCGCCAGCGTGCGAGGCTGTAAGGCCGAGCCGTATGGCGGAAGTGCTCGTGCGCATATCTGCTTTGCCTAACTTAGAGTTCAGCGGCGGCCAACGGCAACGCCGTTGGCTGTCCGCTGCAACGTTGAGTTGGGCAGGCCGCTTGCGGCCGGATGTGCCCAGAACGAGATTACCGGCCAGACTGCCCCGCTCAGTGTTGACCGCTTGAGGCGCGCATACACAGAACTGTAGATGAACCCGCCACGGCGGTGTCACGTTGAAGCGCCACAGCCGGTTCGCCGGCCGCCGATGGACGGACGGCCCACGCCGCGGCCTCGATGCAAGACCTGAACGGACAAACCGGCCCGAGGGTCCGCGCCAGCGGGCGCGGGTGTGACGCCCGCAACGGGGCACCGTCTCGACGCCGCGGTGGCCCGCCGGCCGCCAGCGGACGGACGGCCCGAGCGAGCGGTGACGGTGAGCCTGGTTGGGGCGAGCAGTCGGTGCAGCATCGCGACTCGGGTGAAGACGACAACCAACTGCATTCCGCCCAACTTAGAGTTCAGCGGCGGCCAACGGCAACGCCGTTGGCTGTCCGCTGCAACGTTGAGTTGGGCAGGCCGCTTGCGGCCGACTGTGACCCAAGCAAGCCAGCCTGTCGAGATGCGCAGGCCTCGGTTAAACGCTTGAGGCGCACATGCGCAGAGCGGTCGTTGCGCTCGCCACCTTGGCGACTTGCTTGACCCGCACGGTCGGCTCGCCGGCCGCCGACGGACGGGCGGCCCGCGCCCATGCTCCACACGGATGCCTGAACGGACAGACCGGCACGAGGAACCGCGCCAGCGGGCGCGGGTGTGACGCCCGCAATGGGGCACCGGTTCGACGCCACGGCGGTGCGCCGGCCGCCAGCGGACGGACGGCCCGCACGAGCGGCGACGGTGAGCCTGGTGGAGAAGAGCAGTCGGCTCAACATCGAGGCGCGGGTGGAGACGACAACCAACTGCATTCCGCCCAACTTAGAGTTCAGCGGCGGCCAACGGCAACGCCGTTGGCTGTCCGCTGCGACGTTGAGTTGGGCAGGCCGCTTGCGGCCGACTGTGACCCGAGCGAGCGTGCCTGTCGAGATGCCCCACCCTCGGTTGAACGCTTGATGCGCCCATGCGCAGAGCCGCAGTCGTGACCGGCACGGCGCCGCCATGCACGACCGCCAGCGACGGTTCGCCGGCCGCCGATGGACGGACGGCCCACGCCGCAGCGTCGATGCAAGACCCGAACGGACAAACCCGCCCGAGGGTCCGCGCCGGCGGGCGTGGGTGTGACGCCCGCAACGGGGCACCGGTTCGACGCCGCGGCAGTTCGCCGGCCGCCAGCGGACGGACGGCCCGAGCGAGCGGTGACGGTGAGCCTGGTTGAGGCGAGCAGTCGGTTCAGCATCGCGACACGGGTGGAGCCGACAACCAACTGCATTCCGCCCAACGTAAAGCTCAGCCGCGCGCGGAGGCGTGACGCCAGGAGCGGCCGGCACAGAATGGCCGAAGGCCATTGCCGGCCGCGAGTGGCGGCATGCCGTAGCGCGTCGGCTGCAGCGCCATGTTAGGCGGCAGTGTTATGAGCATGAAAGAAGAACACGCTGGCGCTCTAGAGTTCGACTTCATTTGAGTGCTTTGTTGGCCTGAGATCAACGAGACCGTGTGACCGGCTGAAATGAACCTCAATGTGCTCAAGCGTCAGCGGGTCGGCTGTATTCCCAAGGGAGCGTACTTCAGCCTCATGCCATCTGCAAAGCGACAGACTTCCGTCCTTGTCGCGCGCTCCTTCAAACTGCTCGATCGTTCGTCGCCAGGGAACGGCGTACTTGAACGACGCATACGGCTCGTAGAAGGACTCAAGCCAGAGTTGACCGCACTCGGTGCAACGGCCGAGATTGACGAAGGAACCTTGAGCGACGGTCTGCAACTGTGGGTAAGGCGGTCCGACTGCCCATAACCGTTGAAGCTCTGAATGACAGTTGGCGCACATGGTTTCCTCTGACGCCTAACGTAAAGCTCAGCCGCGCGCGGAGGCGTGGCGCCTGGAGCGGCCGGCACAGATTGGCCGCAGGCCATTGCCGGCCGCGAGTGGCGGCACGCCGTAGCGCGTCGGCTGCAGCGCCATGTTAGGCCTCAACACTGAAACGCTCGACGGAAGTTGCTTACGAGACGCTTCGCATCTAGACGCCAGTACCAGTACGCCCAGCTTGGCACCGTGGAGAACATGATCAATTCGAAAAAGTGCTCGTTCGCCGGTGTCACTTGCACGTTCCCGAAGATCAAAAGCGAGGCAAGCGCGAGAGCAAGTGGCGTGAGGAGTGCGGGGATCACACACACATAGGCAAGGAGCAAGACACGCACCGCGAGGATGTAGGAGCGCAAGTACAAGCCGCCGTAGTACACAACAGCGCGAGGCAACGCAACCGCCACCTCCAACACACCCTCAATGAGTGACTCGGCGTCGGGATTAAAGATCTTCCTCAGCGGTCGAGCAATATCACAAACAGTCCTGTCGCCAAGCCCAAGGGTTGCTATCGCCAAGAGGAAGTGCAGGCAGACAAACCAGAACCAGAGATTCAGGGCTGCGCCATGCAAAACGTACTTGTGCGCTGAGTTAAAGGCTTCCCAGACTGCGCGAAGAACGAACTCCATTTGAGGCCTAACGTAAAGCTCAGCCGCCCGCGGAGGCGTGACGGCGGGAGCGGCCGGCCCACAATGGCCGAAGGCCAGGGCCGGACGCGAACGCTGGCACGCCGTAGCGGGTCGGCTGCAGCGCCATGTTAGGCCTCACTCGAGCCCCGTAGCCACTTGTACTTGATGGCCTCAATCTTGTACATGTTCTCTGACTCGCGCTCGACTTCCTTGAACCCGCGGCGTTCGTAGAAGCAGCGTGCGTTCGCGTTCCGCGCAAAAGTGTAAAGCCAAAGACTGCCGACGGATTTGGACTTGGCCATGTCAAGGAGATGAGAGCCTATGCCTTGGCCTAGGTACTGCACTCTGACGTACAGGTGGCAGACGGATTCTGGAACCGATGCCATGAAGGCTACTACGCGGCCAGCTTCTTTGACCACTGTGACTTCACTGTTCGGAACGACCTCGCTCAAAAAGAAGTTGAGCTGCTCCTGAATAGGGTTCGGATCGACAATGCCCACACCAAACTCGAAGCTCTCACGCCAGAGCTTCACGATCTCTAGGGAGTCGGCAGGTTCGTACTGGGCAACTTGCATGCTGACTTGCGGCTAGGTGCTTCTGGGAGGCCTAACGTATAGCTCAGCCGCCCCCGGAGGCGTGGCGCCGGGAGCGTCCGGCGGACAATGGCCGAAGGCCACCGCCGGACGCGAGTGGCGCCACGCCGTAGGGGGTCGGCTGCAGCGCCATGTTAGGCCTACCTCGCTGGCGGTGGCGCTGGCGGCTTGGGTGGACGCTGATCCTCTCGAATGATTCGGCCCGGCGGTGGATCTGGCCGTTTTGGCGGCGGAGGGGGCGGTGTGGTAGATGCAGCTTGCTGTGCCTGGAACACTTGACCAATCTCCTTCAAGTTTGAAATCTCAGTCTTCGTGGGCGGTGGCGTTGTCGCGAGCGAGTTCTTGACGTAGCCTGCACCGGCAACTGCACCGCATAGAACGGCGGCGATCATTGCTCCATTGGCTTGGTGCAGGAAAGTGGACTTAATGTCGTTGTTTCGGGCGTTGCGGTCCGCGTACTTGGCGTACTCACTGTCAATGTACTCAAGTGTCTCCTCTTCGGCGAGCTTCCTGGCGTCAACTGCCGTCAACCCCGTCGCCTCGTGATAGGCCGCTAACTTCGCTCGGTACTCCACGATCTCCACTGGCGTGGCGATGTACCCGTAAGCGAAGTTGTACAAGGACATGATGAGGAAGTAGGTCGAGAGCAGGCACGCAGCTGCGCTCGCAATGATGGCCCACAGGAGGAACTCGTCTGTCGCGTTCAACGGCAGGTGCAGTTCCTTTGCCATGAGAACTAGCGCCCCCACCAGCAGGGAGATCACACCTACGGGTACAGACAGCGCGGAGGTCAGATCCGTCTTGCGGACCATTTCCCGTTCGTAGTGGGACTTGTAGAAGTCGCGCAGGGACATGATTCGATAGGCCTAACGTTTGCGCTAAGCGGGCGACGACGGCGTGACGCCAGGCCCGCGAGGCCGATGATAGACAAAGCGGCCTCGCGGGCCTGGTGGCGCGCCGTTGGCGCTCCGCTTGAGCGCCGGGTTAGGCATCATTGCACCGCTATGAGCAGGGTAAGTTCTTACAGAGAGGTCCAGAAGATTCGTTCAGTCGCTTGATCTCCTTGGTCATCCAAATCAGCGTTTGCTCGTAGACACGATCGCTTCGCGAGGCAGGCTTGACGATCTCGAAGTGATCTCGATCGAACTCCATTACCTCTACATCGTCGCGAACCCTCGTCGCGGCTCTCGCACTAGCAGCGTTGACTACTTGAACGCCGGGAATGACAGACCGAGTCTCAACGCCAGCGTAGAGCCTGAGTGGCCTGCACTCATAGTTCTTCGACTTGTACTCCTCCTGGCGCGACCAGAGCTGCAACATGCGCAGAAAGGTGTTGTCTTTCTCGAGAGACTTGAGCAGAGGGTCGGGCATTCCAAGTGCATCTTTCAAGAGACTGCCCACGTTCGCGATGGACGCCCCATCAACCGGAGTGCCAAGTGTTATGACAAACCCATGTTTGACGCGTTCGATATGCCCCTCTTCGCTCTTGACTGAGTGAATGTAAGAGCGAACGACGTTTCCGCCGAGGCTGTGCGCTACAAAGTTCACGGAGGCGTAGCCCTTTCGACGGATACTTCGGATCGCCGGGTACACCGAATCGACTACTTCATCTAGCGATGCGATGTCCTTCTTCGCCCAAGCAAGCAGTGCGGTTCGGTACTCAATGAGATAGACATCAATGGGGCTTCCGGAGATCGTATCTGGCAACGAAGATGGCCAATCAAATGATGGCTGTACCTTCGTGTTGACGAAGGTCTCCTTTGATCCATAGATTCCGTGAACAAAGATGATGGCGTGCCGTCCCGCACACGAATTGGTGCAGTTCACTCGTACGTTGGAAACCGTCGCTGGGCTCGATTGAGCCCAAGCCTGCGCACCCAAGGCCAGAAGAAGTAGGGCCAGTAGCACCTTCATAGCGTGAGCCTCCTGCTTGTTTGATGATGCCTAACGTGTAGCTCAGCCGCACGCAGCGGCGTGGCGCCGCGAACGGCAGGCGCAGAATGGCCGAAGGCCAGCGCCGGACGGGCGCGGTGCCACGCCGTTGCGTGTCGGCTGCAGCGTGGTGTTAGACCGCATTCGAGATCTCTAGCTCATGACTCATACCGATAGAGACCTGATGTAATTCAGCTCGCCTATAGTCTCTAGCTAAGGAAACAACGCGATCACGGTCCGCAGTAGCAATTAGCGGTCCCAAGTAGACACCGACGAGTTCATCGCGAGCAAAGCGAAAGTCCGAGAACAGGCCGCTATCTGAAGGTCGCTTGGCAGCGGCGACTCGCCACTCCGCTTCATAGGCCCAATCCGGCGACTTCGTGTAGAGGGCAAGATCAAGCAAGTGCTTGACGGACACATCAGTTCGCGTTGTTATCAAAGTTGCCCATCCTTCCGCCGTATGCAGTGGCGGAGCACCGCAAGGATAGTTGACCGGCTTCGCCGCGAGCCACGCGCTGTCCAGCGCATCAACACATTCGAACGCTAGTGCTACTCCGGAGTACTTCTCGGCATAGTGATGCCACATCGCTGTGTGGCGCGGGCTCTCGGTGAGACACAGGATTCGAAAATCCGGCAGCATGCTCCGCCACAATGACCGCATCGCCTCAAGACTTGAGGAACCGATCTGTTCCGGCCAATCCTCCCTGAGCGCTTTCTGCACCGCAGCCGCTGCAGCTGCTGGGTCGGTGGAGGCGCGAACGTTGGCCAGAAGCACACGGATGCCGGGGTGAAGTGTGTTGTCTTCTGTCGATTGACTGGCAACGAGGTCGCTGACTCTATTGCGTATCGCAACGTGCAGGCTCTTCCTGTCCACCGACTGGACTAGCTCTCGAGGAACATCAAACGGGTCGTTGAAGAGCAGTGGGGAACTCCAGCGAAGCTTCGATCCGACCAGAATGGCAATTGCCGTCGAAGCTGAGGTGTACTTGACGAACACCCGTGGCCTCGCGCGCGCTGATTTGCCTGTGAGGTCGTACATGCGGTCTAACTAAATATGGATCCCCCAGCGTCGAGACCGCCGGGTTGGCCTAAATCGGTTCATGAGTCCGACTGTATCGCCGCGCGGGTGCCTCGATCCGCCTTGGCGAAGTCCACACCCACTCACCCCGACCCCCTCTCATCACCTCTGAGGACGCCGCACCCCTCGCTGGTGTGACCCTCGTCCCAGCGCCCCCACAGGCACCCCACCTGCTGGCGCCTGCTGCCTGCAATAGGCCGCCTAAATTTCTTGGTATGCCCAATGACCAAAAGCCGCCTCCCCACGGGTCCGCAGCAGACCTGCCTGTGCCGCCCCTGACAGACAGTCCGGACCCCTCCGCAGCCCCGATTCGGCTCCTCGACCGCCTGCGACAAGCCATCCGCGTACGCCACTATTCGATCCGAACCGAAATGGCCTATGTCGATTGGGCACGGCGCTTCATCCTCTTTCACGGCAAGCGTCACCCGGCCGAGATGGGCGCGAGTGAGGTCGCTGCCTTCCTGTCGCACCTGGCCTCCTCGCGCGACGTCTCCCCCTCCACGCAGAACCAGGCGAAGTCGGCGCTGCTGTTCCTGTATCGCCACGTACTGGAGGTTCAACTGCCCTGGCTGGACGAAGTGGTCGCAGCAAAAGACCAGCGGCGGCTGCCCGTGGTGCTGACGCCCGGCGAAGTGCGCGCCCTGCTGCACGAGCTCAGCGGCACCTCCGGCCTGGTGGCATCGCTCCTTTATGGCACCGGCCTGCGTCTGCTCGAAGGTCTGCGCCTGCGCGTCAAGGACATCGAGTTCGAGCGTCGGGAAGTCACCGTTCGATCAGGCAAGGGCGGCAAGGACCGTGTCACCGTCCTGCCCGAGAACCTCATACGCCCGCTGCAACAGCAGCTGGCACAGGCCAAGGCCTTGCACGACCAGGACCTGGCCGACGGGTTCGGCGATGTGTTGCTCCCCGACGCGCTGGCGGTCAAGTACCCGACCATGGGTCGGGCCTGGGGTTGGCAATGGGTGTTTCCGGGCAACCGGATTGCCGCCGACCCTCGCACCGGCGTGATGCGTCGCCACCACTTGAACGAAGCGTCGATCCAGAAGGCCGTCGCCATTGCCGCCCGTCGCGCCAACATCCACAAACCCTGCTCCCCGCACATCCTGCGCCACTCCTTCGCCACACACCTGCTGCAGTCCGGCTACGACATCCGAACGGTGCAGGAACTGCTGGGCCACAGCGACGTCTCCACGACGATGATCTACACGCACGTGCTCAACAAGGGCGGCCGGGGAATCCGCAGCCCGTTCGATCAGATGTAGCCAGCCCGCCTGCTGCGCCGCTCCCCGCAGCGCCCTGCCTCGCCACGAGCAGCGGCCATCATCCAGCCATCGACGCCCCCGCCGTGGGTCTGACCGATCGCCGCGGCCAGCCAGCGCCGCCACGCCCAGCGCCGCCCGCACCCCGCCATGCACAATGCCCCGACACCCGTCGAGGAGCACCCCCTGCAAGCCCGCCTCCTGATCCTGCTGGCTGCAGCCGGCTTCACCAGCATGGCCTCGATGCGGCTGTGCGATGCGATGTTGCCCGCCCTGTCGCAGACCTTCTCGTCCGACCCGGGCGCAACGGCCCAGGTCATCTCGGGTTTTGCGCTGGCGTATGGCGTGATGCAACTTGTCTACGGCCCGTTGGGCGACCGGTTCGGGCGCACGCGCATCGTGGCGCTGGCCTTGCTGCTGTGTGCCGCCGCTGCCGCCACGGCCGCCGCGTCCTCGTCGCTGCCGGCACTCATTGCGGCCCGCGTGGCGATGGGCATGGGCGCGGCCGGTGTGATTCCCACCGCGCTGGCGTGGATCGGCGACACCTTCCCGCTCACGCAGCGCCAGGAGGTGCTGGCCCGCTACACCGGCGCCACGGTCCTGGGCATGATGACCGGCGCCTGGTGCGGCGGCCTGTTTGCGCAGACGCTGGGCTGGCGCTGGGCCTTCGTGGCGGTGGCGCTGCTGTTCGGCGCGGTGTCCCTGACCTTGTGGCGGACCATTCAAACCCAGGCCAGGACACAGGCTGAGGCGGCATCGCAGGGGCTGTCCTCGGATGCCGACGGCCTCGCCACCACGTCGGCAAGCCCACCGAACAACCCACCGGACGCCAACCGCCCACCTTATGCGCAGCAGGTCAAGGATGTGCTGAGCCAGCCGTGGTCGCGCCTGGTGTTGGCGGTCGTCGCCATCGAGGGCGCATGTGTCTTCGGCGTCACGGCCTTCGTGCCCAGCGTGCTGCATGCGAGCTTCGATGTGCCGCTGGCCCAGGCCGGTGCCGTGCTGGCGGCCTTCGGTGTGGGGGGTCTGGTCTTCAGCCGCACCGCCGCGCGCATGTTGCGACGATGGGGTCCGCCGCGCGTGGCGGCTGGCGGCGTGGTCACGTTGACGGTCGGGCTGGGCACCTTGGCGGTGATGCCGCACTGGGCCTTCAGCGTGCCGGGCTGCGGCATTGCGGGCCTGGGCTTCTACGCGCTGCACAACGCACTGCAGCTCAATGCCACGCAGCTGTCTTCGCGGGCGCGTGGCACCGGCATCTCGCTCTTTGCCTGCGCGCTGTTTTTCGGACAGAGCGCGGGCGTCGCCCTCGCCGCGTGGGCCTTCACGCAGTTCCCGCCGGGGCTGTGTTTCGCCGTCACCGCCGGCGTGATGCTGGTCGTGGGTCTGGGCTTCGCCTGGCGCATGGCGGTGCGCGATAGGGCCGCAGCGGCCACCGCGGTCGCCAGCGCCTGAGTCTGGCGGGGTGCCGCAGGTCCTCGCGCGGTGCGGTGTTCGCAGCGCACCCGAGCCTGTCGCCCCGACCGCCTTGCCAGACGGTCTCGGCTGACCTCACCCCCTTGGCAATCCGCGCACCCGCCGCCGTTCAGTCCCCGTCCACCTGCAGCACCAGGTTCCCGGTCAGCCGGCCGCTTTCCACCGCCTCGTGCGCCTGCACGATGGCGTCCAGCGGCATCCGTTGCGCGATGTTGTGCTGCAGTTCGCCACGCGCCAGCAGCCGGTTCAGCGCAGCAGCGGCCCGTTCGCGGTCGGCCGGCTCCAGGTGGTAGACCATGAAGAAGCCCAGACGGATATTCTTCGACAGCAGCACCGGAAACGGCAGGTTCAGCAGCGGCGCGCCGCTGCCGTAGACGACGATCTCGCCGCCCGGCCGCAGCAGCTCCAGGTCCGTCGCCCCGTTGGCGGCGATGTCCATCTCGATCACACGGTCGACACCGCGGCCCTGCGTGAGCTCGCGCACCCGCTCGGCAAGCGCTTCGGTCTTGTAGTCGATCGTGTGATCGGCACCTGCCGCGCGCGCCAGCGCGGCCTTGGCCGGGCTGCTGACGGTGGCAATCACCTGCGCCGCGCCCATGCGGCTGGCCAGTTGCACGGCGTAGTGACCTACGGCGCCCGCGCCTGCCGCCACCAGCACACGCTGGCCGGCCACGCCGCCATTCATGAGCACGGCGTGCATCGCCGTCAGGCCCGGGATGCCCATGCAGGCCCCGGCTTCACCCGGCGTGCCCTCGGGCAGCGGCACGGCTTGCGGCTGCGGCAGGCAGACGAAGTCCGAGGCCGTGCCAAACGGTCGACCCCATGCGGCATTCCACAGCCACACCCGCTGGCCGATGCGTGCGGCATCGACACCCGCGCCCACCGCGTCGATCACGCCCGCGCCATCGCTGTGCGGGATGACACGCGCAAACGGCAGCACCCGCGAGCGCAGCCCGCCGCGTGATTTCACGTCCGACGGGTTCACGCCGCTCCACTGCACGCGCACGCGCACCTCGCCGGCCGCCGGTTCGGGCGTGGGCCAATGGCGATCGAGCGTCAGCACATCGGCTGCCGCCCCCACGCGCTCGTAGTACCAGGCTTTCATGTCGTGTCATCTCCTGCTGCCGCGGTCGGCGGGATCGGAAGGCGGTCCTGCGGCGCGCGTGCTGCGGTCAGCATAGCGGCTCATGTCCGCGTGCGCTGATGCGCGCGGGACAGCCCGCGTGCTTGTCGGTACCGACGACCGCAAGAGCGCCGGTTCTGGTCAGCCCGGGAAAGCCTGCGGCCGCTGCCCCGGGTGAGCGCCTAACATGCCCGCCACCCGGATCGTCAACCCACACCCGCACCCCATGAAAGCCCTCGAACCCGCCGCCGCACGTGCCGTCACGCCCCGCCCTGCTGCCACCACGCTGGTGCTGCGCGACAGCGACCACGGGCCGCAGGTCCTGATGGTCAAGCGCTCGCCGCACGCGAGCTTCATGCCCGGTGCCTATGTCTTTCCGGGCGGCGCGGTGGATGCGGCCGATGCGCAGGCGCAATGCGACGAGACCGACGCCGAACTGCAGCGCCGCATCGGCTCCGTCACCGGCGTCGATACGCAGGCGCGGGCCTATGCCTGCGCGGCCCTGCGTGAATGCCACGAGGAGTGTGGCCTGGACCTCGGCTCCACGCGCGGCCTGCAGCCCTGGAGCCACTGGGTCACGCCGCGCGGCCTGCCCAAGCGTTTCGACACCTTGTTCTTCGTGTGCCGCGCGCCAGAGGGCCAGGTGCCGCACCCCGATGAAGGCGAGACCACGACGCTGGAGTGGGTGTCCGTGCCCGCCGCACTGCAGGCGCACGCGCAAGGGCAGTTTCCGATGGAGTTCGCCACGGTCTCCACGGTGCGCTCGCTGCTGCCGTTTGCCACACGCGACGTGCAGGCCATCCTCGACCATGCCGCGGCTGCGCGCAGCCTGCCCGCCCTGCACCCGCGTCTTCGGCTGGATGCGCAGCGCGAGGTGATCGGCGTCCTGCTGCCCGATCAGGACGGCTACGACAGCCTCGAAGGCGACGGCCCCTGAGCGTCCCTCGGATCGGCCCGCCGTGGGCGGTGGACCCGCGGCCAACGCCGCGATTCATGTGACGCTGGCGGCTTCCGCCCCCCGCCGCCACGCATCGGCGGATCGCCGCCGGCTTTCAGCGGACAATCGCCGGCCGCGCCGCCCCTGGGCGCCCATCCGCCTGACACGCCGCACACCATGGACCTGAAGCTTCCCATCACCATCATCGACGAACTGACCGACGACGAGATCCGCTCCAAAGGCGAACTCGACATGGCCAGCGGTGAGATCCGCAACGTGCGCTGCGAAGACGCAGAAGCCGTCGGGGAGCGCGTGCCCGCGTCCCGTGAAGACTACGAATTCAGCGTGGGCGTGCTCAGCAACGGCGGTCGCGACATCGAGTTCCGCATCGAGGCCGATGCCTTGAGCGGCCGCTATTTCGTGACGCCCACCGAGCTGCTCGAGCTCAAGGGCCGCGCGGCCAAGCTGTTCAGCCAGGCGCCGCCCAAGCTGCACTGATCCACCGCCGGGCGTACCGCGGCTCGGCCATGCGCGAGCCCGCACGCCACCGAGCCAGGCACCCGCGGCACGTGGGTGTCGTCCGCAGCGTGCCGCTCGCCCCCGGCAGCCGTCATCCGGGCCGGATCCCTCACTTCGCCGCCGTGGCCCCCGCAAAGGCCACGCGCACGTGCGCGCGTTCGAGTGCCTCCACGGCCACGCGCACGGCGTCCACGGCCGCCTCGGGTGCCGCCTGGATCTCCACCAGCAGCGAGGGCGTCGCGCGCGCCGCGGCCGACACCGTGGCCGGCAGCTGTTCCAGCGTCACGGGCTGCCCCTGGAAGCGGTAGCCGCCGGCGGCCGAGACCACCAGCGTGGCATGGGCCGTCTGCGCAGGCACATAGCAGGCGCTCAGGAAGGCTGCGGTGAGCATCGTGCCGATTCGAAGAACGCGCAGGTGCTGCCGCATGGGTCTTCCCGGGTTGCGTGGGGTCGCGATGCTACTCCGCATCGCGCAGGCCCCGCCGCCCTTCGGGGGCCGGCGTCCGTGCGCCGGTTTTGTCGGATGATCGCCGGGCTTCCACTGCTTGCCGATGCCGACCGGCCCCGCCCGGACGCACCAAAGGCCAACCATCGCAGGCGCAGCCCAAGGACACCCCGTGAACGCTCCCTCGCCCCGCCCCAGCGCGCCCTCGCCCTTCCTGACGCACGAACACGAGATGCTGCGCGACACCGTGCGGCGTTTCGTGCGCGAGCGTGTGCTGCCGCAGGCCGACGCCTGGGAGGAAGCCGGCTGCGTGCCGCGCGAGGTGCTCCGCGAGATGGGTGCACTCGGCCTGCTGGGCATCCGCTACGACAGCGCCTATGGCGGCAGCGAGCTGGACACCTTGTCCACCGCCGTGCTGGCCGAGGAACTGGGGCGCAGCACCTACGGCGGCTTTGCCGTCACGGTGCTGGTGCACACCGACATGGCCAGCCCGCACCTGCACCACGGCGGCACGCCGGCGCAGAAGGCGAAATACCTGCCGGCCATCATCCGAGGCGAGAAGATCGCGGCCGTGGCGATGACCGAGGCCGATGCCGGATCCGACCTGGCCGGCATGCGCACCACCGCGCGCCGCACGGCCGACGGCTGGGTGCTCGACGGCTCGAAGATGTTCATCACCAACGGCGTGCACGGCGACATCTTCTTCGTGGCGGCCAAGACCGGCGAGACCTCCGGCCGCGGCCGCGACATCTCGATGTTCATCGTCGAGAAGGGCACGCCGGGCTTCCGCGTCGCGCGGCCACTGCGCAAGCAGGGCTGGCTCAGCAGCGACACGGCCGAGCTTGTCTTCGACAACTGCCTCATTCCCGCCGAGAACCTGCTGGGCCAGGAAAACCGCGGCTTCTACGCGCTGGTGAAGAACCTGCAGAACGAGCGCATCGTGCTGGGCGCGCAGGCCATGGGCGAGGCCTCGCGGGCCATCGAACTGGCACTGGAGTGGACGCGCCAGCGCAAGGCCTTCGGCGGCACGCTGTGGGACAAGCAGGCCGTGCGCCACCAGCTGGCCAAGCGCCTGGCGCAGGTCGAAGCCGTGCGCGCGCTGGTCTACCAGACCGCCTGGCGCGATGCCCAGGGCCAGCAGGTGGTGCAGGAGGTCTCGATGATCAAGGCGCTGGCCGGCACGCTGGTCAACGAGGTCATGTACGACTGCCTGCAGTTCCACGGCGGCATGGGCTACATCCGCGAAACCGCCATCGAGCGCATGGCGCGCGACGCACGCATCCAGGCCATCGGCGGCGGTGCCACCGAGGTGATGCTCGAAGAGATCGCCAAGCGCATGTGAGCCCGCGCGGCGGCCGGGGCCATGCGCCGCCGGGCCAGCGCTGGCGCGTGTGCATGCCATGATGCCGGCCGCCTGACATCCGAAGACCATGACCACGCGAGCGACCCGCGTCCTGAGCCTCGTCCCACCGATGACGCAGCTCAACACGCCCTACCCGTCCACGGCCTATCTCACGGGCTTCCTGCGCGCGCGCGGCGTCGACGCCGTGCAGCGGGACCTGGCGATCGAGCTGGTGCTGGACCTCTTGTCCGCCGAGGGCCTGGACGACTTGCGCGACGCCGTGCGCGCGCTGCCGGCAGACGCCCACACGCCGGCGATCCAGGCCTTCGACGCGCAGGTCGACGACTACCGCCGCACCATCGCGCCGACCATCGCCTTCCTGCAAGGCCGCGACGCGACGCTGGCCCACCGCATCGCCTCGCGCGGCTGGCTGCCCGAGGGGCCGCGTTTCGAGTCGCTGGAGGTCTATGTCGACGAGGACGGCGGCGACCCGCTGGGCTGGGCCTTCGGCGCGCTGGGCGTGCAGGACCGCGCGCGGCACCTGGCCACGCTGTACCTCAACGACCTGGCGGACGTGCTGCGCGACGCGGTCGATCCGCGCTTCGAATTCGTACGCTACGGTGAACAGTTGGCGGCCAGCCAAGCGAGCTTCGATCCGCTGGCGCAGGCCCTGGCCGCGCCGCCCACGCTGATCGACCGCCGGCTGCAGGCCTTGACGCTGCGCGCGCTGGAACGCCACCAGCCCACGCTGGTGCTGCTGTCCGTGCCCTTCCCGGGCTCGGTGTATGCGGCGCTGCGCATCGCGCAGACCATCAAGACGCAGGACCCTTCCATCGTTGTCGCGCTGGGCGGCGGCTTCGTCAATACCGAGCTGCGCAGCCTGGACGAGCCCCGCGTCTTCGACCACGTCGACGTGGTCACGCTGGATGCCGGTGAGCGCCCGCTGCTCGCGCTGCTGGAGCATCTGGAAGGCCGGCGTTCGCGCAGCCGGCTGGTGCGCAGCTTCGTGCGCGACGCCGATTCCGGCGCCGTGCAGTACGTGAATTTCCCCGAGCCCGACGTGCCCTTCACCGAGATCGGCACGCCCACCTGGGACGGCCTGCCGCTGCAGCGCTACCTGTCGCTGCTGGACATGCTCAACCCCATGCACCGGCTGTGGAGCGACGGCCGCTGGAACAAGCTGACCGTGGCACACGGCTGCTACTGGAAGAAGTGCAGCTTCTGCGACGTGAGCCTGGACTACATCTCACGCTACGAGACGGCCGGCGCGAGCCTGCTGGTCGACCGCATCGAGGCCATCGTCGCCGAGACCGGCCAGACCGGCTTCCACTTCGTCGACGAAGCCGCCCCGCCCAAGGCCCTGAAAGCCCTGGCCGAAGAGCTGCTGAGGCGCGGCGTGAGCATCAGCTGGTGGGGCAACATCCGCTTCGAGAAGAGCTTCAGCCCGCAGCTGTGCCAATTGCTGGCCGACAGCGGCTGCATCGCGATATCCGGCGGCCTGGAAGTGGCGTCCGACCGCCTGCTGTCGTTGATGAAGAAGGGCGTCTCGGTCGAGCAGGTGGCGCGTGTGACCAAGGGCTTTGCCGATGCCGGCATCCTGGTGCACGCCTACCTGATGTACGGCTTCCCCACGCAGACGGTGCAGGACACGGTGGACGCGCTGGAATACGTGCGCCAGCTCTTCGCCGCGGGCTGCATCCAGAGCGGCTTTTTCCACCGCTTCACCTGCACCGTGCATTCACCCGTGGGCCAGTCGCCACAGGACTTCGGCGTGACGCTGCTGCCGCTGCCGCCCACGCGCTTCGCCTGCAACGACGTGGGTTTTGTCGACCCCACCGGCGTCGACCACGACCTGATGGGCCGTGCGCTGAAGAAGGCGATCTACAACTTCATGCACGGCATCGGCCTGGACACCGACGTGCGCCGCTGGTTCGAGACCCGCGTGCCGCGTACGCGCATCGGGGCCGATGTGATCGAACGCGCGCTGCAAGCCTGAGCGGACGACAAGGCCGGCCTGCGCCGGGCTTTCCGCCTACGAAGGCCCGCACCCTCTGCGGTGCGGGCTGAGTCGGACGCCGGCGCGCACCGCCACGTCAGTCGCCACCCAGCCCGTGCGGATCCGGCTGCTTCCGCTCCACCGCATGCCGCAGCAGCGCGGCTGATCGGTAGATGCCGTGCGCAAACTTGCCGTAGGGCAGCGTGAGGAACAGCGCCATCACCGCGCCCAGGTGCAAAGCCAGCACCAGCGGCAAGGCCGCAGTCGAGCGCGTGGCCCAAGCGGCCAGACCGGTGACCGCGGTCGCAAGCAGCAAGGCCATGAAGCCATAGTCCATCGCGGCCTGCGAAGCCGCGCCGTGCAAGGGATGGCGGCGGCGCTTCAACCACCACAGCGCCGGAATGCCCAGCATCAGCGCCACGCCGCCCACGCCACCCAGCAGCTTGGGCAGGCTGGGCCAGTCGTAGGGCGCCTTCCAGCCGAAGGCGTAGTGGTAGACGGTGCCCAGCGCCGTGGCCGCAAAACACAGCGCAAAGCCGTAGAAGACCAGGTGGTGCGCGTGGCGGCGGGCCTGCGAGAAGGCGTCGTCCTCGTTGTTGCAGCCGTCGCCGTGGCCGCCGTCCAGGTATTTCAGGCGCAGCGCCAGATGCGCGGCTTCAGCCGTTGCCGCTGCGGTGGAGGGTTGGCCACCGGTGGCCGGTGTGATGTCGCGCAGGAAACGCGTCACGCCGATGCCCAGCGCCAGCGCCGCCCACAGGAAGACCGGCAGGAACAGCGACACCAGCAGCCCGTGCGGGAACAGCGCGTAGAAGTCACCCGTGGGCACCGCTCCCCACAGGCGGCCGTTCAGCGCCAGGCTCGCGGCCAGAAACGCCGCCAGCGCGCCAAACGCAGCCAGCGCCAGCGTCAGTCCATTGCGCCGGTACAGCCCGCCCAGCGCCGCGGGCCAGGCATAGGCGGTATAGGTCTGGCCGCGCACCTGCGCCAGGGCCGCGGGGATGTTCACCGCAAATTCGTGCGGCGGCGCGTACTGGCAGGCGTGCAGGCAGGCACCGCAGCTGTGGCACAGGTTGGCCAGGTAGTGCACGTCGGTGTGGCTGAAGTCCAGCCGGCGTGTCATGGCCTGGAAGCTGCCGCAAAAACCTTCGCAGTAGCGGCAGGCATTGCAGATCTGCAATTGCCGCACAGCCTCGGTCTCGGCCACGCCCGGCGCGGCCCACTCGCCGCTGGCCAGGGCCGCGGCCTCGCGTGTCAGGGCCTCAAGCGACGGCGGCATGTTGCACCTCCGCAGCCTGTGCGCGCGTGCCCAGCGCCGCCTTCGCGGCCTGCACGCCGGCGATGCGCCCGAAGGCCGTGCCGATGCTCATGCCCACGCCTGCCGTGTAGCCCTGGCCCAGCACGTTGCCGGCCATCATCTCGCCGGCCACGAAGAGGTTGTCGCTGGGCACGCCGCCGAAGCGCACGGCAGCCGTCTCGTCGGTCTTCAGGCCCAGGTAGGTGAAGGTGATGCCCGGCCGCACGGCGTAGCCGCGGAAGGGCGGCGTGTCGATGGGGCGGGCCCAGTGGGTCTTGGCCGGCAGCACGCCTTCGGTGTGGCAATCGTCCAGCGCCGTGTGGTCGAAGCGGCCCACGCGGCAGGCGCGGTTGAAATCGTCGATGGTCTGCATGAAGGTCGCCGAGTCCAGGTTCAGCTGGCGCGCCAGATCGGGCAGCGTATCGGCCTGGACGCCCGGAAAAACCGGCGGCATGAAACGGCCCTGGGCCTTGGCGTCGATGATGGAAAAGGCCGTCTGGCCCGGCTGCTGCGCCACCAGCCGGCCCCAGATGGCGTAGCGCTTGGGCCAGAAATCCTCGCCCTCGTCGTAGAAGCGGCGGGCTTCGCGGTTGACCACCACGCCCAGCGAGACGCAGTCGATGCGCGTGCAGATGCCGCCGTCGTACAGCGGCGCGCGCGCGTCGATGGCCACCATGTGCGCCTGCGTGGGGTCGCCGATGGCGTCCGCGCCCGCCGCCAGCATCTGCCGCAGCAACACGCCCTGGTTGAAGCGCGTGCCGCGGATCAGGAAGTTGTCGGCCGGCCATTCGCCGCGCGCATTGCGGCCCCAGGCCTCGCGCAGCCACTCGCGGTTGGATTCGAATCCGCCGGCGGCCAGCACGCAGCTGCGCGCGGTCAGGCGCTCTTCACCGATCCAGGCCGCAACAAATCGGCCGTCCTGCAGCTCGATGCGGTCCACCGGCGCGTCGTAGCGCACCTGCACGCCCAGGTGCTGCGCGCTGCGGTAGTAGGCATTCACGAGCGCCTTGCCGCCGCCCATGAAAAACGCATTCGTGCGCGCGGTGTGCAGCGCGCCCGAGAGCGAAGGCTGGAAACGCACGCCGTGCCGGCGCATCCAATCGCGGCAATTCGACGAATCGCGGATGACGCGGCGGGCCAGCACTTCGTCGGTGCGCCCGCCGGTGACCTTCAGCAGGTCCTGCCAGAACTCTTCTTCCGGATAGGCCTCCACCAGCACGTCCTGCGGCGCGTCGTGCATGCAGCGCAGGTTGCGCGTATGCGCGGAGTTGCCGCCGCGCCACGCACGCGGCGCGGCCTCCAGCAGCAGCACACGCGCGCCGGCTTCGGCAGCCATCAGGGCAGCGCAGAGGGCAGCGTTGCCGCCGCCCACGACCAGGACGTCAGGGGTCATTGCAGATGAAGATGGGTGTCTGGGAAGCGCGGGGAACGGGTGCGCCCCGGCGCCGGGGCGGTCTGATTCGACGGGGCCCGATTGTTCCCTGTTGTGGCCGCGCCGCACATCGCAACACCCGGCAACGCAGATGCGCAACACCCATTTGGCGGGAGAGGCAAAACCCTTTCTAGAATCGAGGTTCCCGCATCCCGCGGCGAAAACCCCCAAACCAACCCCGAATCATCATGGCAACTGCTAAGAAGGCCGCTCCGGCCAAGACCTCCAAGACCACCAAGGCGGCCGCTCCGGCCAAGGCCGCGGCGGCCCCGAAGCCCATCAAGGAACTGCTGGGCAAGACCGAGCTGGCCGCACGCGTGGCCGAAGGCGCGGGCGTCGAGCCCAAGGTCGCCAAGGCCGTGATGGCCGCCCTGGAAGCCACCATCCTGGCTTCGCTGGGCAAGAAGGCCGCTGGCGCCTTCGTGCTGCCGGGCCTGTTCAAGGTCACCGTGCAGCAAGTGCCGGCCAAGAAGGCGCGCAAGGGCATCGACCCGTTCACCAAGGTCGAGCGCATGTTCGCCGCCAAGCCGGCCTCGACCAAGGTCAAGGTCCGTCCGATGAAGAAGCTGAAGGACGCGGCTTCGGCCTGAGTCCCCGGCGCGTCCCGTGCATCGCCCGGCGTCTGCCGGCGCGGTTCACGGGATGCCCAAGGCGCACCGGCTGGCCCGTTGCGCCGGCTTCAGCGGTCGATGCGCTGCCACGCCGTGAGGCGTGATCCGGCCCCTCTGGGGCCGTTTTCATTGGGGCTTCAGCCCAAGCGTCGCTTCAATCGACGCTGCCGGGCTGATGCCCCAGCCGCTTGGACACCTCGGCCGCACAGGCCTTGACAGCCCGCGCCTGCGGACCCTTCCATGACGGGTCGAATACACCCGACGAGCCCATCAGCGTGATGCCCAGGACGATGTTGCCCGAGTAGTCGAAGACCGGCGCGGCAAACGCGTTGACGCCCGGCGTCGGCTGGCCCGTCGATCGCGACAGCCCGTGCGTGCGGATCTCGACGAGGCGCTTGTCCACTTCCTCAGGCTTCAGCGGCGTGGCGATGTCAGGGCCCAGCCGCTTGTAGTCTTCGGCCATGGCCGATTCGATCAGCGCGCGCGGCAGGTAGGCCGCAAAGAGCCGGCCGGTGGCCGTGCCCGCCAGCGACATCACCGTGCCGGTGCGCAGGTTCACGTGCAGCGGATAGATCGGGTCGACCAGCCGCACGACCGTGGGCCCGTGGTTGCCCCACACGCTCAGCGCCACGCTGTGGCCCGTCTGCTCGGCCAGGCGCTCGGCGTCGGGTGTGGCCTCGCGCACGGGGTTCAGGCCCTGCAGGCTCACCAGCCCGAGCTGGATCGCCGTGGGGCCCAGCCAGTAGTAGCCGGTGACGGCGTCCTGCACGACGAAGCCCACCTTCGCAAAGCTCACGAGATACGGATGTGCCTTGCCGGTGGGCATGTCCGCGGCCTTCGACAAATCCTTCAGCGGCATCGGGCGACCGTGGCGGCCCAAAGCCAGCAGCAGGCTCATGCCGACTTCGATGGACTGGATGCCGCGCCTTTCCTTCTCGGCAGCAGCGGCAGGCGGCGCGGCTAACGGTGCACGCAAGCGCTCGATCGGTCGGGCGCGGCGTGCAGACGGGGTCGGTGGCATGGTTCGGGTAGGCATGGGCAGACAGACCATGCCAATCCTATTCGATGAACCGCGCTAGACATTGTCAATGGCTTTAGTTTAGGGCTAGCACCTAGATGCAAGTCCGCACGTTCGTCCTACGCTCTGACTCCTCGCACCGAGACCCATCCCCGCAGGAGAAGCACACCATGTCCACGCAGCAACAGACCGTCGACGTGCTCGTCGTGGGCACCGGGGCATCGGGCATGTCGGCCGCCGTCACCGCGGCGCACCAGGGGCTGTCGGTGCTGGTGGTGGAGAAGGCGCCGGTCTATGGCGGCACCACGGCGCGTTCCGGCGGCTGGCTGTGGATTCCCGGCACCGCACTGGCCACCGAACAAGGCCTGAAGGAGCCGCCCGGTGCCGCGCGCGCCTACCTGCAGCACGAGGCCGGCACGCATTTCGACCCCGCGCGTGTCGACGCCTTCATCGAGAACGGCCCCAAGGCCATCGACTTCTTCACCCGCCAGACCTGCGTGAAGTTCGACATGCCGCCGGTCTTCCCCGACTACCACGCCGAGGCCCCCGGCGGCCTGCCCGGCGGCCGCTCGATGGTCACGCGGCCCTTCGACGGGCGCGAGCTGGGCCCGCGCATCGCGCAACTCGCGCCGCCGCTGCCCGAGTTGACGGTCTTCGGCATGATGCTGGGATCAGGCAAGGAGCTGTGGCACTTCCTGCGCGCCTTCAAGTCGCTGGAGTCCTTCCTCTACGTCGCCAAGCGTTTTGGCCTGCACATGCTCGACGTGCTGCGCCACGGCCGTGGCATGACGTTGACCAACGGCAACGCCCTCGCTGGAAGACTGGCCAAGGCGGCGATGGACAAGAACATTCCCGTGTGGCTCTCGTCGCCGGTGACGCGGCTGCTGCAGGACAACGGCGCGGTCGTCGGCGCGATGGTCGAGCACGACGGGCAGCCGGTCGAGGTGCGCGCACGGCGCGGCGTGGTGCTGGCCTGCGGCGGTTTCCCGCACGACATCGAACGCCGCAAGCAGCTCTTCCCGCACGCGCCCACCGGCCGCGAGCACTTCACGCCCTCGCCCGAGATGAACACCGGCGACGGCCTGCGCCTGGGCGAATCGGCCGGCGGCTGGGTCGACCCGACGATTCCCAATGCCGGCGCCTGGTGCCCGACCTCGCTGGTGCCGCGCAAGGACGGCACGACCGGCGTGATGCCGCACTTCATCGACCGCGCCAAGCCCGGCGTGATCGCGGTGGCGGCCGACGGCCGGCGCTTCAGCAACGAAGCCTTCTCGTACCACGACTTCGTGCAGGACCTGGTCAAGACGGTCAAGGCCAAGCAGCTGGGCGAATTCAGCGCTTGGCTCATCTGCGACCACCACCACCTGCGCGAATACGGCCTGGGCAGCGTCGCCAAATTCCCGCTGCCCATCGGCAAATACCTCAAATCCGGCTACCTCAAACAAGGCCGCACGCTGGACGAACTGGCTGCCGTCATCGGTGTGCCGGCCGAGGCGCTGAAGGCCGAGGTGCAGACCTTCAACCGCGATGCGGCCACCGGCGTGGACACGAAGTTCGCCAAGGGCAGCACGGCCTACAACCGCTACCAGGGCGATGCGCTGGTCAAGCCCAACCCCTGCATGGCGCCCATCGAACGCGGTCCGTTCTACGCGATCAAGCTGGTCATCGGCGAGATCGGCACCTTTGCCGGCCTGGCCATCGACGCCTCCTGCCGCGTGCTCACGCCGCAGCGCGAGGTGGTTCCCGGCCTCTATGCCGTGGGCAACGACGCGGCCAGCGTGATGGGTGGCAACTACCCCGGCGCGGGCATCACGCTGGGCCCCTGCGTGACCTTCGGCTGGGTGGCGGGCATGCACCTGGCGCAGCAGGCGGGTGCCGCGCAGCAGCCGCAAGCGGCACTGAGCGAACGCGTCGCGGCCTGAATTTGCGGCAGCGCCCACCACCATGCTGATCGATTCGAACATCGCGCCGCTGCTGCTGAGCGGCAAGCTGGCCCTGGTCACCGGCGCGGGGCAAGGCAACGGCCGCGCCATCGCGCGCGGCCTGGCGCAAGCCGGCGCGCGTGTGATCGTCACCGACCTCGACGCCGCCAACGCCGCCCACGTGGCCGACGAGATCCGCGCCGCGGGCGGACAGGCCTGGCACCACGGGCTGGACGTGACGCAGCGCGCGCAGTGTGACGCGCTGGCCGCGCAGACCGATGCCGACATCGGCCCGCTGGACATCCTGGTCAACAACGCCGGCATCATCATCCGCGAGGGCATGGACAGCCCCAACGCCGCGTCCAACCTCGAACGCACGCTGGACGTCAACGTGATGGGCAGCTTCCATCCGACACAGGCCTGGCTCAAGGGCCTGCGCGCCACGCGCGGCGTCATCATCAACGTGGCCTCGATCGCATCGAGCACGGGCATCCCGGGTTCCGTGGGCTATTCGCCGTCCAAGGGCGCGGTCAAGCTGATGACGCAGGCCATGGCCGTGGAACTGGCCAAGGACGGCGTGCGCGTGAATGCCATCGCGCCGGGCGTGATCGCCACGCCGATGACCGCGGTCACACGGTCCGAGCCGCAGCGGCTTGCCGCCTTCATGTCCCGCACGCCGATGGGGCGCGTGGGGCAACCCGAAGAACTCGTCGGGCCTGTCGTCTTCCTGGCCTCGTCGATGGCCAGCTACGTGACAGGCGCCATCCTTCCCGTCGATGGCGGCTTCCTGGCTGCCTGAAGACCCTTCTCACACGCGCTCGGCTCTGCGCGTCGACACCTCCCCACCACAACGACACAGGAGACTCCATGCGAATCGTCGAACTCTTCAAGCGCAGCGGCCTGGTGGCCGGCCTGATCGCCGCGGGCCTGGCCCAGGCGCAGGACATCAAGCTCGGCTACAACGGCGACCTGTCGGCCTCGCCCTCGGCGCAGAGCGGCCACGCGGCCGTGGTCGGCATGCAGGCCGCCATCGACGACATCAATGCCGCCGGCGGCGTGCTGGGCAAGAAGCTCGCGCTGGTGGTGCGCGACGACACCTCGGCGCCGCCCAAGTCCATCCAGAACATGAGCGACCTGATCGACAACGAAAAGGTCGCCGTCGTCTTCGGCCCGACGAATTCCGGCAACGCCATGGCCTGGAAGCACATCCCGAACCAGAAGAAGGTGCCGGTGATCGGCAACGTGGGCTCGGGCACCGACATCACCAAGCCGATGAGCGCGGGTGCCGACAACTACATGTTCCGCGTGTCCATGGTCGACCGCGACCAGGTCGCCGCGCTGATGGCCTACACGAAGAAGAACCCGGCCGCCAAGGTCGTGGGCCTGATGGCCGAGACCACCGGCTACGGCCAGGGCGGCCTGAAGGACATGCAGGAGATCGCGGAACTGCAGGGCATCAAGCCTGCGGCGGTCGAGCGCTTCGCGGTGGCCGATACCGACATGACCTCGCAGCTGGCCAAGATGAAGGCCGCGAATGTGGACACCGTCGTCGTCTGGGCGCAGGGCACGCCGATCGCGCAGCTGATCCGCAGCATGGAGAAGATCAACTACTTCCCGGCCACGCTCACCTCCTGGGCTGCGGACAACGTGACCTTCTACGACGCGGCAGGCAAGACGCTGGCGGAGAAGCCACTGTTCATGCGCACGGTCAGCGAGAGCAAGTCGCCGGTCCAGCAGAAGCTCTACGACCGCATCGGCAGCCAGCTCAAGGCGCCCAGTGCGTTTTCGTTTGCGCTGCACGGCTACGACTCGGTGCAGCTCGCCGCCGCCGCCATCAAGCAGGCCGGCTCCACCGACGGCGCCGCCATCCGCGCGGCGCTGGAAGACCTCAAGGCCCCCGTGGCCGGCGTGCTGAAGACCTACAACAAGCCCTTCTCCAAGACGCAGCGCGAGGCCCTGACGGCCAAGGACTTCGTCTGGATCAAGTGGAAGGACGGCAAGCTGGCGCCGTACAACGACGCCGTCATCGGTGGCCTGGCCGCGGCTGACTTCAAGCAGTAGCCATCACGGCACCCCCGGCGCGAGCGCCCTCGCGCCGGGAGGCTCTGACGGGAGACCGACATGACGCAGGCACTGCTGCAGGCGCTGGTCAGCGGGCTGGCCATCGGCGGCGCCTATGCGCTCGTCGCGCTGGGCTTCAGCATCACCTTCACGACGACACGCACGCTGAATTTTTCGCACGGCGAGTTTGTGTCGGCCGGCGCTTTCATCGGCATGAGCGTGCTGTTCCTGGTTCTGGGCAAGCCGCTCACGTCCACCTCCTTCGGCACCGAAGCACCCGGCAGCGCCGGCCAGCTGATGGCCCTGGTCGCGGCACTGGGCGTGATGGGCCTGCTGGGCTGGCTGCTGTATGTGCTGGGCGTGCGGCCCTTCGCCGGGCGGCCGGGCATGGCCTGGGTCATGAGCACGCTGGGCTTCGGCGTGATCCTGCAGAGCTTTGGCCTGGCGATCTGGGGTCCCAAGCCCGTGGTCGTGCCCGGTCCGGCCGGTGACGGGGTGATTCGGCTGGCGGGCATCGGCGTGCGTCCGCAGGAGCTCCTGATGCTGGGCGTGGCCGTGCTGGTGATGCTGGTCTTCGACCGCGTGATGCGCCGCACGATGCTGGGCAAGGCCATGCGCGCCGTCGCGCACAACCCGGCCACGGCCAGCCTGATGGGCATCAACGTGCAGGCGCTGATGATCGGCGCCTTTGTCTTCAGCTCGGCACTGGCGGGACTGTCGGGCTTCATGCTCGCGCCCATTGCACAGGCCTCGCTCTACATGGGCCTGGCGGTGGGCCTGAAAGGTTTCTCCGGCGCCATGATCGGCGGCCTGGCCAATCCGCGTGGCTGCGTGGCCGGCGGCTTTGCGCTGGGGGTGCTGGAGTCCATGGTCAACCTCTGGCAGGCCCAATGGCGCGACGTGGCCGTCTTCGTGCTCGTGATCCTGGTGCTGGCCTTCCGGCCCAACGGGCTGTTCGGCACGGCGCAGGTGGAGAAGGTATGAGCGCGCCGGGCCGTTCCCAAGCGCTTATCCCGCAGCGCGCAGCGCGGGGGGTTTTCCAGTGAGCCGTCCCGCCGAGCTCGTCGCGGAACCGGCTGGCCAGGCGCCGGCAGGCGGCGCCGCGCGCCGCTTCGCGCACCCGCTGGCGGTGCTGCTGGCGGCCGCCGTCGTGGCCACCGTCATCGGGCAGATCGGCAACGACTACTACCTGCGCATCGCCTTCACGATGTGCACCTACTACCTCTGCGCGGCGGGCATGAACGTGCTCGTCGGCTATGCGGGGCAGAAGTCGCTGGGCCAGGCGGGGCTTTTTGCCGCAGGGGCCTATGGCGTGGCGCTGTTGACGGCACGAGCCGGCCTGTCGCCCTGGCTCGCACTGCCGCTGGCCGCGGTGATCGCGGGCGCCTGCGGCGTGCTGATCGCCCTGCCCTCGCTGCGTGTCAAGGGCCCGTATCTCGCGATGGTGACGCTGGCCTTCGGCGTGGTCGTCGAACGCCTGGTAGCAGAGTGGACGGAGGTCTTCGGCGGCGCGCAAGGCCTCTACGGCATCCTGCCGCTCACCTGGAACGGCCAGCCTTTCGACACGCGCCAGTGGGTCTGGTTCGGCCTGGTGCTGGCCGTCGTCACGCACCTGCTGCTGCGCAACCTGCTGCAGGGCCGATTCGGCCGCGCGCTGCTGTCGCTGCAGGCCGACGAGATCGCGGCGTCTTCGGTGGGCGTGCGGGTCTACCGCGCCAAGGTGCTGGCTTTCGTGATCGCCGCGGTGACCTGCGGCATCGCCGGCGCGCTGGTGGCGCAGCAGAACCAGTACATCAACTCGGACTTCATCACCTTCCACCTGTCGATCTTCATCCTGCTGATGGTGCTGTTCGGCGGCGCGGGCACGCTGATGGGGCCGCTGGTCGGCGCCGTGCTGCTGACGCTGCTGGATGTGATGCTGGCGCGCTGGCCGGCGGTGCAGCACTTCGTCTACGGTGCGTTCCTGCTGTTTGCGCTGTATGTGATGCCTGGCGGCGTGGTGGGCCTGTTCCAGAAGCGGCGCCGTGCGGCGCAGTCCGCGTCGCCTGCCGCCGACGCCGACGCATCCGCTTCCAGCGCGCCGATCGCACTGTGCGAAACCGGCCGCGGCGAGCTGCTGGAGATCCAGAACCTCAGCAAGGCCTACGGCGGCGTCAAGCCGGCGCAAGACATCTCGTTCCGCCTGCAGCGCGGGCACATCCACGCGCTGATCGGGCCTAACGGCGCAGGCAAGTCGACGCTGATCAACATGCTCACCGGCATCGTCGATCCCAGCGCCGGCACGATCCGCTTCCTGGGCCGCGATATCGCCGGCATGCCCGCTCATGCCGTGTGCACGCTGGGCATGGGCCGCAGCTTTCAGAACCTGCGCCTGTTCGGTGAGCTCTCGGTCCTGGACAACGTGCTGCTCGGCCGCCACAGCCGCATGACAAACGGCTTCTGGTCCTCGCTGTTCGGCCTGCCGCAGGCCCGGCGCAGCGAGGCCGAGGCACGTGCGCATGCGCTGGCCCTGCTCGATCTGGTCGGCCTGTCGCGCCACGCACACGCCAGCGCCGGCAGCCTGCCCTACGGCCTGCAGCGGCGCGTGGAGCTGGCGCGCGCGCTGGCCACCGGGCCGCAGTTGCTGCTGCTGGACGAGCCCGCGGCGGGCCTGAATCCGCAGGAAACCGCCGAGCTCGGCGAACTGCTGCTGGCCATCGGGCGGCGCGACGTGACCATCCTGATGGTCGAGCACCACATGGACCTGGTGATGGCCATCTCGGACCACGTCATCGTGCTCGACTACGGCGTCAAGATCGCCGAGGGCAAGCCCGCCGAGGTGCAGGCCAACCCGCGTGTCATCGAGGCCTACCTGGGCTCCGGCGAAGACACCGAGCAGCTGCGGCCGCTCTGAACGGAAGCCGACGATGCTGAAACTGGAATCGGTGCGCATCGCCTACGGCGCGATCGAAGCCGTCAAGGGCGTGAGCCTGGAGGTGCGCGCCGGCGAGGTGGTCACCATCATCGGCGCCAACGGCGCGGGCAAGAGCACGCTGCTCAAGGGCATCGCGGGCCTGGAGCGCGTGGCCGAAGGCCGCATCCTGATCGACGGCGAAGACTGCACCGCCGTCCCGCCGCACCGCCGCGTCGCCCGTGGCGTGGCGCTGTCCCCCGAGGGCCGCGGCGTCTTCCCGGACCAGACCGTGCGCGACAACCTGCTGCTGGGCGCCTACTCGCGCGCCGCGCACAAGGACGAGGTGGAAGCCGCGCTGCAGCGCGAATTCCAGCGCTTTCCGCGCCTGAAGGAGCGTGAGCACCAGACCGCCGGCACCTTGTCCGGCGGCGAGCAGCAGATGCTGGCCATGGCCCGCGCGTTGATGAGCCGACCGCGCCTGCTGCTTCTGGACGAGCCCTCGCTGGGCCTGGCGCCGCTGATCATCGTCGAGATCTTCCGCACCATCCGCAGCCTGCGCGAATCGGGGCTGACGATCCTGCTGGTCGAACAGATGGCCCGGCAGGCGCTGGGCGTGGCCGACCGTGCCTATGTGCTGGAGACCGGGCGCATCACCGCGCAAGGCTCCGGCCGCGAATTGCTGGATGACCCACAGGTGCGCGCCGCGTACCTGGGTCACCATGGAGCCGCCTCATGATCGTCCGGATGGGTTTGTTGAACAAGAAGCCCGAGTGGTCGCTGGCGGACTTCCGCCGCCACTGGACCGAGAACCACGGCCCCCTCGCCGCGCGCCTGCCCGGTCTGCGCAGCTACCAGCAGCACCATGTCGTCGACAGCGTGCAGCGCGGCATCAGCCACAAGCGCGGGCCCGAGCAGATCGACGGCCTGTCGGAACTGGTCTTCGACGACGAGGCCGCGATGCAGGCGGCGATGCAGTCGCCCATTGCGCCGCAACTGGTGGAAGACGAAGCGCGTTTTATCGGTCGGCTGCGCATCATCGCGGTGGACCGCCGCGAGGTCATCGCACCCGTGCAGGACCGGCCGCTGCTGCACCGCATCTCCTTCCTGCGGCGGCGTGCGGATGTGGACGCCGCCACCTTCGCACACGAATGGCGCGGCGAACATGCCCGGCTGATCCGCCAGATGCCCGGCGTGATGGGCTATCGCCAGAACCTGGTGACCGCGCGCCAGGTGGTCAAGGGCACGCCCTGCAGCTACGAGGAACTGCCCATCGACGGCGTCGTGGAGCTCTGGTTCGAAGACACCGCGACGCTCGACGCCGCATTCGCGTCGCCCATCGGCGTGCGCACCATGGCGCACGCGCAGACCTTCATCGACGAGATCACCGCCTTCCTGGTGGAGACGCGGCAGATCGTGTAGCGGCAGCGGCCGCTGCGCTGCACACGGCGCTGCGTTTGGCGCTGCGTTTGGCGCTGCGCCCGGGCGTCTTCATTCACACATTTCGTGTATGAAGATCCTGCAAACAATGCATTTTACAAGCCTGACCCGCCTGACGATCATGCGCCTCACCCGCAACACACGAGGCCTTCCGCGTCATGGGCGAGACGGTTCCGATGCCACCCCCCGTGCACACCCCGCTCGACGGTGCCGATGCCCTGTGCCTGCTGGGCGTGCGCGAGTTGCAGGCGCTTTATGCCCGGCGCGAGCTCTCGCCGGTGGCCGTGGCGCAGGCCGCGCTGAAGCGCGCGCATGAGATCCAGCCGCGCTTCAATGCCTTCGCCCTGATCGACGACGAGAGCGCCCTGCGCGCGGCCCGCGCCAGCGAACAGCGCTGGGCGGCCGGCCAGCCGCTTTCGCCCATCGACGGCGTGCCCACGACGCTCAAGGAGATCGTGCAGATCGCCGGCTGGCCGGTGCGCTACGGCAGCCATGCGGTGAGTGCCGCGCCCTGCACCGTCGACGCGCCTTCGGTCCAACGCCTGCGCGCGGCCGGCGCGGTGTTCCTGGGCATCACGACCACGCCCGAGTTCGGCTGGAAGGCCCTCACCGACAGCCCGCTGCGTGGCATCACGCGCAACCCCTGGCGCCCGTCGGCCACGCCGGGCGGCTCGTCCGGCGGCGCGGCGGTGGCCGCGGCCTGCGGCGCCGGTGTGCTGCACCTGGGCACCGATGGCGGTGGCTCGATCCGCATCCCCAGCGCCTTCACCGGCATCGCCGGCCTGAAGCCCAGCTACGGCCGGGTCGCGGCCTCCCCGCCCAGCGCTTTTGGCACCGTCGCGCATATCGGGCCCATGGCGCGCCGCGCCAGCGACCTTGCGGCGATGTTGGACGCGATGTCCGGGCGCGACCTGCGCGACTGGACCCAAGGCCCGCAGCCGGCCGGCGGCATCGTGCTGCGCGAGGCGGTCTTCGCCGGTGCGCGCATCGGCTACTGGACACGCCCGGCGGTCGGTCATGTCGATGCCGGCGTCGCGGCGCGCGTGGACGAGGCGGTGCGCCGCATCGCCGATGCCGGCGCGACGATCGAGCCCGTGGCATTGCCCGGCGACCACGACCTGCTCGAACTCTTCCACCGCCATTGGTTCAGCGGCGCGGCCAACCGCATCCGCAGCTTCGACGCCAACACGCGCGGGGCCTGCGACCCCGGGCTCATCGAGATCGCCGCGGCCGGCAGAGCGCTGGATGCACCGCAACTTGTCGACGCGCAGGTGCGCCGCGCGGAATTCGGCGCCGCGATGGACGCGCTGCTGGAACGCTTCGATTTCCTGGTCTCGCCTGCCGTCGGCATCACCGCTTTCGAAGCCGGCCGCGAATGGCCCGCCACGAGCGACGTCCGCCGCTGGACCGAATGGGCCGGCTTCTCCTTCCCCATCAACCTCAGCCAGCAGCCCGCCTGCAGCGTGCCCTGCGGCTTCGACGCCGGCGGCCTGCCGGTGGGCCTGCAGATCGTCGGCGCGCGCCAGGCCGATGCCGCGGTGCTGTCGGCCGCTGCCGCGTTCGAACAGCTGTGCCGTTGAAGGCACGACGCTGTCCACCCGCTCTCCACACCCCACCCTTCCGTTCCCGCCCCGCACCTCACGCCCCACACCAACACCCAGGAGAACCGCGATGAACCACGAAGACACCTCGAGCCCTTCGCCCGCCCTGACCCGCCGTGACCTCGTCAAGCTGCTGGCCATGGGCACGGCCGGTGCGGGCGCGCTGGGCCTGCCCGCACTGGCCCTGGCGGCCGGCGAGAAGACCATCGTCTGGGGCAAGAAGTCGGAAGCGTCGATGTACGACCCGGCCACGTCCATCCTGGCCTCGTCCTGGGAATTGCTGCACCTGATCTACGACGGTCTGACGACGCTGGACGCCAACATGAAGCCGGTGCCCGCGCTGGCGGAATCCTGGGAGACACCCAGCCCGACGAAGTACATCTTCAAGCTGCGCCGCGGCGTGAAGTTCTCCAACGGCCGCGAGATGACGGTGGACGATGCCGTGGGCAGCCTGCGCCGCCTGCTCGACCCCAAGACCGGTTCGTTCTTTGCCGGGCAGATGGGCAAGATCAAGTCCATTACCGCCAGCGGGCCGCAGTCGCTGACCATCGAGCTGGCCGAGCCCTATGCGCCGCTGCTCACCGCGCTGTCGTCGACCATGGCCTCCATCCTGCCGATGAAGGAACTCGCCGACGGCAGCTTCGTGCCCGGCAAGACGTTGATGGGCACCGGCCCCTATGCCGTGAAGTCGCACGTGCAGGGCGAGAACTGGGCCCTGGAGCGCAACACGCATTACTGGCAGAGCGGCCTGCCCAAGGTCGACCGGCTGGTCGTGAAGATCGTGCCCAACGACCAGGCCCTGATTGCCGGCCTGCGCGACGGCAGCATCGACATCGCGCAGTTCGACGCCAGCCCCGACGCCAAGCTGCTGCTGGCGCCCATGAGCAACGTACAGGTGGTGCAGAACCAGCAGACCAACCTGTTCTGGCTGGTGCTCAACACGGTGGCCAAGACCACGCCCTTTGCCGATGTGCGCGTGCGCCAGGCCGTGGCGCTGGCGCTGGACCGCGACATGATCGCCAAGGTCGCGATGGGCGGCAGCGGCGTGCCGGCCACCGCCATCGCACCGGCCTTCCGTGCGGTCGATGCCGCGCGGCTGCAGGTCTACAAGCGCAATGTCGAGAAGGCCAAGGCCCTGCTGAAGGAAGCCGGCGCCACGGCGCTGAGTTTCGAGATCGTCACGGGCGGCGAGCCGGCCTACCAGGCGATCAGCCAGGTGATCCAGGAAAACCTCGCGCAGGCGGGCATCAAGGTCAAGATCGCCACGGTCGACGAGGGCACCTTCGTCAAGCGCGTGTGGATCTCCAACCCGGGTGACTTCGCGGCTTCGCTGCTGTGGTACGCCGGTTATTCCGATCCGGCCATGCTGCCGCTGTGGTTCGTGCCCAAGCTGGCCGGCTTCACGGGTGGCTTCCAGGCCGAGGACCCGGCACTCATCAAGGCCATCGAAGGCATGCGCGCAATGGCCGCCAGCGACCCGGCCCGCGCCGCCGCGGTGCAGGACGTGTGCGACCGCATCCACAGCCAGGCCAACCAGATCCCGGTGATCACCCGCGTCGAGACCATGGCCTACCGCAAGGACCTCGTGCAGGCGGCAGCGATGACGCATGTGGACGGTTATGCGGACAGCCTGTACGGCGTGGTGAACTACACCAAGAACTGATCCCACCGATCCGGCCCGCTTCCTGTGCACGCCTTCGCTCGCTTCGTCCTGGGGCGTCTGGCCAGCGCGCTGCTCACGCTGCTGGGCGTATCGGTGCTGATCTTCGGCGCCATCCGCCTGGTGCCGGGCAGCTTCGAGGAGGTGCTGGTGCCGCGGGGCACGCCCGAGTTCCGCGCCCAGCTGGCCGCGCAGCTCGGCCTGGACGCGCCCTTGCCCGTGCAGTACGCCAAGTGGATCACGGGCGCGCTGCGCGGTGACTTCGGGCTGTCGCTGATCACCAGCACGCCGGTGGCCGACGAGTTTGCGCAGCGCATCCCGGTGACAGCCGAGATCGCGCTGTGCGCCGTGCTGCTGGCCGTGGTGGTGGGGATTCCGCTGGGCATCGCCGCGGGCCTGGCACACCGGCGGCCGGGGGTCGCGGTGGCCAGCCGGCTGTTCAGCGGGCTGTCGATGTCCACGCCCGACTTCGTGCTGGGCAGCGTGCTGTTGTATGTGTTCTCGCGTTATGCACTGGGGCTCACGGTGGGCCGCTGGATCCCGCTTTCCACCGAGCCGGTCGCGCACCTCAAGGGCCTGGTGGTGCCAGTGGTCACGCTGGCGATGTTCGGCATCGGCATCCTGGCCAGCACGACGCGCCACACGGTGATCGGCGTGCTGCGGCAAGAGCAGGTCAGCAGCGCGCTGCTGCGCGGGCGCAGCTGGGGCCAGGTCGTGCGCCGCCACGTGCTGCGCAATGCCGCGATTCCCGTGCTGACCATCGCCTCGATCTACCTGGGCTACCTGCTGGGCGGCGCGGTGCTGGTGGAAAACCTGTTCTCGATTCCGGGCTTCGGCCGCTACCTGTTCCAGGGCATCCAGAGCCGCGACTACCCCGTCGTGCAGGCCGGCGTGCTGCTGGCCTCGAGCTTCTTCGTGCTGCTGAACATGCTGACCGACATCGCCTACGCGGCGCTGGACCCGCGCATGCGTGACGGGGGCTCGTCGTGAAGACCCTCGCCGCGCTGATGCGCGCGCTGGTGCACGAGCGGCTCACGCGCGTGGCCCTGGTGATGCTGCTGCTGATGTTGACCGTCAGCCTGGCCGCGCCGCTGCTGCCCATCGGGCGCCCGGACCAGATCGGCTACGGCCCGCGCCTGTCGCCGCCGGGCTGGGCCGCGTGGCTGGGCTGCGACCAGCTGGGCCGACCGCTGCTGGCACGCGTGCTGCAGGGCATCCGCACGAGCTTCCTGCTGTCCACCGTCTCGGTGCTGATCGCCGGCGCCGCGGGCGCGCTGGTGGCCATGGCCGCGACCTACGGCAACCGCACGGCCGACGAGATCGCCAGCCGCGGCGCCGACATCCTGTTTTCCTTCCCGCCCATCCTGCTGGGCATCCTGGTGGTGGCGGTGATGTCCCCGGGCATGGCCAGCGCGATGGTGGTGATCGCCTTCATCTCCTTCCCGACCATGCTGCGCGTGATCCGCGCGGCCACGCTGTCGGTGATGACACGCGACTTCGTCGTGGTGGCCGAAATTGCCGGCGTGTCCTTCACGCGGCGGCTGTTCGTGCACATCCTGCCCAACGTGATCGAGGCCTTCACGGTGCAGATCGTCTATTCCATCTCGGTGGGCATGATCGTGGAGAGCGGCCTGTCCTTCCTGGGCATCGGCGTGCAGCCGCCGGTGGCCTCGCTGGGCACGCTGCTGCGCGACGGGCTGCCCTACCTCGAGGTGGCGCCCTGGCTCACGTTGGGCGCCGGCCTGACGCTGGCCGCGGCCATCCTGGCGGTGAACCTGCTGGGCGACGGCCTGCGCCGCGTGGTCGATCCGGTGCAGCATGACTGAGGCGATGGACCCCGGCAGCGCCCAACCCCGCGCCCCGGCGCGTACAGACGGCGGCCCGCTGGCCCGCGTCGACGGCCTGAGCGTGGTCTTCCGCTCGGGCGGGCGCGAGGTGCTCGCACTGGACGACATCCGCTTGGACATCGCACCCGGCGAGCGCGTGGGCCTGGTCGGCGAATCGGGCTCGGGCAAGAGCACGCTGGCCCTGGCCATTGCCGGCTTCGTCAAGGGCAAGGGCCGGCGGCAGGCGGGCCAGGTGCACGTGGCCGGGCACGATGTCTTCGGCGGCGATCACGAGGCGCTGCGCCGCCTGCGCGCCACGCAATTCGGCTTTGTCTTCCAGAACCCCATCGGCACGCTGGACCCCACGCGCAAGATCGAACGCCAGTTCTTCGATCCCGAGGGCGCGGCGATTCCGCGCCCGCGCATCGCCGAACTGCTGCGCGACGTCGGCCTGCTCGACGCGCCGCGTGTGATGGGCAGTTATCCGCACGAGCTCTCCGGCGGCATGGCGCAGCGTGTGGCCATCGCAATGGCCATCGAACACGCGCCGCCGCTGATGGTGGCCGATGAGCCCACCTCGGCGCTGGACGCCTCGATCCGCATCCAGATCCTGGACCTGCTGCTGGCGCACAGCCAGTGCCAGCACTCGGCGCTGCTGCTGGTGAGCCATGATCTGTCGGCCATCCGCCGCTACTGCGAGCGCGTGGTGGTGATGTATGCCGGGCGCATCGTCGAGCAAGGCCCCACGGAAGCGATCTTCCGCCGCCCCTTGCACCCCTACACCGCCGCGCTGATGGCCGCGATGCCCGGCCGCGAAGGCTTCGGCGGACAACTCCAGGCCATCCCCGGCCATCCGCCGGTGGTGCATGCGCGCGAAGAGGCCTGCAGCTTTGCGCCGCGCTGCCCGCGCGCCAGCGACACCTGCCGCAGCCACCGCCCCGCGCTGCTGGCGCTGCCCCTGCGCGAGGTGGCCTGCCTGCGTGTCGACGCGGTCGCGGCCATGGCTGAAGAGGCCGCAGGCGAAGCCGTCGCAGCGGCAGGCGGCGAGGGACGGCCGGCATGAATGCCACGCCACACGCGGTCACCCTCGAAGGCGTCAGCGTGCGCTACGGCCGCGGCATGGCGTGGTCGCGCTCCTGGTTCGATGCCGTGCGGCAGGTGGACCTGCGCATCGACGCGGGACAGACCGTGGGCCTGGTCGGCGAGTCGGGATCGGGCAAGAGCACGCTGGCCAAGGTCTGCCTCGGTCTGCTGCGTCCCAGCGAAGGCACGGCCCGACTGGGCGACGAGGCGATCTACGGCATCGGCCGCCGACACCCGGGCAGCCTGGCCGCGGTGCTGCAGCACCCGGAGTGGTCGCTGAACCCCAAGCTGTCCATCGGCCGCTCCATTGCCGAGCCGCTGGGCGTGGCCGGTGTGCACGGCGAACAGGCCGCCGCGCGCGTGACGCAGATGCTCGACCACGTGGGCCTGAACGCGGCCTATGCCACGCGGCTGCCGCACGAGTTGTCCGGCGGGCAGCGCCAGCGCGCGTCGATCGCGCGGGCGCTGGTCACGATGCCGCGCTTCATCGTCTTCGACGAGGCCGTGAGCGCGCTGGACGTGTCGATCCAGGCCCAGATCCTCAACCTGGTGAAGACGCTGCAGCAGGAATTCCGCTTTGCGGCGCTGTTCATCTCGCACGACCTGGGCGCCGTGCGCTACGTGTCGCACGAGGTCGTCGTGCTGCGGCAGGGCACGGTGCAGGAGCGCGCGCCGGCCCGTTCGTTCTACGCCGCCATGGCCAACCCATACGTCCGACAATTGCAGACCGACAGCGGCCTGCTGTAGACCCGTGAACACCTCCGCCCCACCCCACACACCTTCGCCGGCACCCGATGCCCGGCCCGCTGCGTGGCTCGACGCACGGCCCGACACCGCCTGCCACGGCGGCGAACTGGCCTTCGATTTCCCGGGCCTGCGCATCGGCGTGGCCGAATACCCGCTAGGCCCCACCGGCGCCACCGTGTTCCATTTCCCGCAGCGTGCCAAGGCCGCGGTGGACGTGCGCGGCGGCCTGCCCGGCACCTACAACGTCGATGTGCTGCGCCTGGGCTACGACTACCCGCTGCTGGACGCCATCGGCATCAGTGGCGGCTCCTGGTACGGGCTGCAGGCGGCCGGCGGCATCGCGCAGGCGCTGAAGGAAGACGGCCTGCGCAGCGGCAGCTTCGCTGAGTTGGCCAACGTGGCCGGCGCCATCATCTACGACTTCGGCGACCGGCGGCTCAACGAGATCCACCCCGATGCGGCCCTGGGCGCAGCCGCGCTGCGCGCCGCACGCGAGGGCTTCTTTCCGCTGGGCGCGCACGGCGCGGGCCGCATGGCGGTGCAAGGCCACTACTACGGCCTGCCGGTGCACAGCGGCCAGGGCGGGGCCATCCGCCAGATCGGTGCGGTCAAGATCGCCGCGTTTGTGGTGGCCAACCCGGTGGGCCTGATCTGCGGGCGCGACGGCCGCGTCGTGGCCGATCCGTCCAGCCTGCCGCCGGGGCTGACGCACATCCAGCAACTGCTTTCGGCGCTGCCGATCGACCGCAACGCCTTTGGCATGGCCGAGGCCTCGGCCTGGTCGGGCCACGCACGCCCGAACCCCGTCAATCCGGCCAACACCACCATCAGCGTGGTGGTCACCAACGCGCGGCTGCCCTGGTCCGATCTGCAACGCCTGGCGCTGCAGGTGCACGGCTCGATGGGGCGTGCGATCCAGCCCTTTGCCACCGCTTGGGACGGCGACGTGCTGTTTGCCGTCAGCACCGACGAGGTGCCGCTCGGCTCGCTGCATGCCATCGAGCTGGGCACCCTGGCGTCCGAGGTCATGTGGGACGCGCTGCTGACGGCACACACGCCGCGCGCCGTGCGCGCCCCGCGTCTGCTGCCGCCAGCCGCGCTGGCGGGGCTGCAGGCCGGCTTCGGCTTCGACCGCCACTCGAGCCTGGCCGTGCACGTGGCCGGTGAACAGCTGACGCTCGAAGTCACCGGCGACCGGCCCGTCTACGGCCTGGCCAAAGGCAGCCGTGTCGACGCCCGGCTGCTGCCCGACGGCCGCTTCGTCTGCAGCGGCCCAGGCGCCGGCGCGCTGCGCGACGGCGGCTTCTGCGGCGACGACGGCCAGGTCGACGCGATGGTCGTCAACCTGGGCGTCTGGCAGCAGTTCGGCCGCCGACTGCCCGACTGATCGAACAAGAGCGTGCCGCCCCGATGAAACTGTCGATGCGCCAGCTGCGCTACGTCTGCGAAGTCGCGCGGCAAGGCAGCATCCAGGCGGCCTGCGAGGTGCTGCACATCTCGCAGTCATCGGTGCTGGCGGCCATCGAGCTGGCCGAGGTGCAGCTGGAGGCGGCGATCTTCGAGCGGCGCCCTTCGCGCGGCGTGAAGATCACACCGGCCGGCGAGCGTTTTGTCGTGGCCGCGCGCGTGCTGCTGGAGGCCGAGGCGGAATTCGAACGCGAACTCGGCGGCATCTCGACCGGCACGCCGCCCATCATGCGCGTGGGCTGTTTCGAACCCTTCGGCTCGTTGTTCCTGGCCGAGCTGCTCAAGCAGTTCGGCGCCGATGCCGGCGCGGGCAGCATCGTGCTCTTCGAAGGCGACCAGCTGCAGCTGCACAAGTGGCTGCTCAACGGCGAGGTCGACCTGGTGGTCACCTACGACATCGGCCCGAACTTCGGCAACGAAGGTTTTACGCGCATCTGCCGCATCCCGCCGCACGTGATCCTGCCGGCCAGCAGCCCGCTGGCCACGCGCGCCACCTTGTCCATCGCCGAACTCTCACAGCAGCCCTTCGTGCTGCTGGACCTGCCGCAGACATCGACCTACCTGCTCACCTTGTTCGACGTGCTGGCCAAGCGCCCGCACATCGCGCTGCGCACACGCTCCTACGAGACCGTGCGCACGGCCGTGGCAGCAGGGCTGGGCTTTTCCATCCTCAACATGCGGCCCACGGGCCAGGCCATGCCCGACAGCAGCTCGGTCGTGCGCCGGCCATTGGCCGACAACCTGGCCGCGCCCTGCCTGATCGTGGCTGACGTCTACGGCGCGCGCAAGCCGGTGTTCCTGCGGCGATTCATCGCCGCGATGCGGCAGTACTTTGTCGACCTGGGTGCCGAGCGCTTCTCGGTCACCACGCCGGCGCGGCGGCGCACGCTGCTGAAGGTGTGATGCGGTGAGTGCGGCCGGTCTGCTCGGCATGGCCCGGGCCCACCACGCCGCGGATGCCGGTTCGCCACAGCCAACGCCTGAAGCCATGAGCAGCGCGACGCGCGAAGCCGGCCTCGAATACCGGCACACCGTCGTACGCGACGCCGACGAGTGTTCGCAATCGCTGGACGGCTGGCAGCAGCACTACCAGCAGCTGGGCCGCGGCAGCTTTGTCGGCGAACTCACACAGGCCCGCTGGAACGACGCCGCGCTGATCCGCGAGCGCACGAACCGGCACGTCCTGCAACGCATGGCCGCGCCTCCCGGCGGCCTGGTCTTCGGCATCGCGCAGACGGTGGCGCCGGGCTCGCAATTCGATCGACGCCCGCTGACAACGCACACGCTGCTGGTGCTGGAGGGCGGGCGCGAACACGAGCTGCTCGCCGCCGGGCCCATCGACATGCTGGGCCTGCAACTGGGGCCGTCGGCCCTGGCGGCGTGGACGGCGGGTGCCTTCGCCGGCATCGGTCACGACAGGGTCTGCGACGGCGACAGCGATCACGACAGCGATCACGACTCCGATGACGACATCGACTGCGGCATCGATGCACTTGCAGATGCATTTGCCGATGCCGATGCGGATTTCGGCGCCGATGCGCCCGCCCCGCGCGCACTGCAGACCGCGGCCGCGCGTGGCTGCATCGCGCTCGCGCCGCAGACGGCCGAGGCGCTGCGCGCCGAACTGGCGCACGCGCTGGCCTGGGCCCGCGGCAGTGGCGAGCGCCCCCTGGCGCCACCCCGCCTGGCACGCCGCGTCTTCGCACGCATCGCCCAGGCCTGCCGCCCATCGGACGACGGGCCGGCCCCGCCCGCCCCGCCACTGGGCAGCGAGCGTTCGCACCGCACGCTGACCCTGGCGCTGGATTTCATGGCGGCGCACCTGACGGACGACATCCGCATCGAGGACATCTGCCGCGCCAGCCACGCCAGCCCCCGCCTGCTGCACCACAGCTTCAGGACCCACCGCCGCTGCTCGGCCCACCGCAGCCTGCTGGCGATGCGCCTGAGCCACGCGCGCCAGACCTTGCGGCGCGACCCCGGCCAGAGCATCACCGCGCTGGCGCACGACTTGCGCTTCTGCAGCTCCAGCCACTTCGCTGCGCAGTACCGCGCGATGTTCGGCGAGCGGCCATCGGCCCTCACACGCTGAAGCCATGGGGCACGCGTGGCGCGCCCGGTGGCGCGGGCAGGCCCACGCTTCTAGGACACCGCCCCGTCGTCGCTGTGAACCTGCACCGCCTGGCCGGCCGGCAGGTCGATCACGAAGGCCGTGCCCACGTTGGGCGCGCTGTCGACCGTGATGCGGCCTTCCATGGCCTCCACCAGCTGGCGGGCGATCGACATGCCCAGGCCCAGCCCGTCGATGCCGCTTTGTTCGCGGCCCAGCCGGTCGAACGGCTGGAACAAACGCTGCAGCTGAGCGGCGTCCATGCCGAAGCCGGTGTCTTCGATCCGGATGGCCACGCGCCCGGCGTGTTGATGCGCGTGCACCGCGACGGTACCGCCGGGCCGGTTGTACTTCACCGCGTTGGACAGCACGTTGGTGAGCACCTGGCGCAGCCGCGTCGGATCCGCCCGCACGCGCAGCGGCTCGGCAGGCAAGGCCACGTCGATGCCGACCTTGCGCAGCTCCGCGGACGCCCGCACGTGCGACACCGAGGCCGCCAATTGCTCGGCGATGTCGACGTCCTCCAGCTTCACCGTGAGGCGGCGATCCTCGATGGCGATGGTATCGAGCAGGTCCCCGACCAGGGCCAACAGGTGGACGCCGGCTGCCCGGAGGTGGCCCAGGCGCCTGCGCTGTGGCTCGGGCAGTTCATGCCGGGCATCGGACAGCATCACATCGCTGAAACCGATCACGGCGTTCAAGGGCGTACGCAGCTCGTGGCTGACGCCGGCCAGGAAGCGGCTCTTGGCGGCGCTGGCCTCTTCTGCCACCCGTGCGGCCTCCTGTGCACGGCGCACCGCATGCTGCTCGGTGACGTCGATGCACAAGGTGAGCAGGACCGAGGGCTGACCGCCCGGGTCTCGCTCGACGAAGTGGCGGCCCGTCATCCAGCACGTCGTGCCGTCACCCTTGCGCAGACGGAACTCCCGGATGGGCCCCAGGTCACCCGCGATGGCCCGCTGGACGTCCTCGCGAAAGGCCTTCCGGTCGTCGGGTTCGACGAGTGCCTCCAGCGGCGTGCCGAGCCGCCCGGCGGCATCGCCCCACTCGGGAAGCCATCGGGTGCAGGCCGGATCGATCGTGGTGGCGCCGCTGCGCAGATCGGTCCGCGCCAGCAGCAGCCCGGCCACCGTGATGGCGCGATCGAGGTCCGCCACGAGCGCCGAGATCATCCGCTCGGCCTCGCCGCGCTCGCGGGCCCGCGCATCGACCTGAGCGGTGACGTCGGACAACATGAACAGCAGATCCGACGTGCTCACCGGCACGACCTCCACCTGGAGGATCCGTCGCACGGGTCCTGGCGTGACGAACTGCGAGGGCTCGGGCACCTGTCTGCCATGCAGGACGGTGGCCCCGCGGGCGCGCGAGGCAAAGCCCGCCAGGTGCGGCTCCAGCAACTCGAAGAGGTTGTCCAGGCCGCCGTCGACAGCCAAGGGCATCAGGTCGCGTGCGGCCGCGGCGGTCATGAAACTGACCTGCCCGTCGGCATCGGTCTGTATCACCGCCACCGGCGAGCGGTAGAGGAACTGCAGCAGCGCCTCGTACTCTTCGTTGGCCGCAGGCGCGACCTCGCTGACGCTCATGCCCGTTGCAACAGGATGTAGCGCACCGGCGCGTCAGGTGCGAACAGCATGCGCAGTTGAACCTTGGTCGGCTTCATGCGCCAGGTCAGCACGAACGGAACGGTCTCGTCCAACGGCTTGCCGGCGGCAGCGGCTTCCTCGAACTTGCTCGCCACGAGGAAGTTGTTCATGCACTGCGCCACCTCGGTGAACAAGGGGCGACCCAGGACCTGGGCGGCCGTCAGGCCCGCCGCACGTGACTCGAAGGCGTTGTAGCGGCAGACGTGTCCGGCGGCATCGAATCCGATCACGCCGAACGGCAATTCGTCGAGCGACGCAGCGTCCATTCGCTGCAATTCAGCCAAAAGAGAGGGCTGTTCGAACTGCACGCATTCCTCCGTGATTGCATGGGGCAGTGGACAGTCGGCCCAAAAAGCCATCGGCTAAATTTGCGCCCTGTCAACCATTTTAGTGTGCAATAGATCACGCATTCGACACGGCCGGCGGGGCAATGCCGCCGGTCGTCGGTCGTCGGTCGTCGGTCGTCGGCCTCACGCCTTCGCCAGCAGCTCCTGCGCCAGCTTGACGCTGGTTTCCCGCACCGGCTCGCGCAGCTGCGCCGCCGTCTCGGTCTCGCGCCGGGTGTGCATCCAGCCCATGTAGACCAGCGCGCGCATCAGGAACATCGCCGGCATCAGCTGCAGCTGCTCTTCCGGCAAGGCGCGCAGGCTGCGGTAGCCGCGCAGGTAGCCCTGCCAAGCCGGCTCGAAACTGCTCTGCCCGATGTGCCAGAACAGCGCGGTGGTGAACTCCCACAGGTACCAGCCGAAGCCGCAGTCGTCGAAGTCCAGCACCACCAGGCCCTGCGGGCCCTGCATCACGTTGTCCGGCACCAGGTCGCCGTGCACCAGGCCGTAGCGGTGCGGGCTTTCGCCGAAGGCGTCGAGCTGCGTGCGCACCACCGCCACGGCGCGGTCGAACAGCCGCAGCTCGTCCCGCGTCAGCCCTTCGAGCGCGCTGTAGTGGCCCCACAGGGCGTGCGGGCCGAGGCAGCCGTCGAGGTTCCAGCTCTGGCGCACGAAGCCCGGCGGGCGCGTCCAGCGCGCGCTGTGCGCGTGCATGGCGGCGGCCAGCCGGCCGATCTCGGCATACATGTCCTGGATGGCCTCGTCGCCTTCGAAGCTGCAGTTCTCTGCGGAGCCGATGGGTTGGCCCTCCACCCAATCCAGCAGGTCCACCGGCACCTTTGCAGGGTCGCCCGGCACGCCGAAGGCGGCCAGCAGGCCGCCGTCCGGCGCGGGGATGGCGCGGGTGGTCGGCACGCCATGCGCGCCCAGCGCCTGCATCCACTGCAGCTCCGAGCGCAGCGCGGCGTCGCTGTGGTAATCGGGCCGGTGCAGCCGCAGCGCGGCGCGGCGGCCGTCGGGCGCGGTCACGCCGTAGACCGCGTTTTCGCGCAGTTTCAGCAGCTCCAGCCGGCTGTCGGCGGGCCATTGCCAATGGGCCAGCGCCTGGCGCGCGACGCCGATGAGCTGCTCGGGGGCGGCTTGCAGGAAGTCCATGGTCGACCTTCGATGGGAGGGGTGGATCAGCGGGGCATTTGCAGGGCGCGGTCCAGCGCCTGCACCAGCAGCCGCGCGTGGCGCGATCCAAAGGGCATGGGCGGGCGGATCTTCAGCACGTGGTCGTGCCGCCCGATCTTGGAGACCAGTACGCCGGCGTCCTTCATGCGCTCCACGATGCGCGCGGCCGCGTCGGCGTCGGGTGCGTGGCTCTGCCGGTCCTGCACGATCTCCACGCCCAGGAACAGACCCTGGCCGCGGATGTCGCCGATGCAGGTGTGCGCGTCGCGCAGGCCACGCATCGCCACAAGCAACTGTTCGCCCACGGCCTGCGCATTCGCCAGCAGGTCTTCGTTGTCGATGACGTCCAGCACGGCCGAGCCCGCCGCGCAAGCCGCGTGGCTGGCGCCGAAGGTGTTGAAGTACATCACCTCTTGTCGGAAACCGGCGATCAGCTCACGTGTGCCGACCACGCCGGCCAGCGGGAAGCCGTTGCCCATGGATTTGCCCAGCGTGACCAGATCGGGCACCACGCCGTGGTTCTCGAATCCCCACCAGCAACTCCCCAGCCGGCCGAACCCCGGTTGCACCTCGTCGGCGATGAACAGGCCGCCGGCCTCGCGCACCAACGCCACGGCCTGCTTGACGCAGCCCTTGGGTACGGCGTGCAGGCCGTCGGTGGAGAAGATGGTGTCGATCAGCAGCGCGGCCACGCCGAAGCCGCGCTCGCGCAGGTCGGCGATGGCCTGGCGCACATCGGCCACGAAGGCCGCGCCGGCGTCCGCGCCTGCGCCACTGTCGGCCTGCGGCGCGCGCACCAGGCGCACGTGCGGCGGCGTGGGCGCGGGGTTGTAGGCGCTGGAGATCTCGGCCACGGCCGTGGTGTTGCCGTGGTAGGTCCAGTCGGTGACGATGACGCCCTGGTGGCCGGTCTGCTGCCGCGCGATGCGCAGCGCCAGGTCGTTGGCCTCGCTGCCGGTGCAGGTGAGCACCACGCGGCCCAGGCGGCGCGGAAATTTGTCCAGCAGCCGCTCGTGGTAATCCAGCACCGCCGCGTCCAGGTAGCGCGTGTGCGTATTCAGGCGCGACATCTGGCGCTGCACGGCCTTGACCACCGCTGGGTGGCAGTGGCCGACGTGCGGCACGTTGTTGTAGGCGTCGAGATAACGGCGCCCGGCGGCATCGTGCAGCCACACGCCCTTGCCGCGTGCGATGACCAGCGGCTGCTGGTAGAACAGCGGCGCATTCGGGCCCATCAAGCCCTCGCGCCGCGCCAGCATCTTCTTCAGTGCAGCGGCGGACGCGGTGGGCGCAGGGGACGTCGGCGACGCGGGCACACGGGCCACGGCAGTGCTCCAGAGGGACAGGAGCACCAGTGTCGCGAGGTGCGCGGCGGCGGACTATCAAAAATCTGCACGAACCCACTCCGGGATCCACCCGCGGCTGCACCCGGCCCAGCACCGCCAGGCGCACGCGCCAGACGACCGCCGGCACGCCCGCCCAGCGCCCGCGCCGTTGCAGCAATCAGCAGCTTCAGCACTCGGACACGAGATGTCCTCCTGCCTTCGTAGGCGACAAGCCCCGCGCAGGCGGGCCTTGTCGTCCGACTCAGCGCTCGTGCACGTAGGTGCCGGGCGCCGCGCCCAGCGGCTTGTGCTTGCGCGAGCCCAGCTTGGCCGGTGCCGGCAGGGTCGGGCCCGACTTGCTCTGGATCCAGCCGCGCCAGTGCGGCCACCAGCTGCCTTCCTGCCGCGCAGGCTGCACCGCCTCGGCCCAGCGCATCGGGTCTTCCTCGCTGGCGGGCGCCGCGAAGTAGAAGGACTTGGGCACCCCGGGCGGGTTGATCATGCTCTGCAGGTGGCCCGCATTGGCCAGCACGAAGGTGGTGTCGGGACCGAACAGCCGCGCCGTGCCATAACAGGCGCGCCAGGGCGTGATGTGGTCGGTGATGCCGCCGATCACGTAGGCGCCCAGCTTCACCTGGCCCATGTCGATGGGCAGGCCGTCGATCTCCAGGGTGCCCGGATTGACATACGGGTTCTTCTCCACCATGTCCAGCAGGTCGCAGTGGTATTGGCCGGGCAGCCGCGTGGTGTCGGCATTCCAGGCCAGCACGTCGTAGGCCGGCGGGCTGTTGCCCAGCAGGTAGTTGTTGACCCAGTAGTTCCAGATCAGGTCGTTCGGACGCAGCCAGGCAAACATCGAGGCCATCTCGTCGCCGCCCACATAACCCTTGCGGCGGGACCGCGCCTTCGCGGCACGGATGGCCGCCGGCGAATTGAACAGGCCCAGCGTGGAATCCTCGATCGCCGCTTCGGTGTTGAGCACGCACACCGCCCAGGTGGTGTTGGCCACCTTCGTGTCGCCCTTGGCCGCCAGCCAGCCCAGGTAGGCCGCCAACGTCATGCCGCCGGAGCACGAGCCCCACATGTTGACGTCCGGGCTGCCGGTGATCTGGCGGGACACGTCCACGGCCTTGTCCAGCGCCATCACGTAGTCTTCCAGGCCCCAATGGCGCTGCTCGACGGTTGGGTTGCGCCAGCTCACCACGAACAGCTGGATGCCGGAATCGGTGGCCCACTTCACCAGGCTCTTGTCGGGCGTGAGGTCGATGGCGTAGTACTTGTTCACCTGCGGCGGCGACATCACCAGCGGCCGCTGGTGCACCTGTGGCGTCGTCGGCGCAAACTGCAGCAGCTCGAACATCTCGTGCCGGTACACGACCTGCCCCGGCGAGGTCGCCAGGTTCTCGCCGACCTTGAACGAGCTGGCGTCCACCATCGACGGCATCATGTGGTTGTGCCGGATGTCGTGGACCAGGTTCTTCAGTCCGTTGACGAGGTTGTCGCCGCCGGTGTCGACGATCTTGCGCACGGCCGCGGGATTGCCCAGCAGCCAGTTGCTGGGTGCCAAGGCGTCGGTCACCAGCGAGGCAAAAAACTGCGCGCGGCCCTTCTCGATCTTGTCCAGCTGCGCCGTGTCGATGAAGTGCGAGAGCTCCTTCTGCGTGGCCAGGAACGACTGCATCAGGCGCGTGTACAGCGCGTTGTTCTTCCAGGCCGGATCGGCAAAGCGCCGGTCCTTGGGCTCGGGACTCAGGCTGGACTGGCCCTTCACCACCTGCGCCAGCTCCTTCAGGTAACGGGCGTAATGCGTGCCCGCCTTTTTCGGGGTGGCGGCCACGGCCTTGAGCAGCGACTTGGCCGCACCCGCCACGTCGCGGCGGCTCAGGCCGATCAAGGGGTTGATGGCCAGCGTGTGGTGGGCGGCTTCGGACACCAGCTCGGTCAGGGTATCGGTGGCCACCATCGCCGCGTGGCCGGCGTCGGAAGCCGCCTGCTTCAAGGCCTGGGTGGCTTTGCGGCGTGCGCTCGGGGCGGCCGGTGTCGCGACGGCTTGGGTGGGTTTACGGGCGGGCGCCCGGGCGCTTGTCTTGACGCCCACGCGCGTGGCGGCTCGCTTGGCGGCCTGTGCGGGTGCGCGGCGGACTGTTGAACTCATGGTGGCCATGGCGGTTCCTTCTTCGATCAGCACATCAACATCGCCAGGGCGGTGGCGATCAGGGCGGGCTTGTCCTCGCCCTCGATCTCGACCGCGTTCTGGGTGGTCAGCAGCCACCGTCCCTGGCCTTTGTCTTCCACCGCCAGCACCTTGACGTGCGTGCGCACGCGCTTGCCGGCGCGCACCGGCGCCAGGAAGCGCACCTTCTCCAGCCCGTAGTTGACGAACTGCCGCGCCTCGATGCGGCCGAGCGCCGCTTCCACGCTGGTGGGCGCCAGCAGCGCCAGCGTGAGATAGCCGTGGGCGATGGGCGCCTTGAACGGGCTTTCGCGATTGGCGCGTTCGACATCCACGTGGATCCACTGGTTGTCTTCGGTGCAGTGCGCAAATTCATTGATGCGCGGCTGGTCCACCGTGATCCATGAGGACACACCCACTTCCTGCCCCACTTGGGCAGCAAGGTCGGCGGGGGTCATTGGCGGCTTGTTCATGAGGGTCTCCTTGGCTTTTCTGGGAAAGGACCTGGCCTTCAGGGCCGGTCCAGGAACTCGGCGATCGCGGCGGCAGATTCCTTGGGCCGCGTCATCAGGAACAGGTGCCCGCAGTCGAAGACCTTCAGCTCGCTGCGCGGAATCAGGCGGTGCAGCAGCCGGGCATTGATCAGCGGGATCAGCGGGTCGTCGTCACCCGCCATCACGAGCGTGGGCTGCCGCAGGCGGTGCAGCCAGGGCAGGCTGGTCCAGCCTGTGGCCGCCGCGATCTGCAGGTAGTAGCCCAGGCGCGATTGCCATTTGATGTGCTTGAAGTGCTGCGCGGCGAGTCCCGGGTCACGGCGGTAGTCGCCACCGTAGATGTCGCCGCTGATGGCCCGGGCGTAGCTCTTGCTCATGTAGCGCCGCGGCGTGGCCATCTTCATCAGCACCGAGGGCCGAGCCGGCACCATGAACATGCCCGTGGCGGTGGCGCACAGGATCAGCCGGCGGCAGCGCGCGGACTGGCTGCGCGCAAACTGCTGCGCCGCAGCGCCGCCCCACGACACGCCCAGCACGTCGCAGGTGCCGTGGCCGTAGTGATCGAGCACGCCGGCGGCCAGGCGGGCGATGCCCGGCAGGCGGTACGGCCGATCCGGCAGCGGCGAGTGCCCCACGCCGGGAATGTCGAAGGTGATGACCTCGCGCGCCGGCATCCACTGGGCGATCGGCCCCAGCAGCTCGATGTTGCCGCCGATGCCGTTGAACAGCAGCAGCGGCACGCCGCCGGGCCGCCCGGCCTGGCGGCCCACGCGGATGAGCTGCCCGTCCACATGCAGCATCTCGATGGCGAAGGGATGCTCGGCATGGTGGAAGTCCGCCACGCGGCTGTCCGGCTCCATGGCCGAAGGGTCCGCAGCCGCGGTGTGAGGCAGGTGGGCCGTGTTCATGGCAGACAGGTCATGGGTTCGAGGTCGAGGGGAAGCGCGTCGTGGCCGTGAATATGGGTCAGCCGCCGTGGGCCGTAAATGACGGCAGCGGCCAACTTGGGTATCAGAACGGTCAAGCCGCAACGCCCTGCCGCGCGGCCCTCGCCACCGGCCGCTCTGTGGGATAGCCCGCATGTCGCGCCGGCCGCATTGCGGGCAGCATCTGCACTCCGGCCGAACGCCTGGCTTTCCCCGACGCGCTGGCACACCCGTGGCCGGCACGATTGAACCTGTTGAACGCGATGCGCTCGAACCCACACGGGGCTGCGGCTGGCGCCAGGCCGGCGGCCCTGCACGACAAGATCTACGCCCCTCTGAAGATTGCCGCGGTGGTCGCCACCCTGGCCGACTGCGGCGTGAGCGCCCAGGCGGCGCTGGCCGGCACCGGCCTGACCGAAGAGCAGTTGCGGCTGCCGCAGACGCGTAGCTCCATTCAACAGTTATTGATCGTGGGCCGCAATGCGCTGAAGTGGGTCGACCGGGTCGATCTGGGTGTGCGGGCCGGTCTGCGCATGCACGCGTCCGCCTACGGCATGTACGGCTACGCCCTGCTGTGCGCGGAGTCGCTGCGCCACGCCTACGAGATGGCCGTGCGTTACCACCAGCTGGCCACGCCGGTGATGACCCTCCATTGGGTCCAGATCGACGATCAGGCGGTGTGGGTCTTCCCGCCGCCGTCGGAACTGGCGCATCTGGACCTGTCGGAAGCCGAGTACCAGTTCTTCCTGGACATGCAGTTCGCCGTGCACATGACCATGATGAAGGACGTCATGGGGCCCTGGTGCACGCCGTCGTGCGCGCGCTTTGCGCTGTCAGACCCCGAACCCGAACTGTCCGAGGCGCTGTCGCGAGCGCTGGAATGCCCGGTGAGCTTCGGCCAGCCGCGCAACGAGCTGCACTACCCTGCCGCGTGGCTGGACCGCGCACCGCAACTGGCCAACCCGCTGACCGCCGCGCAGTTGTCGGGCACCTGCGCCAAGCTGATGGAAGAACTGACGTGGCAGGCCGGCCTGGCGCGTCGCGTGGTGGACGAACTCACCCGCGTGCCCGGGCGCTTCCCCGACATCGACCAGGTGGCGGCCACGCTGTGCATGGCGCCGCGCACGCTGCGGCGCCGGCTGGACGCCGACGGCACGTCGTTCAGCGACCTGCTGGACAAGGTGCGCCTGGCGCTGGCGGTGGACTACCTCGACGACACCACGCTGCGCATCGACGATGTGGCCAGCGCGCTGGGTTTTGCCGACGCCGCCAGCTTCCGCCACGCGTTCAAGCGCTGGACCGGCAAGACACCGAACGAGTACAGAGGTTGAGGAGTCCACATGACGATGTTCCAGGATCAATGCTGGTGGGTGACAGGTGCGTCTTCGGGCATCGGCGAGGCGCTGGCGCGCGCGCTGGCCGCGCAAGGTGCACACCTCGTGCTTTCCGGCCGCAACGTGGATGCGCTGGAGGCAGTGGCCAAGGACTGCGGCGATGCGCTCGTGCTGCCTTTCGAGGCCACGGACTTCGATGCGCTGCCGGCCATCGCCGAACGTGCGTGGGCGTGGAAAGGCCGCATCCACGGCCTGGTCAACAACGCGGGCATCTCGCAGCGCTCGCTGGCCATCGACACGGCTTTCGCGGTGTACCGCAAGGTGATCGACGTGGACCTGCTGGGCCCCATCGCCCTGACGCAGGCCCTGCTGCCACGCATGCTGGCCGCGGGCGGCGGCCGCATCGTGGCGATCTCCAGCGTCGCGGGCATCGCCGGCGTGCCGCTGCGATCGGCCTACTGCGCGGCCAAGCATGGCTTGATCGGTTACCACGACAGCGTGCGGGCCGAGAACGAACACCTGGGCCTGCAGGTACACGTCATCGCGCCGGGCTCCGTGCGCACCGACGTGTCGCGCAATGCGCTCACGGGCGACGGCACGAAGCGCGGCGAAAGCGATCCGGCCATCGACAACGGCCTGCCCCCGGCGCAGGCCGCCGAGGCCATCCTGGCCGCCATGCGTGCGGGCCAGCGCGAACTGGTGCTGGCCACGGGCATGGAGGCGGCGCTGGCCTCGCTGCGCCGCAGCGACCCCGAGGCGCTGTTCGACCGGGTGTCGGAACTTGTGCGGCAAGGGTATGCACAGAAGATGAAGGCGGCTGCGGCCCCGCCGCCCGGCGGGCACCCGGACGATTGACCCGACGCCCAGGTCGCGCCCGGTCTTCGGCACGGGGCGACGGATCGTCCGCGTGCAGCACGTCGACACCGGCGTGGCCTGGACAGCACAGGTCACGGGGCCATGCGTCAACCGCACCCCAACCCGACCCCGGCGACGCCAACCGGTCATCACCCGCGGGCCGGTCCGGGGTGACCCGGCACAGCCGGCGCCCTGAACCCTAACGTTCACCTCGATGATCTCCTGCGAGGTGACTCGTGCGCACCGCTTCGGTACCTGGCCGGTGCGCACCGCCCTACCGCTGGACACGGTTGTAACGTCGGCGCCGCACATCCACGCGGGACCTCCGGATGGCGGTGGCCGGACAATCGACGGCCAACCCCGTCAAGAGTCCATCGGTGACCGGCTGTCGCGGCCTCCCCAGGATGTATGACACATCCCTAGATCATCGCGTGACGCGCCAGAGATGCCGACCACAAAATCACGCACGCGTCGCCACCAGGAGTCCTCATGGCCCATGCACTCACATCGACCCTGCTGGGCCATCGGGCCGACACCATCGCCCCCGTCCTGGCCGGGGCGCTGGCCATCGGTGCCACGACCTTCTGGGGCCCCAACGGCAACAGCGCGGCCGATGCCTGCCAGCAGGCGCGCAAGACCAGCGGCAGCCACTGCTACCGCGCCACGGCGGGCGCCTCGGCCACGACTCGGCAGATCGTGTTGACGCGCCCCGCCATGCCCGGTGCGGCAGGCGCCGCCGCCACACGCGCCGCTGCCACGCCGCCAGCCACCGGCCGCTGAACCGAAAGCGTCGCGTCGGGATCAACCCGCCAGCAAGGCCCGCACGCGCGCCTGGAGGTCCGGCAGCAGTTCGGCTTCGAACCACGGGTGGTGGCGAAGCCAGCCGTTGTTGCGCGGGCTGGGATGCGGCAACGGCAGCACCTGCGCGCCGGCCTCACCCCACGCGCGCACGGTCGCGGTCAGGGTCGTGCCTGCGGCCGGCACAAGATGCCAGGCCTGTGCGTAGGTGCCGATCGCCAGCGTGAGCCGAATGCCCGGCAGCTGCGCCAGCAGTCGGGCGCGCCAGGCCGGTGCACATTCGGGGCGCGGCGGCTGATCGCCCGACGGGCCCTTGCCCGGATAGCACAGACCCATCGGCACGATGGCGATGCGCGTGGGGTCGTAGAACGCGTTTCGGTCAATGCCCATCCAGGCCCGCAGCCGGTCGCCACTGGCGTCGTCGAAGGGGATGCCGCTGGCCGCGACCTTGCGCCCCGGCGCCTGGCCGGCGATCAGGATGCGCGCCGACGACGCCGCCTGCAGCACCGGACGCGGGGGCAGCGGCAGATGCGGCGCGCACAAGGTGCAGGCCCGCACCTCCCGCAGCAGACGCTGCAGTGCGGCGTCCGACGGCCCTGCAGCGCGTGCCGGCGCGTTCATGCGGCCGGGGACGCGCCGCGGCCGCCTGCCGCGTGCCCGGAACGCCCATCGTGGCCGGCAGGCACGCGCCCATCGCCAAGTGCGCCTGCCGGCTGCCTGCCCGGCAAGCCGTCGAGCTGGGTGAGTTCGGCGAGCTCGGCGTACGAGGCCGCATCCCAGGCCAGCCGGTGGGGATCGAAGCCAGGCAGCAGCGTGGGCTTGACGACGTCGAAATACGGCGACACATCGAAGTCCCGCGGCGCGTACAGACTGTGGTGGCGGATGTGCAGCAGCTCGCGCTGGCAATGCCGGCCGGCGCGGTCCACGGCGTCCAGGCAGGTCACTTCGGGCAGCACGGGATAGCGCACCTGCTGGAAGGCTTCGGCGATCAAGGTGGAACAGATCGCACGCGACGGGTCGCCGCTGCCCAGCGCGATCATGCGCCGCCGCCAGTGCATGGGCACCGGTGGCGCAGGCAGCAGGTAGCGCGCCAGGTCAAAGAGGTTTCTGAGGTCGTACTGCTGACCCAGACGCCCGATCGCGTAGGCGATCAGCTGCTCGATCTCGCCGGCCGCCAGCCCGACCGGACGGCAGATGCGCGTGTGCATGTGCCCGTAGGCGCTCAGTGGCACGGCGCGCACGCCGGCCCGCAGATCCGCCTCGATCAGGGTCAGTGGCTCGGGTCCGGCGGTGCCGCCAGCCCATGCGCGGCCGACAAACAGCGCCGCATGCGACCAGTTCGATTGCGTCAGCACCTTGATGGCCATGCTGATGCGCGACTGGCCTTCGACCAGCAGCACATCGCCGGGTCGCAAGGCGGCCTCGAGCTGCTCGGGCGAGACCGTGGCCACCATCGCGCCGTGCGGCCGCGGCGCCAGCAGGAAGCGCGCGAGCCGGTCGCCGAGGGTCCCGAGCACTTTGTTCATGGCGGTCGCCACCTTCCATCCATGTGGTCATCGCCGCAGGCACGGACATCGGAGAAAGCACGGCACGAAGCCTGCGGGCCTCATGCCCCGCGCGGCTTGCCGTGCGCGCCCAGCTGGGCCATCACCGTGGCCACGATGCGGTCGCAGCGTTCGCCGTCGAATGAAAACGCATCGGCCACCGCCCGGTCGACATCCCGCGCCAGCCCTTCGCGCAACAGGCCGCGCGCGCGGAAGAAGCGCGTGCGCACCGTGGCCTGCGGCAGGCCCAGGGCTTCAGAGACTTCCTCGACGCTCAGGTCTTCGACGGCCCGCAGCACGAAGACCGTGCGGAAGGCCTCCGGCAGGGCATCGATGCAGCCTTCCATCAGCACGCGCAATTCAGAACGCATGGCGGCGCGGTCCGGCCGGTCGTCGGGGTCGGCTTCCATCAGGTCTTCCGTGGGGATGTCCTCGAGGTCGATCGTCGAATCGAAGGGCAGCACCTGGGCGCCGCGGCGTCGCAGCCGGCCCAGCGCCTCGTTGATGACGATGCGCACCAGCCAGGTCGACAGGCGCGCCTCGGCGCGAAAGCTGCCCATCGCGCGCCAGGCACGCAGATAGGCCTCCTGCAGCGCGTCTTCGGCCTCGGCATCGCTCTTGAGGATGCTGCGCGCCGTGCGGAACAGCAGCCGGTTGTGCCGCCGCATGATGCGCGAGAACGCGCCATCGTCACCTTCGGCGGCGCGCGCGGCGAGCGTGGCATCGGCGGTCTGGTCGGTCAGTGGGCGGGCCTGGGCCAGTGCGACGTCGTTCATGCGGGCCTCCATCGGGATCGGGTCTACAGCTGTTAGATGGGGGTTGCCTGGTTTTAATTCCCGTTGTGCACCCCGAAACCGTCCGTGCCCACCCCGACCACCAGGTTCGGGTCGAACAACGGGTTCTCGTCGACACCGCCGCGCGAGTAGCCGCGCGGGTTGCACAGCACGCGCGTGCCGTTGACCACGTGGTCCATGCTGTCGTGCACATGCCCGTGGATCCACAGCGCGACGCGGTCACCGCGCAGCAGGTAGGCGGCGTCGGAGACGAAGCAGGCGTTCAGCAGCGAACCGGCGAAGCGCGGGTGGATGCTGTGGCGTGACGGTGCATGGTGCGTGATGACCACCGTGGGCCCGTCATGATCCACGGCCAGCCGGGTCTGCAGCCAGTTCGCGTGGCGCTTGAAAAGTTGGGCGGATGCTTCCGGCGTGAACAGCTCCGCCGAGGATTCGCGCATGCGGATGCGGCTGAAGTCGCGCAGGAGCAGGCGGGCCTGTTCCTTCGACGCCGCACGCTGCGCCGGGTCGTCGAACAGCTCGAAGTCGGTCCACAAGGTGCTGCCCAGGAAGCGCACGCCGCCGAGGATGAGCTCGCGATCGTCCAGCAGATGGACCTGGCCGCCTTCGCACAGGCGCAGCAGCTGCTCGTGCGTGGCGTCCAGGCTGCTGCCGTAGAACTCGTGGTTGCCGGGCACGTAGAGCACCGGCTTGTCGAAGCCCCGCGCCCAGGCCACGGCCTCCTGCGGGCGAGCGATGTCGCCGGCCAGCACGACCACGTCGGCCTGGGTCACCGGTCGGTCCATCGCACCAAAGCCCAGGTGCAGGTCCGACAGGATGTGCAGCTTCACGCCGGATCCGCGACGCCCCGGCGCGCACGCATGGACCGGCCGATGCGTTCCAGCTCGGGCTCGCTCAACAGGCGCTGGGCCATCGGCAGCAACTCGTCGTCTTCGCGCGCCATGTGCCGCTCGTACAGGCCGATGAAGGTCAGCGCGTCGTGCATCGGCAGCTCGGCGGATTCACCGTCGGCCACACGCACCAGGCGCTGGCGCAGGCTGCGCCAGCAGCGCTCGAGTTCGCGGTGTTCGGCCGTCAGCGATTCGGCCAGATCGCGCACGCACACCGCGTCGGACCCGGCCATGCTCTCCAGCAACGCCGGAAAGAGGTCGACCTCTTCGTCGTCGTGGTGCAGGCGCGCGGCGGTATCGAAATAACGCATCACCGCAGCGGCGGCTTCGCGCGCCGGCATGTCGACACCGTGGCTGGCCAGGTGCGCGACGAGTCGGCGCAGCGTGCCGCACTGGTCTTGCACACGGCCGTGGCAGGCCGCCAGCATCTCCAGCGGCACTTCGAAGCCGACAGCTGGCGAGGCGTGCCCCGGCAGGTCCAGACGCATCACGGAAGCGGATGGATTACGCATGGGATGTCCCCTTTCTCGCAGGCTGGCGAAGGCTTGCGGACACGGTCACTGCCTTCGCCGGGTGACGGCCCTTTGGCGACAACGCGCGCCGAGCGCCCGGCGCCGAGATCGGCGGCCCGGCAATATCGGCCAGCGTCACACCATCGAGCTCCTTGAAATAGGCGCGCAGCGCGGCGTCGAACACGCGCTTGAGGCGGCATGAGCCGCTCAGCGTGCACAGGTTGCTGTCGGGCGCGAAACACTCCACCAGGCGGAAGTCGGTCTCGGATGCACGCACCACGTCGCCGACGCGGATGCGTGCGGGATCCTTCAACAGCTGCAGGCCGCCGCCGCGGCCACGCGTGGTCTGCAGCACGCCCTGGCGGCCAAGGTCGGTGACGATCTTCATCAGGTGGTTGCGCGACAAGCCGTGGGTCTGGGCCAGCTCGCTGATGGTCACCATCTGCTGCGGCCGCGTCGCGCAATACATCAGCACGCGCAGGGTGTAGTCGGTGTATTCGGCAAGACGCATGGATGCCCCCAAAGAGGTATCGAGTATATGTGTTTGACCCGTTTTCAGCTTTAAGATGCATCGCAAATGAATCTTTTGTAGCCCGTCGCCCGGCTCGTCCATCGCTGTGCCCCGGCGGTGCCGGCTGCGGCCGGCCCTCAGGAGTCGCGCCCATGACTTTTGTCGTCACGGAGGCCTGCATCCGCTGCAAGTACACCGACTGCGTGGATGTCTGCCCGGTCGACGCCTTCCGCGAGGGACCCAACTTCCTCGTCATCGAACCCGACGAGTGCATCGACTGCAACGTCTGTGTGGCCGAGTGCCCGGTGTCGGCGATCTACGCCGAAGAGGACGTGCCTGCCGACCAGCAGGACTTCATCGCGCTGAATGCCCGGTTGGCGCGTACCTGGAAGCCCATCACCCGGAGCAAGAAGGCCTTGCCGGACGCCCAGGCGTGGAGCGAGGTCACCGACAAACGCGCTGAACTCGAGTGTGGACCGCCATGAATACCGTTGCCATCCTGCTGTCGGCCTTTGTCCTGTCCTTCGTCGCGCTGCTGGTGTTCATCGTCTCGCAGCAAAAGGGTCTGTTCGATCGCCGCAGCAAGGGCGCCGAGGTGATCTTCGCCCCGGGCGAGATCGGCCGCATCGAAGAGCCCGCCGCCGCGCGCGCCGCGCAGCACAGCCTGCAAGGCGCCGTGGACCGGGCCGGTGCCGCGCAAGCCGGCACCGCAGATGCCGACGAGCTGGCCGCGCGTGCCGATGCCGACGCATCGACTGCACCGTTGGTGTTCTTCTTCTTCTGCTGCGCGATGGTGTGGCTGGTGGTGGCGTCCGCCGCCGGCCTCACGGCATCGATCAAGCTGCACGAGCCCGACTGGCTGGTCCAGCAGGCCTGGCTGACCTTTGGCCGCATCCGTGTCATCCACCTCAACATCGTGGCCTACGGCTGGGCGCCCATGGCGGGGCTGGGCGTGGCGATGTTCGTGATTCCGCGGCTGCTGCAGACGCCGCTGCAGGGCGGGCGCTTTGCCTTCGCCGGCGCGGTGTGCTGGAACGCGGCACTCATCGCGGGGCTGGGCAGCATCGCCGTGGGCATCAGCGACGGGCTGGAGTGGCTGGAGATCCCCTGGCAGATCGGCATCCTCTTTGCCGTGGGCGGTGCGCTGATGGCACTGCCGCTGATCTTCACGCTGGCGCGGCGGCGCGTGGCGCACATCTACGTCTCGGTCTGGTACATGGCCTGCGCGCTGTTCTGGCTGCCGGTGCTGTTCATCGTCGCGAAGTTTCCCGGCCTGCACCGGGGCGTGGAGCAGGCGGCCACCAACTGGTGGTTCGGCCACAACGTGCTGGGTCTGTTCTACACGCCGCTGGCCCTGGCCTCGATCTACTACTTCCTGCCCAAGGTGATCGGCCGGCCGATCCAGTCCTACAACCTGTCGCTGCTGGGCTTCTGGGCGCTGGCCTTCTTCTACGGCCAGGTCGGCGGCCACCACCTGATCGGCGGCCCGGTGCCGGAGTGGATGGTCACGCTGTCCATCGTGCAGAGCATGATGATGATCATCCCCGTGGCCGCCTTCACGGTGAACCAGTTCCAGACGCTGCAGGGGCACCTGGCCACCTTCCGCTGGTCACCCACGCTGCGCTTCGTGGGCGCGGGCGGGCTGATGTACACGGCCAGTTCGCTGCAGGGCTCGTTCGAGGCGCTGCGCAGCGTCAACGACGTCACCCACTTCACGCACTTCACCATCGCCCATGCGCATCTGGGCATGTACGGCTTCATCAGCTTCGTCTTCTTCGGCGCGATGTACTTCGTGCTGCCGCGCATCACGGCCCGCGAGTGGCCCTTCCCGTGGATGATCACGGCGCACTTCTGGCTCGTCAGCGCCGGCATCGCGCTGTACTTCGTGAGCCTGACCATCGGCGGCTGGCTGCAGGGCCAGGCGATGCTGGACGCCACGCGGCCCTTCATCGAATCGGTGGCGGTGACGCTGCCCTACCTGCGCGCCCGCAGCATCGGCGGCGCGCTGATGCTGCTGGGCCATCTCTTCTTTGCGGCGCACTTCCTTGCGCTGATCCTGGGCTTCGGGCCGACGCGCGACCAGCCTGCGCTGTTCCGACAGCTGTTCCGCAAGGGGGCCACGGCATGAACAACGCCATCAAGCTCATCTCCGGCGCCATGGTGACGCTGTTGTTCTCGGCGACTGCGCTGGTGATCCTGCCCTACCTTCAGGTACGCAACGTGCAGCCGCTGCCGGGGCTTTCGCCCTACACCAGCACCGAGTTGCGCGGGCGCGAGGTCTACATCGCCAACGGCTGCGTCTACTGCCACACGCAGCAGCCGCGCGCCAAGGGCTTCGGACCCGACTTCTCGCGCGGCTGGGGGCGTGCGACCGTCGCCGGCGACTACGCCTACGACGAGCCGCACCTGCTGGGCACGATGCGCACCGGCCCTGATCTCATGAACATCGGCGTGCGACAACCCAGCGACCAGTGGAACCTGGGCCACCTGTTCCAGCCGCGGGCCTATGTGCCGGGCAGCATCATGCCCAGCTTCCCCTTCCTCTTCGAGACCAAGGCCAAGGCCGACCCCGACGAGCTGGTCGTGAACCTGCCGCCGGGCCTGGTGCCCAGCGGCCAGGTGGTCGTGGCACGTCCGCAGGCGGTGGACCTGGTGAAGTACCTCCAGTCGCTCAAGCGCGACTACCCCGTCGTCGCGGCGCCCGCCGCGAAGCCCTGAAGACCACCCGCAGGGAGCGCGCCGATGAAGCCCGAAGACATCCATCCGCAGCAGCAACGCGAAAACCCCGAGCCTGCGGAAGCCGCCAGCCCCACGCCCTGGGCCGTCATCGTGCTGACCGCTGCGCTGCTGGTGTTTGGCATCGTCTACATCGCCCGCTCGGACATCGTCAATCCGCCCGCCTGGGGCGACCAACGCACGCTGGCCGACCTGCAGGGCGCGCCGCCTCCCGCGGCCGGCGCGGCAGTGGACGGCGCGGCCCTCTTTGCCTCGCACTGCGCCGCCTGCCACCAGGCCACCGGCCTGGGATTGCCCGGCGTCTTCCCGCCGCTGGCGGGATCCGAGTGGGTGGCGGGCAAGGCCACGACGGTGGTGGCCATCGTCCTGCACGGCTCCAGCGGCGCATTGACCGTCAAGGGCAATACCTTCAACGGCGCGATGCCGGCCTTCGGCAGCCAGTTGCAGGATTCGCAGATCGCCGCCGTGCTGACGCATGTGCGCAGCACCTGGGGCAATAACGCGCCGGCCATCACCGCCGACACCGTGGCCGAGGTGCGCCAGCAGACGGCGTCGCGCACCGAGCCCTTCAAGGGCAACGCCGACCTACTGCAGCTGAAGTGACTGAAGGTTCCGGCAGCCGGCAGCGATCGGTCCTGGCCCGGCAGGCCCGCTCGCGCCGCGTCAGCGCCCTGCTCTGCCTGGGGCTCGCGGTAGGCCTGGGTGTGGGCCTGGCGCACTGGACCCATGGCTTCGAGGCCTGGACCTTCGAGGCGCGGAGACAGCTGCAGATCCAGGCCGGCACGCTGCAGTCGCCGGCCATCGCCTGGCGCGCCCACGACGGCAGCCCGCTGCGCCTGTGGGGCGAAGCCGGCGCCTCGCCGCACGCCTATCTGGTCGACTTCATCTACACGCGCTGCCCGGGTGTGTGCCGGGCGCTGGGCAGCGAGTACCAGCGGATGCAGCGCACGCTCGCGAACATGGAGGGCGACACGCTGACCGGCGCCAAGGCAGACGCGCCGGCTGTGTCAGGCGTGCAGCTCGTCTCGGTGTCGATCGATCCCGTGCACGACGGTGCAGCTCAACTGGAACGCTATTCTCACGAGATGCAGGTCGACTCGCGGTTCTGGACACTGGCGGTGCCGGCCACGGCGGACGATGCGCGCAGGCTGCTGCGATCGCTGGGCGTGGTCGTGGTGCCGGACGGCATGGGCGGCTTCGTGCACAACGGGGACATCCACCTGCTGGACGCACAGGGGCGCCTGCGCGGCTTGTTCGAACTCGGGCAATGGCCGCAGGCGCTGGAGGCGGCGCGGCGTCTGGCAACCCCGCCGCGCGGGGCGGCGCCATGAGCCTTCGTACCGCGTCATGCGCGATACCGGCGGCTGGCCGCACGAAGGTACACCCGTGAACCGCTGGCGCACGGCCGCACCGCGGGCAGCATGGCTCGTGGCCGCCCTGCTGCCGCTGGTACTGATATGGCCCTCGCTGCGCCACGGCATCGAGAGCCGCATGTCGCTGCACATGCTGCTGGAGTTTCCGCTGCTGTTCGCCGCGGGTTGGTCGGCCAGTGCGCTGTGCCTGCGCCGACCGCGCGCACGGCCTTGGCTGCGCGCGCAGCGCGCGCTGGACTGGCGCGGCTGGACATCGGCGGCGCTGGCCAGCGCCGTCGCCCTGGTGTGGATGCTGCCCTCGGCGCTGGATGCCGCGCTGCAGATGCCCGCGGTGGCCGCAGCCAAGCTGGCGATGTGGTGGTTCGTTGGCTGGTGCCTGGCTGACGCCTGGCGGCGCATGGACGCCGAAGTGCTGCTGTTTTTCGTCGGCAATGCGGCGTGGATGATGGCCACCGCGGGCCTGCTGTACATCGACACACCCACGCGCCTGTGCGTGAACTACCTGCAGGACGACCAGCGCCATGCGGGCATCGGCCTGGTGCTGCTGGCCTGCGCACTGGGCGTGCTGGCGATTCGGCGCGTCATGCGCCGCGTGCCGCGCCAAGACCCCGGCGCAAGCGGGGCCGCGGACTGGCCGCGCGACCCCGATGGGGCTAGTATTCAACGATGAGCCCGTTCATGGCCTCCTGCGTGCCCTTGTGCGCACGCCCTCGCGGTGTGCCGTTCCGGCGCGCCCAGGCCCGGAAGCGCACCGGCCCACCGGTCGCACTTCCCTGAGCCCGGCGATCCCCTGATTTCTCTTTAGCGCAACACATCGATCGCCGGGCCACCCCAGCCACGCGCGCGTGTGCGTGTCAGCACGCTGCAGATCCGCGCACCACCACTTGAAGGTGTGCCACATGAAAATCTCAACAACCTCCCGAACGCTCACCGAACTCGACCACGTCCGGCTGCGCAGCCTGGTCCTGCGTCACCGCCACGGCGGCGCATCGCCGGCACACATGGACGCCATCGAAGAGATGCTCGACGGGGCCTCGCTCGTGCCGTCGACCCAGGTCGAGCCCGACATCGTGACCATGAATTCGACCGTCATGGTGCTGGACTACGGTACCGGCCGGCGACACACCTACACCCTGTGCTATCCGCCCGACGCCGCGCCCGACGAAGGCCGCGTCTCGGCGCTGTCGCCCGTGGGCTGGAGCCTGCTGGGCCTGAAGGTCGGCGAAATCGCCCGATGGACCACGCCGGGCGGCGAACGGCGAGCCACGCGGATCGTCTCGATCCTGTTTCAGCCGGAGGCCAGCGGCGACTACACGATGTAGCCGCGTCTGGTGCGCAGGCGGCTCAGAGCCCCAGAGAAAGCTGGGCCGCCTCCGACATCATGGAACGGTCCCAGGGTGGATCGAACACGATGTTCACGGTGGCCTCGCCGACCTTGGGCAGCAGCAGCAGCTTGTCGCAGACCTCGTCGGCGATCACCTCGCCCATGCCGCAGCCCGGTGCGGTGACGGTCATCTCGATGGTGATGCGAAACGGCCCCTGGTCGCCGTCGCCGATGGGCCGCACATCGCAGACGTAGACCAGGCCCAGTTCGACGATGTCCACCGGAATCTCCGGGTCGTAGCAGGTCTTCAAGGTCTGCCACACCCGTTCGCGCAGGCTGTCGATGTCGATGTCCTCGGACGCGTCGGATGCGGAAGGCACGTGCGGCACCGGCTTGCCGATGGCGTCGGCATCGGCGCCACGCAGGCGCATCAACTGTCCCTCGACCCACAGCGTGAACGAGCCGCCGAGTGCCTGCGTGATGAAGGCGGGCGTGCCCTGCGGCAGGTCGGCCGGCCGCCCGTCGGGGATGCACTCGACACGCACCTCACGCGTGGTGACCACCGGTTCGCGTCCGGGCCTCATGCGGGCTCTCCCAGGGCCTGCATCAGCGCGTGCCAACCCAGCAGCGCGCACTTGATGCGGCCGGGGTAGTGGCGCACGCCGGCCAGGCTGATCAGCTTGCCCAGTTGCGCGGCCTCGGGCTCGGCCTCGCCGGTCATCACCGCGCGGAAACGCCGCTGCAGGTCGCGCGCGTAGGCCAGGTCGCGGCCGATGACGGCCTCGGTCATCATCGAGGTCGAGGCGATGCAGATCGCGCAGCCCTGGCCGCTGAAGCGGATGTCCTGCAGGCGGTCACCTTCAACCTTCAAACTCAGACGCACGTCGTCGCCGCAGCTCGGGTTGTGGCCACGCGCCTGGTGCGTGGGTGCGGGCAGCGTGCCGAAGTGGCGCGGCGCGCGCTTGTGGTCCATCACCACGTCCTGGTAGAGGTCGATCTCGGCTGCCGTGGGCATGTTGGCGGTGGGGGGCTTGCCGGTATTCACTGCAGCACCTTCAGCGCATGCGCCACGCCGGCCAGCAGGCGTTCGACTTCGGCGTAGGTGTTGTACATCGCAAACGAGGCGCGCGCCGTGGGGCCGCGGCCCAGGTGTTCCAGCAGCGGCTGCGCGCAGTGGAAGCCCGTGCGCAGGGCGATGCCTTGTTCGTCCAGCAGCGTGCCGATGTCATGCGGGTGCACACCGTCGACCACGAAGGACACGATGGCGGTGAGGCCGGTGTCGGGCGACAGCACGGTCACGCCAGGCAAGGCGGCCAGGCCTTCGGCGGCGTGCCTGCGCAAGTCGCTGAGGTGGGCGTCGATGCGCTCACGCCCGGTGCGGTCGACAAAGCTTGCTGCCGCCGCCAGGCCCACCGCGCCAGCGACGTTGGGCGTGCCGCCTTCCAGCCGCATCGGCAGGTCGGCAAAACTGGCCTCGGTCTCGGTGACCCAGGCCACCATGTCGCCGCCGTAGCGCAGCGGCTCCAGGCGTTCCAGCGCGACGCGCCGGCCGGCGAGCACGCCGGTACCCATCGGCCCGTGCATCTTGTGGCCCGAGAAGGCCATGAAGTCGCAGGCCAGCGACGACAGGTCGATCACCGAATGCGCCACCGCCTGCGCGGCGTCGAGCACCGTCAGCGCACCGGCATCGGCGGCCTGCGCCAGGAGCGCTTCGAAGGGCGGCCGCTCGCCGGTGGCGTTGGCGCAGGCGGTCACCGCAAAGACACGTGTGCGCGGCGTCAGCAGCGCGGCCAGGTCCTGCGCACGCAGGCGGCCCTGCGCGTCAGGCCGCAGGATGCGCAGCACGGCGCCGCAGCGCCGCGCGGCCTGCTGCCAGGGCACAAGGTTGGCGTGGTGCTCCAGGCCGCTGACGATGATCTCGTCGCCGGGTTGCAGCACGGCCGGTGCGGCGCCCGCGGTCGACAGCCCGTGCACCACGAGGTTCAGCGCCTCCGTGGTGCCGGAGGTGAACACCAGCTCGTGCGCCGCACCGGCACCGATGAACCGGGCCAGCGTGCGCCGCGCCTCGTCGTAGGCTTCGGTGGCGCGTTGGCTCAGCGTGTGCACACCGCGGTGGATATTGGCCCGGTCATGCTGCTCGAACTGCCTCACGGCATCCAGCACCGGCAGCGGTGTCTGCGTGGTGGCCGCGTTGTCCAGGTAGACCAGTGGCAAGCCGTTGACCTCCTGCGCCAGCACCGGAAAAAGGGCGCGCAGGTCATCCCGTCCGGGGCGGTGGGGCGCGAGGCGCTCACCCATGGCCGGCCTGCGCGCCCGCCGCCAGATGGCTGTCCACGGCTGCGTGCAACAAGGTGTCGACGGCCAGGGCGTCCAGCATCGGCTCGTCGGTGAAGCAGCGGCGCATCAGCGCACCGGCCATGCCCTCGACGATCAGGCCGCGCGCCTGGCGTTCGTCCAGTCCGCGCTGGCGGGCATAGAACAGCGCGTCCTGCGGCAAGGCTCCCCAGACCGCGCCATGGCTGGCCTGGACCTCGTCGTTGTGGATTTCCAGGTGCGGCCGCAGCACCAGCTTGGGCTGGCCACCGGTGGGAATGGCGGCCAGTTGCTGCCGCACATCGGCATGCAAGGCGCCGGGCGCGATGCGCGTGTGCGCATTGAGCACCGCGCGCGCCGCGCCGCTGGCCAAGGCCAGGTCTTCCAGCGTACTGGCCGTATGCGCCGCCGCGTGCGAGATGCGCACCTGGTGCTCCATGGCCGTACCGGCCGCCAGCAGCAGCGCGGCGCTGTGGGCTGTCGCGCGGTCGGCATGCAGTTCGATCACTTCGCGCTGCAGGTGGTAGCGGCTGCCGCTGGCGATCAGCGCCTGCACGTAGCGGGCGCCCGCATCCAGCGTGGCGTGCAGGTGGTGGGCCACGCAGTCGGCCGCACCCGGTGCCGCGACGCGCAGATGGTGCAAGCTGGCACCTTCACCCAGCAGCACATGAACCTGAAGGTTTTGCACGATGGCCTGGCCGCAGGCCTGCGGCTGGCGCTCGTGCGTCTCGACCAGCACGCTGTGCACGCCGGGCAGCACCTCGATGACCAGCAGCGGCGCCTCCACCGCCTGTCGCGGCTGGTGGCGCAGTTGCAGCCAGACGGTTTCCGAAGGGCCGTGGTCGCCGTCCGGGCTGCCGCCGATGCGCAGACGCAGGCCCTGCCGGCACAGCGCGCGGTGGGCCCACGCAAACGGTGCGGCGTCGTTGGCGCCGTTTTCGTGCGCACCCGCCGCCCGGGGCAGGCCGGCGAACAGTTCATCGCGCTGCAGGATGTCGCCCGCGTCGAGCCAGCGTGCAGAGACACGGCCTTGCGGGCTGAGGCCGAAGGGGTGCAGCGTCCAGCCGGCGCCGGCCAGCGGGTGGGCCTCGCAAGCCACCGCCCCCTGCCCGGCATCCTCGCCCAGCCACACGTCGGCGGCGGGCGGCGGCAGGTGGCGGAAGGCCTCTGCGTGGCGCGGAATCCATCCCCGCGTGGCCAGACGGTGGCGGGCGGCCAGGATGTCGGCGCGGGCGCTGTCCATGCTCATGTTCCTTCGCGGCTCTCAAGGGCTCTGCACACCGCGGGGCGGGCGCAGCCGCAAGGTGGTGGATGCGGACACGTCGGCGCCAAGCCGCTCGCGTATCGGGCGGTCGCTCCTGAGGGGCTGCGAACGGACGGGCCGCAACTCCGCGGGTCCCGCGCCGGCAGCGCTGGCGGCATCCGCCTCGCGCACGAAGCCGGTACGGGCGATCTCGCTGGCCAGGTCCAAGCCGCCGGTTTCGGCGATGCAGCCCTGGTCCAGACGCATGACCCGGTCGGGTTGCAGCGATTCGATCAGCTGCAGGTAGTGCGACACCACGATGAAGGCCGTGCCCTGGGCGCGCAGATCCTGCACCAGCTGCACCAGGGCGCGCACGCCGTCCACGTCCATGCCCGAATCCACCTCGTCCAGCACGGCCAGGCGCGGGCGCAGCATGGCCAGCTGCAGCAGCTCATTGCGCTTGCGTTCGCCGCCGGAGAAGCCGTCATTGACCGGGCGGCCCAGCATCGCCTCGGGCAGGCCCAGGCTGGCGGCTGCGCTGCGCGCACCGTCCAGAAAATCGAAGGCGTCCAGCGGTGCCTCGCCCCGCGCTTCACGCACCGCGTTGATCGCCGTGCGGATGAACAGGTTGTTCTTCACACCCGGGATCTCCGGCGGCGCCTGGAACGACACGAACAGGCCCGCACGGCCACGTGCCTCGGGGCTCAGCGCCAGCAGGTCCTGGCCCGCAAAGCGCGCCGATCCGCCGGCGACCTGGTAGCGCGGGTGGCCAGCCAACGTCAGGCCCAGCGTGCTCTTGCCGCTGCCGTTGGCGCCCATCAGCACTTGCAGCGCACCGGCCGGCACCTCCAGCGACACCCCCTTGAGCACATGGCGCTCGCCGACATCGACGCGCAAGTCGTGCACCTGCAGCAGGTTCTGGGCAACAGCAGACATGGGGTGTGGTCCTCGGTGGGTCGATCAGCCGACGGCGCCTTCGAGCGACACCGCGAGCAAGGCCTTGGCTTCGAGCGCAAATTCCATCGGCAACTCGTCCAGCACGGCCTGGCAGAAGCCGCCGACGATCAGTGCCGTGGCGTCCGGCGGCGCGATGCCGCGCTGCTGGCAATAGAACAGGCGCTCTTCGGATATGCGCGTGGTCGTCGCTTCGTGTTCGACGACGGCGTCGTCGCGCGCGGCCTCGACATACGGGAAGGTGTGTGCGCCGCAGTCCGGGCCAATCAGCAGCGAGTCGCACTGCGTGTGGTTGCGCGCACCGGATGCCGTGGGCGCCACGCGCACCAGGCCACGGTAGCTGTTGTGCGCATGGCCGGCGCTGATGCCCTTGGAGACGATGCGGCTCGTGGTGTTGCGCCCCAGGTGGATCATCTTGGTGCCGGTGTCGGCCTGCTGGAAGTGATTCGTCACCGCGATCGAGTGGAACTCGCCGCTGGAGTCGTCGCCACGCAGGATCACGCTGGGGTACTTCCAGGTGATGGCCGATCCGGTCTCGACCTGCGTCCACGCGATGCGCGAGCGTGCACCGGCACACAGGCCGCGCTTGGTGACGAAGTTGTAGATCCCGCCGCGGCCCTGCTCGTCACCCGGGTACCAGTTCTGCACCGTCGAGTACTTGATCTGCGCGTCTTCATGCGCAATGAGCTCCACCACAGCCGCGTGCAACTGGTGCTCGTCGCGTTGCGGTGCCGTGCAACCTTCAAGGTAGCTGACCTGGCTGCCCGGCTCGGCAATGATCAGCGTGCGCTCGAACTGCCCCGTATTGGCCGCATTGATGCGGAAGTACGAGGACAGCTCCATCGGGCAGCGCACACCGGCCGGCACGTAGACAAACGAGCCGTCAGAGAACACTGCCGCGTTCAAGGCCGCGTAGAAGTTGTCGCCCTGCGGCACCACGGTGCCGAGGTAGCGTTCGATCAGTTCGGGGTGGTTCTGCACCGCGTGCGAGAACGAACAGAAGATCACGCCGACCTTGGCCAGCTGCTCGCGGAACGTTGTGCCCACCGAGACCGAATCGAACACCGCGTCCACTGCCACACCCGCCAGCCGCGCGCGCTCGTGCAGCGGCACGCCCAGCTTCTCGTAGGTCTCCAGCAGCCGCGGGTCGACATCGGCCAGACTCTTGGGGCCGTCCGCGCCGGCATCCACCGACTTCGGCGCCGAGTAGTAGATCTGCGACTGGAAGTCCACCGGTGCCATGCGCAGCATGCCCCAGGTGGGCGGCGTCATGGCCGACCAGCGTTCGAACGCGGCCAGGCGCCACTTCAGCAAAAACGCGGGTTCGCGCTTGCGCAGCGAGATGGCGCGTACCGTGTCGGCGTCCAGTCCGGGCGGCAGGCTGTCGCTGTCGACATCCGTGACGAAGCCATGGCGATACGCCCGCTCCAGCGCCTGCACCACCGGTGCCGCTTGCTCAATGGTCTTCATGCGTGATCTCCGTGGCGGCGCCTGCACGTCCGCTGTCGCGGTCTCGGCACGTGCCGATGCACCACAGGCCACCGTCACTGCGGACCAGCAGCGATGTCGCGTGGCATGGAAGGCGGACAGACAAGGGCATGGACATGGTGCGGTACGTCTGGATGGGATCCAAATTGAAGTACAGCGTATGCCTCTTTAAGAGCCTTCACAAGCCACGCGACCGTTGCCCAGCTTCGAGCCGTGGGCATTGCCCGTGCGCCGTGTGGGTGTGGCCGCTGGACAGCAGCCTCGTGCACGCGGACCGCGCGGTGGAGGAGCCGCTGGCGCGGCGCGCATCTCGCGCCACGACGCCGACACGGCGCCGGCTACAGGCGCTTCAGAGCGGGTCGATGACCAGGCCGTCGATGTGGAAGTCCGGCGCGTCGACCACGCCGCGCAAGCCGATCAGCACGAGGCCGAACGGACTGGCGGGCGCAGCGGGCGTGACGCGCCACTGCGATCCCGCCACCTGCAGCAACCAAGGCTCTCCATCCGCATCGCGCGCAAAACCCTTGGCACGCAGCACCCCACTGGCGGGTTCGGCCAGCGCCGCACCCAGGGCCTGCAGGTCGTGGCCCGGGGCGAGCGTCGCACGGCGGCTGCTGAAGACGGCAGCAGCGCGCGCGTCGGCGCCGATGGCCTTCGCGGTGAATGTCCAACGGTCGTTCTGATGCGCCGGCGCACGCCAGCCCAGCACCAGCTCGGGCGCCACCTGTTCGGCCGCGCAGACCAGCACACGCGCACGCGGCGCGAGCGTGGCCAGCCAGCCGGGCAGCTCACGCAGCGCCGTGTCCGCGGCCAGATCGGGTTTGTTGACCAGCACCCAGTCGGCGTCCGCGAGCTGCTGACGCACGGTGTCACCGACATAGGTGTCGCCGGCCTGGCGGCGGATCTGCGCCGCATCGGCCAGCACCAGCGTGCCGGCCAGCTCGACGCCGCTGGCCAACCGCACCGTGCGCGCCACCGCGCCTGGCAGCGCCACGCCGCTGAGTTCGATCAGCAGCACATCGGGCCGCGGGTCAGCGCCGGCCAGCCGGTTGAGCGTGCCCACCAGGTCGTCGCCGAAGCTGCAGCACAGGCAACCGCCGGCCAGTCCGATCACCGACTCGTCGCGCGATTCGATGAGCGCGGCGTCGATCTCCACGCTGCCGAAGTCATTGACCAGCACCGCGATGCGCCGCCCGCCCGCATGGCGAAGCAAGTGGTTGACGAGCGTCGTCTTGCCCGCGCCCAGGTAGCCCGCGAGCAGCGTCGCCGGCAGCGGATCAGCCGGCCGCAAAGACACGGCCTTGCTGCACGGTGCCCCAGACGCGCACGTCTTTCAGCGCGGCTGGCTCGACGGTGCTGGGGTCGTCTTCCAACACGCAGAAATCGGCCCACTTGCCACACTCGATCGAACCGATCTCGCCATCGAGCTTCAGGCTGGCGGCCGCGCCGATGGTGATCGCCCGCAAGGCCTCGGCCACCGTGATGCGCTCGGCAGCACCCAGCACGCGGCCGGAGGCTGTGAGCCGGTTCACCGCGCACCAGGCGGTGAACAAGGGCGCGATCGGCGTGATGGGCGCGTCGGAGTGGATGGCCATCGGCAAGCCGGTATCCAGCGCCGTGCGGCAGGCGTTCATGCGCTCGGCACGCTCTGGGCCGACCGTCACGGCGTAATGTTCGTCGCCCCAGTAGAAGTGGTGGTTGGCGAAGAGGTTGACACCCATGCCCAGCGACTTCATGCGACGGAACTGCGCGGCATCGGCAAGCTGGCAGTGCTGCAGCGTGAAGCGGTGGTCGCGCGCCGGACTGTCTGCGAGCGCCGCCTGCAGGCAATCGAGCGCCATCTCCGTGGCCTCGTCGCCGTTGGTGTGCGTATGCACCAGCACGCCCTGGGCCAGCGAGAGCCGGTAAAGCTCGCGCAGCGTCTCCGGCGCCGTGTACCACAGGCCCTGCGGCGCGCCGTTGTAGTAGCCCGGCCAGCGCATGCGCGCCGTGAAACCCTGGATCGAGCCATCGGCATGGGCCTTGATGCCGCCCAGGCGCAACTGCCGGCTGCTGCGCCCGCGCAAGGCCACCGCGCGCTCCACAGCCTGTGACGCGGTGAAGGTGCCCAGGCGCAGCAGCGACACGATGCGCAGCGGGTAATCGTCGCCGGCGGTGACACGCAGCAAGGTGTCGACGGCTTCGTCGCGCAGGTTGGCTGCCAGGTCGGTGGCGGTGGTCACGCCGGCGCGCACGCACAGGCGCGCGAAGTCGCGGATGCCGGCCTCGTCGCCCTCGAGGAAGGCGCGGTCCAGCCCCAGGTGGCCCAGCACCGGCGCCTGCGCCTGCGGCCCGCGCAGTTCGCCATCGGGCAGGCCGTCGGCGCCCAGCGGGATGCCCGGGTGGTCGACGCCGGCACGCAGGAAGCCGGCCTTCTCCAGGGCCGCGGAGTTGGCGTTCACGATGTGCCCGCTGGCGTGCATGATGCCCACCAGCCGCGTCGCGCTGACGCGGTCGAGGTCGGCGCGTGTGCAGCGTCGGTCGCCGAAGTAGATCGGGTCGAAGCCCCAGCCGACGACAGGGCCGTCGCCAGCGCCGGCCGCCGTGGACAGCGCCTGCACCACGGCCTCCAGCGATTTCAGGCCCGGCCACAGCCGCCCGGCCGGGTCGCGCGCATCGAACCAGCCGCAATAGACGTGGCGCCAGATCGGGCCCGCGCCCAGATGGCTGTGGCCTTCCACGAGGCCGGGCATCAGCACCTGGTGGGCGAAACGCGTGTCCAGCGTGTAGGGCCCCCAGCCAGCGAGTTCGTCCAGCGTGCCCACGCCCAGGATGCGGCCGTCGCGCACCGCCACATGGCTGGCCTCGGGACGGGCCGGGTTCATCGTGAGAATCTTGCGCGCGGCGTAGATCGTGGTCATGGTGGGTGGGTCCGGGAGTCTGGTGTGCAGCTTAGCTGCAGCGGGGCGGTGCACCGCGGCGTTCGCGCCCTGGCGCGTGGGCCAGATGGCGGGGAATGCTGGGGCCAGTGATGACAGTGAACGCCCGGCCTTTCGAATCCCGATCGCACGCTCTCGCGTGCTCCCCTTTCCGCCCAAGAAAAACGCCCGCATGCAGCGGGCGTTTTGTCTCTGGCGGAAAGGGAGTCTGTCAAGGGCCGCGCCAGCATTGGGTTTCCGGTGAATCGGTCCGCCGTCCCCCAGCTGGTCCGCCTCACACTTTGACCATCTTGAACTTCGCCTTGGAACTAAGGTGCCAGGGCACAACGAACGCGCCGCCGGTTGCGATTCCGGCCTGCTGCAATCCGCTCGAACCCGCCTCTGGACAGGCCGATCCATATGCGCCTTGACCAAAATCGCGTCTTCTGACCGGCAGCGTTTGCGTTGTGGCGTCGGTTTCGAGCGTCGGGATCGAGCAATTGCGCCGATCAGCAGCGTTAACAGGACCGATCCTGGCCGTCAAGACGCACCTCGGGCTTCGATGTCCATCAAGCATCGCTTGACGATGGTCAGCCCGGATAAATCAGCGTTTCCGTACGCACCGTTCACATCCCGCGGGAGCGCTCACACGCCCTCAACGACCTTCCCCTGCAAGCCCAACTGCTCCCTCCGCCTTTCAAACTCCGGCATCGCCCTCTCCACCCGCCGCCAGAACGCAGATGTGTGATGCGGCTCATGCAGATGCGCCATCTCATGCACCACCACGTACTCGGCCATGGGCGCCGGCAGCAGCATCGTCTTCCAGTGGAAGTACAGCATCCCGCCCTTGCCGCATGAACCCCAGCGGTAACCCAGGTCTTGAACCTGGACGCCAGCGGGCATGACTTCCATCCGCGCGGCGTAGTCGGCGACCTTGTCGGCGAGCCAGGTCTTGCCACGCGCGGCGTACCAGCGGATCAGGTGTTCGCGGCCCTGAGGGGCCAGCGCCTTGGGCATCACGAAGCGGCCGCCGACCAGCTTGACCGCCGCGTCGGACTCCGGCACCAGGCGCAGGCGGTAGCTGCGGCCCAGGTAGGCAAAACCTTCGCCATCCACGAACTGCTTGCGCGGCGCAGGCGTGGCCAAGGCATAACGCCGGGCGAGCTGCTTGTAGACCCACATGCGCTTGCGTTGGACAAAGTCGCGCAGGCGCGCATCGGGTACGCCCGGTGGCGCGGAGAGGATCAGCTCACCCTCGCGCCCCACCGTGATCTCGAGTGTCCTGCGGCGTTCGCTGTGGCGCAGCTCGAACTGCAGGTCATGCTCGGTGAACGTCCTCATGAGCGCAGCAGCCGGTCGTGATTGGCCCGGGCAAGTTCCATCACCTTGTCCGTCAAAGCTTCCGTCTGGGTGGCCGGCAGCAGGCGGGCCTTCATCAGCATCGCAAACACTGCTGAACCCAGCGCGTCCTGCGCAGGCTGGCGGTTGGGGCGCCAGAAGTTGGGCACCAACTCGGCGGCGATCATGTCGACCAGTTCAACCGTCACGTCCAGCATCTGCTTGTTCTGCGGGTCGGTCAAGGCAGCGTCTGCGGCCACCGCATCCGCAATCAGGCGCAGGAACGGCCCGTAGTGCTCGGGCAGTTCGGGCAGGCTGTCGTCGCCGGCCACATGGCCTGCCTGGATCTCCGACACCAGGCCTTGCAGGGCCTTGGTCAACTCGGCCCACTGTTCGTCCAGCTTGCCCAGCAGTTCGCGCAGGCGTTCGCTGAGCTTGCGATACGCCACCGGGTCTTCGTCCATGTGTTCCCGGATGTGGGCGCGGATGGCGTGCTCCATCTCCGAGGCCTTGGCGCGGTCATTGGGCTCGCGCGCCAGCTTGTTGCCGAAGTCCGCATCGGTCAGCGACACCGGCGGGATCTTCGGGTCCACGCCCATCGACACCACGTGGTCGTCGATCAGCTTGCGTACCTTGGCGCCCACGTCCTTGCCCAGCACCGGCGTGTCACGGTAGCGGTTGCGGGCGCGGGCGTAGATGAAGGCCAGCTTCTTGGCGTCCGGCGCAAAGGGCAGGCCTTCGGGCCGCGGCAGCACCAAGTCCAGCGTGCCCAGAAAGTCCTTGAGCTTCACCGCAAACTCGGCGCGCAGCCGCTCGTCCTCCAGCGCTTTCACGCAGTCTTCGTGGTCGCCGAGGCTCTCGATGCCGCGGCGGTGAAAGAGGTCCATCACGCGCGCATGCCGGTCGCGCAGCACCGGGATCTCGTCCTTCAGGCTCTGCAGCGCGCCGTCGATGTCTTCGTCGGCATAGACGCTCAGCGCTTCCTTCAGGTGATGGGCCAGGCCGAAGTAATCCACCACGATGCCGAAGCGCTTGCCGTGGCCGGTGCGATTGACACGCGCGATAGTCTGCAGCAGCTCGGCCTCGCGGATGGGGCGGTCCAGGTACATCACGCCTTCGATCGGCGCGTCAAAACCGGTGAGCAGCATCGACTTCACGATCAAGAAGGCCAGCGGGTCCGTCTTGGTCCGGTCTTCACCCTGCAAAGGCTTCTTGAACCGTGCGATGCGCTGCTCTTGCGCCGCGCTGTCAGTCCACAACTTCCAGGCCGGATCGTCGTTGTTGCTGCCGGAGATGATGGCTGCAAATTCCAGCCGGCCCAGCACTTCGCGCCAGCGCCAGGCTTGCACCTGGGCCTGAACGCCCGCGGGGCGGGTGCACAAGGCCTCGTCGTCCAGGGCCTTGTCTTCGGGGTTCAAGGCATCAGCCTCTGCCGCCAGCTCATCGCGTGCGGCCAGAAAGGCATCGAGGTAGCGCAGCACGGCCAACCGGCTGTAGGCCACGACCTGCGCCTTGAACCCGTTGGGCAGGATGTGGGTGACGTAGTGGCGCAGCATGTCGCGCGCCTTGTCGCGGATCAGGTCCGGCGCTTCGAAGATCTGGCCCTTGGTGGCGTACTTCTTCTTGATCGCCTCCAGTTCCTCGGGCGTGTGCTCGCGGAACAGGTCCTCGAACAGATCGTCCAGGCTTGCCCCGTCCTTCACGGCGCCCTGGGCCGTGCGGCCCTCGTACAGGATCGGCACGATGGCTTCATCGGCCTCCGCCTCGCGAATCGTGTAGCGGTCGATGAACTCGCCAAAGATTGCGTGCGTGCGCTTCTTGTCGCCCATCAGGATGGGCGTGCCGGTGAAGCCGATGCGCGCGCAGTTGGGCAACCCGGCCAAGAGGCTGGCTTGCAGGTCGCCCGCCTGGCTGCGGTGGGCTTCATCCACCAGAACCAGGATGGCGTCATCGGCGTTCAGTACCTCCGGGGCAAGCGCCTGCGGCCGCGGCTCCTCGGCCGTCAACACCGTGGCAGCGCCGGGCGTACGCGTGGTGTCGTCGGCCACATCGCCACCACGCTGCTTCTGGATCATGCCGAACACGATGTCGGGCGCCGGCCGCCGCAAGTGGCGTTTGAGATCTTCTGCTGAGTTGGCGCGCAGCACGTTCTGGCCGGTGAGCGTGGCGGTCTCGGAGAGCTGGCGCTCCAGGTCATTGCGGTCCGTGACCACCACCACCTTGAAGCGACGCAGCAACGCATCGCCGCGCAGCTTGCGCATCAGGAAGACCATGGTCAGGCTCTTGCCCGAGCCCTGGGTGTGCCAGACGATGCCGCCGCGCCGGTCGTGCTCACCGTCCTGCAGGCGCGTCTTGCCGGTGCGCAGGCGATGGATGGCGCGGTTGACGGCGCGGTATTGCTGGTAGCGGCACACGGACTTCACCACCTGCCCGCCCGCCGCCATGAAGAGCATGAAGTGCCGCACCACGTCCAGCAGGTGCGCTGGGCGCAGCAGGCCGGCCACCAGGCGCTCCTGTTCGGACAGCGCGCTCTTGCCCAGCGTCGCAGCGACTTCGGCCTCTGTACCCTGCCCGTCCGCGCCGACCAGCGTCTTCCAGGCCGCAAAGTGGCGGAAGGTGGCACCCACGACGCCCACGCGGGCCTGGTCGAAGCTGGTGGCGATCAACAGCTGGTTGGTGTGGAACAGCGGCTCGTTGCCCTCGTTGTCGTCCACCTCGCCGCTGGCGCGGCGCTGGTTGCTGTAGCGGCGCAGTTGATCCACCGCATCCGCCAGCGGCTCTGGCACGCTGGGGCTCTTGCACTCCACCACCACCAGCGGGATGCCGTTCACCAGCAGCACCAAGTCCGGCACGATGAAGGCCTTGCCGCGGGTATAGCCCGGCGGGCAGTCCACCCTGTACTGGTTGACCACCGTGAAGGCGTTGCGCTCGGGGTGCACCCAGTCGATGAAGTGGATGGTCTGGCCGCGGCCGCCGTCCCAGCCGGGCAGGCCTTCGACCGTCAGGCCACCCAGCAGCAACTCGGTGGCGGCCTGGTTGGCCTCCATCAGACGATGTGCGGGGATGCGGGTGATGGCACCGACAGCCTGCGAAAGGCGCTCGTCGTCCAGCCAGGGCTGCCCGTTCGCGTCGAGGTTCAGTGTGTGGACCTGGCGGCGCAGCGTGGCTTCCTGGATGACTTCGGTGAAGCTGGTGCGGCCGGTGGCGGAAGGGGCGTCCAGGTGCCCCTCCAGGAAGCCCCAACCCATGCCCAGCAGCTGCTCGACAAACGGGCGCTCCACTTCGTCCAATTCCCAGCCCATAAGCCTCCCTGGCCTGCGCTAAGTGCTTGATCTGTCAGGTCTCATTCTCGGGCGATCTCGCCGCAGCCCATCCATTTCCATCCGTTTCCATCCGATTCCAGCCATTTCCGCCCGTCTGCTGCCGGCTTCAAGCAAGCGGCTTCAGCCGGTAGAGCGCCCCTCGGCCGGCACCCTCCAGCTGCAGTTGCCCTGACGCCTTCATGCGCTTGAGCAGCTCCTTGGCTTGTCCCTCCGACAGTCGGCACAGCTCCATCACATCAGCACGTCGAATGGCCTGATGCTGGCGCACATAGTTCAGCACCAGCTGTTCGTGCTGCAGGGCGCTGAAGCCTGTCTGCCGCGTGTACGCCGCCTTGTCACCGTCGGCCTGGTACACCCCTGGTGCGAGCGTGTAGGTGCGTCCCTTGGTGGCACCGTGGGCCTGCACGAGGCCGGCTTCCAGCAGCAGTTCCAAGGTGCGCTTGGCCTGCGCCGGCTCGCGCTGGATGTGCACGGCCAGCTCTTCGGTGCCCAGGCGTTTGAGTTCCCGCAGCGCGGCCAGCGCGATCAGGCTGTCGATGGGGAGGTCTCTGCCCAGCTTGCGCTCTTCGTCCACCACCAGCTTCAGGAACGACTCGTCGGCATCCACCGTGGCCAGACGCAGCACCACGCTGTACTCGCTCGTGCGCCGGTAGTCGGGCTCGGGCCTGCCGAAGCGCAGCATGCCGCGATAGATCTTGTCCACGCCGCGGCCGGACCGTTCGACCACGCCCACGCGCTTCATCGCGTCGGCCAAGGTCCGGTTGCGTGGCCTCGGCTCCGTGGTCAGCAGGTTGGCCAGCGTCACACCGTCCACCAGGCCGCCCGGGTTGCTGATGGTCAGGCCATCATCGTCCAGCCGCACATGCACGGCGCCCAGGCGGTGGTAGTCGCGGTGCACCAGTGCATTGGCCACCGCTTCCCGAAAGGCACCCAGGTCCACGCGCGGCACCGGCACGCGAAACAGGCCCACCTGAATCTCACGCTCGGGGTTGTACGGGCGGAAGTTGGTTTCCAGCCAGTCCAGCGCCTTGAGCAGCGGGAAGCGTCGGAACTCGTTGAAGCGCACAGCCTCCTGCGCCAGCACCTGAAAGGCAAACTCATGCGTGGGCACGAGGTCGCGCAGGGCCTGCTCGCGGCCCACCAGCAGCAGGCCGGTCAGCGTGGGCACGCGAGCACCGTCGGCTTGGCGGGCGGTGAGGCCCAACGCGCCGTCCAGCGCCTCGTCATCCAGCTCCAGCAGCACACGGTCACCGCCGTACTGCTGCACACTTTGCCGCAGACGCTCACGCTCCAACGGGTCCAGGTCGGCCAGCGTGGCGCCGGCCACGGGCTGGGCCGAGGCATCGGCCAGGCCAAAGTGCGCGGCACGGCTGGCGCGGTCGTGCGGCAGCATCGGCGCGCATTCGGGCGTGCCATCGTGCTTGATGCGGCGGCGCAGGTAGACGCCGTTGCTTGTGGCGACCTCGGCGCTGCTCTTCGGCACCGCGATGTGCGCCACGGCAATACCGTTCAAGTTGACAGGCGTGACCACAACGGCCACCGACGGCGACGTGCGCGCCGCCACCAGCCCGCCCAGGCCGGCCAGGTTCAGATGCTCCGCATGCAGGCCCGTGGGCGTGCCGTTGTCTTCCACACCGAGCCAGATCTCGCCGCCGTCCGCGTTGGCCAGGCAGACCACGGCCTCGACCAGTTCGCGGTCGGACAGGCGCGATCGGTCGCTCTTGAACTCGACCGTCAGCGATTCGCGGGAAGGCAGCGACGGTGGGTTCATGCTGTCGCGGCAGTGTCCAACAGCGAAGTCACGCGGACGCGCCCGGTGAGGAGGTCGTCCATGAGGCCGCACTTTGCTTCACGCAACTTTCTGGCCGCTGCCTCCTCAGTGTCGAGTCTGAGTTGAACTGCCTCGTACCGCTCAGCGATTGCGTCTTGCTCTGCCTTGCTCGGCAACGGGATCGGCAAAGGGCGCAGGTCCTGCAAGTTGATATTCTTCTGGGCACTCTGCGGGGCTCGAGCATCGAGTCGGGGCTTAGCGCGGCGCACCGACAACTCGATGAATCGCGAGTTCACCGACGGTGCGACGATGGCACCAACCACGCTATCCGGGAAATACATAGGTACGGCAAGGATTGCAGTATCTGCAATGTTTGCTGCGATGGTGATGGCGACAGTGCCTGCGGGAAACTCCTGACTGACCGTGGTGCCGCGCTCGCTCAATGTCTGCGAGTACGAAGACACGTACCCGCCGACCGCATTGGCAACGTCGCCAGTTTGGATAAACGGATGTGGGCCTCCGTAGAACGCAGGGTCATTTCTAGGACGGTGAGTAAACTTGCCACGGTCCACCTGCGCAAGCTCACCCAATGGTGCCATGTTCCAGTCGCTAGGAATCCACCCTAACGCCGATTCCTTGTAGAGATGGGGCGCCTGACTCTGCGGCGGACGCAGTTCGCCGTTGGCGTCGATGCCGCGGGTCAGCAAGTCGTGCAGAAGCCCCTGCTTGACTTGCTTGAGCTTCTCGATGATCGACTCGGTCTGGCGGATGGTGGTGTCGAGGGTGTCGAGCACCTCAGCGATCACTCGTTGCTCCTGGAACGGCGGAAAGTGAACCTGCAGAGCCATCAACCTGCGCTTTGGCAAGTTCTTCATGGACCCACTTGTGCCGGTAGCGTGCGTCTCGATGTGTGCTCGGGCACTTGTGCTGCGAAGAACGTGCGCGAGCCAGCGCATCGACAGCGATTCGCGTGAGCGAGGCTTCAACTGCCAAATTCGATCGGGCACAAAGAGCGTCGGCCAGTCCTCCTCGACGTAGCAGGACTCCCCGACTAGAGCCGGCGTATTCATGCGGCTCAATAGGATCGAATCGCTGATCACGGGCTCGGCCACGCGCCCGCGCTCCTTCGCCAGAACGGCCTTGTTCTGTTCCGGCCGGAACACACCGCCACTGAGGGCGCTCGTCTTGAGAACTCCAACCTCGCCTGCTGCGTGTGGCCGATCTTCGGCGTTAACACTGACTCCAGCATCCAAGGACGAAATCACCGCGGATAGCGGCTGCGTTGCCCAACCTTGAGGTTCAGGCATATCGAAGCTCGCGCAGGAATCGCTTCAGAAGGCACTGTGCCGACTCGCGATGTCCCTCCACATCGCCAAGCGTCACCCGGTACTTGTCCCACCAGTTTTCGAAAACGACCACAAGCTGCTGTCGTTGTCTGATGACATAGCCCGCCAGGATCGCTTCCATGTCGTTGCGAAGAATCGCAAGCAACAAAGTCGCAGCGCCCGCCTCGTCCAGCTCATCCACCGCCGCGTTCAGCCGCAGCGCAAACCCCTGCTCCTGCGCCTTGATGTCCCGCTTCCGCGCGGCCAATTCCCGCTTCCATTCCCTCAGCTGCGCCTCATCCACCACCGGCTCGTCGTCGCCTGGCTCAGCCTCTTCGCCGTCCTCGCCAGCAGACTTGTCCGGCGTCGCCGCCTTGATCTGGCTGTCAAGTTCAGCCTTGCGCGCTTCCAGGTCAGCCAGCGACTGCACAAACTCGGCCATCAGGAAGCTGACCAACTTGTGGTCCAGCGGGTTGTCCTTGCTCTGCTCATCGTCCAGCGCTGTGAGGATGCTGGTACGCCAGGCGTCGACCACGCCTTTCGCGCCGCGGGCCATCAGCGTCATGAACTCGTACTTGGCGTCGTCCCAGAAGCCGGCCACGATGCCGCGCACCTGAAACGAACCCAGCACGCTCGCTGGCTCCAGCGCGGCGCTGAAGCTGTTCAGCAGCTCGTTGCGCAGGCCCACGAAGTGTCTCGACCCTGAACTCACGCCGGCCAGCGCTGTGATGCGCGGGCTGTGGGCTTGCCACCAGGCATCGAAGGCTTCGCGCACCGCCTGCTCTCGCGCCAGAAGCCCGGCGTTGCTCTCGACCGCCGGCTTCAGGGCCTGCCGGGTCGTCAGCTCAGGGCGGAAGTCGAAGTAGTTGGCATCGCGCTCAACGAACAAAGCCAACGGGTCCAGGCCATGGGCTTCAAACAGCGCCGCCTTCGCCTGCACCTCTGCCTTGGGCACACCGCCCAGCAGGTGCGCGCGCACGTCGTGGGGCTCCGGCGGCGGCGCGTTGTCAGCGTAGCGGCGGATGTTGAGGTTGAAGTCGTTCTCGCGCAGCGTGTCGTTGGGCACGATGGCGCTGAACCCCGGCACCGCGGCGAAGCTCTCGAAGGTATTGACGATCTTCTCAATGTGCTCCGGCAGCAGGTGGTTCTGCGCCCGGCCTTCGAAGTATTCGCGGTCCGCATTGATGAAGAGCACCTGGCCCTGGCGCTGTGCCGGCTTGCCGCTGTGGTTGCCCTGCCGCTGGCGCAGCACCAGCACGCAGGCGGGGATGCCGGTGCCGTAGAACAGGTTGGCGGGCAGGCCGATCACGGCTTCCAGAAGGTCGGCCTGGATCATCGCGGCGCGGATGGCGCGCTCTTCACCGCCGCGGAACAGCACGCCGTGCGGCATGACCGTGGCGACCATGCCGCCATCGCGCGTCACGGCCACCATGTGCTGCAGGAACATCAGGTCCGCCTTCTTGCTGCCCAGCGGCACCTCACCGTAGCGGAAGCGTTCGGCGCGGAACTGGGGCGCCCACACCGGCTGGCCGCTGCGGTCGGTATCGGTCGTGCCCCAGTTGATCGAGAACGGCGGGTTGGACAGCACGCGGTCAAAGCGCATCAGCTCGCCGCCTTCCACGTGCTGCGGCTCGGCCAGGGTGTCGTCGTTGCGCAAATCGGCGCTGCTGATGCCGTGCAGCAGCATGTTCATCTTGGCGATGGACCAGACGGTGCCGTTGGCCTCCTGGCCGCAGAGGTCAGCCCGCGTGCCGTCGCCGCCGTGCTCGTCGATGTATTCCTTAGCCAGGATCAGCATGCCGCCGGAGCCGACGCAGGGGTCATAGACGCTGTGCTGCTGCTCGGGCTTGATCAGCCGCACCATCATGCGCACGACAGAGCGCGGCGTGTAGAACTCGCCGCCCTTCTTGCCGGCCGAATCCGCAAACTCGCCGATCAGGTATTCATAGGCGGCGCCCAGCAGGTCAGGGAACTCGAAGTCCTCGTTGCGCAGGCGGTAGCTGCTGAAGTGGCTGATCAGCTGGCGCAGCTTGATGTCCGGGATCTTGCTCTGGCCCACCTTGCGAGAGAAGTCGATGTGCTCCAGCACCTCGGCCAGGCTGGAGTTGTTGCTCTCCAGGCCACCGAGCGCGCGGTTGAGAAAGCCGCCGACATCGTCGTGCGCCTCTTTGACCAGGTAGTCCCAGCGCGAGGTGACGGGCACGTAGAACGATTGCCCGTACCAGCGCTTGCTCTCGGCGCTGCCCACCGCCTCCGCCCGCGTGCTGCCGGCGGCCATCTCCTGCTCGATGACCTGCTCGCGTCGCTGCTCAAAGACATCCGAGCAGCGCTTGAGGAACAGCATCCCGAATATGTACTCCTTGAACTCCGACGCATCCATCTTGCCGCGCAGGATGTCGGCCGCCTTGAAGAGATGGCGTTCGAGCTGGGGGAGGGTCAGGGGCATGGGTGCCTGTCGGGACGAAGTGCGCCGTCCGATGATATTCAAGCCCAATGGCGCCGCCTCATCTGACGCCACGTGTGCCGACCCGATCCGGCCCTGTCGAATCGAGCTCGCACCAAGAAAAACGCCCGCATGAAGCGGGCGTTTGTCTCTGGCGGAAAGGGAGGGATTCGAACCCTCGTCGCGGGATAACCCGCGAACCGGATTTCGAGTCCGGCGCATTCGACCACTCTGCCACCTTTCCGGGTATTCGCGCTCGCCGCGGGTCAGGCGGCGAACCCAGGAGTTTAGCGCAAGACGTCCAGGCCCCCGAGGTACGGGCGCAACGCGGCGGGCACGGCGATGCTGCCGTCGGCCTGCTGGTGGTTTTCCAGCACGGCCACGAGTGCGCGGCCCACGGCCAGGCCCGAGCCGTTGAGCGTGTGCACGAACTCGGGCTTGCCCTGCGCGTTGCGGAAGCGCGCCTGCATGCGCCGTGCCTGGAAGGCCTCGCAGTTGCTGCACGAGCTGATCTCGCGGTAGGTGTCCTGCGCGGGCAGCCACACCTCGAGGTCGTAGGTCTTGGTGCTGCCGAAGCCCATGTCGCCGGTGCACAGCGTCACCACGCGGTACGGCAGTTCCAGCTTCTGCAGGATGGCCTCGGCGTGGCCCACCATTTCCTCCAGCGTCTCGTAGCTCTTGTCCGGGTGCACGATCTGCACCATCTCGACTTTGTCGAACTGGTGCTGGCGGATCATGCCGCGTGTGTCGCGCCCGGCGCTGCCGGCTTCCGAGCGGAAACAGGGGCTGTGCGCCGTCAGCTTGATGGGCAGTGCCGCGGCGTCCAGGATCTGTTCGCGCACGCTGTTGGTCAGCGAGATCTCGCTGGTGCTGATGAGGTACTGCTCGGGCTGTTCCTCGTCACCCCCACGCAGCACCCAGAACATGTCCTCCTTGAACTTGGGCAGCTGGCCCGTGCCCTCGAGGATCTCGCGGTTGACGATGTAGGGCGTGTAGCACTCGGTGTAGCCATGCTGCTGCGTCTGCGTGTCCAGCATGAACTGCGCCAGCGCCCGGTGCAGCCGCGCGGCGGTGCCGCGCAGGAAGGTGAAGCGCGATCCCGACAGCTTGGCGCCGGTGTCGAAGTCCAGGCCCAGCGCCGCACCGATGTCGACGTGGTCCCGGGGCTTGAAGTCGAAGGCCCGCGGCGTGCCCCAGCGGCGCACTTCGACGTTGCCCGTCTCGTCGGCGCCGGGCGGCACGCTCTCGTGCGGCAGGTTGGGCACGCTCATCAGCATCAGGTTCAACTCGGCCTGGATCGCGTCCAGCCGCTCGGCCGATGCCTTGATCTCGTCGCCGATGCCGGCCACCTGCGCCATCACCTCCGCCGTGTCCTGGCCCTTGGCCTTGAGCTGGCCGATCTGCTTGCTGGTGGCGTTGCGGCGGGCCTGGAGTTCCTCGGTGCGGATCTGCAGGGTCTTGCGCTCGGTTTCCAGTGCGCTGAAGCGTTGGACGTCCAAGAAGGGTTGCGGGTTCTTGCGGGCCTGCAGCCGCGCGACGACGCCGTCCAGGTCGCGTCGGAGCGAATTGATGTCGAGCATGATGGTCTCGCTGGAAGAAAGATCGGATGGGTTCCGGGTGCCAGGCGCCGCATCAGGCGGCGGCTACAGGCGAAGCGGGCACGGCGGCGCGCGCCGAAGCGCACGCCGCACGGCAATCAGGATCGCGTGGCAGCCACCTGCGCCATGCTCTTGTCGCCCAGGCCCATGGGCAGCGGGAAGTGCACGGTTTCTTCGACGCCTTCGATGGTGCGGATGGCCGCGGCACCCATTTCGCGCAGCCGGGCGATGACCTGCTGCACCAGGATGTCCGGCGCTGATGCGCCGGCGGTCAGGCCCACACGCGGCGTGCCCACGAACCACTCGGGCTTGAGGTCGTCGGCGCCGTCGACCATGTAGGCCGGCGTGCCCATGCGCTGCGCCAGTTCGCGCAGGCGGTTGCTGTTGCTGCTGGTGCGGCTGCCCACCACGATGACCACGTCCACCGCGGGCGCCAGCACCTTCACGGCGTCCTGGCGGTTCTGCGTGGCGTAGCAGATGTCCTGCTTCTTGGGCTCGCGCACGTGCGGGAAGCGCTGCTTCACCGCCGTCAGGATGCCGGCCGCGTCGTCCACGCTGAGCGTGGTCTGCGTGACCACGGCCAGCTTGTCGCCCTGGGGCTCCACGCGCGCCACGTCAGCAATGTCCTCGACCAGGTAGATGCCGCCCTCGAGCTGGCCCATCGTGCCTTCGACTTCGGGGTGGCCCTTGTGGCCGATCATGATGAACTCGTAGCCTTCCTTGGCCAGCTTGGCGACCTCGACGTGCACCTTGGTCACCAGCGGGCACGTGGCGTCGAAGACCTGGAAGCCGCGCGCGTCGGCCTCCTGACGGACCGCCTGGCTCACGCCGTGCGCGCTGAACACCAGCGTCGCGCCGCGGGGCACTTCGGCCAGGTCCTCGATGAAGATCGCCCCCTTGGCGCGCAGGTCTTCGACGACGTAGGTGTTGTGCACGATCTCGTGGCGCACGTAGATCGGCGCACCGAACTTGCGCAGCGCGCGCTCGACGATCTCGATGGCGCGGTCGACACCGGCACAGAAGCCTCGCGGCTCGGCCAGCACCACTTCGCGCAGATCGGTTTTCTCCACCATCACAGCACCCCCAGCACATGGACTTCGAACTGCACGGGCTGTCCAGCCAGCGGGTGGTTGAAGTCGAACAGCAACCAGCCGTCGCCGCATTCGCGCACCACGCCCGCATAGGCGCCCTGCCCGTCCGGTGTCGGGAACTGCACGACATCGCCCACCTGGTAGTCGGCATCCGGATCGCCCAGTTCCAGCAGCAGCGCGCGCTTGACCCGCTGCAGCAGCTGCGGGTTGCGCTCGCCAAAGGCTTCGCCGGCACCCAGATCGAAGGTCCGGCGCGTGCCTTCGGGCAGGCCCAGCAGGTGGCGTTCCATGGCCGGCGCCAGTTGCCCGGTGCCGAGCGACAGCGTCGCCGGCTTGCCGTCGAAGGTATTGACCACGTCAGCGCCATCGGGGCCGACGAGCCGGTAATGCAGGGTCAGAAACGACCCCTCCTGGATGGTGTTCACGCGGAAGTGGGACGCAAGAGTGGGACGCCAAGGGTGGCAACGGGATGGGGGAAGCGCCGGCAGATGCCCGCGCCTAGACTGTCCTCATTCTACGGACCCACCCGCCACCCGCCTGTCACAGCCCATTCGCCGAACACCGCCATGAAACTCGAGGACCTTCCGGCAGCAGCCCGCCCGCGCGAGCGCGCACTCACCCTCGGGGTGGCCAGCCTGGCCGATGCCGAGCTGCTGGCCCTGCTGCTGCGCACCGGTTCGCGCGGGCGCCCGGTGCTGCTGTTCGCGCAGGATCTGCTGGACCGCTTTGGCGGTTTCTCCGGGCTGCTGGATGCACGGCCGGCCGAACTGCGCGGCGTCAAGGGCCTCGGGCCGGCGCGTTGCGCCGAGCTGGCTGCGGTGGCGGAAATGGCCCGGCGCTCGCTGGCGCGCCAGCTCGCGGCCGAACCGGTCTTCGATTCGCCGGCGCGGGTGCGCGATTACCTGTCCTTGCACCTGTCCGGCCTGGCTCATGAAGAATTCGCGGTCCTGTTCCTGGACGCGCAGCACCGTCTCATCGACATGCAGACGCTTTTTCGCGGCACGCTCTCGCAGACCTCCGTCTATCCCCGCGAGGTGGTCAAGGAAGCCCTGCACCGCAATGCCGGCGCCGTGGTGCTGGCGCACAACCACCCGTCCGGCATGCCCGAGCCCTCGCGCGCCGACGAGACCCTCACGCGCACCCTGCGCGACGCGTTGCAGCTGGTGGACGTGCGCGTGCTGGACCACTTCATCGTCGGCCACGGGCAGGTGGTGTCGATGGCCGAAAGGGGCTTGATGTGAGCGCCGGCACGCCACTGAAGGGTTTCGAACAACTGGGCAGCGCCTGGAAGCAGCA
>CAUJHV010000034.1 GCA_963205115.1 Pseudomonadota bacterium | reverse complement strand
AGGAGCCGAAGAGCACCCCGCCGATCGTGCGGTTCATCGCCTGGGCCATCAGGTTGGTGAGGATCGTTCCCGAGGCGCCGACGATCATTCCGGCGACCACCAGGGCGTTGTTGCCGAGCGCAAAACCGGCCGCGGCTGCGGCCAGGCGCTCGATGACTTGCGGCGGCTGGGCCTCGCGCAGCGCCTGCGCCAAGCGCTGTGCGAGGCCTCGGCCCGGGATGGCGAACAAGGGGTCGAGTTCCAGCAAGGGCTCCAGCGTGAAGCGCCGCAGGTGCACACGTGGATGCGGCACCGTGAGATCGTCGCGCGCAATGACCTGGGTGCCGTGCACCAGCAGGTCCAGGTCGAGCACGCGCGGCGCGTGACGGAAGGGCCGCTCGCGCCCGGCGTCGGCCTCGATGCGGTGCAGCGCGGCCAGCAGCGCGGCCGGCGTGAGCGTTGTGCGCACGCGCGCGACGGCGTTCAGGAAATCGGGGCCCTCGGCATCGACCGGTGCGCTGCGCCACAGGCCGGAGACGGCCGACAGCGCCACCCCCGGCTCCTCGTCCAGCCGGCGGCAGGCCCAGGCCAGCGTCGCGGCCGCGTCGCCCAGGTTGGCGCCCAGGCCGATGAAGGCCACGGTTTCGCGTGCCAGCGCCGCCTGCACCTTCAGCGCGTCCACGGTGGGCGCCACGTCGTGCACGCGCAGCACGCGCGCGCCGCGTTCGGCGGCCAGCAGCGCCGCGGCGACGCTGGCGGCCTGGCGCTCGTCCAGCGGCCGGCCGGTGACCACGCCCAGCGAGGCCTTGCGCGACCAGCCCACCACCAGCGGCCGGCCGCAGGCCAGCAGTTCGCGCTGGCGCGCCAGCAGTTCGAAGTTGTGCTCGGTGCGCTTCGCGAAGCCGTAGCCCGGGTCGAGCGCGATGCGTGAGGCATCGATGCCCGCAGCCACGGCCTGCGCCACCGCCTGCGCGAGTTCGTCGCGCACCTCGGCGGCCACATCGGCATAACGGGCCAGACCCGCCATGGTGTCCGGTTCGCCGCGCATGTGCATCAGGCACACGCCGGCCTGCGGGTGGGTGGCCAGGGCCTGCAGCGCGCCGGGGCGGCGCAGGCCGCGCACGTCGTTGATCAGGTCCGCGCCCAGGTCCAGCGCCTGGCGCATCAGCTCGGGGTTGCTGGTATCGACCGACACGATCACACCCATGCGCAGCGCCTCGCGCAGCACCGGCAGCACGCGGCGGGCTTCTTCGTCGGGCGTCACCGCGGTGGCCCCGGGCCGCGTCGATTCACCGCCAATGTCCAGGATCTCCGCGCCTTCGGTCACCAGGCGCTCGGCGTGGCGGATGGCGTCGGCCGCCCGTGCATGCCGGCCGCCATCGGAGAAGGAATCCGGCGTGGCGTTGACGATGCCCATCACGCGCACGCGCGAGGCGTCCAGCACGAAACGGCCGACGCGCCACTCGGCGCTGTCGACCGGCAGTGCCGATCCGGGCAAGGGCGGCGCAGGGGGCAGGGGCATGGGTCGATTCTGCACGGCGCTTCTTGCGCCAGAGCAAGGCGCGCCGGCGCGGCCCTGGCTCCAATGAAGGTGCGCCTTCCGCGCGGGGAGATCCGCCATGAACCGAGGCCTCATCCATCTGCTGGTCGCCTGCTGCGCCAGCGGCAGCGCCACCGCTATCGCCGCCGATACACCCGAGAGCCTGCTGGCCGCCTACGTGGCCCAGGCCGGCGCGCCCGCATCGCCCGAACGCGGCCAGAAGCTCTTCACCACCAATTTCGGCAAGGACTACAACGGCTGTGTCGATTGCCACACGGCCTCGCCGGCCAAGGACGGCAAGGACCTGCTGACCGACAAGCGCATCGCACCCTTGGCCCCGGCGGCCAACAAGGCCCGGTTCACCGACAAGCACAAGGTCGAGATGGCCTTCAACATGAACTGCCGCGATGTGGTCGGCCGCAAGTGCACGGCTGGCGAGAAGGCCGACGTGATGAGCTGGTTGATCAGCCTGAAGCCCTGAATGCGGCGCGGCGCGGGGCGGACCTTCGGGGCCGTCACGCGCGATGCATCGCTCAGGGAAAATTCAACGTCGGCGCGGTCTGCCGCATCGAGCCCAGCAGGGCGGCGAGGATGGGCGAATCGTCGTCCTCGCGGTAGATGCAGCACAGGTCCACGCTGTGGTGCGTGGGGTGGTGCAGCGGCCGGTAGGTGATGCCAGGAATGGCCAGGGCGGTGGCCGAGTGCGGCACCACGCACAGGCCGAAGCCGGTGGCCACCAGGGCCAGGGCGTGCACGGTGTCGCCCACTTCCTCGGCCACCAGCGGCGTGAAGCCGCAGTCGCGGCACATCTCGCTCAGCCGGTCGATGAAGCTGGGCCGCGAGCCGGTGGGGTACATCACCAGCGGTTCGCCATCCAGTTCACGCAGCGCCACCGCGGTGCGTGCGGCCAGGGCGCTGCCGGAAGGCATCGCCACGTACAGCGGCTCGGTGAGCAGGGTCTCGCTGGTCAGGCCCTCCACGGGCCGCATCAGGCGGTTGAAGGCCAGTGTGATGCGCCGGTGGCGCAGCGCGTCGATCTGCTCTTCCTTGGCCAGGTTGTGCAGCCGGATGCTCACCTCGGGGTGCGAGGCGCGAAAGCGCCGCATCAGCCGCGGGATCACACCGAAGATGCCCGAGCCGAAGATCGCCACGTCCACGCGGCCCAGCAGGCCCTGCGCGGCCTTGCTGGTGCGCTCGGCCGCGCGCTCGGCCAGGCCCAGGATGTGGCGCGCGTCGTCGTAGAGCACGCGGCCCGCGTCGGTGAGGTCCACGCCGCGCGCGGTGCGGTGGAAGAGCTGTGCGCCGAGTTCCTCCTCGAGCTGCTGGATCTGGCGCGTCAGCGGCGGCTGCGAGATGTGCAGCCGCAAGGCCGCGCGGCCGATGTGCTGCTCTTCGGCGACGCAGACGAAATAGCGGAGATGGCGCAGTTCCACGGGTCCCTCGCTGGAGGCCTGCATTGTCTGCCGGGTGCCGCGTTCATACCAGATGGCCGCGTCCAGCGACTCACATCATGCGCGCAAGGTATCGGCGCAAGGCTTCAACGGTATTGGACGGCGCGCGACCTCGACTCCTACAGTGCCGCGCAGAACCAGGGCCCGATGCGGCGTCGTCGATGCATCGCGGACCCCAGCCTTCGACGACAGGAGACAAGAACATGGCATTGACCGGCGTGACCCGTCCCGGGCACATCCAGCTGCGCGTGCTCGACATCGAGGCCGCGGTGCGCTTCTACCGAGACGTCCTCGGGCTCACGGAAACCGGGCGCGATGCGTCCGGGCGTGTGTACCTGAAGGCCTGGGACGAGCGCGACCACCACAGCGTCATCTTGCGCCAGACCGATCGGGCGGGCATGGACTTCTTCGGCTTCAAGGTGCTGAACGAGGTCACGCTGAACCAGCTCGAGAGCGATTTGAAGGCCTACGGCGTGGCCACCGAGCGGCTGCCGGCCGGTGAGCTGCTGGAGACCGGCGAGCGTGTGCGCTTCCAGATCCCCACCGGCCACCAGATCGAACTCTTCGCCACCAAGAAGATGGTGGGCAACGGCCTGGCACCGGTCAACCCGAAGGCCTGGTCGCCGGCGTCCGACCGCGGCATCGCGCCAGTGCGCCTGGACCATGCCCTGCTGTACGGTCCTGATGTGGGTGGCGTGCTCAAGCTCTTCACCGAGGTGCTGGGCTTCACCCTCACCGAATACGTGACCCTGCCCGACAGCGACGAGAAGGGCGCCCTGTGGTTGAGCTGCTCGAACAAGGCGCACGACATCGCCTTCGTCGTGCACCCGGAGCCGGCCAAGCTGCACCACGTGTCCTTCCTGCTGGATTCCTGGGACAAGGTGCTGCGTGCGGCGGACATCATGTCCGTCAACGACATCCGCGTGGACATCGGCCCCACGCGGCACGGCATCACGCGCGGCGGCACGATCTACGCGTGGGACCCGTCGGGCAACCGTTTCGAGACCTTCATGGGCGGCACCGCGCCCTATCCAGACTGGCCGGCGATCCATTGGACCTGGGAAGGCCTGGGCGAAGGCGGCGGCCTGGATGTGGCGCACCGCAAGCTGCACGAAACCTTCCTGACCGTGGTGACCTGATCACGCACGCCCACTGAACCCCCGCGGGACCCTGGCGCGCCGACGCGCGCCCGGGCCGCGGGTTCTTCCACGATCCGAATCGACGCGCCCGTTTCCCCGGAGGAATCCATGCCTGTTGCCAATATCCACGTGCTGGCGGGCCACCCGCGCCCGCTGCTGCAGCAACTCGTGCGCGAAGCCGCCGAGACCTTTGCACGCACGATCGAAGCACCGCCCGAGCGGCTGCAGGTCTGGATCACCGAGATCGACCCGGGCCTGTACGCCATGGCCGGCGAAACCGCCGATGTCGTGATGACCCGCGTGCCGCGCGCGCAGGTGGAGATCCCGCTGATCCGAATGTCGCTGATGGACGGCCGGCCCGTCGAGATGGTGCACCGCGTGATGGCCGAGATGAGTGCCACCGTCGCGCGTGTGCTGGGCGGCGACCCGCAGCGCATCCGTGTGCAGATCGACCCCGTGCACCCCGACCGCTGGGCCATCGGCGGCGTGGCCGCCAGCATCAGCCGCGCGGCCGAGCTGGCCGCACGTGCCGCGGCCCAGACTTCCCGTTCCTGAGCTCCCATCGACCATGTCCGACTGCCTGCCTCTCACCTCGCACTTCATCGACGGCCAGTTCCTGCCCGCACACAGCGGCCGCACCTTCGACAAGCGCTCACCGCTGGACAACCATCTCATGGGCCGGGTGGCCGAAGGCGGACGCGAGGATGTGGACGCCGCGGTGAATGCCGCGCGGCGTGCGCTGCACGGCCCCTGGGGTCGCATGACGGTGGACCAGCGCGTGGCGATGCTGCATGCCGTGGCCGATGGCATCACGAAGCGCTTCGACGAATTTGTCGCCGCCGAAGAGGCGGACACCGGCCAGCCGCGCCATGTGATCTCGCATGCCTTCGTGCCGCGCGGAGCGGCCAATTTCAAGATCTTTGCCGACCTCATCAAGAACGTGCCGGCCGAGAGTTTTCAGATGGATACGCCCGATGGTGCGGGCGCGCTGAACTACGCGATCCGCAAGCCCAAGGGCGTGATCGGCGTGATCAGCCCGTGGAACGCACCTTTCCTGCTGATGACCTGGAAGGTTGGCCCGGCAATGGCCTGCGGCAATACCGTCGTGGTCAAGCCCTCGGAAGAGACGCCGGCCACGGCGACGTTGCTGGGCGAGGTGATGAATGCGGTGGGCGTGCCGCCGGGCGTCTACAACGTGGTGCACGGCCATGGCCCGGATGCCGCCGGTGAATTCCTGACGCGCCACGACGGTGTCGACGGCATCACCTTCACCGGCGAGACGCGCACCGGCACGGCCATCATGAAGGCCGCAGCCGAGGGCATCCGCGACGTGTCCTTCGAGCTGGGCGGCAAGAACGCCGGCATCGTGTTTGCCGACTGCCGCTTCGACGATGCGGTGGAAGGCATCTTCCGCTCGGCCTTCATGAATACCGGACAGGTGTGCCTGGGCACCGAGCGGGTGTACGTGGAGCGGCCGATCTTCGATCGATTCGTCGCCGCCTTGAAGGCGCGCTGCGAGGCCGTGCGCTATGGCCGACCGGGTGATGCCGGCGCCAACTACGGCCCGCTGATCAGCCACGAGCACCAGGCCAAGGTGCTGTCCTACTACGCCAAGGCGGTGGCCGAGGGCGCCACCGTCGTCACCGGCGGCGGTGTGCCGGCCATGCCGCGTGACCTGGCCGAAGGCGCCTGGGTGCAGCCCACCATCTGGACCGGCCTGCCCGAGACCGCCGCGGTGGTGCGCGAGGAGATCTTTGGCCCCTGCTGCCACATCCGCCCCTTCGACAGCGAGGAGGTGGTGGTGGCACTGGCCAACGCCAACCGTTATGGACTGTCGACCACCATCTGGACCGAAAACCTGCGCCGCGCACACCGCATGGCCGCCGCCGTGGAAGTGGGCATCACCTGGGTCAACAGCTGGTTCCTGCGCGACCTGCGCACGCCCTTCGGTGGCTCCAAACAATCGGGCATCGGCCGCGAGGGTGGCGCGCATTCACTCGAGTTCTACACCGAACTGAGAAACGTCTGCATCAAGCTCTGAATCCCCCAAGTCTTCATTCGAAGGAATCATCATGAACGCTCGACGTGAGTGGCTCACTTCTGCGCTGGCGACGGCGCTGTCTTTGGGTGGACTGGCCCTGGCCGGGTCGTCGGCCCTGGCGGCCGACGCCTATCCCAGCAAGCCGATCAAGCTGATCGTGCCGTTTCCGCCGGGCGGGCCCACGGACATCATGGGCCGCGTGGCGGGCAAGATCATCGGCGACAAGCTCAAGCAGACGGTGGTGATCGAAAACCGGCCCGGCGCTGGTGGCAACCTGGGCACGGACGTGATCGCCAAGTCGCCGGCCGACGGCTACACCATCGGCGTGGGTGTCATCAGCAGCCTGGCCATATCGCCGTCGCTGGGACCCAAGCTGCCCTTCAACGTGAAGACGGACTTCACGCCGATTTCGATGGTGGGCATCGCCAAGGGCGCGATCGTCGCCCACCCCAGCGCCCCCTTCAACGACCTGAAGGGCCTGATCGCCTATGCCAAGGCCAACCCGGGCAAGCTGGCCTACGGCAGCTCGGGCATCGGCACGGCCAACCATCTGGCGGGTGAATACCTCGCGTCGGTCGCCGGCATCCAGCTCGTGCACATTCCGTACAAGGGCACTGCGCAGCTCGCGCAGGACCTGCTGGGCGGCCAGCTGATGCTCAGCGTGGAGAGCTCGTTGTCCAGCGCCGCACCCAATGTGCACAGTGGCAAGCTCAAGGCCATCGCGATCACGTCGTCCACGCGCTCGGCGCTGCTGCCCAACGTACCCACGGTGGCCGAGCAGGGTTTCACCGGCTTCGACGTGCCGACCTGGTTCGGACTGATCGGCCCGGCCCACCTGCCCAAGGAGGTGGTGGCCGCGCTGAACCAGGCGCTGGTCGAAGGCCTGAAGGCGGCCGAAACCGCTGAGCGCTTTGCGCAGTTCGGCGCCGAGCCCAAGCCCAGCACGCCCGAGCAGTTCGGCGAGTACATCACCGCCGAGAACGCGCGCTGGAGCCAGGTGATCCGCGACGCGAAGATCACCGTCGAATGAAGGAGCACCACGTGCCGCAAAAGATCAAGTGCGCGCTGATTGGCTCGGGCAACATCGGCACCGACCTGATCTACAAGCTGCGCCGCAGCCCGGTGCTGGAGCCGGTGTGGATGGTGGGCATCGACGCCGCCTCCGAAGGCCTGGCCCGTGCCCGCGAGATGGGCCTGAAGACCACCGCCGAGGGCGTGGACGGCCTGTTGCCGCACGTGCGGGAAGACGGCATCCAGATCGCTTTCGATGCCACCTCCGCCTACGTGCACGCCGAAAACTCGCGCAAGCTCAATGCGCTGGGCGTGTTGATGATCGACCTCACGCCCGCAGCCATCGGGCCGCTGTGTGTGCCGCCGGTCAACCTGCGCGAGCATGCGGATCGCGTGGAGATGAACGTCAACATGATCTCCTGCGCCGGCCAGGCGACGATCCCCATCGTGCACGCGATCTCGCGTGTGCAGCCGGTGGACTACGGCGAGATCGTGGCGAGTCTGGCGTCCAAGTCCATCGGCCCGGGTACGCGCGCCAACCTGGACGAGTTCACCTACACCACGTCTGACGCCATCGTTCGCGTAGGTGGTGCCAAACGCGGAAAAGCACTGGCGATCATCAACCCGGCCGAGCCGCCGATGATCATGCGCAACACCATCAACTGCCTGTGCGAGACCGAGCCGCAGCAGCAGGCCATCATCGATTCGGTGCTGGCGATGATCGAACAGGTCCAGCAATACGTGCCGGGCTACCGCCTGGTGAACGGGCCGTCCTTCGACGGCAAGCGCGTGGCCGTCTTCATGGAGGTGGCGGGCCTGGGCGACTACCTGCCGACCTACGCGGGCAACCTGGACATCATGACCGCAGCCGCCTGCCGCACGGCCGAGATGTTTGCCGACGAGATCCTGGCCGGCACCATCACCCTGAAGCCCACCGCGCCTGCCGTGGCAGCTGCCTGAGGAATCACACCCCATGACGATCGCCAAGAACGGACTCAAGGGCCGCAAGGTCCTGCTGCACGACATGTGCCTGCGCGATGGCATGCATGCCAAGCGCGAGCAGATCAGCATCGAGCAGATGGTCAAGGTGGCCTGCGCGCTGGACGACGCCGGCATCCAGCTCATGCAGGTGAGCCACGGCGCGGGCCTGGGCGGCAACTCGCTGCAGCACGGCTTTGCGCTGGCCAGCAATGAGGCCTACCTGCGGGCCGTGGTGCCCCAGTTGAAGCGCGCCAAGGTGTCGGTGCTGCTGATCCCGGGCCTGGGCACGATGCGCGAGCTGCAATCGGCCTACGACTGCGGCGCACGCAGCGTGCACGTGGCGACGCATTGCACCGAGGCCGATACCTCGCCGCAGCACATCGCCTATGCGCGCAAGCTGGGCATGGACACCACAGGCTTCCTGATGATGGCGCACCTGAATTCGCCCGAAGGCCTGGCGCAGCAGGCCCAGCTGATGGAAGGCTACGGCGCACAGACGCTCTACATCACCGATTCCGCCGGCGCCATGCTGCCGGACGACGTGACCGAAGCCGTCTCGCGCCTGCGCGACGTGCTGAAGCCCGAGACCGAGATCGGCTTCCACGGCCACCACAACCTGGGCCTGGGCATCAGCAATTCCATCGCGGCCATCGCGGCGGGCGCCAGCCGCATCGACGCGTCGGTGGCGGGCCTGGGTGCCGGCGCGGGCAATACGCCGCTGGAGGTGCTGGTGGCGGTGTGCGAACGCATGGGCATCGAGACCGGCGTGGACCTCTTCAAGCTGATGGACGTGGCCGAGGAGGTCATCGTGCCGATGATGGACCACATGGTTCGTGTCGACCGCGATTCGCTGACCCTGGGTTTTGCGGGCGTCTACTCCACCTTCCTGCTGCACGCCAAGCGCGCGGCCCAGCGCTTCGGCGTGCCGGCGCGCGACATCCTGGTCGAACTCGGCCGGCGCAAGATGATTGCGGGCCAGGAGGACATGATCGAGGACACCGCGATGACCATGGCCAAGCAGCGCGGCCTGCTGCGCGATGTCGCGCGCTCGGCCTGATGCACCGGACAATCACGCCATGACATCCACGCACGGTTCCCACGCGGCGGGCACGGCCGTGATCGTTGGCGCCACGGGCGCGATGGGCGCGGTGATCACGCGCCGGCTCGCCGCAGCCGGCCTGCGCGTGGTGGCGGTCGCGCGCCACGCGGCGGCACTGGACGCGCTGGCTGCATCCCTGCCGGGCCTGCGGCCCTGCGTGGCCGACATCGCCGACGACGGCGCCACCGAGGCCATCCGCGCCGCGCTGGACGGCCCCGTTCGCATGGTGATCCAGGGGGCCGGCGTGGCCACGGCCGGCGGCGTGCTCACGGCGCCCACCGCCGCGGTGGTCGATGCCGTGAACATCAAGGTCGGCGGCATGCTGCGCCTGGTGCGTGCGGTCGATGCCCACCTGGTGCGCGGCGCGCGCCTGGTGGCCATCGGCGGCCATTACGGTTTCGAGCCCAGCGCCTATGCGGCCACGGCCGGCGTGGCCAATGCCGCGCTGGCCAACCTGGTGCGGCAGCTGTCCTGGGCCTACGGCGAGCGCGGGGTGACGGCGCATCTCGTGGCACCCGGCCCGGCGGATACCGAACGGCTGCACCGCGTGGCCGCGGCGCGCGGCGAACGCGACGGGCTGTCCACCGAAGCCGTGCTGGACCAGATGCGCGCCGAATCGGCCATCGGCGCCTTCACCACGCCCGAGCAGGTGGCCTGGGCGATGGAGACGCTGCTGGCGCCCGAAGCCGACGCGCTGGCCGGCGGCACGCTGTTCATGGATGCGGGGCGGCGCAAGGGCCTGCCCTGAGCTGGCTTGGGCGCACCGGCAGCGAGAGGGCCGTGCAGCCGCGGGCTTGGCTGCTTAGGAAGCCTCGGCGATGCGGGTGTGGCCAGCGGGCATCACGGATTTGAAGGATCCGCGCCTGGCGGCGGCGTGCCCGCCCGCTCGCGCAGGTCGTCCAGCGTGGCGGCTTCGTGCAGCCGCTTGTCGTCGCGGATGCGCTGCATGCGCACGTCGCGCAGCACGAAGCCGCAGCGGTGGCGCTTGCTGGGCTGCGGGTCCGTGAATGCGAGCTCCAGCACCAGGCTCGGCGCGAGGCTGCGCACCGGGCCGAAGCGCTCGACAGCGGTGTCCTGGATGACGCGGTCGATGCGTGCCAGTGCCGCGCCATCCAAGCCTGCATGGGCCTTGGCCACGGTCACCAGCTGCAACGCGCCCGGCGTGGCCGGTTGTCGTGCGCGGATGGCCTCGACGACGGACTCGGCTTCGGCCGCATCCGCCGGCGCGCGGTTCCACAGGGCAAAGCTGTAGCTGCGGCCTCCCGTGCGCGCGCCAGGCGTGGTCTCGGCGTAGACCAGCACCGCGTCGATGCACATCGGCTCGATCGGCCAGGTCCACCAGACGGGCTCGGTGGGCGCGGTGGTCTCCTGGCGCGCGGTGTGATCGGTGTTCTCGTTGTGTTCAGTGCGCTCAGTGCGCTCAGCAGGCTCGACAGGCTCGACAGGCTCTGCGGGCTCAACGGTCTCAGTGGACAGGATGCGCGCAGTGGCTCCCACGTGCCCTGTGATTGTGCTGGGCACGGCTGTGTCGCCGTAGCATGCATTCAAACGCTTGATGACCAGCCCGTCACATCCGTACGCGGGGGCCTGCGCGCGCAGCGCGGCACGGTCTGCCCAGGAGTCGGCGGCCAGGGCAGGGGACAGCGTCAGCCCGTGTGTGGCGGCGAGCGCGTCCAGACGCGCGCGGCGCACGCGCAGCGGTTCGCGCCGAAGGTCCTGACCGTCGATTTCCAGCAGATCGACAGCCACGAAGCGTGCCGGCGACTCGCGCAGCAGCTTTGGCGTGGTGCTCTTGCGGGCGAGGCGCGTCTGCAGCGCGGCCCGCGGCGATGGATGGGCGGCAGCTTCCGGCCAGACCACGAGCATGCCGTCCAACACCGTGCCGGCCGGCAGGCGCTCGGCCTGCGCCAGCAGTTCCGGGAAGCGGTCGCTGAGCAGCTCGTCGCTCTGGCTCCACAAGGCGCTGCGGCCGCCGCGGTGCAGCAGCTGAACGCGCAAGCCGTCGAAGGCCCATTCCACCTGCCAGTCGGCCGCCGGGCCGAGGCGGGCCGGGTCGGCTTGCAGCCGTGCGGCGCGCTGCAAGGGCAGGGGCAGGGTGCGTGCCCCGATCCCGTCGACATCCGGGGCGATCAGGGCTTCGAATGCCGCCGCGCTGGGTGCGGCGCCTGCCGGGCGCTGGTCCATCAGACGTTGAGCCATGAATCGGCTGTCCAGCCCGAAGGCCTGCGCCAGCGCACGTGCCAGGCCTTGTGCGGGCAGTGTCGCGCGGAAGCTGCCGCTCATCAGTTCCAGCTGAATCAGGCGCGGCCCGGCGGGCAGGTGCTGCCAGTCGGCGCGCAGGCGCTGCGCCTGTTCGGCTTCCGGCAGTCCGCGCAGCGGCGCCAGGTGCTCGACCATCCAGCGAGCCAGCGACGGGTCGCGCGAGGTGATCGGCGCCCCAGCTGTGGACGGCGCGCAGGGCACGGCGGGTGCAGCCGGCGGGGTGGGCGATGAAGGTGCGGAGGACGGCGAAGACGCAGGAGACGCGGAAATCGCACCCGCGTCCCCGGGCGGCGGCAGCAGGCACGCAATCGTCTCGGCCAGATGGCCGGACTCGGCCAGGGAAGCCTCGAACAACCAGTCCGCAATCCCGGCGACCTCGCAGGCCACGCGGCGCAGCAGGTCCGGGCCCACCACTGGCCGCGGTCTGCCGCCCGACAGCAGATGCGCGGCCCAGGCCGCGTCATCTGTCGGGGCGGATCGGAAGTAGGCGGCCAGTTCCGCGACCTGTGCGTCTGCGGAGGTGCCGGACTCCAGGGTCCGCAGCAAGTCGGCGAAGGCGTGCACGGTCAGGTGTCCGAATCGCCGCGGATGTCAAACGTTGGCTGTTCCGCATCGGCGTCGCCCACCGCGGCTGTCGTGCCGCGCGGCTCCCGGTCTGTCGACCGGCCTGCCGTCGCGGCCTCGTCGGCCAGTACCGGCTCCTCGTCGCCCGGCCCGTCGCCGTAGGCGGTGCGGAAGGTGCCGGCCTGCAGGCCTTGTTCGCGCAGCCAGCGCACCAGCGTGTCCTCGTAGCCGTGTGTCACGATGACGCGCGAAGCGCCCGTGTCGGCGATGGCGCGCGTGAGGCCGGGCCAGTCGGCGTGATCGCTGACGACGAAGCCACGGTCCATGCCCATCCGCTGGCGGCGATTGCGCACCTGCATCCAGCCGCTGGCAAAGGCGTGGCGCACCTCGCCCAGGCCCTGCGCCCAGCCATTGCCGCGGACATTGGGCGGTGCGACCAGCATGGCGCCGCGCAGCCCCGGCGCGACCGGGCCCTGGCCGTCGAACACCCGGTACGGCGGCAGCGCCACGCCGGCCGCGCGGTAGGCCCGGTTGATGCGGTCCACGGTGGGGTGTACGAGGATGGGCCCGATCGACGGGTCCAGCGCCGCCAGCAGGCGCTGCGCCTTGCCGAAGCTGTAGCCCATCAGCAGCGCGTGCGCGCCGTCGGCGGCGCAGGCTGACCACCATCGGTTGATCTGCGCGTTCAGTTCGGCCTGGGCCGCCCAGCGGTAGATCGGCAGCGCGAAGGTGGATTCGGTGATGAAGGTGTCGCAGCGCACCGGCTCGAAGGGCTCGCAGGTGGCGTTGCCTTCATCGCCGGCGCCGCTGACGAAATAGTCGCCCGAGGCCACCCACACGCGCCCGGCATGTTCCAGCCGCACCTGCGCGGAGCCCAGCACGTGGCCGGCCGGGTGCAGGCTGATGGTCACGCCGCGCTGCGTGAGTGTCTCGCCGTAGCGCAGGCCCTGCAGCGGCTGGCGCGGGCCCAGGCGTTCGCGCAGCACGCCCAGCGAATCCACCTGCGCCAGCAGCGCGCGGTGGCCGGCGCGCGCGTGGTCGGCGTGTGCATGCGTGACGACGGCCCGATCGACGGGCCGCCAGGGATCGATGTAGAAGTCACCCGCCGGGCAGTACAGCCCTTGCGGCCGCAGCACGACGAGGTCATCGCCGGACGTCGTCATGGCTGCGGCCGGCGCAGCGGCTCAGGCGAGCCGCCGGCTCACTGCTGCTCGATCTTCGCCTCGCGGATGGCCTTGGCCCACTTGGCCGTTTCCACCGCATTGCGCTTGGCCAGCGCCTCCGGCGTGCCGGGGTCGATGGCGAAGCCGTTGGGCGCAAACTTTTCCTGGATGTCCTTGCTGTTGGCCGCGCCGTTAATGGCGGCGTTGAGCTTGGCGATCACGTCCGGCGGCGTGCCGGTCGGCGCGAAGACGGCGAAGTAGGCGATCAGTTCGTAGTCCTTCAGGCCCAGGGCTTCGTTGACCGTGGGCAGTTCGGGCACGGCGGCCGAACGCTTCATCGAGGTCACGGCCAGCCCGCGGATCTTGCCGGCCTTGTACTGTGGGACGGTCACGGCAAAGTCGGCCGTGAACAGGTTGACCTGCCCGCCGATCAGGTCGGTCATCGCCGCCGGGCCCGACTTGTACGGGATCGGATTCATCTGGATGTTGGCCATGCTGGACAGCATCTCGGACGACACCTGCTGCGAGGTGCTGGCATAGGCGAAGCTCACCTGGCCGGGCTTGCTCTTGGCCAGGCTGACGAGTTCCTGCAGGCTCTTGGCCGGCAGGTCGTTGTTCACCGCCACCATCAGCGGCACCGAGCCCAGGAAGCCCACGGGCATGAAGTCCTTGTCCTGGTCGTAGGGCAGCTTCTTCATCAGGAACTTCAGCGCGGCGTTCGTGCTGTTCGTGCCCACGAGGATGGTGTAGCCGTCGGCCGGGGCCTTGGCGACGATGTCCGCGCCGAGCATGCCGTTGGCGCCGGGTTTGTTGTCGATGACGATGGGCTGGCCCAGCGCGGCGGACATCTTCTCGGCAAAGGCGCGGCCGATCTGGTCGGTGGCGCTGCCGGCGGCGAAGGGAACGACGGCGCGGATCGGCTTGGTGGGATAGCTTTGGGCGTGTGCGGCACCGGCGGCCAGCAGCAGGCTGGAAACGGTGACGAGCCAACGGGGGGAATTGCGCATCGGGGAGTCTCCTGGTGCATCGCGGTGTGCACGAGGTCCGCACGATACACGAGGCCCTCGGGCGCCCGAAGCCGCCCTGGGGCGCGCGCGGCCATGGTCGACGGGTGCGCGCTTGCCAGCGGGCTCCGCTCGGCCGATGGCCGCTCGCGCGGCGCAGCGATCAGGCGATCAGCTCGCGCCGCCAGAGTTCGTCGCGCAGCGCACGCGAGGCGCGCACCAGCGGGCGCAGTGCCGGCACGTTGTCGTAGGCGCGGCGGTCGCCCAGGCTGCTGACGGTGCCGCGCTGCGACGAGAGGTTGGGCGTGCAGGCCAGGACCTGGGCATGCGGATGCAGGCGGCGGAACATATTCAGTGCGCCGTCGATATACATGCGGCCGCCGCGCCGATGGCCCGGCGGGTTGCGCAGCGTCTCTTCGAGGTAGGGCAGCAGCCGGTCGATGCCGTCGGCGCTGACCGCGTAGCAGTGCGCCCAGAGGAATTCCTCGTCGGGCTCCAGCTGGAACAGCTCCACCCCGTTGCCGGTTTCAGCCGCATAGCGCGTGCGCGCCGCGTCGATGCGGTGCCCGATGTAGCTGATCTCCCAGTCGCGTGCCGACAGCGCGCCCACCAGCTGGCGCTGCACGTCAGGCGAGCGCAGCGCGTGGCGGAAGATCGCGTCGTCCTCGAGGATCCAGACCCTGCGCAGGCGGCGCATCTTGGCCTCGCGCAGGATGCGCAGGTGGCACATGAAGTTGCTGTAGACGCCGACGCTAGCAAAGCCATTGCTCGAATCGGGCCAGGAGCCGTGCATGAACGCGACCCTCGGGTCGTCGATCTCGATGCCGATCTGCCAGAGCTCGCGTTCGAGCTCGACGTAGCGGTCGGTCCGCTCAGGCAGGTGGATGATGTAGAGCCGATCGAAGTAATCGATCAGCCGTTGCGGTGTGTGGCCCACGTGTGTCCTGCCCCGGGTGCCGCGCCGGTGCAGGTGTGAACTGCGCCGCGCTACGGCGTGTCTTGGATGGGCAGAACTCTAGAAATGGTGTGCACTTTTTCACGGGTCGAGGAACGGCTGTTTCGCCGGCCAGATCGTGCGATCGACCGCGCGTGGCGGTCGCTGTGCAGCGCCTGCGCGCCCGCGCCTATTTGTATTCGATGAGACGGCCGCGGCGGCCGCTCAGCGCGTTGGCGTAGTACTTCAGCGCACCCGAGGCTTCGGCGAACTTCGACAACATCAGGAACAGGCCTTCGCGCGCGGAACGGTGGTTCACGGTCACGCGCAGCCATTGCAGCGGGTAGATCGCCAGCGCCCACAGGGCGACGGGACCGGCGACCAGCGCCGCCAGCAGGATGACCAGCGGCAGCGCGGCGCCCCACAGCAGCGCGCGACGCGTCTCGACCACCCAGTGGCGCTCCGGCGGCGCGCCGTGCAGCGCGGCGCCCTGCGCGAAGGCGTAGCCGCCGCGCTTCGTGCGTGTCCACCACTGCGCAAAGCGCAGGATGGCGGCGTCGTGGCGTGTCATCTCGGCGTCCAGGCGCCAGACCTTCCAGCCGCGCGCACGCAGGCGCACGCACAACTCGGGTTCTTCGCCGGCGATCAGGTCGTCCCGATAGCCGTCGACCTGCGCCAGGGCCTCGGCCCGGAACAGCGCATCGCCGCCGCAGGCCTTGGCTTCGCCCACGGGTGTATTCCACTCGCGGTCGCACAGGTCGTTGTAGATGCTGCGCTCGGGGAAACGTTCGCGCCGGCGCCCGCAAACCACAGCCACCGCAGGGTGTGCGTTCAGGAACTGCAGCGCGCGCGGCATCCAGTCGGCCACCAGCTCGCAGTCGCCGTCGACGAACTGCACATGGGTCAGGCCGGGCAGGCGCTCGCGTGCCCGCGCCAGGCCGGCATTGCGGGCGCGTGCCGCGGTGAAGGGCACCGACATGTCCAGCGGCACGACCTCGCAACCCAGGCCGGTGGCCATGGCCACCGAGCCGTCGGTGGAGCCGGAATCGACATACACCACGCAGCGCGCCACGCCCGAGGCCAACGCCGACTGCAGGCACACACGCAGGCGGTCGCCCTCGTTGCGGCCGATGGCCACGACGGCCAGGCTCACGTTCGAATCGTCGGGTTGGGGCTGTGCCATGAAGGGTCCGGTGGAAGCCGAGGGATTTTAGGTGTCAGGCATGGCGGGCTCTTGCACCGCTCGGCTCGTGGCGCCCCGCCACTGCGGTGGTGCCCCCACGTCTGGCGGGGTGCCCTTGACCGCCAGCTTCTCGGGCGCGGGCTCCTGCTTCAGCGACGGCACAGTGCCGGGTGTCGCCTGGGCGTTCGGTGACCGCACGGCGGGACCGGCTCGGTGCGCAGCCACACCTACAACACGGCCGGCAACTACACGGCCGCGTTGACCGTGACCGACAACACCGGCCTGAAAGGCACGCGCATCGTGACGATCACGGCCCACGCGGTGACGGTGCCGATGCACGTGTCGGCGATGGGCCTGGCGATCGTGAGCAGCAACCGCGGCTGGCGTGCATCGGGCACCGCCACCGTGCCGGACAGCAGCGGCAGGGCCGTGCCGGGTGCCGTAGTGACAGGTACGTGAAGCGGGGCCCGGTGAGCGGCAGGGTCAGCGCCACGACCGGCAGCATGGGCGCGGCCACGATCCCCTCGGCCACGACCAAGAAGGCGGCCACGATCAGCGACACGGTCAGGGGCATCACGCCGAGCGGCTACGGCTACGACGCCACGGCCCATCCGGTCTCGACACGGTCGGTCAGCAGCTGAGCGCGCGGGCCGCGCGCTGCGGTATCAGCGACCGGCCGCGCGATTCCGCAGCCAGCCCAGACCGGCTGTGGTGCCGCCGGCCACCGCGCCACGCGCGGGACGGTATTCGCAGCCCACCCAGCCCTGCCAGCCGCAAGCCGCCGAGACTTCGTCGATCACGTCGAACAGGTAGGCGCTGTGGAGCTCGCCCAGGTCGGGCTCGTGCCGCTGCGGCACGCCGGCAATCTGGAAGTGGCCCACGCGACCGGTGGGCAGGTACTGCCGGATCTTCATGGCCACATCGCCTTCGACGATCTGGCAGTGGTACAGGTCGAACTGCACCTTGGCGTTGGGCTCGCCGATCTCGTCGACCAGCGCATGCGCATCGTCCTGGCGGTTCAGGAAGAAGCCGGGAATGTCGCGTGTGTTGATGGGCTCCATCAGCACGTCCACACCCTGTGCAGCCGCCAGGCGAGCCGCGGCCCGGAGGTTGGCCACGAAGGTGGCACGCACCGACGCACGCGAGTGGCCCGCGGGCACCAGACCGGCCATCACGTGGATGCGCGGGCACTGCAGCGTCTCGGCATAGCGCAAGGCCAGCACGATGCCCTCGAGGAATTCCGACTCGCGCCCCGGCATGCAGGCCAGGCCCCGCTCGTTCGCGTCCCAGTGGCCCGGTGACGCGTTGAAGAGCACCTGCTGCAGGCCGTTCGAGGCCAGGCGTGCGGCCAGTTCGCGGGCGTCGTGGTCGTACGGAAACAGGTACTCGACGGCCTCGAACCCGTCGCGCGCCGCGGCTTCGAAGCGGTCGAGGAAATCGAGCTCCGGATAGAGCATCGACAGGTTGGCCGCAAAGCGGGGCATGAGACCTTACCGGTAGACCAGATCGCGCAGCGACAGCGACAGCGCCGGCACGTAGGTGATGACCATCAGGCAGCCCAGCACGACCAGCACGAAGGGCAGCAGCTGCCCGATGATGCGGTCCAGCGAGATGCGCGCCACCGTGCAGGCCGCGAACAGGTTGACCCCGAACGGCGGCGTGATCATGCCCAGCGCCAGGTTGACCACCATGATCAGGCCGAAGTGCACGGGGTCGATGCCGAAGTGCATGGCCACCGGCGCGAGGATCGGCGCCAGCACGATGATGGCTGCGCTGGTCTCGATGAACATGCCGATCAGGAACAGCGCGGTATTGACGCCCAGCAGGAACAGCGCGGGCGACTTCAGCACCTCTTCGAGCCAGCGGCCGATGGCTTCGGGCACACCGGCGCGTGTGAGCAGAAAGGCAAACAGGCCCGCGTTGGCGATGATGAACATGATCACCGCGCTGGACAGCGCCGACTTCTTCAGGATGGTGAAGACATCGAGGATGCGGATTTCGCGGTAGATCACCAGGCCCACGATCAGCGCGTAGAACACGGCCACTGCGGACGCTTCGGTGGGCGTGAAGACACCGCCGTAGATGCCGCCCAGGATGATGACCGGCATCATCAATGCCCAGCCCGCCTGCCAGGTGGCGCGCCAGAAGCCCAGGCGGCCGTCGCCGTCGTTCTTGCCCCAGCCCTTCCACTTGCACCACAGGTAGACAAAGAGCATCAGCGCGGCGCCGATCAGCAGGCCCGGGCCGAAGCCGGCGATGAAGAGCTCGCCGATGGAGACTTCGGCGGCCACGCCGTACAGGATCATCGGGATCGACGGCGGGATGATCACGCCCAGCTCGGCGCTGGTGGCCTGCAGGGCTGCGGCGTAGGTGGTCGGGTAGCCATGCTTGATCAGCGCGGGGATCAGGATCGCGCCGATGGCAAAGGTCGTGGCCACGGACGAGCCCGAAACGGCCGCGAAGATCATGCAGGTCAGCACGCAGGTCATCGGCAGGCCGCCCTGCACGCCGCCCACGATGCTCTTGGCAAATTCCACCAGGCGGCGGCTGATGCCGCCGGTTTCCATCAGGTTGCCGGCCAGGATGAAGAACGGAATGGCCGCCAGCGGAAATTTGTTGATCGAATTGAACATCTCCTTGACGGAGATGAGCATGTTCACGTTGCCGATCTGGATGCCCAGCAGCGCGGCCAGGCCGATGGAGACGGCCACCGAAATGGTGAGCGCGAAGCACAACACCATCGTCACGAGCATGACGACGCTCATTGCGCGGTCTCCAGTTCAATGCGCTTGGGGTCCAGCAGATGCCCCAGGATGGCCGGCAGGCAGAACAGCCCGCCCACGGGCATGGCCAGATAGGCCCAGAACATCGAGACGTCTTCGAGGCCGATGATGGTCTGCACCTTGCCGCGGTTGGCGTAGTCCCAGCCCCAGTAGATGATCACCGCCACCAGCACGAGCGCGGCCGCGCAGACGATGAAGTCCAGCACGCGCCGCATGGGCGGCGAACTCCAGCGGTAGACCACGTCCACGCTGACCATCGCGCCGATGCGAAAGGCCATCGGGATGCCCAGGAAGACCATCCAGATCAGGCTGAAGCGGATCAGCACCTCGGTCCACTCGGCCGGTGTTTCCAGCACGAAGCGCGTGATGATCTGGTACAGGCCGAGAGAGGCGGCCACGGCCAGCATCGCACAGGAGCCGGCCATGGCCGCACCCGTGGTGATGCGCTCGATGCGCAGGACGGTTTCCTTCATGGCGTGTGTCGCGGCGGCTGCGTGGCGCGCGCCAGGGCGTACGCCGCGCAACTGCCGCGTCCGGTCACTTGAAGTTGCGGATCTTGTCGATGTTGGCCTTGCCGAACTGCTTTTCGAATTCTGCATACACCGGCGTCAGCGCGGCCTGGAACTTGGCCTTGTCGACCTCGATCACCTGCATGCCCTTGCTGCGCAGCTCGGTCACGCCCTTGGCGTCGTCCTCGTCCACACGCGCGCGGTTGGCCTTGACGGCTTCCTTCGCGGCGTCCAGGAACGCCTGCTTGTCGGCGGCCGAGAGCTTGTCGAAGGAGGCCTTGTTCATCAGCATCACGGCCGGGCTGTAGACGTGCCCCGTGAGCGAGAGGTGCTTCTGCACCTGGTCGAACTTGGCGGCCATGATGACCGACAGCGGGTTCTCCTGGCCGTCCACAGTGCCCTGCTGCAGCGCGGTGAAGACCTCGGGGAAGGCCATCGGCGTGGGAATGATGCCGAAGCCCTTGTACGCGGCAATGTGCACGGGGTTTTCCATCGTGCGCATCTTCAGGCCCTTGAGGTCATCGGGTGCATTGACCGCACGCTTGCTGTTGGTCATGTGGCGCACGCCGTTCTCGCCCCAGGCCAGGGCCTTGAAGCCCTTGCTCTCGAATTCCTTCAGCAGGTCCTGGCCGATCGGGCCGTCCAGGACGGCGCGGGCGTGGGCCTTGTCGCGGAACAGGAAGGGGATGTCCAGGATGCGCGCGGCGGGAACGAAGTTGGGGACAGGACCGGTCGAGGTGAAGGTCAGCTCCTGCGTGCCCAGCTGCACGGCTTCGACCGACTGCAGCTCGCCGCCCAGCGAGCCGGAGTAGAAGTTCTGGATCTTGATGCGGCCGTTGGTGCGCTTGTCGACTTCCTTGGCGAAGACGTCGATGCCCACGCCCTGGTGCGAGTTCTGTGCGACGGAGATGCTGCTGCGCATGGCCGTCTGTGCCTGTGCCGGAAGGCCCGCGGCCAGTGCGCACGCGGCGGCCAGGGCGAGCAAGGGGGTGCGGCGGTTGAAGCTCATGAAAGGGTCTCCTGGATCGGTGAAGTCGTGCGGCCTCTGCGGGGGGAGGCTGGGGGGCCGATTATTGACAATCATCATACAAATGGGCTCGGGGGAAACATCAGGGCCGGCAGCGGCGGACCTGTGGCGTCCCGACGGGCGGAGCCGATGCGGCCGGTGGATGTCGCGCCCGCCGTGCGGGCCGCGTGTCAGTGCGGCAGTTCCAGCCGGATCACGCCCAGGCGCGCCCAGGCCTGCGCTTCTTCCTGCAGCAGGTGCAGGGTGCGCGGGTTGGGCGCCTGGCGTGCGGGACGCCAGCCCAGGCTGGCCGCGTCGTCACTGCGCCGCACCAGCACCCATTCCGGCCCTTCGAGCGCCAGGCGCGCGTGGCAGCGGATGACCGCCAGGCGCAGGCACAGCACCATCCAGGCGGTATCGGGGTCGCGCAGCAGCGCCTCGATCTTGCGCAGGCCGCCGCGCTGCGACAGCGCGAGGTCGGCCAGGCGCCGCTGCTGGCTCTGGGAGAAACCCGCGGCGTCGATGTGGCTCAGCAGGTAGGCGCTGTGCCGGTGGTGGTCGTGGTGCGAGACCGACATGCCGATCTCGTGCAGCGCGCAGGCCCAGCCCAGTTCGCGCCGCGCCTGCGGGTCGTCGTTGTGCGTGACCGCGTCGTACAGGCCCAGTGCCACGTCGCGCACGCGGTGGGCCTGCGGCACATCCACCACAAAGCGCTTCTGCAAGGCCGCCACGGTGGCGTCGCGCATGTCCTTGGGCACGGCGCGGCGCGTGGCGCCAAGCCGTTCGTGCAGGTCGATGATCACGCCCTGGCGCAGTGCGCCCTTGGCGGGAAGCAGTTCGTCGATGGCGAAATGCGTGGCCAGCGTGTAGAGGATGGCCAGGCCGCCGGGCAGCACCGCGCGGCGGTCTTCTTTCATGCCGGCGAAATCGAGGCGGTCGACGCTTTGTGCGCGGATGCACTGCGCGATCAGCCGCGTCAGGGCCTGCGGCGTGATGCGTCCGTCGGTCATCCGCGTGGCTTCGAGGATGTCGGAGACCGCGCCGGCCGTGCCGGACGAGCCCAGCGCCTCGCGCCACAGCGGCGGCGCGAAGGTGCCCAGGGCTTCTTCGAATTCCGCACCCGCAGCGATCTGCGCGGCGCGGAAGGCCTCGGCAGTCAAGCGGCCATCGGGAAAGTAGCGCATCGACAGGCCCACCGAACCGACCGGAAACGACTCCACCTGCAAGGGGCGGCGGCCCTGGCCGAGGATCAGCTCGGTGGAGCGGCCGCCGATGTCGATCACGAGCCGTGGCTGGTCCGAAGGCTGCAAGGTCGACACGCCGGCATAGATCAGACGCGCTTCCTCGCGCCCGGAGATGACCTCGATCGGATGGCCCAGCACGGCCTTGGCGCGGGTCAGGAAGTCGTCGCGGTTGGCGGCTTCGCGCAGGGTTTGCGTGGCCACGGCGCGCAGGCGCTGGCCAGGCATGTCGCTCAGGTGCGTGGCAAATTCGCGCAGGCAATCCAGGCCTTTCTGGATGCCGGACTCGCGCAGGCGGCTGTTTTCGTCCAGATCGGCGCCCAGCCGCACGACGCGCTTGAGATACAGCGTGCGACGGTAGCGGCCACGGTCGAGCTGCCCGATCTCGAGCCGGAAGCTGTTGGAACCGATGTCGATGGCGGCGAGCAGGGGGGTGTCGGCGGCGGGTGCGGTAGACATGGAGCCTCGGGTGTTCAGGGCATTGTGTCCCGGCTCGAGGCCGCATCGGCACCCATCAGCGCAGGCCCGGCCGCATGGGGGAGAGGGCTGTCGCGTCCAGTCCGAATCCGCTGACTTCGGGGGGCAGGGGTTCCCCGCACAAGAGCGCGGCGCAGGCCATGCCCATCGCTGGCGAGGTCTGTATGCCGTAGCCGCCCTGGCCCGCGCACCAGAAGAAACCCGGTGCGATGGCGTCGAAGCCGCCGACCAGGTCGCCGTCGGCCACGAAGGAGCGCAGCCCCGCCCAGCGGCGCAGCGGCTGCACCGCCAGCGTCGTCGCGCTTTCGATGCGGTCGATGGCCAGCGCGATGTCCAGTTCCTCGGGCTGCACGTCCTGCGGCGTGGTGGCGTCTTCGTTGGCCGGCGAACCCAGCAGCACGCCGGCGTCGGGCTTGAAGTAGAAGCTGTGCACGGCATCGGCCACCAGCGGCCAGTGCGCGAAGGCCTGGTCGGGCGGGCCGCGGAAGGTCAGCGCCGAGCGGCGCCGCGGCACCAGGCCCAGCGGCTGCACACCCGCCCGCCGCGCGACCTCGTCGCACCAGGCGCCGGCGGCGTTCACGACGATGGGCGCCTCGAAGCGGCCGCGCGGCGTCTGCGCGCACCAGCGCTCGCCCTCGCGTGTCAGCGACAGCACGTCGGCGCCGGTGACCACCTGCCCGCCGGCACGGCGCAGGCCGCGAAGGAAGCCCTGGTGGATGGCATGCACGTCCATGTCGAAGGACTCCGGCTCGAGCACCGCGCCGATGAGTGCCGATTCGCGCAGGATCGGCACCTCGCGGCAGGCCTGCGCGGCGCTCAGGCGCCGGCCGGTATCGGTGACGCTGCACAGCACGCGCCAGGCCTCGTCGAGCGCAGCTTCCTGCCCTGTCAGGCCGATGGTCATGACGGCGCGCAGGTGCAGCAACGGCTGTTCGCTGAAACCCGGCGGCGGCGCCTGCAGGAAGCCGCGGCTGGCCAGCGTCAGCGCACGCGCCTGCGGCGTGCCGTAGGTGGCGATGTACTGCGCCGCCGAGCGTCCGGTGCTGTGGTATCCCGGCTGGCTCTCGCGCTCCAGCAGCACCGTGCGCCGGTGCGGCGCGATGAAGTGCGCCACCGAGGCGCCCGCGATGCCGCCGCCGATCACCAGGACGTCGCATGCCTGTGCCGAGGCTGTCACTGCCGTTCTCCTGTGGTTGCCCAGGCCGCAAGCGTACGACGTCGGCCGGCCGCCGCGCGCTGCGCGCGGTGGCACGGCATGTGTTCGCCCGCGCGGCGGCATGGCGGCCCGCGTAGCATGCGCGCATGTGCACCCGCTACGTCAGCCCCGACAGTGCCGCGATCGAGCGCATCTGGCAGGTCGGCCGTGGCCATCCGTGGCGCGGCGCCGAGGTTTTCCCGCGTGCGCCGGGCGCGTTCATCCGGGCCGACCGCACGCAAACCGAGGCCGCTCGCGAACTGGTGGTGGGCGCCTGGGGCCTGATTCCCTGGTTCGCCAAGGAGCCGCGGCTGACCTACAGCACGCAGAACGCCCGCAGCGAGGAAGTGGCAGCCAAGGCCAGCTACAAGCAACCCTGGGCGCGCGGGCAGCGCTGCATCATCCCGGCCTGGACCTTCGACGAGCCGAACTGGGAGACGGGCCGCAACGTCTGGTGGCGCTTCGGCCGTGCCGACGGGCTGCCCTGGGGCCTGGCCGGCCTGTGGGCCACCTGGGTGGACAAGGCCACGGGCGAGCTGCACGAGAGCTACACCATGCTCACCGTCAATGCCGATGCCTGCCCGTTGATGAGCCGCATGCACAAGCCGGACCCCCGTTTCGCACCGAACGAGCAGGACAAGCGCGCCGTGGTGCCGATCGAGGCCGAGGATGCCGACCTCTGGCTGCACGGCACGCCGCGCGATGCCGCAGGCCTGATCCGCTTTGCGCCCGTGGAGGCCTATGTGGCGGCGCCGGCCGCGCAGTTTGCGCGCGCGGGTGCGGCGGCTGACCTGTGGGCTGCGCCGGGTGATGCGGATCCGGCGCCAGACCCGGCGGACGACGCATCGGGCAACGGCGGCGTCTGACCGGCGGCCGTTCAGTGCCTCAGGACGGCCTTGAGGCCGTCCGGCCGGCCCCGCTCTGCTGCGCGGCCGCTCAGGCCCGCCGCAGCCCCTCCATCGTCGCCAGCCCGGCCAACGTGGCCACCAGCGAGCCCGCCAAGTGCGCGGTGATGGCCACCAGCGCGGCCTGCAGCCGCCCGGCCTGCAGCAGCGTGACGACCTCGGCCGAGAAGGTGGAGAAGGTGGTCAATCCACCCAGGAAACCGGTGATGACGAACAGCCGCCACGCGGGCGGCCATTCCGGCTGGTGGGCGAAAAAGGCCACGGCCACGCCCACGAGATAGCCGCCCAGGATGTTGGCCGTCAGCGTGCCGGTGGGCAAGGAGGGGTTCAAGCCATTGAGCCAGTTGCCCAGCTGCCAGCGCAGCAGCGCGCCGCCGGCCGCGCCGACGCTGACGGCGGCGATGCCCAGCCAGGGGATGGCCGGCACGGCGCTCAAGGCCCAGCGCCGCCAGCGGCCTGGCGGCTGCGGATCGTGCGGCATCGATTCGTGCGGCTGCGCTTGCCCATGGTCACGATTATCGTGTGGCCACTTGGGTACCATCCCGCGCGTTCAGCAACTGCCGGGGTGTCCCCGGTCAACCAAGCTTCCAGCAAGAGGGTTACAGACATGGGCATGGATGTCGTCGACTACGAGATCAAGGGCGCCGAGATGCAGTTCGTCGAGATCGAACTCGATCCCGGCGAGGCGGCCGTGGGCGAAGCCGGCAGCATGATGTTCATGGACGCCGGGATCACGATGGACACCGTCTTCGGCGACGGCCGTCAGGGCGGCGGCGGTGGCGGGCTCTTCGGCAAGCTGCTGGGCGCTGGCAAGCGCCTGGTCACCGGCGAATCGCTGTTCACCACGGTCTACACCAATGCCGGCCACCAGAAGCAGCGCGTGGCCTTTGCGGCGCCGTACCCCGGCAAGATCCTGCCGATGGACCTGCGCCAGCTCGGCGGCACGCTGATCTGCCAGAAGGACGCCTTCCTGGCCGCCGCGCGCGGCGTGTCGCTGGGCATCCACTTCCAGCAGAAGCTGAGCGTGGGCTTCTTCGGCGGCGAAGGCTTCATCATGCAGAAGCTCGAAGGCGACGGCCTGGCCTTCGTGCACGCCGGCGGCAGCATCCTCAAGCGCGAGCTGCAGATGGGCCAGACGCTGATGGTGGACACCGGCTGCCTGGTGGCCATGACGCCGAACGTCAATTTCGAGATCCAGTACGTGGGCAAGATCAAGACGGCCCTGTTCGGCGGCGAAGGCTTGTTCTTCGCCAAGGTCACGGGACCCGGCACGGTGTGGCTGCAGAGCCTGCCGTTCTCCCGGCTGGCCTCGCGCGTGTTTGCCGCGGCGCCGCAGCGCGGGGGCTCGCGCGAAGAGGGTTCGATCCTCGGTGGCCTGGCTGGCGGCGGCCTGCTGGGCGGCATTCTTCAAGGTGATGATGACTAAGCTTTCACGACATGATCTGACGCGGCGTGAGCTGCTGCTGGCCGGTGCCGGCCTGGCGGGCGCGCCCGTTTTCGCCCAGGCGCCGGCTGCTCCGGCGCCGGCCAAGGCCCGGCCGCCCATCTTCGTGCTCAATTCGCTGGACGCCACCGTCACGGTGATCGACCCCGCCACCTGGAAGGAGCTGCAGCGCATCCCCACCGGCAAGGAGCCGCACCACCTGTACCTGACGCCGGACGACAAGAGCGTCATCGTGGCCAATGCGGCGTCCAACTCGCTGACCTTCATCGACCCGGTCACCGCGCAGGTGCAGCGCACGGTGCGCGACATCGCGGACCCCTACCACCTGCGGTTTTCGCCCGACATGAAGTGGTTCGTCACCGCGTCGAACCGCCTGCACCGCGTGGACATCTACCGCTGGCAGCCCACGGCCGCCGAGCCCTTCGTGCTGGCCAAGCGCACCGAGGCGCCCAAGACGCCGAGCCACCTGTTCATCGACAGCAAGTCCACGGTGGTCTACGCCACGCTGCAGGACAGCGACGAGCTGCTGGCCATCGACCTGAATACACACGCGGTGCGCTGGAAGATCAAGATCGGCAAGATGCCGGCGGACTGCTTCCTCACGCGCGACGACAAGCACCTGCTGGTGGCGCTGACGGGCGACAAGGTGGTCGAGATCTACGACGTGTCCGGCCCTGCCCCCAAACTCGCCAAGCGACTGGAAACTGCCGACGGCGCGCACTCGTTCCGCTCGCGCGGCGACGGGCGTCACGTCTTCCTGAGCAACCGCGTGGCCAATACGATCAGCATGATCGATCTGCAGAGCTTCACGGTGGCCGCGGAATACCCGGGCCCCAGCGGCCCCGACGACATGGACGTCACGGCCGACGGCAAGACCCTGCTGCTGGCCTCGCGCTGGGCGGGCATGCTCTCGGTGATCGACATCGACAGCCGCAAGCTCGTGCGCCAGGTCAAGGTGGGCCGCTCGCCGCACGGCGTGTGGACGCTGGACCATGCCCCACGCACCTGAAGGCGTCCGCCGCGCGTGGCGGCGCGCCGGGGTGTCCGCGCTGGGCGCGCTGCTGGGCATCGGCCTGAGCACCGGAGTGGGTGCCGCGGGTGCCGCGACGGGCTGCGACAAACCCGTCTACCTGACCTTCGACACCGGCCACATGGCCGTGGCGCCGCTGATTGCCGAGGTGCTCAAGCGCCAGGGCGTCAAGGCCACCTTCTTCCTGGCCAACGAGCGCACCAAGACCGAAGGCAGCAGCCTGGACGACAGCTGGGCGCCGTGGTGGCGCGCGCGTGCGGCCGAGGGCCATGCCTTCGGTTCGCACACCTGGGACCACGACGTGTGGCAGGCCGATCTGCCGGGGCAGCGCCTGCGCGTGCGCCCCACCGCCGGCCCGGCCGCGATGAAGCCGCGTGAGCTGGATGCCAAGGCCTATTGCGCCGAACTCGCGCGCCCGGCGCAACGCTTCGAGGCCATGGCCGGCCAGCCGATGAATGCGATCTTCCGCGCGCCGGGCGGCAAGACCTCGCCGCAGCTGCTGGCCATCGCCGCGACCTGCGGCTGGACGCATGTGCCGTGGACGCCGGCCGGCTTCCTGGGCGATGAACTGCCCAGCGAGCGGGCGTCGAATGCGGCATTGCTCGACAAGGCGCTGCGCGAGGTCAAGGCCGGCGACATCCTGCTGGCGCACCTGGGCATCTGGTCACGCAAGGACCCCTGGGCGCCGGCCGTGCTGGAGCCCCTGATCGAAGGCCTGAAGGCCAAGGGCCTGTGTTTTGCGACGCTGCGCGAGCATCCCGTGCTGGGCGGTGCCGCCCGCGCGAAGGCGCCACCTGCCTGAACCATGATCGACACGCTGACCGAGCTCTTTGCTCGCATGCAGCAGACGCTTTTCGAGGGCGTCGTGCAACCGCTGATGTTTCACGGCGGGCTGGCCAACCAGCTCGAAGACGGCTTCGCGGGCACGGGCTGGCTGCTGATGGGCGTGATCCAGCTGGTGATCATTGCCACCTTGTTTCGGGCGTTGGAGGCCTGGCGGCCGGTGGAATCCGTGACCGACCGGCCGGCCGTGCGCACGGACGTCATCTATTCGGTCATCCACCGGCTGGGCCTGTTCCGGCTGGTGATGTTCTTCACCGTCGAGGCCGCGGCCTTCGAGGTGGCCTCGCAACTGCGCCTGAGCGGCTGGCAGCCCTGGCAGCCGGACCAGCTGTGGCCCGGCGTGACGGATCAGCCGCTGGCCAGCTTCCTGGTCTACCTGCTGATCTTCGACTTTGTCGACTACGTCATCCACCGCGGCCAGCACCGCTGGAACCGCTGGTGGCAGCTGCACGCGCTGCACCACAGCCAGCGCCAGATGACCCGCTGGAGCGACAACCGCAACCACCTGCTGGACGATGTCGTGCGCGACGTCATCATCGTCGCGGTCGCGCTGGCGCTGGGCGTGGCACCGGGGCAGTTCGTGGCCATCGTGGCGGTGACGCAGCTGCTGGAGAGTCTCTCGCACGCCAACGTGCGGCTGGACTTCGGCCCGGTGCTGGGGCGGCTGCTGGTGAGTCCGGCGTATCACCGCCTGCACCACGCCATCGGCGTGGGGCACGAATCGGCCGGCGCCGGCAGCCTGGGCGGGCACAACTTCGCCGTGCTGTTCCCGGTGTGGGACCTGCTGTTCCGCACCGCGTCGTACGACTTCCGCTACGGGCCCACCGGCATCCGCGACCAGCTGCCCGAAGCCGGCGCACGCGACTACGGGCGCGGCTTCTGGCAGCAGCAGTGGCTGGGCCTGAAGCGGCTGCTGTCGCCGATCTGATCGCGCGCCGCGGCAGCCCGCGTGATCGCTGCGCAGGGGACACCGACGCGGCTGCCGCAGAATGCCGGCATGGACATCGGCCTCATCATCGTCGGCGACGAAATTCTCTCGGGCAAGCGGCAGGACAAGCACCTCTCGAAGGTGATCGAGATCCTGGGCGCGCGCGGCCTGGCCCTGAGCTGGGCGCGCTACGTGGGCGACGAGCGCCGGCGCATCACGCAGGCGCTGAGCGACGCGTTTGCCGGCGGCGATCTGGTGTTCTCCACCGGCGGCATCGGCGCCACGCCGGACGACCACACCCGCCAGTGCGCGGCGGCTGCGCTGGGCGTGCCGCTGGCGCTGCATCCGCAGGCGCGTGAGCTGATCCTCGAGCGCATGCGCGACACGGCGCGCGAGCAGGGCGTGCCGTACGAGCCCGATCGGCCCGACAACGCGCACCGGCTGAACATGGGCGTCTTCCCGGAAGGCGCGCGCATCATCCCGAACCCGTACAACAAGATCGCCGGCTTCTCGGTGCGCGATGTGCACTTCGTGCCCGGCTTTCCGGTGATGGCCTGGCCGATGATCGAATGGGTGCTGGACACGCACTACGCGCACCTGGCGCAGGGGCCGGCCGGCCGCGAGCGATCGGTCATCGTGTTCGGTGCGATGGAGGCCACGCTGACGCCGCTGATGGAGGCGGTCGAGGCGCAGTTTGCCGACGTGAAGGTCTTCAGCCTGCCCAGCGTCGACCATCCCGAGTGGGGCCGGCATATCGAGCTGGGCGTCAAGGGGCGCGCGCAGGTGGACGAGGCTTTTGCCATGTTGCTGGCCGGTCTGCAGGCCCAGTCGGCGCGGCTCGGGCCCGAACTGGTGCGCTGATACGCGATAGCACCATAATGGGGCGATCATAGAGCGGACGGCACCATTTCAGTGCATTCTGGTGCATCCGCACCTGGGTCGCGACCGTCGCGCCTGTCGCGTTCATGCCCCTGGAGCGGGCATGGAACCTGCTAAATTTCCCGGCGGACGCCGCAGCAGCTTTCGGCAGCGAGCCAGATCCTTCCCACAGTCCTCAGCGACCCTCACATTCCATAACCCAGGAGAACCCGATGGCAAAGACAGTTGCCGACGTGATGAAGATGGTGAAAGAGAACGAAGTCAAGTTCGTTGACTTCCGCTTCACCGATACCCGCGGCAAGGAGCAGCACGTGTCCGTGCCGGTCTCCCATTTCGACGAAGACAAGTTCTCCGCAGGTCATGCCTTCGACGGTTCCTCGATTGCCGGCTGGAAGGGCATCGAAGCCTCCGACATGCTGCTGATGCCGGACCCGAATACGGCCAACATCGACCCGTTCTTCGAAGAGCCCACGCTGATCCTGACCTGCGACGTGCTCGAGCCGGGCGACGGCAAGCCTTACGAGCGTGATCCGCGCTCGCTGGCCAAGCGCGCCGAGGCCTACCTGAAGGCCAGCGGCCTGGGCGACACGGCCTACTTCGGTCCGGAACCCGAGTTCTTCATCTTCGACCAGGTGCAGTGGAACGTCGACATGTCCGGCTGCTTCGTCAAGGTCGGCTCGGAAGAGGCGCCCTGGAGCTCCGGTGCCACCTTCGAAGGCGGCAACATGGGCCACCGTCCGGGCGTCAAGGGCGGCTACTTCCCGGTGCCGCCGGTCGACACCTTCCAGGACATGCGCAGCGAGATGTGCCTGATCCTCGAATCCGTCGGCATTCCGGTCGAGGTGCACCACCACGAGGTGGCGGGCCAGGGCCAGAACGAGATCGGCACGAAGTTCAGCACGCTGGTCCAGCGCGCTGACTGGCTGCAGCTGCAGAAGTACGTCATCCACAACGTCGCACACGCCTACGGCAAGACCGCGACGTTCATGCCCAAGCCCATCGTCGGCGACAACGGCAGCGGCATGCACGTGCACCAGTCGGTGTGGAAGGGTGGCAAGAACCTGTTCGCCGGCGACGGATACGGCGGCCTGAGCGAGTTCGCGCTGTACTACATCGGCGGCATCATCAAGCACGCCCGTGCGCTGAATGCCATCACGAACCCCGGCACGAACAGCTACAAGCGCCTGGTGCCCGGCTTCGAAGCCCCGGTGAAGCTGGCCTACTCGGCCCGCAACCGCTCGGCCTCGATCCGCATTCCGTACGTGTCCAACCCGAAGGGTCGCCGCATCGAAGCGCGCTTCCCGGATCCCCTGTGCAACCCGTACCTGGGCTTTGCCGCCATGCTGATGGCGGGCCTGGACGGCGTGGAGAACAAGATCCACCCGGGCGAGGCCGCGACCAAGGACCTGTACCACCTGCCGCCGGAAGAAGACGCGAAGATCCCGACCGTCTGCCACAGCCTGGACCAGGCGCTGGACTACCTGGACAAGGGCCGCGGCTTCCTGACCAAGGGTGGTGTGTTCACGGACAGCTACATCGATGCCTACATCGACCTGAAGATGACCGAGGTCACCAAGTTCCGGATGACCACGCATCCGCTCGAATTCGACATGTACTACAGCCTGTAAACGGCACGGGTCCATGACCGAATCGAAGAGGGGCGGCCGCAAGCCGCCCCTTTTTTCATCCATCGACGTCCACCGGGGGTGGGCCACAATCGTTGGGCTCGTCGAGCTCCACGAAAGCCACGCCCATGAGACACGCTTCGATCATCGCTGCTGCAGGCCTGCTGGCTGCCGGCTGCGCCGTGGCGCAGGAGGTGGCCAAGCCTGTCTACCGCTGCCCAGGTCCGCCGGTGCTCTACACCGACGCGATCACGCTGGCAGAGGCCAAGTCGCGCGACTGCCGCACCATCGAAGGCGCGCCGATTTCCGTGGTGCAGACGCGCCGCCGCGCGCCGGGCGATGCGCCGGCCGCGGGCCCTTCGGCGTCGGGCAATGGCGCCTCGACGGCCAAGCCGGGCGAGAGCAAGGTCGACCCGGCCGCGCAGAAGGCGCGCGATACCGATTCCCGGCGCATCCTGGAAAACGAGCTGCGCAAGGAAGAAGACGCACTGGCCGCGTTGAAGAAGGATTTCAACAACGGCGAGCCCGAGCGACGGGGCGACGAGCGCAACTACGCCAAGTACCAGGAACGTGTGGCCGAGATGCGCGCGGCCATCACCCGCAAGGAAGCGGATCTCGCCGCGTTGAAGCGCGAGCTGGCCAAACTCTCGAACTGAGCCTCGACAGGCTCGGACCGCTTCCGGTCCGGCGCCCCACGCAGGGCGCGACCGCAGGCCTGAAGACACGCGCCGCCGCCGGTGAGCGCTGGGTGTGCCGCAGCGAGGTGCGCACGTGACCCCGCCCATGCCGCTGCCCGCCGACGATGCCTACGACTGGCTCGCGACAATGGTCACGCTCGTGCGCCCCGACGGGCAGTGCCTGCTGGCCAACGCCATGCTCGAAAACGCCCTGGGCCTGTCGCGCCGCACCTTGCTGCGCGGCAATGTGCTGGACTGGATGGAAGATGCGGGGCCGCTGCGCGACACGCTGCGCGCGGTCGCCCGCAACGAGGTCGCTACCAGCCGATTCGATGCGCGGCTGCGTCGCACGGGCCTGGCGGTCGCAGGCGAATGGCTGCCGGTTCACGTGATCGTCAACCAGACCGAGCGCCTCGATTGGCTGCTGGTGGAGATGATCGAGATCGAGCAGCAGACGCGCCAGGACCGCGAGGAGCGTGCGCTCGACCAGGCGCAGGCCAGCAAGGAGCTGGTGCGCAACCTGGCGCACGAGATCAAGAACCCGCTGGGCGGCATCCGTGGCGCGGCACAGTTGCTGGCCATGGAGCTCGACGCGCGCGAACTGCTGGAATACACCAGCGTCATCATCCACGAGGCCGATCGCCTGCAGGCGCTGGTCGATCGACTGCTCGCGCCGCACCGCAACCCGCACGTGGTGGGCGACGTCAACATCCACGAGGTCTGCGAGCGCGTGCGCGCGCTGGTGATGGTGGAGCACCCCAGCGGACTGGAGGTGCTGCGCGACTACGACACCTCGCTGCCGGAGTTCCGCGGTGACCGCGAGCAGCTGATCCAGGCGCTGCTGAACATCGTGCAGAACGCGACGCAGGCGCTGTCCGAGCGCATCGGACGCGGCGATGCGCGCATCGTGCTGCGCACGCGGGTCGCGCGACAGGTCACGATCGGCAAGCAGCGCTCACGCCTGGCATTGGAATTGCATGTCGAGGACAACGGCCCGGGCGTGCCCGAGTCCTTGAAGGACCGTATCTTCCATCCGCTGGTTTCGGGGCGGGAAGGCGGTTCGGGACTCGGTCTGACGCTGGCGCAGACCTTCGTGCAGCAGCACCATGGCACGATCACCTGCAGCAGCATTCCGGGCCGGACGATCTTCACGATCCTGATTCCGTTGCCTTGAACGAGTGACCACCGCATGAAGCCCATCTGGATCGTCGACGATGACCACTCCATCCGCTTCGTGCTGGAGAAAGCGCTGGCACGCGAGCAGCTGGCGGTGCGCAGCTTTGCATCGGCGCGCGAGGTGCTGGCCGCGCTGGACGACGACGAACCGCAGGTGCTGGTCAGCGACATCCGCATGCCCGGCGGCTCGGGCATCGAACTGCTGGGCAAGGTCAAGGCGCGACTGCCGGGATTGCCGGTCATCGTGATGACGGCTTATTCCGACCTGGACAGCGCGGTCTCCGCCTTCCAGGGTGGCGCCTTCGAATACCTGCCCAAACCCTTCGACGTGCCCAAGGCGGTGGAGCTGATCCGCCGCGCCATGGACGAGAGCCTGCGCGAGACCAACGTGCGCGCGCCGGTGCAGACGCAGGTGCCGGAGATGCTGGGCCAGGCGCCCGCGATGCAGGACGTCTTTCGCGCCATCGGCCGCCTGAGCCAGAGCCACGTGACGGTGCTGATCACCGGCGAGAGCGGCTCAGGTAAAGAGTTGGTGGCCCGCGCGCTGCACAAGCACAGCCCGCGCGCCGACGGGCCCTTCGTGGCCATCAACACCGCGGCCATTCCGAAGGATCTGCTGGAGAGCGAACTTTTCGGCCACGAGCGCGGCGCCTTCACCGGCGCGCAGACCATGCGTCGCGGCCGCTTCGAACAGGCCGACGGCGGCACGCTGTTCCTCGACGAAATCGGCGACATGCCCTTCGACCTGCAGACGCGTTTGCTGCGCGTACTCAGCGACGGGCAGTTCTACCGCGTGGGCGGCCACCAGCCGCTGAAGGCGAATGTGCGCGTCATCGCCGCCACGCACCAGAACCTGGAAGAGCGCGTGCGCCTGGGCGCCTTCCGCGAAGACCTCTTCCACCGCCTGAACGTCATCCGACTGCGGCTGCCGGCGCTGCGCGAGCGTGGCGAAGACATTCCCATGCTCACGCGCTTCTTCCTGGCCAAGAGCGCGAAGGAACTGGGTGTCGAAGCGAAGCGGATCACCGACGCCGCCGTCGAGCGGCTGATGGCATTTGCCTTCCCCGGCAACGTGCGCCAGCTCGAGAACATCTGCCACTGGCTCACGGTGATGGCGCCGGCGCAGGTGATCGAGGCGAAGGACCTGCCGCCGGAGTTGTGGGCCGAGGTGGCGGTGCATCTGCCGATGGCCGCGCCGCCCGCGCATGGAGTCGATACGGCCACCCTGGGTGCGGCGCCGGCTGCTGCGGAGCACACGGTGCCCGCGCCGGCCGGCGTGGCTGCACCGCATCCGGCCTTCCCGCCGGCGATGCCCGCCAGTCCGCATGCGCCCGGCGCGGGCGATCTGACGTCCGCGCATCTGGCGGGTATGCCGTCGGCGGCGCCCCCACCGGCCGAGTGGCTGCAGGACCTCGAACGCGTCGCGCGCCAGATGCTGGAAACACATCAGCCGGACGTCTGGGACCGACTGACACGCGAATTCGAAGGCCGCCTGATCACGACAGCCCTGGACGTCACCCGCGGGCGCCGGATCGAGGCGGCTCAAAAGCTGGGGATCGGGCGCAATACGATCACACGGAAGATTCAGGATCTGGGCCTGGAATGAGCCGCGGCGCACCGGCCCGCGCGTCAAGCGGGCTCGCGCCTGCCACGCGGTAGAGCCGGGCGCCGCATGCGCAGGCTCGGCCGGCGTGGCCCCGACTCAAGCCGCCAGCTTCGCCGCGATCTTCGCGACGTGCGCGCCTTGCCAGCGCGCACCGTCCAGTTCGTTGGCCGAGGGCTGGCGCGAGCCGTCGCCGCCGGAGATGGTGGTGGCGCCGTAGGGGCTGCCGCCGCTGATCTCGGCCAGCGTGGTCTGGCCGGCCCAGGCGTAGGGCAGGCCGACGATGACCATGCCGTGGTGCAGCAGCACGGTGTGCGTGCTGAGGATCGTGCTTTCCTGGCCGCCGTGCTGCGTGGCGGTGCTGGCGAAGACCGAGCCCACCTTGCCCACCAGCGCGCCCTTGGCCCACAGGCCGCCGGTCTGGTCCAGGAAGTTTTTCATCTGCGCGGCCATGTTGCCGAAGCGCGTGGGCACGCCGAAGATGACGGCGTCGTAGTCGGCCAGCTCGGCCACGGTGGCCACCGGCGCGGCCTGGTTCATCTTGAAGTGCGAGGCCTTGGCGACCTCGTCGGGCACGAGTTCGGGCACGCGCTTGATGTCGACGGTCGCGCCAGCGCCGCGGGCGCCTTCGGCCACGGCCTGGGCCATGGTTTCGATGTGGCCGTAGCTGCTGTAGTAGAGAACGAGAACCTTGGGCATGTGACTTCCTCGAATGGGGTGACGATGCCCGTCAGTGTGCGCCTGGCGCGCGCCGGCACCGTTCGATGCGCGGCAGGCGCAGGCTTCACATTTCCCGAATGGCCGCGAGCCGGCACGGGTGACCGCGCCCTGGCGTTCACTTGCCGGGGCAGCCGGTTTCCTGGCGCACCTGCGCGTCGTCGGAGATGGCGCACTGGCCGCTGGGTAGCGTGGCGGGCTGGTAACGCGTCAGCTCGGGGTCGCGCAGGCCGGTCTTCAGGAACTCGGTCAGGTCGTCGATCTCGGCCGCGCTCAGGCCCAGCGGCTTGAAGGCCGGTGCCAGTTGTGCCGCGGGCACCTCGGGGTTCTCCGGCATGCCGGCGTTGAAATAGGCGACCACTGCACGCAGATCGGTCATCGAGCCGCCGTGACCGAAGAACGGGCTGTCAGACAGGTTGTAGAGCTGGGGCGTCTTGAATTTGTAGCGGTCGGCGGCGACACCCGTGAAGCCGCCGCGTCCGAGATTGGCCCCGGCCACTTCGGCCACCGCCAGCGTGCCGGTGGGATTGCCCATGTCCTTGAAACCCAGCGCGAAGAACGAGGGGTTGCGCGTGGCCACATTGTCCGGCGTGAGATTGAGTGCGGGGCCGCTGTGGCAGCTGGCGCAGTTCGCCTTGCCCAGGAAGAGCAGGGCTCCGCGCTTGGCCGCGTCGTTCATCGCGGCGGTCTCGCCGGCGAGCCAGCGCTGCCAGGGCGCGCGGTTGGCCATCAGCGTGCGCTCGTAGGCGGCGATGGCCAGCCCGGCGCGCTCCGCGTCGTAGCGCATGGACACGTCGACGTCCGGGTAGGCCGCGTCGAACATCGGCCGGTAGACCGCCGGAGCCGCGCCGATGCGGTGCACCGCCTGGCCCGCGATCGCCTGCGTCTCCAGGCCTTCGTAGCCCAGCTGGTTGACGGCCTTGGGCGTGCCGGGTGTCCATTGCGCGCGGGTGTCCAGGTTCACCCCGCCCGCGCCGAACTGCCCGTTCCACAGCAGGTTTTGCTGCCAGGCGCCGTTCATGTCGGACGGTGTGCGCACGGGTTGCACGTCGAGATCGGCCATCGGAAAGCCGCTGCGCGCCACGCGCTGCAGCAGCCCCCAGCCGCCTTCGCCGATGCCTTGCCGCAGGCCGGCCTGGAAGCCGAAGCTCGCGTGATGGCAGGACGCGCAGGAGTAGGTGCCGCTGCTGAGTGCCGACTGCTTGCCGGCGGTGCCGGTCGCAGAGTCGTGGTACAGCAGACGGCCCAGAGCGACCTTCTCGGCCGTGAGCGGGTTGCGCGGGTCCTGCGGGATGGCGGCGAGCGCATCGGAAGCCGGCATGCGCCAGGCCGCCGCGCCGCCCTTCGCCGAGAGCGCGCGTTCGATCTGCTGGTCGAGCGTGAGGCTGCTGCTGAGGTCGACCGTCAGGGCATCGCTGCCGCCACCGCCGCAACCGGCCACGGCCAGCGCCAAGGCGCCGGCCAGCGCAGCGGCCACGCTGCGCAGGGCGGGCGTGAAGGAGGACGACGGTTCGGCCGTCGCGACGGGGCCGTGCAGGCCGCGGAAACTGGAAGGGGCAGACATGGCAATCATCCCGTGTGGACCGGGTGTGACGGGTCTCCGCAGGGGCCGGCGGAGCTTCGGCGGCGGCTCTCCCACGGCGCGTTTCAGCATCGAATCGAGAGTCCTTGAGAGCATTGTGGTTTTCGTACCGGCGCGAGGTCTCACCCGGTTGCGGTAGGTCAGTCAGGGGGTGCGCTGTCGACCTGCGGCATGCGTCACGGCAGGGCACCCTATGGCGACGCCGCACCCCCGCAGATGGCGGGTCGAACCGTGTCGCGCGCAGGCATCGGCACCTGGTCTACAGTGCGGCCGATGTCTGTGTCGATGCGGGGTGGCCCTCGATGGCCCGCGTGCGGAACCGGGTGCACCGCCTGCGGTCGGCCGATGGTGGCCGCATGACGCCTGCGCGCTGGCCGCGCCTGCTGCCGCTGGCCGATGCCGCGGTCACCGTGCAGTTCGGCGATGCGGTGGATCCCGCCTTGCACGCGATGGTCATGGGCTTCATGCACCAGCTCGCCGCCGCCGTGCGGGCCGGCGAACTGCCGGGCGTTTGCGGGTGGGTGCCGGCCTATGCGTCGGTGACGGTGCATTGGGTGCCCACGCTGTCGGCGCGCGAGATGGTGGATGGAGAGGCCCGGCTGATGGCGCTGGCGCAGCAGACGCAGCCGCGAACCGAAGCCGGGCGCCGCTGGCGGCTGCCGGTGTGCTTCGACGCCGAGTTCGCGCCGGATCTGGCGCCGCTGGCGGCCGGACGCGGCCTGACGGTCGATGAGGTCGTGGCCCTGGTGACCGGCACACACTTCCGCGTCTACATGCTGGGCTTCCTGCCCGGGTTTCCGTACCTGGGCGGCTTGCCCGAAGCCATCGAGGTGCCGCGCCTGGCCTCGCCGCGTGCGCGTGTCCCTGAGCGTTCCGTGGCCGTGGCCGGGCGCATGTGTGCGGTCTATCCCTGGGTCAGCCCCGGTGGCTGGCACCTCATCGGCCGCACGCCGGTGCGCCTGTTCGACGCGGCGCAGGAAGAACCCGCTTGGCTGCGGGCCGGCGATGAATTGCAATGGCAGGCCATCGACCGTGCTGCTTACGAGGCGCTGGACCGTCGCGCGGCGGACGGCGCCATGACGCGCCAGGAGTGGGTGCACCCGGCGGATTGACGGCTCGCCGTGCACGAGGGTAGCCCCCTCTTGCGGCCCCGCAGGGCATGGCCTGAAATCACAAGCCCTGGCAGCACGCGCACGTCGCTGCCAGGCCATTTTTTTGACGGAGACCCGACCCATAAAACGACGCACCCTGATCCAAGCCGCCACCGGCGCTGCCCTGGGCGCCCCGGCGCTGATCGGCTTTGCCCAGCAGGCCGTGACGCTGAAGTTCCACACGTTCATGCCGCCGGTGTCCAACGTCTGGATCAACATGCTCAAGGGCTGGATGGACAAGGTGGAGAAGGACTCCGCCGGGCGCATCAAGTTCGAGGCCTACCCGGCCATGCAGCTGGGCGGCAACCCGGGCCAGCTCTATGACCAGGCGCGCGATGGCGTGGTCGACATCATCTGGAACCTGCCCGGCAACAATTCGGGCCGTTTCCCGCGCAGCGAGGTCTTCGAGCTGCCGTTCATGATGAACAACGCCGAGGCCACGTCCAAGGCGTTCTGGGAATACGTGCAGACCTACTGCGCCGACGAGTTCAAGGACACCCACCCGATTGCGCTGCAGGTGCACGGACCCGGCATGTTCCACACCGTGGGCAAGCCGATCCGCTCCGCAGCCGACCTCAAGGGCCTGAAGATGCGCGGCCCCACGCGCCAGGTCACCAAGCTGCTCGCCTCGGTGGGTGCGGCGCCGGTGGGCATGCCGCTGCCGCAGATTCCCGACGCCTTGTCCAAGGGCACGGTCGACGGCTGCGTCATCCCCTGGGAAGTGGTGCCGTCGGTCAAGGTGCACGAGCTGTGCAAGCACCACAGCGAGTTCCCGGCCGGCTCGCCCGCGCTCTACACGACGACCTTCGTGATGACCATGAACAAGGCCCGCTATGAGGGTCTCGCACCCGACCTGAAGAAGATCATCGACGCCAATTCCGGCATGGCCGCCTCGGCCTGGCTGGGCAAGATCCAGCAAGGTGGCGACGCGCCCGGTCGCAAGGCGGCGGTCGAGCGCTCCAACACGATCTACACCTTCACGAAGGAGCAGACCGACGAGTTCATCCGCCTGTCCAGCAAGATCGACGACGAGTGGGTGGCCGACATGGACAAGCGCGGCTTCAACGGCAAGCAACTGCTGCAGGCCGCGCGGGACCTCATCGCCAAGCACGGCAAGACAACCTGAGCCACCCGCACCGCTTCACCGGACGTACTCACATGCTCGATCCCCAGGCCCGCGCGCTCCTTCGGCTGATGGAAGACAACGCCATCCCGCCGGTCCATGTGCTGACTCCGGCCGAGGCGCGCAGCGCCTACGTCGCGCGCCGTTTCTTTACGCAGCCCGATCCGCCCGAGGTCTCTCTGACGCGTGACCTCATGCTCGGCGGCGTGCCGGTGCGGCTGATCCGCCCGGCCGGTGCCGCGGCGGATGCGCGGCTGCCGGTGCTGGTCTACTTTCACGGCGGCGGCTGGGTGATCGGCGACTGCGACACGCACGACGTGGTCTGCCGCCAGCTGGCCAATGGCAGCGGCTGCGCGGTGGTGTCGGTCGACTACCGCATGGGGCCCGAGCACCGCTTTCCCGGCGCCGTGGACGACTGCGTGAGCGTCACGCGGGCCGTGCGCGCGCAGGCGGAAGAACTGGGTGTGGATGGGGCGCGGCTGGCCGTGGGTGGCGATAGCGCCGGCGGCAACCTGGCGGCGGTGGTGTGCCTGGCGCTGCGCGATGCGGGTGATCCGCTGCCGGCCTTCCAGATGCTGGTCTACCCGGCGACCGACATGCGGGCCGTCGCGCCTTCGCACACGGCCAACGGCCAAGGCTATCTGCTGACGAGCGATTCGATCCAGTATTTCCGCGGCCACTACATCGCCGATGCGGCGCAGTGGAGTGACTGGCGCGCCTCGCCGCTGCTGGCGTCCCGGCATGACGGTCTGCCGCCGGCCCTGGTGCTCACCGCGGGCTACGACCCGCTGCGCGACGAGGGTCTGCAGTACGCCGACGCGCTGTCCACGGCCGGTGTGCCGACGCAGTACATCTGCTTCGAGCGGCAGATCCACGGCTTTTTCACGATGGGCCGCGTCATCGACGAGGCGAATACGGCGGTGGCGCTTTGCGCCCAAGCCTTGCGGCGTGCGCTGACCGTGCCGGGCTGAACCCGGCTGCGGGCCGTCCGCGGCAGCCGTCTTACTGCGCGCGCGGGTTCTGCGCCTCGGGCGCGGTGTGCAGGCCGGCCAAACGGCCGTTGACATACAGCATCACCGGCGAGCCGGCCGCCACGGCGCCGGCCGGCAGCGCGGGCAGGGCCTGCGTTGCATCCGCGGCGATTTCGGAGTCCTGCGTCAGCAGGCTGCGGCCGGCCTGCAGGAGTTCCAGGTGCGCGGGCAGCCGTGCGGCGGCGGTATCGGGTTCCTGGGGCGCGACCGTCACGAACAGCGTGGCCGCTGCGGCCGACGCCGGCGTCTGCGACGGATCGATCACCACCGTCAGCGTGCTTACCGCGCTGGCCACGTCGCCGCCCGTGAACGCGGCGGCGCGCAGCACGGCGGTTCGTTCGATGACCAGCATCTGCGTGTAGACCGGCGAATCGGCGCGCGGCAGGCTGCCGTCCAGCGTGTAGCGGATGGTGGCGCCCGGCGCAGCCTTCAACTCGACGAACTGCGCCTGTGCGAAGACGCCGCTGGCGATGGATGCCTGCGGGGCGGCGGCCTGCGTTGCGGCAGCGGTGTGCGCCACGGCGCTGGCAGCAGCGGCGGCGGCGCGTGCCGTGGGTTGCACGGACGCCACACCGCGGCGGTCCGCCGGCGGCGGCTCTTCGACGGGCGATCCGCCGCCGCCGCCGCAGGCGGTGAGTCCGAGCAGGCTGGCCAGCAGCGACGCAGCGGCAATCGCCCGCTGGGCGCGAGAGGCGGTGGGAACAGGCGTCGGGGTCGTGTGCATGGGAGGGTCCTGGACGAGGCGTTGAGCGGCCGGCCCGCCGGTGTCGATCGACATCAATCGTGACAGCGGGTAACCGTGGGTCGCATGTTCCGGGTAGCCGCGCCGCAGCGGCACTGCCTGATCGCGGGAGCGTCCGGCGTGTCCGCGCGCTGGGACCCCGCCGGTCGCCAACACCGTCACGAAGCGCGGGTGGCGAGCGGGCACTCAGTCGGGGGAGCGGTCCGGCGAGGCTGCCCGCGCAGGGCGCTGCGGAGGCATTTCCAGGCGTCTGGGCGTGTGCGCCGCGCACGTCGAAGGCGGTGCCGGGCCGGGGCTGCCTGCCTGCAGGCGGCTGTGCGGGCCTCGCGCGCGCGGCCCCGTGCCCAGCCGATGGGACGAGGCGGCCCTTGCACGCGCGCAGGGTTGATGCCGCAGCGGCACCCGGGGGTGTCCGTTACACCTCACAATGGGCACCGCTGTCTCGCGCGCGTTCCGTTCGTCGGCTGCCCCGGTCCCAGCCCATCTCTTGGGTGGGACCGGTCGACGCCCGCTCACGCCAGCGACGTCGCGCTGTCACCCACACCGGCGCCTGCCCCGATACCGGCGGCAGGCGCCCTATCTGAACGGTTCAAACCATGAGCACATCGAATTACCCCGACGTCCAACTCCTGATCGACAACCAGTGGCGCGCCGCGCGTGCGGGCGAATCGCTGGCCGTGGCCAACCCGGCCACCGGCGAAAGGATCGGCAGCGTGGCGCATGCCCGCAAGGCCGATCTGGACGAGGCGCTGGCCGCCACGCAGAAGGGTTTCGAGACCTGGCGCAAGACCCCGGCCGTCGAGCGTGGCCGCCTGATGCGCGAAGCCGCGCGTCTGTTCCGCGAGCGTGCGGACAACACCGCGCGCCTGATGACGATGGAAAACGGCAAGCCGCTGGCCGAAGCGAAGGTGGAAATCCTCTTCGCCGCGGACATCATCGAGTACTTCGCCGAAGAAGGTAAGCGCATCGCCGGCCGCCTGGTCGCGCCGCGCACGGCCGCCACGATCCAGCAGGTCTACAAGGAACCCGTGGGCCCGGTGGCGGCTTTCACGCCCTGGAATTTCCCGATCAACCAGGTCGTGCGCAAGATGAGTGCGGCGCTGGCGTCGGGCTGCTCGATCATCGTCAAGGCACCGGAAGAAACCCCGGCCTCGCCCGCCGAGCTGGTGCGCGCCTTCGTCGACGCCGGCATTCCGGCCGGCGTGGTGGGCCTGGTCTACGGCAGCCCGGCGGAGATCAGCGAATACCTGATCCCGCACCCCATCATCCGCAAGATCACCTTCACCGGCAGCACGCCGGTGGGCAAGCAGCTGGCCGCGCTGGCCGGTGCGCACATGAAGCGCGCCACGATGGAGCTGGGCGGGCACGCGCCGGTGATCGTGGCCGAAGACTGCGATGTGGAGCGCGCCGCCAAGATCGCGGCCGGTGCCAAGTACCGCAATGCCGGTCAGGTCTGCATCTCCCCCACGCGCTTCCTGGTGGCCAACAGCATCCGCCAGAAATTCGTCGATGGCCTGGTCGCGGCGACGCGCGCGCTGAAGGTCGGCAACGGCCTGGAGCAGGGCACGACCATGGGTCCGCTGGCCAACCCGCGCCGGCTGGTCGCGATGGAACGCATTATGGCCGACGCCGTGCAGCGTGGCGCCGAAGTCGCCATAGGTGGCGAGCGCATCGGCTCGCTGGGCAATTTCTTCGCGCCCACGGTGCTGGTCAACGTGCCTGGCGACAGCCTGGTCTTCAATGAAGAGCCCTTCGGCCCGATCGCGGCCGTGCGCGGTTTCGACACCATCGCCGAGGCCCTGGCCGAAGCCAACCGCCTGCCTTTCGGCCTGGCCGGTTATGCCTTCACGGGCTCGCTGAAGACGGCGCAGGCCATCACCGAAGGCCTGCAGGTCGGCATGCTGTGGATCAACCAGCCCGCGGCGCCCTGGCCTGAGATGCCCTTCGGCGGCATCAAGGATTCCGGCTACGGCAGCGAAGGCGGCCCCGAGGCGCTGGAGGCCTATCTCAACTTCAAGGCGGTCAGCACGCTCTGCGTGTGATCCCGCGGGCGGGGCGCGCGGTGACGCCAGGGGCGCCCGCGCGGCCGCCGGCTTGCCGGGCGGTCATCCGTCCCACCGCAGGTGTGATTGCGGGCATCGGTGCCTGTCACGGGTGCTGTGCTGAAATCGATGCACCGTCGCACACCCGCACCTGAACCCATGACGCTGCACTTCCGAGGCACGCCGCTGCGCGCGGTCCTCTTCGACCTGGACGGCACGCTGCTCGATACGGCCAACGACATCGCGCTGGCCTTGTCGCGTTCGATGGCCGACCGCGGCTTGCCGGCACCCAGCGAGGCGCTGGTGCGCACAATGATCGGCCGCGGCGCGCCCGTGCTGGTCGACCGCGCCTGCGTGGCACAAGGCCTGCAGGCCGATGCCGCATTGAAGGCGGCCTTGCTCGACGGTTTTTTCATGCATTACGGCCGGCTGCAGGACGAGGGCGAATACGCCGCCGAGCCCTACCCCGGCGTGATGGAGACGCTGCAGGGCCTGCACGCCGCCGGCATGCCGCTGGGGCTGGTCACCAACAAGCAGCAGCGTTTCGCGCAGGCGCTGCTGAAGATGCGCGGCATGGCGCCGTGGTTCGGCGTGGTCTGCGGCGGCGACACCTGCGAGCGCCGCAAGCCCGACCCGCAGCCGCTGCTGTGGGCCGCTGGCCAACTCGAATCGCCGCCCGCTGCGACATTGATGGTCGGTGATTCGGTCAACGATGTGACCGCCGCACGCGCCGCCGGCATGCCGGTGGTCTGCATGACCTACGGCTACAACGAAGGCCGCGACGTGCGCGAGCTGCCCGCCATGGCCTTCCTGGACACCATGGCCGATCTGCCCGGGCTGCTGACCCGCGACTGAGCCGCGCAACCCCATCCCCTTTCACACATCGACCAGGCCCGAACGACACCATGAGACCAGGACCGCTTTCCGGATTGCGCGTGATCGAACTGGCCGGCATCGGCCCCGTGCCGCTGTGCGGCCAGTTGCTGGCCGACCTGGGCGCGGACGTGGTGCTGGTGGACCGCCTGTCGCCCAGCGGCCTGGGCCTGTCGCTGGATCGCCGCTTCGAGATCAACCTGCGCGGCCGCCGCTCGGTGGCCATCGACACGCGCCAGCCCGCGGGGCGCGAAGCCGTGCTGCGGCTGGTCGAGACGGCCGATGTGCTGCTGGAAGGCTTCCGCCCTGGCACCACCGAGCGCATGGGCCTGGGTCCCGACGAGTGCCGCGCGCGCAATCCGCGGCTGGTCTATGGCCGCATGACCGGCTTCGGCCAGCAGGGGCCGCTGGCCAGCGCCGCGGGCCACGACCTGAACTACATCGCGCTGACCGGCGCGCTGCACGCCATCGGCCCGGCCGGCGGTGCGCCGGTGCCGCCGCTGAACCTGGTGGGCGACTACGGCGGCGGTGCGCTGTACCTCGCCTTCGGCGTGATGTCCGCGCTTTTCGAACGTTCGAGGTCTGGCCAGGGCCAGGTGGTGGATGCCGCGATGGTGGACGGTGCGGCGTCGCTGCTGGGCATCTTCCATGGCCTGCAGGCCGCGGGACAGTGGACACACCCACGCGGCGCGAACCTGCTGGACGGTGGCGCGCCGTTTTATGCCTGCTACGAGGCGGCCGACGGCGGCTGGCTGTCGGTGGCGCCGCTGGAGCCGAAGTTCTTTGCGGAATTCGTGCGCCTGGCCGGGCTGGACGCCGCGCTCGCCACGCGACAGTACGACCGCAAGGGCTGGCCGGCGATGCGCCAGGCCATTGCGAGCCGGCTGCGCGAGAAGACACGCGACGAATGGGCGGCGGTCTTTGACGGCAGCGATGCCTGCGTGGCGCCCGTGCTGACACTGGACGAGGCGCCGCAGCACGCGCATGCGCAGGCGCGTGACACCTATGTCGCCATCGATGGCGTCATGCAACCGGGCGTCGCGCCGCGCTTCGATCGCAGTACGCCGGCCACGCCCAGCGCGCCCCCGCAGCCCGGTGCACACACCGACGCGCTGCTGGCCGAAGCCGGCTATGGCGCGGACGAGATCGCCGCCTTGCGCGGCCAGGGCGTGGTGGGATGAAGACCGGCCGCGCGCCACGCGGGGAGGATGTCATGGACCTGACGGAACGGCCCCAGGACGAATGCCGCCGCGCGCATCACGAGGGTAGCGCCCCATGAACGACACGACCGACCAGGCGCCTTTCGACATCTTTGCCGGCGCGCGCAAGGCGGCCTCGCTGCTGGTCCTGCGCGACCGCGCCGACAGCGGCATCGAGGTGCTGATGATGCGCCGCGCCGAGCGCGACGGCGATTTCCGCAGCGGCGCGGCCGTCTTCCCGGGCGGGGTGGTGGATGCGCGCGACCGCGACGCCCGTGCACGCTGCGACGGCTGGGACGATGCGCGCGCCAGCCTGCGGCTTGGCCTGGCCGAAGGCGGCCTGGACTACCTGGTGGCCGCCGTGCGTGAGAGTTTCGAAGAAGTCGGCCTGTTGTTTGCCCGCGGGCTGGACGAGGCTCGGCTGGCACTGGCGCATGCCGAATGGCGAGGGCCGATGCAGCGCGGCGAGCGTTCGCTGGCCGAACTGTGCGCGGCGCTGGGTGTGCGTGTCGACCTGCGCGGCTGGCACTACTGGAGCCACTGGCTCACGCCGCCGGGCAACCCCAAGCGATTCGACACGCGTTTTTTCGTGGCCGCGGCGCCCGAAGGCCAAGTGGCGGAGGCCGACGGCGGCGAAGCGGTCGAGATGATGTGGCTGAGCCCGCAGGAGGCGCTGGAGCCGGCACGCGGACTGAAGCTGCTGCCGGTGACCCGCCGCACGCTGGAGCAGCTCGCGCGCTTCGATCGGGTCGACGGGGCGCTCGCGCACGCCAAGGCGCTGGTGGACTTCCCGCTGACCATGCCGCGCTATGCGCGCAGCCGCAAGGGACCGCGCATCGTGCTGCCCGACGAACTGCCCTGGGCCGAGATCGGCCGGCTGGATCCGCGCGGCCGCGGCGATGTGCTGGCCGAGATCGTGGCCGGCGAGCCCGTGCGCCTGTCGCCGCGCGTGATCCGCGTCACCGCGCCCAATCCCGGCATGATGACCGGCCCGGGCACGAATACCTACCTGGTGGGTGATCCTGATGTCAACCGTTGGACGGTGATCGACCCCGGTCCCGAGGACGAGGCTCATCTGCGCGCGATCCTGGCGGCTGCGCCGGGGCCCATCGAGCGCATCCTGGTCACGCACACGCACGTCGACCACTCGCCCGGCGCGCGGGCGCTGGCGGCGCACACCGGCGCACCGGTGCTGGGGCGGCGGCCGCTGCATCCGGCAGGGCAGGACGCGGGCTTCGCGCCGAGCGATGAGCTCGCGGGCGGCGAGCATTTCGAACTCGGCCCTGAGGTGCACCTGCTGGCCATCCACACGCCGGGCCATGCCTCGAACCACCTGTGCTACCTGCTGCTGCAGGAAAAGCTGCTTTTCACGGGCGACCACGTGATGCAGGGCAGCACGGTGGTCATCAACCCGCCCGACGGCAACATGGCCGCGTACTTCACCGCGCTGCGCGGGCTGCTCAACCTGGAACTGGACTGGTTCGCGCCGGGCCACGGTTTCCTGGTGGCGCAGCCGCAGCACGTGATCCGTGCGCTGATCGCCCACCGCCAGCGGCGCGAAGACAAGGTCGTGGCTGCTCTGCAGCATCTGGGCCCGTCGACGCTGGATACGCTGGTGCCACGTGTCTACGACGACACGCCCGCCGGTCTGCACCCGGTGGCGCGGCGCTCGCTGCTGGCGCACCTGCTGAAACTGCAGGTCGACGGCCGGGCGGATCTGCAAGGCGAGCAGTGGCGCTTGCAGAACCCCGACTGAGCGCGCACGCCGCCTGATGGCGCCTGGGCCCGCCCGGCAGTGAAGCGGGCAGGGCTCAGCCCCGGCAAGAGGGCGCTCAGATCGGCAGGCCTTCGCTCAGCCGCTGCACCGTGTCGCGGATGAGGTGACCTGAGATGCTGAAGCGCGGCGGAATCCCGGGCAATTCGTCCAGCGGATACCAGGCCGCGTGTTCGATCTCCCCGGGCTGCGGCACGATCTCGCCTTCCACCCAGCGGGCTGCGAAGGCCAGCATCAGGCTGTGCGGGAACGGCCAGCTCTGGCTGCCGTAGTAGCGCAGGTCGGTGACGCGCACGCCCACTTCTTCGGCGGTTTCGCGGTGCACACATTCCTCGAGCGTCTCGCCGGCCTCGACAAAACCGGCCAGCGCGCTGTACATGCCACGCGCGAAATGCGGCGCGCGCGCCAGCAGCACCTCGCCGGGCCGCCACACCAGCACCATCATGGCCGGTGTCACGCGCGGATAGGCCGTGTGGCCGCAGGCCGGGCAGCGGGCCGCGCGTTCGTGGGCGACGCGTTCGGTGGGCGTGCCGCAGGCGCCGCAGAAGCGGTGCGAGCGGTCCCACTCCAGCACCTGCGCGGCACGGCCGGCCACGCTCATCTGCATCTCGGGCAGGCCCATCATCGCGCTGCGCAGCGGTACGCGGCGCCAGCCTGACGGGGCCTCGTCGGACGTCAACGCCCAGGCATCGATGCCATCCAGGCGGCCCAGGTAATGGCGCACTTCCGCGCGCGGCGGCGGTCCGGGCGACAGCGCCTGCGCGTCTTCGGGCAGCAGCAGCTGGCCGGCGACAAAGGCAAAGGTCCAGGCCAGTTCCGTGGGTTCGGCCTGGGGGGCGACGGCGGGTTCGAATTCCATGGGACCGAATCTACCGCGCCTGGCCGTCCGCCGCCCGCGGCGGGGTCAGGTCAATGCTTGTGCCCGGCGTGCGGGTCTTCGGCCTTGCCCGCGGGCATGCCCGCCAGCGGCTTGACCGGCACCTTCAGCGACAGGGTTTCCTTCTTGCCGTCCTTGCCTTCGACGACCAGCTGGACGGCCACGGACTCGCCGTCCTTCAGGGGCTGCTTCAGGTCCATCAGCATCACGTGGTAGCCGCCGGGCTTGAGTTCGACGGTCTTGCCCGCGGGCAGGTCCAGGCCACCCGAGACGGCGCGCATGCGCATGACGTCGCCTTCCATCTTCATCTCGTGGACCTCGACCACGCCGGCCGCTGGCGACGAAGCGGAGACCAGCTTGCCGCCCTGGGCCGAGGTGATCTGCGCAAACATGCCCGTGGCTTTCTGCTGGGCCACGGTGCCGCGGATCCACGCGTCCTTGACGGTGGTCTGCGCGGCGGCGGGAAGGGAAATGCAGGCGCTGAGAGCGACGAGCGCGGCGATGGTGGTTTTCATGGAGCAATCCTCGAATGCGACAAATGGCGGGAGCCCGCCGTGGTGCGCGGCGATTCTGGGTCCGGCGCGGCCAGACCTTGAAACGGAATGTGCGGTGCATTCGATGACATCTGCGTCGCGGCCCGGGCGCCGAGCTCGCGCGGAACGTCCGGATGCGCTCAGCTGCGGCGGTTGTCGTCGGTGCAGGCCAGCTGCAGCGTGCGCTTCTGCGCCAGCAGCGCATCGGCCGACTGGCCCGTGGTGGCCAGCGCATCCAGACCCGACAGCAAGGCCAGCGTGATCAGCGATGCCAGGGCAAAGGCGGAGAGGCGGGTCGGGACAGAGGTGTGCATGTGGGGCTCCTGAGGTGCTTCGTTCGGCGCTGAGCTGCAGGCCATGGATGCATGTTCGGCGGCAGGGCCTGGCGTGGCGAGCGGCTTGCGATGAACGGGGCACTGCCGCTGACGAACGGGCGCCAGGCGCGACAGGCGAAGGCCACATGGCGCACAGGGTGGCTCGTGCGCGCACCGGCCCGGCGAGTCACGAGCCCACAAGATCCGCATCGTCCCTGAGCGCGATGCAGGCCGGCACGCGCGACACTTGCGCGTGCCGCCGGGCCGATGCCCGCAACCTGGAGCGAGCGAGACACGCATGAGCACTGCAAGCGAGACGGATCGACCCCGCGTGGGTCTGGTGGGTCTGGGGGCGATGGGTTCGGGCATGGCGCAATCGCTGCGCCGCGCCGGGTTTGCCTTGCAGGTCTTCGATGTGCGCGCCGCGGTCGCCCAGGCCTTCGCACGCGATGGCGGCACGGCTGCCCCTTCGGCTGCGGCCCTGGCCGCTGCCAGCGACGTGGTGGTCTCGGTCGTGGTGAACGCGCCGCAGACCGAAGACCTGCTGTTCGGCGCGGGCGAGGTGGCCGCGGCGATGCGCCCAGGCAGCCTCTTCGTGATGTGTTCGACCGTCGACCCGCGCGTGTCCATCGGCTTCGAACAGCGGCTGCAGGCCATGGGCCTGCTCTATCTGGACGCGCCGATCTCCGGCGGCGCCGCCAAGGCCGCCAGCGGCCAGATGACGATGATGACCTCCGGCAGCCCCGAGGCCTATGCACGCGCCGGCGGTGTGCTCGAAGCGATGGCCGCGAAGGTCTATCGCCTGGGCGCACAGGCCGGCGCCGGCAGCAAGGTGAAGGTGCTGAACCAGTTGCTGGCCGGCGTGCACATCGCGGCGGCAGCCGAGGCCATGGCGCTGGGCTTGCGTGAGGGTGTGGACCCCGAGGCGCTGTACGAGGTCATCACCAACAGCGCGGGCAACAGCTGGATGTTCGAGAACCGCATGGCGCATGTGCTGGCCGGCGACTACACGCCGCTGTCGGCCGTCGACATCTTCGTCAAGGACCTGGGCCTGGTGCTGGACATGGCGCGCAGCAGCAAGTTTCCGCTGCCCTTGAGCAGCACCGCGCACCAGATGTTCATGCAGGCGTCCACCGCGGGATACGGCGGCCAGGACGACAGTGCCGTCATCAAGATCTTCCCTGGCATCGAGCTGCCGCCATCCAAGGACCGCGCATGATCGATCTGGGATGCATCGCCGACGATTTCACCGGCGCCACCGACCTGGCCAACAACCTGGTGCGCGGCGGCATGCGCGTGATCCAGACCATCGGTGTGCCCGACGGGCCGGTGCCGGACGTGGATGCGGTGGTCGTGGCGCTGAAGTCGCGCACCGCGCCGGTCGACGAGGCCGTGTCGCAGTCGTTGGCGGCCGCACGCTGGCTGCGCGCGCAAGGTGCGCAGCAGCTGTACTTCAAGGTCTGCAGCACCTTCGATTCCACGCCGCGCGGCAATATCGGACCCGTGACCGAGGCGCTGATGGAATTGACCGGTGCGGAGTTCGTTCCCGTCACGCCGGCATTCCCGGAAACCGGCCGCACGGTCTACCACGGGCATCTGTTCGTCGGTGACGTGCTGCTGAGCGACAGCTCCATGCGCCACCATCCGCTGACGCCGATGACCGACGCCAACCTCGTGCGCGTGATGCAGGCGCAGTGCGCGCGCGAGCGGGTGGGGCTGATTCCGCAGGCGGTCGTCGCGCGCGGCGCGTGGGCCATCACCACGCGCGCGGCCGCGCTGCAGGCCGCGGGCATGCGCATCGGCATCGTCGATACGGTGGACGACACCGCACTGCACCTGCTGGCCGAAGCTGCCCGCGACCTGCCGCTGGTGGTGGCCGGTTCGGGTCTGGCCATCGGGCTGCCGGCCTTGCGCGGGCTGTCACCGAATGCGGCCTCCGCCGCGCTGCCGCCGGCGCGTGGCTCGGCGGCCGTGGTGTCGGGCAGTTGCTCGTCGGCCAGCCAGGCGCAGGTGGCGGCCTTCTTGTCGGCCGACGGCTCCGGTTTTGCGGTGGACCCGCTGCGCGTGGCCCAGGGCCACGATGTGGCGGGCGAGGCGCTGGCGTGGGCGGCGCCGCGCCTGGGTGCCGCGCCGGTGCTGGTCTATGCCACGGCCGAGCCGGCAGCCGTGCAGCGAGTGCAGGCGCAATTGGGCGTGGAGCAGGCCGGCGCGCTGGTGGAGCAGACGCTGGCGCGCATCGCCCAGGGCCTGGTGGCGCAAGGCGTGGGCCGCCTGGTCGTGGCCGGCGGCGAGACCTCGGGCGCCTGCGTGCAGGCGCTGGGCGTGCGCCAGATGCGCATCGGCCGGCAGATCGACCCGGGCGTGCCCTGGTGCCACAGCACGCTGGCCGACGGCAGCGGGCTGCACCTGGCGCTGAAATCGGGCAACTTCGGCGGCGTGGACTTTTTCACCCGCGCGTTCACGCTGCTCGACGCGCAGGCGGTTGCATGAAAAACAACGTTGAATACGGCTGGCGCACCACACACGGGTTGCCCACTACAGCGTTCGCTCGGTCCGTCGCAAGCGCCGACCAACCGCCGCCGCGGACGACCCTGCCTCACATCGCGTCCAAGATGGAAGCGAGGGTGGTCCGGTGAGCGCGCACAGCGAGGCTGCCGACGAGATCTGCCGGGTCGGGCGATCGCTCTTCGAGCGCGGCTACGTGCACGCCACGGCCGGCAACATCAGCGTGCGCCTGACCGACGGCAGCTTCCTCATCACGCCGACCGACGCCTGCATGGGCCACCTCCATCCCGAACGCCTGGCCTGGGTGGGTGCGGACGGCCAGCAGCTGGCCGGCGACCGCGCCAGCAAGACGCTCAGCCTGCACCGCCGCATCTACGGCGCCGCGCCCGAGGCCGGCTGCGTGATCCACACCCACAGCACGCACCTGGTGGCGCTGACGCTGCAGGGCGTGTGGTCACCCGATGACATCCTGCCGCCGATCACGCCGTATTTCGTGATGAAGGTCGGGCACGTGCCGCTGGTGCCCTATCACCGGCCGGGCGATCCGATGGCGGCCGAGACGGTGGCGCAGTTCATCGCGCAGCGCGCCGCAGCGGGCGCGCCGATCCGCGCGGTGATGCTCGACCGCCTGGGCCCGAATGTCTGGCACCGCACGCCGGCCGAAGCCAGCGCGGTGCTGGAGGAGCTGGAAGAAACCGCGCGGCTGTGGCTGATGGGCGGCCGCGCGCTGCAGCCCCTTGACGCGGCTGCCATCGACGAGCTGCGCACCACTTTCGGTGCGGTGTGGTGATGACAGGCGCTGGCGTGCATCGCTCGACGCCTGGCGGCACGGATGGCGCCCACGCTGGCGCTTGCCGATGAACCGATCGTTCGACCCCCGACTGGACATCCCATGATGCGAACACCCGAGTGGTACGACCGCCAGTACAACGCCCGCGCGTCGATACCCGATGCCCCGGCCATCCTGCAAGCCTGGGCGGAGCGGTCCGCGCAGACCCGCCGCACGCGCACCTGCACGCTGGACGTGCCGTACAGCGAAGCCGGGCGCAGCGATCCGGCACAGCGGCTGGACCTGTTCGCGCCGCGGCAGCCGGTGGCCGGCGGCGCGCCGGTGCTCGTGCACATCCACGGCGGTTACTGGCGCGCGCTGGACAAGCGGGACCAGTCCTTCGTGGCCGACGCCTTTGCCGATGCCGGCGCGCTGGTGGTCGTGCCCAACTATGCGCTGTGCCCGCAGGCGAGCCTGGCGCAGATCGTGATGCAGCAGGTGCAGGCCCTGGCCTGGGTCTGGCGTCACGCCGCGGCGCATGGCGGCGACCCGCGGCGCATCGTCGTCACCGGCCACTCGGCCGGCGGTCACCTGGCCGCGATGATGCTGGCCTGCGACTGGCCGGCCTTCGCGCCGGACCTGCCGACGGATCTGGTGCGCACGGCCGTGGCCGTGTCGGGCCTGTTCGACCTCAAGCCGCTGCGCCGCGCGCCTTTCCTGGCCGCGGACATCGGCCTCGATGCCGCCGAAGCACGGCGGCTCAGCCCGGCCGCGATGCCGCTGGTGCACGCCGACGGCAAGCAGCTGCTGGCCTTCGTCGGCGAAGCGGAGAGCGATGAATTCCACCGCCAGGCGCGCACCATCCGCCGCGCCTGGGGCCGCCGCGTGGTGGGCACGGTGGAGGACGTGCCGGGCTGTCACCACCTGGGCGTGATGAACGCACTGGCCGACCCGTCCACGCGTCTGCATGCGGCCGTGCACGACGCACTCGGGCTCGCACCGGCGGCCGGCTGAGGCGCGGCCCCGCGCAAGTCCGCGCTGTCAGCGGCTCAAACCAGCGGCTCGGTGCGCACCATCAGCCAGTCGCGTGCCGCGCCGTCCAGCCGCGGCGCCAGGCGCTCGCGCACGGTGGCGTGGTAGCCGTCGAGCCAGGCCACCTCGTCGGCGCGCAGCAGCGTGCGGTCGATGCAGCGGGTGTCGATGGGGCACAGCGTCAGCGTCTCGAACTCGAGGAACTCGCCGAAAGTCTGGCCTTCGGCCGTCGTGGCGGGTACGTTGAGCACCAGGTTCTCGATGCGTACGCCCCATTGACCGGGACGGTAGACACCGGGCTCGATGCTGGTGATCATGCCCGGCTCCATCGCCATGTGCGGCGTGACGACGGCCTTGCCGATGACCTGCGGGCCCTCGTGCACGTTGAGGAAGTAGCCCACGCCGTGACCCGTGCCGTGGCCGAATTCGATGCCTTCGGCCCACAGCGGCGCACGTGCCAGCGCGTCGAGCATCGGGCCCGGCGTGCCGCGCGGGAATCGCGCGCGGCTCAGCGCCATCGTGCCCTTGAGCACCAGGGTGTAGTCACGCTTCATCGCCGCGCTGGGTGTGCCGATGGGCCACACGCGTGTGATGTCGGTCGTGCCGCCGAGGTATTGGCCGCCGCTGTCGATCAGCAGCAGGCCGTCGCCCGCGATGACGGCGTGTGAATCGGGCATCGCGCGGTAGTGCGGCATCGCGCCGTTGGCGGCGAACGCGGCGATGGTGGAAAAACTCAGGCCCTTGAAGCCGGGGCGCTGGGCGCGTTCGGCGGTGAGCCACTCGTCGACGGTCAGTTCCGTGATGCGCTCACCGCGGGCCATCGCGGCCTCGAAGGCCGCGTAGAAGCGGCACATGGCGACACCGTCTTCGATCATCGCGTCGCGCACATGCGCGGCTTCGTCAGCCGTCTTGCGGCTCTTGGCCAGCGTGCTGGGGTTGATGGCCTCCACGAGCTTGACGCCCTCGGCCACGGCCTGGCGCAGCCCGAAGGTGACACGCCGCGGGTCCAGCAGCAGCGTGGCATCGGCGGGCAGCGCGCGCAGCGTCGCGCTGGCCTGCTCGTAGGGCGACAGGCGCACCCCGTCGGCGGCCAGGGCGGTCTGCAGCGCGAGATCCACCTTGCCCGCGCCGACGAAGAGCGTCGCGCCGCTGAGGTCGATCAGCAGGTGGGCCAGGAAGATCGGGTTGTAGCTGACGTCGTTGCCGCGCAGGTTGGTGATCCAGGCGATGTCGTCGACGGTGGAGACGAAGTGGTGCGTCGCGCCGGCGCGGGCCATGGCTTCGCGCACCTGCGCGAGCTTGGCGGCACGCGCCACGGCCGCAAAGGGCGCGAGGTGCGCGTACAGCGGCGCCGCCGGCAGGCCCGGCCGGTCGGGCCAGATCGCGTCGATGGGGTCGCTGTCGGTCAGCAGCTTCACGCCGGCCTTGTCCAGCGCCGTGCGCAGCTCCTGCGCGGCCGCCAGGCCCAGCACCAGCCCGTCGACGGCCACGGCGGCGCCACGCGGTGTGTGCTGCGCGAGCCACTCGACGTGCAGCGCGGAACTGCCGGTGGGAATCTTGACGAGTTCGATGCCGCTGCCGGCGAGTTCGGCCTCGGCCTGCACCCAGTAGCGGCTGTCGGCAAACAGCGCCGCGCGGTCAGCGGCCACCACCAGCGTGCCCATCGAGCCGGTGAAGCCCGACAGCCACTCGCGCGCCTGCCAGTGTGCCGGCAGGTATTCGCTGAGGTGCGGGTCGGCACTGGGCACGAGCACGGCATGGATGCCTTCGCGCTGCATGGTTTCGCGCAGGCGGTCGACGCGCAGACGGTGGGGATTGGTGCGGGTGTCCATCGTGATCCTTCGCCTGGGCGGCAGGTTGGCGCGGTCCGCAATTGTGGCGCGATTGGGCTACTTGAAGCCCACCCGATCCAGCATCTGCTGGACCTTGACCTGGTTCATGCCCACGCGCGAGATGGGCACGAGCTCGCTCTTGAAGGAGGCGCCGCCCATGGCCTTCAAGGCCGGGTTGTCGAAGCGCAGGCCCTTGACCGCCGGCCATTCGTTGTTGCCGTTGGCGAAGTGGTTCTGGGCCTCAGGGCTGGCCAGGTACTCCAGGAATTTCACGGCGGCCTGCGGGTGCTTGGCGTAACGGGCCACGGCACCGCCGGCGATGTTGACGTGTGTGCCCCAGGTGGCCTGGTTCGGGAAGACGACGCCGAGCTTCTCGGTCACAGCCACGTCCTCGGGTTTGGTCGAGCGCATCAGGCGGGCCAGGTAATAGGTGTTCGTCACGGCCACCCCGCATTCACCTGAGGCCACGGCCTTGATCTGGTCGGTGTCGCCGCCCTTGGGGGCGCGGGCCATGTTGGCGACCATGCCCTTGAGCCAGGCCTCGGTCTTCTCCGGGCCGATGTGTTCGACCATCGCGCCGAAGAGGCTCAGGTTGTAGGGGTGCGCACCGCTGCGGATGCACAACTGGCCCTTGAGCTTCGGGTCGCCGAGTTCCTCGTAGGTGTCGACGTCTTCCTTTTTGATCTTCTGCTTGTCGTAGACGATGACCCGTGCCCGGGTCGACAGGCCGAACCACGGCGTGCCGCCGTCGGCATCTTGCTTGGCGCGCAGGGTCGCCGGAATCGCCTGCTCCAGCAGCTCGGACTTCACCGGCTTGAACAGCCCGTCGACTTCCGCGCGCCACAGCCGGGACGCATCCACGAGCAGGATCACATCGGCCGGCGAGGCGCTGCCTTCGGTTTTCAGCCGGGCCAGAATGCCGGCGTCGTCGGCGTCCACGCGCTGGATGCGGATGCCCGTGGCCTTGGTGAAGCCGGTGTAGAGCGCTTCGTCGGTGGGGTAGTGGCGGGCGGAATAGATGTTCAGCACCTGTTCCTGCGCCTGAGCGGGGGACAAGGCCAGGAGGCTGGCGGCGGCGACGCTCAGCAGCCCAGCCAGGCGGCCCAACGAGGTGCGCAGTGGGCCGGACATCAGCATGGCGCCGTCTGCGGGGCGGGTTTTTGACGGCGACGGCTGGAGAAACAGGGTGGAGGCCATGGTGCGCGAGCGGAGTGAAACGATGGCCGCAGTCTAGCCCAAATGCGAATGATTCGCATTTGATGGACATCAACCCCCCCCGGCGTGGATGTCCGCTGACGCTGGCGCTTGAAAGCCCGGCGCCTGGCGTGCACCGATGGCCCCGCCCGTGCCGCCCGCGCCGCCTCAAAGATCCGTGCGCAGCCGCCAGATTTCCGGGAACAGCACCACGTCCAGCATCTTGCGCAGGTACCCCACGCCACTGGTGCCGCCCGTGCCGCGCTTGAAGCCGATGATGCGTTCGACCGTGGTCACGTGGCGGAAGCGCCAGAGCCGGAAGGCGTCCTCCAGGTCGGTCAGTTCCTCGCCCAGCTGGTAGAGGTCCCAATGCGCCTTCGGGTCGCGGTAGACGGCCAGCCAGGCCTGCTCGACCGCGTCGCTTTCCACGTAGGGTTGCGTCCAGTCGCGTGCGGTGTGCGTGGCCGGTACCGCCAGGCCGCGACGCGACAGCAGCCGCAGGGCCTCGTCGTACAGCGACGGCGCGTCGTACGCGGCCTGCACCTCGGCCAGGCGTTGCGCGCTGTGCGCGTGCGGCTTGAGCATCGCGGCATTCTTGTTGCCGAGGCTGAATTCGATGCAGCGGTACTGCCAGCTCTGGAAGCCGCTGGAGTGGCCCAGGTAGGGCCGGATGGCGCTGTATTCGGGCGGCGTCATCGTGGCCAGCACGTCCCAGGCGTGCACCAGCTGCTCCATGATCTTGCTCACGCGCGCCAGCATCTTGAAGGCGCTGCCCAGCTCGTCGGCCGCCACGCAGCGCACGGCAGCGCGCAGTTCGTGCAGCATGAGCTTCATCCACAACTCGCTGGTCTGGTGCTGCACGATGAACAGCATCTCGTTGTGGTCCGGCGACAGCGGGTGCTGGGCGCTGAGCACCTGGTCCAGGTGCAGATAGTCGCCGTAGCTCATGTCGCGCGAGAAGTCGGTCTTCGCGCCTTCGTCGCGCACGATCTGTTCGCCTGTGCCGGTCGTGGCGGGCAGGTCGGATGCAGTGCTCATGGTCGTCTCCTCGGGAGTGATTCGCGATGTGTGGGACAGGCGGCCGGGGCGTGTCGTTGGCGTCGCTCAGGTCACGGCCGCGCGGGCGGCAAAGCGCGCGTCGCACCACTCGCCGCTGGCCACGACCTGGTGCAGCTGCTCCACGGCGTCCCAGACGTCGACGAAGCGCAGGTAGAGCGGCGTGAAACCGAAGCGCAGCACGTCCGGCGCGCGGAAGTCGCCGATCACGCCGCGCCCGATCAGGGCCTGCACGATGGCGTAGGCCCCGTCGTCGCGCGCCAGGCAGACCTGGCTGCCGCGCAGCGCGTCGTCTCGTGGCGAGACCACACGCAGCCCGTGGCCGGCGCAGCGTGACTCGACCAGATCGGCGAAGAGACGTGTCATCTCGAGCGACTTGCTGCGCAGCGCCGCCATGCCGCCCAGCGGTTCGGCCGCCAGCACGGTGTCCACGCCGCACTCCAGCGCGGCCATCGACAGGATGGGCGGCGTGCCGCACAGGTAGCGCGCGATGCCCGGCGCGGGGCGGTAGTCGGGTGTGAACTCGAACGGCGCGGCGTGCCCGATCCAGCCCGACAGCGGCTGGCGGAAACGGTCCGCGTGGCGCGGATGCGCCCACACGAAAGCCGGGGCGCCCGGGCCGCCGTTGAGGTATTTGTAGCCGCAGCCCACGGCGAAGTCGGCATTCGCGGCATGCAGGTCCACCGCCACGGCGCCGGCCGAATGCGCCAGGTCCCAGACCGCCGTTGCGCCAGCCGCGTGGGCCGCGGCCGTCAGCGCGGCCATGTCGTGCATGCGGCCGGTGCGGTAGTTGACGTGGGTGAGCATCAGCAGCGCCACGTCGGCGCCATGCGGGCCCTGCAGGCGCGGCAGCAGCTCCTCCGGCTCCAGCAGTTCCAGGCGGCAGCCGTGCTGCTGCGCCAGTGAATCGGCGATGTAGAGGTCGGTGGGGAAATTGCTGCGCTCGGAGACGATGACCGTGCGCCCCGGCGCGTCGGCCTGCTGCATGGCCAGTGCGGCGGCCAGCACCTTGTACAGGTTGATCGAGGTCGCGTCGGCCACGACCAACTCGCCCGCACCGGCGCCCACCAGGCGCGCGATCTTGTCGCCGATGCGCTGCGGCAGCGTCATCCAGCCGGCGGAATTCCAGCTGCGGATGAGGTCCGCGCCCCATTCCTGCGCGATGACCTGCGCCACGCGCGCCGGCGTCTCGCGCGGCAGCACGCCCAGCGAATTGCCGTCCAGGTAGATCACCCCGTGCGGCAGCTCGAATTGCTCCCGCAGCGGCGCCAGCGGGTCCTTGCGATCGCGCGCGGCGCAGTCGTCTCTCGTCAGGCTCATGGGCGGCTCCCGGGTGGTGTCAGTGGGCTCGATGCGGGTCTTGCGCGGGCGCCCAGCGGCTGGAAATCGACCGGGCGCCAGGCGGCAGTTGACGCGGGATGTCTCATGGGTGTATCTCGCCTTCTGTGACCGGTGCGGCATGCCTGACCGGCCCTGGTTCCGCATGGCGCGGCAAGCCGCCGCGAGTGCGGGAAACCGAGATCTGGTCAACCCAATTAGTTTAGATCTAAAGTAATTCACCATGAACAGCGCCGTTGACACCTTCGCGCGGGACCGCCTGCCGGCCGCCGCGGATCTGCCCGAATTTGTCTTCGATCTGCCCGAGCTCGAAGCACTGCAGGGGCCCGTGCGGCTGAACGCCGCGACCGAATTGCTGGACGCCCGCGTGGCGGCCGGGCAGGGCGCCCGTACCTGCCTGATCGGCGGCGACGGCCGCCGCTGGACCTACGCCCAGGTTCAGCAGCAGGTCAACCGCATCGCCAACCTGCTGGTGCTGGAACTGCGCCTCATCCCCGGCCAGCGCGTGCTGCTGCGCGGCGCCAACAGCCCGATGCTGGCGATGGCCTTCCTGGCCGTGATCAAGGCCGGTGGCATCGCCGTGGGCACCATGCCGCTGCTGCGTGCGCGCGAGCTCAAGGGCATCATCGAAAAGGCCCAGGTGAACCTCGCGCTGTGTGACGCGCGCCTGGCCGCCGAGCTCGAAGCTGCGGCCGTGGGCACGCCGAGCCTGACGCGGGTGATGCTGTTCAACGACGTGACCGCCTCGCCGCTGGAGCAGGCCGCGGCGCGCCAGTCAGACCAATTCACGGCCTGCGACAGCGCGGCCGACGACATCTGCCTGATGGCCTTCACCTCCGGCACGACGGGCCAGCCCAAGGCCGCGATGCATTTCCACCGCGACGTGATCGCCGCCTGCCGATGCTGGCCGGCGCACGTGCTGCGCGCCTCACCGGACGACATCTTCATCGGCAGCCCGCCGCTGGCGTTCACCTTCGGCCTGGGCGGCCTGCTGTGTTTTCCGATGGCCATCGGCGCGGCCACCGTGCTGCTGGAAAAGGCCACGCCCGACGTGCTGCTCGCGGCTGTGCAGCAGCACCGCGCCACGGTGATGTTCACGGCGCCCACGTCCTACCGCGCGATGGCGGCGCAGGTGCCGAAGTTCGATCTCGCGAGCCTGCGCAAATGCGTGAGCGCCGGCGAGGCCCTGCCGGCCGCCACGCGGCAGCTGTGGAAGGACGCCACCGGCATCACCATCATCGACGGCATCGGCTCGACCGAGCTGTTCCACATCTTCGTCTCGGCCGACGAGTTGCAGGCGCGCGGCGGCGCCACGGGCGTGCCCGTGCCCGGCTACCGCGCCTGCCTGCTGGACGACCACGGAAAGGAAGTGCCTCGCGGCACGGTCGGCCGCCTGGCCATCCGTGGCCCCACGGGTTGCAAATACCTGGACGACGACCGCCAGAAGACCTATGTCCAGAACGGCTGGAACCTCACCGGCGATGCCTACCTCATCGATGCGGACGGGCAGTACGTCTACCAGGCGCGCACCGACGACATGATCATCAGCGGCGGCTACAACATCGCCGGCCCGGAAGTGGAAAGCGCGCTGCTGCTGCACCCCGCGGTGGCCGAGTGCGGCGTGATCGGTCAGGACGACGAACAGCGCGGCCAGATCATCAAGGCCATCGTCGTGCTGCGCCCGGGCCACACCGGCGACGCGGCGATGACCGCCGCGCTGCAGGACTTCGTCAAGCAGACGATCGCGCCCTACAAGTACCCGCGCGCCATCGAGTACCGCGACAGCCTGCCGCGCACGGAGACAGGCAAGCTGCAGCGGTTCCGGTTGCGGCAGGGGTAGGGGTCAGCGCGAGGCTGCGCCGCGCTGGCGCCCCAGGCGCGTGCCTGCACGCCGCCTGACCGCCTTACTCCACCACGCTGCTCACCGCCGCGCCCAGCGCCATGGCGCTGCCGACCACCAGCCACGGTGACGGCGGATCCTGGCTCGGCTGGTCCTGGGTCACGGGTTCGAGCGGATGGCCGAGCTTGGGCCGGCGCGCGTCGAACACACGCGCGCCGCCGAACTGGCCGCGCAGCTGGCGTGTCACGTTCACCAGGCGGTCGTGGGCGACGCGGGTGCTGACCGTGTTGCCGCGCTGACCGACCTCGCGCGCGATGTCCGTCAGCACCTTTTCGCCCCACTCCTGGCGCCAGCGCTTGTGTGCCTCCTTCGACACCCATTGGCCGGCGTGGCGGTTCAGCCGCGGCGGGCACCCGACCAGGATGCAGTGCATTGCTTCCAGGCCGTTGAGCATCGGGGTCAACTGCCGCGTCGCGTAGTCCGCGTCGTCGATGTAGACGATGAGCGTATCCATCTGGGGCTCCTCTCGATGCGGTCAGGCGGTCTTCGCAGGGGTGCCGCCAGTCGGGCTCGCACTGGGGGCTGCGGTGATGGTGTGGGCGCCGCCGTCATCGGCAGCCCGATGCCGGTTGTGCCAACGGCCCGCGGCAAGGACGCCTGCGATCGACACCACGTAGAGGCCGACGCGCAGCGTGGTCTGCATGGCGTCTTCACCGCCCAGGTAGGGCTGCAGCAGGCGTTCGCCCAGGATCATCTGTGCGGCGGTGAAGGCCAGCACAGCGGCGCCGAGCTGGATGATCACCGGCCAGCGCTGCACGAGGCGCAGCACCACCTGACTGCCGAAGACGACGATGGGCACGCTGATCAGCAGGCCCAGCACGGCCAGGTCCATCGCGCCCTTGGCCGCGCCGGCGATGCCCAGCACGTTGTCCACGCCCATCAGCGCGTCGGCGATGACGATGGTGCGCATGGCACCCCAGAAGGTCGTGGCGGAAGCGCCTTCATGCGCGCCGTCAGGGTCTTCGGCCAGCAGCTTGTAGGCGATCCACAGCAGGCCCAGGCCGCCTGCCAGCATCAGGCCGGGCAGTTTGAGCAGCCAGATCACGCCCACGGTCATGGCGGCGCGCACGACGATGGCGCCGACCGTTCCCCAGATGATGGCTTTCTTCTGGAGTTGGGCGGGGAGCTTGCGTGCCGCCAGGGCGATGACGATGGCGTTGTCGCCAGCGAGAACCAGATCGATAAGGATGATCGACAAGAGTGCCGACCACCAGGCGAGGGACAGAAATTCCATGGCAAGACCTGTGCAACGAACGATCAGACACACGCCCGCGTGCAGGTCCACGCCTGGCTGGCGCCATGGCGTTGCACGTCCGGGAGTGACGGCGGATCGAAGGTCTTGCCGAGCTTGTAGTTATTCTTCTATGCCCAACAGGCCGGAAGCCAATCGGCTTCGTATTGACGACCTGTTGATCCTTCCAAGGGCGGCGAGGCTGCCGGACCACGGAGGGATGAAGCTACTCCCCATCGATGGGCATATGTGTACCACAAGTCGATCGGGGGGGCGCAGCGGAGAACGCCTAGGCGTGACCCCGACATTGGCAACTGGATGTGCCTGGATCGGCGGCCGTTTCCTCGGTGTCAGCCCTCGCAGGCGGCGCAGCTGACCTTGCCGGTGCGGCGGTGGTACAGCACCGAGGTGCCGGCAGCGATGGGGGCCTGGCAATGGTCGCAGAGGGTGTCTGCGCTGAGTGTCTCGCGGGCGAAGCCCTCGTGGTGCACGGGCTGCCCGTCAACCAGCCGGGGCCAGGCGGCGGCCTTGACGATGTCGCCGCGGAAGTGTTCTTCGATGCGCTGCCAGCGCGCGATGTGGTCGGCACTCAGGCCGTGGCGCGCGAGCGTGCGGCGCATCAGATCCTGGCGGTAATCGAACAGCGCGTCGGAGATGATCATCCCGTGGTGCGCGTTGCGCGGCCGGTTGCCGAAGTAGACCTTCTCGCCTGTGAGGCACTGCTTCATGAAGGAAAACTGCTTGTCGACGGCGCGCGCCTGCGTCACGCCCTCGAAATACGGCGCCAGCTGCGCATCGGCGTAGACCTGCGCATAGAAGTCTTCCAGCGCGCGGCGGATGAGGCGCTCGTCGAAGCCGGCCCACAGCGCCGCGTCCGGCTCGGGGGCGGGGCATTCGGTGCGGGGCGCCTCGAGCCGCGCGTCGGGTTCCAGCGGGCCGCGCACCAGCACTGTCGCCCCGAACTGGACGACCGGTCCGAAGGGTGCGGGCGGCGGGCCGGACAAGGCCCAGCGTGCATAGTCGCTGCAGCCGGGCTGGCTGTCGCGCAGCACGGTCCAGCGCGGTTCGTGTTCCAGATCGGTCTGGCCCTCGCGCACCCAGCACAGCACCTGGCCGCGGCGCAGCTGCCACTCGCGCGAGGACTCGAACTCGATGGTCAGCCCGCCCTGGCTGTGGGGCAGGGCCGCCAGCAGCGTGCAGGCGGTGATCATGTCCTGGGGCTGCGGGCGTTGCAGCGCCAGCGGACCCTGCGGCACGCACTGGCAGGCCAGCAGGTAGTCGCGGTCCTTCAGGTGCTCCGGCAGCCCGCGCTGCGCGCGTGCCGGCACGCTGCCGGCCACGCAGGACAGCAGGCAGGTGTGGCACACGCCGCTCTTGCAGGAATGCGGCACGTCCACGCCCGCGCGCAGACAGGCGCTGAGCACGGTCTCGTCGAGCAGCGACTGCAGGCTGCGTCCGTCCAGGGTGATGGCACTCATCCCGCGATCCTAGGCAGCAAGGCCGGCCGCGAGCGCGGGAACAGGCCGGCGGCGCGCGGTCAGTTTCCCAGCGGCGGCAAACCGGCACGGCGCCGGGCGGCGTCGCAGGCCTCGTCGCCGACACCCACCGGCGCGCGCAGCCCGAACTCGCGGCAGGGCGAGGGCCGCCATTCGTGGATGCCGCAGGAGGCCTGCACGCCCACCGTGCCCACCAGCGCCGCGCAGCGCGGCGGCGTGTGGTCGGTGCCGCGCATGCGGCAGGTGTGGCTGCCCAGCGCGACCGTCAGCCCGTCAGGCACGTGGCCGCCAACGCTTTGCAGCTCCTCGCGCGCGAAGTCCACGCGGAACGCCGCGCAACAGGCGCCGCAGCGCAGGCAGGGATTGGTCATCAGGGTAGCTTCACGCCATGGCGCTGCGGTGTGAGCGCTTTGGAACGGCCATGAGCGCTCACACGCGCACCACGGTCACCGTGCAGCTGGCCTGCGCCACGACCTGCGAGCTGACGCTGCCCAGATAGCGGCGCAGGGCCGACTGGCCGCGTGCGCCCATGAGCAGGTGCTCGGCTTCGCTGCGTTGCACGTAGTCCAGCAGCGCTGCGGCCGGGTCGGCGGACTCCAGCACGTGGTAGGTCAGCCGGCGGTCGTCCAGCGAGAGCGCACGGCCGATGGGCTCGGCCCAGTGGCGCAGGGCGACCAGCTGCTTGACATGCGTGGCGCGCCCCTGCTCGTCCATGAAGTCGTCCACGCGGATGCCGCCCACGCGCATCACGCTCACGCAGGCCAGCCGTGCACCGGGCTCGGCGGCCACGACACGTCCCACGGCATGGCGCAGGCGTTCCAGCAGCGCCGGCGAGCCGTTGTCCACGTCGACCGCGGCGACGATCAGCGGCCCCTTCATCAAGCGGGTCAACACGCTGGGCGCCGGTGCTTGCGCGGGTGCGGCCTGGCGCGTGCGCAGCCATCGCCGCAGCCGCGTCATGCGGCCTTCGGTCTGCATCCGCTCGGCACGTTCGGTCAGGATCACGCCGCCGGGGTGGCGCAGGGCCTGCGCCAGTTCGGCGCCGGTCTGCCAGCGCTGCGCGGGGTCCACCTCCAGGCAGCGCAGGATGACTTCCTGCAGCCAGGGCGGGCACTCCTCGCGCACGCTGCGCGGCGGCACGGCCTCGGTATACAGCCGCCGGCGCAGGCCGCGCACCGTGTCCGGCGCGCCGAAAGGCCGCACGCCAGTGACGAAGTGGTAGAGCATCACGCCCAGCGCGAAGAGGTCCGAACGCGGGTCGCGACGCACGTTCTGCACCTGCTCGGGCGACATGTAGGGCCCGGTGCCCAGGGGCAGCGCGATGGATTCGTCCAGCAGGTCCGGCAGGCGGCGGTGGCAGGCCAGCCCGAAATCCACCAGCACGGCTGTGCCGTCAGGCCGCAGCATCACGTTGCTGGGCTTGACGTCCAGGTGCACCACGCGCATGGCGTGCAGCGCGTCCAGGGCCTGCGCCGTGCGCGCGCCCAGGTCGGCCACCTCGGTGATGGGCAAGGGCGCGGCGTCCAGGCGCGGCCGCAGCGAATCGCCCGCGATGCGCTCCATCACGATGTAGGGCTGGCCGGCAAAACCGCCCGAGGCCACGAAGCGCGGCACGTGCGGCCCGGCCAGCGTGGGCAGGATCAGCCGCTCGGCCTCGAAGCCGATGATGGCCGCCGGTTCGCGCCCGCCCAGCAGGCGCGGCACCTTCATGATCAGCGGCAGCCCGGGATCGGCCGCGCCGGCCGGGCTCACGCTCCAGATGTGGGCGAAGCCGCCGGTGTGCAGCGCCTGCTCCAGCCGGTATCCGCCGATGACCTGCCCGGCCTGCAGCTCCAGGGGCGGCGGCGGCGCGGGCGCCAGCGCAGACGCCGCGACGGTGGGGGCGTCCGTCGCTTGCGGGTCGGGTGTATCGAGGGGCCGGTCCATGGCTGCGCGCAAGGCGGCGAAGCTTCGCACAGCCGGGGTGGCCGCAGGCTGACGGGGGTCAAGTGGACGGGCGCTGCCCGCGCGCGTTGCCAGGAGTGCGCGTCGAGTGGGACTTGGCCGCTGATGATCTCGGCGATATCACCGCAGGACTCACCGAACCGGTGAGTGAGCGCCAACCGTATCAGGGCTGGCGCGAGAGCGATGGGCGCATCGCGGTGTTGGCCGCCGCGGCGGGGCTGCTGCCCGTCACGGGGGCCGCGGCGGGGCTGGCCGGTGCAAGGCCCAGGGCCGTGCGCTCGGCCGGCTGCAGCTCGAAGGCCCCGCGGTCGGAGGCCGGGCCCTGCGCGCGGGCATATCCGGGGCCGCGCTGGTCGGTGGCGGGTGCGCTCGCATCGGCGCGCAGATCGACCGCGCTGTCGATGGCCGGGCTGCCTGCCAGCAGGCCATAGGTCATGGTCGGGCCGCCGTGCCAGGCCAGTTCGCCCAGCTGCGCGTTGGTGTGGTTGGCGCTGCGCTCGGCAGCGCTGAACGGGCAGCTGCTGTCGCTGTTGAGGTTGCCGCCGCCGTCGATCAGCCGGTTGCTGATGCTGCTGCAGTTGCCCTTCACGGCGCTGCCGGAGATGACGGTGTTGCGCAGCACGACGGAGCCCGTGTTGACGCGTGTGTCGTAGATCGGGTTCTGGAACAGCGCGCCGCCGAAATCGGCCGCGTCGTTGTCGACAAAGGTGCTGTACGTGATGGTGGCCTGCGTGCCCGGGCCGACGGCGATCGCGCCGCCCCAGGACAAGGCGCGGTTGCGCGCGAAGGTGGAATTGACGACCACCAGCTGCGCGCCGGTGCTGTAGACCGCGCCGCCCATCGGCGCCGTGTTGCCCAGCAGCAGCGATTCGGTGATGCGCAGGTTGCCACGGCTGTGGATCGCGCCGCCTGCGCTTTGCGAGGCATTGGCCTGGCGCAGGGTCAGCCGCGCGATGTCGAGCGTCTTGGCCGGCTCCTTCTGCACCAGCAGCGTGACCTGCCCGGAGCCGCTGAGCGTCACGCGCTGGCCGGCGCCATCGATCAGCAGGTCGTCGCTGACGATCAACGGCGACAGCAGCGTCACCGTGCCCGACAGCCCGAAGCGGATGGTGTCCGCGCCGGGCGTCGCATTGGCCTGCGCAACGGCTTCGCGCAATGAGCCGGGCCCGTCATCCTGCAGTTGGGTGACGGTCAGCGTGTCCGCGCGGGCTGGACTGGCGTTGGCCAAGGCAGCGGCCAACGCCAGCATGCCTGCCACGCGTGCGCGCAGGGTGAATGACATGGATTTCCCAACGACGTCGAGGTCGTTTTGACTGTTCGGAACGCGGTGGGTTCACCCCGTTCGCGCGTTGCATTTGGTAACAATAGGCGATCCACCCCCACCGTGTCAATCCGAAGGCGGGACTGCCGCTTCCCGCGTTACAAATGGGCCAGGTCGTAGCCCGGTGCCGAACGCCGCAGCCGGCCTCTCACAAAATCGCCAGGAGCTTCCATGCATCCGAAAGACAAGGGCCGGCTGACGGCCGCCGATTTCCATCCCGACGTGCTGCGCCTGTTCGACCAGTACGTGCACGGTTTGATCGACCGTCGCGGCTTCCTCGACCGCGCCGGGCGTTATGCCGCTGCCGGCACCTCGGCCGCGGCCATGCTGGCGGCGCTGAGCCCGGATTTCGCGATGGCGCAGAAGGTCAAGCCGGACGATGCGCGCATCCGTATCGAGCGCGTGGTGATCGATTCCCCCACGGGCAACGGCCGCATCAATGCCTACGTGACCCGGCCGGCGCAGGCCTCGGGCACGCTGCCGGTGGTGCTGGTGGCGCACGAGAACCGCGGGCTGAACCCGCACATCGAAGACGTCGCGCGGCGGCTGGCGCTGGAAAACTTCATCGCCGTGGCGCCGGATGCGCTGACGACGCAGGGCGGCTACCCGGGCGACGAGGACAAGGCACGCGAGGCCTTCACGAAGCTGGATCTGCGCAAGGTCGCCGACGACTTCGTGGCCAGCGCGCGCTGGGCGCGTGGCGTGGCCGGCGGCAACGGCCGGCTCGGCGCGGTGGGCTTCTGCTACGGCGGCGGCGTGGTCAACATGCTGGCCACGCGCGTGCCCGAACTCGTGGCCGGTGCGCCCTTCTACGGGCCGGCACCGGCGCTGGACGCCGTCGGCGCCATCAAGGCCGAGCTGTGCATCGTCTTCGCTTCCAACGACGAGCGCATCAACGCCGGCTGGCCGCCCTACAAGGACACGCTCGAGGTGGCCGGCGTGAAGTTCCAGGCCTACACCTACCCGGGCACGCAGCACGGCTTCCACAACGACACCACGCCGCGCTTCGACGACAACGCCGCGCGCCAGGCCTGGGGGCGCACGCTGGAGCTCTTCAACCGCACGCTGCGGGGCTGAAGGCCTGCGCGCGTCCTGGGCCCTTGCGGCTTCAGGCCTTGCGGCCGAAGGCCGTGGCCAGGTCGCGCGCGGCCTTGACCAGCAGCAGCGCATCCACGCCCACGGCGACGAACTGCGCGCCGGCCTGCAGGTATTCGCGCGCCAGCGTGGCATCGGTGGCGATCAGTCCCGCGGCCTTGCCGGCCGCGCGCACCGTGGCGATGCCGTCCAGGATCACGCGGTGCACGGCCGGGTGCGTGGGCTGGCCGCGGTAGCCCATGGTGGCCGACAGGTCGGCCGGGCCGAAGAAGACACCGTCGACGCCATCGGTCTGCGCGATGGCCTTCAGGTTGCCGATGGCGGTCGGCGTCTCGGCCTGCACCAGCAGGCAGATCTCTTCGTCGGCGACGTGGATGTAGTTGTCGATCTGGTTCCAGCGCGAGGCGCGGGCCAGCGACGCGCCCACGCCGCGGATGCCGCGCGGCGGGTAGCGCATCGCGCGCGCCATCAGCGAGGCCTGCTCGGGCGTGTCGATCATCGGCACCAGGAAGGTCTGCACGCCGATGTCCAGGTAGCGCTTGATCAGCGCCACATCGGCCACGGGCGGGCGCACGATCGGGTGCGAGGGGTAGGGCGCCACCGCGCGCAACTGGTCCAGGATCGTGCGCACGTCGTTGGGTGCGTGTTCGGCATCCAGCAGCAGCCAGTCGAAGCCGCCGCCGGCCAGCGACTCCGCCGCGTTGGCATCGACCAACCCGACCCACAGGCCGATCGGGGACTGGCCGGCGCGCAGCGCGGCCAGGAAGGGGTTGCTCGGGTTTTTCATGGGAATCGGGCCTGGTGGGTGAATGAAGGGCGCAAGCCGCTGTTTATAGCGGGCCCGGACCCGTCTGACCGCGGACGGGCCATCGAAACCCGCCGCTGGAGGTGATCGCCCCGGCACCCCGATCAGGCCCGCTTCGCCCAGGGTGTTCGGCCATTCGCACAGGGCGTCGGGCTGCAGACTCCAGAGACCGCAGGTCTACCGCTGCGGTGTGCCCTTCGGGTGGCCTGCCCCTCTCATGCGTTTGTCAGAACCGTCGTTTCAGCACCGGGCTGCCCGATGGCTTCCGGCATTGGTGTTCCTGCTGGGTGCGGTGTTGGCCCTGGCCAGCGCCGCATGGCTGGATGCGCGCACCCGCGCGGATGCACAGGCCGCGTTCGATCGCATCGTCGCGCGCGAAGTCGCCGAGATCGCCAACCGCTTTTTGCGCCCCATCGACGGCCTGAACGGCGCGCGCGGGCTGTACGCCACGCATGCCAGGGTCTCGCGCGAGACCTTCCGCCGCTACGTGGCCACGCTGAACATGCGCATGCACTTTGGTGGCGTGCGCGGATTCGGCTTCATCCAGCGCGTGCCGCGCGGCGAACTCGACGCCTTCGTCGCCAGCGAGCGCGCCGACGGCGCGCCGGGCTTCGCGCTGCGCCAGCTCGAGCGGCGCGACGAAGGCGACCTGTTCGTCATCAAGAACATCGAGCCCGCCGTGAACAACCAGGGTGCGCTGGGGCTGGACGTGGGCTCCGAACCCTTGCGGCGCGCGGCTGCGCTGCAGGCCCTGGCCTCCGGCGTGCCCACGGTCACCGGCACCATCACGCTGGTGCAGGACCAGCGCCGCAGCCCGGGCGTGCTGCTGTTCGTGCCGCTGGTGCCTGAAGGACCGGTGCCGGAGGACTTCCGCGCGTCGGCCGCGCCGGGCCTGCTGTACGCGCCGATCGTCGTCGGTGAACTGCTGTCCGATCTGAGCGACGTCGTCTCCGGCATGGCGCGCGTGGAACTGTTCGACTCCAGCAGCGGCACGGCGACGGGTCCGCTGATGCACGACTCGGCCCCGCGCGGAACGCCGGACGTGGCCAGTGACACGGCGCCGCATGCGCCGCGCTACCAGGCGTACACGCTGGTCGATCTGCCAGGCCGCCAGGCGACCTTGCGCGTGTCCAGCACGCCGGCCTTCGAAAACGGCTTTTCCCGGCTGGGTGTCGTTCTCGTGGCCGGCCTGGGGCTGCTGGTCAGCGCATTGCTGGCATCGCTGATGGCGCGCCAGGTGCTGGGTCGCCAGGAAGCCGAGGAACTCGCGCGACGCATGACGGCCGACCTCAGCCGACTGGCGCTGGTCGCACGCCGCACGAGCAACGCCGTGGTGATCACGGACGCGGAGCGCCGCATCGTCTGGGTCAACGACGGTTTCGAGCGCATGAGCGGCTACTCGGCCGACGAGGTGCGCGGGCGTTTGCCCGGATCGCTGCTGCAGTTCGAGGGCACCGATCCGCAGACCATCGCTTCCCTGCGTGCGGCACTGAATGCCCGCCAGGGCTTCCGTGGGGAGATCCTCAACCGCGGACGGCATGGCCGGTGCTACTGGCTGGACATCGACATCCAGCCGCTGGTCGACGATGCCGGCAACCTGACCGGCTTCATGGCCGTCGAGTCGGACATCACCGAGCGCAAGACGGCCGAGGCCGCGCTGCGGGCCAGCCAGGCCTTCCTGGACCAGACCGGACGCATCGGCGGGGTGGGCGGCTGGATGGTCGACCTGGCCACGCGTCGCCTGTGGTGGACCGCCGAGACCTGCCGCATGCTCGACCTGGAGCCGGGTCACGAGCCCAGCCTGCAGGAGCTGGCCGATCTGTGCGCGCCTGAAGGACGCGAGTCCTGGTTGTCGGCCGTGGATGGCGCACTGGAACGCGGCCAGGGCTTCGACCTGGCGCTGCCGATGCGCACGCGCACAGGCCGCGCGATCTGGGTGCGCGCCGTGTGCGAAGTGGAGACCGGCCTGCACGCCACGCCGCGCCTGGTGGGCGCGATGCAGGACATCACCAACCGCCGCGCCCTGGAACTCGAAGTCAAGCGCCAGGGCGATGTGCTGCGCGGTGCGATCGACGCCATCGACGAGGCCTTTGTCCTGTACGACCCGCAGGACCGCCTGGTCTGGTGCAACGAGCGCTACCGGCAGACCTATGCCGGCGTGGCCCCCCTCATGGAGCCGGGTGTGCTCTTCGAGGACTTGATCCGCGCGGGCGCGCTGCGTGGAGACTACGCGGAAGCGGTGGGCCGCGTCGAGGCGTGGGTCGGGGAGCGCATGGCCCGGCACTACGCGGCCGACAACGCCGTCACGCAGCACCTGAGCAACGGGCGCGTGCTGCGCATCATCGAACGTCGCCTCGCGGACGGCCACACCGTGGGCTTTCGCATCGACATCACCGATCTCGCGCGGGCCACCAGCCAGGCCGAGGCGGCATCGGCCGAAGCGGCGCGCGCACTGGCGCGGCTGCAGGCCATCTACGACATCCTGCCGGTGGGCATCACGATCACCGATCCCGCCGGCAACAACATCGACTGCAACCCTGCTGCCGAACAGATCCTGGACATCAGCAAGGCCGAGTACCTGTCGGCGGGCTTGGACGAGCGCGACTGGCACTTCCTGCGCGAGGACGGCACACCGTTGCCGCGCGCGGAGTCTCCGAGCGTGCGGGCCTTGACCGAAGGCCGGGCGGTGCACGACGAGGTGATCTGCATGCGCACCCCGCGGCGCCAGGTCTGGCTGTCGGTCAGCGCCATGCCGGTGCCGCACCAGGACCTGGGCGTGGTCATCGGCTACGTGGACGTCACCGAGCAGCGTGCGCTGCGCCTGGCGCTGATCGAGGCCAAGTCGCTGGCCGAACAGGCCAGCACGGCCAAGAGCCAGTTCCTGGCGAACATGAGCCACGAGATCCGCACGCCGATGAACGCCATCCTCGGCATGCTGGCGCTGCTCAAGCGCACGACGCTGAACCCGCGCCAATCCGACTATGCCGACAAGACCGAAAACGCCGCGCGCTCGCTGCTGGGCCTGCTCAACGACATCCTCGATTTCTCGAAGGTCGAAGCCGGCAAGCTGACGCTGGACCCGCAGCCCTTTGCGATGGAGCCCTTGCTGCGCGACCTGGCCGTGGTGCTGTCGGCGAATGTCACCGGCAAGCCGGTGGAGGTGCTGTTCGACATCGACCCCGCGCTGCCGCCGCGGCTGGTGGGCGACGCGATGCGGCTGCAGCAGGTGCTGGTCAACCTGAGCGGCAATGCCGCGAAATTCACGCGGCAGGGCGAGGTGGTGCTGTCCATGCGCGTGCTGTGGCGCGAGGCGGAACGCGTGGCCATCGAGATCGCCGTGCGCGACACCGGCATCGGCATCGCGCCGGAGCACCGCGAACGCATCTTCAGCGGCTTCACGCAGGCCGAGGCCAGCACGACGCGGCGCTACGGTGGCACCGGCCTGGGACTGGCCATCTGCCAGCACCTGGTGGGCATGATGGGCGGCCAGATCACGCTGGACAGCGAGCCGGGCGTGGGCAGCTGCTTCCGCTTCACGCTGACACTGCCCGTGGCCGTCGAGCCCGATGTCCCCGCCGAAGTCACGACGACCGCCGCGGGTCTGCTGCAGGCCGATGGCCAGCCCGCCGCGCCGGCCGGACCGCCGCACGGCAGCTGGCACGCGCTGGTGGTGGACGACAACGCCACCGCACGCGACCTCTTGTGCAGCATGTGCGAATCGCTGGGCTGGACGGCGGAATCGGTGGACGGTGGTGATGCCGCGCTGGCGCTGCTGCGCGCGCGGCGGCCCGCGGGCCTGCCGCCCATCGACACGGTGCTGCTGGACTGGCGCATGCAGGGCCTGGACGGCTGGCAGACGGCCACGCGCATCCGCGCCGAACGCCTGGTGCGCCAGCCGCTGATCGTGATGGTCACGGCCCACGGACGCGAGGCCGTCGAGCAGCGCGCCGAAGCCGACGAGACGGTGCTCGATGGCCTGCTGGTCAAACCGCTGACCGCCGCGATGCTGGCCGAGGCGGTGACCCAGGGCCGCGCCCGGCGTGCAGGCACGCCGCGTCTGCCGGCACCGGCCCCTGCGGCGCGTGTGCGGCGACTGGCCGGCCTGCGCCTGCTGCTGGCCGAAGACAACCCGAACAACCAGCAGGTCGCCTGCGAACTGCTGCAGGAAGAAGGCGCGCAGGTGCAGATCGTCGCTGACGGCGTGTCCTGCGTGGCGTGTGTCGGCGACAGCCTCGGCGCGATCGACGCCGTGCTGATGGATCTGCAGATGCCCGTCATGGGCGGCCTGGAGGCTGCGCTGCAGATCCGCCGCCTGCCGGGGGCCGCGGATCTGCCCATCGTGGCCATGACCGCCAACGCGCAGGCCAGCGACCGCGAGGCCTGCCTGCGTGCGGGCATGAACGACCACATCGGCAAGCCCTTCGACATCGACCGCCTCGTGAAGGTCCTGCTGGCGCTCACCGGTGGCCGGGTGGCACGGCCGGCTGTGCCGCGCCAGGCTTCGGCGAGCGCGGCAGCGCGTGAGTCTCCTGCGGCCGCGGCGCATCCGCAGGAGACACCGGGCGTGATCGCTGCGGCCCAGGCCGCAGGGGTCGACCTGTCTCTGGCGATCCGGCGCATGGGCGGCAACCCCGCCGCCTACCTGCGGGCGCTGCGGCGGTTGATCGACGAGCTGCCGGCGCAGGCCGAGGCCTTTCACCGGGCCATCAGCGCGCTGGCCGCGGGCGACGGCCAGGACGCCACGGCGCAGGCGGCGCGCTGCCTGCACGCGCTGCGCGGCGTGCTGGCGACCATCGGGATGGCGGAATTGGCGGCGACCCTGCTGCGCACCGAATCGGCCCTGGTGGTGGGCACGGCCTCGCCCGTGGCCTGTGCGCACACGACCCGGGTACTGCGCGAGCTGCCCGACCGCCTGAAGCCGCTGGCCGCCGAGCTGGATGAAGCGCAGGGCGCCGCGCCGCCCGGCGTTGCCGTGATGGCCGCGAGGGAGGTCCCGCAGGCGGGCACCTGGCGCCGCGCCGTGGAGGAACTGGCGACGCTGCTGGAGATCGGGGACATGCGTGCCATCGAGGTGCTGCCGCCGCTGCGCAGCGCCCCCGGTGCACCGCCCGTGCTGGCGGCGCTGGACGACCTGGTGCAGCGGCTGGACTTCGAGCGGGCGCTGGCCATGTGCCGCGACGTCGAAGCGGAATGGGCGACATGATGTTCAGCGACGGGTTGACGCCGCGGCCCGCGCGCATCCTGGTGGTGGACGACCAGCCCATCAACATCCAGGTGCTCTACCAGGTGTTCCACCACGACCACCAGGTGCTGATGGCCACCAACGGCCAGCAGGCCCTGAAGATCGCGCGCACCCAGCACCCGGACCTGGTGCTGCTGGATGTGGAGATGCCCGGCATGGACGGGCATGAAGTCTGCCGCCGCCTGAAGGCCGATCGGGACACCGCGCAGATCCCGATCATCTTCGTGACGGCCCACCGCGAGGAGGCCGAAGAGACGCTGGGGCTGGAGCTGGGTGCGGTGGACTTCATCGGCAAGCCGATCAATCCGGCCATCGTGCGCGCGCGGGCCCGCACGCACCTGACGCTGAAGGCACAGGCCGACCAGCTGCGCCGCTGGGTCTTCATCGACGGCCTGACGGCCATCGGCAACCGGCGGCACCTGGACACGCAGCTGAGCACGGAGTGGCGCCGGGCCAAGCGCAACGGCTCGGACCTGAGCCTGCTGATGATCGACGTCGACCACTTCAAGCGCTTCAACGACCGCTACGGGCATCAGGCGGGCGATGAATGCCTGCGCCGCCTGGCCGGGACCTTGCGCGAGACGCTGCGCCGGCCGGCCGACCTGGTGGCGCGCTACGGCGGCGAGGAATTTGCCTGCCTGCTGCCCGAGACACCGTTTGCGGGCGCGCGGCAGATCGCGGAGACGCTGCGGCGCAAGGTCGAGTCGCTGGCGATCCCCCATGCCGACTCCGACACCGCCGCCTGCGTGACGATCAGCCTGGGTTTCTGCACCCATGAGCCGCTGGGGCCGACCGACGAAGAACAGTTCATGCGGGCCGTCGACGAGCAACTCTACGCGGCCAAGCACGCCGGGCGCAATTGCGTCTGCGGGCGCATCGCGGACGCGCAAACCGCGCCAGCGACCACCGACTGAGACGGTCGGCAGCGGCGGCCGGGCCAGCCGACCGCGCCGCGTGCCTACATCACCGCGCCCAGCTGCCAGGGCACAAATTCGTTCTGCCCATAACCGTGGCGTTCACTCTTCGTGGCCTCGCCCGAGGCCGTGGCCAGCATCTGGCGGAAGATGCGCTCGCCGACCGCATCCACACTGTCTGCACCCTCGACGATGCCGCCGCAGTCGATGTCGATGTCGTCCTGCTGCCGGTTCCACAGCGCCGTGTTGGTGGACAGTTTGAGGCTGGGCGAGGGCGCGCAGCCGTAGGCGCTGCCGCGGCCCGTGGTGAAGCAGATGAGGTTGGCGCCGCCGGCCACCTGCCCGGTGGCTGACACCGGGTCGTAGCCCGGCGTGTCCATGTAGACGAAGCCGCGGGCCTTCACGGCCTGCGCAAATTCGTAGACATCTTCCAGCCGCGTCGTGCCGCTCTTGGCGATGGCGCCCAGGCTCTTTTCGAGAATGGTCGTCAGGCCACCGGCCTTGTTGCCCGCTGAAGGGTTGTTGTCCATGCGCATGGCGTGGCGCGCGGTGTAGGCCTCCCACCAGCGGATGCGGGCGATCAGCTTGGCGGCCACTTCCGGGCTGGCGGCGCGGCGCGTCAGCAGGTGCTCGCCGCCGTAGATCTCAGGTGTTTCGCTCAGGATGGCCGTGCCGCCGTGGCGCACGAGGCGGTCCACGGCCGCGCCCAGCGCGGGGTTGGCGCTGATGCCGCTGTACCCGTCGCTGCCGCCGCACTGCAGGCCGACGACCAGGTGGCTGGCCGGTACCGCCTGCCGCTGCACGCGGTTGGCATGGGCCAGCATGCCCTGGATCAGCTCGACACCACGTGCCACAGTCTTGGCCGTGCCGCCGGTGTCCTGGATGTTGAAGGTCTGCAGCCAGGCGCCTTCGGCCAGGCCTTCCTGCGCGATGAGGCCCTGGATCTGGTTGGTCTCACAGCCCAGGCCCACCACCAGGATGCCCGCGAAATTGACGTGCCGCGCATAGCCGCCCAGCGTGCGGCGCAACACGGCCAGTTCCTCGCCTTCGCTGTCGGTGGCGCAGCCCATGCCGTGTGTCAGCGCGACCACGCCGTCGACGTTCGGGAAGGCCGCGAGTGCCTCGGGGTGGATGTCGCGCCGGAACTGGTCGGCGATGGCGCGCGCGGCCGTGGCCGAGCAGTTCACGCTGGTCAGCACGCCGATGTAGTTGCGCGTGGCCACGCGGCCGTCCGGACGCACGATGCCCATGAACGTGGCCGGCGTGTCGACATAGGCGGTGGGCCGCGCATCCACGCCGATCTCGTGCGTGCGCTCGAAGTCGCTGAAGGCCAGGTTGTGCGTGTGCACGTGCTGGCCCGGCGCGATGTCCTGCGTGGCGGTGCCGATGATCTGGTCGTAACGGCGCACGGCCTGGCCGGCCGCGATGGCGCGCGTGGCGACCTTGTGGCCGGGCGGGATCAGGCCGGAGACCGTCACCGACTCGCCTTCGAGCACGGTGCCGCCCAGCAGCTGCCGGCGCGCGATGACGACGTTGTCGGCGGGGTGGATGCGGATGAAGGGAGTCATGTGCGCCGCCATCAGCCGTTCAAGGGCGGTAGGCCTGTACGGTCTCCCAGGCAGCCGTCTGCAGCACCTTGACGGTCTCCGCCGGCAGGCCCGCGGTATAGGACGCGCCAACCGGGTTCTTGCCGTGCAGCGCCGCCAGCGTGGTGCAGGCCGCGAGGTAAGTGCCGGCCAGGCTGGGGTGGCGCTTGTCGGCCACGTACAGCTCGAGGTCCGGCTTCATCGCGATGGCCCGTGCAAAGGCCAGACCCACGGGAATGACCTGCGCGCCGTTGGCCTTGCCCGCCTGCGTGTAGGCGTCGGCCAGTTGCTGTGTCATCTCCGGCTTGTCCTTGTAGGCCCAGGACATGAACAGCACCGGCCGGATGCCCTGCGCCTTCAGCAGCGCCGCGTTCTTCTGCACCGTCTCTTGGAAGGCGCCCTTGAGCTGCGGGTGCACGGGGCACTGGCTGCAGTCCATCATGATGACGCTGTCGAACTGCCGACCCGGCGGATTGAAGCGGATCTCGTTGTCACCGACGAACGAGTAGCGGCCGATGCCGTTGGGTCGCAGCAGCGAAGGCAGATCGTGCCAATCCATGCCCGAGCCGCTGATCGTCACCGAGGTGCTGCGCACACGCAGGCCGACCGACGTGGCCAGCTGGCCGAAGTGTCCGTGCAGGCTGTTGTTGTAGTAGAAGAAGCTGTTGCCCACCCACATCATCGACTGCGGCGGGCCGCTGGCGGCCTGTGCGGCCGGGGCCGCAGGCGCCTGGGCCGTGGGGGTGCCGGCGCAGGCTGCCAGCAAGGTGACTGCCGACAGCAGCAGCGTACGTGTCCATGCGTTGTTCATGTGCGGTTTTCCGTTCAGGCGTCGAGCAGGGCGGCATCCCAGGCGTGCACCGACTGGCGCTGTTCGCCCAGCTTTTCGATGCCCAAGGTCATCACGTCACCTGGCTTCAGGAAGACCGAGGCCGGCTTGACGCCCATGCCCACGCCCGGCGGCGTGCCGGTGGTGATCACATCGCCCGGGTACAGCGTCATGTAGCGGCTGAGGTAGGACACCAGCGTGGCCACGCCGAAGATCATGGTCTTGGTGCTGCCGTTCTGGTAGCGGTGGCCGTTGACCTCAAGCCACATCGACAGGTTCTGCGGATCGCCCACCTCGTCGGCCGTCACCAGCCACGGGCCGATGGGGCCGAAGGTGTCGCAGCCCTTGCCCTTGTCCCAGGTGCCGCCGCGCTCGAGCTGGTACTCACGCTCGGAGACGTCGTTGATCGTGCAGTAGCCGGCCACGTGCTTCAGCGCATCGGCTTCGGACACATAACGCGCCTTGCTGCCGATGACCACGCCGAGCTCCACTTCCCAGTCGCTCTTGACCGATCCCTGCGGCAGCACCACGGGATCGTTGCAGCCCTGCGCGCACTGCGGCGTCTTCATGAAGACGATGGGCTCCTTCGGGATGGGCATGTTGGACTCGGCGGCGTGGTCCGCATAGTTCAGGCCGATGGCGATGAACTTGCCGATGTCGGTCCAGGGCACACCCAGCCGGCCTTGCGGCACGACAGGCAATTGCTGGATGTCGATGGCGCGCAGCGTGGCCAGGCCTTCGGGCGAGAGGTGGCGCGGCGTCAGGTCGCCGATCAGGCCGCTCAAGTCGCGCACCTGGCCTTGTGCGTCCAGCACGCCGGGCTTCTCGTGGCCCTTGGGGCCGTGTCTCAGCAGTTTCATGGAAGTGTCCTCTCTAACAGAAGTTGATTCAGTTCGCGCCGAACCCTTCAAGCGACCGCCACGGATCCGGCTTTGCCGGGCCGTCGGCGGTGCCCCCTGGGGGGAGGCGCCGCAGGCGCTTCGGGGGGAGTCAATTACTCCAGCCGCCGTCGATGACGTGTACCGTGCCGGTCGTGAAGGCGGATTCATTGCTGGCCAGGTAGACCGCCAGCATCGCGATCTCTTCGGGCTTGCCCAGGCGCCCCATGGGCTGGCGCGCGATGAACGCGGCCTCGACCTGCGCCTCGGTCTGGCCGCTGGCGGCGGCCTGCGCGGCGATGCGGTCGCGCAGCGAAGGCGACTCCACCGTGCCCGGGCAGATGGCGTTGCAGCGGATGCCCTTGGCGATGAAATCGGCGGCGATCGCCTTGGTCAGGCCGATCACCGCGGCCTTGGTCGTGCCATAGATGAAGCGGTTGGGCGCGCCCTTGATGCTGCCGGCCACGGAGGCCACGTTGATGATCGAGCCGCCGCCGCGCTCCAGCATCGTGGGCAGGAAGGCCTTGATCATGCGGAACTGCGAGCGCACGTTCAGGTCCATGGCCATCGACCAGTCTTCCTCGGTGGCATCCAGCACGCTGCCGCTGTGCACATAGCCTGCGCCGTTGAAGAGGATGTCGATGTCGCCCGATCGCGGCACGGCCAGGCGGATGGCCGAGGGGTCGGTGACGTCCAGCAGCTGGGTGTCGCAGCCGCATTCGGCCTTCAGCGCCTTCAGTGCTGTGGCGTTCACGTCGGTGGCGATGACGTGCGCGCCTTCACGCACGAAGGCCAGTGCCACCGCGCGCCCGATGCCTTGGCCGGCGGCGGTGAGCAGGGCGGTCTTGCCTTTGAGTCGGTCGGTCATGGTGCGGTCCTGTCTAATGTTTCAAGTCAGCGTGTACGAGGCGCGTGCGCGGCGACGGACCTCGTCCCAGCGCCACTGTATACCCAGGCCGGGCGTGTCCGGCGCCACCGCGTGGCCGTCTTCGATGGCCATGCGGCTGTGCGCCACGGCGTCCAGCTGCGGGATGTATTCCACCCACGCGGCGGACGGCACGGCCGCGCACAACGAGACGTGCAGTTCCATCAGGAAGTGCGGGCAGACGGCCAGGTTGTGGCACTCGGCCATGTGCGCCACCTTCAGCCAAGGCGTGATGCCGCCGATGCGCGCCACGTCCACCTGGATGATCGAGGCCGCGCCCTGCTGGATGTAGGCCGCAAACTGCGTGGGCGAATAGAGCGACTCGCCCACGGCGATGGGCAGCTCGCTGGCCGCGGCCAGGCGCGCGTGGCCGGTGATGTCGTCGGCCGGCAGCGGCTCTTCGAACCAGGCGATGCCGAGTTCCGCATAACGCGGCGCGCGCCGCAGCGCCTCGCCCAGCGTGAAGCACTGGTTGGCGTCGACCATGATCTCGAAGCCGTCGCCCACGGCCTGGCGCACGGCCTTCAGGCGTGCGACGTCGTCGCTCATGTGCGGCAGGCCGACCTTGATCTTCGCGCCCTTGAAGCCGGCCGCCTGTGCCGCCAGGGTCTCGGCGACGATGTTCTCGGTGGGCAGGTGCAACCAGCCGCCTTCGGTGGTGTAGACGGGGATCTTCGGCTTCGCGCCGCCCGCGGCCACCCACAGCGGCTGCTTGTCGCGCCGGCAGCGCCAGTCCCATAACGCGGTATCGATGGCGGCCAGTGCCAGGCTGGTGATCGCGCCCACGGTGGTGGCGTGCGTGAAGAACATCGACTCGCGCCAGATGGCTTCGATGTGCGCCGGGTCGCGGCCGATCAGCCGCGGTGCCAGGTGGTCCTTCAGCAGCGCCATCACCGACGAGCCGCCGGTGCCGATGGTGTAGCTGTAGCCGATGCCTTCGCTGCCGTCGTCGCAGACGATGCGCACGAAGGGCGTCTCCTGCGTCACGAAGGACTGGATGGCGTCACTGCGCGGCACCGGCGGCGGCAGGTCGACGTGCAGGAGTTCGATGGAGGTGATGCGTGTCATGTCGAGGTCCGGGTCTTACCAAGCGGCAGCCGCGGATCCGGCTTTGCCGGTCCGCTGGCTGCGCCAGCCGGCAAGCATGCCGGCCGGCCCTCGCTGGCGAAGAACAGTCCGCAGGGACTGTTCTTCGTCCGTGCTCGGCCCCCTAGAGGCGGGGCGCCGAAGGCGCAACGGGGGTGGGTCATTCACATGCCCAGCATGCGCGGCAGCCACAGGCTGATCGCCGGCACATAGGTCAGCACGACCAGGCTGGCCAGCAGCGGGAACAGCCAGGGCAGGATGGCCATGGTCGTGCGTTCCAGGCTCAGCTTGGCCACGCGTGCCAGCACGAACAGCACCATGCCCATGGGCGGATGCAGCAGGCCGATCATCAGGTTGAGCACCATGACCAGGCCGAAGTGCACCGGGTCCACGCCCAGCTGGCGCGCAATGGGCAGCAGGATGGGCACGAGGATGGTGATGGCCGCCGTGGGCTCGAGAAAACAGCCCACGAAGAGCATCAGCAGGTTGGCCATCAGCAGGAAGAGCCACGGCTCGTTGGTCATCGCCAGCACCCAGGCCGCGATCTGCGCGGTGACACCGGTGGCGGTGAGCATCCAGCCGAATATCGATGCGGCCGCCACGATGAACATCACGGTCGCGGTGGTCTCCACCGTGTCCAGGCACACCTTGACGAACATCTTCCAGCTCAGCGTGCGGTACCAGGCCAGGCCCAGGATCATCGACCACACACAGGCCGCGATGGCGCCTTCGGTGGGCGTGAAGATGCCGGTGGTCATGCCGCCGATCAGCAGCACCGGCGTCATGATGGGCAGCACCGCCTGGAACTTGAAGAGTCGGTCGGCAGCAAACAGGATCACCAGGGCCACGGCGGTGGCGAGCTGCGGCTGAGCGCCGCCATGCACGATGGACGCGTACAGCGCCACCGGCCAGATCGCGACTACTGCGGTCTCGATCAGCGCCTTGGATACGCGGTGCCATTCGAACTGGATGTCGCCGCCCCAGCCGTTCTTGTGCGCGAAGTAGGCGACCGTCAGCATCATCAGTATGGCCATCAGCACGCCGGGCAGGATGCCCGCGAGGAACAGCGCGCCCACTGACACGTTGGCCATCATCGCGTAGATCACGAAGGGCAGCGAGGGCGGGATGATGGGCCCCAGCGTGGCCGAAGCCGCGGTGACACCGACCGCAAATTCGAGGTCGTAGCCGTGGTCCTTCATGGCCTTGATCTCGATGGTGCCCAGGCCCGCCGCGTCGGCGATGGCCGTGCCGCTCATGCCGGCAAAGATCACCGAGCCCAGCACGTTGACGTGCCCCAGGCCGCCCTTGAGCCAGCCCACCAGCGAGAGTGCAAAGTTGTAGATGCGGTTGGTGATGCCGGCGTTGTTCATCAGGTTGCCGGCCAGGATGAAGAAGGGCACGGCCAGCAGCGGGAAGCTGTCGATGCCGCCGATCATGCGGTGCACGACGGCGAAGGGCGGCAGGTCGCCGCTGACCAGGATGTAGATCAGCGAGGAACCCGCCATGGCGATGGCCACGGGGATGCCGCTGACCATCAGGACAAGAAACAGGACCTTGAGCATGGATGTCTTCCGGGATTTCTCAGCGGTCCTGCATCGAGGTCTCGGGACGCTCGAGCACGCTGTAGCCGCGTTGGATATGGATGCGCATCACCCAGGCGGCGCGCAGCGTGCTGGCGGCAAAGCCCAGCAGGCACACGCCGTAGACGATGTTCATGGGCAGGTCGATGATGGTCATCTGGTAGCTGCCCATCTTCATCATCAGCATCACGGTCAGCACCGTCATCGCGCCGAAGAAGGCGATGCGCAGGGCATCAACCACAAGCGACAGCACGCGGCCGGCGGCGGCCGGCAGGTAGCGGTAGATCAGGTCGACCTGGATGTGGTTGTTCTTCGCCACGCCGATGGCCACGCCCACGAAGACCGTGCCGATCAGCAGGTAGCGCGCGATCTCTTCCGTCCATGAGGCCGAGTTGTTCAGCGCGTAGCGCGTGAAGAACTGGTAGAAGACCGTCGCGCCGAGCAGCCAGAACAGCAGCAGCGCCGCCCAGGCCTCGACCGTCGTTCCCGACAGGTCCACCTCTTCGTCGACAGCGTGGAATTCACCGTCGTCGCCCATCACCTTGGGCAGTGCGTCCAGGTCCATGCGTGCTCCATGCGCAGACAAGGCTGCGCGGGACGGGCCGCCGGGCCCGTCCGCAGTCATCGGAGAAATCGGCGCGCTACGGACGCGTCACTTGATCGAGACGATGCGTTCGTGGTCTTTCGGGTCGTAGCCCAGCGAGGCCACGGGCTTGGCCTTCAGGACCGCATCGACGAAGCTCTGACGGTTGACCTGATGCACGCCCAGGCCCTTCTTCTTGAACTCGTCGACCAGCTCAGCCTCGCGCTTCTTGATCTTGTCGGTGGCGCGCTGTGCGGCTTCCAGGGCCACGTCGCCGAAGATCTTCTTGTCGGCGTCGCTGAGCTTGTTCCACACGTGCGGCGCGACCTGCGTGGTCAGGCCGTCGACGATGTGGCCGGTGAGCATGATGTGCTTCTGCACTTCATAGAACTTCTTGGCCTCGATGGTGGGCAGCGGGTTCTCCTGCGAGTCCACCGTGCCGTTCTGCAGCGCGAGATAGACCTCGGCAAAGGCGATGGGCGTGGGGTTGGCGCCGCAGGCCTCGGGCGTGGCGCGGTAGGCCGGCACGTCGGGCACGCGCATCTTCAGGCCCTTCATGCCGCCGCAGTCGGTGAAGGCCTTCTGCGCCGTCGTGTGGCGCGCACCGTAGTAGGTGTAGGCCAGGATCTGGATGCCGGTCTTGGCGCGGTAGCCGTCGATCATCTCCTTGAAGACGGCACTCTTGCTGTAGGCGATGAGGTGGTCGGCGTCGCGGAAGATGAACGGGTTGTTGGCCACGCCGATGCGCGGGTAGCTGCGTGCGGCGAAGCTGGGGCCCGAGATGATCATGTCGACCGTGCCCAGGGTCAGGCCCTGGTTGATGTCGGTCTCTTTGCCCAGCGACGAGGCGGGGAAGACCTGGATCTCGTAGCGGCCGCTGGTGCGCTTCTTGATCTCCTCGGCGGCCCACACGCTTTCGGTGTGGTACGGCTCGCTGGTCTCGTAGACGTGGGCCCACTTCAGCTTGGTCTGGGCCAGCACGGGGCCGGTCAGTGCCACGGCGGCGGCGGCCATCAGGGTCTTCAGGAAGATGCGCTTCATCGGATGTCTCCTCTACGGTGGGAATGAATGTGTCGTCGGTTCTGCGGGATCACTCGGCCACGAGCTGCACCTTGGTGCTGCGCGTGCGGTCCAGGGCCAGCTCGAAGGCATCCTTCGAGCGCGAGAGCGGCAACTGTGCGCTGATCAGCGGCCGCACGTCGACGCGGCGGCTGCGGATGGCCTGCACCGCCCAGTCGAATTCCAGGTGGGCGCGGAAGGCGCCGCGGTAGTCGAGCTCGCGCACCATGATGCTGTTGGCCGGGAAGCTCAGCTCGGGCGGCATGGTGCCGACCTGCACGATGCGCCCGCCGCGGCGGGTGGCCTTCAGGCAGGTGTTCAGCGCGGCCGGGCTGCCTGCGCATTCCAGGCTCACCTCGGCCAGGTCCGCCAGTTCCTCGGGCGCCACCTGGTCGGTGCGGATGGTGCGGTCGGCGCCGACCGTGCGCGCCATCTCCAGCGCGCGGTCGTTGATGTCGCAGACGATGACGTGGGCCGCGCCCGCCAGCCGCGCCGACATCACCGCCATGCAGCCGATGGTGCCGCCGCCGGTGACCAGCACCGTCTCGCCCAGCACCGATCCGGCTCGGTTCACCGCATGCAGGCCGATGGACAGCGGCTCGGCGCAGGCGATCTCGCCCAGGCTGATGGCCGCTTCGGTGATGGGCGTGAGCTGCGCCTCGCCCATCACGAAACGCTCGCGGAACATGCCCTGCGCGTGCGGGAAGACGCTGGCGCTGCCCAGGAAGAACATGTGGCGGCAGAGGTTGCCGCGGCCGGCGCGGCAGTAGTCGCATGTGCCGCACGGGTGCGAGGGATTGATGGCCACTTTCTGCCCGGGCTTGACGCGCGTGACGGCTGACCCGACGGTGTCGACGATGCCCGAGGCCTCATGCCCTGGCACCAGCGGCTCGCGCACGACGAAGGCGCCCACGCGGCCTTCCTTGTAGTAGTGCAGGTCCGAGCCGCAGATGCCACCGGCGCCCAGGCGCAGCAGCACGTCGTGCGGGCCCAGTTCGCGTGCGGTTTCGTCTTCGAGGCGCAGGTCCAGCGCGCCGTGGATGATGCAAGCCAGTGACATGGAGGGTCCTTTGTCCAGTGAATGTGTTCGTCAGACGGTGGCGGCGTTTGCCGGCACTGCCGACGCCTCGCCCGTGTGCGGCCAGGTGTCGGCAAAGCGCGCCTGCGAGCGCTGCAGGTGGCGGTGCATGGCCGCACGTGCCGTCTCGGGTTTGTGGGCGGCAATCGCCTTGAGCACCGCGCGGTGCTCGGCCAGGGCCAGCCGCCAGGTCTTCTCGTTCTCGAAGTGCTGGCCCATGGCCTCGAACAGCGGGTTGTTGCGCATGTCGTAGAGCTCGGTCACGGTGCGCAGCAGCAGCGCGTTGTCGGCGATCTCGGCCACCCGCAGGTGGAACAGGCGATCGGTGCCGATGGGCATGGCGCCCGCGCCGACCTCGGAGGCCATGTCCGTCAGCGCATCTTCCAGGCTGGCGATCTGCGCGGGCGTGGCGCGGGCGGCGGCCAGTGCGGCGAGTTCGCCTTCGATCAGGTGGCGTGCGCCCATGATCTCGAACGGGCCGTGGTCGTCGGGTTTCAGTCGCGCGGCGCTGGGCGCGGGGTCGCGCGAGATGACATGGATGCCCGAGCCGGGTCGCACCTCGACGAAGCCCTCGACCTCCAGCGCGATGAGGGCCTCGCGCACGGACGGCCGGGAGACCTCCAGCCGGGCCGCCAGGTCGCGCTCGGCCGGCAGACGTGTGCCCACGGCGTATTCGCCGCACAGGATGAGTGCGCGCAGCTGGTCCGCGATCTGACGGTAGAGGCGGCGGGGTTCGACGGCCTGCAGGGGCATGGGGTGATGGGTCCAGATGGTCAAGTGGCCTGACCAATTTAGCGAGGCTACCTGCGGGGAGACGGTTGATGCGTGCGTAGAAACCCGGACTCGATGGCCGGTGGCCGGCAGCACGGCGCGACTCGGCCGCTCGCTGCAGCCGTTCGAGCCTTGGCGCGGTTTGGCGCGTCGCGACCGTCCGGGCTACGCCCGCCCGCAGCCACCGCGCCGATCCGCCGACCTCGGGTTTTGCTCGATGCCGCAGATTGTTAACAATCTTAGGATCGACAACATGAACACCTTGTACGCAGAAGTCACCGGCACCGTCTGGAAGATCGAGGCCCCGGTGGGCACGGCCGTCGCCGAGGGCGACACCGTCGTGATCGTCGAATCCATGAAGATGGAGATTCCTGTCTGCGCCCCGTGTGCCGGCGTGGTGCGCGAGATCCACGTGGCCGAAGGCGAGGCGGTGGCCGAAGACCAGTCCGTCGCGGTGATCGCCTGATGAAGCCGCTGGACGCCGATCCGGCGCTGTTTTCGCAGTGGGAAGGGGCGGTGGCGTTCCGACTCTTCGGCGACCAGGCCGTGCCCACGCTGACCGTGCCCGAGCAGATTGCGGCACAGCTCGGCGACCGCATCCTCAGCGGCCCGCTCGAGCCCGGCGCCCGCATCGGTGAACAGGAACTGGCTGACGAATTCCAGGTCAGCCGCGGCCCCGTGCGCGAAGCCATCCGCATCCTTGAACGCGAAGGCCTGGTGACGGTGCTGGCCCGGCGCGGCGCGGTGGTCACGCAACTGACCGCCGACGAACTGCGCGAGCTCATCGAGATCCGCGCCGCCTTGTTCGACACGGTGGCGCGCAAGGCGGCACTGGCCCGCCCGCCGGAGTTGCTGGCCGTGCTGCGCGGCGGCGTGGCCCGCCTGGAGGCGCTGTCCACCGCGCCCGGCGATGGCGACGCCTACGCCGAGACCACATATCGCCTCGTGCTGATCACCGCGCGCTTCTGCGGCAACCGGCGGCTGCAGCGCATGCTCGCGGCCCTGTCGCTGCAGACGCTGCGCTACAGCAAGCTGGGGCTGCAGTCAGTGGACCGCCGCAAGCGATCGGTCCGACTTTGGCGCCAGGCGTTGACGGCGCTGGAGCGCGGGGATGTCGACAGGCTCGTCGCCTTGTCCCGGCAGCGCATCGAGGAATCCGGCGAAGAAGCGGCCCGGTTGCTGGCTGCCCGAAAGGACACGCGATGACCGAAGCCCACCCGCCCGGCGGCGCGCGTGCCGCCCACGGCCCGCTGCAGGGCCTGAAGGTAGTGGAGATCGCCAGCACCATTGCCGGCCCGGCCTGTACGCGCCTGCTGGCCGACTTTGGCGCCGACGTGATCAAGATCGAGCCGCCCGAGGGCGACCCCGTGCGCCAGATGGGCCGCCACGTGAAGACCGGTCAGGGCGACGTCTCGCTCTATGCCGCCAGCATCCTGCGCAACAAGCGCTCGGTGGTGCTGGACCTGAAGCTCGAAGAAGACCGCGCCGTCGCGCATGCGTTGATCGAGCGTGCCGACATCCTGGTGGAGAACTTCCGCCCCGGCGTGATGGAGCGCCTGGGTTTCGGCTACGAGGTGCTGGCGCAGCGCAACCCGGGCCTGGTGATGGTGCGCATCAGCGGCTACGGGCAGACCGGGCCGTATGCGCAACGTCCGGGTTATGGGGCCATCTGCGAGGCCGTGGGTGGCGTGCGTCACCTGACCGGCGACCCCGACCGCCCGCCGGCCCGCGTGGCCCTGGCCACCACCGACTACCTCACCTCGGTCTACGCGGCCTTCGGTGCGATGACCGCGCTGCACGAACGTGCGCGCTCCGGCCTCGGGCAGGTGGTCGATGCCGCGTTGTACGAGGCTGCCTTCACGCAGCTCGAGCCCATGGTGCCGGCCTACGAGAAGCTCGGCCTCGTGCCCATGCGTGAGGGCCCGAACCTGCCCTCGATGGCGCCCAACAGCCTGTACCCCACGAGCGACGGCGGCTACGTGCTCATCGCCGCGAACAGCAACCCGACCTACGAGCGCCTGGTGCGCCTGATGGCGCAGCCCGAGCTGATGACCGACCCGCGCTTTGCCAGCATCCGCAGCCGCGGCGAGAAGCCGCACATGAAGGCGCTGGACGCCATCATCGCCACCTGGACCGCGCAGTTCGACGGTGCCGATCTCGAGGCGCGCCTGCGCGAGGCCGAGGTGCCCTCGTCGCGGGTCTACACCATTGCCGACATCTACGCCGACGCGCAGTTCGCCTCGCGGGAGATGCTGCAGCAGGTGCCCCATCCCGTGCTCGGCCACACCACGCAGGCCGGTGTGGTGCCGCGCCTGTCGGCCACGCCCGGCCGCATCCGGCACACCGGCCCCGATCTCGGCGCCGACACCGACGCCGTCAAGCGCGAACTGCGTCCCACCCAGGAGAACTGATCGATGACCCGTCCCCAACGGACCCGGCGACGCCACGTCGTTGCCCTGCTGTGCGCGCTGGCGGCCCTGCCCGCCGCGCCCGCGCTGCAGGCCCAGACCGCCTGGCAGCCCAGCGAACGCATCACCTACCTCATCGGCGTGGCGCCCGGCGGCACGGTGGATCTCTACGCCCGCGGCGTGAAGGACCAGCTCGAGGCGCTCAAGCTCGTCCACGGCCAGACCGTGCTGCCGGAAAACCGGGTCGGTGCCGGCGGGGCCCTGGCGCTGCAGGCGCTGGCGCAGAAGCCGGGCGACGGCCACTGGCTGGCCACCTTCCACACCGGCGCCATCGCCGGGGCCGTGACCGGGCTCATCAAGGCCGACGTGCGGCAGTTTCCTCCGGTGGCCATGCTGGTCGAGGAAACCTCGGTGGTCGTGGTGCGTGCCGACTCACCGCTGAAGTCCGCGGCCGACCTGGTGGCCGCGCTGAGGGCCCAGCCGGCCGCGCAGAGGATTGCCGTCGCGCCCGCGCTGGGCCAGAACACGCACTTGGCGATTGCCAAGCCGCTGAAGGTGGCCGGCGTCGCCGTCGACAAGCTGACGATCGCACCTTTCCGCTCGTCGGGCGAGTCGGTGAATGCGCTGCTGGGTGGGCATGTGGACGTGGTCTCGGCCACTGCGCCGGTGGTGATGCCGCATGTGCAGGCCGGCAAATTGCGCTTGTTGGCGAGCGCCGCGCCCGAGCGTGGCACCGGGCCGCTGGCCGAGGTGAAGACCTGGCGCGAGCAGGGCGTGGCGGCGGACTACGTCTCCTACAACGGCGTGATGCTGGCGCCCAAGGCCACCCCGCAGCAACAGGCGTTCTGGGAGGCCGCGCTGCAGCGGGTCTCACAGAGCCCCGAATGGATCGCGCTGGTGGAGAAGAGCGGCAACAAGGCTATCTTCCGCGGCCACGAGGCGTCGCAGAAGTACTTCGAGGCGGAGTGGAAGGCGACGACGGAACTCGTCACCGAACTGGGACTGGCCGGGAAATGACGATGCCTTCTGTCGATCGTTCGTGTCGCTGTGCCGCGTGCACGTGTTTCCTGGGCCCGACCGGCTGGAGGTCCGCATGAGCCGCGCAACGTTCGAGCCCGCCGGCGAGTGGGCCGAGGAACTCACCGAACTGCAGCGCCGCCGGCAGATGGCCGCGCAGATGGGCGGCCCCGAGGCCGTGGCGAAGTTCAAGGCCCGCGGCCGGCAGACGGCACGCGAGCGCATCGCCGCGCTGCTGGACGCCGGCAGCTTCCGCGAGCTCGGCCGCATCACCGGCAAGGGCCGCTACGACGACGAGGGGCGTCTGCTCGACCTGCAGGCGGTCAATGCCATCATCGGCACGGGCCGGATCGAGGGTCGCAAGCTGGTGGTCTCGGCCGACGACTTCACCATCCGCGCCGGGTCTTCCGAAGGCACGATCTCCGACAAGTGGGTCTATGCCGAGCGCATGGCGCTGGCGCAGCAGATGCCGCTGGTGCGGCTGGTGGACACGGCCGGCGGCAGCGTCAAGCTGCTGATGCAGTCGGCCGGTTCCAAGATCCCGGGCTACGGCAACTGGCCCGGCGTGGAGCTGCTGAAGACGGTGCCGGTGGTGGGCGTGGCGCTGGGCTCCTGCGCCGGGCTGGGCGCGGTGAAGGTGCTGCTGTCCCACTTCTCGGTGATGGTGCGCGACCAGGCCCAGGTCTTCGCCGCGGGCCCGCCGGTGGTCAAGCAGGCCTACGGCATCGACATCGACAAGAACGAGCTCGGCGGCTACAAGGTGCACCGCAAGAGCGCGATGGTGCATAACGAAGCGGTCGATGAGGCAGATGCGCTGCGCCAGGTGCGCCAGTTCCTGAGCTACCTGCCGCGCAGCGCACACCAGCTGCCCGATCGTGCGGCACCGACCGACGACCCGGACCGCGCCGACGACTGGCTGAAGGACGCCATCCCGCGCGACCGGCGCAAGATCTACGACCCGCGCAAGATCCTGGCCGCCTTGTTCGACCGCGACTCGGTCTTCGAGATCGGCCGCTACCAGGGCGGCTCGGTCATCACCGCCTTCGCACGTCTGAACGGCTGGCCCGTGGGTGTGCTGTGCAGCGACCCCAAGGTGGCCGGCGGCGCGATGACCCTGACCGCGGCCTACAAGACCGAGCGCCACGCCAAGCTGTGCGACACCTTCGGCCTGCCGATGATCAACCTGGTGGACCAGCCCGGCAACGCCACCGGCCCCGAGGCCGAACTGGCCGGCACGCTGCTGGGCGCCGTGCGCGTGGTGACCACCATCGAGGACGTGCGCATCCCGTGGCTGAGCATCATCACGCGCCGCGCCTTCGGCATGGCCGGTGGCATGCACGCGCCCAAATATTTCCCGGCGCTCAACTACCGCTTCGCCTGGCCCTCGGCGCGCTGGGGCTCGATCCCCATCGAAGGCGGCGTCGACGCCGCGCACAAGGCCGAGATCGAAGCCGCGACCGACCCGGCAGCGGCGCGCGCCGCGCTGGAGGCGAAATACCACCGCCTCGGTTCGCCTTTCCGCACGGCCGAGCAGTTCGGCATCCTGGACATCATCGATCCGCGCGAAACCCGCTCGCTGCTGTGCGAATGGGTCGAAGACGCGCGCACCGTCCTCGAAAACGATCGCCTGCGTGGAGGCCGAAGCCGATGAATCGCCTGAACCGCCTCAATCGCCTGAAGCACCGTATGGGCCGTCGGCCGCTCCTGCAGGCATGGACCTGCGGCCTCCTCATCCTTTCCGGCGTGTTCGCCGGGCCAGCCGCGGCACAGGACTGGAAGCCCGAGCGCAGCGTCGAGTTCATCGTGCCGGCCGGCCCGGGTGCGGCGCTCGATACGGCCGCGCGCCAGATCAAGGAACTGGTCGACCGCGGCCAGTTGCTGCCCACGCCCATGGTCGTCGCCAACAAGCCCGGCGGGGCCGGCATGGTGGCCATGGGTGGCCTGCAGGCCAAGCCCGGCGACGGGCACCTGCTGGTGACCTTGACGCACTCGTCCATCAACAACAAGCTGGTGGGCGAGGTGGCACTCGGCTACGAGGACTTCACGCCGCTGGCGGTGCTCTTCGACGAGTTCATCACCGTGGCTGTGCGCGCGGATTCGCCCATCAAGACCGGGCGTGATCTGGTCGAGGCGCTCAAGAAGGACCCCGCGGCGCTGTCGGTCGGCGTGGCCACTTCGGTGGGCAACCACATCCACGCCGCGATCGCCAAGCCGCTGAAGGCCGCGGCTGTGAACATCGCGCGCATGACGGTGGTGCCCTTCAAGTCGTCCGCCGATTCGATGACGAATCTCCTGGGCGGCCACCTCGACGTGGTCTCGGCATCGGCCATCAACGTGGTGCCGCTGCTCAAGGCCGGCAAGATCCGCGTGATCGCGGTGGCCGCGGCCGAGCGCCTGGGCGGCGACCTGGCCGGCGTGCCGACCTGGCGCGAACAGGGTGTGGATGCGGTCTATACCTCGTCGCAGGGCGTGCTGGGCGCCAAGGGCCTGACGCCGGCGCAGATCCGCCACTGGGAAGGCGTGCTGCGCCGGGTGAGCGATACGCCGGAGTGGCAGGCCTTCCTGGCGCGCAACCACTGGAAGCCCCGATTCCTGGGCCATGCCGAAGCGCTGCGCTACCTGGATGCGGAATCTGCTACCGCACGGGCGCTGCTGGGCGAACTGGGCCTGCTCAAGCGCTGAGGATCCGTGAGCAAGCCCGACAGGGCCGCTGCTCATCCCGCTCGTCCTTCGCCAAGGGGCTCACCGCGCGGCATGGGCCCACACCCACCGCCGCGGCCGGCTTTCGACGGCTTGGACGGGCCTGGAATGGGGCGGGTGCGTTCGTGACAGCGGTCCGTGGCGTCAAGCCCAGTCTTCCAGTGTGCGCGTGACGCCGCGCTGCCGCAGCGACTCCAGGGCGGGTGCCACGGCTGCCACCAGGACCGGATGGCTGGCCAGGTCGCCGAAGACCGGGGCAAATCCGACCAGCCGCTGCGCGCGCACCTGCGGGCTGGCGAAGAGCTCGGCGGAGCGGGTCAGCGCCAGCAGCTCGCTGGCCAGCGGGTCGTCGATCGCATAGTCCTGCTCGCGTTCGTCGTAGCCGCGCAGGAAGTGCAGCCAGGCGGCGACGGCCAGGCCCAGCCGTGCGATCGGCTGGCCCGCGGCCAGGCGGTCGCGCACCGTGGCCAGCCAGCGCTGTGGCACTTTCTGTGAGCCGTCCATCGCGATCTGCTGCGTGCGGTGCGCCAGCGCCGGGTTGGCAAAGCGCTGCAGCAGCCGCTCGCGGTAGGCCGCCAGGTCCAGGCCGGGCAGGGCGGGCAGCGTGGGTTCGACCTCCTGTTGCATCAGCTGCAGCAGATACCGCCGCAGCAGCGGCTCGCTCATCGCGCGGTCGACGGTGCGCGAGCCCGCGACCAGGCCGAGATAGGCGATGGCCGAATGACAGCCGTTGACCATGCGCAGCTTCAGCAGTTCCCAGGGCGCGGCTTCGGCCACGATGCGCCCGCCTCCACGCTCCCAGGCGGGGCGGCCCGCCGCGAAGTGGTCTGCCACGGCCCAATCAAAGAAGGGCTCGGCGATGACGGGCCAGGCGTCGTGGCAGCCCATCGCCGCATCGACGCCGTCGCGGTCGACGTCGGTCGTGCGCGGCACGATACGGTCGACCATGCTGTTGGGGAAGCGGCAGTCCTGGACGATCCCGTCACGCAGCCCGCTGTCCAGGCGCTCGGCAAGGGCTGCCACCAGGCCGCGCAGGCGCGTGCCGTTGCTGCTGAGGTTGTCCAGCGACAGCAGCGTCAACGGCCCCAGGCCGCGCGCGCGGCGCAGCGCCAGGCCGTGCACGATGAAACCCAGCGCCGTGCGCGGAGCCTGCGGGTGCGCGAGGTCGTGCACGATGTCGGCGTGGGCGTCCTGCAGCGCGCCGGTGGCCGGATCGCTCAGATAGCCCTTCTCGGTGATGGTCAGGCTCACGATGCGCGTGGCCGGATGCGCGATGGCCTCCAGCACGGCGACCGGGTCTTCCGGGGCCACCAGCGTCTGCATGACGCAGCCCACCACCTGCAGCTGCTGGCGCGGCTTGCCATGCTCGTCCGCATCACGCACGGCCACCGTGTACAGGCCGTCCTGCGGCGCAAGCGCATCGCGTGTATCGGGGCGGCGCAGCGAGACGCCTACGATGCCCCAGCGCAGGTCGCCGTCGGCCTGCAGCGCGGCCTCGGTGGCCACCGCCAGGTGTGCGCGCATGAAGGCGCCGATGCCCAGGTGCACGATGCCCGGCTGCAGCGCCGCGCGGTCGTAAGCGGGCCGCGCGACGGCGTCGGGAAGGGCGGCCAGCGTGGCCGCGCAGAGTCGTTCGGTCATGCCTGCCTTCGTGTTCACCAGTGCCACAACGTGCCGTCCTGCTGCAGGCGGTTGACCGGCAGATAGGCGCGCCGGTAAGGGTACTTCGCCGCGAGTGCCTCGTCGATCTCCACGCCGTGACCGGGCACCTCGCCCGGGTGCATGAAGCCGTCGCGGTAGGTGTAGGCGTGCGGGAAGACCGCGTCGGTCTCCTCGTTGTGCGGCATGTGCTCCTGGATGCCGAAGTTAGGCACCCACAGGTCGAAGTGCAGCGCCGCACCCATGCACACGGGTGACAGGTCGGTGGCGCCGTGGCTGCCGGTGCGCACCGGGTAGAGCGCCGCCAGGTCGGCAATGCGGCGCAGGTGCGTGATGCCGCCGGCATGCACGACGGTCGTGCGGATGAAGTCGATCAGCTGGTTCTCGATCAGGCCCTTGCAGTCCCAGATCGTGTTGAAGATCTCGCCCACGGCCAGCGGCGTGGTCGTGTGCTGGCGGATCAGGCGGAAGGCGTCCTGGTTCTCGGCCGGCGTGGCGTCTTCCATCCAGAACAGGCGGAAGGGCTCCAGGTCCTTGCCCAGGCGCGCCGCCTCGATGGGCGTCAGACGGTGGTGCACGTCGTGCAGCAGCTGGTGGTCCCAGCCGATGGCCGAGCGCACGGCGTCGAAGAGCTTGGGCGTGTGCAGCAGGTACTTGTGCGTGTCCCAGTCCTGCTCGGTGGGCAGGCCCTGGGTGGCGGGTTCGTAGGCCTTGCCGTCGGTGGCCACGCCGTAGACCTTGTTCAGCCCCGGCACGCCGCTTTGTGCGCGGATGGCCTTGTAGCCCATCGCGGCGTGGCGGTGCACCTCGTCGACGGTCTCTTCGATGTCGCGGCCGTTGGCGTGTGCATAGACCAGCACGCGCTCGCGGCTGGCGCCGCCCAGCAGCTGGTACAGCGGCAGCCCGGCAGCCTTGGCCTTGATGTCCCACAGCGCGGTGTCCACCGCCGCGATGGCGCTCATGGTCACCGGGCCACGTCGCCAGTAGGCGCCGCGGTAGAGGTACTGCCAGATGTCCTCGATGCGGTGCGGGTCGCGGCCGATCAGGCAGGGGATGACGTGGTCTTCGAGGTAGCTGGCCACCGCCAGTTCGCGCCCGTTGAGCGAGGCATCGCCCAGGCCCGTGAGGCCCTCGTCGGTCTCGATCTTCAGGGTGACGAAATTGCGGCCCGGGCAGCAGACGATGATGCGGGCTTGGGTGATCTTCATCGCGGACGCCGCCGGTCAGCGTGGCACCAGACGGGCGCCGGACAACTGCTCCTGCGCCTCCACCAGCGAGGGCACGAACTTCTTGCCGTGGCCCAGCGCGCTGGCCAGCGTCAGGCTCTGGTGCACGGCCTCGCCGACGACGCTGGGAATCGACAGCCCCTCGGCCAGGTGCGTGTAGTAGCGGACGTCCTTGCGCGCGTTGTCCAGCTCGAATTTCAGGCCGTCCATCGTGCCGTCCAGCGTCTTGGCCATGGCCTGGAACAGGCCGCAGTTGACGGGCCCCAGGCTGACCAGCTCGACGAGCTTGCGCACGTCGATGCCGGCACGCTGACCCACGGCGAAGGCCTCGGCGGTGGCTGTGCAGATGGACTGCGCGATGAAGTTGTTGAGCAGCTTGATGATGTGGCCGGAGCCGGGGCCGCCCATGTGGAAGATGTTCTCGGCGAAGGCCCCGAGCACCGGCTTCAGGCGTTCGAAATCCGCGGGCTCGGCGCCGACCATGACGTTGAGCCGGCCGGCCTCTGCTTCCACCGGCGTGCGCGACAGCGGCGCGTCGATGAAGCGCACGCCGCGTGCGGCCGCCTGCTCGCGCAGGCGTGCGGTGGAGTCCGGCTCGCTGGTGGAGCAGTCGACGACGAGCAGGCCTTCGCGCGCGCCGGCCAGAATGCCGTCGTCGCCGACCATCGCGGCTTCGACCTGCGGCGAGCCGGTGACGCACAGGAAGACGATGTCGCAGACGGCGGCAAGCTCGCGCGCCGATGCGGCTTCCTTCGCGCCGGCGGAAAGCAGGTCGGCCACGCGCTCGCGGTTGCGGTGCACGGTGAGGCTCAGGCCGTGGCCCTTGGCGAGCAGGTTGCGCGCCATCCCGTGGCCCATGAGGCCGGAGGCGCCGATGAATCCGATGTGTGCCATGCGGGTGTGCTCCTGAATCAACCGCGCCCGACGAAAGGCATCTTCGTGGCCATCACGGTGGTGAACAGCACGTTGGCCGTCAAGGGCAGCCGTGCCATTGCCAGGAAGGTATCGACCACTGCCTGCATGTCCATGCGTGGCTCGGGCCTCAGGCTGCCGTCGGCCTGCGGCACACCCTTGACCATCTTCTCGGTCATGTCGCTGGCGACGTTGCCGATGTCGATCTGGCCCACCGCGATGTCGAAGGGCCGGCCGTCGAGCGAGGCTGTCTTGGTCAGACCCGAAACGGCGTGTTTGGTGGCTGTGTAGGCGATGGAGCCCGGCCGCGGCGTGTGCGCCGAGATGCTGCCGTTGTTGATGATGCGACCACCCTGCGGCGACTGCGCGCGCATCAGGCGGAAGGCGTTGGACAGGCAGTAGAACGCGCCGTTGAGGTTGATGGCCACGCCCTGGTGCCACTCGTCGATGCGCAGGTCGTCGGGCGTGGTCGCGCGCGGGCTGATGCCGGCGTTGTTGAACAGCAGGTCCAGGCGGCCGAAGCGCTGCTGCACGGCATCGAACAGCGCCTTCACGGCGGCCGGGTCGGTCACGTCGCAGGGCATGGCCACGCCGCGTGCGGCGGCCTCGCCATTGGCCGCGATGGCGTCACGCAGCGCATCGGCACGCCGGCCGACGAAGACGACGTGCCAGCCGTCCTGCAACAGCGCCGAGGCGCAGGCCTTGCCGATGCCGGAACTGGCACCGGTCACGAGGGCGATCTTGTCGGTCATAGAGGTTCTCTCTCCTGTAGGTGCGGCGTGGCCGCAATCGCGCCGTGTCGGGCGCGCGGCCGTCTGCGCTTGCGCTGCCGCGTGGTGTTCAGAACTTGCCGTGTTTCAGGTAGGCCTCGACCGGGTCCATGCCGCCGCGGATGGCCTGGCGGACCTGGTTCTCGGTGGCGGCGACGGCCTCGGTTTGCGTCACCACCTCTTCCGCGATCGCGGACGGGATGATGACCACGCCGTCGCGGTCGGCGATGAGGTAATCACCCGAGCAGATCGTCACCTGGCCGATGGTGATGGGCTGGCCGAAGCGGTCGATGTCGGGCATCCAGCGGCCGGTCACGTCGCTGGGCGTGGCAAACGAATGGAAGACCGGGAAGCCCTGCTCCAGCACGAAGTCGCAGTCGCGGCAGCCACCGTCCACCACGTAGCCCAGCACGCCGCGGTTCTTCAGCGTCTCGGCCGAGAGCTCGCCCATCAGCGCCACCTCGTGGTTGTGCGGCTGGCACACGACCACGTGGCCGCTGGGCGCCTTGGACAGCAGCGTGGTCCAGCCCAGCAGCGTCTCGTGGCGCGTCTTGGTGCGGTCCATGCGGCCGGAGCAGGTCCAAACCGGCCCGGCGAGCTTGCGCGTGGGGTCGAGCGGGCGGATCTCGTGAGGCAGCACGACATCGTGGTGGCCCATGCCGCGCAATACGTCGTGCACGGCGCTGGCATAGAGATTCAGAAGGCGATCGGTGAGGGTGGCCATGGCGTGATGCCTCCGGGCAGATGGGCCGTGTCAGTGGTTGTCCTTGAGCACGGGCGTGCCGCGCTTGCCGCGCAGGAAATCCAGGTCCGCGCCTTCGTCGGCCTGCAGCACGTGGTCGATGTAGAGCTTCCAGTAACCGCTGTCCATCGGCGGCGTGGGCGGCTGCCAGGCGGCGCGGCGGCGTTCGAGTTCGGCGTCGTCCACGTGCAGGTGCAGGCGGCGGCCGGCCACGTCCAGCGTGATGAAGTCGCCGTTGTGCACCAGGGCCAGCGGGCCGCCGGCGGCGGCTTCGGGCGTGGTGTGCAGCACGACGGTGCCGTAGGCCGTGCCGCTCATGCGCGCGTCGCTGATGCGGACCATGTCGGTGATGCCCTTGCGCAGCACCTTGGGCGGCAGCGGCATGTTGCCCACTTCGGCCATGCCGGGGTAGCCCTTGGGGCCGCAGTTCTTCAGCACGAGGATGCAGGTCTCGTCGACGTCCAGTGCCTCGTCGTCGATGCGCGCGTGGAAATCGACGCTGTCCTCGAAGACGACGGCGCGGCCCGAGTGCTGCATCAGCGCCGGCGTGGCCGCACTGGGCTTGATGACGGCGCCGCGCGGCGCGAGGTTGCCGCGCAGGATGGCGATGCCGGCCTTGTCCTTGAAGGGCGCGGCCACGGTCTTGATGACGTCGGCGTTGTAGTTCTGCGCCGAGGCGATGTTTTCGCCCACGGTCTGCCCGTTGGCGGTGACGGCGTCCAGATGCAGCGTGGAGGCGATCTCCTTCATCACCACCGGCAGGCCGCCGGCGTAGCAGAAGTCCTCCATCAGGTACTGGCCCGAAGGCTGCAGGTTGACGAGACAGGGCATCTCGCTGCCCAGGCGCTCGAAGTCGTCGATCGACAGCTTCACGCCCAGGCGCCCGGCGATGGCGATCAGGTGGATCACCGCATTCGTGCTGCCGCCGATGGCCGCCAGGGTGCGGATCGCGTTTTCGAAGGCTTCGCGCGTGAGGATGCTGCTGAGGATCTGGTCCTGCCAGACCATCTCGACGATGCGCCGGCCGGCCTGGCGCGCCAGCACGTTGCGCCGGCCGTCCACCGCGGGGTAGGCGGCGTTGCCGGGCAGGCCCACGCCCAATGCCTCGACCATGCTGGCCATGGTGCTGGCCGTGCCCATGGTCATGCAATGGCCATGGCTGCGGTGCATGCAGCTCTCGGCTTCGAAGAAGTCAGCCAGCTTCAGCGTGCCCGCGCGCACCTGTTCGCTCATGCTCCACACGCCGGTGCCCGAGCCCAGCTCCTGCCCGCGCCACTTGCCGTTGAGCATCGGCCCGCCGCTCACGCCGATGGTCGGCAGGTCACAGCTGGAGGCGCCCATCAGCAGCGAGGGCGTGGTCTTGTCGCAGCCCATCAGCAGCACCACGCCGTCGATGGGGTTGCCGCGGATGCTTTCCTCGACATCCATGCTGGCCAGGTTGCGGTAGAGCATGGCGGTGGGGCGCAGCAAGGTCTCGCCCAGCGACATCACCGGGAACTCCAGCGGGAATCCGCCGGCTTCGTACACGCCGATCTTCACCTGCTCGGCCAGCGTGCGGAAGTGGCTGTTGCAGGGCGTGAGTTCGCTGAAGGTGTTGCAGATGCCGATGACCGGCCGACCTTCGAACTGGTCGTGCGGGACGCCCTTGCCCTTGACCCAGCTGCGGTAGGCAAATCCGTCGCGGTCCTGGCGCCCGAACCATTGTGCGCTGCGCAATTCGTGGGGCTGCTTCTTGCGGGTGGTCGTGGAGCTCATGGCAGGTGCTGGGTTTCCCGGGGTTGTGGATCGGGTCGGGCCAGATACTATGGTATGACGATTGAATCCGGAGGCCGTGGAAGCCCTATGTCCGATACCAAGCCTGAAGTCCTGGCCGCCGCCCGGCTGGCCCCGATGTACACCGAGAAGCTGCAGCAGCTCTACACGCTGCACGACCGCCTGCACGAGACCGACCCGGCCGCCTTCGCTGCGGTGGCGCCGCGCATCCGCGCGCTGGCGGCCCAGGGCGAGACGCAGGTCACCGACGAACTGATGGCACGTCTTCCCGCGCTGAAGCTCATTTCGGTGATGGGCGTGGGCTACGACAAGATCGACGTGGCAGCGGCCAAGAGGCGCGGCATCGTCGTCACGCACACGCCCGACGTGCTGAACGACGAAGTGGCCGACACGGCCATCGGCCTGATGCTGTGCGCCGCGCGCCAGTTTCCCGCGGCTGACCGCTTCGTGCGCGCGGGTGATTGGCTCAAGGGTCCGATGCCGCTGCAGCGCAAGATGAGCGGGCAGCGCCTGGGTATCGTCGGCATGGGCCGCATCGGCAAGGCCATCGCACAGCGGGCGCAGGCCTTCGGCATGTCGATCGCCTACACGGCGCGCAGCGCCAAGCCGGAGCTGCCGTATGCCTTCCACGCCACCGCCAGCGGTCTCGCGGCGGCCAGCGATTTCCTGGTGGTCATCACGCCGGGCGGTGCCGGCACGCTGAAGTTGATCGACGCCGCGGTGCTGAAGGCGCTGGGCCCCAAGGGCATCCTGGTGAACGTCGCGCGCGGCTCGGTGGTCGATGAATCGGCCCTGATCGACGCGCTGAAGAATGGCGTGATCGGCGGCGCCGCACTGGATGTGTTCGAAGACGAGCCGCGCGTGCCGCAGGCCCTGATCGACATGCCGCAGGTCGTGCTGGCGCCGCATATCGGCAGCGCCACGCGCGAGACGCGACAGGCCATGTGCGACCTGGCGGTCGACAACCTGCAGGCACTGTTTGCGGGTCAACCGCTGCGCTCGCCGGTGCCCGAATGCCGATGAGCGCGGATGTTTCGGGAAAGTACGGAGCACCCGTTCTTTCAATCATCATACGATAAGACCACGACCGGTTTCTGCATGCTTGCCGGCGGCACCACTTCCAAGGAGACATACCTCATGCGACTCAACAAGACCTGGACCGCCTGCGCATTTGCTGCCGCGGCACTGCTGGCCGGTTCGCCGGCCTGGGCCCAGCAGAAGCTCAACGTCTTCTGGGTGAAGGGCTTCTACAAGGCCGAGGACGACGCACTGTTCGAGGCCATCAAGAAGTTCGAGGCCAAGAACAAGGGCGTGAAGATCGAGTTGTCGCAGTACCCGGTGCAGGACATGATTCCGAAGACCGTCGCGGCGATGGACTCGGGGAACCCGCCGGATGTCGCCTACGCCGACGTCTACGACTTCCAGGTCACCGCCAAGTGGGCCTACGAGGGCAAGCTGGAAGACATCAGCAGCATCATCGACCCGCTGCGCGCCAAGTTCGAGCCGCGCGCGCTATCGACCACCTTCCTGCTGAACAACGCCGACCAGAAGCGCGCGTACTACGCCTTCCCGATCAAGCAGCAGACCATGCACATCCAGTACTGGAAGGACATGCTGGCCGAGGCGGGTTACAAGGAAAGCGACATCCCGAAGGACTGGAAGGGCTACTGGAATTTCTGGTGCGAGAAGGTGCAAGTCGGTCACCGCCAGAAGTCGAGCCAGCGCAGCTACGGCATCGGCAACCCGATGGGCGTGGACTCCAGCGACTCCTTCTTCTCGTTCCTGACCTTCATGGACGGCTACAACGTCCAGCTGGTCAACGATGCGGGCAAGCTGCTGGTCGACGACCCGTCGGTGCGCAGTTCGCTGATCCAGGCCATGACGGACTACACGCAGATCTACGCCAAGGGCTGCACGCCGCCGTCGTCCACCGCGTGGAAGGACCCGGACAACAACGTGGCCTTCCACAACAAGACGACCGTGCTGACGCACAACGCGACGATCTCGATCGCCGCGAAGTGGCTGGACGACATGAACAACGCCACGCTCACCGAAGCGCAGCGTGCCACCGCCAAGAAGAACTACATGGAGAACATCGCCACGGCGGGCTTCCCCAACAAGCCCGATGGCAAGCCGATGAGCTACCGCGCCGCCGTCAAGACCGGCGTGATCTTCAAGGACGCGAAGAACAAGGACCTGGCCAAGAAGTTCGTGGCCTTCCTGCTGGACGACGCGAACCTCACGCCTTACGTGGAAGGCTCGCTGGGCCGCTGGTTCCCGGTCACCAAGGCCGGTCAGGCCAGCCCCTTCTGGAAGGGCGACCCGCACCGCCTGGCGGTCTACAACCAGTTCATGGCCGGCACGCAGCCGTTCGAATTCACCAAGAACTACAAGTTCACGGTGCTGAACAACGAAAACGTCTGGGCCAAGGCGATGAACCGGGTGTTGAGCGAGAAGTGGGCCGTCGATCGCGCGGTGGACGAGATGATCGCCCGCATCAAGACGGTCGCCGGCAGCTGATCCAGCCGCTGAATCGCGTTTTTCTCTCCTGACGCCTTCGGGCGGGACCGGCCGACGCGCCGGGCCCGCCCGATGGGCAAGGCCACGCCGTGAGTACCCTCGTCGCTGCCGATCCTGTGTCCAAGCCTGCCAGCCCATGGCAGACCTGGGGCCGCATCCTCGTGCTGCCCTACCTGCTCATCTTTGTGGTCTTCGTGCTGTTTCCGGTGTGCTACGGCCTGTGGCTGGCGCGGCACCCGTCGAGCTACGAGCACCTGTTCGCCGATCCCATCTTCCTGCGCACGGTGGTCAACACGCTGGTGTTCCTGCTGGTGGCGATCAACCTGAAGATGGTCATCGCGCTGGCGCTGTCGGGCTTCTTTCTGCACGAGCGCTGGTGGATCAAGATCCTGTCGGTGCTGTTCATCCTGCCCTGGGCCGTGCCGTCGATCCCGACCATCCTGTCGGTGCGATTCATGCTCAACCCCGAGTGGGGCGTGATCAATTCCACCTACTTCCGCCTGACGGGTCTGGACGGCCCGAACTGGCTCAACGACCCGACGCTGGCGCTGAGCTTCTCGATGCTGATGCACATCTGGAAGTCGCTGCCCTTCTGGACGCTGATCCTGCTGGCGGGACGGATGGCCATTCCGAGCGAGCAGTACGAAGCCGCGTCGGTCGATGGCGCCACGCGCTGGCAGAAATTCCGCTTCATCACCTGGCCGGCGATGAAGGGCCTGTTCCTCACGTCCACGCTGCTGTCGATGATCTGGACGCTGGGCGATTTCAACAGCGTCTACCTGCTCACCGGCGGCGGCCCGGCCGACCTCACGCACGTGCTGGCCACGCTGGGCATCCGCTACCTGCGCCTGGACCAGCTCGACCTGGCCATGGCCTCTATCGTCGTGGCGCTGCCGCTGGTGCTGCCGCTGGTGTATTTCATGATGAAGCGGTTGTCCAAGTGAAGACCAAGACGCTCATCGACGAAGGTCGGCTGCTGCTGATCGGCATCCCGGTGTTCATCTGGACGATGTTCCCGATCTACCACCTGTTCCTGTTCGCGATTTCCGAGCGCGATTCGGCCACGTCCGGGCGCCTGTGGCCACAGAACCCGACGCTGCAGAACTTCGCCACGGTGTTCAAGCAGGAACACTTCTACCTGAACCACTTCTGGGTGCAGCTGGGCAACTCGTTTTTCATCGCGCTGACAGTCGGTGCGCTGACGCTGTTCATCTCGACGTCGGCAGCCTTTGCCATCAGCCGGTTGAAGGTGCGCGGCGGGCGCACGGTGATGAACCTGGCACTGTTCACGTACTTCATCCCGGCGGCGTTTCTGGCCGTGCCCATGTACAAGACCATGAGCACCTACGGCCTGCTCAACAGCCAGTGGGCGCTGATCCTGGCGATGGTCACGATCGCCTCGCCCTATTGCATCTGGGTGCTCAAGCAGGCCAGCGACAAGCTGCCCTGGGAACTGGACGAAGCGGCGCGCATGGACGGCGCCACGCCGCTGCAGCTGTTCCGGCTGGTCTACCTGCCGCTGATGGTGCCCTCGCTGGTGGCTGTGGGAACGTACTCGCTGCTGCTGGCCTGGAACGAATACCTCTACGCCTTCCTGTTGCTGTCCCGGGACGATTCGGTCACGCTAGCCGTGGCGCTGGGCAACTTCCTGGCGGCCGACGATTCGCCCTGGGAGCTGCTGATGGCGACCGGCCTGATCTATGCGCTGCCCCCGGCGGCCATCTACTACGCGTTCAAGCGCTACATGGTCTCGGGGCTCACCGCCGGTGCAGTGAAATCATGAGTCTCCGCGCGGGGCGCCGGCGGCTCGGCGCTCGCGCGAATCACCCGGTTGAAATGACATGGCATCAGTAGCATTCCAGAACATCCAGAAGACCTACGGCGGCAAGGTCAAGGTCATCCACGGGCTGTCCTTCGACATCACCGATGGCGAATTTGTCGTGCTGGTCGGCCCCAGCGGCTGCGGCAAGAGCACGCTGCTGCGCATGCTGGCGGGCCTGGAGGAGATCACCGGCGGCGAGATCCGCATCGACGGCAAGGTCGTCAACGATCTCGAGTCGAAGGACCGCGACATCGCGATGGTCTTCCAGAGTTATGCGCTGTATCCGCACATGACGGTGGGCGAAAACATGGGCTTCTCGCTGAAGCTGCGCAAGGCCGACCCGGCCGAGATTGCCAAGCGAGTCAACGAAGCGTCGCGCATCCTCAACCTGGATCCGCTGCTCGACCGCTACCCGCGTGAACTCTCCGGCGGCCAGCGCCAGCGTGTGGCCATGGGCCGGGCGATCGTGCGCGACCCCAAGGTCTTCCTCTTCGACGAGCCGCTGTCCACTCTCGACGCCAAGCTGCGCGTGGCCATGCGCGCCGAGATCAAGTCGCTGCACCAGCGCCTGAAGACCACCACCGTCTACGTCACGCACGACCAGATCGAGGCCATGACCATGGCCGACCGCATCGTGGTGATGCACGACGGCATCGTCGAGCAGATCGGCACGCCGCTGGAGCTCTTCGACCGACCGGGCAACCTGTTTGTCGCGCAGTTCATCGGCTCGCCGTCGATGAACGTCTTTGCCGGGCAGGTCAGCGGCAGCGCGGTGGAGGCACTGGGCGCGCGCTGGCCGCTGCCCGCTTCGGCGGCCGTGCGCGAAGGCCAGTCCGTGCAGTACGGCATCCGCCCGACCGACTTGGTGCTGGCCGACGCCGGCGTCGCCGCCGAAGTGGTGGTCGTCGAGCCCACCGGCGCGGAGACCGAACTGCTGGTCAAGGTGGGCGGCCAGCAGCTGATCATCGTCATCCACGGACGCACGTCAGCGGGCCCGGGCTCTACCGTGTACCTCACGCTGGATCCCGCCAAGGCGCACGTCTTCGACGCCGCCAGCAGCCTTCGACTCTGAACACCCGACATGGCCAGTCCGCGCGTGGTGGTGATGGGGGTCAGCGGCTGCGGCAAGAGCACGGTGGGCCGCGAGCTGGCCCATCTGCTGGGCGTGGCTTATGTCGAGGGCGACGAGCTGCACCCGCCGCGCAATGTCGAACGCATGGCCGCGGGCATCCCGCTGACCGACGCCGACCGACACGGCTGGCTGCAGGCCGTTGCCGGGCAGCTCAGCACCCCAGCGGCCGTGTCCGCCGGCGTGGTGGTGTCCTGCTCCGCGCTCAAGCGCAGCTACCGCGACCTGCTGCGTGCGTCGGCGCCCGATGTGCGCTTCGTGCACCTGACGGGCTCGCGCGAGCTGCTGGCTGCCCGCATGGCCGCCCGCAAGGACCACTACATGCCGCCTTCGCTGCTGCAAAGCCAGCTCGACACTCTGGAACCGCCGGGCGTCGACGAGCGACCCATCACCCTGGATATCGGGCAGGATCCGCAGACGCTGGTCAAGTCGGCTGCCCGCGAACTTCAAGCCCCGACCTCATGATCAACGCGCAGACATTCAGACTCGACGGCCGGCTGGCATTTGTCACCGGGTCATCGGCCGGCATCGGCCTGGCCCTGGCCCGTGGTCTGGCCCAGGCCGGTGCGGCCGTGGTGCTCAACGGGCGTGACGCGCAGAAGCTGCAGGCCGTCACTGACCAGCTGAAGGGCGAAGGTCTGGCGGCGCACGCCATGGCCTTCGATGTGTGCGACCCGGACGCCGTCGAGGCCGCCGTGGCGCGCATCGAAGCGGAGATCGGCCCCATCGACGTGCTGGTGAACAACGCCGGCATCCAGCGCCGCGGGCCGTTTGCCGAATTTCCGCGCAGCGACTGGCAGGACATCCTGCGCACCAACCTGGACGCGCCCTTCGTGGTCGGCCAGGCCGTGGCCCGGCGCATGCTGCCGCGCCGCCGCGGCAGCATCATCAACATCTGCTCGGTGCAAAGCGAACTGGGCCGCCCGGGCATCGCGCCCTATACCGCCACCAAGGGCGCGCTGAAGATGCTGACCAAGGGCATGGCCATCGACCTGGGGCCGCACGGCATCCGCGTCAACGGCATCGGCCCGGGCTACTTCAAGACCGAGCTGAACCAGAAGCTGGTCGACGACGAGACCTTCAGCGCATGGCTCATCAACCGCACACCCAGCCGCCGCTGGGGCGATGTCGACGAGCTCGCGCCGGCGGCGGTTTTCCTGGCCAGCGACGCCTCGGCCTTCGTCAACGGGCACATCCTGTATGTCGACGGCGGCGTGACGGCGACACTCTAGCCATCGACTTCATGAGCCACCCGATGCCCAGCTTCACCCAGGTTGTCCTGTTCACCGATGCCGACGGCCGCGCGCGCTGGCGCGAACAGCCCATCGCGCTGGACGAAGGCAAGCCCGAGGCGCGCCTGTCGGCGCTGATGGCCAGCGGCGGCTACCAGCTGCGCCACAGCCCGCCCGGCTTTCGCAGCACATTCCATTGCACCGGCAACCCGCAGTGGGTGTTCATCCTGGGCGGGCAGATGGAGATCGGCCTGCAGGACGGCAGCTCGCGCATCTTCAAGCCGGGCGAGCACTTCTATTCAGCCGATGTCCTGCCCGAAGGCGCCAGCTTCGACCCGAAGGTCCACGGCCACTGGAGCCGCCAGGTGGGCGACGACCCGCTGGTCACGCTCTTCGTGCGCGGGTGATGCAGCCACGATGACCGTCGTCCGCAACGTCCTGGGCCACACGCTCGATCTGCTGGGCGAGGCCATCGTCTCGGGACGCTACCCGCCGGGCGGCGCCGTGCCGCCCGAGCCGATGCTCTGCGAGGAATACGGCGTCAGCCGCACGGTGGTGCGCGAGGCCGTGAAGTCGCTGGTGGCCAAGGGGCTGGTGAGTACCGGGCCGAAGGTCGGCACCCGCGTGCTGCCCTCGGCCAATTGGAACTGGTTCGACCCCACGGTAGTGGCCTGGCAGAGCAAGGTTGGCATGACCCGCGAGTTCCTTCGTGATCTGCAGGAACTGCGGCGCGTGCTCGAACCCGCGGCCGTGAAGATGGCGGCCGAGCGCGCATCGGCCGCCGACCTGGCCGAGATCGAGGACGCCTTTGGCGGCATGAAGCGGGCGGTCGAGGAGGGCGGCGACTACGTCACGCACGACCTGCGCTTCCACCTGGGCCTGCTGCGTGCGGGGCACAACCGCATGTTCGAGCAGATGGGCAAGGCGCTGGGCGCATTGCTGCGTGTGGCGGTGGAGATCAGCACCTCGAAGGACAACGGACCGGCCTCGTCGCTGCACCTGCACCGCGCTGTGCTGGATGCCATCATCGCGCGCGATTCGCAGGCCGCCGAGCGCGCCTCGCTCGCACTCATCGACGGCGCGCGCGCCGACATGGACGGCGTGCTGGCCTCGCGGCGCAAGCTGCCCTCGGTGGCCGTGCCGCCGCAGCGCTTGCAGGCGGCCACACCGGCGCGCGGACGCCGTGCATCCCCCCGACCCCTGGCCCGCGGTACGCGCTGAAGCGCCGCGAAGCCTGACACGAGGACAACATATGAAGATCCTGATCACCGGCGGCGGCGGCTTCGTCGGCGCGCGCCTGGCACGCCAGCTGCTCGCACGTGGACAACTCGCCGGTCGACCCATTCAGCGCCTGGTGCTGGCCGACCAGGTGGCCCCGCCCGCGGCACTGCTGGCCGATCCGCGTGTCGAGGCGCGAGTGGGCAAACTCTTGACCCAATGTGACGCGCTGCGCGGCGAAGACGTCGACGCGGTTTTCCACCTGGCGTCGGCGGTGTCGGGCGAATGCGAGGCCGATTTCGAGCTGGGCATGTCGTCCAATCTCGATTCCACGCGCGCGCTGCTGGACGCCTTGCGCGCGCGGCAGCAGGCCGGCGCGGCGCCCACGCGTGTGGTGTTCTCCAGCTCCATCGCCGTCTTTGGACCGGACCCGGCCTATCCCTTCCCGCCCATCGTCGGCGACGACACCCTGCCCACGCCGCAGACCAGCTACGGCACGCAGAAGCTGATCTGCGAGCACCTGATCGCCGACTACACGCGCAAGGGCTTCATCGATGGCCGCGCCGCGCGCCTGGTGACCGTGACCGTGCGGCCCGGCCGGCCCAACGGCGCGGCGAGTTCTTTCTTCAGCGGCATCATCCGCGAGCCGCTGGCCGGCCAGGAAGGCATCCTGCCGGTGGACCTGGACGTGCAGCACCCCGTGGGCACCGTGCAGCGCATGGTCGACGGCCTGATCGCCGTCTTCGAGGCCAGCCGCGAAGCCTTCGTCGGCCGCTCGGCGATCACGTTGCCGGGCCTGAACGTCACGGTGCGCGAGATGCTCGATGCGCTGGAGGCCGTCGCCGGCCCGGCCGTGCGCGCACGCGTGCGTGCACAGCGCGACGAACGCATCGCCGGCATCGTGGCCAACTGGCCGCGCGGTGTCGTCACGCCGCGCGCCCAGGCGCTGGGCCTGAAGGCCGACGCGAGCTTCGAGGACATCATCCGCGAGTACATCGCCGATTGCCGGGCCGACAACCCGGCCGCGCTGGCCGGTCTGGGCTGATCACCGGTCGGCTGTCGCTGCGGTGCGCAGGCACCGTGGCGGGGCAGTGCAGGGGCCTTCGCCCCGCCCGTGCGCGGGCGCAGCAGGCGGCTGCATGCGCCGCGCGCCAGGGGCGTTCGTCGCCTGGGGTATCGTCCCGCCATGGTTGCCCCGTTCAGCTTCTTCTGGCACGACTACGAGACCTTCGGCCGCGTGCCGCGCCGTGACCGTCCCGCGCAGTTTGCAGGTGTGCGCACCGATGCCGAACTGCGTGAGATCGGCGAGCCGGTGATGCTGCACTGCCAGCCGCCCACCGACATGCTGCCGGATCCCGAGAGCTGCCTGCTCACCGGCATCCTGCCGCAGGAATGCCAGGCCAAGGGCCTGCCCGAACACGCCTTTGCCGCGGCGCTGGAGGCGCAGCTGGCCAAGCCGGGCACGGTGGGCGTGGGCTACAACAGCATCCGCTTCGACGACGAGGTCACGCGCCACCTGTTCTGGCGCAACCTGATCGACCCCTACGGCCGCGAGTGGCAGAACGACTGCGGCCGCTGGGACCTGCTGGATACCGTGCGCTGCGCCTATGCGCTGCGGCCCGAGGGCATCCAGTGGCCCATCGAAGACGGCCGGCCCAGCTTCCGGCTGGAGAAGCTCACGGCGGCCAATGGCCTGGCGCACGAAGCGGCGCACGATGCGCTGTCCGACGTGCGCGCCACCGTGGCGCTGGCGCGTGTGGTCAAGCAGGCGCAGCCGCGTCTGTGGGATTTCTGCCTGAAGCTGCGCAGCAAGCACGCGGTGCAGGCCGAGCTGATGCTGGGCAAGCCGGTGCTGCACATCAGCGGCATGTACCCGGTGGAGCGCGGCTGCATGGCCATCGTCTGGCCCTTCGCGCCGCACCCGACGAACAAGAACGAGGTCATCGTCTGGGACCTGGCCGAGGACCCTTCGGCGCTGATGTCGTTGGATTCGGCCACGCTGCGCGACCGCATGTTTTCCCGCACGGCGGATCTGGAGTCGCGCGGCCTGACGCGGCTGCCGGTGAAGACCATCCACATCAACAAGTCGCCGGTGGTCATCGGCAACCTGCAGACGCTCACACCCGCGGTGGCCGAGCGCTGGGGCGTCGATCGCGCCACGGCCGACCGCCATGCGCTGGAAGCCGCGCGCATCAGCGGCGAAATGGCCGGCGTGTGGCCGGGTGTCTTTGCGCGTGATGACAAGAACGCCGCCGCCCCCGACGTGGACGAAGACCTCTACGGCGGCTTCGTCGGCAATGAAGACCGCCGCCTGCTGCAGCGCCTGCGCGAGCAGCCACCGCAGGCGCTGGCCACACGCCGCCCGGCCTTCCAGGACGGACGTCTGGAAGAACTGCTGTTCCGCTACCGCGCGCGCAATTTTCCGGACACGCTGGACGACAGCGACCAGCAGCGCTGGGAGGCCCACCGCCAGGCCCGGCTGCACGACGGCGCCGGCGGCCATGTCACCGTGGCCGCCTTCATGGAACGCCTGGACGCCCTGAACGAAGATGCCGAGACCCGCGGCGACGAGCGCGCGCAGGCGTTGCTGTCGTCGCTGGTCGACTGGGCGCAGGAGATTGCGCCTGAGGCCTGAAGGCAGCTGGCGGCGGCCGGTGCGTCCTTCGTGGCGCGCCCGACTGCGGACGCCCTGCACCCGCCAACCGGCGTGTTACGCGTCGGCGATACGATAGCCAGGCCCCAGACCCCGGAGACGACCCATGGAACCCCAGGCGAGCGACCCCCACGAGTCCGCGCCCGCTCCCGAGCCGGCGCCTGCGCCCGCTGCTGCCGATATTCCGACGCTCGAACTCCCCACGCTCGAGGTGAGTGCCGTCTCGCGCATCCACTTCGTCGGTGGCGAGAAGGGCGGCGTCGGCAAGTCCATGATGTCGCGCCTGATGGCGCAGTACTTCATCGACCACGACGTGCCCTTCGCGGCCTTCGATACCGACCGCTCGCACGGCTCGCTGCTGCGCTTCTACGCGGACTTCGCCCGCCCGGCGCTGGCCGACAGCTTCGAGGCCCTGGACCGCATCGTCGAAACCGCCGTCGAGCGGCCCGGCTGCCGCGTGCTGGTCGACCTGGCCGCACAGACGCACGACCCGCTGGTCAAGTGGATGGACGAGTCCGGCGTGCTGGACATGGCCGATGTCTCGGGCATCAGCGTTTACTACTGGCACGTCATGGACGCCGGGCGCGATTGTGTGGACCTGCTGCGCCGGCTGCTCGACCGCTTCGGCCAGCGGCTGCGCTACATCATCGTGCGCAACCAGATGCGCGGCGACGACTTCGGCATCCTGGAGCGCTCCGGCCAGCTCGTGCGCGCCAAGGGCCTGGGCGCGCACGTGATGGACCTGCGCCACCTGCACGACCCCATCGTGCAGAAGATCGACGCGCGCAACGCCAGCTTCTGGAGTGCCAAGAACAGCACCGCCATCGACGGCGCGGGGCTGTCGCTGATGGAACGCCAGCGCCTGCGCATCTGGCTGAACCACGCCTATTCCGGCATCCACGCAGCCGGTGCCTGAGTCCACCTACACGCCGGACAGCCGCTACGCCTGGCTGCGGCTGGGCGTGACGCTGCTGTTGATGACCATCGGCAGCAGCGCCATGTATGTGGTGTCGGTCGTGCTGCCGCTGGTGCAGGCCGAGTTTGGCGTGCAGCGGGCGGAGGCGTCGCTGCCGTACACGTTGCTGATGCTGGGCTTCGGCTTCGGCGGCATCTTGATGGGCCGCCTGGCGGACCGTTTCGGCGTGGTCGTGCCCCTGTGGATCGGCGCCGCGGGCCTGGCGCTGGGTTTTGCGGGCGCAGCAGTGAGCAGCTCGATCCTCGCCTTCGCCTGGATCCACGGCGTCCTGCTGGGCCTGCTGGGCAGTTCGGCCACCTTCGCGCCGCTGGTGGCGGACACCTCGCTGTGGTTCGTGCGCCGCCGCGGCATCGCCGTGGCCGTGTGCGCCAGCGGCAACTACGTGGCGGGCGCCATCTGGCCGCCCATCGTGCAGGCGATTGCGCAGGCGCACGGCTGGCGCACGGCCTACTTCCTGCTGGCGGGGCTGAGTGCGATCAGCCTGCCGCTGCTGTCGCTGGCCCTGCGCCGGCGCCCGCCGATGGCGGTGGCGCCGGTGGCTGCAGCGGCAGGACCCGCCGCCGCGGCGACTTCGCCGGCCGTGCAGCCCTCCGACCGGCCTTTCGGCCTGTCGATGACGCAGGCGCAAACGCTGCTGTGCGTGGCGGGCCTGGCCTGCTGCGTGGCGATGTCCATGCCGCAGGTGCACATCGTGGCCTACTGCACCGACCTGGGCTACGGCCCGGCCCGCGGGGCGCAGATGCTGTCGCTGATGCTGGCCGCGGGCATCGCCAGCCGGCTGATCAGCGGCCTCATCTGCGACCGCATCGGCGGGCTGCGCACGCTGCTGCTGGGCAGCTTCCTGCAAGGCGTGGCGCTGCTGCTGTTCATCCCCTTCGACGGCATGGCCTCTCTGTACGTCATCTCCGCGCTGTTCGGCCTGTTCCAGGGCGGCATCGTGCCCAGCTACGCCATCATCGTGCGGGAGCACTTTCCGCCCCAGGAGGCGGGAGCGCGTGTGGGCACGGTGTTGATGTTCACACTCTTTGGGATGGCGCTGGGGGGGTGGGTCTCAGGCAAGATCTTCGACCTGACGGGTTCCTACGACGCGGCGTTCATCAACGGCATCGCCTGGAATCTGCTCAACCTGAGCATTGCCAGCTGGCTGTGGCGCCGAGTGCGCCACAACGCCCGCCCCACGTTGCGCCCGGCCTGAGCCTGGCGTCCCGGCGCGTCCACTGCGGCCGCCCGTACCGAGAGACTCCATGACCGCCTACGACCGCCGCCATTTCCTGCGTTCCAGCCTGCCGCTGGCCGGTGCCCTCAGCCTGCCCTGGGCCGGCAGCGCACAGGCCGCCACCGCGCCGCGTGCGTCCGTGCCGTCGCTGGGCATCAACCTGGCGGCGGTGGTCGACTGGGGTACCGAGCTGCCGTTCGCCGATGTCTTCCGCCAGTCACGACGCTGGATCAGCCAGCGCCCGAACGCCGGCTGGGGCCAGGGGCCGGCGCTGGCACTGGACGACCAGGGCTGGGTCAAGGCGCTGGAGCCCGACTGCTGGGCCGAGACGCCGATGTGCTCGGCTGACGGCGGCCTCTACCCGGCGGGCACCTATCTCGTGCAGTACAGCGGCAAGGGCGAGCTCGATTTCTGGGGCGGCGCGCGCGTCATGGACCGCGCGGCAGGGCGCCTGACGATCGAGGCCAAGCCCAGCCAGGGGCCGATCTGGTGCCGCCTGAAGAAGACCGACCCCAAGGATCCCGTGCGCGGCATCCGCGTGCTGCGGCCCGGCACCGACGCCGCCAGCCCGGCCAATGCCTTTGCGCCGGATTTCCTGCGGCGCTGGGCCGGCGTGTCCTGCGTGCGTTTCATGGACTGGATGGCGACCAACCATGCGGCCTCGGGACGCTGGGCGGATCGCCCGCAGCCGGAGGACGCGAGTTTCATGAGCAAGGGCGTGCCCGCCGAGGTCATGGTCGACCTGGCCAACCGGCTGAACACCATGCCCTGGTTCTGCATGCCGCACACGGCCGACGACGACTACGTGCGGCGTTTTGCCGAACTGGTCAAGCGCCAGCTCGCGCCGACGCTGGGCGTGGCCATCGAATACTCCAACGAGGTCTGGAACGGCATGTTCCCGCAGGCGCGCCACGTGGCGGCCGAGGCGGGGCGGGTGCGCCTGTCGCCGGCGGCCTACACCGCGCGGCGTTCGCTGGAGATCTTCCGCATCTGGGAGCAGGTCTTCGGCGGGCCGGACCGGTTGCTGCGCGTGCTGCCCTCACAGGCCGCCAACCGGCACCTCAGTGAACAGATCGTCAAGGCCGACGATGCCTTCCGCAGTGCCGACGCGCTGGCCATCGCGCCCTACCTGTCGTTCAACGTCGCTTCCGAGGGCAAGGGGCTGACCGCGGCAGAGGTCGAACGTTGGAGCCTGGAGCAGCTCTTCGAACACCTGGAGTCCCGCGCGCTGCCCGAATGCGTGGACTGGATGAAGCAGCAGAAGTCCGTGGCCGACCGCTACGGCTTGCGGCTGGTGGCTTACGAAGGCGGCCAGCACCTGGTGGGCATCCTGGGCGCCGAGAACAACGAGAAGCTCACCCGGCTGCTGCACCAGGCGAATGCCGATCCGCGCATGGGCAAGCTCTACCAGCGCTATTTCGAGGCCTGGACGGCCGTGGGCGGCGACCTGCACTGCCACTTCTCGTCGGTGGCACCGTGGTCGAAGTGGGGCAGCTGGTCGCTGCTGCGCCACCTCGAGGAAAACCCGGCGCAATCGCCCAAGTTCATGGCGACCATGGGCTGGGCGCGCCAGCGCGGTCAGAAGGTGTCGATTCCCGGCTGAGGCGGTTTCCGTTCGCCGGGACTGCCGCTGGCGGCGCGCGCGCCGGCGTCCGGGCTGCGGGCGGTGCCGGGCGGCTGCGGCCATGGGGCCCTGCGAAGCGATGCGCGCGGTCCGCGCAGGCCCGTAACTATGGGCAGGGCAGACCCCAATTCGTGCGATGGGTCGTGCCTTGGGCTTTCCACAATCCCCATGGGATCGTCCCGACCTATCCGCCGGCATGCGGCAGATCCCGCTCGTTCCGCGTGTCGACGCCACGGAAGCTTTCGTGTCTCGTCTCGTCACGCGCCTGCGACAGGTTGCTGCGTTTCCCTTGCTGATCGGGGCGGTCGGCCTGGCGCTGAGCCTGGCCGTGGCGGCCACCGTGTCCGAAAGGCTGGCGCAGCAGTCGCGGGCCCAATTCCAGCACAGTGCGGAAGAAGCCCGACGGCAGGTCGAACAGGCTTTCGAGCTGCCGCTGTTCGGCGTGCGGGCGGCGGCGGGTCTGGTCCAGGTACTTGACGCGCCCGACGCTGCGGCGTTCCGTCGCTTCGTCGAGCAGCAGGACATGGCCGCCTCGGTCGGCGGGGTGCGGGGGCTGGGCGTCATCGAACGTGTGCCGCGCAGCGAGCTGCCGGCCTTCGTGCAGCGGCAGCGGTCGAACGACCAGCCGGACTTCGGCGTGCACCAGCTCACCGCCTCCGAGGCGGCGGATCTGTACATCATCACCCGCGTGGAACCGCTGCATCGCAACCGGCGTGCCCTGGGCCTGGACATGGGCAGCGAGGCGCGGCGCCGGGCCACCGTCGAGCAGGCCGCGCTCAGCGGACAAGCGACGCTCTCGCCGCCCATCACCCTGGTGCAGGACGGCGGGCACAAGCCCGGGTTCCTGGCCGTGCAGCCGGTCTACCGCCCCGGGCTGCCGCTGAATACCCCGGCGCAGCGCGAAGCCGCCTTGGCGCGGTGGGTGTACGCGCCCATCGTCGTCGACGAACTGCTGCAGCGCGCACCCGTGCTGGCCGACCCGCGCATCGGGGTGGAACTCTTCTACGGCGGTCCGGCCGGCGAACGTGTCTTCGCGCACACCCGCTACCCATCGGCCGCCAGCATCGCCGGCGTCGACGAGGCCGGCACCGCGCCGCAACGCGCCGACTACCCGATCCGCCTGGTCGGCAGCAATTTCACGCTGCGCGTCACCGGTACCGAGGCCTTCGCGTCGATGGCCGACCGCTGGCTGGTGGCGGCCGTCTCGCTGGCCGGGCTGATGCTCACGGCGCTGCTGGCCAGCCTGGCCCACAGCCACGCCACAGCGCGCCGCCGGGCCGAAGCACGCGCGGGCGACCTGTCGGTCGAACTGTCGCGTCTGGACATGGTGGCGCGGCACACATCCAACGGCGTGGTGATGCTCGATGCCGGTGGCCGCGTGACCTGGGCCAACGACACCTTCGAGCGCATCAGCGGCCTGCAGGCTGCGGCGGTGATGGGTCAGGACTTCCACGGTTTGCGCGCCGCGCAGGCGGGCACGCCGCCGGCGCGGCCTGTATCGGACGCTGCGCCCGAGCCGCAGCATGGCGAGGTCTGCTACCTCAGGCCCGACGGTGCGCAGTGCTGGGTGTCGTACGACATCCAGCCGCTGCGCGACGAGCGCGGCGCCCTGACGGGCTACATGTGCATCGAATCGGACGTCAGCGACCGCGTGCAGGTGCGCCACGAACTGGCGAGCGCGCAGCGCGCGAACGCGGCACTGCTGGACGCCGTCGACCGGCACCTCATCGTCTCGGTGGCCTGGCCAGACGGCAGGATCGCCGACGTCAACGACGCCTTCTGCGCGATCAGCGGCTATGAGCGGCACGAGCTGATCGGCCAGGACCATCGCTTGCTCAACTCCGGCGCGCAGCCGCCCGAATTCTGGGGCGCGATGTGGCGCACGATCAGCGCAGGTGGCGCCTGGCAGGGCCTGGTGTGCAACCGCGCCAAGGACGGCAGCCTGTACTGGGTCGACACCATGGTCACCCCGATGCTGGACGACAACGGCCGGATCGAACGCTACCTGTCGCTGCGTTTCGACGTGACGCGCAGCAAGCGCCACGAACTGGCGCTGCAACTCGTCACCGAACGCTTCCAGCTCGCCGCGGACAGCGCCGGCATCGGCGTGTGGGAACTGAACGCGGCGACCGGCCGCATCAACTGGGATGCACAGACCTGCCGGCTGCACGGCCTGGCACCGCAGTCGCAGACGCTGGAAGTACCGCAGTGGCTGGCGCGGGTGGACACGCGGGACCGGCGCGCGCTGCAACAGGCGCTGGACGACTCCTTGTTCGAGGGCCGGCACTTCGAGCGCGAATACCGCGTCCCGTCCGCGGACGGCCACCTCGCCACGGTGCGCAGCGCCGCACAGGTGGTGCCGGCCACGGGCGATCAGCCGCCGCGCATCATCGGCATGTGCTTCGAGGTGTCCGAGCTGCGCGCGCTGGAGCGTGAGCTGATGCTGCGCAACGAGCTGCTGGCCAACATCGTCGAACACCTGCCGTGCGGCCTGAGCGTGTTCGATGCACGGCAGGTCATGGTGATCAGCAACAGCCGCATCAAGGATCTGCTCGATCTGCCGCAGGCGCTGTTCGACAAGGACGAGGTCGAATACCGGGACCTGCTGCCCTTCGGGCTGGAGCACGAGGGCGATCCGCATGGCGGCGACCTGGGTCCACGCATCATGGCCGGCCCCGGCGAGGCGACCGAGGCGTTCCGATTCGAGCGCGCGCAGCCGAACGGGCTGACGCTCGAAGTGGCCGGCAGCCCCTTGCCCGGCGGCGGGGCCGTGGTCACCTACACCGACATCACGGACCGCAAGCGGGCCGAAGCCCTGCTGCGTGGGGCCATCGACACCGTGGACGAGGCCTTCGTCATCTACGACCCGGACGACCGGCTGATCTTCTGCAACGAAAAATATCGCCGCATCTACGAGCGCAGCCGCGACCTCATCGTGGTGGGCGCGCGCTTCGAGGACATCATCCGCGCCGGCGCGCTGCGCGGACAGTACCCGGCCGCCGAGGGACGTGTGGAGGAATGGGTGGCCGGGCGCATGGCCTTGCGACGGCTGGGCGACAAGACGGAAATCCAGAACCTGGTCGATGGCCGCGTGGTGAAGCTCGTCGACCGCTTGCTGCCCGATGGGCACCTGGCCGGCTTCCGCATCGACATCACCGATCTTGTGCAAGCGCGCCAGGTGGCCGAACAAGCGTCCGACGCCAAGGGGCAGTTCCTGGCCATCATGAGACACGAGATCCGCTCGCCGATGTTTGCGATCCTGGGCATGCTGGCGGTGCTGGAGAAGACGAGCCTGGTCGCGCGCCAGGTCGACTATGTCGGCAAGGCCCAGTCCGCCGCGCGCTCGCTGCTGGGGCTGCTGAACGACATCCTGGATTTCTCCAAGGTCGAGGCCGGCAAGATGGAGCTCGACCTGCAGCCCTTCGAGACGCAGGATCTGGTGCGCGGACTCGGCGCGATCCTGGAGGCCAGCGCGGCCGGCACCGACGTCGAAGTGCTGTTCGACATCGACCCGGAGCTGCCGCGCCGCGTGGTCGGCGACGAATTGCGGCTGCAGCAGGTGCTGGTCAACCTGGGCGGCAATGCCATCAAGTTCACGCCGCAGGGCGAAGTGGTGGTCGAGATCGCGGTGCGTGCCCGCGAAGCCGATGCGGTGTGCGTGGAGTTTGCCGTCGCCGATACCGGCATCGGCATCGCACTCGAGGACCAGCAACGCATCTTCGAAGGCTTCGCGCAGGCCGAGGCCTCCACCACGCGCCGCTTCGGCGGCACGGGCCTGGGCCTGGCGATCTGCCAACGGCTGGTGCGCCTGATGGGCGGGGAATTGGCTTTGCACAGCGCGCCGGGCCAGGGCAGTCGCTTCTCGTTCGAACTGCGCCTGCCGCTGACTGACGCACAGGCCGCGCCGGCGGCATTGCCGGCGCCGGGTGCCGCCCGTGCCGCGGCGGCTGCGGCCGGTGCGCGGCTGGCCGGTCTGCGCCTGCTGGTGGCCGAAGACAACGGCATCAACCAGCAGGTGGTGCGCGAACTGCTCGAATCCGAAGGCGCGCATGTCCTGCTCGTGGGCAATGGCGACGAGGCGGTGCGCGCGGTCGCGATCAAGCACGCACTCATCGACGCGGTGCTGATGGACCTGCAGATGCCGGTCATGGATGGCCTGGAGGCCTCGCGGCGCATCCGCGCGGGGCACCCCGGACTCGCGCTGCCGATCATCGCGATGACCGCCAACGTGATGGCCAGCGACCGCCAGGCCTGCATGGCGGCGGGCATGGACGATCACGTGGGCAAGCCGTTCGATCTGAACCAGCTGGTTGCCGTGATCGACCGCCACGCGCGGCGCGCGGAACCGGTGGCGGTGCACGAGGCGCCACCCGAGCCGGACCAGTCCCCTGCGCTGGCGCCCGAACTGCTACAGGCGGCGGAGCGCGCGGGCGTGGATATCGCACCGGCACTGGCGCGCATGGGCGGGCAAAGCGCCTTGTACCGCCGGCTGCTGGCCAATTTTGTGGCGGATCTGGAGCCGATGCCGGCGCAGATCGATGCCCTGGTGGCGGCCGGCGATCTGACGGCGCTGCGGCGGCAGTTGCACACGCTCAAGGGTCTGGCGGGCACGCTTGGCGACAGCGCTTTGTCCGAGCGTGCGGCGCAGGCCGAGGCCGCCCTGGTGGGGCTGGATGCCGCCGGTGCGTCGCTCGTCGCCGCGCGCATGGCGCGTGCGCTGCGCGAGGCGCAGTCGCGGCTGGGGCCCTTCCTTGCCGAGGGCTGGGCGGTGCCGGCGGCGCCTGCGGCGGCGCCCGAGCAGCTCGCCGACAGCGTCTGAGCCGCGTCGGTGCGCCCCTGCGGCCGGGCTGCGCACTTCCCGCCCCCACAGGGGTCAAGACAAACTGGGGGCGGGTCCCCGTTTCCCTGCGCGTCTCCAGGGCCGGCAAAGCCGGACGGCGCCGGGTTGTGAAGGCCGCAGCGGGCCGTTAGGCTGGAGCCCCCGACACTTCCCCTCTTCCTTGCCATGACCCGTGACTCCGCCGTGCAAGCCGCGGCCGCCAGCTTCGACGCGGGCCGGCTGCAGGCCGTCCTGGCCGAGCGCGTGGCTGTGCCCTCCGAAAGCCAGGATCCCGCGCGCGCGCCCGAGCTGCTGCGCTACCTGCGCGAGCAACTGGTGCCCCCGCTGGAACGGTTGGGCTTCACGTACCGTATCCTGGACAACCCCGTGGCGGGTGGCCCGCCCTTCATGATCGCCACGCGCACGGAGCCCGGCGCCGCGCTGCGCGTGCTGAGCTACGGCCATGGCGACGTGGTCGGCGGCTACGCGCCGCAATGGCGCGCCGGCCTGGACCCGTGGCAGCTGCGCATCGAGGGCGACCGCTGGTACGGCCGCGGCACGGCCGACAACAAGGGCCAGCACAGCATCAACCTGCTGGCGCTGGAAGAGGTGCTGCGCACGCGCGGCGGCAGGTTGGGTTTCGATCTGGTGCTGCTCGTCGAGATGGGCGAGGAGACCGGCTCGCCCGGCCTGCGCACGTTCTGCCAGCAGCAGCGCGAGGCCCTGCGCGCCGATGTCTTCCTGGCCTCCGACGGCCCGCGCATGGCAGCCGACCGGCCCACGCTGTTCCTCGGTTCACGCGGGGTGTGGAGCGTCGAGCTGCGCGTGAACCTGCGCGAAGGCGGTCACCACTCGGGCAACTGGGGCGGGCTGCTGCGCAATCCGGGCGTGCGGCTGGCGCATGCCATCGCCACGCTGGTCGATGCACGCGGGCGCATCCAGGTGCGCGGCCTGTGCCCGCCCGAAGTGCCGCCAGCCGTTCGGCAGGCCTTGCAGGGCCTGCGCTTCGGCGGCGATCCCGGCGACCCGGTGGTCGACCCCGACTGGGGAGAACCAGGGCTGACACCCGGCGAGCGCGTCATTGCCTGGAACACGCTGGAGGTGCTGGCCTTCAAGACCGGCAACCCGGACGCGCCGGTGAATGCGATTCCCGGCCGTGCGCACGCGCACCTGCAGATGCGCTATGTCGTGCACAGCGACCCCGACCATTTTGCGCAGCACATCCGCGAGCACCTGGACGCGCACGGCTTCGACGACGTGCAGGTGATCCCGGACCCCTTGCGCATGGAAGCCAGCCGACTCGACCCCGACGACCCGTGGGTCGGCTGGGCGCTGGATTCGATGCAGCGCAGCACAGGCAAGCTGCCGGTGCTGCTGCCCAACCTGGGCGGCTCGCTGCCCAACGACATCTTCAGCGTCGACCTGGGCCTGCCCACGCTGTGGGTGCCACATTCCTACGCGGCCTGCTCGCAGCACGCGCCCAACGAGCACCTGCTGGGCCCGGTGGCGCGCGAGGCGCTGCAGCTGATGGCGGGGCTGTGGTGGGACCTGGGCGAACCGGCGGCCGCGGCGCTGGCGCAGCCCACGGGTACGCCCGACAGGCCTTAGTTAGGCACACGCGCCAGACAGGCGCAGGAGCGCGTTACCAGCCGCTGAAGCGCGGCCAGATGCTCACGGCGCCATGGCTGTCGAGCACGTGGTACTGCCCGAATTGGGCCGCCGTCGCACAGGCGTGGTTGGGCAGCACGCGCAGCCGGCTGCCCACCGGAAACTGCTGCGCCAGGTCGGCCGGCGCGGCGCCGTCGCGCCGTGTGACGATGCCGTGTTCCTGATTGGCCGCGGAGACCGTCCAGTCGTCCATCACGCGGCCGTCTTCGGCACAGACCAGCCCGTAGCCCTGGTCGACCGGCTGGCCCTGCGTGCCGCGGTCGCGGCTCAGCGCCATCCAGCCGGCATCCACCAGCACCCAGCCCTTTGCCGGCTGGTGGCCGATCACCGTGGTCAGCACGCTCAGCGCGATGTCGTCGTTGCGGCACACACCCAGGCCGGCCATGACCAGGTCGTTGAAGACGTAGACGCCGGCGCGGATCTCGGTCAGGCCCGCGGCGCTTCGGGCGAACAGTGCCGTCGGTGTGGAGCCGACGCTGACGATGGGGCAGGGCAGGCCGGCCGCGCGCAGGCGATCGGCGGCCTGCACGCAGCGGCTGCGCTCCTGCTCGGCGAAGGCCACCAGGGCGTCGTGCCCGCGCATCGCATACGAGCCGCCGCCGTGGGTCATCACGCCGGCCAGTGCGCCGGCCTCGTGCAGCAGGCGGCCGATGTCGATCAACTCGGGTGCATCCGGCAGCACGCCGGCGCGCTGGCCGTCGACGTCGATCTCCACCAGCACGTCGAAGCGGTGGTCCTGCGCGCGGCCGGCATCGACCACGGCCTGCGCCGCCGCGTGCGAGTCGACGATCAGCTTCAGGCCGCAGCCGCGCCGGCGCAGGTCCAGCACATGGTTCAACTTGTTAGGCACGATGCCCACGGCGTAGAGGATGTCGTCGAATCCCGCGGCGAAAAATTCGTCGGCTTCCTTCAGCGTGGACACCGTGATGCCGTGGCCGCCGGCTTCGCGTTGGCGTGCCGCCACCGGTACGCACTTGGCCGTCTTGACATGCGGGCGCAGCCGCACGCCCAGCGCGCCCACGGCTGTCTGCATGTGGTGGATGTTGCGCTCGAGCTGCTGCAGGTCCAGCAGCGCGACGGGCGTTTCGAGGGTGGCGAGGGCAGGGCTCGGGGTCATGGCCGGGGCTTCGGTGGAGCGACGGGGCGATTGTGCGCCGGTGCCTGTGCGGCCCTGCACGCCGTGGCGGCCTGCAGACTCAGGTCTGTGCGGCCGCGGGTTCGTCCTGCGCCTGCAGCTGCGTATCGAGCGCCGTGCGCTCGTCGAAGACGAAGCAGCGGCCTTTCCAGCCCGGCGCCTGGCCGCCCGTTTCTTCGAAATATTTCAGGATGCCGCCTTCGAGCTGGTAGCTGTGTGCCAGGCCCAGCTGCTGCATCACCAGCGCCGCCTTTTCGCAGCGGATGCCGCCGGTGCAGTAGCTCACGACGGTGTGACGCGCGAGTTGTTCGCGGTGGGCGGCGACGGCCTGCGGAAACTCGCTGAAGCGGGTCAACCGCCAATCGACCGCGCCTTCGAAGGCGCCGGCGTCCACCTCGAAACTGTTGCGCGTGTCCAGCATCAGCACAGGGCGGCCTTCGTCGTCGTGGCCTTGCTGCAGCCAGCGCGCCACGGTGGCCGGCGGCACGGCGGGCGCGCGGCCCTCGGCCGGGCGGATCACGGGCATGTTCATGCGGATGATCTCGCGCTTGATCTTCACTTTCAGTCGCTTGAACGGCTGGCTGACGCTGAGGCTTTCCTTGGCGGGCAGGCCGGCGAAGCGGGTGTCGCGCCGCAAGTGGTCCAGCCAGTCGCGCAAGGCGGCCGGTTCGCCGGCCAGGAACAGGTTGATGCCCTCCTCGGCGAGCAGCACCGTGCCCTTGAGCTGGCGCGCCTGCGCGGCATCGAACAGTTGCTGCCGCAGGTCGGCCAGACCGTCGAGCGGCACGAATCGGTAGGTGGAGACGTTCAGGAAGGGTGCGGTCACCGGGAAAATTCTAGGCGCCATACTTCGGTGCCACGCAGTGGCCTGCCGTCCGGTGCCACCGAGCCTCGATTCATGAAAGTGCATCTTCGTCCCGATCGCGTCACAGCCCCCCACCGCCCTGCATGACCGCGATCGCGTCACCACGACCCCATCACCGGCCGCGCCGACGCCTGCCGCGCGGCTGGCCACCTCGCGCTGCAGCGGAATGGGGCCTGCCGCGCAGCTTCGTGCTGGCCGTGGGTCTGCATCTGCTGCTGGTGCTGCTGATCGGCACGCGTGGTGGCGCCGGCGGTGGCCTGGGGCTTGAGGGTCCCGCGGGGGCCTTCGGCCCCATCGACATCCGCCTGCAAGGCGTGCTGCCTGCCGGTGCCGATGTTCGTCTGGGCGCGGATGCCGGCGTGCCTGCGGCGCCGGGCTTGCGGCCGCAGCGCACGCCGCGCGCGCCGCCGGTGGCGCCGCGGCCCGCTGAACAGGCCGCGGCACCCGACGAGGGCCCCGCGCCCATCATGCCGGCCGGGCAGGCGCCCACCGGCAGCGTCCTGCGCGGGCGCGACTCCGGGCTGCCGGCCGCGCCGGAACTGGCCGATCTGCAGCCGCCGCCCGTGGCGCCGCTCGTGGTGCCGGCGCTGCCGCCGGCCGCCGCACCGGAGCGGTCACCGGCGCCGCCCGAGCCGCGCCGTCCGGAGATCCTGGCCGTGCCCGCTGCCAAGGCGCCCGCGCGCGCGCCTGCGGAGCCGCTGCCGCCGCCGCCCACCGGTCCCGCCGCTGCCGAGCGCGCGCTCAAGGACGCGGCGCCCGGGCAGCCGCCCGCGCTGCTCGAATCGGAACGCCCGCGGCTGCCGACAGCCGATCAGCCGACCATGGGCGTCGTCGAGGCCGAGCACAAGCAGCCGGCCGCCCCGGTGGTTGCCCCGGCCGCGGCGCCGGTGGTGGCGGCGCCGGCTTCGTCGGCCTTGAGTCCCGCACGCCTGCCCATGCCCACGCCGGCATCGGCTGCCGTGGCCACCCCGTCGCCACCGGTCCCGCCGCCCGCTGCAGCACCGCTGGCCACGGCACCGCCCGAGCCTGCGCAGCCGCCCGCGCCCCGTTTGCCGCCCGTGCTGCAGGCACGCGAGACGCAGACCCAGCTGGGCGGCAACGTCTTGCCGGAGACGCCGGTCGCCGTTCCCGCGCCGCCGCCCGTGGCCGTCGCCGTGCCGCCGCCGGCGGTGGTCGCCGCGCCGCCGAAGCCGGCCGCTGCCGTGGCCGCACCCGCGCCACCGGCGGTTGTCGCGGCGCCGCCGGACGAGCGGCCGCCCGAACGTCCCCCGCAGGCCCGCGCAGAGCCCGCCCGCACACCCGTGGAAGCCGCGCCCGCGCCGCCGGTTGCGACGGCAGCGCCTGCCGCACCGCCCGCCACACCCGCAGCAGCGGTGCCAGCCGCGCCGCCTGCGCCTGCGCCTGCTGCGCCACCCGTCACCGCCACCGCCCCGGCCAGCGTGCCCGCGCAGCCTGCGCAGCCTGCGCCGGCCCTGGCCGGGCCGGCGGCCGCACCGCGCGAAGCCGGCCCCGCCACGGCGCGTCCGGCGCCGCAGGCGGGCCCGACGCCCACGGCACCCGTCGCGCCGCCAGGCGTCGCAACCGGCCCCGCCGCGGCGGCGCCCGGCCTGCCCGATGTCGGCTTGCGCGGGCTGGTCAATGTGGCGCCGCCGCCGAAGCCGGCAGTCGCAGCGACCGCACCCGCGGCATCGGCGCCGCTGAACCTGCAACTGCCCAGCGCGCGTGGTGTGGATCCGAGCAACTCCCTGCTGAGACAACCGTTGCGCCTGGCCCCCCCGCCGCCCGAAAACCCGGGCAAGCTCGCCCGCGACATCGAACGCGCCGGCAAGGAAGACTGCCGCAAGGCGCACGCCGACAAGGGCCTGGTGGGCGCCGGCGCGCTGGTCCTGGATGCGTTGAAGAAGGACGGCGGCTGCAAGTGGTGAGCCCGGGCGCCCTGGCGCCCGCCGGTGGGACCACCCTGGTCCCGCGGGAAGAAGCCTGCTAAGGTCCGGCGGGCTCGCCACCCCGGATCCCGCAAGGACCGGGGCGCGCCTGCGCCGCGGGCACAGGGCAGGGCGGGCCGTTCACTCAGAAATCCATAACCGTTGTTGAGGAGAGTCCCATGAAGCCATACGGCGCAGAGTTCATCGGTACGTTCTGGCTGGTGCTGGGCGGCTGCGGCAGCGCGGTGCTGGCCGCCGCGTTTCCGAATGTCGGCATCGGCCTGCTGGGCGTGGCGTTGGCCTTCGGATTGACCGTGCTGACGATGGTTTTCGCCATCGGCCACATCTCCGGCTGCCACCTGAATCCGGCGATTTCCGTGGGCCTGTGGGTCGGCGGCCGCTTCCCGGCTTCGAAGGTGCTGCCCTACATCGTCGCGCAGGTCCTGGGCGCCGTGGTCGCCGGCGGCGTGCTCTACGTGATCGCCAGCGGTGCGGCGGGCTTCGACGTGTCCAAGGGCATGGCCAGCAATGGCTACGGCGCGCACTCGCCGGGCGGTTATTCGCTGACCGCGGCGATCGTCTGCGAGGTCGTCATGACGGCCTTCTTCCTGTTCGTGATCATGGGCGCGACGGACAAGCGCGCGCCGGCCGGTTTTGCCGGAATCGCCATCGGCCTGTGCCTGACGCTGATCCACCTGATCAGCATCCCGGTCACGAACACCTCGGTCAACCCGGCGCGCAGCACGGGTGTGGCTGTGTATGTCGGCGGTTGGGCCGTGGAGCAGCTGTGGCTGTTCTGGGTGGCCCCGATCATCGGCGGCATCATCGGCGCCATGGCCTACCGGCTGGTCAGCAGCGAAGACCACTGATTCCGGGGTCTTTTCCCGGTGCCGCACGGCCCGCTTCGGCGGGCCGTTTTCATGTGAGATCGCCTTGCATCTTGGTCGCCGGCGCTTTTTTTGGGCGTTGCGCGAGCGACACGCCCGCTGCATCGACCCTGCGTTCGCGGGATCGCCTTCGGGTCTCGCGGCGGGCAACGTGCGGCGCCGGGGGGCAGAGGATCCAAGACCGGTGCCAGCGTACGGCGACGCCTGCCCCATGGAGTGATACATGAAATACAGGGCGGAGGTCGATGGCCTGCGGGCACTCGCCGTGCTCGCTGTCATCGCCAATCACGTCGACAAGACCTATCTGCCGGGCGGCTACCTCGGTGTCGACATCTTCTTCGTGATCTCCGGCTACGTGATCACCGCTTCGCTGTACGAGCGGCGGGCGCAGGGACTGGGTGGTCTGCTGGCGGCGTTCTACGCGCGGCGCATCAAGCGGCTGGTGCCCGCCCTGCTGTTGTTCGTGCTGGTGACCAGCGCGCTGATTGCGCTGTTCAGCCCGATGCCCAGCATCGCGCACAAGACGGGTCTGCTGGCGCTGTTCGGGCTGTCGAACCTCTACCTGGCGCGCCAGGCCTCCGACTATTTCGGTGAGTCTGCGCAGCTCAATCCGTTCACGCACACCTGGTCACTCGGTGTCGAGGAGCAGTTCTATCTGCTCTTTCCGGTCATCGTGTGGGCGACCGCATTCCACTCGGGACGGGGTGGGCGAACCCGGCCGTTCCGCCTGCTCATGGGCACGCTGTGCGTGGTGTCGCTGGCCGCCTTCGTCTACTTCAATGCCAAGCGTCCCGGCAGCGTGTACTACTACATGCCACCCCGGTTCTGGGAGTTGGGCGCCGGCGCATGGGCCTTTCTGTTGGCCAGCCGCCATGGGCCCGCCATCGCGGCGGCCAGGCCGCTTCGCGCCCTGTCGCTGATCGCGCTCGTAGGCACGCTGGCCACACTGACGCTGCCAGTGGCCTTCAACACGGTCGCGACGATCGCCATCGTGGCGCTCACCGTGGCCTTGATCGTCTTCACGGTCACCGGCACGCTGACACACCGGCTCTTCACCTGGCGGCCCCTGGTCTATGTCGGGCTGATTTCCTACTCGCTGTACCTGTGGCACTGGACCGTGCTCACGATCAGCCGCTGGACGGTGGGCGTTCACGCATGGACGCTGCCGATTCAACTGGCCTTGATGCTGGGGCTGGCGGCGCTGTCGTACCACAGCGTCGAGCGGCCGCTGCGGCGCGCGAACTGGTCCGTGCGGCGCTGGCCTACCATCGGGTATGGCTTGGGTGCCACGTCGCTGGCCGCCGCAGCACTGGCCCTGGTGTTGTGGTTGCCTGAGGGGCGCTTCTATGCCGGCAAGGTGCCGCGCATGGCGGCGGTTGGCACGGCCTCGCTGCTCGATCCGTACGCGGTGGATGGCGGCAACTGGCGCGGCGCCGCGTGTGTGCTGCGTGAGAACAGCGAGGTCGGCAAGACCATCGACCCGCAAGCCTGCACGCTGGGCGATCTGAAACAGGCGCGCAGGCGCGTGCTGGCCTTGGGAAACTCACAGGCCGCGGCACTCACGCACGCATTCGACGCGCTGGTGCGTGACGATGCCTTTGCGGTCACGATCGTGTCGTCCTGGGGGGCGTCGCCCGTGCCGGAGATTCCCAACGTCACCCCCTGGAGTGCAGCCAACGACTACTACTGGCGCCAGACGGTTCCGCAACTGGTGTCGCAGTTGAATGCCGGCGACTGGGTGCTCATGCTCAGTGAACTGGCCACGCTCACGCCTGCCGACACGAATGCCGAAGTGACGCGTTCGTTGCAGCTCTATGAAGCCGGATTGCGTCGGATGGCCCAGGAGCTGGCGCTGCGCGGGGTGCGCCTGGCGGTGCTGCATGGCCTGCCGCACATGCGGGACTCGAATTGCGCGCCAGCGGCCAGCCTGCCCCAGTGGTTTGCGCCGGCGGGCGGACCTTGCCGCTACCTGGACAAGGTGTCGTCCCTGCAACGCCGCGTGCCACTGGACGGGGTGCTCCAGCGGCTGGCGGCAGAAGGGCGCATCGCCGTCGTCGACCTGTTCGACCTCTTCTGTCCCGGCCCTGTGTGCACGCACCGGGGTGCGGATGGCTCGTACCTGTACCGCGACGTCTGGGCACACCCGTCGATCGAAGCCGCCGAACGGGCAGCGCCGCAGATCCGCGCCTCGCTGACAGAACGGCCGGTGCAGCAGGGTTCGTCCCTGGCCTGGACACCTGCCGGTTCGATCAAGAACTGACGGGAACCGCGGAACGCGGCACACCGACAGACGCGCCGTGGCACTCAGACCTGGCCGCCATCACGGGCCGGTCTGCAACGCGGCCGAGACGCGTGCGCAGTGCCCTGCCAGCGCGCGGCCCAGCTGCGCGCAGCGCTGTGTGGTCATGCGCGAGGAGATGGCTGCGATCGATATGGCGCCCACCGGCTCGCCGGAGCGGCCGCGCACGGCCACGGCGATGGCGGACATGCCGGCCGTGGCCTTGTCGGCGATGGTGGCCCAGCCGTCCTGGCGGGCGCGTGCGATGGCGGATTCGAGAAAGCCCAGGTCCACGCCGCCGTAGGCCGGGTAGCGCGCGGCGCAGGCCTGCATGACCTCGCGCGCCTGCGCGTTTTCCATCGCGGCCAGGATGGCCAGGCCGCCCGCGCCCACGCCCAGCGGCCGGCGGATGCCCACGTGCAGCGGCAGGGCCTTGATCGGGTAATGGCCTTCCTCGCGAGCGGTGCACACCGCGTCGGTGCCGCTGCGTTCGCTGAGGTAGACCGTGTCCTCGCTGAGCTGAGCGAGATCGCGCATCGCGGGCTGGCAGGCCTGCGGCAGTTCGTAGCTCAGCCGGGCGACCAGGGCAAGTTCGTGCACGACGTGGCCGACAAAGTAGCGCCGCAGCCGCGCGTCGCGTTCGACGACACCCTCGCGCACCAGCGTGCCCAGCATGCGCGAGACCGTGGACTGCGGCAAGGCGGACGCCGCCGCGATGTCGGCCACGCGCATGCCGCGCCGGCCGTTGGAGGCCAGCACGCGCAGCACCAGCAGGGCCCGCTCGATGGCCTGGGTGCCGCCGCCTTCCGTGGCCACGGAGCGCATTGATCCATTCACCATGTGGATGCCACCTGTGATTTCCCGCTTGCATTCTCGGGTGGTGAATCCCAAACTCCAAGCGAAATGCCGTCCATGGCGCGTCTGGAGGCATTCATATGGTGGATGAGACAAGGGAGCGGCCCATGGGATTCACGATTGCCGAGAAGGTGCTGGCGCGGGTGGCCGGCCGGCCCTCGGTGCGTGCGGGCGACGAGATCCTCGCCAAGCCGGATTTCGTGATCGCCTACGACTTCCCCGGCTACACCGATGTCATCTTCAAGCAGATGCGCGAGGACTTCGGCATCCAGCAGCTGCGCGAGCCGCAGCGCTTTGCGCTGTTCATCGACCACATGGTGCCCACCGCGACACCCAAGGAAGAAGAGCTGCACATCCAGACGCGGCAGTGGGGCTCGGCCCAGCAGGTGCCGGTGTACGAGCGCAAGGGGATCGGCCACCAGGTATCGGCAGAGCTGGGCTACGCCACGCCGGGCGCCTTCGCGGTGCATTTCGACGGGCACGTCAGCCAGCTCGGCGCACTGGGCACGCTGGCCATCGGCCTGCGCCGCAACCTGCTGGAAGCCTTCGTCAACGACACCGTCTCGATCAAGGTGCCCGCCACGGTGCGCGTCAACGTGCATGGCAGCCTGCAGCCCGGCGTGATGGCGCGCGACGTCTTCCACCACCTGGTGCGCGTGATGGGCCCGTCGGCCTGCGCCTTCAAGGTGCTGGAGCTGGGCGGCCCGGTGATCGACGCCATGAGCATCGAAGGCCGCCAGACGATCTGCGGCCAGGCCATGTTCCTGGGCGCGACCACCGCCATCGTCAACCCCGACGCCAAGGCCCTGGCCTGGACACAAGGCCGCTCGCGCATCGCGCTGGAGCCCGTGTGCAGCGATGCCGACGCGGTCTACGAGCGTGTGGTCGACGTGGACGTCAGCGGGCTGGAGCCGGTGGTCGTCGTGCCGCCCAGCCCGGCCGGCACGCGCGACCTGAAGGATTACGTCGGCACCGAGGTGCACGCCGGCTACCTGGGCTCCTGCGCCAGCGGCCGCATGGAAGACCTGCGTGCCGCGGCCGATGTGCTGCGCGGGCGCCAGGTGGCGCCGGGCTTTTCGCTGCACGTCGTGCCCACCTCGCAGGCGCTGATGTCGCAGGCAGCGGCCGAAGGGTTGATCCAGGTCTTTTCGGACGCCGGTGCGTTTGTCAGTTCGCCCTCGTGCGACTACTGCTTCGGGCGCATCGCCACCATGACGGCCGGCCAGCGCGCGGTGTCCACCGGCACGCTCAACGTGCCCGGGCGCATGGGCAGCCCGGATTCGGAGATCTTCATCTGCAACGCGGCGGTGGTGGCCGCCTCGGCCGTCGAAGGGCGCATCGCGGATCCGCGGCCCTATCTCGCGGCTTCCGGAGGGCGCTGACATGGATCTTCCACGTTCACGCGGTTCGAAGCGTCAACAGACGGCCGGGCGGCACTGACATGGCACTGGAAAACCTGCGCGGGCGCGCGGCCTGGATCTTCTCCGCGGACGACTTCGACGTCGACCAGATCATCGGCGTGAAGAACATCAAGGTCACCGACATCGACGAACTCGCCCGCCTGGCCATGGCCGAACAGGACCCGGATTTCGCCAGCCACGTGCGCCCGGGCGACCTGATCGTGGGCGGGCGCAACTTTGGCTACGGGCACCCGCACTACCCGCCGATGCGCGCGCTGCGCCACCTGGGCATCCGCGGCGTCATCGCCGAGTCGTTTGCGCCGGGCTTCTGGCGCGGCGAGATCAGCATGGGCTTCCCGCTGGTGGCCGCGCCCGGCATCCTGCAGGAGGTCGAGCGCTGGGACGAACTGAGCGTCGACTTCAGCGCCTGCCACGTGGGCAACCTGCGCAGCGGCCGTGTCATCGAATGCGCCCCGCTGGCACGCGCCGACCGCCAGATGCTGGAATACGGCGGCCTGGTCGGTTACCTCAAGGCCCGCGCCGCGCAGGCCCCGGCGGCCTGAGAAGCTGAGGCGAAGGAACCCGGCACCATGGGACAGATGATCGTCAGCGGCATCGCGCTGGGTGCGATCTACGGCCTGGTCGCGCTGGGCATCGTGCTCATCTTCAAGGCCACGGGTGTTCTCAATTTCGCCCAGGGCGAAAGCATCATGCTGTCGACCTTCGTGGCGTTTTCGCTGCTGAAGTGGGGCGTGCCCTACTGGCTGGTGGTGATCCTCACGCTGGTGGCCGGCACGGCCTTCGGCATGCTGATCGAGCGGCTGATCATCCGGCGCTTCGTGGGCAAGCCGCTGCTGGTCAGCGGCATCGCCACGCTGGGGCTGTTCCTGCTGTTCGGCGATGTGGCCGTGTGGGTCTGGGGCAAGGACCCGCACGAGTTTCCGGGCCTGTTCTCGCAGAAGCCCATCGACATCGGCGGCGTGGCCATCTCGGCGGCCGACCTGGGCATCGTCGGCGTGGCGGCGGTGCTGGCCGGCGCGCTGTTTGCCTTCTTCCGCTTCACGCGGCTGGGCATCGCGATGCAGGCCTGCATGGAGAACCCGGTGGCTGCGCAGCTGATGGGCATCCCCAACCGCCGAATCTATGCGCTGGCCTGGGGGCTGTCGCACCTGATCGGCGCGGTGGCCGGGCTGCTGATCGCGCCAGTGACCTTCCTGCACTTCACGATGATGCAGCACGTGCTGCACTACGCCTTCGCCGCCGCCGTGCTGGGCGGCATCTTCAGCCTGCCGGGCTCGCTGATCGGCGGCATCGTCATCGGCATCACCGCCAACCTCACGGGCGCCTACGTGTCGTCGGCCTGGAAGGAAGTGATGCCCTTCCTCGTGATGCTGGCGATCCTCATCGTGCGCCCGCACGGCCTGCTGGCCCGGCGCCACACCAAGAAGGTCTGACGGTGCGCACCCTGAGCGATTCCCGCTGGCTGGCGGCCGCTGTGCTGGCGGCCTTCCTGCTGCCGCTGGTGCCCGGCGGCTACGTGCTCTACATCGCCTGCCTGGTGCTGATCTACGTGCTGGCGTCCTTCGGCACCAACATCCTGACGGGCTACACCAACCTGATCTCGCTGGCCGGGGCCACCTTCTTCGGCATCGGTGCCTACGGCTCGGCCATCCTGGTGTCCAAGCTCGGTCTGCCGATGCCGGTGGCGATGCTGGCGGCGGCCTGCATCGCGGCGGCCATCGGCCTGTTGCTGGCGCTGCCCGTGCTGCGCCTGGAGGAAGCCTTCCTGGCCATCGCCACGCTGGGCTTCGTGATGGTCTTTGCCGAACTCGCCAAGCAGGGCGGCGATTTCACCGGCGGCGAATCCGGCATGTCCGGCCCCGCGCCGCGCCTGTTCGGCATGCTGCTGGGCGAGCGTGGCTACTACCTCTTCGTCGGCGCGGTGCTGGCGGTGTGCCTGTGGATGGCGCACAACCTGTCCGACAGCCGCTATGGCCGTGGCTTCCTGGCGCTCAAGGGCAGCGAGACGGCGGCGCGTGCGCTGGGCATCCACGCCGTGCGCCTGAAGCTCGTGGCCTTCAGCCTGTGCGCGTTCTACACCGGGCTGGCGGGTGCGCTGTTTGCGCCGCTGGTGCGTTTTGTCGACCCCTCGGTCTTCGACATCATGGTGTCGATCAGCTTCGTCTCGATGGTCATCATCGGCGGCCTGGGCTCGGTCTGGGGCTCGGTGCTGGGTGCCGTCTTCGTGGCCGGCGCGCCGCAGCTGCTGACCTACATCGGCCTGAGCAACGTGCAGCGTTCGCTCTATGGCGTGGCGCTGATCCTGTCGCTGATCTTCATGCCCGACGGGCTGGTCAGCCTGTTCCGCCGCCGTGCGGCCAGAGGCGCGAAATGACGGCCGCCGCGTTGCAGATCGAAAACCTGTCGATCGCCTTCGGCGGCGTGCGCGCCGTGCACGAGCTGAGCTTCTCGGTGGCGCCCGGCCAGGTGCACGCGTTGATCGGCCCCAACGGCGCAGGCAAGACGACGGTGCTGAACTGCATCAGCCGCTTCTATGCCGCGGACGCCGGCTCGATCCGCTACCAGGGCCAGGAACTCACGGGGCTGCCGGACCACGGCGTGGCGGCGCTGGGTATTGCGCGCACCTTTCAGAACCTGGAGCTCTTCGGCGACCTGAGTGTGCTGGACAACGTGCGCATCGCGCGGCACCGCTTCCAGCGCGCCACGCTGCTGGAGGTGCTGCTGAACCTGCCGCGCAAGCGCGCCGAGGATGCCGAGCACCGCGAGCGCGCCGAGGCCATCATCGAATCCGTGGGCCTGTCCGCACAGCGCCACGCCCGTGTGCGTGACCTGCCCTACGGCACGCAGAAGCTGGTCGAGCTGGCCCGTGCGATCGCGTTGGAACCCACGCTGCTGCTGCTGGACGAACCCGCCGCGGGCATGAACAACCGCGAGATCGGCCGGCTCGGCGAGATGCTGCTGTCGCTGCGCGAGCGCCTGCAGGCCACGCTGCTGCTGATCGAGCACAACATGTCGCTGGTCATGGGCATCTCCGACCGCGTGACCGTGATGCATGCCGGCGCCAAGCTGGCCGAGGGCACGCCGGCACAGATCGAGGACAACGAGGACGTCGTGCGCGCCTACCTGGGCGGCGGGCGCCGCCATGCCCAACGCGACACCGCAGGAGCTGCGCTGTGACCGCGCTGCTGCAGGTCGATGCCGTCTCTGCACGCTATGGCGAAGTGCAGGCCCTGCACGGCGTGTCGCTCGAGGTGGCGACTGGCGAGATCGTCTGCGTGCTGGGCGCCAACGGCGCGGGCAAGACCACGCTGCTGCGTGTCATCTCCGGGCTGCTGCCGGCACACCAAGGGCGCATCGCCTTCGATGGGCAGGCGATGCATGCGCTGCCGCCCGAGGCCATCGTGCGCGCGGGCGTCGTGCACGTGCCGCAGGGCCGGATGGTGTTCACCTCGCTGACGGTGCACGACAACCTGGTGATGGGCGGCTTCACGCGCCCGGCGACCGATGCGAAGGCCGGCATCGAGCGCGCGGTGGCCTATTTTCCGCGGCTGGGCGAGCGGCTGAAACAGCGCGCCGGCACGCTGTCCGGCGGCGAGCAGCAGATGCTGGCCATCGCGCGTGCGCTGATGTCGCGGCCGCGCCTGCTGATGCTGGACGAACCCTCGATGGGCGTGGCGCCCGTGATCAAGGAGTTCATCTTCGAGAAGCTGGCCGAGATCCGCCGGCAGGAACACATGGCCATCCTGCTGGTGGAACAGGACGCCGAAGTGGCGCTGGCCGTGGCCGACCGCGGCTACGTGCTGGAAACCGGCGCCGTGGTGCTGCAGGGCACGGCGGCCAAGCTGCAGGCCGACGACGAGTTGCGCAAGGCCTATCTGGGTGGCTGAGGGACGCGACACGGCACCGCCGATGAAAGCGTGACGAACGAGTTTTGAACGACCGACCGAAGGAGACTGAGATGACGATTTCGAAGACGATGATCACGACCCGGCGCAGCGCGCTGGCCCTGGCCGCAGCGGCGGTGGCCGGCTGGTCCGCGCCCGCGCTGGCGCAGTACGAGAACAAGGCCGAAGGCATCTCGCGCGGTGAGGTGGTGGTGGGCACCTCGGTGGCGCTGTCGGGCTCGCTGGCCTACATGGGCAAGGCGATCGAAGAGGGCATGACGGTCTACTTCGAGGGTGTCAATGCCGCCGGCGGCGTGAACGGCCGCAAGATCAAGCTCGTCACCTACGACGACGAATTCAAGCCCGCCAAGACCGTGGCCAACGCCAAGCTGCTGGTGGAGCGCGACAACGCGATGGCGCTGGTGGGCGTGCTGGGCACACCCACCGTGCTGGCGGCTTATGAATACCTGGCCGAGAAGAAGGTGCCGATGGTGGGCGCGCTGTCGATCTCCGACGCGGTCTCCACGCCTGCGCGCGACCTGATCTTCGCGCTGCCCTCGCCGCAGTCCACCGAGGCCGCGGCCTACATCGACCATGCCGTCAAGACGCTGAACGCCAAGCGCATCGCCGTGCTCTACCAGAACGATTCCTGGGGCAAGCCGGCGCTGGACGTGGCCGAGAAGCGCATGGCCACGCACGGCCTGAAGCCGGTGGAGGTGCAGACCTTCGAGCGCCTGGCCACGGACCTGACCTCGCAGGTCTTCCGCCTGAAGGAGTCGAACCCCGACGTGGTCATCCTCTACGGCCTGGGCCAGCAGGCGGCGAGCTTCTTCAAGGCCGCCGAGAAGCTGGGCTGGAACCCCACGGTCTTCGGCGCCGGCGGCCTGAACGACCCGAAGTTCGTCGAGCTGCTCGAAGGCAAGGCCGTGAAGCTGTACGTGGCCAGCTACTACGACGCCATCGACGGCGACAACCCCGCCATCAAGAGCTTCGTGGCCGACTACGGCAAGAAGTACCCCGGCAGCAAGGCCTCGTCGCTGGCGCTGATGGGCTATTCCGCCGCCGCGGTCTTCAGCGAGGCCCTGCGCCGTTCGGGCCCCGAACCCACACGCGCCAAGCTGTATGCGGCGATGGAAGGCCTCAGCGGCTTCGACCAGAAGATCGGCCCGAAGATCAGCTTCCAGCCGCTGGCCGCCGGCCCCTACAGCCGCCGCGGCCAGACGGGTGTGGCGCTGATGGAGCTCAAGGGCGGGCGCTTCCAGTCGCTGGGCAGCTATATCGATCCGGTCAGCCGCTGAACCACAGCTGCGCCACCGCCGCGCAGCAGTTGTCCCCCAGAGCCTGCCGGGCCGCGCCAAAGGCGGATTCCGGCAGGTTCAGCCCGAAGGTATCCCCATGAACAAGCCCACCCAGGCCCTGCGCGAGATCCTGCGCGCCGGCCGCACCATCTGGACCGCCGGCGCGTACGACGCGCTGTCGGCCCTGCTGATCGAGAAGGCCGGATTCGACGCCGTGTTCTCCACCGGCTTCGGCGTGTCGGCCTCGCACCTCGGCCAGCCCGATGTCGAGCTCTACACGATGACCGAGAACCTCGGCGTCGTGCGCCACATGGCCGCGGCCGTGAAAAAGCCGGTCATCGCCGACGGCGACACCGGCTACGGCAACGTCATCAACGTGATGCGCACGGTGCGCGAGTTCGAGCGTGCCGGCGTGGCCGGCATCATCTTCGAGGACCAGGTCATCCCCAAGCGCTGCCCGGCGGCGGCCACCAGCATCGACATCCTTCCGCGCGAAGAGGCCGTGCGCAAGATCCGCGCGGCCGTGGATGCACGCAGCGACCCGGATTTCCTGATCGTCGCGCGCACCGACGCCACCGACCGCGAAGAGGCCTTCGCGCGCGCCCGGCTGTATGCAGCGGCCGGCGCCGACCTGATCCAGCCGATCTCGCGCACGATGACCAGCTTCGCCGATCTGCAGATGCTGCGCGAGACCTGCGGACGTCCGCTGTCGCTGCAGATCCTGGGCTGGCTGGAGAAGGAGCTGACGCCGCAGCAAATCGAGTCGGTGGCCGGCCTGGCGGTGTTTCCGCTGGTGCCGCTGATGACGGTCACCTCGGCCATGCAGGCCAATCTGGCACAGCTGGCGCGTGACCGCCACGCACGCGGCCTGCCGCTGCCGCAGACCTCGATGGGCGACTTCAAGTCGCTGATCGGCTTCGGCGCGGTCGAGGAACTGCAGGCACACTACGAGCTCAGCTGACGATCGAGGTCTGCACATGCGCGCACTGGGCCGAGGGCTGCTCCTGCTGGCATTGGCCGGCGTGGCGTACATGGCCTTCTGGCCCGTGCCCGCTGCGCCGGTGGCCTGGCAGGCGCCGCCGGCGCCGGGTTATGTCGGCGTGCATGCACCCAACCAGCGCCTGGCCGGACTGAAGCTCATACCGATCGGGGCCGAGGTCGGGCCCGAGCACCTCGTGCTGCGCGACGGCAAGCTCTACGCGGCGGTGGCCAGCGGCAAGATCCTGCGCATGAACCCCGATGGCAGCGCGCAGGAGGTGTTCGTGCAGACGGGCGGCCGCGTGCTGGGTTTCGATTTCGACGCCCAGGGCCGCCTGATCGCTGCCGATGCACTGAAAGGTTTGCTGTCCATCGGGCCGGACCGCCAGGTGCGCGTGCTGGCCGACCAGGTCGACGGCGACCCGATCCGCTACGCGGACGCGGTCGTGGTGGCGCGCAGCGGCACGATCTATTTCAGCGACGCCTCCACGCGCTTCCACCCCAAGGTCAACGGCACCTTCGAAGCCAGCGTGCTGGACATCATCGAGCAGTCGTCCACCGGGCGCATCCTGGCGTACGACCCTGCCACCGGCAAGACGCGCATCGTCGCGCGTGGCTTCTCGTTTGCCAACGGCGTGGCGCTGAGTGCCGACGAACAGACGCTCTTCGTCAACGAAACGGGCCGCTACCGCGTGTGGGCCGTGTCCGTCGCCGCGCAGCAGCTCGATGTTGCGGCATCACCGCCGCCCGCGCAGGCGCGTGTGCTGCTGGACAACCTGCCGGGCTACCCCGACAACCTGATGCGCGGCAGCGACGGCCGGATCTGGTTGGGCTTTGCCAAGCCGCGCAGCGCCACGGTGGACCAGCTCGCCGACAAGCCTTTCCTGCGCCGCATGGTCCTGCGCCTGCCCCGTGCCCTCTGGCCGGTGCCCAAACCCTACGGCCACGTCATCGCGTTCACCGAGGACGGCAAGATCGTCGCCGACCTGCAAGATCCCAGTGGCGCCTACCCGGAAACCACCTCGATCACCGAGACGGCCGACCGCTACTACGTGCAGAGCCTGCACGCGCACGCCATCGGCTGGTTGCCGAAGTGAGCGGCCCCCGCGGCTCGTGCTTTGCGCGCCGGCCGCGCGAGCACCTCACACGAAGGATCTGGCACCCGCCCAGCAAAACGGCCCGCCGAAGCGGGCCGTTGCCATCCAGCGGCAAGCCGCTGAATTGAACCGTCAGACGGTGACGCCCTTGGCGGTATCCGCGTATTCGGCGATCTGGTCGAAGTTCAGGTACTTGTAGATCGACGCGCCGTCCTTGTTCACGATGCCCATGGCTTCGTGGTACTCGGCCACGCTGGGGATGTGGCCCAGCTTGGAGGCGATGGCGGCCAGCTCGGCCGAGGCGAGGTACACGTTCGTGTTCTTGCCCAGGCGGTTGGGGAAGTTGCGCGTGCTGGTGGAGACCACGGTCGCGCCTTCCTTGACCTGCGCCTGGTTGCCCATGCACAGGCTGCAGCCGGGCATCTCGGTGCGCGCACCGGCGGTGCCGAAGGCGGCGTAATGGCCTTCCTTGATCAGCTCGTTCTGGTCCATCTTGGTCGGCGGGGCGACCCACAGCTTCACCGGGATGTCGCGCTGGTTGCCCAGCAGCTTGGCCGCGGCGCGGAAGTGGCCGATGTTGGTCATGCACGAGCCGATGAAGGCCTCGTCGATCTTGGTGCCGGCCACTTCACTCAGCAGCTTGGCATCGTCCGGATCGTTCGGGCAGCACAGCACGGGCTCCTTGAGCTCGTTCAGGTCGATCTCGATGACCGCGGCGTACTCCGCGTCCTTGTCGGCTTCCAGCAGGCTGGGCTTGGCCAGCCAGGCCTCGACCGCCTTGATGCGGCGCTCGAGCGTGCGCTTGTCCTGGTAGCCGTCGGCGATCATGTTCTTCATCAGCACGACGTTGCTGCGCAGGTACTCGATGACGGGCGCCTCGTTGAGCTTGATCGTGCAGCCGGCGGCCGAGCGCTCGGCACTGGCGTCGCTGAGTTCGAACGCCTGTTCCACCTTCAGGTCGGGCAGGCCTTCGATTTCCAGGATGCGGCCGCTGAAGATGTTCTTCTTGCCGGCCTTGGCGACAGTCAGCAGACCGGCCTTGATGGCCGCCAGCGGGATCGCGTGCACCAGGTCGCGCAGGGTCACGCCCGGCTGCATCTGGCCCTTGAAGCGCACCAGCACCGACTCGGGCATGTCCAGCGGCATCACGCCGGTGGCCGCACCGAAGGCGACCAGGCCCGAGCCTGCGGGGAAGGAAATGCCGATCGGGAAGCGTGTGTGGCTGTCGCCGCCGGTGCCCACGGTGTCGGGCAGCAGCAGGCGGTTGAGCCAGCTGTGGATCACGCCGTCGCCCGGGCGCAGGGCCACGCCGCCGCGGCTGCTGATGAAGGCGGGCAGCTCGCGGTGCGTCTTGACGTCCACCGGCTTCGGATAGGCCGCGGTGTGGCAGAAGGACTGCATGACCAGGTCGGCGCTGAAGCCCAGGCAGGCCAGGTCCTTCAGTTCGTCGCGTGTCATCGGGCCGGTGGTGTCCTGGCTGCCGACGGTGGTCATGCGGGGCTCGCAATAGGTGCCCGGGCGCACGCCCTGGCCTTCCGGCAGGCCCACGGCACGACCGACCATCTTCTGCGCGACCGTGAAGCCGGCCTTCGTGGCCACGGGGGCGGTGGGCAGGCGGAACAGCGTGGAAACGGGCAGGCCGAGGAACTCACGCGCCTTGGCCGTCAACGAGCGGCCGATGATCAGGTTGATACGGCCGCCGGCACGCACCTCGTCGAACAGCACGTCGCTCTTGAGCTTGAACTCGGCGACGGTCTGGCCGTTCTTGACCAGCTTGCCGTCGTAGGGCAGCACGTCGATCACGTCGCCCATCTCCAGCTTGGAGACGTCGACCTCGATCGGCAGCGAGCCGGAATCTTCTTGCGTGTTGAAGAAGATCGGGGCGATCTTGCCGCCCAGCGTGACGCCGCCGAAGCGCTTGTTCGGCACGAAGGGGATGTCCTGGCCCGTGGCCCAGATGACGCTGTTCGTGGCGCTCTTGCGGCTGGAGCCGGTGCCGACCACGTCGCCCACGTAGGCCACCAGGTGGCCCTTGGCCTTCAGGTCCTCGATGAACTGCATCGGGCCGCGCTTGCCGTCTTCCTCGGGCTTGAAGGCCGCGTCGGGACGCGTGTTCTTCAGCATGGCCAGGTAGTGCAGCGGGATGTCCGGGCGGCTCCAGGCATCGGGCGCGGGCGAGAGGTCGTCGGTGTTGGTTTCACCGGGCACCTTGAAGACGCTCACGGTGATGCTGCGCGGCACTTCGGGGCGGCTGGTGAACCACTCGGCATCGGCCCAGCTCTGCATGACGTCCTTGGCGTGGGCGTTGCCCGCCTTGGCCTTCTCGGCGACGTCGTTGAAGAAGTCGAACATCAGCAGCGTCTTCTTCAGCGCGGCTGCGGCCACGCCGGCGACTTCGGTGTCGTCCAGCAGTTCGATCAGCGGGTGCACGTTGTAGCCGCCGACCATCGTGCCCAGCAGCTCGGTGGCCTTGGCCTTGCTGACCAGGCCGACCTTGAGGTCACCGTGCGCGACGGCGGCCAGGAAGCTGGCCTGGACCTTGGCGGCGTCGTCAACGCCCGGGGGCCCGCGGTGCGTCAGCAGGTCCATCAGGAAGGCGTCATCACCGGCCGGCGGCGCCTTGATCAGTTCGATCAGCTCGGCCACCTGCTTGGCGTCGAGGGGCAGCGGCGGGATGCCGAGGGCAGCGCGTTCGGCAGCGTGTTGGCGGTAGGCAGCAAGCATCGCAAGGCTCCTGTTGAGATGTTCTGGATCAGGGACTCGGGTTGACCCGAATTTTATGTCTTATATAAGACTTGCCAAGAGGTAACCGGGCTCCGCGGCGGGTCGTCGGGCGAAAAAAAAGCCCGCCGAGGCGGGCCGCGCGCAAGGCGCCTGTCAGTCTGAAGTGGCGTCGTGTCCGGGGTGCCCCAGCTGCGCGCGCCCGGGCCTCGCGGCCCCGTGCGGACGTCGTGCGTGCGCTCAGCCGCGCTGCTGCGTCATCATGCAGTTGTCGACCAGGCGCTGGCCGATGCGGGAATTCATCAGCATGGACTTCGACGGGATCTGCAGCCAGACGATGCCGGCGCGCTTGTCTTCCAGGCGCACGGCGCCCGTCGTCGTCTCTTCGGGCACCAGTGTGTAGCTGGCGGTCTTGTGGCGCAGATGGAAGTGGCCGGGCTTGCCGTCCACGGGTGTCACGTCCACGTTCTGGCCGAACTCGCAATCGGCTTTGCCGACGTAGACGCGCTGCGCGGCATCCAGCTGTCCCGTGGACAGGCTGGGGGCTGCGGCGGCTGCGGTGGCAGCACCGCCGACAGCCGCACCCGCTGCGACCTTGCCGGCCGTCTTCGCGGTCGGCTTGGCCGCGGGCTTGGCCGGCGCCTTCTTGGCGGCTGCGGGGGCCGCAGCGGTCTGGGCCATCGCCGGGGCTGTGGACAGTGCCAGGGCCATCAGCAAGGGCGCGGTGATCTGCTTCAGCATGGGCTGAACTCCTTCTGGTACGGGGACGGCGGATTGTGCGGGCATTCCCCGCGCGCCCCGCCACCCGGCCTGCAACGGAGGCAACCAAGCGAAACGGTGCTTGCCGGCGGCAGGACCCACATCCTGCTTGAACGGCGGACCGTGCGTGGCGGCCGACATGGACAGGCGCTGCGGCGGTCACGGCCGGGCGTCACGGCGCGGGCGGCCTTCAGCCGAACCAGGCCTGGCGGATCTCCTCGGGCAACTGCGGGCCGCCGTTGAACGAGGTGCGGTGCGCCCGCTCCAGCACGTGCCAGAAGTAGCGGTAGCTCGCCCGGTCGTGCAGCGTGTCGTGGTGGCGGATGGGCGCCCAGCGCGCGGCTTGGGCGGCCTGCAGGATCTCGATGGCCTGGTCGACCTCGGCGGCTGTCGGCGCAAAGGCATCGACGATGGGCCGGATCTGCGCCGGGTGGATGCTCCACATGCGCGTATAGCCGAGCTGCCGGCAGGCCTTTTCGGCAGCGGCCTGCAGCGCGGCGGCGTGCTTGAACTCGGTCACCACGCAGTGCGACGGCGTCTTGCCGAAGGCGTGGCAGGCCGCGGCAATTTCCAGCTTCGCGCGCAGCACCAGCGGGTGTTCGAACTGGCCCTGCACGCTCATGCCCCACTGCGGGATCGCGCCGCGGTGTGCCGAGACGAAGTCCATCAGCCCGAAGGACAGCGATTCGATGCGCGGGTGTGCGGCCAGCGCCTGCACCTCGCGCAGCGCGCCGTGCGTTTCGACCAGCGTGTGCAGCGGGATGGTCCGCGTGATGCCATGCAGACGGCAGGCCGCATCCACCGCGTCGGCCGCGCGCTGGACATCGGCCAGCCCGCGCGGCTTGGGAATCATCAGGTACGGCAGCTTCTCGCCGGCGCGGCGCACGATCAGGTCGACGACCTCGTCGAAGCGCGGATGCTCCACCGGCTGCACGCGCGCGGCCACTCGGCCGTAGCGGTTGCCGGGTCCGTTGACCAGTTCGGCGATGAGGTGCGCGTGTTCGATCTCGCCGCCCACCGGCGCGCCGTCCTCGCCATCCAGCGTGACGTCGAAGACCGGCCCCATCTCGGCCTGCAGCTCGATGCTCTTGCGCATGCGGACCTCCACGCCGCTGTAGTGATCGCACACCGGCAGCGGCGTGGCCGCGGGCTCGCCGGGGTCGAACAAGGCCTGGCGCGGATGGTTCTTGGCGGGCTCATTCATGTCAGTACCGCCCGGCCGTTCCGTAGGTACTGGCAGGCCCCTTGGGGGGCAGCGAACGAAGTGAGCGTGGGGGTTTCATTTCAGGTGCTCGGGAGGGTGACAATCGTTCGCATATTGTCGTCCCGTGGGCGCAGCGCCGAGGGGATGCACCGCGTGCGGCACCTGTGCCGCGCGGTATCGAGGAGACCCGATGAAGGACAAGAGCGACTTCGGATTGATCGGACTGGCCGTGATGGGCCAGAACCTGGTGCTCAACATCGTGAGCCGGGGATTCCAGGTCAGCGTCTACAACCGCACCGTGGCGACGACGCACGCCTTTGTCGACGGCCACGTGGGCCGGCAGATCGTGGCCACGGACAGCCTGGAGGGCTTCGTGGCCAGCCTGCACAAGCCGCGGCGCATCATGCTGATGGTGCAGGCGGGCGCGGCGGTGGATGCGGTGATCGAGCAGCTGATTCCGCTGCTGGACCGCGACGACATCATCATCGACGGCGGCAACAGCCTCTACACCGATACCGAACGGCGCGACGCCTGGCTCACGCCGCTGGGCCTGCGCTTCGTGGGGGCGGGTGTGTCCGGCGGCGAGGAGGGCGCGCGCAAGGGGCCGTCCATCATGCCCGGCGGGCCCGCATCGACCTGGACCGAACTGCGCCCCATCTTCGAGGCCATCGCCGCGCGTGCCGAAGGCGAACCCTGCGTCACGCACATCGGCCCGGGCGGTGCCGGCCACTTCGTGAAGATGGTGCACAACGGCATCGAATACGGCGACATGCAGCTCATCTGCGAGGCCTATCACCTCTTCAAGGCCTCGGGCATGCCCACGGCCGAGATCGCCGGCATCTTCAACCGCTGGAACGAAGGCCCGCTGCAGAGTTACCTCATCGAGATCACCGGCAAGGCGCTGGAGCAGGTCGATCCCGAGACCGGCCAGGCGCTGGTGGAACTCATCCTGGACAAGGCCGGCCAGAAGGGCACGGGTCGCTGGACGCTGATCACGGCGGCCGAGCAGGCCGTGGTCGTCAGCACCATCAACGCGGCGGTGGAAGCGCGTGTGATGTCCTCGCAGAAGGCGCTGCGCGTGCAGGCCAGCGGCATGCTGGCCGGGCCCTCGCTGCTCAAGGGCATGCCCAAGAAGCGGCTGATCGGTGCGGTGCACGATGCGCTGTATGCCTCCAAGGTCATCAGCTACACGCAGGGTCTGGACCTGATGCGCTCGATGAGCCTGAAGAAAGGCTGGGAGCTGGACCTGGGCGCCATCGCTGCCATCTGGCGCGGCGGCTGCATCATCCGCGCGCGCTTCCTCAACCGCATCACGGAGGCCTACCGCGCGGATCCTGCGCTGGACAACCTGATGCTGGCGCCGTTTTTCATGGACCTGCTCAACGGCACGCAGCAGGCCTGGCGCGAAGTCGTGGCCATGGCCGTGAGCTCGGGCATCCCGGTGCCGGCCTTCAGCGCCTCGCTGTCCTACTACGACAGCATGCGCACCGCGCGCTTGCCCGCCAACCTGCTGCAGGCCCAGCGCGACTTCTTCGGCGCGCACACCTACGAGCGCACCGACAAGCCCGAAGGCCAGTTCTTCCACACCGTCTGGCCGGAAATCATCGAAGGCGTCTGAGTCACCCCGCACGGCCAGAAACACAAAGGGCCGGCACCCTCGTCAGGTGCCGGCCCTCGTGAAAGAGGTTGATCCGCGGATCAGAGCAGGTGCTTGACGCCGTCCTGCTCGCCCTGCAGCTCGGCCAGGGTCTTGTTGATGCATTCCTGCGAGAACGCGTCGATCGGCAGGCCTTCGACGATCTTGTACTCGCCGCCTTCGCAGGTGACCGGATAGCCGAACATGACTTCCTTGGGGATGCCGTATTCGCCCTTGGACGGAATGCCCATCGTGACCCACTTGCCGTTGGTGCCCAGGGCCCAGTCGCGCATGTGGTCGATGGCAGCGTTGGCGGCCGAGGCAGCCGACGACAGACCGCGGGCGGCGATGATGGCGGCGCCACGCTTGCCCACGGTGGGCAGGAACGTGTTGGCGTTCCAGTCGTGGTCGTTGATGGTGTCCTTGACCGACTTGCCGTTCACGGTGGCGAAGCGGTAGTCGGCGTACATCGTCGGCGAGTGGTTGCCCCACACGGCCAGCTTCTCGATGTCGCCCACGGCGCAGCCGATCTTGGCGGCGATCTGCGAGGCGGCACGGTTGTGGTCCAGGCGCAGCATGGCGGTGAAATTCTTGGCCGGCAGGCTGGGCGCCGACTTCATCGCGATGTAGGCGTTGGTGTTGGCGGGGTTGCCCACGACCAGGACGCGGACGTTGCGCGAGGCCACGGCGTTCAGGGCCTTGCCCTGGGCCGTGAAGATCTGGGCGTTGGCGGCCAGCAGGTCGGCGCGCTCCATGCCGGGGCCGCGCGGACGGGCACCCACCAGCAGGGCGTAGTCGGTGTCCTTGAACGCGGTCATCGGGTCGCTGTGGGCCTCGATGCCGGCCAGCAGCGGGAACGCGCAGTCTTCCAGCTCCATGATCACGCCCTTGAGCGCGTTCTGGGCCTTCTCGTCGGGGATCTCGAGCAGCTGCAGGATGACGGGCTGGTCCTTGCCCAGCATTTCGCCGGAGGCGATGCGGAAGAGCAGGGCGTAGCCGATCTGGCCAGCTGCACCGGTGACGGCGACGCGAACGGGTTTCTTGCTCATGGGGGCTCCTTCGTGGAGAGGGTTTGCAATGCAGGTAACCGCGCCGTTTCCGGCTGTGCACGGCCCCGGGCACACACGACCCGGACCGACGCATCGGTCATTCGGCGCGAGTGTACGACTGCCCGGCCTGCGCGGGCCTGACAGACCGGCCTGAAGTCTTATATCTTCTACAAGACCTCTTGCCGGCGCGAGCCCGGCTGTGCTGCAATGACGGCATGGCGGCCCAGCCTTCTCCCGTCCTGCCCGAGCGCGCGCCCGAACCCGGCGTTGCCGCACCCGCCTTCAGTCCGCTGTACCAGCAGATCAAGGAGCTGCTCACGCGCAGCCTGCAAGGCGGCGAGTGGAAGCCGGGCGAGGCCATTCCCAGCGAGATCGAACTGGCCGCGCGTTTTCGCGTCAGCCAGGGCACCGTGCGCAAGGCCGTGGACGAACTGGCCACGGAAAACCTGCTCGTTCGCCGCCAGGGCAAGGGCACCTTCGTCGCCACGCACGCCGAGGAGCAGACGCAATACCGCTTCCTGCGCCTGCAACCCGACGACGGCGCCGCCAGCGGCCTGCAACGCCGCCTGCTCGAATGCCGCCGCCTGCGCGCGCCGGCCGACGTCGCCCGCGCGCTGGGTTTGAAGAGCGGCGACCCCGTCGTGTGGGTGCGCCGCATGCTGCTCAGCGGCGCCACGCCGGTGGTGTTGGACGACATCTACCTGCACGGCGTGCTCTTCAAGGGCCTCAGCGCCGAGCGCATGTCGGGCTACAAGGGGCCGATGTACCGGCTCTTCGAAGTCGAATTCGGCGTGCACATGGTGCGCGCCGAAGAAAAGATCCGCGCGGTGGCCGCCGATGCGGCGCAGGCCGCCCTGCTGCAGGTGGCGCCCGGTGCGCCGCTGCTGTCGGTGGACCGCCTGTCACGCACCTACGGCGACAAGGCCGTGGAACTGCGGCGCGGCCTGTACCGCACCGAGCACCACCATTACCGCAATGAACTGCTATGAGCCCGCCGGGCCGCCCCAAGGGCGAATTCCGGAGGGCGCAGCCCGAAGGTACACCCATGAGTCCGCTTGGTCGCGATGCGCGCAACCTGTCGAAAAAACCCGGCGCACCTCAGGGTTTGCCGATCGACGGATTGCAAGGATTCGTAGCCGCGGTGTCAGTTTGATGCGATGCAATAAACTTGATGGGTTTCGCCGCTGCCGCCTGCCGGCAAACGAGACCCGATTCCCCGAACAGAACGACGACTGAGGACGAACGATGGCCGAGATGAGCAAGCCGCGCCCCGAGTTCCGCAACATCCATGTCTCGCAGATCAGGACCTACCGTCTGCCAGCAGCGGGCCTGGTGTCGATCGCCCACCGCATCACCGGTGCGGTGCTCTTCCTGATGCTGCCCTTCCTGGTGTGGCTGTTCGACGTGAGCGTCACCTCCGAGATGAGCTGGGAGCGCTTCTCCAGCCTGTTCACGGCTGGCGCGCTGGGCCTGCCGGGTGTCATCTACAAGCTCATCGCCCTGGGCCTGCTCTTCGCGTACATGGTCCATTTCTTCGCCGGCCTGCGCCACGTCTGGATGGACGTCACGCACAGCGTCAGCAAGGAGCAGGGCCGCAATTCGGCGGTGATGAGCTTCCTGCTGGCCGTGCTGGTGACGCTGCTGGTGGCCGCCAGGATGTTCGGCGCGTTCTGAGTCCAGGAGACTGCACATGGCAACAAACTACGGATCCAAGCGCCTGGTCGTCGGCGCGCACTACGGCTTCCGCGACTGGCTGAGCCAGCGCGTCACGGCGGTGCTGATGGCGCTGTTCACGCTCGTGCTGGGCGTGCAGATGCTGTTCGGCGGCACGCTCGATTACTACCGCTGGTCGGCGATCTTCACGCCGCAGTGGATGAAGTTCCTGACCTTCGTGGTCTTCGTCTCGCTGGCGTGGCATGCCTGGGTGGGCATGCGCGACATCTGGATGGATTACATCAAGCCGGTCGGCCTGCGCCTGACCCTGCAGGTATTCACCATCGTCTGGCTGGTCGGCTGTGCCGGCTGGTTCATCCAAGTGCTCTGGAGGCTCTGATCGTCATGGCGCAACTTCCAAGAAGAAAATTCGACGTCGTCATCGTCGGCGCAGGCGGCTCGGGCATGCAGGCCTCGCTGCGCCTGGCGCGCGCGGGCCTGAACGTGGCCGTGCTGTCCAAGGTGTTCCCCACGCGCTCGCACACGGTCGCGGCGCAGGGCGGCATCGGCGCCTCGCTGGGCAACATGAGCGAGGACAACTGGCACTACCACTTCTACGACACCGTCAAGGGCAGTGACTGGCTGGGCGACCAGGACGCGATCGAGTTCATGTGCCGCGAAGCGCCGAACGTCGTGTACGAGCTCGAACACTTCGGCATGCCCTTCGACCGCAACCCGGACGGCACGATCTACCAGCGCCCCTTCGGCGGCCACACCGCGAACTACGGCGAGAAGCCCGTGCAGCGCGCCTGCGCCGCGGCCGACCGCACCGGCCACGCGATGCTGCACACGCTGTACCAGCAGAACGTGAAGGCGCGCACCAACTTCTTCGTCGAGTGGATGGCGCTGGACCTCATCCGCAATGCCGACGGCGATGTGCTGGGCGTGACCGCGCTGGAGATGGAAACCGGCGACGTCCACATCCTCGAAGCCAAGACCACGCTGTTTGCCACCGGCGGCGCCGGCCGCATCTTTGCCGCCAGCACCAACGCCTTCATCAACACCGGCGACGGCCTGGGCATGGCCGCGCGTGCAGGCATTCCGCTGCAGGACATGGAGTTCTGGCAGTTCCACCCCACCGGCGTGGCCGGCGCGGGCGTGCTGCTGACCGAAGGCTGCCGCGGTGAAGGCGCGATCCTGCGCAACGTGCACGGCGAGCCCTTCATGGAGCGCTATGCGCCCACGCTGAAGGACCTGGCACCGCGTGACTTCGTCTCGCGCTGCATGGACCAGGAGATCAAGGAAGGTCGCGGCTGCGGTCCCAACAAGGACTACATCAACCTCGACATGACCCACCTGGGCGGCGACACCATCCTCAAGCGCCTGCCCAGCGTGTTCGAGATCGGCCACAACTTCGCCAACGTCGACATCACGAAGGAGCCGATCCCCGTGGTGCCCACCATCCACTACCAGATGGGTGGCATTCCGACGAACATCCACGGCCAGGTCGTCGTGCCCAAGGCCGGCAACCCGCGCGAAGTGGTCAACGGCCTGTATGCCGTGGGCGAATGCGCCTGCGTCAGCGTGCACGGCGCCAACCGCCTGGGCACGAACTCGCTGCTGGACCTGCTGGTCTTCGGCCGCGCCGCCGGCCTGCACATCGCCGAGCACGTGGGCCAGACCAAGAACCACAAGCCGCTGCCCGCCGATGCGGCCGACGCCTCGCTGGCGCGCATCGCCAAGCTCGAAGCCGCCACCTCCGGTGAATACGCGCAGGACGTCGCCAACGACATCCGCGCGGCCATGCAGCAGCACGCGGGCGTCTTCCGCACGCAGGCCATCATGGATGCCGGCGTCACCAAGATCGAAGCCCTGGCCGAGCGTGTCAAGAACATCGGCCTGAAGGACACGAGCAAGATCTTCAACACCGCGCGCATCGAGGCCCTGGAGGTCGAGAACCTGATCGAGGCCGCACGTGCCACGATGGTCTCCGCTGCCGCGCGCCACGAATGCCGTGGTGCCCACACCGTCAACGACTACGAGCGTGGCGCCGACGATGCCGAGTTCCCGCTGGGTCGCAACGACAAGCAGTGGATGAAGCACACGCTGTGGTATTCCGAAGGCAGCCGCCTCGATTACAAGCCGGTGAACCTGAAGCCGCTGACCGTCGAATCCGTGCCGCCCAAGGTGCGCACGTTCTGACGCACACGCCCCCCTGAACCCATCGGACGCTCTGAACAAGGTCAACAGCACATGACGAAGCGCACCTTCCAGATCTACCGCTACGACCCCGACCAGGACGACAAGCCGCGCATGCAGTCGATCGACGTCGAACTCGACGGCTCCGAGCGCATGCTGCTCGACGCGCTGATCAAGCTGAAGTCGGTCGACCCCACGCTGAGCTTCCGCCGCAGCTGCCGCGAAGGCGTGTGCGGATCGGACGCGATGAACATCAACGGCAAGAACGGCCTGGCGTGCCTGACGAACATGCGGGACCTGCCCGGTGTCGTGGTGCTCAAGCCGCTGCCCGGCCTGCCCGTGGTCCGCGACCTGATCGTGGACATGACGGACTTCTTCAAGCAGTACCACTCGATCAAGCCCTACCTGATCAACGACAGCCTGCCGCCCGAGAAGGAGCGCCTGCAGACGCCGGAAGAGCGCGAAGAGCTCAACGGCCTGTACGAGTGCATCCTGTGCGCCAGCTGCTCGACGAGCTGCCCGAGCTTCTGGTGGAACCCGGACAAGTTCGTCGGCCCGGCCGGTCTGCTGCAGGCCTACCGCTTCATCGCCGACAGCCGCGACCAGGCCACGGGCGAGCGCCTCGACAACCTCGAGGACCCGTACCGCCTGTTCCGCTGCCACACCATCATGAACTGCGTGGACGTCTGCCCGAAGGGCTTGAACCCCACGAAGGCCATCGGCAAGATCAAAGAACTGATGGTCCGCCGCGCGGTGTAGCGCGGACGTTCAGCACAGCGAAAGCGACGGCGTGGAGACTCGACTGGACGAACGCTCGTTGAGCAAGCTGAAGTGGCGCTGCCGCCGAGGCCTGCTCGAGAACGACCTGTTCATCGAGCGATTCTTCCGCCACCACGAGGAGACGATCACGACAAGGCAGGCCGCGGGGCTCACCACCCTGATGGACCTGTCGGACAACGACCTGCTCGACCTGCTGCTGCGCCGCAAGGAGCCGCAGGGCGAGCTGGACACCGATGAAGTGAACGAAGTGCTGGGATTGCTGCGCCGGTCTCCGCCGGACACGAAGGATCGCTCCTGAGTGTCCGCGCCCCCCGCGGGGACAGGCATGCGGCAAGCGTTCCCGGTGGCCCAACCCGACCGATCGATCATTGAGAAAGGGAACGTGAAATGACCCCCTCCGACGTAAAAGCCACTCTGTCGTTCTCCGACGGCAGCCCCGGCATCGACATGCCGCTGTACAAGGGCACGCACGGCCCGGATGTCATCGACATCCGCAAGCTGTACGCCCAGACCGGCAAATTCACCTACGACCCGGGCTTCCTGAGCACGGCGTCCTGCCAGTCGACGATCACCTACATCGACGGCGACAAGGGCGAGCTGCTGTACCGCGGCTACCCCATCGAGCAGCTGGCCGAGAAGTGCGACTTCCTGGACACCTGCTACCTGCTGCTCAAGGGCGACCTGCCCAACGGCCAGCAGCAGAAGGACTTCCACAAGCTCGTCACGAACCACACGATGGTCAACGAGCAGATGCAGTTCTTCCTGCGCGGCTTCCGTCGTGATGCGCACCCGATGGCGGTGCTGACCGGCCTGGTGGGCGCGCTGTCGGCCTTCTATCACGACAGCACGGACATCAATAACCCGCAGCATCGGGAAGTGGCCGCGATCCGCCTCATCGCCAAGATGCCCACGCTGGTGGCCATGGCCTACAAGTACGGTGTCGGCCAGCCCTTCATCTACCCGCAGAACGACCTGAGCTACGCCGGCAACTTCATGCGCATGATGTTTGCCACGCCGTGCGAGCCGTACAAGCCCAACGACGTGCTGGTGCGTGCCATGGACCGCATCTTCATCCTGCACGCCGACCACGAGCAGAACGCGTCGACGTCGACCGTGCGCCTGTGCGGCAGCTCCGGCACCAACCCGTTTGCGGCCATCGCCGCAGGCGTGGCCTGCCTGTGGGGCCCGGCGCACGGTGGCGCCAACGAAGCCGCGCTGAACATGCTGGAAGACATCCAGCGCAACGGCGGCGTCGAGAAGATCGGCGAGTTCATCAAGCAGGTCAAGGACAAGAACTCCAACGTCAAGCTGATGGGCTTCGGCCACCGGGTCTACAAGAACTACGACCCGCGTGCCAAGCTGATGCGCGAGACCTGCCACGAAGTGCTGGGCGAACTCGGCCTGCACGACGACCCGATGTTCAAGCTGGCCATGACGCTGGAGAAGATCGCGCTGGAAGACGATTACTTCGTCAGCCGCAAGCTCTACCCGAACGTCGACTTCTATTCGGGCATCGTGCAGCGCGCCATCGGCATCCCGGTGCCGCTGTTCACCGCGATCTTCGCGCTGGCCCGCACAGTGGGCTGGATCGCGCAGCTCAACGAGATGATCGGCGACCCCGAATACAAGATCGGCCGTCCGCGCCAGCTGTACACGGGCGCGGCGCGCCGCGACGTCAAGTCGGTCGACCAGCGCTGACCGGCGCGCGCGGCTGCAGGTCCGGCGCCTGCCGGGTCCTGCGCGCGGAGCGAGCGGGATTCACCGGTCGAGCGGTTTATGCCGATCGACAGACGATCGCCGAAGGGCTGCCAGTGGGGCAGCCCTTTGTTCTTTGTATCGGAACGATCAAGGCCACGCCAGGCCCGCGATGATCGGGTCGCCATGGGCCCCGCATGCACACGACCACGCGCCCGATGTGCCGGTGCCCGGCCGTGCCGACGCCTGCGAATCCGACGGCGATGCCTGCGGCGCCTGCAAGCCCGCACAGAGCGCCGATCCGCGCTACCGGCGCATCCTCTGGATCGCCCTGACGATTGACCTGGCGGTGATGGCTGCGTCCTTGGGCGTCTTCGGCACGGGCTCGGCGCTGCCCGACCTGGCGGTGGCCGTCGCGATGGCCGTGCCCGCATCGACGGCCTCACGCGCGGTGCTGCGCCATGCGCGGGACGACCTGCGCGACGCGGCTGCTGCGGCAGGCTAGCTGCGCCGCGGCGGCTGGGTGCTAGGCCCTGCGCGGCGCGGCAGCCGGAGGTGCCGGTGCGCCAGGCCGCCGAGGATCCCTGCCAATCCCGATCCCATCCAGGTCCCTTTCGGACAAGGTTTCAGCGGCCCGTGTAACCTCGCCGTAAACGACAACGAAGTGACAGCCATGCGTGTCGAGCGCCCCATCCCTGCCTGCCGTCGAGACCGCGCATGACGCAGCCGCCGCGCGTGGGCCTGCTGTTCGACTACGACTGGGACGCCCAGGCGCATGCGCGGCATGCCCCGTCGATCCGGTTCGACCGCGCGGGCTTCGACCTCTTCGCCTTCCCCAGCAATGCGCGGCTGATCGCCTTCGATCTGCGGCGCTTTGCCGATCGTCAGGCACGTCGCGCGCGTGATCGCGGCTGGGCCGGGGTGCTGTCGCACCACGAGCAGTTCGGCGCACTGGCGGCCGCGCTGGTGGCCGAGCGGGCCGGGCTGCCGGGCGCGACGCCGCAATCCATCGTCGCCTGCCAGCACAAGCTGCACGCCCGCGAGCTGCTGCGCGAGGTGGCGCCCGAGGCCTGCCCGCGCTTCGAAGGCCTGGACGCGGTCTACGGCGGGGCCATCCCGCCGGGCCTGCAGTACCCGGCCTTCGTCAAGCCGGTGAAGGCAGCCTTTTCCGTGCTGGCGCGGCGCGTGGAAAACCGCGACGAGCTGCATGCGCACACGCGTTTCGGGCGGCGCGAGTTGTGGGTCATCCGGCGCCTGGTCGAGCCCTTCGAGCGTGTGGCGAACGAGCTCCTGCCGCAAGCCGGCACGGCGCACCGCCTGATGCTGGAAGAGCCGGTGCAGGCCGCACAGTACAACCTGGACGGCTGGGTGCAGGACGGCCAGTTGCACGTGCTGGGCGTGGTCGACGCGCACATGTATCCGGGCACGCAGGCCTTCATGCGCTTCGAGCTGCCCACGCGCCTGGCGCCGGCTGCGCAGCAGCAGGCCGTGGATGTCGCCACACGCTTCCTGCAGGCCGCCGGCTACCGCCATGGTTTTTTCAACATGGAGTTCTTCCACGACGCGGCCACCGGGCGCCTGACGGTGATCGAATTCAATCCGCGCCTGGCCTCGCAGTTCGGTGATCTCTACCGGCGCGTGCGCGGCCTGGACGCCCACCGCATGGCCCTGGCGCTGGCCATGGGCGAATCGCCCCAGCAGGCCACGGGTGAAGCGCCAGTGGCCGGCGCGGCGGCCAGCTTCGTCTACCGCGCCTTCTCCGCGGCCCAGCTGCCGGCCATGCCTTCGGCCGCGCAACGCGCCGCGCTGAAGGCCGAGTTTCCGGACGCGATGCTGATGGTGATGCCCAAGTCCGGCCACGGCCTGGCGCGAGATTTCAAATGGCTGGGCAGCCACCGCTACGGCATCCTGCACCTCGGCGGCCGCGACGCCGCCGATCTGCGCCAGCGTTGCGAGCGCGCCAGCGCGCTGCTGGGCTGGCCCGCACCCTACGCCCACGCCGCATCCGCGGCGGCGGGCAGCACCTCGACCACCTTCGATTTTTCTGGAGCCATCACCCCATGACCACGACCCTGTTTCCCGCCGCCACACCCGCCACCGCTGCCGGGCGCCGCTGGGTGCTGCTGATGGCCGCCGCTGCCGTGCTGAGCCTGTCGGGCTGTGCGGCGATGAATGCCCAGAATCCCTCCAGCCCGCTCAAACCCGTGAACGCCATCGCCATGGACGGCGACGAGCGCGTCTTCCTCGCCGGCCACGACGTGGTCGCGTACTGGACGCTGGGCCGCCACGCCGCGGGCTCCCCGCAGTTCAAGAGCGTCTACGAAGGCGTGACCTTTCGCTTCATGAGCGCCGAGCACAAGGCGCTGTTCGACAAGGAACCGGCGAAGTACCTGCCGCAATACGGCGGCTACTGCGCCAATGGCATCGCCTACGGCATTCCCTGGGGCGGCGATGCCGACAGCTGGCGCATCGACAACGGACGCCTGTTCATCTTCGGCGGCGCGGGCTCCAAGTCCGGTTTCGAGCTGGACGTGAAGGGCAACACCGTGCTGGCCGACAAGTACTGGCGCGAGGAAGTGGCCGGCAGCAACAGCTTCTGGCAGCGCAGCAAGCGCCTGGTCTTCCGCGTGCCGCATTACAAGAGCGGCGACGAGATCGCCAAGGCCGTGGCGGCGGCGAAGGCCGGCACCAAGCCCTGAGCCTCAGGCACGCCCCGCGCGGAGCGCGCGCCCGCGGGCTTCAGGGCGGATAGCCCAGCGCCGGCTGGCTGTGGCCTTCGGCCGCGCGCCAGCCCGGTGGCTTGAGGAACAGGTTGGTGAGCATGCTGCCCACGTCGTAGCGCGGCCAGGCCTGGCCGGGGTGGCGGCGCTCGTACTCGGCGCGGATCTGTGCGCCGGTCTGGTAGTGCGGCACCTTGTCGATGTAGCGCATCAGCGATTGCGCGCGCCAGCCGCGGTCGCGCGCCTGCGGCCATTCCGCGTCCGCATGGCGGATATTCCAGGCGGGGTCGAGTTGCCACGCGGTCTTGCCCAGAATGTCGCCGAAGATGAATAGGCGACCCCCTTCGATCTGCCAGGCCGTGGGGTCGCTGCCCAGCTTGATCGCAAACGCGGCCCCGCTGGCGCAGAAGCCGCCGTACTGGGGCTCATATTTGGCCGGATCGGCCTGGAACATCGCGCGGTGTTCTGCGCTCGAAAAATAGTACGTGCGGTCGGGCAGGGACACCGCCTGGTCGGCCATGCCGCGCACCGCTTGGCCGCGCGTGAAGTACGCGACCGGGTCGTGCCCCAGCAGCATCACGGGGCGGCCGGCGCCGTCGGGCACGGTGGCATAGCGCGTGCCGCAACCCACGAGCATGATCGACAGCAGCAGGACCCATACGCTTCGCATCCGATCGATTGACATGAGCAGCCACCCCTCCGGTTCGGAACCGATTGCAGCACGATTGCCCGATGCGCATCGGCGCGCCTGGCTGACCCTGGCGCTGGCAGGTGGATTTCCCATGCTCGGCGGCTGCCGTTCAGCGCCGTCCATCGAGTCGGACGGCCCGCTGGCGCCGCGGGCCGAGCCGCTGCACCAGCGCCCGCGTGTGGCCTGGGTCTTCAGCTCGGGCGGGCCGCGCGCGCTGGTGCATGTGGGTGTGATCCAGGCGCTGGACGAACTGGGCCTGCGTCCGGACCTGATCGTCGGTGCATCGGCCGGCGCACTGGTCGGCGTGCTGCGCGCGTCGGGCATGGCCGGCTTGCGCCTGCGAGAAGTGGCGCTGGACCTCAAACCCTGGATGCTGCTGCGGCCCTCGCTCAGCGGCGGGCCCTGGCTCAGCGTCGCCGGCATGGCACCGTGGCTGCGCGACTGCCTGCCCAAACCCCTGCTCGACCAGCAACCGACACCGACGGCCTGCGTGGCCTACAGTCCGGCGCGGCTGGATGTCGTGGCCTTCACGGCCGGCGACGCGGGCACGGCCGTGACGGCCGCCTGTTCGATCGAAGACGAATTTGCGCCCGTGCGCATCCGTGACGAGGTCTACGTGGACGCCGATCTGCACCAGCCCATGCCGGTGCGTGTCGCACGCGCGCTGGGCGCGCAGCGGGTGCTGGCCGTGGACGCCTCGGCCTACGAGAACCGCGCCCCCCCGGGCACCGAGGAGTGGCGTGAGGGCGACTTGCGCAAGCGCGCGCTGACCGAGGTGGATGCGCGGCTGGCGGATTTGGTGCTGCACCCCGACACCGGCTATTACGCCGGCTTCTCGAGGGCCTATCGCCAGAACGTCATCGATATCGGCCGGCGTGACACCTTGGCCGCGGCGCAGCGCCTGCGGGCCTTGCACGGGACCTGAACACGGCGGCCAGCGGGCCGTGCGCGCACTGGCGCGCCGGGCCGGGGCGCTCAGCGGGTCATCAGGCGCCGGCTGGCGTAGCTCAGCGCGTCCACCAGCGCCACGAGCAGCAACATGGCGCCCAGGATGGTGCAGGTCTTGCCCATGTGGAACAGGCCCATGTGGAAGGCGAGCAGCTGCCCCAGGCCACCCGCGCCCACGACTCCCAGCACGGCCGCGGCGCGGTTGTTGTTCTCCCAGCGGTACAGCGTGTAGCTGGCCAGTTGCGGCAGCACCTGCGGCAGCGTGGCGTAGAGCAGCACGCGGCCCGCCGGCACGCCCTGCGCCCGCAGCGCCGCAGCCGGGCCCGCGGGCGTGTTTTCCATGGCCTCGGCAAACAGCCGGCCCAGCACGCCCGTGGTGTGGAAGGCCAGCGCCAGCGTGCCGGCAAACGGACCGAGGCCGGCGGAGATCAACAGCAGTGCCGCCCAGACGAGCTCGGGGATCGAGCGCAGCGCATTCAGCAGCAGCCGCGCGGGGCCACGCGAACGTGCGTGGTCCTGCGCATGCAGCCGGCTGGCGGGCAGGGCCAGCAGCAGGCCGAAGACAGCCGCCAGCGCCGTGCCCAGCGCCGACATGGCCAGCGTCTCGGCCGTGGCCCAGGCGACCTTGCGCAGGAAAGCCGGCTGTGTATCCGGCGGGAAAAATTCGCCCAGGAAGCGCCCCATGCTGGCGACGGCTTCGCCGGAGAAGAAGGCCGCCCACTGCAGATCCAGGCTCCAGAAGCTGGCCAGCACCAGCACCGCAATGCCCAGCGTGACCCAGCAGGCCTTGCAGCGTGCGTCGAACATGCGCGACGGCAGCCGGTAAGGCGCGTTGGCGGCGGCAGGGGCGGGCGAAGGCAGTGACATGGCGGGAAGTTCAGGCCAGCACGCGCCGCAGCGTCGCACTGACGTAATCGGCCAGCGCCACCAGGGCCATGAAGACCAGCAGCATGGTGGCGACCTCGCCGCCGTTGAACATCTTCATCGAGCTGTCCATCTGCTGGCCCAGCCCGCCGGCACCGACGAAGCCCAGCACCACGGACGAGCGGATCGCGCACTCCCAGCGGTAGACCGTATAACTGGTCAGTTCAGCAGCATGTGCGGGCAGCACCGCATAGAAGAAGGCCTGCAGCCGGCCGCTGCCCTGGCGCAGCAGCGTGGCCGAGGGGTGCTCGTCGCCCGATTCGAGGATCTCGCCGTAGACCTTGCCCAGCATGCCGCCGTAGGTCAGCGCGATGGCCAGCACGCCGGCCGTCGGCCCCAGGCCCACGACGCGCACGAAGACCAGAGCGAAGACGAGTTCGGGCACCGAGCGCAGCACCACCAGCGACCAGCGCAGGATCTGGCGCAGCACAAAGGGGCCGCGCGCCATGCGCCCGGACAGCGCCGAGATGGACAGCACGCGCGTGGACAGCAGCGTGGCCGGTATCGCGATGAACAGCCCCAGCGTGATGCCGGCCGTGGCGATGGCCACCGTGCGCCAGGTCTCGCGCGCCACCAGCCACAGGAAATCCGGCGCCATCGCCGGCGGGAAGAAGCTGCCCAGGAAGTGGGTCGTGGGCTGCAGGTTGGAGGGATCCCACAGCGTCCAGGGCTTGAACTCGGTGGCCACGAGCATGGGCCACAGCAGGACCAGGACCGCACCCAGCCAGAACAGACGGCCGGTCCACGCCGGGTCACGCTGCGGCGGTGCGAGCACGGCGGATGCGGGCGTGGCGGTGGACATGCGGCGGCTCAGCGGCAGTGCATCACCGCGGGCGCGGCGGCTGCCGGCGGCGGCTCGTCGGTGGCGGCGGGCGCGCCGAGCAGTTCGTGTTCGTGCTGCGCATAGAGCCGGCCCAGCAGCTCGCGCGTGACCTCCGCCGCGGGCAGGTCGAAAAACAACCGGCCGTCGCGCAGCCCGACGATGCGCGGGAAGTGGGCCAGCGCCATGTCCACCTGGTGCAGCGTGGCCACCAGCGTGGCGCTGCGCGCCTGTGCGGCATCCACCAGCGCAGTGAGCGCCTGCGTGGCGCTGGTGGGGTCCAGCGCCGACAGCGGCTCGTCGATCAGCCACAGCGAAGCCGGCGACACCAGTGCGCGGGCCAGGCCCACACGCTGGCGCTCGCCGCCGGAGAGGCGGTCGACGCGGTCGAAGAGCTTGTCACCCACGCCGAAGCGCTCCAGCGCCCGCCAAGCGCCTTCGATGTCGTCCGGATAGAACAGCGAGCGCAGGCTGCGCCACAGGCTGATGGCCGGCAGGCGACCGGCCAGCACGGCCGTCACCACGCGCTGCCGCGGGGGCAGCGGCGGCACCTGCGGGGCAAGAAAGAGCCGCCCGCGCAGATGGCGCAAGGCACGGGCCGGCAAGGCCCAGGGCTGGCGATCGTCCAGCCAGACGCGGCCTTCTGCCGGCGGCAGCGCCGCGGCGGCCACATGCAGCAAGGTGGTCTTGCCCGCGCCGGACGGCCCGATCACGGCGACATGTTCACCCGCCGCCACGTCCAGGCCCAGCGCGCGCAGCGCGGGCGCCGCATCGCTGCGCGCGGCCGGGTGGCGCGCGGCAGCCTGTTCGAATCGCAGTTTCACGACCCGGGCCGATCAGAGTAGCGCGGCGTTCTGCGCGGCGGCTTCGATGCCCTTGTAGTTCTCGACCTTGGTCGGCACGAAGCGCGTGGCGCGCTGCAGCTCGAGGATTTCCTTGCCTTCGGGCGTGTCCTTCTTCAGGGCCAGCAAGGCGGCGGCGAGCTTCTCGCGCAGCGCCACGGGCATGTCGGCATGCACGGTCCAGTTGTAGTCGTAGTAGGGCGGGGTGGTGAAGATGACCTTGACCTTGTCGGTGTCGACCTTCTTGTCGGCCACGAACTTCTCCCACACGGAGATGTTCAGCGCGCCCGCCTGAACCTTGCCCGAGGCAACGGCGGCGATGGTGGCGTCGTGCGCGCCGCTGTAGGCCACGCGCTTGAAATCCTTGTCGGGGTTCAGCCCGTTCTGCAGCAGGAAGCTGCGCGGCATCAGGTGGCCGCTGGTGCTGCTTTGCGAGCCGAAGCTCACGTCCTTGCCCTTCAGATCTGCCAGGGACTTGATGGCTGGATCGGCCGTGATGAAGACCGAGCGGAATTTTTCGTCTTCCTCGCGCTGCACCAGCGGAATGACCTTGCCGCCCGAGCGGTGGTTGGCCTGCACGAACGTGAAGCCGCCGAACCAGGCCATGTCGACCTTCTTGTTGATCAGCACTTCCACCGCGGCGGCGTAGTCGGTGACGGGCGTGAACTCGACCTTCATGCCCAGCTTGCCTTCCAGGTACTTCACCAGCGGGCCGGCCTTGCGCGCGAGCTCCGTGGGCGACTCGTCCGGGATGGCCGTGATACGGAAGACCTGCTGCGCGTGCGATAGCGCGCCGAAGGTGATGAGTACGCAGCTCAACAAGGCCTTGAGCGTGCGGGATGGCGACAGATCAATCATGAAAATCTCCTGGGCGGGGCAAGGCGGAAAGCGTGCATTACAGCGCAAAGCGGTGCCCCTTGCCGACGCGCTGTTACAGTGCCGCGCATGCCTGCCGCTGCCCGCGTTCCGCGCTTTGTCCAGCTCTACCGGCACGACGACCAGGCCCTGAAAGCCGAGCTCTCGCAGGGTCTGCTGGCGGCGCACGCGGCCTTGTCGCCCAAGTTCCTGTACGACGCGCTGGGCTCACGGCTGTTCGATGCCATCACCGAGCTGCGCGAGTACTACCCCACGCGCACCGAGGCCCAGATCTTCCAGCGCCACGGTGCCGACATGGCCGAGGTCCTGGGCCGCGGCATCCCGCTGGTGGACCTGGGCGCGGGCAACTGCGCCAAGGCCGGCCGCCTGTTCGGCGTGCTGCAGCCGCGGGCCTACGTGGCGGTGGACATCTCGGTGGATTTCCTGCAGCAGTCGCTGCAGTGCCTGCAGCGCGAATACCCGCAGATGGACATGCTGGGCGTGGGCATGGATTTTTCGAGCCGGCTGGCACTGCCGCCGGAAGCCGGCTCGGGGCCGCGCACCATCTTCTACCCGGGCTCGAGCATCGGCAATTTCACGCCGCAGCAGGCCGTGCCCTTCCTGCGCCAGGCGCGCGCAGCGGCGGCCGGCGGCCATCTGCTGATCGGCGTGGACCTGGTCAAGTCCGTCGAGCTGCTGGCGCCGGCCTACGACGACGCACTGGGCGTCACCGCGGCCTTCAACCTGAACCTGCTGAACCACGTCAACACGCTGCTGGGCAGCGACTTCGACGTGCGCGACTGGCAGCACGTGGCACTGTTCGACGACGCGCAGTCGCGCATCGAGATGCACCTGCAGGCCCGCCGCGAGACCGCCGTGGTCTGGCCGCAAGGGCAGCGCCGCTTCGCCGCCGGCGAGCGCATCCACACCGAAAATTCCTACAAGTACCGCACCGAGACCTTCGAAGCCCTGCTGCACGAAGCCGGCTTTGAACACACGACGGTGTGGACCGACGCGCGGCGCTGGTTCGCCGTGTGGGCGGCGCACTGAACGCGGCCCGCAGCATGGACCGCGCGGACGGGCCGTGCCGCGCCCATCAGCCGCCCTGTGGCGCGCAGCTGCGGAACCCTGCAAACAGATCGCTGCGATCGGCGGTGAAGTAGTTGCGGTAGCGCGGGTGGCGCATGCCAGGCTGGGTGGCGAAGGAGGCGCCGCGCAGGACCGGTCGGCCGTCGAACCAGGGCTGCGAATAGTCGCGATACGGGTGGGCGACAAAGCCGGGGTAGGGCGCAAAGGGGCTGGCGGTCCACTCCCAGACCTGGCCCCAGGTGAAGTCCGGCGCCGTCAGCGCGGCGCATTCCCATTCGGCCTCCGTGGGCAATCGGCGGCCGGCCCAGCGGCACCAGGCCTGCGCCTCGTGCGCGCTGAGGTTCACGGCCGGCTCGTCCAGATCCAGCGGCGCCCATTGGCCGAAGACGGCGCGTTTCCAGGCGCCATCCTCCTCCACCAGATGACGCGGCCGGTGCACGCCCTGCTTCTGGCGCCAGGCCCAGCCTTCAGGTGTCCAGAAGGACTCGGTCTGGTAGCCCCCGGCGTGCACGAAGGGCATGTAGCGGCCCCAGGTGACGGGCTGTGAATCGATGCTGAAGCCGGCCAGCGTCACGTCGTGCGCGCCGCACTCGTTGTCGAATGCAAAGCCCGGGCCTTCGCGGCCCAGGCGCCAGGTCTGCGCGGGCAGGTCCAGGGATTGCAGCGGCGCGCAGCGGCCCGGCTGCAGCGCCACCCCGGTGCCGCGCAGGTCGATGGCGAGGTTCTGCGCCATGTAGATCCAGGCCTCGAGGTGCATGGCTTCATGCACGGCAGCCAGCCGGAAGAAATACAGCGCCTCGTCGGTCTCGGCGCTGGTCGACAGCAGCGCGAGTGTGCGCTCACGGATGCGGGTGACATCACGCAGCGTCTGGCGTGCATCGGGCAGATCCAGGTGCCAGCGCGAGGTGTGCCCGACACGCGACGAGTGGTACAGCGCATCGGCCCGCACCACCATCGACGCGCCGCGGTCGGCATCCGGATCGGCCTGCGCGCCCTGCAGGCGCACGGGGTTGCGTGCGAGCCAGAATTCCTCGAACCAGCCGATGTGGCCCAGTTCCCAGCGCGGCGGGTTCAGCTCGCGCGCGTAGCGGATCTCGAGGTTCGCGGGCAGGGCGACGCGGTAGGCCTCCCACACGCGCAGCAGCTGCGTGCGCAAGCCCTGCATCACTGGCGCCAGCGCAGCGGCGTCGGCGCGGCGGATCGTCTCTTCGCCTGCAGCGGGCCAGGCCATCGTGTGCACAGTCATCGGCGCTATAAACCCGTTCGTGCAGCCCAACCTGTGTCTGGTGACCCCCGCACTGGCCAACGCCAACAACGGCAACTGGCAGACGGCTTCGCGCTGGGCGCGGATGTTGTCCGGCCATTATCGGGTTCGGCTGATGGCAGGCTGGCAGGGGGGTGACGACGCGCTGATGGTCGCGTTGCACGCGCGCCGTTCGGCCCCGTCGATCCAGGCCTGGGCACAGCAGCTGCCACGCCGGCCGCTGGTCGTGGTGCTGACCGGCACCGATCTGTACCGCGACATCCACGGCGATGCCGATGCGCAGCGTTCGCTGGCGCTGGCCGACCGGCTGGTCGTGCTGCACGAAGGCGCGCCGCTGGATGTGCCGGCCGAATTCCGGCACAAGGTGCGGGTGTGCTTCCAGTCGTGCTCGGCGCGCCAGCCGCTGGAAAAATCCACGCGCATGCTGCGGGCACTGATGGTGGGCCACCTGCGCGACGAGAAGGACCCGCGCACGCTGTATGCCGCGGCGCGGCTGCTGCGTGATCGCACCGACATCGCCATCGATCACATCGGCCAGCCGCTGGACGAGACACTCGGCCGCGAAGCGCAGCAGACGGCGCAGGACTGTCCGGCCTACCGCTGGCTGGGCGGCCTGACGCACGAGGCCACGCGGCGGCGCATCCAGCGCGCGCACGTGCTGGTGCACGCCAGCCGCATGGAAGGCGGCGCGCACGTGGTGATGGAGGCCGTGCGCAGCGGAACGCCGGTGATCGCCTCGCGCATCTCCGGCAACGTGGGCATGCTGGGCGCGGACTACCCGGGCTATTTCGAACCCGGCGACGCGGCGGGGCTTGCACAGCTGTTGCTGCGATGCCGGGACGATGCCGCTATGCTGACCCGCCTGCGGGCCGCGTGTGATGCGCGTGCTTCGCTCTTCGAGCCGTCCCACGAGCGCCAGACGCTGCTGGACCTGCTGGATCACTTGAGAGGAACCCGCCCGGACCCGTCCGGGACAACCCATGAACGCTCCCGACAAACCCCCTGAGCCTCGGCTCACCGCGCTCAGCCACGGCGGTGGCTGCGGCTGCAAGATCGCGCCCGGTGTGTTGGCGCAGATCCTGAAAGGCACCACGGCCATGCCCGTGCCTCCGCAATTGCTCGTCGGCATCGAGACCGCCGACGACGCAGCGGTCTACCAGCTCAACGACGAGCAGGCGCTGATCGCGACGACGGACTTTTTCATGCCCATCGTCGACGATCCCTACGACTTCGGCCGCATCGCGGCGACCAACGCCATCAGCGATGTCTACGCCATGGGCGGCACGCCGATCATGGCGCTGGCGCTGGTGGCCATGCCGATCGCGCAGCTGTCGACCGAGACCATCGGCCGCATCCTCGAAGGTGGCAACGCCGTGTGCCGCGCGGCGGGCATCCCGATCGCCGGCGGCCACACCATCGATTCGGTCGAGGCCATCTACGGCCTGGTCGCGATGGGCCTGGTGCACCCCAAGCGCGTGCGCCGCAATGCCGATGCAAAGCCGGGCGACCGCCTGATCCTGGGCAAGGCCCTGGGTGTGGGCGTGATGTCCGCGGCGCTGAAGAAGAACCAGCTGGGCGACGCGGGCTACGCCGCGATGATCGCCTCGGCCACCAAGCTCAACACGCCGGGCCCCGACCTGGCGGCGCTGCCGGGTGTGCACGCCTTGACCGACGTCACCGGCTTCGGGCTGGCCGGCCATGTGCTGGAGCTGGCGCGCGGTGCGAAGGCGCAAGTTGTCATCGATTGGGCACGTGTGCCGCTGCTGCCGGGCGCACGCGACCTGGCCGCGGGCGGATTTGTCACCGGCGCGTCGGGCCGCAACTGGGCGGGTTACCAGGCAGACGTGCAGCTGCCCGACGGCTTCGCAGCGCCCGACCAGGCGCTGCTGACCGATCCGCAGACCAGCGGCGGCCTGCTCGTCACCTGCGAGCCTGGCAGCGTGGACGAGGTGCTGGCGATCTTCCGCCGGCACGGCTTCGAGACCGCGGCGGACATCGGCGAAGTGCGCGCGGCGCCTGCCGCGGGCCTGCGGGTGCGTTGAGGGGCGGGGCCGGTCGGCCCGTGCCCTCTCTTGCGTACGGCAGCGGCGCGCGCGCCGTGCGCGACGGTCAGCCCTGCGTGAGGCCGGGTACGACGCCCGCGCGGGCGCGCAGGGCCTCGGTGGTGTTGCTCTCGCCTTGCGGGCGCCAGCCCGGGGGACGCACGAGGTAGCCCCACACGGCGGCCAGGCTGCGCGCGCCGAGCAGGTCGCGCACCAGCAGACCCCATTGCATGAACTCGACCTTCAGCGGGTTGTGGCTGGTGATCGGGTGCACCCAGCCGTAGCGGCAGGGCAGGTCGTCGCGCTCGGGGATGTAGGTGCCAAACAGCCGGTCGAAGACGACCAGGACACCGCCGTAGTTGGCGTCCAGGTATTCGAGGTTCGCGGCGTGGTGCACGCGGTGCGCCGACGGCGTATTGAGCCAGCCTTCCAGCGGACCCAGCTTGGGGATCCAGGTGGCGTGGATCCAGAACTGGTAGAGCAGGTTCAGCGCCAAGGCCGTCTGCACCAGACGCGCGTCGAAACCGATCCACACCAGCGGCAGCATGAAGATCACGTTGCCGCTGAGGCGGCCGAAGGCGCCGATGCGGATCGACGCCGCCAGGCACAGCTGGTTCGGTGAGTGGTGCACGGCGTGGTTGCACCAGAACCAGCGCACGCGGTGGGCGGCGCGGTGCAGCCAGTAATAGAAGAACTCGAGCAGCACGAACAGCAACAGCGCCGTGCCGATGCCGTCCACCGTGAGATGCCCCAGCCGGTGGGCTACCACCCAGCTGACCAGCGGCGCGGCGATCGTGAGGGGCGCGAAGATGGTGACGGCCAGGCGCAGCGCATAGTCGAAGAACGAGACGCCGAAGGCGCGCCAGTCGTAGTCGCCGCGGCGCGACAGCACGACGCCTTCGAGCACGCTGCAAGCCAGCACGCTAGGCACCATGACGAACAGCAAGAACTTTTCGATCGGCGTCATGCGCCGAAGTGTAGGCGGCAGGCCCGCACGCATCGGGCGCATCGGGCGTGCAGCCGCTGCGCTCGTCCGCATCGACGGCGCGTGGCGCTTCGGTAGGCAGGCCCATCGCCTCGCGCAGGTCCGGGGTCATCGCGGGTCGTGGCAGCGGTGCGCCGTGCAGTGACGCGATGACACGCGCCGTGGGCACCTTGCCCGCGCGCCCGGCAAACAGCGTCTTGACGTAGCCGGTGCAGACCGGCCGCTGCCGGTCGGCGGGCCGCACGAAATCCTGCCGGAAGTAGAACCACTGCGCGTCCCAGCTCACCAGCGTGGTGTGCAGCTCGAAGCGCTCGAAGGGCTTGAGCGCATGGCGGTAGTTCATGTGCGAGGCGCCCACGGGCACGCTCCAGCGCTCGCGCAGCACGCCCTTGAACAGGTCGCAGCGGCGCAGGAAGTCGATGCGCGCCAGATCCATCAGCACCAGGTAGCGGCTGTTGTTCATGTGCCCGAAGACGTCGATGTCGCCGGGCCATACGCGCCAGCGCGTGACGCAGGTGTCGGTGGTGGCGGCTGCCGGGCCCGCGAGCGGGCGCAGCAGGGTGTGGAAGAAGCGGAGCGGGGCCAGCACGGGGGCCTCCTGGATGTTCGTGGCGGGTGTGGACCATTCTGATAAGCTGGCCCCGAATCGGCCGAGGGACGGCAGACCCGCCGGCCGCGACAGGCAGCCCCGAACCGGGGCAGGCGGCGGGACCGGTGTCCCGCCGGGTACTGGCCGCGGCGGTGGGCACGTCCGCGGGAGTGCCGTCCATGTCCAGTCCGCCACGATCCTCCGCACAGCACATCGGCTTCGTGCATGCCGCCGATGGCGTGCGGCTGGCCTGGGCCCGCAGCGGCCACGCGACGCCAACCGTCGTGAAGGCCGCCACCTGGATGTCGCATGTGGCCTTCGACTGGGACAGCCCCGTGTGGCGCCACCTGCTGCATGCGATGACGGCGCGCGCCACCTTCGTGCGCTACGACGAACGCGGTTGCGGCCTGTCCGACCGCGAGGTGGGCGACCTGGGTTTCGAGCGCTGGGTCGGCGACCTGGCTGCCGTCGTCGACGTGGTCGACAGCCCGCAGGTGGTGCTGCTGGGCATTTCGCAGGGCGCGGCGGTGGCGATCGCCTACGCCGTGCAGCACCCGCAGCGCGTGTCGCACCTGGTGCTGCACGGCGGTTATGCGCGCGGACGGCTGGCGCGCGACCCGAGCCCCGAACTGCGCGCCGAGGCCGAGACCATGTGCCGCCTGGCCGAGATGGGCTGGGGGCGCGACGAGCCCTCGTTCCGCCAGTTCTTCACCACGCAGTTCATTCCCGGCGGCACGCCCGAACAGCACCAGTGGTTCAACGAGATGGAGCGGCTGTCCACCTCGCCGCAGAACGCCGGGCGCTTCATGCGCGAGTTCAACCGCATCGACGTCACCGCGCTGCTGCCGCAGGTGTGCTGTCCGACGCTGGTGCTGCACAGCAAGGACGATGTCCGCGTGCCGTTCGCCGAGGGCCTGTTGATGGCCCGCGAGATCCCGGGCGCGCGCTTCGTGCCCATCGACAGCGGCAACCACCTGCTGCTGGACCACGAACCCGGCTGGCAGCAGTGGCTGCAGGCGGTGGACGAGTTCCTCGCACCCGAGCTGGCGGGCGAGTCTTCGCTGCCGTTCGATCAGCTCAGCGCGCGCCAGCGCGAGGTGCTGGTCCTGGTGGCGCAGGGCCGCGACAACGCGCAGATCGCGGCGGTGCTGGGACTGTCGGAGAAGACGGTGCGCAACCAGGTGTCGGCGATCTTTGCGCGCCTGGGCGTGGAGAACCGCGCCCAGGCGATCGTGATGGCGCGCGAAGCGGGCGTGGGCACAGCAGGCCGCGCCGGCTGATGCCCGGCGCGAGGTCAGCGAGCAAGCCGGATCTTCAGGCCACGCGCCGGCGCGCCACCCACAGGTTTGCGCCCGCCGCGCCGTAGCGCTCGGCGTGCGGCACCTGGGCGCCCACCTCGAACTGCTGGCCGGGCAGCAGATGCTGCGTCGCGTCGCCCACCGTCAGCCACATCTCGCCGCCGTTCACACGGACCCAGGCGCTGAAGTCATGGGTATGGGTGTCCAGCACCTTGTCGGGCGCCCAGTCGCGCACCAGGACCTCGTCGAAACCGCGGGCGCGGGCTTCGGCTTCGAAGGCCGCGTAGGTCGGGAAGTCGTTCATCGAGGTCCTTGGTGTGCGGGTCAGGCGGGGGTGTCGTCCTGGCTTTCGAAGCGCGAGGGCGTCACGCCCGCACGCGCCAGGAACTCGCGCAGGTGCGTGATGGCCGTGGGCTCCAGCACGTTGCTGTGATGCGGGCGGTGCAGCACGTATTCCATGCGGTTGAGTGTCACCCGGAAACGTGCGCCCGACAGCGGCTCGAGGACCGCGCCGACGTGGTTCAGGAAGGACTCGACGTCGCGCCAGTGCAGGTTGTGGCTGGGTGGGTCGTGGTAGATGTTGCGCAGCAACTGGACGTGGTGTTTGCTCATGGTTCGTGCGAGCAGTGGAGGTCGGGGTGTGTCCGGCGGTGCGTGCCGATCTTCGATCGTTCAATCGGCGAACAGCCACACGGGTTGTTCGATGCGCAGGCGCACGGCCTGGATGAAGCGGGCGGCGTCGTCGCCGTCGACCACGCGGTGGTCGAACGAGGACGAGAGGTTCATGGTCAGCCGGTTGACCAGGTCGCCGTCGCGCAGCATCGGCCGCTCGACGATGCGGTTGACGCCCACGATGGCCACTTCGGGCCGGTTGATGACGGGTGTGGAGGCGATGCCGCCCAGCGCGCCCAGGCTGCTGATGGTGATGGTCGAGCCGCTGAGGTCCTCCCGCGTGGACTTGCCTGCACGTGCCGCGTCGGCCAGCCGCTGCACCTGTGCAGCCAGGCCCCAGGGGTCCAGCGTCTGCGCGTGGCGCACCACCGGCACCAGCAGGCCCTGCGGGGTCTGCGTGGCCACGCCCAGGTGCACGGCGCTGTGGCGTGTGATCACGCCGGCATCGTCATCGAACAGGGCATTGATTTGCGGAAACTCGGCCAGCGCCAGCACGATGGCGCGCATCAGCAGCGGCAGCACCGTCAGGTGCCCGCGCGTCGCTGCATGGCGGGTGTTCAACGAGGCGCGCAGGGCCTCGAGTGCCGTGACGTCCAGTTCTTCGACGTAGCTGAAGTGCGGGATGCGTCGCTTGGCCTCCTGCATGCGCATGGCGATGCGCCGGCGCAGGCCGATGACGGGGATGGTCTGGACGTCGTCACTGGCCTCGGCCAAGGCGGGTCGCAAGGCCGTGGTCGGCGCGGCGGTGCGCAGGGCCGCCACAGGCGCGCCCGGTGCGGGCACGCGCGTCGATGGCGAAGGTTTCGGGGCGGGCTGCGGACGCGGCATGGCCGGCGCGCTGGCGAATGGCGCCTGCTCCACGCCGGCGGCCAGCGCGCGGTCCAGATCGACCTGCAGGATGCGGCCGGCCGCGCCGCTGGGCGGCACATCTTTCAGGTCGATCCCCAGCTCCCACGCGCGGCGGCGCACCGCCGGTGAGGCGATCGGCCGATTGACCATCGGCAGCGGCGGCGGCGCTGCGACGCCGGGTGCGGCGCTGCCGATCGCCGGTGCGTCGGCAGCGGCGGGCCTGGCCGCGTCAGGCGGGCGGGGCGGCGTGGCGGTCTGCGCGGCTGCCGCGCTGGCGGCGACCGCGACCGCGGCCGGCGGTGTGGTCGCGGCCTTGCCTGCCGCGGGCGGCTGGACCGCAGCGGCCGGCGCACCCGAGACTTCGATGCGGATCAACTCGCTGCCCACGGCCAGCATCTGGCCGACCTCGCCGCCCAGCACGAGCACACGACCGGCCACGGGCGAGGGGATCTCGACGGCCGCCTTGTCGGTCATCATGTCGGCCAGTGGCTGGTCCTCGGCCACGCTCTGGCCGGGCTCGACGTGCCACACGACCAGTTCGACCTCGGCGATGCCTTCGCCGACATCGGGGACCTTGATGATGCGGATGGCGCTGCCCATGTCATGCCTCCATCGCGCGGCGCAGCGCCGCAGCCACCCGGGACGGGCCCGGGAAGTAAGCCCATTCCAGGGCATGCGGGTAGGGCGTGTCCCAGCCCGTCACCCGTTCGATCGGCGCTTCCAGGTGGTAGAACGCGTGCTCCTGCACCAGCGCGGCCAGCTCCGCGCCGAAGCCGCTGGTGCGCGTGGCCTCGTGCACGACGACGCAGCGCCCGGTCTTCTTGACCGAGGCGATCACCGTGGGCAGGTCCAGCGGCCACAGCGTGCGCAGGTCGATGATCTCGGCGTCCACCCCGGACTCGTGCGCCGCGGCTTCGCTGACGAAGACCATCGTGCCGTAGGTCAGCACCGTGACGTCCTTGCCGGGCCGGAACACGTGGGCCGTGTCCAACGGCAAGCGGTAGTGGCCTTCGGGCACCTCGCCCATCGCGTGCTGCGACCAGGGCACGACCGGGCGTTCGTGATGGCCGTCGAACGGGCCGTTGTACAGCCGCTTGGGCTCCAGGAAGATCACCGGGTCGTCGCATTCGATCGCGGCGATCAGCAGCCCCTTGGCGTCGTACGGATTGCTGGGCATCACCGTGCGCAGGCCGCAGACGTGCGTGAACAGGGCCTCGGGGCTCTGGCTGTGCGTCTGGCCGCCGTAAATGCCGCCGCCGCAGGGCATGCGGATGGTGATGGGTGCGGTGAAGTCGCCGGCGCTGCGGTAGCGCAGCCGCGCGGCCTCGGACACGATCTGGTCGGAGGCCGGGTAGAAGTAGTCGGCAAACTGCACCTCCACCACGGGCCGCAGGCCATAGGCGGCCATGCCGATGGCCGAGCCGACGATGCCGCCTTCGGAGATGGGCGCGTCGAAGACGCGTGAGCTGCCGTAGCGCGCCTGCAGGCCTTCGGTGCAGCGGAAGACGCCGCCGAAGTAGCCCACGTCCTGCCCATAGATCACGACGTTGGGGTCGCGCTCGAGCATCACGTCCATCGCGGAGCGCAAGGCCTGGACCATGGTCATGCGTGCCATGTCAGCCCTCCTGCCGCACGGCGGCGTGCGACTGCTGTTCCCACTCGGCGCGCGCCTGCTTCAGCTGGCCCTGCAGATGCGCCGGCATGTCGCGGTAGACGTCGTCGAACATCGACTCGATGGGCGGCACGTGCTGGTCGATCAGCGTGCCGCCATGGCTCTCGGCTTCTTTCAGCGCGGCGCTCACTTCGGCCTCCATCTGGCGCTGCAGCTCCTCGTGCTGGGCGTCGCTCCAGGTTCCCAGAACGATCAGGTGCTGTTTCAGGCGGGCGATCGGGTCACCCAGCGGGAAGCGCTGCCAGTCGTTGGCGGGTCGGTATCGCGAGGGGTCGTCGGAGGTGGAGTGCGCACCGCCGCGGTAGGTGACCCATTCGATCAGCGTGGGCCCGAAGTTGCCGCGCGCGCGCTCGGCGGCCCAGCGCGACGCCGCCAGCACGGCCAGGAAGTCGTTGCCGTCCACGCGCAGCGAGGCCAGCCCGCTGCCCACGCCGCGCTGCGCGAAGGTCGTGGTCTCGCCGCCGGCGATCGCCTGGAAGGTGGAAATGGCCCACTGGTTGTTGACCACGTTCAGGATCACCGGCGCGCGGTAGACGTGCGCGAAGGTCAGCGCGGTGTGGAAGTCGGATTCGGCGGTGGCGCCGTCGCCGATCCAGGCCGAGGCGATGCGGCTGTCGCCCTTGATCGCCGAGGCCATGGCCCAGCCCACGGCCTGGATGAACTGCGTGGCCAGGTTGCCGCTGATGGAGAAGAAGCCGGCGCGCTTGTACGAATACATCACCGGCATCTGCCGCCCGCGCAGCGGATCGCGCGGGTTGCTCATCGCCTGGCACATCATCTCGACCATCGAGACATCGTCGCGGCTGAGCAGCAGGCCCTGCTGGCGGTAGGACGGAAAGCACATGTCGCCCGGCTCCAGCGCCATGGTGTGCGCGCAGGCGATGGCTTCTTCGCCCAGGCACTGCATGTAGAACGAGATCTTGCGCTGACGCTGCGCCACGTGCATGCGGGCGTCGAAAGCGCGTGTGCGCAACATCGCGCGCATGCCGCGCTGCAGCAGAGCCGGGTCAACCTCGGGGGCCCAAGGCCCGACGGCACGGCCTTCGGCGTCGAGCACGGCGATCAGCGACTCGGCCAGCGGCGCCGTCTCCAGGGGGCTGACGTCCACCGCAGGTCGGGGTACCGAGCCGGCCGGGGCCACGCGCAGGTAGCCGAAATCGGTCTCATGACCGGGGCGCCCGGTGGGTTCGGGCACATGCAATTGCAGATTCGCGCGCGTCGGGGTCACGGTGCGGCTCCTCAGGTCATCGCCGGATAGGCAACACCTGACGTTATGCCACAGCGGGCGGGTCGATTTGCGTGAACGCAAAGCCTCCACACACCCGATAGGGCATGCAGCAAGACCGCCGGCGGGCCCGCGTGAACCCCAGTGCCGCGAATGCGGCGCCTGGCCTACAGTGGCCGCGGACTCTGGAGACCCGCATGCCGACCCGACAAGACACCGACCTTCACACCCTGCGGGCCCGCTGCCGGCCCTACCTGGCCGCCCTGGCGGCGGCCCTGGCCGGGCTGGGCGCCGCACCGGCGCAGGCCCAGGGCTGCCCGGACAAGAACGTCATGTACTGGCAGGCCTTTCCGCCCGGCGGCGAAAGCGACCTGTCGGCGCGGCACCAGCAGGTGGTGCTGAAGAAGAAGTGCCCGGCCGTCGACACGGTGATCCAGTACAAGGCCGGCGCCGGCGGCGCGCTGCTATGGAGCACAACGAATGCGCTGCCGCCCGACGGCGTCAACATCGTGGGCATCAACCTGCCGCACATGGTGCTGCAGCCGATGGAAGGCAACGTGACCTACAAGACCGAAGACGTGACGCCGGTCTTCTGGTTCCACTACACGCCCGATGCCTTGATCGTGCCCGACCAGAGCGCACTCAAGAGCTGGGCCGACTTCGTCAAGGCCGCCAAGGACAAGCCCGGCGTGCTCAACCTCGGCGGCTCGGGTCTCAATTCGGCCAACCATGCGGCGCACCAGCGCATGAACCAGCAGTTCGGCGTCAAGACCAACTACGTGCCTTTCAAGGGCACGGGCGACATGACGATGGCCGTGCTCGGTGCGCACGTCGACGGCGCGATGAGCTACACGGCCTTTGCCATCAACAACAAGGGCAAGGTGCGCGCGCTGGCCGTGGCTATGGACAAGCGCCACCCGCTGCTGCCCGATGTGCCGACCTTCAAGGAGCTGGGTGTCAATTGGGTCGACGGCGCCTACCGCGGCATCGGCGTGCCCAAGGGCACGCCGCCCGAGGCGCGCAAGCGCATGGCCGAGCTGTGGGCCGCGATGAATGCCGACCCCGAGATGCAGCAACTCGCGGCCAAGAGCGGCTTCGAACTGGTCAATGTCGGCCCGGAGCAGATGGAGGCCTTCATGCGCGACAAGGTCAAGGTCTACACCGAGGTCGGCAAGCAGATGGGCCTGGGCGTCAAGTAGCGGGCCGCCGCGCCGCGGACGCGGCCTGCGTGGGCCTTGCGCACGGGCGTGTCGCGACCGCAGCCTTGACGCGAGGTCAGGCGGCTGCCATGACCTCGCGGCCGTCCCTTCAGCGCAACACCTGACTGGCCTGCGCGGCCCGGATCAGCTCCGCCGCATCGGCCTCCAGCAGGAAGCCGGCGGCCTTGGCGCGCGCGGTGGCCGCGCGCACGCGCTCCACGTAGCCCTCGTGCGAACCGTAGCGCTCTTCCAGCGAGGGCCGCGGGTCCTTGTCGGTCTCGCGCTGCGCCTTCGTGCGTGCGAAGGGAATCATGCCGCCCACATAGTTGCAGATCTGGCCCGCGTGGAAGGGCTTCTCGCCGCCGGCCGTGATGTTCCAGCCGAGGTAGGTGCCCAGTGGTGCGTCCAGCAGCACGACCGGCACGCCGCCGAGTTCGTTGCCGTCGGCGTCGACCTTCGGCGCCCACATGTCCAGCACCTGCTTGATGCGCGGCGGCGCCAGCGAGGCCACGCCCGAGCCGTCGCGCGCCACGAACCCGGGGCCCCAGTCGTAGTCGTGCACCGGCATGATGAAGTCGGGCTCCGGCACGGTCGGGCGCAGGCCGGGCAGCGTCGGGAAGCCGATCGCGGCCTTGTGCGCCCGCGCCAGCGTGCCGTCGGCCAGCATCGGGAAGCGGCTGGGCGGCGGCGGCGTGCCCTTCGTCACCCACAGGCGGAAATGCTGCCGCAAGGCGTTGACCGTCTGCGTGTGCGGCACGGGGTTGGCGGGCAGGACGCTGGTGCCGAAGTTGTTGCCCGGGCAGGACGTTCCGCTCTTGGGCAGACCCACGCCCGTCAGGCTGGTGTCGAAGCCGCCCGCGCCGCCACCGTGGCTGGAGCTGGCGATGTAGTAGCGGCGCACGAAGTCGGGCAGCGGCAGGTCGGCCTTGGCGTCGGTGCCGACCCATTCGGGCGTCAGCTTCAGGGCCCAGACTTCCGCTGAACCGAAGTGTTCGATGATCTTCGGGCAGGTGCGGCTGGCCAGGCAGCGGTCCAGGATGCCGGCGGTCTCGCCGCCGCGCACGGGGTCGGGATGCGGCAGCCACCACTGCGGGCCTTCGCTGCCCGCCTGGTAGAGCTCCAGCACGCCGTCGGGCTGCGCCCAGCGGAAATTCAGCGCGATGCGCCGGCCGGCGATGATGGGCCACAGGCCATCATGCACCGCCTGGCCGTCTTCGCCGCGGTTGAAGCCCAGGTGCAGCCAGCCGCGCAGGAAGTTGCCCGATTGCGAGATGCCGCGCGTGATGCTGTGGGTCACCCATCCGGCCACCGGATTGGGCGTGCCCTGGTCGTCGGCCTTGGCGGTCTTGAAGAACTGGCCCAGGTCGCGCCACGCCGCAAAGCCGATACCCAGCACATGAGGGTCCGCCGCAGGAAACACCACCTGGTACAGGCGCTTCGGATCGAAGCCGTTCTTCAGACAGATCTGCGTGGCGTCCGGCGTGCCGGGGAAGGGGTTGGTGGCGTCGCAGCGCGCCCAGGCCCAGTCGCCCGCGGCGATGGCCACTTCGTCCGTCACCTCGCCGCGCTGGCTTTCGCCGCCGCGCGAGACCAGGCGCGATTCGCGCGTGTCCAGCGTCATGGGCCGGTAGGGCACGGGATTGGTCTGCACCAGCAGCGGCTGGGACTGCGGGCCGGCGCGGTTGACGATGCGCGCAAAGACCTGACCCGTGACCGGTGCGCCGCCGGGTCCGCGCGCCACCGGCACCTGCAGGAACTGCATGCCGTCGACCGATGCCTTGGGACGTACGGTGGTGGCGCCCGCGTTGTCGCCTTGCCAAGCGCTGGCCAGCATGATGTCGCCGGCGTTGCGTTCCTGCGGGGCCATCGCAAAGACACGGCCGCGGTTGGGCACGTCGTGCCACATCAGGCCGCTGGCCTTGCTGCGGTCCACCGGCCGGTAGATCACGAACGAGGCGACGTAGCGCACCTTGCCATCGGCCTCCTTGGCCAGTTGGATGTCCTGGATCAGCGCATTGCCGGGATGGGCGGGGTCCAGCTCGCCGAACGCCCGGCCGGCCACGCGCTCATAAGCGATGGCCGGTGCCGGTGCGCCGGCCGCCACGGGCTCGGGCGCAGCATCGTCGATGACGATGCGCGTGACGCGGGCTTGTGCCGTGCCGGTGGCGCCCAGCGCGAGACCCGCGATGACCGCCGCGGTGGCGGCGGCCAGTGGCCAGCTGGCACGGGCGTGGAGACGCGGCTGGTGGCCGGAAGCAGTGGACATGGGCACGGACCGGTGATGGGTGGGGCATCAGGCTAGGCGAACGGATGTGCGCCGCCTACCCGTGCCCACCCCAGGCATGCCTCGCGCCTCGGCCACGCGTCCCGATCGGTGGGCGGCGAGGGGTCGCGAGTCCGCGGGCTGCGGGGCGGTCGCGCGGGGGGAGCCGCAGCCCGCGCGATCAGGCCGCCGCTTCGAGACCGCTGTCGAAGTGCTCGCGCATCAGGCGGCGCGCGGCCTCGCCGTCGCGGCCTTCGATGGCCTGCATCAGCGCCCGGTGTTCGGCCAGCGAATCCGCCAGCCGGCCCTGCTTGAACAGCGAGTGGTGGCGGTTGAGTTTCATGACCTTGCGCAGGTCGGCCACCACCTGCGTCGCCCAGCGGTTGCCGGCGATCTCGAGCAGTGCCATGTGGAAGGCCTCGTTCGCGGCGAAGAAGGCGTCGCGCTGGCGCACCTGCTTCTCCAGCCGGTCGTGCAGGCGCTGCAATTCGGCGCGTTGGCTGTCGGCCGCCTGGGTGGCCACCTGCGCGGCGGCGTCGCTTTCCAGCAGGCCCAGCAGGTGGTAGACCTGCTGCACGTCCTCACGCGACATCTCGGTGACGTAGGCGCCGCGCCGCACCTTCATCGTCACCAGGCCCTCGACGGCCAGCACCTTCAGCGCCTCGCGCAGCGGCGTGCGGCTGATGCCGAACTCCGCGGCCAGCTTCATCTCGTCGATCCAGCTGCCGGGCTCGAGCTGGCGGCCGAAGATCTGCTGGCGCAAGCGCTCGGCCACGTCCTGGTACAGGGCGCGGGGCGAGAGCGGGCGGGCAGGGTTGTCGACGGCGGCCATGGCGCGGGCGAGGGGGTCGAGGCGTCAGCCTCCCGTTGGTTTTGAATTCATAATTATGCATAATCGATGTCGGCCGGCAAGGCCTACGGAGCACGTCGCATGAGCAGCCCCCCCGAATTTGCCAAATCCACGATCGACCAATGGGCCAAGGCCGCGGCGAAATCCGCGCCGGGCGGCGATGTGTCCGCGTTGACCTGGCGCACGCCCGAAGGCATAGCCGTCAAGCCGCTGTACACCGCTGCCGACACGGCCGCGCTGCCCCACGCCGATACGCTGCCCGGCTTCGAGCCCTTCATCCGCGGCCCGCAGGCCACGATGTATGCGGTGCGCCCCTGGACCATCCGCCAGTACGCGGGTTTTTCCACGGCCGAAGAGTCCAACGCCTTCTACCGCAAGGCCCTGGCCGCCGGCGGGCAGGGCGTGAGCGTGGCCTTCGACCTGGCCACGCACCGCGGCTACGACAGCGACCACCCGCGCGTGACGGGCGACGTGGGCAAGGCCGGCGTGGCCATCGATTCGGTCGAGGACATGAAGAGCCTCTTCGACCAGATCCCGCTGGACTAGGTCTCGGTGTCGATGACCATGAACGGCGCGGTGCTGCCGGTGCTGGCGGGTTATGTCGTGGCGGCGGAAGAGCAGGGCGTGTCGCAGGACCAGCTCAGCGGAACCATCCAGAACGACATCCTCAAGGAGTTCATGGTCCGCAACACGTACATCTATCCGCCCGAGCCGAGCATGCGGATCATCGGCGACATCATCGAGTACACGGCCAAGCGCATGCCGAAGTTCAACTCGATCTCCATCAGCGGGTACCACATGCAGGAAGCCGGCGCCAACCAGGCGCTGGAGCTGGCCTTCACGCTGGCCGATGGCAAGGAGTACGTCAAGACCGCCATGGCCAAGGGCCTGGATGTGGACGGCTTCGCCGGCCGCCTGAGCTTCTTCTGGGCGATCGGGATGAACTTCTATCTCGAGATCGCCAAGATGCGCGCGGCGCGGCTGCTGTGGACGCGCATCATGAAGGGCTTCGGCGCGAAGAACCCCAAGAGCCTGATGCTGCGCACGCACTGCCAGACCTCGGGCTGGAGCCTGACCGAGCAGGACCCGTACAACAACGTCGTGCGCACCGCCATCGAGGCCATGGCCGCGGTCTTCGGCGGCACGCAGTCGCTGCACACCAATTCCTTCGACGAGGCCATCGCGCTGCCCACCGAGTTCAGCTCGCGCATCGCCCGCAACACGCAGCTGATCATCCAGGAAGAGACGCACATCACCAGCGTCGTCGATCCCTGGGCCGGCAGCTACATGATGGAAAGCCTCACGCAGGAAATGGCCGACAAGGCCTGGGCCATCATCGAGGAAGTCGAGTCCATGGGCGGCATGACCAAGGCCGTGGACAGTGGCTGGGCCAAGCTGAAGATCGAGGCCAGCGCCGCGGAGAAGCAGGCGCGCATCGATTCCGGCAAGGACGTGATCGTCGGCGTCAACAAGTACAAGCTGTCCAAGCAGGATCCCGTGGACATCCTCGAGGTCGACAATGTCAAGGTGCGCGACGGACAGATCGCGCGCCTGAAGACGATCAAGGCGGAGCGAGACAACGCGGCGGTCCAGCGTGCGCTCGATGCGCTGACCGCCGCGGCTTCCTCGGGTGCATCAGGCAGCGGCGCCGACGCCGCCGCGGGCAACCTGCTGGCCCTGAGCATCGACGCCATCCGCTTGCGCGCCACCGTGGGAGAAGTCAGCGATGCGCTCGAAAAAGTCTTCGGCCGCCACCGCGCCGACATCCAGAAGGTGACCGGCGTGTACGCCGCCGCCTACGACTCGGCCGAGGGCTGGGAAAAGCTGCAGGGCGAGATTGCCGCCTTTGCCGAAGCCCAGGGTCGCCGCCCGCGCGTGATGATCGCCAAGCTCGGCCAGGACGGCCATGACCGCGGCGCCAAGGTCGTGGCCACGGCCTTCGCCGACCTGGGCTTCGACGTCGACATGGGCCCGCTGTTCCAGACGCCCGAAGAATGCGCGCGCCAAGCCATCGAGAACGACGTGCATGCGGTGGGTGTCAGCACGCTGGCCGCGGGCCACAAGACCCTGGTGCCGGCCATCATTGCCGAACTGAAGAAGCAGGGCGCCGACGACATCGTCGTCTTCGTCGGCGGCGTGATCCCGAAGCAGGACTACGACTTCCTCTACGAGGCCGGCGTCAAGGGCATCTACGGCCCCGGCACGCCGATCCCGGCCAGCGCGAAGGACGTGCTCGAGCAGATCCGCAAGGCGGTGGCGTGACCCTTGCTCAGGCGCCCGACGGCTTCGCGCTGGAACGCGCGACGGCCGACGATTTCGAGGACCTGCTCGCCTTGCGCCTGCGCGCGATGCGCGACAGCCTCGAGCGCCTGGGGCGCTACGACGTGCAGCGTGCGCGCGAGCGCTTGGCCGAAGGCTTCGAGCCGGACATCACCCAGCACATCGTCGTTGACGGCCACCGCGTGGGCTTCATGGTGCTCAAGACCCTGTCGCACACGATGTGGTTCAAGCACTTCTACATCGACCCGGCCTACCAGAGCCGCGGCATCGGCAGCCGGGTGATGCGCTGGGTGATCGCCTGCGCGCAGCAGGCACAGCTGCCCATCGAGCTGGCGGCGCTCAAGCGCAGCCAGGCCAACCGCTTCTACCAGCGCCACGGCTTCGTCGCCACGGCCGAGGGTGACTGGGACATCGAGTACGTGCGTCTGCCGCAGTGGCCCAGCGTGCAGGCGGTGCGCGCGCTGTGGGCGGCCTTCCAGGCGCGCGACTGGCCGCGTGCGCGCGCGCTGCTGCGCGAGAACCTCGTGGCCACCTGGTGGACCAGTGGCGAACGTTTCACCACCGCGGACGGCTTTGTCGCCGCGCAATCCACGTATCCCGAAGGCTGGACGATCCGGCTCATCGAATGCGAGCGGCTGGAAGACGGCCGCGTGATGTCGCTGGTGCGCGTGGACCATGCGCCGAACAGCTTCTACGCGACCTCGCTGTTCCGGCTGGACGACGGCGTCATCTACGCCATCGACGAATACTGGGCCACGGCCGAAGCGCCGCCGGCCTGGCGCGAATCGGCCGGGCTGCCCGGGCGCCAGCGTTTCGACGCGCTGGACGACCCGCGGGCCGTGCTGGCATGAGGGGATCGGCCATTTCCTGCTGTCCGCAACCGGCGCGCACGGCGTGGGGTGCCGCGTGGTGAGTGCCGCCGTTGCGCTGCCCGAGGCCGACGAGGCGCTGCGTGCCGCCGTGACCGGCGCGCCCGGTCCCGTGCAGCGGCGTGCGCTGGCCAAGACCATCACGCTGCTGGAATCCACCCGCGCCGACCACCGCACGCGCGCCGATGCGTTGCTCAATGCGCTGCTGCCGGCCACGGGGCGCTCGTTCCGGCTGGGCATCAGCGGCGTGCCGGGCGTGGGCAAGAGCACTTTCATCGAGTCGCTGGGGCTGTTCCTGATCGCCCAGGGCCACCGCGTGGCGGTGCTGGCGGTCGACCCCTCGTCGAATGTCTCGGGTGGCTCCCTCCTCGGCGACAAGACGCGCATGGAGCAGCTGAGCGTGCACGAGCGCGCCTACATCCGGCCCAGCCCCGCCAGCGGCACGCTGGGCGGCGTGGCCGAGAAGACACGCGAGGCGATGCTGGTGTGCGAGGCTGCGGGCCACGACATCGTCATCGTCGAGACCGTCGGTGTCGGGCAGAGCGAGACGGCGGTTGCCGCCATGACCGACATGTTCGTGCTGCTGCAATTGCCCAATGCCGGCGACGACCTGCAGGCCCTCAAGAAGGGTGTGATGGAGATCGCCGATCTGGTGGCCATCAACAAGGCCGACATCGACGACGCCGCAGCCGTGCGCGCGCAGGCCCAGATCACCAGCGCGCTGCGCCTGTTCGGCCTGCACGGCCGCGCGCAGACGGCGCACCACGACACCTCCATCTGGCACCCGCAGGTGCTGCGCATCAGTGCGCTGAAGGCGTCGGGCCTGACGGACTTCTGGGCGGCCGTCACGCGCTTCCGCGAGCTGCAGACCTCCAACGGCCGACTGCAGCAGCGCCGGCGCGACCAGGACCATGCCTGGATGTGGGAACGCATCGAGGCCGGGCTGCGCCAGCGCTTCAAGGCACACGCCGCCGTGCGCGCGGCCCTGGTGGCCACCAGCGACGACGTGCGTGCGGGGCGCCTGGCTGCCTCCGTGGCCGCGCGGCGGCTGCTGGACCTGTTTTCCGTCGGCGGATCGAGCCCCGCCGCCGACATCTGAGCGACATCGACGACGAGATCACGAAGGAGAAGCACTCCATGCAGGACATCCTCGAGCAACTGGAACGCAAGCGCGCCGCGGCGCGGCTGGGCGGCGGGCAGAAACGCATCGACAGCCAGCACGCCAAGGGCAAGCTCACGGCGCGTGAGCGGCTGGAACTGCTGTTCGACGAAGACACCTTCGAAGAATGGGACATGTTCGTCGAGCACCGCTGCGTCGATTTCGGCATGGCCGAGAACAAGATCCCGGGCGACGGTGTCGTCATCGGCTACGGCATGATCAACGGCCGCCTGGCGTTTGCGTTCAGCCAGGACTTCACCGTCTTTGGCGGCGCGCTCTCCGAGGCGCACGCCGAGAAGATCTGCAAGGTCATGGACCAGGCAATGAAGGTCGGCGCACCGGTGATCGGCCTGAACGATTCGGGCGGCGCGCGCATCCAGGAAGGTGTCGCTTCACTGGGCGGTTATGCCGAGGTCTTCCAGCGCAACGTGATGGCCAGCGGCGTGATCCCGCAGATCAGCATGATCATGGGCCCCTGCGCCGGCGGCGCGGTGTACTCGCCCTCGATGACCGACTTCATCTTCATGGTGAAGGACAGCTCCTACATGTTCGTCACAGGCCCCGAGGTCGTGAAGACCGTGACGCACGAGGAGGTCACGGCCGAAGAACTGGGCGGCGCGACCACGCACACCAGCAAGAGCGGCGTGGCCGATCTGGCCTTCGAGAACGACGTGGAGGCGCTGGCGATGCTGCGGCGCTTCTTCAACTACCTGCCACTGAACAACCGTGAGAAACCGCCCGTGCGGCCCAGCGGCGATTCGGCCTCGCGCGTGGACTATTCGCTGGACACGCTGGTGCCTGAGAACGCGAACAAGCCCTATGACATCAAGGAGCTGATCGTCAAGGTTGCCGACGACGGCGACTTCTTCGAACTGCAGCCCGACTACGCGGCCAACATCGTCATCGGCTTTGCGCGAATGGAAGGCCAGACGGTGGGCATCGTGGCCAACAACCCGCTGGTGCTGGCCGGTTGCCTGGACATCAAGAGCTCGATCAAGGCGGCGCGTTTCGTGCGGTTCTGCGACGCCTTCAACATCCCGGTGGTGACGTTTGTCGACGTGCCCGGTTTCATGCCCGGCACCAGCCAGGAGTACGGCGGCATCATCAAACACGGCGCCAAGCTGCTGTATGCCTATGCCGAGTGCACGGTGCCCAAGATCACGGTCATCACGCGCAAGGCTTACGGCGGCGCCTACGACGTGATGAGCTCCAAGCACCTGCGCGGCGACGTGAACTTCGCGTGGCCCAACGCCGAGATTGCGGTGATGGGGGCCAAGGGTGCGGTGGAAATCATCTTCCGCGAGGACAAGGGCGATCCGGCCAAGCTGGCCGCCAAGGAAGCCGAATACAAGGCCCGCTTCGCCAACCCCTTCGTGGCCGGTGCACGCGGCTTCATCGACGACGTGATCCAGCCGCACGAGACGCGCAAGCGCATCTGCCGCAGCCTGGTGATGCTCAAGGACAAGAAGCTCGAAAACCCGTGGCGCAAGCACGGCAATATCCCCCTTTGATGGTGCGGGCGGAGACACAGAACATGTTCAAGAAGATCCTCATCGCCAACCGCGGGGAAATTGCCTGCCGGGTGATCAAGACCGCGAAGAAGATGGGCATCGCCACCGTGGCGGTGTATTCCGAGGCCGACAAGGACGCACGGCACGTCGCGCTGGCCGACGAGGCCGTGCTGCTGGGGCCGGCGCCTTCGCGCGAGAGTTATCTCGTGGCCGACGAGATCATTGCTGCGTGCAAGCAGACCGGCGCGCAGGCCGTGCACCCGGGCTACGGCTTCCTGTCGGAGAACGAAGGTTTTGCGCGCCGCTGCGAAGAAGAAGGCATCGTCTTCATCGGCCCGAAGCACTATTCGATCGCTGCCATGGGCGACAAGATCGCCTCGAAGAAGCTGGCCAACGAAGCCAAGGTCAACACCATCCCCGGCTACAACGATGCCATCGAGACGCCCGAGCAGGCGGTCGAGATCGCCAAGGGCATCGGCTACCCGGTGATGATCAAGGCCAGCGCCGGCGGCGGCGGCAAGGGCCTGCGTGTGGCCTTCAACGACAAGGAAGCCTTCGAAGGCTTCAGCTCCTGCCGCAACGAAGCGCGCAACAGCTTCGGTGACGACCGCGTATTCATCGAGAAGTACGTGCTGGAGCCGCGCCACATCGAGATCCAGGTGCTGGGCGACAGCCACGGCAATGTGCTGTACCTGAACGAGCGCGAGTGCTCCATCCAGCGCCGCCACCAGAAGGTGATCGAAGAAGCGCCGTCGCCCTTCATCAGCGACGCCACGCGCAAGGCCATGGGCGAGCAGGCCGTGGCGCTGGCCAAGGCGGTGAAGTACCAGTCGGCCGGCACGGTGGAGTTCGTGGTCGGCAAAGACCAGGACTTCTACTTCCTCGAGATGAACACCCGGCTGCAGGTGGAGCACCCGGTCACCGAGTGCATCACCGGGCTGGACCTGGTCGAGCAGATGATCCGCGTGGCCGCCGGCGAGAAACTGGCTTTCACGCAGGCCGACGTCAAGCGCGAGGGCTGGGCCATCGAGTGCCGCATCAACGCGGAAGATCCCTTCCGCAACTTCCTGCCCTCCACGGGCCGCCTGGTGCGCTACCAGCCGCCGGCGCAACAGTTGGAGCAGGCCACGCCCACGCTGCACGGCGCGCGCTACGAGCACGGCCACTTCGGCGGCGTGCGCGTGGACACCGGCGTGGTCGAAGGCGGCGAGATCCCGATGTTCTACGACTCGATGATCGCCAAGCTCATCGTGCACGGCATCGACCGCAACGACGCCATCGCGCGCATGCGCTCGGCGCTCAATGGCTTCGTGATCCGCGGCATCAGCAGCAACATCCCGTTCCAGGCGGCGCTGCTGGCGCATCCGAAGTTCGTCACCGGAGAATTCAACACCGGCTTCATCGCCGAACACTACGCCAAGGGCTTCCGCGCCGAAGACGTGCCGCACGAGGACCCCTTGTTCCTGGTCGCGCTGGCCGCCTTCGTGCGGCGCAAGGCGCGTGAACGCGCGGCCGGCATCAGCGGGCAGCTGCCCGGCCACGGCGTGGCGCACCGCAGCCAGCTGGTGGTGGTGCAGCTGGGCGAAGAGGGCCGGCACGTCCACCACGACGTCACGCTGGGCGCATTCGACCCGGTGCTGGGCACCATGGACGTGATGGTCGGCGGCAAGACCTACGCGCTGCAGAGCCACACGAAGCTCGGCGAGATCCTCATGCGTGGCACCTGCAACGGGCAGACCTTCTCTGCCCAGATCGAACGCGGATCCGCCAAGCAGCCGCTGGCGTTGAAGATCTCGCACAACGGCGCGACGATCCATGCGCTGGTGCTGCTGCCGCGTGCTGCGCAGCTGTACCGCCTGATGCCGCACAAGGCGCCGCCGGACCTGAGCAAGTTCCTGCTGTCGCCGATGCCGGGCCTCCTGGTGGACGTGGCCGTCAAGGTCGGCCAGAAGGTCATGGCCGGCGAGAAGCTGGCCGTGATCGAAGCGATGAAGATGGAGAACATCCTCTTGGCGCAGCAGGACGGCGTTGTCAAGGAGATCCGCGCCAACAAGGGCGAGAGCCTGGCCGTAGATCAGGCCATCATCGCCTTCGAGTGAGGAGCGCACGATGAGCAGCGAAGACACGAGCCCGTCGCCGGGCCGCCCCAAGACGGGCGAGATCCCCTCGGGAGATCGCTCGGTGTACCCGCCGAGCGAGGGGCGGACATTCCGGATACTTGGGATCCAGCAGATCGCCATCGGCGGCCCGAGCAAGGACAAGCTCAAGAGCCTGTGGGTCGACATGTTCGGCCTGCAGGTCAAGAGCACCTTCGTCAGCGAGCGCGAGAACGTGGACGAGGACATCTGCGCGCTGGGCAGCGGACCCACGGCGGTGGAGGTCGACCTGATGCAGCCGCTGGACCCCGAGAAGAAACCCGCCGTGCACACGACGCCGCTGAACCATGTCGGTCTGTGGGTCGACGATCTGCCCAAGGCCGTCGAGTGGATGACTGCCAACGGCGTGCGCTTCGCCCCCGGAGGCATCCGCAAAGGCGCGGCCGGCTACGACATCTGCTTCATACACCCCAAGGGCAACGAGCAGTTCCCGGTGGGCGGCGAGGGTGTGCTGATCGAGCTGGTGCAGGCACCACCCGAGGTGGTGGCGGCCCTGGGCTGAACCCGCCCTCGGTGCGGCGGCGCGCGCCAGGCCTTGTCCCGCGCGCGGCCGTTCAAGGCGTGTCCATCGGCGCCTTCGTGCCGGCTGCGCCGTCCTGGGCAGCGGCCAGCACGGCATCCGCGCCGATCTCTGAAGCCGTGGGCCGTGCCTGCGGCTGCAACAGGCGCACAAGCGCCTCGACGAGCACGCGGCCATCGAGCCGCCGCTCCACCTCCACCAGCGCCCCTGCCCCCAGGCCGGCGCCGGGCGGCAGGTCCATCGCGGCGCGCACCGCGTCGCGGTCGGTCTGCGCGCTGACGATGAAGACAGTGCGCGCCAGCGCCCCACGCTCCTTCAACAGCTTCAGTTCGTAGGCGGTGCCGCCTCGGCTGGCCGTGAATTCGCTCAGGTCCACCGCCACGGCGTCGCTGGACGCCAGCAGCAGCGACACCGCGTCCTTCCACAGGTCGTCGGTGCAGAAAAATTCGTTGACGCGGTAGCGGCCATCCGGGTCCGGCCACTCGTCCATCGCCGCCACGCGCTTGCGCAGCACGAAGGCATTGGGCACACAGATGTCGTCCAGGCGGCCGCGCAGGAAGTTGGCGGCTTTGGCGGGGTCGATCGTGCGCATCGCCACATCGGTGCCGCCGATCAGCATCAGCGGGCCCAGGTGGCGCCAGCGCTCTTCGAGTTCGGCCAGCAGCTGCTCGCCGCGCTGTTCGCGGCTGAAGACCCGCAGGACCAGCAGCCGCTTGTTCGTGTGCAGCGGGCGCACGCCGAAGCGCACGGCCACCCAGTACGCGCCGAGCGCCAGGGCCGTGCAGGCGAACAGCCCCAGATTGAACGGATCGAGCAGGTGCGAGCCTTCCACCGCCAGGCCGTTGAACAGCACGATGATGTACCAGGCGCCCATCATCCAGCAGAAGACCTGGAACTGCGCGTCGCTGAAGATCTTCTGCTCGTAGGCCAGGCCCACCCAGCTGAGCACGAACTGCGCCAGCCCGATGCCCAGTCCGAGCGCCAGCAACCCCGCCGGGATGCCGGACAGCCAACGCCCGAAACCAGGCGCTGCCGCCTGGATCACGAGAAAGGCCGCGATCCCGCCCGCCAGCGCGGCAAACAGGCCAAATCCCAGCATCGGCGCGACGATGCGCCGGATGCGATCGACGAGCGTGTAGTAGCAGATGACGATGGCGGCCAGGCCAAACAGGCAACCGATCCCCAGGCGGTACAGCGCCGGCACCGCGAGCATGGCCAGCACCGCCAGCGCCGCCAGCGCGCTGCCGGCGACGAGGCCCGCCAGCAGTCGCCAGCGGCTGGCCGCGCACCAGCGCCGTATCGCCTGCCTGGCGCCCAGCAACTGCCGCGGCATCGACAGCAAGATCACCAGGATCAGCAGGATGCCGGCGAGCGCCCAGCCGACATCGGCGCCCAGATCGTCGCTGCTGACCATCACGCCCTGGAGTGACAGGGCCGCAAAGGTGGTGGGGGCGAACCAGGTCCAGTACAGGCGATCGAAGTTGGCCGCCGACGCGCCCAGCAGCACGACGGGCGCACAGAAAGCCGCGAAGGTCGAAAACGAGGTCAGCGCATACAGCACGAGGGCGCCCGCGCCCGCGTCTGGGCCGGCGTTGAACAGCGCCATGGCGGTGGCCGTGAGCGCAAACAGCAGCACCACGCCGACGAGCACCTGCACCATCGATCGCTGGCGCTGCTCCAACGCCTGCAGCAGGCGGTCCGCCGGCCAGTTGCCGGCGACACCCTGCGGGGGTTCGCCGAAGGCGCGCACCGAGCTGTCGGACATCAGCTCGAGCATGCGCCGGGCGTAGCGCCTGACCACCGTATTCGTCAGCAGGTGCGCCAGCACGATGCTCAGCACGATCAACCCGAACAGCGCATGCCCCATGTCGCGCAGGTCGATTGCGGCTTCGGCAACGCCAGGGTTGCCGGCTGTGCCCGTTTCGGGGGTCAGGACCGCGAGGATCGTTTCCACGCCCGGTGTCCGGCTCAGCAGGGACGAGGGCGGCCAGGCGGGATCCATGCGGGGGGCTCCTTGGGCGTGGTGCGGGCGTGGTGCGCGCGCGGCGCGCCATCGGGCGTGCTGGCGCGGCGGCCGGATGGCGCGTGGCCCAGTGTCAGGACTTCGCCGGGGCCGGTCAATGGCGCTGCCCGGGTGGTAGCCTTGTCGCATCCGCTGCACCTGACCTCGCCGGATTCGCGCGGCGACCCGCCTGCCATGACCCAGCCCGCCGTCGCCTTCGACCCGCCACCCCCCGATGCCGCCAGCCTGGCGCCCACGGCCCTGCTCGACAGCGACCACCCGGATGTCATCGCCTTCGCACGCGAACATGCGCACGGCAGCGACGACCGCGAGCGTGCCGTGGCCTTGTATTACGCCGTGCGCGACGGCTTCCGCTACGACCCCTACCGCGTCGACCTCAGCCCCGAGGGCATGCGCGCCAGCACGGTGCTGAAGAACGGCTACGGCTGGTGCGTGCCCAAGGCCGCGCTGCTGGTGGCGGCCGCGCGTGCCGTGGGCATCGCGTCGCGCGTGGGCTTTGCCGACGTGCGCAACCACCTCAGCACCGAGCGCCTGCGCCAGACCATGAAGACCGATCTTTTCATCTGGCACGGCTATGCCGACCTGTGGATCGACGGCCACTGGTTCAAGGCCACGCCGGCCTTCAATATCGAGCTGTGCCGCAAGTTCCAGCTGCTGCCGCTGGATTTCGACGGGCGCAGCGATTCGATCTACCACGCGTTCGACGCCGCGGGGAACCGACACATGGAATACGTGCACCAGCGCGGCGCCTTCGACGATGTGCCGCTGGCGCGGCTGCTCGACGATTTCAGCCGGGTCTATGGCAGTTGGGCGCGGGGTGGCGAATCCGCGCTCGCGCAGGCCAGCTTCGACGAAGACGTCCGACGCGAGCAGCGCTGAGCGCCCTCCACAGGCACCACGGGGCTGTCCTGGGGCTTGCTGGGGCGGCTCGGCCTGTGTGCTCCCCGCAACAGTCCGGCGTCCGTGGTGCCGGACGGCCCGGTAATTCGTCACGAATCACCTGAGGTTTACCCTAGGCCGGGCCGTAGTATGGCGCCCGCCGCGCGATCCGGAAGCAGCCCTCGGGCGTTGGGCCGAGTGCCGCGGCAGTCGACTGCCTTCTCATATTTCACTCAGGACGGAGATCCCCACATGAATACCTCCTTCACGCGCGTCGCGCTTGCCGCTTCGCTCGCTGCTGCGGCGCCCCTGGCGGCCCTGGCTCAGGATGCCCCCAAGACCGACGGCCTGTGGCGCGGTGTGGCCGGCGCTTCGCTGGCCGCCACCTCGGGCAACACCAGCACGCAAGCGCTGGCAGTCAACGTCGATGCCGCCCGCCTGACGACGGCCGACAAGATCGCCACCGGCGCCTTCGTCAACTACGGCAAGAACAAGGTCGCCGGCGTGTCGACGACCACGGCCAACAAGTGGGCTGCCTTTGGCCAGTACGACTTCAACCTCAGCCCGCGCACCGTGGCCTTCGGTCGCCTGGGCCTGGAAGGCGACGGCCTGGCCGATCTGGACCTTCGCACGGCGCTGGCCGGCGGTCTGGGCTACAAGGTCATCGACGCGAAGGACACCAAGTTCACCGTCTACGGCGGTGTGGGCTACACGACCGACAAGTACGGCGTCGCCAAGACCATCGCCGGCACGACCGACACGAGCTTCTCGCGCACCAGCCTGTACCTGGCCGAGGAAAGCTCGCACCAGCTGTCTGCCACCACTTCGTTCAAGCAACGCCTGGACCTGTTCCCCGGCGTGTCGGGCGACAAGGCCGTCCTGGCCAAGTTCACGGCCGGCCTGAGCGTGGCCATGAGCAGCGCGCTGAGCCTGACGGTCGGCCTGCAGGACAGCTACAACAGCAAGCCTGCCGCGGGCCAGAAGAAGAACGACATGACGCTGCTGACCGGCATCAACATGAAGTTCGGCGCGCTCTGATGCACGCCACGGGCCGGCGCTGCCGGCCCGCCGATGCGGGTCGATCCCGACACCGCATCTCGCCCAAGGGCCCGGACTTCCGGGCCCTTTTTGTTCCTGAACGACAATAGCGGGTTCGCAAGGACAGACCCCGGCGAGAACATGACCGCACGCACCCTCTACGACAAGCTCTGGGACGACCACGTCGTCCACACCGAAGAAGACGGCACGGCCGTGCTGTACATCGATCGCCACCTGGTGCACGAGGTGACCAGCCCGCAAGCCTTCGAGGGCCTTCGTCTGGCCGGGCGTCCGGTCTGGCGCACGAGTTCCATCGTCGCGACCGCCGACCACAACACACCCACGACCGGCTGGGAGCGCGGCTACGACGGCATCACCGACCCGATCAGCAAGCTGCAGGTCACGACGCTGGACGCCAACATCCAGTCGGTCGGCGCCGCGGCCTATTTCCCGTTCCTGGACAAGCGCCAGGGCATCGTGCACGTGATCGGCCCGGAGCAGGGCGCCACGCTGCCGGGCATGACCGTGGTCTGCGGCGACTCGCACACCAGCACGCACGGTGCCTTCGGTGCGCTGGCGCACGGCATCGGCACCAGCGAGGTCGAGCATGTGCTGGCCACGCAGACGCTGCTGGCCAAGAAGGCCAAGAACATGCTCGTGAAGGTGGACGGCGCGCTGCAGCGCGGCGTCACCGCCAAGGACCTGGTGCTGGCCATCATCGGCAAGATCGGCACGGCCGGCGGCACGGGCTACACCATCGAATTCGGCGGCTCGGCGATCCGCGCCCTCACTGTCGAAGGCCGCATGACGGTGTGCAACATGGCCATCGAAGCCGGCGCACGTGCCGGCCTGGTGGCCGTGGACGACAAGACCATCGATTACGTCAAGGGACGTCCCTTCGCACCGACGGGCGTGTCCTGGGACCACGCCGTGGCGCAGTGGCGTTCGCTGCACAGCGACCCGGCCGCCGTCTTCGATGCCATCGTCGAACTCGACGCCGCGCAGATCCGCCCGCAGGTCACCTGGGGCACCTCGCCGGAAATGGTGCTGTCCATCGAGGACCGCGTGCCCGATCCCGACAAGGAGAAGGACGCCGTCAAGCGCGGCGCCATCGAGCGCGCGCTGACCTACATGGGCCTGCAGCCCAACAAGGCGATCGCCGACATCGTGATCGACAAGGTCTTCATCGGCTCCTGCACCAACAGCCGTATCGAGGACCTGCGCGAGGCCGCGGCCGTCGTGCGCAAGGCCGGCGGCCGTGTGGCGCCCAACGTCAAGGTCGCGATGGTCGTGCCCGGCTCCGGCCTGGTGAAGGCGCAGGCCGAACGCGAAGGCCTGCACGAGGTCTTCAAGGCCGCTGGCTTCGAGTGGCGCGAGCCCGGCTGCAGCATGTGCCTGGCGATGAATGCCGACCGGCTCGAGCCCGGCGAGCGCTGCGCCTCCACCAGCAACCGCAACTTCGAGGGTCGTCAGGGCAATGGCGGCCGCACGCACCTGGTGAGCCCGGCCATGGCCGCCGCCGCCGCACTGAACGGCCACTTCGTCGACGTGCGCCGCCTCGCCTGATCCTGTTCGTTAGCCAACCTTCATCGTCGGACCCTGACGGAGACCACACCATGAAGCACCTGTTCGCCCTGTTCGCCGCCCTGACCGTCACGCTGGCCCTGCAGGCCTGCAACACCATCGAAGGCATGGGCAAGGACATCTCGAAAGCCGGCGACAAGATCGAAGAAGCCGCCAAGAAGACCAAGTAGGTTCTGCATGCAAGCTTTTACCGTTCACCAGGGGCTCGTCGCCCCGATGGATCGCGAGAACGTCGACACCGACGCGATCATCCCCAAGCAGTTCCTGAAGTCGATCGCCCGTGGCGGCTTCGGCCCGAACCTCTTCGACGAGTGGCGCTATCTGGACAAGGGCGAGCCCGGCCAGGACCTGTCCACGCGCAAGCCCAACCCGGATTTCGTGCTGAACCAGCCGCGCTACCGCGGCGCTTCGGTGCTGCTGGCGCGGCGCAATTTCGGCTGCGGATCCAGCCGCGAGCACGCGCCCTGGGCGCTGGAGCAGTACGGCTTCCGTTCGCTGATCGCGCCGAGCTACGCCGACATCTTCTTCAACAACTGCTTCAAGAACGGCCTGCTGCCCATCGTGCTGCCAGAGTCCCAGGTGGCGCAGCTGTTCGACGAGGTGGCGGCCTTTCCGGGCTACTCACTGACGGTGGACCTGCCGCGTCAGGTCATCGTCAAGCCCGACGGCGTGGAGCTGCCCTTCGACGTGCAGCCCTTCCGCAAGTACTGCTTGGTCAACGGCTTCGACGACATCGGCCTGACGCTGCGCCACGCCGACAAGATCCGCGCCTTCGAGGCCGAGCGCCTGGCCAAGATGCCTTGGCTGGCGCACCGCAACCTCGCCTGAATTCCCTTTCCAGAAGCACCACGCAATGAAGATCGCGATCCTGCCGGGTGACGGCATCGGCACCGAGATCATGGCCGAGGCCGTGAAGGTTTTGAACGTCCTCGACCTGACCTTCGAGACCGAGACCGCGCTGGTCGGCGGCGCCGCCTACGAGGCGCACGGCCATCCGCTGCCCGAATCCACGCTGAACCTGGCGAAGTCGGCCGATGCCATCCTCTTCGGCGCCGTGGGCGACTGGAAGTACGACAAGCTCGAGCGCCAGTACCGCCCCGAGCAGGCCATCCTGGGCCTGCGCAAGCACCTGGGGCTGTTTGCCAATTTCCGCCCGGCGATCTGCTACGAGCAGCTCACGCATGCCTCCAGCCTGAAGCCCGAACTGGTCGCGGGTCTGGACATCCTGATCATCCGCGAGCTCACCGGCGACATCTATTTCGGCCAGCCGCGCGGCCGCCGCACGGCCGTCGACGGCCACTTCCCCGGCGCCGAAGAAGCCTTCGACACCATGCGCTACAGCCGCCCGGAGATCGAGCGCATCGCGCACGTGGCCTTCCAGGCCGCACGCAAGCGCAACAAGAAGGTCACCAGCGTCGACAAGGCCAACGTGCTGGAGACCTTCCAGTTCTGGAAGGACGTGGTCATCGAGGTGCACGCGCAGTATCCGGACGTGGCGCTGGACCACATGTACGTGGACAACGCGGCGATGCAGCTTGTCAAGGCGCCCAAGGCCTTCGACGTGGTGGTCACCGGCAACATGTTCGGCGACATCCTGTCGGACGAGGCCGCGATGCTCACCGGCTCGATCGGCATGTTGCCCTCGGCCAGCCTGGACAAGTCGAACAAGGGCCTGTACGAGCCCAGCCACGGCAGCGCCCCGGACATTGCAGGTAAGGGAATTGCAAACCCTTTGGCTACAATCCTGTCCGCTGCCATGATGCTCCGCTTCTCCCTCAACCAGCCGCAGGCTGCCGACCGTATCGAGTCGGCGGTCAAGGCCGTGCTGTCCGCCGGCCTGCGCACGGGCGACATCTGGAGCGAAGGCACGCAGCGCGTGGGCACGCGCGAGATGGGTGATGCGGTCGTCGCCGCCATCACCGGCAAAACGATTACCACCAAGAGCTAGCGCTCTCGGATCGTCTCGCCCCTACCCAGGACCCCGGCGATACGAGCCGGGGGGCAAACCGGGGTCCGGATTCCAGAAACGGAAAGGCGAAACTGAAATGGCACTCGTAGGATTGGTCGGCTGGCGCGGCATGGTCGGCTCCGTATTGTTGGAGCGCATGCAGGCCGAGAACGACTTCGCGCTCATCGAGCCGGTGTTCTTCTCCACCTCCAACGCCGGCGGCGCTGCCCCGGCGATGGCCAAGAACGAGAAGACGCTGAAGGACGCGCACGACATCGAGGCGCTCAAGCGCTGCGACATCGTCATCACCTGCCAGGGCGGCGACTACACGACCGAGGTCTTCCCGAAGCGGCGTGCAGCCGGCTGGAAGGGCCACTGGATCGACGCGGCCTCCACGCTGCGCATGAAGGACGACGCGGTCATCATCCTGGACCCCGTCAATCTGCCGGTCATCAAGAATGCGCTGGCCAAGGGCGGCAAGAACTGGATCGGCGGCAATTGCACCGTCAGCTGCATGTTGATGGGCGTTGGCGCGCTCTACAAGGCCGGTCTGGTCGAGTGGATGAGCACGCAGACCTACCAGGCCGCCAGCGGCGGCGGCGCGCAGCACATGCGCGAGCTGCTCACGCAGTACGGCACGCTCAACGCCGAGGTGCGCGATCTGTTGGCCGACCCCAAGAGCGCGATTCTCGAGATCGACCGCAAGGTCATCGCCAAGCAGCGTGCATTGGCCGGTGACGAGGTGGCCAATTTCGGCGTGCCGCTGGGCGGTTCGCTGATCCCCTGGATCGACAAGGACCTGGGCAACGGCGTTTCCAGAGAAGAGTGGAAGGGCATGGCCGAGACCAACAAGATCCTCGGCCAGGGCGAAGGCTTCGGCTCCGCCGCGGTGCCGGTCGACGGTTTCTGCGTGCGTGTGGGCGCGATGCGCTGCCACAGCCAGGCCCTGACTTTCAAGCTGCGCAAGGACGTGCCGCTGGCGGATGTCGAGGCCCTGATCGCCGCCGACAACGCGTGGGTGAAGGTGGTGCCGAATACGCGCGAAGCGACGGTGCGCGACCTCACACCGGTGGCCGTGACCGGCACGATGACGATTCCCGTGGGCCGTCTGCGCAAGCTGGCGATGGGGCCGGACTACCTGGGCGCTTTCACGATCGGCGACCAATTGCTGTGGGGTGCGGCCGAACCGCTGCGCCGCATGCTGCGCATCCTGCTGGATGCCTGAAATCTCCCCGACAGAGGCTCCGAGCGTTGCCTAGAGGCAACAGCTCGGCCCCGCGAGCCAGAAACAGGGCTTTTCGATAGCAAACATGAGGTATTACTTGAGCTTGTATGCCTATATGCTTGCTTCTGTTGTGAGTGGTACGCTGGGATCGCCCCTACCTTATCAGTAGGCGTGCGCGTTTGTGGGGCCGACAATGGCCGGAGCTGGGGCCAGCCTGACACTGGCTTGCGGGGAGTTGCCTTGAAAAATCGTTCGTTGAGGGTTTCGCGCTTCGCGTTGACGTCGCTGTCGGCCGCCGTGATCGCACTGGCTGCCGGACCGGCGCACGCCTTGGGGCTCGGCCGCCTGGCGGTCCAGTCGTCACTGGGCGAAGCGCTGCGCGCCGAAATCGACATCACCAGCCTGGCGCCCGAAGAAGCTTCGTCCCTGCAGGTGCGCATCGCGTCGCCGGAGACCTACCGTGCCGCAGGGGTGGAATACCACCCGGCGCTCTCCGGTGCGCGGGTGTCGCTGGCGCGTCGCGCCGACGGCCGCCCTTATCTGCGCGTGACGAGCGACCGCACGGTTTCCGAGCCGTTCGTCGACGTGATCCTCGAAATGAACTGGGCCACCGGCCGGCTGGTGCGTGAATACACGCTGCTGCTGGATCCGCCGCGCTCGGCCTCGGCGCCTGCGCCCGCGCCCACCGCCGCGGTGGTCGCGGCCGCGCCGGCTGCCGCCGCTGCGGTCAGCGCCCCTGTCGAAACCCCCGCGGCGCCCCCGGCGCCTGCCGTCGCTGCCGCTGCGCCCGCACCGGTGGCTGCACCGGCCCCCGCACCCGCGCCTGCGCCTGCGCCTGCCGCGCAAGCGGAGCCCACCCGTGCCGCACCCGCGCCGGCCCCGGCCGCTGCGCCCGCGCCGCGCGCCGCCCAACGCATGACCCGCGCCAAGGGCGGCGAGCCCGGACGCGCCACGCGCACGGCGCGCGCGCCCGCGCCGGCAGCCAAGCCGGCCGCCGCTTCGCAGGTCCGCGTTCGCCCGGGCGACACACTCACCAGCATCGCGCAGCGCGTGCAGCCCCCGGGCGTGTCGCTCGACCAGATGCTGGTGGCGCTGTACCGCTCGAATCCCGAGGCCTTCTCCAGCGAGAACATGAACCGGCTGCGTGCCGGTGCGATCCTGAAGGTGCCCGCCGAGACCGAATCGCAAGCGGTCTCCCAAGGCGAGGCGCGATCGGTGATCCAGGCCCAGAGCGCCGACTTCAACGCCTACCGCCGCCGCCTGGCGTCCAGCGCGGTGACGACCCCGGCCGGTGCGCCCTCGCGCCAGGCCGGTGGCAAGATTCAGGCATCGGTCGACGACCGCAAGCAGGCCGCGGCACAAACGCCAGACAAGCTCAAGCTCAGCGCGGGCTCAGCCAAGGCCGCCGCCAGCGCACCCGAGGTGAAGGTGTCGAAGGACGCGGCCACCAAGGACGCGTCGACCCGCGTAGCCGAATTGGCGCGCAACCTTGACGACCTGAAGAAGGTTCAAGGCGCGGCTGTGGAAGCCGGCAGGGCACCCGCGGCGACCGCCACGGCGGCTGCCAAGCCGTCTGTCGCTGCGCCGACCCTGCCTGTGACCGCGCCGCCGGTCCCCGACAAGCCTGTCGCGCCGACCGCCGCATCGGCGCCGGCCACTGCCGTGGCAGCAGCCGCCCCGGGCAAGCCCGCCGCCTCGGCGCCGGCGCTGGCCGCATCAGTCGCCGCCATGCCGGCCTCGGCCGCAACCACTGTGGCCGCCGCACCCACGCCGGCCGTTGTCGCTTCGGCCCCGAAGATCCAAGATGCGGCAGCGTCCGCACCTGCGGTCGTCGCCACGGCACCGAAGCCGGCCGCCTCTGCAGCCATGGCCGCGGCCTCCGCTGGCGCGCCGGGCGCAGCCATGGCGGGCGACGAAGCCGAGCCGGGCCTGATCGACCGCATCATGGACAGCCCTTACGTGCTGCCCTTCGGCGCCGTGCTGGCGGCCGTGCTGGCCGGTGTGGGCATCTACCGCGTGCGCTCGCGCGGCCGCAAGACGGCTGGCGAGACCTCGTTCATGGAAAGCCGGCTCCAGCCGGATTCGTTCTTCGGCGCCAGCGGTGGCCAGCGCGTGGATACGAACGACGGTTCGGGCGGCGCGTCCACGGCCGGCTCGGGCATGAATTACTCGCTGAGCCAGCTCGATGCGATCGGCGATGTCGATCCGGTGGCCGAAGCGGATGTCTACCTGGCCTACGGCCGTGACCTGCAGGCCGAGGAGATCCTCAAGGAGGCCATGCGCACGGACCCCAGCCGATTGGCGGTGCGCACGAAGCTGCTTGAGGTCTATGCCAAGCGGCGTGACGTCAAGGGCTTCGAATTGCTGGCCACGCAGCTCTTCACGCTGACGCGCGGCGAAGGTGCCGATTGGCAGAAGGCCCAGGAACTGGGCCGTGGCATCGACCCGGACAATTCCTTGTACCTGCCGGGCGGCCGCCCGGATTCGGCGCCGGACGACGAGTCCTACATCGAGCCGCTGGGTGCCAGCACGATGCCGCAGTCGGTGATGCCGTCGCCGTCGACATTTGGCCCCGCCCACGATCTGGTCGACGAACCCAAGCCGCTCACGCCCGAGGCCACCAGCGGCGCGGATGTGGACATCGACCTGAGCTTCGATGCGATGGATGCCTCGGCGCAGTCCATGGAAGCCACGATGCCACTGACGCCGTCGACCATGGCCACGACCGTGGCCGCGATGGCCGCCGCTGCCGAGGCGCGCAGCCCGGCCGGCCCGCGCGAGCCCGGATTGCCGATCATCGAGCCGGTGGAAAACGACGGCCTCGAATTCGACCTGTCCGACCTGTCGCTGGATCTCGAGCCGTCGCCATCGCCGTTGCGCACGGTCGAAAATGTGCGTCCGGCTGCCGAAAGCACGCAGCTGGCGCGGTCGTCGGGTTTTGTCGATCTCGAACTGCCGGACGAGCCGGACTCGAAGTACGAGGACGAGGGCGATCCGCTGGTGCGCAAGCTCGACCTGGCCGATGAGTTCCGCCAGATCGGCGACCTCGAAGGTGCTCGAGACCTGCTCAACGAAGTGTTGGCGCAAGCCGACGGCGCCTTGCGGCAGAAGGCGCAGACGATGCTCGACAGCCTGGGTTGAAGACGAGCCCGGACGAACCTGCTGCGGCGGCCTCGGGCCGCCGCGTCGCTTTGGGCGTGGCTTACGACGGGCGGCGCTATCTGGGCTGGCAATCGCAGACCGGCGGGCAGACCGTGCAGGACCGGCTCGAAGCGGCGCTGAGCACCTTCGCCGCGCAGCCGATCCGCGTGACCTGCGCGGGTCGAACCGATGCCGGCGTGCATGCGCTGAACCAGGTCGTCCACTTCGATACCGACGTCGCGCGCGAGGCCTTCTCCTGGGTACGTGGCACGAACCGCTACCTCGACACCGACATCGCGGTGCAGTGGTGCCGCGAGGTGAGTGGTGACTTCCACGCCCGCAATGGCGCGCGGGGCCGGCGCTATGCCTTCCTGGTGCTGGAATCGGCCGTGCGGCCCGCGCTGGAGGCGCATCGCTGCGGCTGGGTCTTCCGCACGCTGGACGCCGATCGCATGGCGCGCGCGGCGCAGTGCCTGATCGGCACGCACGACTTCAGCGCCTTCCGGTCCAGCGAGTGCCAGGCGCACACGCCCATCAAGACGCTGCGCACGCTGGACATCACGCGGCACGGCGCGTACTGGCGCTTCGACTTCGAGGCCAGCGCCTTCCTGCACCACATGGTGCGCAACATCATGGGCTGCCTGGTGGCGGTGGGCAGCGGCGCGCGCGATCCGGGCTGGATGGCCGAGGTGCTGGCCTCGCGCTCGCGCGAGCGCGCCGCGCCGACGTTCCCGCCCGACGGGCTGTATTTCGTGGGGCCGTACTACGATGCGGTCCATGGAATCCCCACCGATGTCCCGGCCCTGGGCTGGCTCCCTGGCGGCGCGCGCTGAGACCGCCTCTGCGCCCGCGGCCGGCCGGCGCACACGCATCAAGATCTGCGGCCTGACGCGCGAGGGCGACGTCGACGCGGCGGTCGCCGCCGGTGCGGACGCCATCGGCTTTGTCCTCTACGCCAAGAGCCCACGTGCCGTCACGCCCGCGCGTGCCGGCGAACTCGCCAAGCGCCTGCCGCCCTTCGTGACGCCGGTGCTGTTGTTCGTCAACGCCACCGACGAGGATTGGCGCGAGGCGCTCGATGCGGTGCCGCAGGCATTGCTGCAGTTCCACGGCGACGAGACACCCGCGCGCTGCCGCCAGGCGCATCGCCCCTTCCTGCGTGCGGCCCGGATGGCCGCCGGTTTCGATTTGTTAGACTTTGCGGGTCAAGTCCACGACGCCCAGGCCTTGCTGCTCGACGCGCATGTCGACGGCTACGGCGGTGGCGGGAGAGCTTTCGATTGGTCAACCATTCCACCCGACGTGCCCCTTCCGGTCGTTTTGTCTGGTGGGTTGAATCCTGCAAACGTGACCGATGGGGTCCTTCGCGTCCGGCCCTGGGCCGTTGACGTGAGTTCCGGTGTCGAGAGCGCCAAGGGCATCAAGGATGCCGCGCTGATGCACCGGTTCTGCCAGGCCGTCCGCGCTGCCGACGCGCAGCGCGAGGCCTCGAACCCCACCTGAGACACACATGATCGACTATCAGCAACCCGATGCCCGCGGGCATTTCGGGCCCTACGGCGGCACCTTCGTCGCCGAGACCCTGATCCACGCGCTCGACGAACTCTCCGCGGCCTACGAGCGTTACCGCCACGACCCGGAATTCCAGGCCGAATTCCGCCACGAGCTCAAGCACTTCGTCGGCCGCCCGAGCCCGATCTACCACGCGGCACGCCTGTCACGCGAGATCGGCGGCGCGCAGATCCACCTCAAGCGCGAGGACCTCAACCACACCGGCGCGCACAAGGTGAACAACACCATCGGCCAGGCACTGCTCGCCCGGCGGATGGGCAAGCCGCGTGTCATCGCCGAAACCGGCGCCGGCCAGCACGGCGTGGCCACGGCTACCATCTGCGCGCGCTACGGCATGGAATGTGTCGTCTACATGGGCAGCGAAGACGTCAAGCGGCAATCGCCCAACGTCTACCGCATGCACCTGCTGGGCGCGACGGTGGTGCCGGTGGAGTCCGGCAGCCGCACGCTGAAGGACGCGCTGAACGAGGCGCTGCGCGACTGGGTCACGAACGTCGAGAACACCTTCTACATCATCGGCACGGTGGCCGGCCCCAAGCCCTATCCGGAGATGGTGCGCGATTTCCAGTCGGTCATCGGCGACGAGTGCCTGGTGCAGATGCCCGAGAACATCGGCCGCCAGCCCGATGCGGTGATTGCCTGCGTGGGCGGTGGCAGCAATGCCATGGGCATCTTCTACCCGTACATCCGCCACGAAGGCGTACGCCTGATCGGCGTGGAGGCCGCAGGTGAGGGGCTGGATTCGGGCAAACACGCCGCGTCGCTTTCTGCCGGTACGCCGGGCGTGCTGCACGGCAACCGCACCTACCTGCTCCAGGATGCCAACGGCCAGATCACCGAAACCCATTCGATCTCGGCCGGCCTGGACTATCCCGGCGTCGGCCCCGAGCACGCGTACCTCAAGGCCATCGGCCGCGCCGAATCCGTCGGCATCACCGATGCCGAGGCGCTGTCGGCCTTCCACCGCCTGTGCCGCACCGAGGGCATCATCCCGGCGCTGGAGTCCAGCCACGCGGTGGCCTATGCGATGAAACTCGCCGCGACGATGCGGCCGGACCAGCACCTGCTGGTCAACCTGTCCGGACGCGGCGACAAGGACATCGGCACCGTGGCCGATCTGTCCGGCGCCGATTTCTACTGCCGGCCGTCGTGTCGCGGGCAGGGCGTGAAGGGTGGTCCGCAGGTGGTCGAGGTGGCACGATGAGCCGCATCGAAGGCGTCCTGGCCACGCTGAAGGCCCAGGGCCGTCGGGCCCTCA
>CAUJHV010000033.1 GCA_963205115.1 Pseudomonadota bacterium | reverse complement strand
GTTGTGCGGCCTGTCGGTGCGCAGCACCAATGACATCTACCAGCGCATCCGCCTGCGCCTGGCTCAGCACTGCGCTGCCCGCTCGCCCTTTGCCGGTGAACTCGAGGCCGATGAGTCCTACTTTGGCCCCAGACGCGTTCGAGGCAAACGTGGCCGAGGTGCTGGCAGCAAGACCATTGTCTTTGGTCTGCTCAAGCGCGATGACTGCGTCTACACCGAAATCGTCCCCAATGCCTCCAAGGCCACGCTGCAAGCCATCATCCGCGGCAAAGTCGATCCCAACAGCATCATTCACACCGATGGCTGGCGTGGCTATGACGGACTGGTGGACATCGGCCTTGCAAAGCACTTTCGCGTCAATCATGGCAACAACGAGTTCGTGCGTGGCGCCAACCATGTCAACGGCATCGAGTCGTTTTGGAGCTTTGCCAAGCATCGCCTGGCGCAGTTTCACGGTATCCGCAAGGACAAGTCCGCGCTGCACTTGAAGGAAACCGAGTTCCGCTTCAATCATCGTCATCAAGATCTCTACAAGGCCTTGCTACAGTTGCTCAGACAGAATCCGCTCTGAGGCGTTTGCTTCCTAAGCCCCTATTTTATGTATGTGATGAAAGCGTGAAGTTCCCGCTATCTGTCACATCCAAAACGCGAAAATCCTGTGGTGTCGATGCCGGGGCCACAAAGTACTTGTTGTATTCCTTGCGCCATGCAACACCACTTGATGTGGTCTTTGCGGGAGCAGTATTCTTCTTGGTTTTGGTTTCGCTGACTTTTGGCTTATTCATAGGTGATATTGCATCCAAGTTTTCTAAGCGTAACGGTTGACGAGGCTAACGCAAATTTATGGGCGATGTGCAACGAGCTACCTTTAGGTGGCTAACGAATAAAAGGGACTTCCCCGTCCCGAGTGCCCCGCGCCATTGCGGGATACGCCAACAAAGCGCCACGATGGGAAGTCCAATCTCTCATCAACCCACTCGTTTTGTGGAAGGGCAAGTCCATGACCATCGTAACCGTAGGCATCGATCTGGCCAAGAACGTCTTCGCCGTGCATGGCGTGGACGCAACAGGCAAACCGGCACTGGTGCGCCCCAGCGTGGCGCGCGACAAACGGCTCGAACATAGCCACGCCAGCCATCGGTGTGAATGATGCGGTTGGGATCGACCTTGCCCCGGATGATGGCTTGCAGCGTGGTTTTGGAGGGATCGGGTTTGCTGCGCAATTCTGCCTTGTTGTGGTTGCTATAAAAATAGGAGATGAAAACCAAGAAATGAGCCAAGCGCCACCCGTAATTTGTTTGCCTGTTGTGCTAACATGCTGTCGTTTGACGCACGGTTGGTTCACTTACTCTCATGCCCACCACCTCGACTTCCACCGCCCGAACCGCCCGGCTGGGCCTGCGTGCGACGCCGCGACAAGAGGCGGTGCTGCGGCGGGCGGCCGAGGTGGCGCACAAATCCCTGACCGACTTTATTCTCGACAGCGCGTGCCAGGCCGCCGAGCAGACCTTGCTCGATCAGCGCCTGTTCATGGTGTCCGGCAGTCAGTACCAGGCCTTGATGGATTTGCTGGACCGCCCCGAGCAGCCCAGTGAGGGCTTGCGCGAGCTGTTTTCGCGCCAGGCGCCTTGGGATGCGCCTTGACCCTGACCCGCCCCGAGCCCCTGGCGGCGGAGCATCAGCTGGACGGCTTCGATTGCGGCAAGCCCTCGCTCGATGACTGGCTGGTCCGCCATGCGCGGCAGGCGCAGGGCAGCGGCTCCGCAAAAACCTTTGTTGTGACTGATGCTGGCCGTGTTGCGGGTTACTTCAGTCTGACCGTGGGCCAAATCGACACGCTGGACGCCCCCGAACGCCTGCGCAAAGGAATGGAGCAATACCCCATTCCCGTCGTGCTGCTGGCGCGGCTGGCTGTGTCCAGGCATGCGCAGGGCCGCGGCCTGGGTGTGGGCCTGCTGCAGGACGCCATTCGGCGCGCGCTGCTGGTGGCGGAGCAGGCCGGTATCCGGGCGCTGTTGACGCACCCCATCGACGATGACGCCGCACGGTTTTACGCCCGCTTTGGCTTCGTTCGCTCTCCTTTGCATGAGCAGCAGATGCTTTTGCTGCTGAAAGATGCGCGCCGCTGGCTATGACAGCGACGCCGACGCCAGAGGCCGTGATCGAAGACGACGACCGAGCCGCATTCCCATGACAACCGCAGCGTTGCCGCACGAATCGACTTTCAGTGTTCTGGTCATCGGCGCCGGCCCCGCCGGCCTGATGGCGGCCGAGCGACTGTCGGCCGCCGGTGTGGCGGTCGACGTCTACGACGCCATGCCCTCGGTGGGTCGCAAGTTCCTGCTGGCCGGCAAGGGCGGCCTGAACCTGACGCATGCCGAGCCGCTGCCCGACTTCATCGGCCGCTACGGCGCACGCGCCGGGGCGGTGGCCGGCTGGCTGCACGACTTCGGCCCGCAGGCGCTGCGCGACTGGGCGGTGGGGCTGGGTATCGACACCTTCGTGGGCAGCTCGGGCCGGGTGTTTCCGACCGAGATGAAGGCCGCGCCGCTGCTGCGCGCCTGGCTGCAGCGCCTGCGCCACCCGCAGACGCCTGGCGCGGTGCCGGTGCGCTTTCACATGCGGCACCGCTGGGTGGGGTGGGAGGGAGCTTCCGATGCTACTGAAACAATAGCTTCTGGCGCTTGCCAGAAAAGCGCTGCAGGCCGATTTATCTTTGAAACCCCGGCCGGGCGGCGGCACCTGTCGCCGGCGCTGGCGCTGCTGGCGCTGGGCGGGGCGAGCTGGCCGCGCCTGGGCTCGGACGGCGCCTGGGTGCCCTGGCTGGCGCAGGTCGGGGCCGAGCTGGCGCCGCTGGCGCCGGCCAACTGCGGCTTCGACGCCGCCGGCCGCGCGGGCAGGGGCTGGACGCCGTTCTTTGCCGAGCGCTTTGCCGGCCAGCCGCTCAAGAGCGTGGCGCTGACCTTCACCGACGGCGCCGGCCGGCACTTCGCGCGCCCGGGCGAGTTCGTGGTGACGGCCAGCGGCGTCGAAGGCAGCCTGATCTACGCCTGCGGCCACCTGCTGCGCGACGAGATCGCGCGCGCCGGGCAGGCCAGCTTCGCGCTCGACCTGCTGCCCGGCCACACGCCGGCGCAGGTGCGGGCGGCGGTGGCGCACCCGCGCGGCAGCCGCAGCCTGTCGTCGCACCTCAGCAGCCGCCTGGGCCTGGCGGGGGTGAAGATGGCGCTGCTCAACGAGCTGCTGACGCCCGAGCAACTGCGCGATGCGGCGGCGCTGGCGGCCGCCATCAAGGCGCTGCCGGTCACGCTGACGGCGCCGCGTCCGCTGCCCGAAGCCATCAGCAGCGCCGGTGGCGTGCGGCGGGAGTCGCTGACCGAGGAGCTGGAGTTGCGCTGCGCCCCCGGGCTGTTCTGCGCCGGCGAAATGCTGGATTGGGAAGCGCCCACCGGCGGCTACCTGCTGACCGCGGCCATGGCCAGCGGCGTGCGGGCGGCACGCGGCATGCTGCGGCGGCTGGACGGGCCCTACCAGCTGCGCACGCGCCCGGTGTCGATGTGCACGAAGTTCTCGCGCGGGTAGAAACCCACGCCGCCGGCCTTGAGCGACAGGGCGGCGTCGCGCAGATCGGCCAGCGCCACGCCTGGCAGGCGCACGTCGATGGCCTTGCCGTCCATGTGCAGGCTGCGCCGGGCCACGCCGCCGCCGCGCGTGGTGCGCAGGGTTTCGTTGGTGTGCGGGCTGCGGTAGCCGGAAATGACGTGGAAGGGCTGCTCGCTTTCCAGCTCGCGCCGCACGCGGTGCAGCAGGTGAAACAGCTCGGGGTCGATCACGCCGACGTCGCCGCTGTAGTGGTCGCGCAGGAAGTGGTTCAGGTGGTCCAGCGCGCTGGGCACGAAGGCCTCGCCCACCGCATAGACCAGCGCCGTGCGCTCCTGCGTGTGCAGGTGGTTGAACGCCAGGCGGCGCGCCGGCGTCAGGGTGTCGGGGGCGCTGGCC
>CAUJHV010000032.1 GCA_963205115.1 Pseudomonadota bacterium | reverse complement strand
CGAAGAAGCAGGCCTATGTCGAGACCATCGAGCTGCAGCCCATCGACCCGCAGACCAACGGGCCGCAGCTGCTGTACGGCCTGCGCTACCACACGCACGTCACCAAGCCCGACCAGGTGAAGACCTACCACGACCAGGTCGGCTACTGGCTGTGGGAGCCGGCCACCGGCACCGTGATCCACACGCTGACCATCCCGCGCGGGCAGGTGGCGATGGCCAGCGGTACCGCGGCGGCCGATGCGCTGACTTTCGAACTCACTGCCACGCAGGGCCTGGACACCTGGGGCATCTGCTCCGCGCCCTTTCTGCACCACGCGTTCAAGACGACGAGCTTCCGCATCACCGTGAGCCTGCACGACGACGGCACCTGGGGCTACGACGAGGACACCGTCCTGCAGATCCGCGGCCAGGCCGAGCCCTTCCACCACACCGACCGCAACCGGCTGACGAAGATCGGCGAGCCGACGCCGAATCCGCTGGCGCGCTGAAGAAGCCGGGCGAGGCACCTGGCGCCGCGCCGCCGCCATGTCGCGCCGCCTGACGCGGCTTTGTCGAAAGGCCCTTTGCGGCCGCGCAGCCCTTGCCCAGAATGCCGACCCAGGCGTCCACCACCGACGCAGGAACCCGCGCATGACCGTCCACCCACAAGACCTTTCGAAGGCGCCACGCGCGCCCGCCGCCTGTCGTTCAGGCCTGCGGGCGCGCGTCGCTGCGGCCGTGGCGCTGGCCTCTGCCGCCCCGCTGGCTATGGCGCAGATCGGCATGAGCCAGCTGCGCATCGGCGAGCTGCCGGTGACACTGGTCTATCCCACGGCCACCGCCGCCAGCACGCTGTCACAGGGGCCGTTCACACTGGAGGTCGCTACCGACGCGCAGCCAACCGCTGGCCCCCACCGCCTGGTGGTGCTGTCACATGGCACGGGTGGCAACCCGCTGGTCGACCACACACTGGCCGCCACGCTGGCGCGCGCGGGTTTTGTCGTGGCCCAGCCGCAGCATGCCGGCGACAACTACACCGACACCTCGCGCGCCGGACCGGCCGCCTGGATCACGCGGCCGCTGGAGGTGAGCCGCGTGCTCGACGGCCTGGCCGAATTGCCGCGCTGGAAGGCCGTGCTTCGGCTCGACCGTGTCGGCGTGCACGGCATGTCGGCCGGCGGTGTCACCGCCTTGTCCCTGGCCGGTGCGCAGTGGAGCGTGCTGAACCTGGTACGCCACTGCCTGGCCCAGGGCGATGCCGACCTGGGCTTCTGCTTCAACGGCGTGACCGATACCACCGCCCAGGCCGCGCGCCGGGCGCAGTACGAATCAAGCCGCGGCGTGCCCGAGGCCTATCTGCCGGCCGCCGTCAAACAGCTGCACGGTGGACGCACGCCCGACCAGCCCGCAGGCGATACGCGGCCCGACCCGCGCATCGCCTCGGTCAGCCTGGCTGTGCCCGTGGCAGCCCCCTTCAGCGCCGACAGCCTGGCCCGCATCCGGCTGCCCGTGGGCATCGTGACGGCAGGCCTGGACACCATGCTGCCGACCGACCTGCATGCCGGGCATGTGCTGCGCCACTGCACCGGCTGCCGCGTGTTGGCCGACCTGAAAGGCGCCGCGCACATGGACCTGCTCTCGCCCTGGCCGGCAGACGTGGCCGCGCAAGAAGCTGCTCGCCAGCCCCGAGGCGGCGCACCGGCACCCGGCTTCCTTCCCCGGGAACGGGACGCCGCGTTCCGCGCGATTGCCGAATTCCATCGGCGGAATCTGGGCGATTGAGTCGGAGCAAGCCCACCCGACGGGCCGCCGACGTGCCGGGTGCCGCCTACCCACCCGGCCGGTTGCCCAGCAACCACGCCAGCGCCAGCAACACCGCCACCAGCAGCACGGCCAGCGCGATCTTCACCGCCGAATAGGGCCGATCGCCTTCCACCTCGCCGCTCTGCCCGTTGACCACCACCTGGTAGGCCTTGGCGCCGAAGCGGTAGCTGCCGATCCACACCGGCAGCAGCACGTGCTTGAAGCGGATATCGTCGACCACGGTCTGCCGCTCGAGGATGCGCTGGTCGCTGCCGCCGATGTCGCGCCGGATGGCGGCGGTGATGGCCGGCTCCATGCGCTCGCGCGCCTGCGTGAAACCCTGCTCCAGGCCGTGCCGGTAGACCTCGACCGTGAAGCCGGCCAGCAGCTCCGGCGCTGGCGGACGCAGCCGGCGCAGGTCCCAGCCGTCGAGCACGCGCGCCAGGTGCTCGGGCACCGACGGTGAGCCGACCACCAGGATGTCGTCGAAGGGGACGGCGACCGCACCGGACACAAAGCTCCAGTCGACGGTGCGCCGGATGCGGCCCTGGTTGTCCTCTTCCGTGCGCGACTCACCACGTTCGCCGCGGTAGGTGGTGGCGGTCTGCGCGTCGTAGGTCCACCAGGGCACGTACACGCCACGGATCCCGTCTGCGCGGCTGACGGTCTGCTTCAGCGCATTCGGCGCAAACCAGCGGCTGCCCACCCATTGCGCGAAGACCTTCTGCGCGGCGCCAGGGTCCAGCGCGAAGGGCAGCAGGGCCTGCGGCTTCAGCACACGCTCGGTGTGCGCCTGGTCCAGCAGCAGCGGCGACGCACAGAAGGCGCAACGGCTGCCCACCACGTGGCCTTCGAGCTGCAGCTGCGCGCCGCAGGACCGGCAATCGACCACGCGCAGGTCCAGGCTCGGCTCCCGCGCGGCCAGACGGCGCAGCGCCTCCAGATAGTCCTGCTCGCGCAGCGCCTGCGCCTGCTCGTCGGACGTGGGCGGCGGCAAGACCCGCGCATGGCCGCAGGCCGCGCAGGCCAGGGCCGAGCGCGCGGGGTCGTAGGCCATGGCGGCGCCGCAGCTGGGGCAGGGGAAGCCGCGGGAGGGCGTGGGCGTGCGAGCGGGGATGGGGTCAAGCGGGGTGGCGTCTGTCGGTAGCGGATCGGTGACCATGGGTGAGAGTGTGCCCAACGCGGATGGCGGTGACGAGGCGCGTTGCGGGGGGTGGGCGTTAGGGGTCTTCTGTCGGCACGCGGGGTCGGCAGGACTTTGCCTTGGGGTCTGCGAAGAATTTGCTGGCGCGCCTGACCTACCATTGAACGCACCAGCGGCCGCATGGGTTGCGGTGTGACGGCGGGAGGGGCCTGCGATGCAAGGCAAGGTTTTCATCAGCTATCGGCGCAGCGACACCGCGTGGGCCGCGCGCGCGCTGTTCGAGCGGCTGCGGCGAGAGCCGGATCTCCATGACCGAGTTTTCATCGATATCGAAGGCCTGCGCCTGGGCACCAACTACGTGCAGGTGATTGACGAGCACCTGGAAGGCTGCGAGGTGATGCTGGCCTTGATGGGCCCCGACTGGCTGGCGGAAATCCGGCGCCGCGAAGACGAGGGCGAGGACGAACCCGACTGGGTCCGGGCCGAACTGAAGCGTGCGTTGGAGCGCAAGATCTACGTGGTGCCCGTGACGATCGACGGCGCCACACCGCCGCGCAAGAAGGATCTGCCTGAAGACCTGCGCGGCGTTCGCGACCACCAGGGCCTGGAGCTGCACGCCAAGTTTTTTGATGAACAGTCAAGCAAGCTCGTCTCCGCTGTCAAAGCCCTGCTGAAGCCCGAACCGCAGCGGGCACCGGCCGCGGCTGTCACCGCCCGGGCACCCGCCACGGCGCCGGCTGCGGCGGAGCAGCAGCGCACCACCTGGGCTTCCACCACCGGCAAGGACCCGCAAGGCCGCTGGGCGGAATTCACCGTGGACGGTGTGGTGCAACGGTTGCGCTGGATCGAGCCTGCCAGCTTCTGGATGGGTTCGGCCGACACCGAGAAGGCCCGCAGCGACGACGAACTGCGGCACCGCGTGACGCTGACCCGCGGTTTCTGGCTGGCCGATACGGCCTGCACCCAGGCGCTGTGGCAGGCGGTGACGGGGCAGAACCCGAGCCACTTCAAGGGCAACGCGCAGCTGCCCGTTGAGCAGGTGAGCTGGGACGACGTGATGCAACAGTTTTTGCCCAGGCTGAGGCAGAGGCTGGCGGGACTTGACGCGCGGCTGCCGACGGAGGCCGAGTGGGAATATGCCTGCCGAGCGGGGACCGAGACGCCGTTTCACTTTGGCGCGCAGATTACGCCGGCGCACGTGAATTACGACGGCAACTATCCGTACGCTGGCGGCGCCAAGGGCGAATATCGCAAGAAGACAGTGCCTGTGAAAAGCCTGCCGGCCAACGCCTGGGGCCTGTACGAAGTGCATGGCAACGTGTGGGAATGGTGCGCCGATGGTTACGGCCCCTACCCGCCGGGCGAAGCCACCGACCCGCAAGGGGTCCCGAATGCGGCGTCGCGGGTGCTTCGCGGCGGCTCCTGGTGCAACTACGCCAGGGGCTGCCGCGCCGCCAGCCGCGACCACTACTCGCCGGTCACCCGCTTCAACAGCATCGGTTTCCGTCTGTGTGTGTCTTCCCCCATTTAGGACCGCTGTGTGCCGCGTCGCTGTTCGCTGAACCACTGACAGGCTGTTCACTGAACGACGCGAAGCGTCGCGAAATTTTTTGAGCGAAACTTGGCTCGCGGGCCGCAAGGCTCGTCGGGCCCCCTGAGAGCGTCGCGGGTGCTTCGCGGCGGCTCCTGGAACAACAACGCCAGGAACTGCCGCGCCGCCAACCGCAACCACAACTCGCCGGACAACCGCAACAACAACATCGGTTTCCGTCTGTGTGTGTCTTCCCACATCGAGGCCTCTTTCGCAATGCCGACAGCCCGTGCTGACCACGGTTGGTGCGGCCGGCGCGGCGGGGGTCGATGGCGCAGGGTGGTCCGGTCCGCAGGCGTGGCTCCGGCCAGGCTTCGGGCGCATACCGCCGAAGTGGGCGCCACCTGGATCTGCTCCCGTGGCGCCCACGCCTTTTCCAGCAAGTCGCGCATGCCGGCGCCCGGTGCGTTGTCCTGCTTACGTGCGCTACGTGGACGACTTTGCGCTCTTCAGCGACGACACGGCGCAGTTGTGGGAAGCCAAAGCCGCGCTGCGCGAGCGACTGACCGCGCAACGGCTCGCGCTACACGAAGGCAGCCTGCAGGTGGCGCCGACGGCTGCAGGCGTGCCCTGGTTGGGCTTTGTCGTGTACCCCACGCACCGGCGCGTCAAGGCGCGCAAGGTGCGGCACAGCACACAGCGGCTGGGGCATCTCTACGAACGGTGGCGCGAAGGCGCGATCAGCTTTGGCGAGTTCGACGCCAGCGTGCAGGGCTGGATCAACCACGTTCGCTACGCCGACACCTGGGGCTTGCGCCAGCATGTGCTCGGTCGGTTCGATCTCGTGGGTGCCTGGCGATAGGCGTCGCCACCCGGTGCAAAAATTTTGTCGACGCTCCGCGTCGACCAGTGAACAGCCCTTCAGTGGTTCAGCGAACAGCGCTTCGGCATGCAGCGGTTCTAAATGGGGGAAGACACACACAGACGGAAACCGATGCTGTCGTAGCGGTTGCCCGGCGAGCCGTGGTCGCGGCGGGCGGCGCGGCAGTACTTGGCGTCGTTGTCCCAGGAGCCGCCGCGAAGCACCCGCGACGCCGCATTCGGTACCCCTTGTGGGTCCGTGATTTCGGCGGTCGGGTAGGCGCCGTAACCATCGGCGCACCATTCCCACACGTTGCCATGCACTTCGTACAGGCCCCAGGCGTTGGCCGGCAGGCTTTTCACAGGCACTGTCTTCTTGCGATATTCGCCCTTGGCGCCGCCAGCGTACGGGTAGTTGCCGTTGTAGTTCACGTGCGCCGGTGTGATCTGCGCCCCAAAGTGAAACGGCGTCTCGGTGCCCGCCCGGCAGGCGTATTCCCACTCGGCTTCCGTCGGCAGCCGAGCGTCAAGTCCCGCCAGCCTCTGCCTCAGCCTGGGCAAAAACTGTTGCATCACGTCGTCCCAGCTCACCTGCTCAACGGGCAGCTGCGCGTTGCCCTTGAAGTGGCTCGGGCTCTGCCCCGTCACCGCCTGCCATAGCGCCTGGGTGCAGGCCGTATCGGCCAGCCAGAAACCGCGCGTCAGCGTCACGCGGTGCCGCTGCTCGTCGTTAAAGCGCTCCTTCTCGCTGGCGGGTGAGCCCATCCAGAAACTGCCCGGCTCGATCCAGCGCAGCCGCTGCACCACGCCGTCCACGCCGAATTCCGCCCAGCGGCCATGCGGGTCCTTGCCGGTGTTCGACGCCCAAGCTGGGCTGGAAGCCTTTGCGGATAGCTCGCTCGCTAGCGCCCGCGGCCCCACCGAGGGCGTTGCGATCCCTGGCGCCACCAGAACGGTACCCAAGCGTACGCGAACGACCTTTACCAAGCGGTCCAGGCCTTCTTGCCAATGCTCGTCTGACAACTTCACCCAATGCTGTTGCTCCAGATGCTCCAAGTCATCAGGCAGTTGCACGGCAGGTGCCCAGGTACTGCCGTCCAGCAAAACAGGAATCACGGGCAAGCAGCCACTCGCTGCCTGGAGCAGCTCGAAACGGACATAGTCCTTGGTGCGAGGCAGCGCTTGCTTTTGCGCCAGCAATTCGTGCCAGCGTGGGCCGATCACCGCCACCACGACCTTGCTCGCGCGCAGCCGCGTGACGATGGTTTGTTCATACGCATCGCCGCCCAGGATGCTGCTCTCGTCGAAGAACACCTGGCCCGAGAACTCACGTTCCAGGCGCTCGTATACGGTCCGGGCTTGGTGCCGAGAGTCGTCCTTGCGGTAGCAAATGAACACGCTGCCGCTCATGCCTCGCGGCCTCCACCCTGCCCGATGCAAGTACCGCGCTTCATGCCTCTTCCAAACCTGTCAGGTCCTCCACCTGCGCCATGTCGGCCAAGGCGCGCGTGTACTGCTTCAGCTCCGCCTGCACCGCCAGCAGCTCGCGACGGAAGGCGATCACCTGCTCAGGGCTCAACGGCCCCGCGGCCAATGGCGCGTGCCATTTGGTCGTGAAGGGCCGCACCACTTGGTTGAGCACCACGATGGCCAGCTTGGCGAAATTGATGCAACGCGGCCCGTTGCGGCGGATGGTCTCGCGTGTGATGGCAAAGAGCGCGTAGATGCTGTCCAGCGCCGACTTTTCGGTGCCCTGACCTGGCACCAGATGCTGCGTCGCCACGCGGGTGAGAAGTTCCACGTAGAGGTCCCAGGCGGCGGCGCGGTCTTCGTTCTGAGGTTCCCACTCCATGTCGAGGAAGCCGGCCGAGATCTTCAGTTTCTTGAGGTTCCACTGCTCGAGAAGGTGCTTGAATTTCATGGGGTGTGCCCTCTGCCCGCGCGGGTTCTCGTGCCGGAGCCGGCACGCGACGCGGGGTGACGCCTGGGTTCATGCGCTGGATGCGCAGCAGTGTATTCCGGCGCTTCGCTCTCTCACGAGCGGCAGCCGGCAACGGTGATCGCCCGGTGGCACCGGCGCCTTCGAAGAAACCCGCTGAGCTCACCACCCTGGCCAAACGCAGCCTCCAGAGGCCGCGCGCCAGGATGCCGCACTCGAGGAAGGCATCGAACGCGTCCTTGACGAAGTGCGGCAGGCCGGCGCCGGTGCTGGGCTCGGTGTGCGCGATGAAGCTGGCCACGTGCTGCTGGACCAGGCGATGCAGCGCGGTCCGCTCGGGGCGGTGGCGTTCGTAGTGGAACGGGGCGCCATCGGGAGCCCGTTGGGGCTGCGCCGCGGCTTGCACGATGGGCTCCCGGTGAGATGAGCCCACACCGTCTAGAGCCGTGCTCCGAGCCTCAATCGCCCTGTGTGCCGCCTAGGGGTGCCTGTGGCAGTGCACGACCGGCCGCTTCAGGGCGGCGAGGTCAGAACAGCCGATGTCTCTCGAGGGTCGCTTTGCGAAGGTCGGATTGACACGCGCAGGACGCAGCCTGAACACCCGGAAAGTTCAGAATGAAAGGAGACGACTTCGCCATCGTTCAGAGTTGAGTACAGCGCGTATTCAAATCAAACTGACACCAGGGCATGCCGGTCCCTGTGGGCCGCGGCCGCGCGGTTCAGCGCCAAACGAAAATCGACAGCGCCCGCTTAACCGCTCTGGCTGCGGCGACAACCAGACGCCGGCCAGTCCCACCCCGGACCCAGCACCTCCGCAATCGCCGCCAACGCCTGCGCCGCGCCCATCCGCAGCCCCACGTCCAGCCGGGTCGGCACGGCGCACTCGTGCGGATTGATGCGAACCAGCCGCCCGCCAAAGCGCTGGATCACGCGGTGACTGAAATGCCGCACCGAGGGGATCGCCGTGCCCGCGCCCAACTCGATGACCAAGGGCCGCGTCACCGCAGACAGCCACAGGTCCTGTCGCGTGGCCTGGGCCGCGCTGCGCCGCTCGACCCAGCCGCCGTCGCCAAACATCAGCACATTCGGCCGCGCCGCACCGCCGCAATGCGGGCACAGCGGTGGCAGGTTGCGCAGCCGGCAGGCCTGCTCGTCGACATCGGGCTGGAAGTCGTCCGCCGGCCAGACCGTGTCGCGGCAGGGCTGCAGGCACTGCAGGTGGTGGATGGAGCCGTGGCACTCGTGGATGTGCGCCGGATCGAATCCTGCTTTCTGGAACTGGCCATCCACGTTGCTCGTGAAGACGCTCAGGCCTTGGCGCATGCGCGTGCCCCAGTGGCGCAGCAGCGCAAAACCCGCGTGCGGCAGCGTGTGGCGGTACAGCGCCAAGCGATGGCCGTAGAAGCCCCAGGCACGTTCGGGCGATGCGTGAAAGGCCGCGGGCGACGCGATGTCGTAGAAGTCGATCTGCGCCGAGCGCAAGGCCGGGTACGCGCGCCAGAACCCCTCCTGGCCACGGAAGTCCGGCAAGCCTGAATCGACGCCCATGCCGGCACCGGCCGCGACGATCAGCGCGTCGGCCTGCTCGATCAGGGATGCCGCCGTCTCCACGGCAGACGTGTCGCTGGGTTCGTTGCGTCGGTCGTCCATGCGGGTGTCTGTTCGGTCCGGACCTGCACCGGGTGGTGCCCGGGGCCCGTCGCCTTGGATCATCGCCAAGCGTCATGATCGCCGCCCGCAGGCCGCCGACAAGCCCGGTTCAGTGCGGGCCGTTGTGGTGGCGCAATGGTCCGTTGGGCAGCCCGGCCGTGGCGCCCGCTGCCGCGCTTGACCTTGCCATCATGGCAAGGCCCAAGCTGGCGCCCTTGATGGACGCTCCCGTCCATGACAACGCCACCGGGACCGTCCGTGCGCCACCTGGAACTTCGCATCCCTCCACTCGTCGTCTGGCTGGTGTTCGCCGGCAGCATGGCCTTGCTGGCCCGCTTCGCTCCCACGGCCATCCGGATACCGGCAGCTGCGTACGTGGCCGTGCTGCTGGCGGCCGTCGGCGCCGCCATCGCCGTGGCCGGCGTGCGCGCGTTCCGCTGCCAGCGCACCACCGTCAACCCGCTTGCGCCTGAGCGGGCGTCGGCACTGGTCGACTCGGGCGTCTACCGCCACACCCGCAACCCCATGTACCTGGGCATGGCGCTGGCCCTGGCCGGATGGGGGGTCTTCGTGGGCGACCTCGCCGCGTTGGCGGGGGTGCCGCTGTTCGTGGCCTACATCGACCGCTTCCAGATCGTGCCCGAGGAGCGTGCGTTGGCGAAGGCGTTCGGGCCGGCTTTCGCGGTCTACGTGCAGACGGTTTCCCGCTGGGTGTGAACGGGTGCCGCCGCGCGGGGCTGGCGGTCATCGCGCGCGGCCATCGACGGGCCCGGTGACAGCCCGCAGCGCCGAGCCGCGGTGGGCCGGCCCACCGCGCTGGCGCGTCGGGGGCGACCGGGCCCGCGCCAGCCGGCAGCACAGAGCCCGCGCCGGGGGCGCCGCAAGGTCACGCCGACCGGCGGGTGGTCCGGCCTGACAGCTCTGTCGCGCCGCCGTTCGCCAGAAATGGCACGCGGCGAACGCGCCAGTTCGGGCTTTGAACCCGCCCCTCGGCCACCAAGATTCGTCGCTTCCGTGAGCGCCGAATCGGACGGCGCTCGCATGTCCTCTTCCGCCACGCAGCCCGCCCATGCACATGCCCACGACCTTGCCGCGCGAACGTCATTCACTTCCGCGGTTCAGGCCAGGGGGCAGCGCGCTGGCCCTGGCCATCGCCATCGCCTGCATGGGGCCGTCCGCCCACGCCCAGACGTCGCCCGGCGCGCTGCCTTCCGGCGCCGAGCCGGGGCGCGAACCGCTGCGACCGCTGCTGCCCACGCCCGGCCTGGGCGGTGCGCCGATCGCCGTGCCGCAGGCTGCGGCCACGCAAGCGCCACCCGGTGCGCAGGCGATGCAGTTCAAGTTGACGCAGCTGCAGATCGACGGCGCCAGCCACTACAGCGCGCAGAGTCTGGAGCCGCTGTATGCCGGCCTCATCGGCCAGACCATCTCGGTGGCGCAGGCCTTCGGCGTGGCGCAGGCGATCGAGCTGCGCTACCGCTCCGCCGGCTTCGTCACCACGCGGGTGATCGTGCCGCAGCAGACCATCGAGAGCGGCGTCTTCCGCATCCAGGTGGTGGAAGGCTTTCTGGCCGACATCGTCTTCGAGGGCGACATCGGCCCGGCGCGCGTGGCCGTGGAGCGGCTGATCGCGCCCCTGCGCGGCGTGAAGCCCGTCAACCTGGCAGATATCGAACGCCGGCTGCTGCTGGCCAACGACCTGGCCGGGCTGACCGTGCGTGCGGTGCTGGAGGCCTCACCGACCACGCTGGGCGGCTCGGTGCTGCGCGTCAGCTCGCAGCGGCGCGCCCGCGAGGCCGCGCTGACACTGGACACGCGCAGCTCGCCCTACCTGGGCTGGGCACAGGTGGGCGCCGCCGCGTCCTTCGACGCCCTGGGCGAACGTGCCGACCGGCTGAGCCTGAACCTGCGCAGCTCCCTGCCCACGGACCGCAGCGCCATGGCCATGGCCGGCTACGAGGCCTGGCTGGCGGGCGATGGCTTGAACCTGAACGTGTCGGCCTCGGTGTCGCAATCGCAGCCGAAGCTCAAGGTGGCGCTGGACGTGCGCAGCCAGGTGCAATCCGGCCAGGCCACGCTGAGCTGGCCGCTGGTGCGCTCGCGCCAGATGAATGTGCGCGCCGTGGGCCAGCTGGAGCTGCGCGACGTCAACACCGACATGGCCGGCGTGCCCTTCACGCGCGACCGGCTGCGCGTGGCCCGCGTGGGCCTGAGCGCCGATCGCGCGGACAGCGAGTGGGACGGCCTGAGCGCTGTCCGCATCACGCTGCACCAGGGCCTGGACGTGCTGGGCGCCAAGGCCCCGGGCGACCCGCTGGCCTCACGCGCCCGCGGCCGCAGTGAATTCACCAAGCTCAGCGTGGACCTCACGCGCGTGCAGCCGCTGGGCGCGCGCAGCAGCCTGGTGCTGGCCGCCACCGGCCAGTGGAGCGCCGACCCGCTGCTGGCCAGCGAAGAGATGGCGCTGGGCGGCGCTGCCTTCGGCCGCGGCTTCGACGACGGCGAGATCGCGGCCGATCAGGGCGTGGCCGCCTCGCTGGAACTGCGCCACAACCCGGGCTGGGCCTGGGCCCCGGCCGACACGCAGGTGTATGGCTTCGTCGATGCCGGCCGCCTGCGCGCCCACCCCGAAGGTGCGCCGCTGCTGCAAGGCCGCAGCCTGGTCTCTGCCGGCATGGGCGTGCGCAGCAGCGTCGCCGGCCGCGGCTTTGCCGCCCTGGAGCTGGCCAAGCCCATCAACGCCGTGCCCCATACCCAGAGCAACAAACAGCCGCGCCTGTTCTTCAAGTGGGTCCAGCCGTTCTGAACCGAACGGATCTCAACGCCCCGCCACCGAACACCCGCACAAAAGAACATCCATGAGCCACACCGCCACCGCCGCCGCCCCCACCCCTGTCGCCGCCCGCCCCTTGCTGCCCGCCCGTGAACGCGCCTTCGTGCGCTGCCCGCGGCGCATCCGCCGCGCCCTGGGCTGGCACCGGCGGGCCGGCCACGGCGTGGCCTTCACGCCACTGGCGCTGCTGGTGGCTGCGGCGCTGGCGACGACATCGGCCATGGCCAACCCCAGCGGTGCGCAGGTGGTGTCCGGCCAGGTGCAGGTGGTGGGCAGCGTGCCGGGCACGCTGGACATCCACCAGGGCACGAACAAGGCCATCATCCACTGGCAGAGCTTCAACATCGCCAGCGGCGAGACGGTGAACTTCCTGCAGCCCTCGCGCAGCAGCGTCACGCTCAACCGCGTGCTGGGCAACGACCCCTCGGCCATCTTCGGCCGCCTCACCGCCAACGGCACGGTGCTGCTGGTCAACCCCAACGGCGTGGTCTTCGGACCCACCGCGCGGCTGGACGTGGGCGGCCTGGTGGCCAGCACGGCCAACATCCGCGACGACGATTTCCTGGCCGGCCGCTACCGCTTCGGTGAGGCGTCAGCCAATGCCCAGGCCGGCATCGTCAATGCCGGCGAGATCAGCATCCGCGACAACGGCCTGGCCGCGCTGGTGGCGCCGCGTGTGTCCAACAGCGGTGTCATCCAGGCCCGCCTGGGCCGCGTGATGCTGGGCGGGGCCGCCGCATTCACGCTCGATTTCCAGGGCGACGGCCTGCTGAGCTTCGCGGCCGGCGCGGCGCCGCTGGCGCAGGTGGTCAATACCGGCACGCTGAGCGCCGACGGCGGCACCGTGATGCTGGGCGCCAGCGCCGTCAAGGGCGTGGTCGACCAGGTCATCAACACCAGCGGCCTGGTCAGCGCGACCACCGTCAGCGGCACGCCCGGACGCATCGTGCTGGCTGGTGGCGACAGCGGCACGGTGGCCGTGAACGGCAGCCTGCTGGCCGATGGCGGCGCAGCGGGCACCGGCGGCCGCGTGAGCGTCAACGGCGCACACGTGCAGCTGGGTGCAGCCGCGCGCATCGACACCTCCGGCGGCACGGGCGGCGGCGAGATCGCACTGGGCAGCGACGGGCGCGACACGGGCTACGCCCGCAAGAGCCTCACCACCGATGTGGACCGCGGCGCCCGCCTGCACGCCGACGCGCGGGTCACGGGCGATGGCGGCCACATCACGCTGTGGTCGCAGGACACCACGCGCTTTGCCGGCAGCCTCTCGGCACGCGGTGGGGCGCAAGGCGGCCACGGCGGCTTCGCGGAAATCTCCAGCCAGAAGAACCTCGGCCTGACCGGGCAGGTGGACCTCGGCGCGGCACGCGGCGCCAGCGGCACGCTGCTGCTGGACCCCACCGACCTGCGCATCACCGACAGCGCCTCGGGCGGCAGCCAGGACAGCAATGCCGGCGACAACACCGTCGCGGCTGCTGACGCCAACCAAGGCAGCGGCACCACACTGAATACCGTCTCGCGCGGCCAGCTCGAGAGCCTGTCGGGCAGTGCCAACGTCGTGCTGCAGGCCACCGGCCAGATCACCGTGGACGCCATGGCCGGCGGCACGCTGAACCTGGCCACCACCGCAGGCCACGGCTTCACGCTGCAGTCCACGCAAAGTGGCGGCATCCGATTCGTGGACGCCGCCACCGAGATCCGCACACAAGGCGGCGACATCACGCTGCTGGCGCAGGGTGCGGGCAGCACACTGTCGAACATCGGCAAGCTCAGCTCGAACGGCGGCGCGATCACGCTGAAATCCGCGGGCCTCGTGGAGGTGGCCGGCGCATTGAATGCCGGCAGCGGCACGGTGCGGCTGGAGAGCGCCGCAGGTTCGATCGCTCGCGCAGCCGGCGCCTCGCCGCTGCTCAGCGGCGGCCGCGTCGAACTCACGGCACCGGCAGGGCATGTCGGCGCCACCGGACAGCCGATCCAGACGCACACGCCGCAGCTGACCATCGCGTCGGGCGGCCATGCCGTGGCCACGAGCGACCAGGCCCTGACCGCATTGAGCCTCGACCTGGCCAACCGCGCCGGCAGCGCCAGCAAGGACTACCAGGTCAGCGCCCCTGGCCTGGCCTTCCAGGTCAGCGACGGCAGCGCGCTGGCGATCGACCAGATCGCACAGGCCGCCGGATTGAACCTGACGATCGCCTCGGACCGCACGCTGCAGCTCGGCACCGTGAATGTCGGCCCGGGTGCGCTGTCACTCACGGCCACGGCGGGCGACCTGCTGGGCACGGCGCAGACCGCGTTGACCGCCGGCACGCTGGCCCTGCACGCACAAGGCAGCACCGGCGCCAACGGCGCCATCGGCAGCAGCGGGCAGCCGCTGCTCACGGCTGCCGGCCGGCTCACGGCCACGGCCGGCAGCGGCGGCGCCCAGGTGAGCAACACCGGCGCCCTGGCGCTGGACCAGCTCATCGCCACCGGCGCATCCACCATCAGCAGCAGCGGCACGCTGACGGTCGCGCATGCCGACACCGGCACCGCCGCGCTGACCCTGGCCTCCACCGGCGGCAGCGTGCTGGACGACGGCAGCACGGCCACGTCCGTGACGGCCAGCACCCTGTCGCTGTCGGCGGGGGGCGCCATCGGTTCGTCGGGCGCACGCCTGGCCACCAACGCCTCCACCCTCAGCGCCAACGCCGGTGCCGGCGGCATCGTCGCCACCACCACGGCCACCAGCAGCGTGCTGTCGTCCATCGTCTCGGGCGACGGCCCCATCGACATCCGCACGGGTGGCAGCACCACGCTCACCTCGCTGAGCAGCACCACCTCGTCGGCCGCCAACCCCATCACGGTGACAGCCACCGGCACGGGCTCCATGAGCGTGGGCACGGTGAATGCGGGCGCGCTGGGCGATGTCACGCTGGCCACGACCTCGGGCTCGATCTTCGGCAACACGGGCTTGATCACCGGCAACCGCGCGAGCTTGAATGCCGCCAACAGCGGCAGCGTCACGGTGCGCACGGCGGCATCCACCCTGGATGTGCAGGCCGGCTCCAGCAGCATCAGCATCACGCAGACCGGCGCGGTCACGCTGGAGCGCATCAGCACGCCCAGCAGCCTGGCCAGCGTCACGAGCAGCAGCGGCGACATCACGGTCGGCGCGATCAGCACCTCCAGCAGCGGCCAGGTGACCCTGACCGCTTCGGCCGGCAGCATCTTGGAGGACGGCAACGCCGCCACCCGCATCAGCACGGGCACGGCGTCGCTCAGCGCCAGCGCGGCGGTCGGCACGCCGGCGCTTCCGGTCCAGACCAAGGCCACCGGCCTGGCAGTGACCAGCACCGGCGACCTGCTCGTCACCAACACCGACGCCACGCTCACCAGCCTGAGCATCACCAACCGCCACAGCGCACCCGGGAATGCCGCCACGCTGCAGGTGAATTCGCCCTACCTCACGTTCGACGTCACCGACACCGGTACTTCGTACACGCTGGACCGTCTGGTCAGCGTGCCGCTGGGTTCGCTGGCCTTCAACGGCGATGCCACGCTGCAACTGGGCCAGGTGCAGGCCGCCGGCTCGGTCAACCTCACGGCCACACAGGGCCACATCGTCGACGACGGCAACCTGAACTCGCGCGTCACCGCCGGCAGCACGCTGACCCTGAGTGCGGCGCAAGGCAGCGTCGGCAGCAGCAGCAACCCCATCGGCGTGAACGCATCCAGCCTCGTGCTGACGACCCGCGGCGATCTGTACGTCGACAACATCGCCGATCTCGCCACGCTGACGATCACCAGCACCCACCCCGACACCACCACCAGCTACGGCATGGCGATCAAGGCGCCGTCGCTGCACCTGCAGGTCAGCGACTCGGCGGCCGGCCACGCGGTGCAGACCCTGGTGGACAACTCGTCGCTGTCCTTGACCTTCACCAGCGACCGCGACATCACGCTGGGCCAGGTGGACCTCACGCACACCGGCACCGCGCGCTTCACCTCCAGCGCCGGCGTCATCAAGGACGACGGCGACAAGAGCACCCGCGTGCTGGCCAACAGCAGCACCTTCAGCGGCCTGGCCGTCGGCGCCAGCGGCGTCGACCACCTGGACGTGGTCACCGGCACGCTGGCGGCCACCGCCAGTGCGGGCGGCGTGTTTGTGCAAGTGCCGATGCCCACCGGCAGCACGAATACGAACAGCACCGTGACCCTGGGCACGGTCAGCGCGGCGGGGCCGGTGGCCATCACCGCGCTGGAGGGCGACCTCTCGTTGGGCGGATTCCTCACGGCCACGAACCAGGCCATCAGCCTGACCGCGACGCAGGGTTCCATCCTCAGCCCCATCGGCTACAGCGTCGGCATCGGCGGCGGCAGCCTCACACTCAACGCCGGCACCGCCATTGGCGCCAGCGACCGTGCGTTGCCGATCACCAGCAGTGCGGGGGCCACGCTCACGGCCCAGGCCGGCACGGCGATGTTTGCCAGCAGCAGCGGCCCGATGACCCTGTCCAGTCTGCAGGCGCCGACCGGCATCACCTACACACAAAACGCCGGTGACATCACGGTCGGCGCGGTCGATGCCTCGGCCGCCAGCAACGTATCCATCAGCACCACCACCGGCGCCATCCGCGACGACGGCAACGGCGCCACCGGCATCCGCGGCGCCCAGGTGACGCTGAGTGCCGCGCAAGGCAGCATCGGCAGCGGCACGGCCATCGCCGTGGACACGCCCCGGCTCGTGCTCAGCGCCATGGGCGACATCGGCGTGGCCGACAGCGCCACGCTGGACAGCCTGTCGATCACGCGCAGCAGCAACCCGACCGGGACGATGGCCATCACCGCGGGCGCCGGCCAGGTCTTTGCGCTGGACGAAGAGAACGGCACGCACCACCTGCACACGGTGACCAGCACGACGCCGCTGGCCTTTGGCTTCACGGGCCCGTACACCGTGAAGATCGGCCAGGTCGACGTCGGCGCGGCCGGTTCGGCCACCATCGCCTCGGCCGCCGACATCGTGAATATCGGCAGCCCTGGCGACGGCATTGCAGCAGGCACCGTCTCGCTGACGTCCGGCACCAACGGCTCGATCGGCACCAGCTGGACCGGCGCCACCATCGCGCTGACGGGCACCACGGCGCTCACGCTGAGCACCGGCCAGAACGCCTACGTCAGCAGCAGTTCCGCGCTGACAGACCTGGCCATCACCAGCACCAACACCACCACGGCGGCCGGCACGGCCAGCCTGTTCGGCCTGTCCGCCACGGGCCAGACTTTTGCCATCACCGACAGCGGCAGCACGCAGAGCCTGGACTTCGCCGGAACGGCACTCAACAACTTCGCCTTCACGACACGCAAGAACATCCAGGCAGGCGCCATCACGGCCACGGGCGACGTGACCCTGGCCACCAGCGGCGGCGGCGCCAACAGCAACATCAGCAGCGACAGCGGCTCGGGCACCATCGCCGGCAACCGCGTGCTGCTCACCGCCACCTCCTCGACGGCCGGCGGCGGCTCCATCGGCAGCAGCGGCAGCGCCCTGCGCGTGGACACGCCCACCGTCATCCTCAGCGGCAGCGGCAACATCTACCTGAACGATGCGCAGAACCTGACGCGGCTGGACATGACCGTCACGCACGGCACGAACACCAGCTTCGGCTATGGCGTCACGGCGGGCAACCTCAACAGCTTCGCCATCACCGACGGCAACACGCAGAGCCTCGGCATGAGCGTCACCGGCGCGATGGACTTCGCCTACAGCGTGGACCGCGCGCTGAGCCTGTCCACCGTCGATGCCGGCACCTCGACCACAGGCTCGATCGCCCTCACCTCGCGCAGCGCGCCCACAGGCACCGGCGCGCAAATCAACCGCAGCAGCGGCTCGCTGACCGGCGGCACGATCACGCTCTCGGCCGCGGGCACCAATGGCGGCGTCGGCGCTGGTGCCACCCTGAGCACCAACACGAAGAACCTGAGCATCGCCTCGGGTGGCAACGTCAGCGTCAGCAACTCGACCACGCTGACCTCGCTGAGCCTGGATGCGCAGCACCACACCAGCGGCAGCAGCACGCACAGCTATTCGATCAGCTCGACCGGGCTGACCTTCTCCATCAGCGACACGCTGGGCAACACCGGCTTCCGGTTGGCCAACATCTCCCAGAGCAGCCTGGAGCTGTCCCTCAAGGCCGACCGCGTGATCACCGCGTCCAGCGTCAACACCGGCGCCGGCGGCAAGGTCACGCTCCACAGCGCCAGCTATGTGCAAGGCGGCAGCGGCGCCAGTGCCGGCAGCCCCAGCATCACCACCGGGGACCTCACGCTCAATGGCGGCAGCGCCTTCGGCTACCAGGGCAGCACGCCGCTGTACACGGCCGCGGGCACGCTCAGCAGCAATCTGACCAACACGCTGTACCTGTCCAACGCCGGCGCGCTGACGCTGAAGACCAACACGGTGGGCGGCTCGGCCGATGTGGCCAGCAGCAACAACTCGCTGTTGCAAGGCGCGGGCGGCCTGTTCACGACGCCCACGCTGAAGCTCAGCGCCAACCAGTCGCTGGGCAGCACGGGCAGCCTGCTGACCGACGCGCGCCGGCTCACGCTGGTGGCACGCAACCACATCGATGTCAGCAATGCGTCCGATCTGTACGCGCTGACGATGACCTCCACGCACGGCACGGCCGGTGTGCAGAACACGGTGTCCGTGGCCGCACCGCGCCTGAACCTCGCGCTGACCGACAGCGTGGGCGGCGACCAGTACCACCTGAGCAACCTGGTGGACAGCACCGGCATCGACTTCACGCTGAGCACCGACGTGGCCCTGAACCTGGGCACCGTCAATGCGCAGGCCGGGCGTGCGCTGGCGCTCTACAGCACCGGCACCACCACATCCATCACCAACGACGGCAGCAGCCTCCTGCAGGGCGGCAGCATCTTGCTGTCCGCCGGCGGATCGGTGGGTGCGGCCGGCGGCAGCGGCACGCGCATGCAGACCGACACCCGTGCGCTGACCATCGCCACCGGTGCCGATGCCTATGTCGACAACGCGAAGGACCTGATCAGCCTGTCGCTGACCAGCAGCCAGACCGCGGGCGGCACGGCGCCCGTCTACCAGGTGACGGCGCCAGCGCTGAGCTTCGACGTCACGGACGACGGCGCCACGCACATCAACCACGTCGCCGACAGCACCGGCCTGAACTTCGTGCTCAACACCCGCCGCGACCAGGCCGTGGACACGATTGACCTGGGCCGCTCGGGCACGGTCTCGCTCACCAGCACGGGCGACATCCTGGGCGACGCCGACTCCAGCCATCGCGTCACGGCCGCCAGCGCCACGTTCTTCGCCAGCAATGGCGGCGCCATCGGCAGCGTGGGCAACCCGATCCGCCTTTCGGCGCCGATCGCCAGCTTCGCGCCCACGGGCGCCTTGAATGTGGACTCAGACACCCACATCGACCAGCTCGCCATCAGCACCACGCACCCCACCGTCACCTACGGCGGCACCTACAGCATCGTCTCGGTCCCGATCGCCGGCGCGGCCTACCCGCTCTTCACGGCCACCGACAGCGTCACGGGCACGGCACTCACCAGCCTGGACGACCCGCTCGGGCTGGCCTTCTCCTTCACCAGCGACCGCGCCATCCAGGTGGGCACGCTCAACCTCGGCACGACCGGCACGGTGGCGCTGACGGGCACCGGCTCCGGCGGCATCCTGGGCGACGGCGACGCCAACACGCGGGTGCAGGCCGCCAGCCTGTCGATGGTCAGCTACGGCGGCGCCGTGGGCGCATCGGGCTCGGGCAATGGCATCGACGCCACGGTCCAGTCGCTCAGTGCCGCCGCCCAGGGCGGCGGCGTGAATCTGGCCCTGCACGGACCCACGGCCCTGGGCAGCATCTCGTCCACGGGCGGGATCGGCATCACGAACGACGAGGGCGACATCGCATTGGGCGCCATCAATGCCGGCGGCAATGCCTTCACCATCGACAACGCCGGCGGCTCCATCCTCAGCGGCTCGATCTTCAATTCCACGACGGTGTCGCTGACCGCCAGCGGCTCGATCGGCAATGTCAGCGACATCGGCACCTCGGCCAATGGCGGCGGCACCACGACGCTGACGGCCTCGGCCAGCGCCGCCCACGGCGCGGCCGGCAGTGTCACCATCAGCGAGAGCTACAACCTCCTGGCATCCTCCGTGACGGCACCCGCGGCCGTGACCCTGAGCAGCGGCTACGACCTGCTCGCGGGCACCATCACCAGCGGCGCCGCGGTGGCGCTGAGTTCCTCGCAAGGCAGCATCAACGGCAGCAGCGGCAGCAACGCCATCTCCGGCACCGCCATCGAGCTATCGGCGCGCTACGGCAGCAGCAACGGCATCGGGTCCGCCGGCACGCGGTTGAACGTGAACAGCCCGCAGCTGGTGCTCAACACACCGGGCAGCGTGTACGTCACCGACAGTGCCGACCTGAACCGCCTGACGATCGACCGCACCAACTACACGGGCGGCGGCAGCGCCGGCACGCTCAGCGTGCTGGCCAGCAACCTCACCCTCAGTGCCACGGACAGCGCCGACACCACGACGCTGACGACCGTCGTGGACAGCACGGGTCTGGATTTCACGTACCTGGGCATCGGCGCGCTGGCCGTGGGCAACATCAACGTGGGCACGGCCGGCAGCGTGCTGCTGCAGGGCTACTTGTCCAGCGGCGATGGCCACATCGACGCCATCGACAGCAGTTCGCTGATCCGCGCCGGCACAGTCACGCTGCAGGCCTACGGCACCGACAGCCGCATCGGCAGCAGCGCCACGCCGCTGGGGCTGGCCGCGGGGACGCTCATCGCCAGCAGCGGCACGGGTGGCATCCACCTGCAGCAGGCCGGTTCATTGAACCTGTCGAGCCTGTCGACCACGGGCGACCTGCAGGTCAGCTCCAGCAGCGGCGACCTGACGCTGGGCACGCTGTCCTACAACGCCGCTGGCACCCTGGACCTCACGGCCAGCGGCGGCAGCATCCTGGCCGGCGGCAGCACCCTGGCCGGCACCGGCAGCGCCGCGACCATGAACCTCAGCGCGGCCCACGGCATCGGCACGGCACTGGCGCCGATCCGCATCAACGCGTCGGCCGGCCATGCCGTCAACGCCAGCGTCACGGGCACTGGCTCGCTGTACCTGGACAGCCTGGGCACGATGAACGGCGGGCTCACGACGGCCGTGAACGACGGCGCCACGAACGTCACCGCGGCCGGTGCGATCAAGCTGCAGTCGATGAGCACCGGCACCGACGCCGAAGGCAACGACATCCGCGTACGCTCGCGCGCCAGCGACATCACCGTGGTCAGCGTTTCCGGCGGCGCCGCTGCCGAATTCACCACCGTCGACCTGGCGGCCCTGGGCGGCCGCCTGCTCGTGAGCCCGGGCGCCACACTGGAAGCGGCCGAGGTCCTGCTGCACGGCGCCACCGGCGTGGGCGACAGCAGCAACCGCGTCTCCGCCATCGGGCAACGCATGCAGATCAGCAGCGGCGGCGGCAACATCCTGCTGGCCGCCCCGACGGCCACCGCCCTGACTTCGGTGAACGCGCACGGCGGCACCATCGACATCCTGCAGTCGGCGCATCTGCAACTGGGCAGCGTCGCCACGGAAGGCGGCAACCTGACCGTCAGCAGCACCGCACCGAATGTCGACCTGTTTGCCGGCAACCTCGACGCGGGCGGCGGCACGGTGACCCTCAGCGCCACCGGCGCCGGGTCCCGGCTGCTTGACGACGGCAACCCCAGCAGCACGATCAGCGGCGGCACGGTCAGCCTCACCGCAGCCGGCGGCGTCGGCCGGATCGGCGCGGCGCTGCAGACCCGCGCCGCCTCGCTGAGCGTCAGCAGCGGCAATGGCATCGTCATCGACGACAGCCGCACGGCGGGCGTGCAGCTGGCCTCCATCGTGGCCAGCGACGGCGCGGTGTCCATCACCAGCACCGGCCCGATGACCGCCACGGCCGTGCAGGCCCAGACCGACCTTCCCGGCAACGACGTGACCCTGCACAGCACCGGGGGCGACATCACGGCCGTGGACGTGCGCGCCGGCTCGGGCCATGGCGCCATCAGCCTCACGGCAGCCGGCGCCATCGCCGCCGGCGGCGCCGGCCCGCAGTTGCGGGCACACCGCGCGTCGCTCACCGCCGGTGGCGACATCGGCGCGGGCACGCCCCTGGTCGTGCAACTCGGCAGCGGCGCACTGGCCCTGTCCGGCACGACGGCGGCCATCACCACCACTGGCGATCTGGATCTGAGCAGCGGCCTGCACGTGACGGGCAACCTCTCATTGATCGCCGACGGCGTGCTCACGGTACCGGCGGTCAGCTCCGGCGGCGCGGTCACGCTGAGCGGCGGGACGGACGTGCTCGGCAGCGGCGCCACGCCGCGCGCGCTGACCGTCAGCGCCAGTTCACTGACCCTCGGCAGCGGCGCGGCCGGTGGCGACACACAGCTGCTCACCACGGTCGGCAGCCTGCAGGCCAGCCTGGCGGGTGCAGGAAAGCTCACCGTCAGCCAGACCGGCACGCTGGCCGGCGCCACGCTGTCCACGACCGACGGCGACATCACCCTCACCAGCAGCGGCGCTGTGCAGGCCAACATCGTGGTGGCAGGTGGTGCAAACCGCCGCGTGCAGCTCACGGCAGCCAGCGGTGACTTGACCGCCGGCACGGTAGACGCCGGCAGCGCGGGGCGCATCGAGCTCGCGGCCACGGCCGGCACGGTCAACGGCGCGGCTGCGGCACTCACGGCCGCCAGCCTGGGCCTGAGCAGCGGTGTCGGCATCGGCAGCGCCGCCACGCCCTTCGTCACCGACATCGCCCAAGTGGATGCCCAGGTCACGGGCAGCGGCGGCATCTACCTGTCGTCGCCCACGGCACTCACGCTCGGCACCCTGGCCACGAACGGCGGCGACATCGCCGTCGCGGCCACCGGTGTCATCCAGCTGGGCAGCGTCACGACGACCGGCGCCCAGCGCTACACCGGCGCACTGACCCTGACGGGCGACCTCAGCGGCAGCCAGCTCCTGGTGGACGGCCCGCTCACACTGGCCGGCGGTGCGCGCCGCCTCACGGGCGACTTGCACGTGACCGGCGCGATAGCCGGCGGCGGGTTTGCTGCCACGCTGAACGGCGGCGCCGGCGGCGTGGTGCTCGACGGCGCGGCCACCGGGCTGGGCTCGCTGACGGTGCAGGCCACGCAGATCCAGCTGGGCAGCGTCACCACCAGCGGCGCGCAAAGCTACCAGGGCGCGACGACGCTCAACGGCAGCTACCTCACCGGCGGCGGTGCCTTCGAGGTGCTGGGCACCGCGCAACTTGCCGGCACGACGCAGGTGGACACCGGCGCGGGTGCGGCCCGCTTCGGCGGCACGCTGGGTGGCGCCCAGGCGCTGACGGTCAACAGCAGCGGCGCCACGCGCTTCGACGGTGCGGTGACGCTGCAGTCGCTGGCCACCGACGCGGCCGGCAGCCTGGCCATCCACGGCGGCAGCGTCACGACCACTGGCACGCAGCAGTACGGCGAGCATGTGGTGCTGGGCAGCGACCTGGCGCTCACGGCCAGCCGCGTGACCCTGGCCCAGGGCGCAGATGCGGCGACGCCCGGCCAGCAAGGGCTGTCCATCACCGGCCCGGCGCAATTGCCCGTGGCGCTGGGCAGCCAGGCCGCACTGAAATCGCTGGTGATCACCGGCGATGCGGTACTGGACGGCGGCAGCGTCACCACCACCGGCACGCAGCGCTACGACGGCGCGCTGAGCCTGGGCCAGGCCACGACGCTCACCGGCACGGGCCTGGCCTTCGGCGGCGCCATCGACGGCGCGGTCGGGCTGACGCTCACGGCCGGCAGCGGCGACGTGCAGATCGGCGCGGCCATCGGCCACGGCACGCGGCTTCAGGCCCTGACGGTCAACGGCAGCGGCAGCACGCAGCTGGGCGGCGACGTCCGCACGGCCGGCGCGCAGCGCTACGGCTCGGCCGTGGTGCTGACCGGCGACCGCGTGCTCGAAGGCACCGGCGTGGCCTTCGACGGTGCGATCGACGGCGCGCAGCGCCTTCGCATCGACGCCGGCAGCGGCGACGCCCGCCTGGGCGGCCGCGTGGGCGCCATCACGCGCCTGGGCGAGCTGACGATCACCAGCAGCGGCGCCACCACACTGACCGGCTCGGTGCAGGCCGCATCGGTGACCACCGATGCCCCCGGCACGCTGGCGCTGAATGGCGGCACGGTCGACACCACCGGCGCGCAGAGCTGGGGCGAGCGCGCCATCCTCGGCACGGACACCGTGCTCAGCGGCAGCCGCGTGAGCCTGCTGGCTGGCGTTGACGCCACGGTGGCGGGCGGCCAGTCGCTGGAGATCGTCGGCGACGCGTCGCTGGGCGCCGGCATCGGCACGCAACGCGCCTTGAGCCAGTTGCGCGTGCGCGGCGCCTCCACCTGGGCGGCCGGCGACGTGCAGACCACCGGCGACCTGCGCATCGACGGTGACGCGAACCTGCTGGCCGATCAGGCGTGGACCAGCACACAAGGTTCGATCAACCTGAGCGGCCGCGTGGACAGCACCGGCGGAGCAAACCTGACGCTGGCCAGCGATGCCGGCGCCGTGGCCGTGGAGGGTGCCGTCGGTGCCACCGACGCGCTGGGCGCTTTGACCGTGCGCGCCGCGACCACGGCGGACTTCGGCGGCCAGATCCGCGCCTACCGCCTGCACCAGACGGTGGGCGGCCAGAGCCACTTCCTGGGCACGGTGTGGGTGAACGGCATCGACGGGATCGAACTGCGCGGCGCCTCGGTGCGCTTCGAGCAGGCCGTCACGGCGACCGACGGCGCGCTGAACGTCGCATTGACCGACCCCGCGGGCATTCTGGGCTTCGCCTCGGCGGCCGCGCTGCGCACATCGCTGGGCTTCACGCAGAGCGGCGGCGCGTCGGTGGAGCTGCCGGCCTCGGTGGTGGTCACGCCAGGCCCCATCGTGCTGGCGGCGCCGGCCCGCCTGCCCGCCGGCACGGCGCAGCTGGAGGCCGGCGGCGCGATCACGCTGCCGGGCCTGTCCGGCACATCCACCGCATTGACCCTGGCCGCGGGCACGGGCGCTGCGGCGGCCGGCGGCGTGCTGGCCATCGGCCTGGACGACGGCAACCCCGCCCACCTGCTCGACGTGAGCAGCCTGACCGTGCCACGCGCCGCGTCGGCGCAGGTCTACGGCCGCATCGCCGGCCAGGGCGGCGCGGTCACGGCGACCCTGGTGCGCGGCGGCTTGCTGGGCGCACCGTACTTCGCCAACGGCACACCCTGGGGACCGCAGGTGGACATCAACGCGCTGGTGGCCACCACGGTGCCGCCCAGCGTCGTGCCGCGCGTCATGCCCGGCACCCTGACCACCGTGGTGCCCACCATCGTGTCGGGCGTCGTGCCGGGCATCGCGCCCAGCACACCCGCCACCGGGCCCCTGTTCACGCACCGCTCCACCACCTTCGAGTTCGTGCCCAGCGCGCTGCGTCCCGAAACCCGTCCACAGGTGCTGCAGGTGCTGGGTGAGGCGGTCAACACCACCGGAGCTTCTCGATGAATGCCACGATGCCCCTGCTCTACCGCCAGCCGCGGGTCCTGCAACCGGCGCAGCATGCCCGTCTGGGTCTGCTGCCGACGCCGCCGGACCGGGACCAGCCGGGCCTGTACGGCACGGCACGCGAGGCCAATGCCGTCCCGCTGCTGGCCGCCGAGATGGCCGCTGCCGGCCGCCACATGCCCATCGTCTTCACCGAAGGACCGCACATCCAGCCGGTGGCGGTGCTGGGTCTGCGCGAGCGGCAGAACCTGTTTGTCGATGCGCAGGGCCATTGGCAGGCCGGTGTCTACGTGCCGGCTTATGTGCGGCGTTATCCCTTCATCTTTCTGGAAGACGAGGCCCGGCACACACTCACGCTGTGCATCGACGAAGCCGCGCCGCAGGTGGTGGCCGATGGCCGCGGACAGCCACTGTTCGACGCGCAGGGCGGCCCCACCGCCGTGACGCGCAGTGCGCTGGCCTTCTGCAGCGACTACCAGGCCCGGTACCAGGCGACACGCCGCTTCACCGAGGCGCTGCGTCAGGCGGGGGTGCTGGTGGATCAGCGCGCCGAGGTGACGCTGGACGCCGGCGGCCCGCCGCTGGCGCTGCAGGGCTTCCAGGTGGTGGATGAAACCCGGCTCGACGCGCTGCCGCAGGAAACGCTGCTGGACTGGCGCGCCCAAGGCTGGCTGCCGCTGGTCTATGGCCACCTGCTGTCGCAGGGCCACTGGGCGGGGCTGGTGGATCGCCTGCAGGCGTCCTAGGTCGCCACGCGGTACAGGCTCAGGCCCATCGCGTGGGCGTCGACATCCGGCCGGCCCGTATCCAGCGTGAGGTTCAGCATGCCGCTGTTCACCGTCACCGGATACGGCCCGTAGCGGCCCCAGGCGCCGCGTTCGAGATCGCCCACGCCCTCTTCGCGCAGCTCGCCCTGGATGCGCAGCGTCTGGCGGTGCCAGTGGCTTTGGTGGTTCTCCATGATCCACAGCACCAGCGCGTAGGCGCCGTCGTCCAGCAGCAGGGTGATATCCAGCGTGGTCGTTCGGAAGATGCCGGTATTGAGCATCTGGCGCATGCCGCGCTCGGCATGCGGCGTCGGCACCAGGCGGCTGTGGGCGACGTGCGCGCCGGGCACGCTCAGGCCGCCCGTGCGCAAGGCCGTCTCGTGGCCCTCCCAGCGCTCGCCCTGCACCGTGACCGGGCCGCCGCCGAAGTTGATGCCGCGCTCGAAGGCGCCCGGCGGCGGCGGCAGCTGCGGCGCCGGGCCGGCGATGTCGCGCAGGAGTGTCGTGGTGCGGGCCATCAGGCCTGACAGCGAGGGCATGGGGTGATCGGGGGGAGGGGGGGTCGTCGATGCGGGGCGGTCAGGCATTGTGGGCTGCGCGCGTGCGATCCGGCCCGCGCCGGATAATGGCGGGTTCCGCCCCCCGCGACGGCGTCCTGCCGACGCCGCGCCCGCCATGTCCGCCGAAATCGCCCCCCAGGTCCGCCGCCGGCGCACCTTTGCCATCATCTCCCACCCCGACGCGGGCAAGACCACGCTGACGGAGAAGCTGCTGCTGTTCTCCGGCGCGATCCAGATCGCCGGTTCGGTCAAGGCGCGCAAGGCCTCGCGCCATGCCACGTCGGATTGGATGGAGATCGAAAAGCAGCGCGGCATCTCGGTGGCCTCGTCGGTCATGCAGATGGAATACCGCGACTGCGTGATCAACCTGCTGGACACCCCCGGCCACCAGGACTTCTCCGAAGACACCTACCGCGTGCTGACGGCCGTGGACGCGGCACTGATGGTCATCGACGCGGCCAACGGCGTGGAGCCGCAGACGCGGCGGCTGCTGCAGGTCTGCCGCGCGCGCAACACGCCCATCCTCACCTTCGTCAACAAGATGGACCGCGAGGTGCAGGAACCGCTGTCGCTGATGGACGAGATCGAGCGCGAGCTGGGCATGGGCGTCGTGCCCTTCACCTGGCCCGTGGGCATGGCGAAATTCTTCGGCGGCGTGCTGGACCTGCGCAAGGACCAGATGCGTGTGTTCGCGCCCGGCGAAGACCGCAACAAGGACGACGACGAGATCATCGAAGGCCTGCATAACCCGCAACTGCAGCAGCGCTTCGGCGCGGCCTACGATCAGGCTGCCGGCGAGATCGAACTCGTGCGCGAGGCCGCGCCGCCCTTCGACGAGGAGATGTTCCTCGCCGGCCAGCAGACGCCGATGTTCTTCGGCTCGGCCATCAACAATTTCGGCGTGCGCGAGGTGCTGGACGCGCTGGTCGACCTGGCGCCGCCGCCGGGGCCGAAGCCCGCCATCCAGCGCGTGGTGCAGCCCGTGGAGCCCAAGTTCACCGGCGTGGTCTTCAAGATCCAGGCCAACATGGACCCCGCGCACCGCGACCGCATCGCCTTCGTGCGCGTGGCCAGCGGGCACTTCGAGCGCGGCATGCGGCTGAAGGTCACGCGCTCGGGCAAGGAGCTGCGGCCCAATACGGTGGTCAGCTTCCTGAGCCAGCGGCGCGAGCTGCTGGAAGAAGCCTTTGCCGGCGACATCATCGGCATCCCCAACCACGGCGTGCTGCAGCTGGGCGACACGCTGACCGAAGGCGAGGCGCTGCAGTTCACCGGCCTGCCCTTCTTCGCGCCGGAGATGTTCCGCAGCGTCGAGGTCGCCGATCCGCTGCGCACCAAGCAGCTGCGCGCGGGCCTCACCCAGCTGGGGGAAGAAGGCGCGATCCAGGTCTTCCGCCCCGTGGCCGGCAGCGTGCTGCTGCTGGGCGCCGTGGGCCAGCTGCAGTTCGAGGTGGTGGCCCACCGCCTGGAGCACGAATACGGCGTGCGGGCGCGCGTGCAGAGCGCGCGCTACAACGTGGCGCGCTGGGTGACCTGCGACGACGCCGACGGCGGCGAGAAGGAGCTCAAGCGCTTCATCGACGGCAACGCGCACCGCGTGGCCCTGGATGCCGTGGATGCCCCTTGCGTGCTGCTGGAATACGCGGGCGAGCTGCGCGCCATGCAGGAAAACTGGCCGAAGATCAAGTTCCACGCCCTGCGCGAACACGCCGGTCTGGTCTTCCACAAGCAGATGGCCTGATTCGGAACGCCCGCCGCGCACACGCGCAGCCCGTGGTTTGCAGGGTTCGATGGACGGCAGCACCCCGGTGGCGCAGGCGTGCAACGGGGCTGCTCGTCTGCGGCGCCACATTAGCTCTTGACGGCTGTGCCCGGCGCTGCGAACCTTCCGGTTGTCGTCAATTGGAGGTTTTCACAGATGAGTGAATACAGCGAAGACGTTGGGAAGTTCAGCAGCCCGGTCAACGAGGCCGCCGTCGCCGCCATCGTCAAGTACTGCGGCATTGCCTTGCGCAACGCCGATTCGTCGCTGGTCTCCGGGTCGGATCCCGAAGAGCTGGCGCGTGTACGTGACGGTTTTGCGGCCAAGAAGCTGGGCCTGTCGGCTGCCGATGCCGACGCCGGCATCCAGAAGGTCGTCGAGAAGATGAAGGGTGTGAATCGCAAGAGCCGCGTGACCTTCTACTACCTGCTGGCCGAAGCCACGGGCACGATGGGCAAGCTCGCCTGACCACACGGCCAGCGAGTCTCTCTGCGAACGCGGCCTTCGGGCCGCGTTCTCGTTTTCAGGGCCCTTCGGCCAGCGCGCAGGCCACTTCGGCGGCCAGCCGGGCGTTGTTCAGCACGAGTTCGATATTGGCTGCCAGGCTCTGGCCGGCGGTCAGTTCGCCCACGCGCGCCAGCAGGAAGGGCGTGACGCCGGCGCCTTCGATGCCGAGCTCCTGCGCGTCGGCCAGCGCCTGCTCGATATGCCGGCTGATGCGCTCGTGCGGGATCTCGTGCTCGGGCGGAATCGGGTTGGCCACCAGCACGCCACCCTGCAGGCCCCCAGCGCCGCTGAGCCACTGCGCCTTGAGCACGCGGGCGATCTCCCAGGCGCTGTCCAGGCGGCGGTCCACCGGCAGACCGCTGGAGCGCGAATAGAAGGCGGGGAATTCGTCGGTGCGGTAGCCGATGACGGGCACGCCATGGGTCTCCAACAGCTCCAGCGTGAGCTTCAGGTCCAGGATGGCCTTGGCGCCCGCGCAGACCACGGCCACCGGCGTGCGCGCCAGTTCCATCAGATCGGCCGAGATGTCGAAGCTCGTGGCCGCGCCGCGGTGCACGCCGCCGATGCCGCCGGTGGCAAAGACGCGGATGCCGGCCAGCGACGCGATCAGCATCGTGGCGGCCACCGTCGTGGCGCCGGTCTCGCCGGCGGCCAGCAGCAGCGGCAGGTCGCGCCGGCTGGCCTTGTGCACGCCCGTGCCTTCGCGTGCCAGCACTTCGAGTTCAACCGAGCGCAAGCCGGCCTTGAGCCGCCCGCCGATGACGGCCACCGTGGCCGGCACGGCGCCGGCGGCGCGCACCTCGGCCTCCAGGCGCAAGGCGGTCTGCAGGTTCTGCGGCCGCGGCATGCCGTGGCTGATGAGCGTGGATTCCAGCGCCACCACCGGCTGGCCGGCGGCCAGCGCACGGGCGACCTCATCGGACAGATCGAGCAGGTCTTTCATGCGCCAGGCCCTCCGGGTGGATCCCGGCATCCGGCCGCGGGACTGCGGTGCGCCAGGTGCCGACGAGGATAATCCAGGCCGTGTCCGGCCCCTCATCCCTCGGTTCACCTGCCGCGCCGGCAGCGGCGCGCCTGCGCCTGTACCTGGACCTCGTGCGCTGGGACCGCCCGGCCGGCTGGCTGCTGCTGCTGTGGCCCACGCTGAGCGCGCTGTGGATCGCCGCCGATGGCTTTCCGGGCTGGCACCTGCTGGTGGTCTTCGTGCTGGGCACGGTGATCATGCGCAGCGCCGGCTGCTGCGTCAACGACGTGGCCGACCGTGAGTTCGACCGTCATGTCAAGCGCACTGCGGCGCGCCCGGTGACCAGCGGCGCCGTCGGCGTGCGCGAAGCGCTGCTGCTGGGTGCGCTGCTGGCGCTGCTGGCGTTTGTCCTGGTGCTGACGACCAATGCGCCGACGATCCTGCTGTCGGTGGCGGCGCTGCTCATCACGCTGCTCTACCCGTATGCCAAGCGGCTGGTGTCGATGCCGCAGGCGGTGCTGGGCGTGGCCTTCAGCTTCGGCATTCCGATGGCCTTCTCGGCCGTGCTGGGCGGTGCGAGCTGGTCGCTGTCGGCCATCGCCGACGCCGTGCCCCCGCAGGCCTGGTGGCTGCTGCTGGGCAACCTGTTCTGGGTGCTGGCCTACGACACCGAATATGCCATGGTCGACCGCGACGACGATCTGCGCATCGGCATGCGCACCTCGGCGATCACGCTGGGCCGCGCCGACGTGGCCGGCGTGATGGCGTTCTACGGCGTCTACCTGCTGTCGTGGGCCGCCATCGGTCGCTCGCTGGGCCTGGGCGCGCTGTTCCTGGCCGGCATCGCGGTGGCCGCGCTGCAGGCCGTCTGGCATTTCACGCTGATCCGCCAGCGCACGCGCGAAGGCTGCTTCAAGGCCTTCCGCCTGAACCACTGGGTGGGCTTCGCGGTCTTCGCAGGCGTGGCTGCCGATCTGGCGCTGCGTTAGGCGTCGCGCCGGACCTGCGTGTCGGGCAGGCCGCCGCAGTCGCGGCGCCTTCAACCGCGGCCGAGTTCCTCGGCGCGGTCGCGTGCGGCGTGCAGCGCCTTCACGAAGGCGGCCTTCACGCCACCGGCATCCATGGCCGTGAGGGCCGCGTAGGTCGTGCCGCCCTTGGACGTCACGCGCTCGCGCAGCGTCTGCGGTGATTCGTCCGACTGCGTGGCCAGTGCGGCCGCGCCGGCAAAGGTCTCCTGCGCCAGTCGCCGCGCCGCGACAGCGTCCAGGCCCATCTCCGTGCCGGCCTGCACCATGGCCTCGATGAAATAGAAGACGTAGGCCGGGCCCGAGCCTGACAGCGCCGTCACGGCGTCCAGGTCTTCTTCGCGGGCGACCCACACGCAGCTGCCGGTGGGCGCCAGCACCGCCTCGGCAGCCGCGCGGCCTTCGGCGCTGACGGCGGGCTGCGCATACAGGCCCGCGATGCCGCGGCCGATCAGGGCCGGCGTATTGGGCATCGCCCGCACGATGCGCGCGCTGCCGGTGGCCGCGGCGATGGTCGCGCAGCGCACGCCGGCCATGATGCTCAGCTGCAAGGCGCCCGCGACATGCCCTTGGCAGGCCTGCGCGGCCTCGGCAAAGCTCTGCGGCTTGACTGCCCAGACGACCAGCTCGCAGCCGGCCAGCGAGGCATCGGCCGCCGCCTGGGCGGTGATGCCGCACTCGGCCAGCAGGCGCTGCCGCTGGCTTTCCACCGGCTCGACGACGAGGAATTGCGAAGCCGGCGTGCCGCCGCGGCGAAGACCGCCGAGGATGGCCAAAGCCATGTTGCCGCCGCCGATAAAGGCGATGCGCGAGGTGGATGCACTCATGAGGGCGCAGTGTAGGGGGCAGCCGGCAGGCGCCGCATGACCGCGCCGATCGGGCGTTATGCAATCGGTGCATGACGCGTCGCAGCATGCTCCACAAGCACGGGAAGTGCACCTACAGTCCCACGCATCACGCCGCCGGTCGGCCCACAAGGCCCGGCCGTTCGCCATCGATGGGGTGGCCGCGGCACACGAATCGCCCACACCAAGGAGTCACCGTGAGCCTGTCCTACGTCCATGTCGAAGCCGACAGTCCCTGGTCCACCTACCTGTCGCAGGTGGATCGTGTCGTGCCTTACCTGGGCCGGCTGGCCCGCTGGGTCGAGACACTCAAACGGCCCAAGCGCACGCTGATCGTCGACATCCCCATCGAGATGGACGACGGCACGGTGCGCCACTTCGAGGGCTACCGCTCGCAGCACTCGCTCACGCGCGGGCCGGGCAAGGGCGGCGTGCGCTACCACCCCGACGTCACGCTGGAAGAAGTGATGGCGCTGGCCGCGTGGATGAGCATCAAGAATGCCGCGGTCAACCTGCCCTACGGCGGCGCCAAGGGCGGCATCCGCGTCGACCCGAAGCTGCTGTCGCTCAAGGAACTGGAGAAGCTCACGCGCCGCTACACCAGCGAGATCGGCATCATCATCGGCCCGCACCAGGACATCCCGGCGCCGGACGTCAACACCAACGGCCAGATCATGGCCTGGATGATGGACACCTACTCGATGAACGTGGGCGCCACGGCCACGGGCGTGGTGACCGGCAAGCCCATCCACCTGGGTGGCTCGCTGGGCCGCGTGAAGGCCACCGGGCGCGGTGTCTTCGTCACCGGGCGCGAGGCGGCCCGGCGCATCGATCTCGATCTGCAGGGCGCGCGCGTGGCCGTGCAGGGCTTCGGCAACGTCGGCTCATCGGCGGCCGAACTCTTCGGCCAGGCCGGCGCGAAGATCGTCGCGGCGCAGGACCACACGGGCACGATCTTCAACGCCGCCGGCTTCGACCTGTCCGAGCTGATACCGCACGTGAAGAACACCGGCGGCGTGGCCGGCTTCCGCGGCAGCGAGCCCATGGCCAACGAAGACTTCTGGGACGTGGCCTGCGAGATCATGATTCCCGCGGCACTGGAAGGCCAGATCACCACCGACCGCGCGCGGCGCCTGAAGGCCAAGCTGGTGCTCGAAGGCGCCAACGGCCCCACGCTGCCCAGCGCCGACGACGTGATGGCCGACCGCGGCATCCTCGTCGTGCCCGACGTCATCTGCAATTCCGGCGGCGTGACGGTCAGCTATTTCGAGTGGGTGCAGGACTTCAGCTCGTTCTTCTGGACCGAAGACGAGATCAACGTGCGCCTGGACAAGATCATGGTCGGCGCGCTGCGCAACATCTGGGACACGGCCGACCGCCACAAGATCACCCTGCGCACCGCCACCTTCGCGGTGGCCTGCGAGCGGATCCTGACGGCGCGCGAGGAACGCGGGCTGTATCCCTGAAGCCGAGCCGGCAGCTGCGGCCTCAGCGCGACGCAGCCGGCGCAGCAGGCACGGCAACGGCCGGTGCAGGCACCACGGGCGCCTGCACGGCTGCGGCGGGCGGCGCAACGGCGGCGGGGGCCGCCACGGGTGCGGCCGGAACGGCCTGCGCGCCGGGCGCAGCAGGCGGCATCGACGCACCTGGCGCGGCCGGTACGGCCGGCGCAACCGGCGCGGCGGCACCTGGCACGGCAGGCACCACGGCACCCGGCGCTGCGGGCGTACCCGCCTGCGGCAGGCTCACGCCCGGCCCCAGCGGGATGTCCGGCGACTCGGTGACCTGGGTGACGAAGTGGCGCGTCTCGCCGAAGCAGGTGGTCGGCAGGCCGACCTTCTCTTCGTAGTGCAGGCTCACGCGCTTGCCGACCACGCGCGAGATCTGCTCGGCCACGGCGTCGTCGTGCACGGTGAAGTAGAACTTCTCGACCGAGCTGCCGGGCAGCGACACCAGCGCCAGCTCGCCCTCCCAGGTCTTGCAGATCCAGCCCTTCTTCGAGAGCTTCTGCACCCAGCCGGCACGCTCGCCGGTGGAGTAGCTCCAGTTCAGGGCCACGAAAAAATAGGCCACGGCCAGAGCCGCGGCAACGAGAAGGGCCAACAACAATCGGATCATGGTGTTCTTCGCCGGCCGAAGGCCGATGTGCCGCCAGGCGGCCGGGCCACTACGATAGCGCCCTTTCAGCGCTCTCCCACCGCTTTCCAGCGCCCCGCGCCGTGCGGGCGCACCCTCCGAGGAAGGACCATGTTGCGTCGACGCCTGCTCACCCTCCCCCTGGCCGCCGTGTGCGCCCTGTCCGCCTTGGCCGTCCTCGCGCCCGCGCAGGCGCAGCCCGCCTGGCCCACCCAGACCGTGCGCCTGGTCGTGCCCACCGGCCCCGGCAGCTCGCTCGACCTGATCGCGCGGCTGCTCAACGAGAAGCTGGCCGCGCGCTGGGGCCACAGCGTGGTCGTGGAAAACAAGCCCGGCGCCGGCGGCATGCTGGGCCTGGATGTCGCGGCCAAGTCCACCGACGGCCACACCGTCGCGATCGGCTTCAACGGCCCCGTGGCCAATGCGCCCTTCCTCTACAAGAAGACGCCCTACGACCCCGCCAAGGATCTGCGGCCCATCGTCATGACCACCAGCCAGGCCAATGTGCTGGCGGTGAATGCCGAGAAGGTGCCCGCGCGTACGGTGGCTGAATTTGCCGCCTGGGCCAAGTCGCAGGCCGGCAAGGCGAACTACTCGTCGCTGGGCAACGGCAGTTCGGCGCACCTGACGATGGAGCTGTTCCTGTCGGAGGCCGGCGCGCAGGCCGCGCACGTGCCCTTCAACGGCTCGCCGCCGGCGGCCATGGCGGTCGCGCAGGGCGAGGCGCACGCCACCTTCATGGTCGCCCCGGCGTTGCTGCCGCACGTGCAAAGCGGCAAGGTGCGGCTGCTGGCCGTCAGCAGCCGCCAGCGCCTGGACAGCCTGAAGGACGTGCCCACGCTGGCCGAGTCGGGCTTCCCGGCTGTCGAAGCGCTGGCCTGGAACGGCCTTCTGGGCCCGGCCTCGATGCCGGAGGCGGTCGTCACGAAGATCAACGCCGATGTCAATGCGCTGCTGGCCAGCGACGAGGTCAAGACCGCGTTGGCGCGCCAGGGCATGACGGTGGTCGGCGGCAGCGCCGCCGATTTCAAGCGCGTGATCGACGCCGACGTGGCGCGCTGGGGCCCCGTCATCCGCCGCCTGGGCGTCACGCTGGATTGAAGCCCGCGTCGACGTCCGCGCTTGCAGCCCGCGCCGCCGCCCCCATCTCACTTCTGACCCTGTTCGCACGGACCCGCTCATGAACCCGAATTCCGCCGCCTCGGACGCCCTGTCCTACGACGTCACCGAAGCCGATTTCCGCCAGACCGTGCTCGAGCGCTCGCTCGAGGTGCCCGTGCTGCTGGACTGCTGGGCGCCCTGGTGCGCGCCTTGCCGCAACCTCAAGCCCATGCTGGAGAAGCTGGTGCAGGAGTACGGCGGCCGCTTCGAACTGGCCAAGATCAACACCGACGAAGCGCCGCAGATCTCCGCCGCGCTGCAGATCCGCAGCATCCCGCTGGTGGTGCTGTTCATCGGCGGACGCCCGGTCGACCAGTTCATGGGCGCCATCCCCGAAAGCCAGATCCGCGCCTTCCTCGACAAGCACCTGGGCGAACAGGCCGACCCCATCGCCGCGCTGCGCGAGGACGCCAAGCTGGCCGACCCTCAAACAGCCGAAGCCATGCTGCGCGAAGGCCTGATGCACGTGCCCGGCGACATGGCCCTCAGCGGCGACCTGGCCGAGCGGCTGATCGCACGCGACGCGCTGGACGAAGCCGAGAAGCTGCTGAATTCCGTCGAGATGGAGCAGCAGGACGACCGCCACGCCGCGCTGCTCAAGCGCATCGGCATCGCGCGCAACAAGCCCGCCGGCAGCGCCGCGGAACTCGAGGCGCGCATCGCCGCCGACCGCAAGGACTTCGATGCCCGCTTCGCGCTGGCCGCCATCCGTGTCTACGAAGGCGACTACCGTGCGGCCTTCGACCAGCTGCTGGAAGTGGTGATGCGCGACAAGGCCGAATGGCGCGAGAAGGCCCGGCTGCAGCTGGTGGAGTGGTTCGACGTCTGCCCCGATGCCGAGACCGTCAGCTACGGCCGGCGCTACCTGGGCATGTACCTGAACTGAATGTCGCGCACGGCCGTCGGGTGACGGCCGGTGACGGTGCGCCGCCGTTGGCGCGGGCGCTCAGGCCCCGCCGCTCCAGCCGCAGGGCCGGTCGGTGGTCGCCGGCGGCTTGGGGTCGCGCGCACCGAAGATGGCCGTGCCGATGCGCACGAGGGTCGACCCTTCGGCCACCGCGGCATCCATGTCGGCGCTCATGCCCATCGACAGCGTATCCAGCGCCAGGCCTTGCGCGCACAGGCTGTCGAACAGGCGCTTGAGTTCGCGATGCGGCAGCCTCTGGGCCTCGAGATCAGCGGCAGGTTCGGGGATGCTCATCAGCCCGCGCAGGCGCAGGCGCGGCAGTGCGGCCACCGCGTGCGCCAGGGCCGGCAGCTCGGCGGGCGCCACGCCGCTCTTGCTGGCCTCGCCGCTGACGTTGACCTGTAAGCAGATGTTCAAGGGCGGCAGCGCCGCCGGGCGCTGTTCGGACAGGCGCTGCGCGATCTTCAGGCGGTCCACGGCGTGCACCCAGTCGAAAGACTCGGCCACGACACGGGTCTTGTTGCTCTGCAGCGGGCCGATCAGGTGCCACGCCAGCTGCGCGCGCAGGTCGGCCAGCGCCTGTATCTTGTCCAGCGCTTCCTGCACGTAGTTTTCGCCGAAAGCCCGCTGGCCGGCCGCGGCGGCCTCGCGCACGGCCTGGGCGGGCTGGGTCTTGGAGACCGCCAGCAGCGTGACCGCATCGGCAGGCCGCCCGAAGCGCGCAAGTGCTTGCAAAAGGCGGTCTTTAACAAGTTGCAGGCGCTCTTCGATGGTTTGCATAATGACCCGAACCACCCCCCGATGGATGGTCCGTCGGGATCGCATTGTCCCCTTGCACGGACCCCGGGCGACGCGGTGTGCCCGTCAACTCCCCCACGCCTTCCCGCCCCCCATGGATATCACCCAACTGCTGGCGTTTTCCGTCAAGAACAAGGCTTCGGACCTGCACCTGTCGGCCGGCCTGCCGCCGATGATCCGCGTGCATGGCGACGTGCGCCGCATCAATGTCGAGCCCATGGACCACAAGATGGTCCACGACATGGTCTACGACATCATGAACGACTCGCAGCGCAAGGTCTACGAGGACACGCTGGAGTGCGACTTCAGCTTCGAGATCCAGGGCCTGGCGCGTTTCCGCGTGAATGCCTTCAACCAGAACCGCGGTGCGGGCGCCGTCTTCCGGACCATTCCGAGCAAGATCCTGACGCTGGAGCAGCTGAACGCGCCCAAGATCTTTGCCGATCTGGCACTCAAGCCACGCGGCATGGTGCTCGTGACCGGCCCCACGGGCTCGGGCAAGAGCACGACGCTGGCGGCCATGGTCAACCACCTCAACGAAAACGAATACGGCCACGTGCTGACCGTGGAAGACCCGATCGAATTCGTGCACGACAGCAAGAAGTGCCTGATCAACCAGCGTGAGGTCGGCCCGCACACGCTGAGCTTCAACAACGCGCTGCGCTCGGCGCTGCGCGAAGACCCGGACGCGATCCTCGTGGGCGAAATGCGCGACCTGGAGACCATCCGCCTGGCCCTGTCCGCCGCCGAGACCGGCCACCTGGTCTTCGGCACGCTGCACACCAGTTCGGCCGCCAAGACCGTCGACCGCATCGTGGACGTCTTCCCTGCGGCCGAGAAGGAAATGGTGCGCGCGATGCTGTCGGAATCGCTGGTCGCCGTGATCTCGCAGACGCTGTGCAAGACCAAGGACGGCAACGGCCGCGTGGCCGCGCACGAGATCATGATCGGCACCTCGGCCATCAAGAACCTGATCCGCGAAAACAAGATCGCGCAGATGTATTCGGCCATCCAGACCGGCCAGAACATCGGCATGCAGACGCTGGACCAGAACCTGTCCGATCTGGTCCGCCGCAACGTCATCGCACCGGTCGAGGCGCGCGCAAAGGCCAAGATTCCCGAGAATTTCCCTGGGTGAGCTCTGCGAGCCCGTGGGGTGGGCGGTATGAAGACAAAGGAAAGTTGAGCCATGGAACGCGACCAAGCCGCCAAATTCGTCCACGACCTGCTGCGCCTGATGGTGGCGCGCCAGGGTTCGGACCTCTTCCTGACCGCCGACTTCCCGCCCGCGATGAAGGTCGACGGCAAGGTCACGAAGGTCAGCCCGCAGGCGCTCAGCGGCCAGCACACGCTGCAGCTGGCGCGTGCGGTGATGAACGACAAGCAGGCCGCGGAGTTCGAGCGCACCAAGGAGTGCAACTTCGCGATCTCGCCCAGCGGCATCGGCCGCTTCCGCTGCAACGCCTTCATGCAGCAGGGTCACGTGGGCCTGGTCTTCCGGGTCATTCCGGCCACGCTGCCGACCATCGACGCGCTGCTGCTGCCGTCGGTGCTGAAGGATGTGGCGCTGACCAAGCGCGGCCTGGTGATCTTCGTGGGCTCCACGGGCTCGGGCAAGAGCACCTCGCTGGCGGCCATGGTCGACTGGCGCAACGAACACTCCTACGGCCACATCATCACGGTGGAAGATCCGGTGGAGTTCGTGCATCCGCACAAGAACTGCATCGTCACGCAGCGCGAGCTGGGGCTGGACACCGATAGCTGGGAGGCCGCGCTGAAGAATGCGCTGCGCCAGGCGCCCGACGTCATCCTGATGGGCGAGATCCGCGACCGCGAGTCGATGGACCATGCCATCTCGTTCTCCGAGACCGGCCACCTGTGCATGGCCACGCTGCACGCCAACAGCGCCAACCAGGCGCTGGACCGCATCATCAACTTCTTCCCCGAAGAGCGCCGCCAGCAGCTGCTGATGGACCTGTCGCTGAACCTGCGCGCGCTGGTCTCGCAACGCCTGCTGCCGCGCCAGGAAGGCCGCGGCCGCATCGCCGCGGTGGAAGTGCTGCTGAATACGCCGCTGATCGCCGACCTCATCTTCAAGGGCGAGGTCACCGAGATCAAGGACCTGATGAAGCGCTCGCGCGAGCTGGGCATGCAGACCTTCGACCAGGCGCTGTTCGACCTGTACGAGGCCAACGTGGTGACCTTCGAGGACGCGCTGCGCAATGCCGATTCGGTCAACGACCTGCGGCTGCAGATCAAGCTGCACAGCAAGCGCGCGCACAACTCCGATCTCTCGGCTGGCACCGAGCACCTGAAGATCGTCTGAGCGCGCCGCAGGGCCGGGCTGCGCGAAGCCCGCTCCATCGCCGCGCATGCGGGGATGGCCCTGCCTCGCAAGCTCCCGCCGGGCGGGACACCACCCGCGCGCCGGAAGGGCACCGGGCAGGCCCGCATCCGGGCCGCGCGTCATTCGTGGCAGCATGTGCGCCATGAATGCTCCCACCCCCCGCAGCTACGAGCCCACCCCCGCGCGCCAGGTCGCCTTTCTGGGTCTGGGTGTCATGGGCTATCCCATGGCCGGACACCTGGCCCGCGCCGGCCACTCGGTGACGGTCTACAACCGCAGCGCCGCCAAGGCGCAGGCCTGGACGGCCGAATACGGCCATCGGCACGCGCCCACGCCGCGTGAAGCCGCGCGCGACGCCGACATCGTCTTCGCCTGTGTCGGCAACGATGATGACCTGCGTTCGGTGACGCTGGGCGCCAACGGCGCCTTTGCCGGCATGAAGCCCGGCGCCATCTTCGTGGACCACACGACGGCCTCGGCCGAAGTGGCGCGCGAGCTGTACGCGGCGGCGGCCGCCCTGGGCCTGCGCTTCGTCGACGCGCCGGTGTCCGGTGGCCAGGCCGGTGCGGTCAACGGCCTGCTCACGGTGATGTGCGGCGGTGACGCCGCGGATTTCGACGCGATGAAACCCGCCGCCATGGCCTTCTCGCGCGCCGTCACGCTGGTGGGTGCCAGCGGCGCCGGTCAGCTCGCCAAGATGGTCAACCAGATCGCCATCGCCGGCCTGGTGCAGGGCCTGTCGGAGGCCATCGCCTTCGGCCAGAAAGCCGGGTTGGACATGAAGCTCGTGCTGGATGTCATCGGCAAGGGCGCGGCGCAGAGCTGGCAGATGGACAACCGCGGCAAGACCATGGTCGACGGCAAGTTCGACTTCGGCTTTGCCGTGGACTGGATGCGCAAGGACCTGGGCCTGGTGCTCGACGAAAGCCGCCGCAACGGCGCCAAGCTGCCGGTGACGGCGCTGGTCGACCAGTTCTACGCCGACGTGCAGACCGCCGGCGGCCGGCGCTGGGACACCTCGAGCCTGATTACCCGCTTGAAGTGAGCGGCGGCGGGCCCCGGCCCGCCGAATCGCCGCCCCGAGCTGGGTCGGGTTGCCCGGCAGGGTTCGATCGCGCGGCTTTCAGCGTGGCGCGGACGCCGCGCCCGAGGCAGGCCTCGGCTGCAGCGAGGCCAGCTCGGCCTCGCTGATCACCTCGAAGACACGCACGACCTTCTGCACGCCCGGCACGTTGCGCGCCACATCGGCAGCGCGCCCCGCCTCGCGTTCGGTGACGCGGCCCATCAGGTAGACATTGCCGCGCTCGGTGAGCACCTTGATGGCATTGGCGTGCAGGTCCTTGGCCTCCAGCAGCGCGCCCTTGACGCGCGTGGTCAGCAGCGTGTCGTTGGAGCGCGCAGTCATCGAGCTCGCACCCGCGATGGCCAGTTCGTTGACCACGCCACGGATATTCTCGATACCGCGCACGGCCTGTTCGGCCGCCGCCTTGTCTGCCTCGCTCGAGGCCTCGCCGGTCAGCAGCACCGAGCGGTTGTAGCTGGTCACGCTGATGTGCCCGCGGTTGCCCACGGCGGAGCCGATGCGCGCATCGGCCTTGAGCTCGATGGACTGGTCTTCGAGCTGCGCGCCCGAGGTGCGTCGGTCGGACGCGACCATCGCGCCGCCCACCATCGCGCCGCCCAGCACCAGCGGGGCGCAGGCGCCCAGGCCGGCGCTGATGGCCAGCGCGGCGCACAGGGCGACGGTGCGACGGGATGCAGCGGGTGCGCGGCGGTTGTCGAAAGCGGTCATGTGGATTCCTGTTCACCCATGAGTTGAAGGTCGACGGCATCGCACAGGCAGTGCAACACCAGCAGATGTGTCTCGGCCACACGCGCGGCGCGGTCGTGCGGGACAGCCACCAGCAGATCGGTTTCGGTCAGCACCTGCCGCCACTGCGCCGACTCGGCACCCGTGAGCAAGATGACCGACATGTCCATGCCCTGCGCGGCGCGCGCCGCGCGCTGCAGGGTCTCCAGCGTGCCGCCGCCGTCGATGAGCAGCAGCAGGTCGCCGGGCTGCCCCAGTGCGGTGATCTGCTGGGCCAGCGGCGATGCCGGCTCGTCGCGCAGCGTCAGAGACGCCAGCGGCGGGCGTTCGCGTTCGAAACGCCCGGTGAAGGCCTGGCTGAAGATGGGTGCGAGAACGGCGCCGGCCTCGCTGCCGGCGACGACCACCTTGCCCCCGGCCGTGATGCACGCGGCCACGGCCTCGGCAGCCTCGGCCACCGGACGGGACAACATTTCGGCGGCCTGGTTCTGAAGATCGGCGTTCTCGAAGAACTGCTGCTGGATGCGTTGTTCGAGCATGAACATGCATCATATGACAGGGGGCCAACGGGGCAGTTCCGCAGAGTTGTCGGCTCGAACGTCGAGCCGCCCCACGCCCGCGCCGTGCGACGACCACACGCCAGCGCCCTCAGCCCGCATCGAACGCCGCGCGGATCCACTCCAGCTGTTCGCCATCCACCGCCACCACGTCGAAGCGGCAGGGCGGCAGCGTCACCAGGTTCATCAGGTAGTGCTGCGCGGTGCGCACGATGCGCCGCTGCTTGCCAGCGCCGATCGACGCCGCCGCACCGCCCTGGTCCGTACCCGCACGGGCACGCACCTCGACGAAGACCAGCGTGCCGTCGACATCGCGCAGGATGAGGTCGATCTCGCCGCCGCGGGCGGACGGGCCGCGGGCGACTCGATAATTGCGCTGCACCAGCGTCAGCCCCTGGCGCTGCAGATAGGCCAGCGCCAGCTGCTCGGCCGCTTCACCCACCACGCCGGTGGTCTTCTTCCCGGGAGAGCCCGTGACCATCGATGCATCCCTGCTCTTGCGTGCGGCCCAGGCGGCCGCCGGCGGGCAGCAGTATCCCAAAGGCGCGCTGTACCTCGTGGCCACGCCCATCGGCAACCTGGCCGACATCAGCCTGCGTGCGCTGCACGTGCTGGCGCTGGTGGACCAGGTGGCCTGCGAGGACACGCGCCACAGCGGCACGCTGCTGCACCACCTGGGGCTGAGCAAGCCGCTGATGGCGCTGCATGCGCACAACGAGGCGCAGGCTGCCGCGCGGGTGTGCGAGTCACTCGCGCGCGGCGAGCGCGTGGCCTATGTCAGCGACGCGGGCACGCCGGCGGTGTCCGACCCGGGCGCGCTGCTGGTGGCCGCGGCGGTGGCCGCCGGGCATGCGGTGGTGCCGATCCCGGGCGCCAGCAGCGCGCTGGCCGCCATCAGCGTGGCCGGCGACGCGCAGGCCCAGGGCTTTCGCTTTGTCGGCTTCCTGCCCGCCAAGGGCGCGGAACGCCATTCCGCGCTGACCGGCTGCGCCGAAGACGCGCAGGCGCAGGTGCTCTTCGAGGCGCCGCACCGCATCACGACGCTGGCCGACGAACTCGCCCGCGCGGCGCCCGGCAGGCGCGTGACGCTGTGCCGCGAATTGACCAAGCAGTTCGAGTCGATCGCCACACAGCCTGCGGCCGAACTGCCCGCCTGGCTGGCGGCGGATTCGAACCGCACGCGCGGCGAATTCGTGCTGGTGCTGCATGCCATCCCGCGCACGGCGCCGGCAGACGCCGAAGGGGCCGTGCCCGAAGCCGCGCTGCGGGTGCTGCGCCTGCTGGCGGCCGAGCTGCCCTTGAAGCAGGCGGTATCGCTGGCCGCGCAGATCAGCGGCGCGCCACGCAATGCGCTGTACACCGCTGGCCTGGCCATGAAAGCCTGAGGCCGGACATGAGGCTCCACCTGCGTGGAGCCTCATGCCTGCCGAATGCCATCGGACATCTCGTGTCCGGCGGCTGAAGCCGGCGAGTCGCCGGGCGCCTACTTGCCCGACACGCTCGCCGCCGCACCCGGCGCCTGCTTGTGCTGACGGTCATGTTTCTGGCGGTGGATCTTGTGGCTGGCGCGGTCCTGCATGCGGTTGAGGTGCTTGCGCTCCTTCGGCGTCACCGTGCCGTCGGCCTTGGCGCGGTCTTCGGCGCGCGCTATGGCCTTCTGCTCGCGGTTCAGGCGGCGCTGTTCGCGCGGCGTCAAGGCGCCGGATGCGGCACCAGAGGCCATGCGTGCCGCCTGGTTCTCCTGCCGGCGGTCCACGCCCGGGGTGGCGGTCTGGGCGAACGTGGTGGCGGACACGGCCGCCAGAACGGCAGCGGCCAGCAGGGTCTTGAGAGATGGGGACATGATGGTGCTACTCCTCGCAGGCGGCGCCGATCGTGACGCCGTGGGTCAGCAACGTGACGACAGTCCATCCGGACGACGGCGCCACGGCCGGCCACACGTAAAGAACCTTGTACGCTACAGCCACGCGGCGATTCCTAGAATCGCCGGCTTCACCTCTTGCGCCCCGGTCCGATCCGGAGCCACCCACCCTGCGAGGCCCGCCGATGATTTCCCGCGAACCCACTCTCGAACGCATGGCCGTGGCCCAGTCGGTGATGCTCGATCCGGCCGGCCTGACCGACACGCATCTGCAGCAGGCGCTGGCGCTGATCGGCGAACACCGCATCGATGACGCCGACTTGTATTTCCAGACGACGCGCCACGAGAGCTGGGGCCTCGAAGAAGGCATCGTCAAGAGCGGCAGCTTCATGATCGAGCAAGGCGTGGGCGTGCGCGCCGTCGCGGGCGAGAAGACGGCCTTCGCCTATTCCGACGACCTCTCGGCGGCCTCGCTGATGGACGCGGCGCGCACGGTGCGCACCATCGCCGCGGCCGGGCAGCAGCGCCGCGTGAAAGTGCCGACGCGGCCGAAGGTGGCGGGCATCCGCACGCTGTATGCGCCCACCGACCCCATCGGCACGCTGGACAGCGCGCAGAAGGTCTCGCTGCTGGAACGCGCGGAGAAGATGGCGCGCGCCAAGGACCCGCGTGTGGCCCAGGTCATGGCCGGCGTGCATGCCGTGCACGAGGTGGTGCTGGTGGCCCGTGCCGACGGCACGCGCGCAGCCGACGTGCGCCCGCTGGTGCGCGTGAGCATCACCGTGATCGCCGAGCAGGACGGCCGGCGCGAGATCGGCTCCGGCGGCGGCGGCGGCCGCTTCGGGCTGGGCTATTTCACCGACAGCATCCTGGCCGGCTATGTCGACCAGGCCGTCAATGCCGCGCTCACCAACCTCGAAAGCCGCCCCGCGCCGGCCGGCGAGATGACCGTCGTGCTCGGCCCGGGCTGGCCCGGCGTGCTGCTGCACGAGGCCGTCGGCCACGGCCTGGAAGGCGACTTCAACCGCAAGGGTTCGAGCATCTTCGCCGGGCGCATCGGCCAGCGCGTGGCCGCCAAGGGTGTGACCGTGCTGGACGACGGCACCATCCCCGACCGCCGCGGCTCGCTGAATGTCGACGACGAAGGCCACGCCAGCCAGCGCAACGTGCTGATCGAGGACGGCATCCTCAAGGGCTACATGCAGGACAGCCTCAACGCGCGCCTGATGGGCGTGAAGCCCACCGGCAACGGCCGCCGCGAAAGCTATGCCCATGTGCCGATGCCGCGCATGACCAACACCTACATGCTGGGCGGCACGCGCAGCCGCGACGAGATCGTCGCCAGCATCCAGCGCGGCCTCTATGCCACGAATTTCGGCGGCGGTCAGGTCGACATCACCAGCGGCAAATTTGTCTTCTCGGCCAGCGAAGCCTTCTGGGTGGAGAACGGCCGCATCCAGTACCCGGTCAAGGGCGCGACCATCATCGGCAACGGCCCGCAGGCCTTGAAGCGCGTGACGATGATCGGCAACGACATGTCGCTGGACACCGGCGTGGGCGTGTGCGGCAAGGAAGGCCAGAGCGTACCGGTGGGCGTGGGCCAGCCGACCTTGCGCATCGAAGGCCTGACGGTCGGCGGCACGGCCTGATCCGGCCGCGGCGCGTCGCACGGAACGCCTGCGGCGCGTGGAGCCCTTCAAGAACCTGCTGAACCCCGCGCTCGTGCGCGAGGCGGGCCGTGGCTTGCAGCAGGCTGGCCGCGGGTTCGACCGCGCACGCTTCGAGCAGCAGGCGCTGGCCGGGCTGGAAGATCTCGAGCTGAAGGCGCGCGCGCAGCACATCGCCACGGCGCTGGAAGCCGCTCTGCCGGCGGATTTCACACGCGCGGCGGGCCTGATCGAAGCCAGTCTGGCGACACCGCGCCCGCCGGGCGACGGCTCGTCCAACGTGTCACCCGATGATCAGGGGCTGCGCGGCTGGATCGTCTGGCCGATGACCGAATTTGTCGCGCGCCGCGGTCAGGGCGACCCGCCGCGCGCGCTGGCCTGCCTGCATGCATTGACGCAGCGCTTCTCGGCCGAATGGGCGATTCGCGCCTTCATCGAGCAGCACCCCGCCACGACCTGGGCCACGCTGCAGACCTGGACCACTGACCCGAGCGAACACGTACGGCGCCTGGTCAGCGAGGGCAGCCGCCCGCGCCTGCCCTGGGGCCTGCAGCTGCGCGGGCTGATCGCCGACCCCTCGCCCACGCTGCCGCTGCTGCGCGCGCTGCAGGACGACCCGAGCGACTACGTGCGGCGCAGTGTGGCCAACCACCTCAACGACATCGCCAAGGACCATCCGGCGATCGTCGCGGACTGGGTCGCGCAATACCTGCCCGGCGCCACCGCCGCGCGGCGTGCACTGCTGCGCCACGCCTGCCGCAGCCTGATCAAGCAGGGCGACACGCGGGTCCTGGGCCTGTGGGGCACCGGGGAGGCCTTCCGGGGCTCGGCCACGCTGGCGGTCTCGCCGGCATCGATCGTGCTGGGCGAGTCGGTCGAGATCGCAGTGCTGCTGCAATCGGCGGCCGCTCAGCCGCAGACGCTGGTCATCGACTACGCGGTGCACCACCGCAAGGCCAACGGCTTGCTGGCGCCGAAAGTCTTCAAGGGCTGGCAGCTGCAGCTGGCGCCCGGCGAGTCGCGCAACTTGCGCAAGCGCCACGCGATCCGGCTCATCACCACCCGGCGCTACTACGCAGGCCCACACGAGGTGGACCTGCGCATCAACGGCCGCGTGGTGGCGCAGGCCGCGTTCGACCTGCGGCTGGCCTGAACCGCAGGTTGGGGACTGGGGCGCGGGTCAGGCGCCGCCCGACTGCAGCTGGGCGCGGACCGGCGCTCAGCGCTTGTAGGCCTTGGTGAAGATCGTCATGCCGTCGCTCAGTGCAACGCCCCAGGCGTTGCCCAGCGTGGCGTCGGGCTTGTCGGCCACGTCCAGATGCCCCTTGCCGGCGACGAGGTAGAGGATCTTGCCGTAGGGGCCTGCGACCTTGTCGATGCAGGCCGAGCTCACGCTGTAGGTGGTGCCCTTGTAGCTGAGCGCGCCGTCCGCACCGAGCACCATGGTCGCCCCGCCCGCCTTCACGAACGGGTCGCCGGGGTTGGGCCCGTACTGGCCTTCGTCGCCGTCGTAGGTGCCGGCATAGGCGGCGAGCTGGGCCGCGCTGGGCAGTTCCACCGAACCGGCCACGTAGCCGGCGGTGTTGCAGCTCAGGGCGCTGCTGGTCGTCGTGGTCGTCGTCGTGGTGGCGGGCGTGGTCGTGTCGGTTGCCGGGGTGCTGGTCGTGGTGGTGCCCTGGGCTGATGCGTCGGCGTCGTCGTCCATCCAGCCGCCACAGGCCGTCAGCGAGAGGGCCGCCATGAGCGGCAGGAGGTGTCGTGCGCAGGTGTTCTTCATGGGTTCCTCGTGGAAAAGCTGCCGTCCTCGATGACGGACTGCCCACTTACGCAGCGCGTGGGCGCGCCGCGGCTCAGCCTCCCCCACGATCGTGGGGTGTCGCCGCACGGCCCCTCGCGCCGCCGGGCGCGCCGGCGGCGTCAGCGGCTCGCCAGACCCGCCGTGATACATTCCTGCCCATGCGTCGCGTCCCCGCGTACTTTTTTGCCTACTTTTGGTTCTCGCCCCGTCTGGCGGCTGGAGAGGCAAACGCGTAGTCGAACGGATCGCGAAGCACCCAGAAAACCGCCGGAGACCCCGGCGGTTTTTTTTCGCCGGTGCCATCCCGACGGGTCGCCATCCCCCCACCCATCACCCCACGATCAGGAGCCCAGAAGATGTCGAACCGAAGCGCCAGCGAGGGTTGGTATGCGCTCAGCGAAAAGACCAGCCAGACCGACGACCAGCGGATCAAGGACGTGACCCCGCTGCCGCCCCCCGAGCACCTGATCAAGTTCTTCCCCATCGCCGACACGCCGGTGGAGAAGCTGGTCGGCTCCACGCGCCACGCGGTGCGCGACATCGTGCATGGCAAGGATGACCGGCTGCTGGTCGTCATCGGGCCGTGTTCCATCCACGACCCGGACGCCGCCATCGAGTACGCCAAGCGCCTCAAGCGCGAGCGCGAGCGCCACGCCGATACCCTGGAAATCGTGATGCGCGTGTATTTCGAGAAGCCGCGCACCACGGTGGGCTGGAAGGGCCTGATCAACGACCCGTACCTGGACGGCAGCTACCGCATCCACGAAGGCCTGCGCATCGCGCGCCAGCTGCTGGTGGAGATCAACCGCCTGGGCGTGCCGGCCGCGGGTGAGTTCCTGGACGTGATCAGCCCGCAGTACATCGGCGACCTGATCGCCTGGGGCGCGATCGGCGCGCGCACCACGGAAAGCCAGGTGCACCGCGAGCTCGCCTCGGGCCTGAGCGCGCCGGTGGGCTTCAAGAACGGCACGGACGGCAACGTCAAGATCGCCATCGACGCGATCCAGGCCGCGGCCCGCCCGCACCACTTCCTGTCGGTGCACAAGAACGGCCAGGTCTCCATCGTCGAGACCAAGGGCAACAAGGATTGCCACGTGATCCTGCGCGGCGGCAAGACGCCCAACTACGACGCGGCCAGCGTGGCGGCGGCCTGCAAGGAGATCGAGGCCGCCAAGATGGATTGCCGCCTGATGGTGGACTTCAGCCACGCCAACAGCAGCAAGCAGCACATGCGGCAGATCGACGTCGCACGCGACATCGCCACACAGCTGGGCCACGGCAACCGCTGCATCTTCGGGGCGATGGTCGAGAGCCACCTCGAGGACGGCGCCCAGAAATTCAGCCCCGGCAAAGACGATCCCGCCACGCTGCGCTACGGCCAGAGCATCACCGACGCCTGCATCGGCTGGAACGATTCGGTCGAGGTGCTGAACATCCTGGCCGGCGCGGTGAAGGCGCGGCGCAGCCGCTGAAGCGGCCCAGCGAGGCCGGGTCGACGCGGGGGTGAACGCGCCCGCCACCCGGCGGGGCGACGGCGCGCTACGGCGTAGCCAGCCGTTCCACCGGCGTGATCCAGCGGCGCAGCGCGGGCGGCGGCCCTTCCTCGGGCGGCCGCTGCTGCCACAGCGCCATGGCCTGGGCGGCCAGCCGTGCGGCATCCGCGCGCCGGCCTTGTGCCTGGTGCGCCTGCGCCTGTTCGCCCAGGGCCTGCGCCAGCAGCCAGCGGCGCGTGACGTTGTCGTCCTGCGTGCCCTCGGGCTGCAGATCGGCGGCCGCCAGGGCTGCCCAGTCGCCGGCGCGCTGCGGGTCGCTGGACCGCAGCGCGCGTGCCAGCCACAGCCAGGCCTCCGCGCGGGCGCGTCGCTGCACGAACGGCCCGGCCGGCATCGCCTGCACGCGCGGCCACAGGCTGTTCGCCCGCGTGCGCGCGGCGTCGGCGCGGCCGGCGTCGATGTCCAGCGCCAGCGCCTGGATCTCGAGCTGTTCGACGCGCTGCACGGCTGCCCGATTGCCCGGATCGGCATCGCGCGCCTGCTGCGCGATATGCAGCGCCTGCGCGAATGTCTGACGTGCCACGTCATGCGCACCCTGCTGCGACTGCGCACGCGCCAGGTTCGCACGCGCGATGGATCGCTGGTAGCGGAAGTCCATGTCGTCCGCAAAGCGCTGGGCCATGCGGTCACGCAGGGCCACCTGCTCTTCGAACAAGGCCGCGGCCCCCGCGGCGTCGCCGGACAACAGCCGGCACTGCGCCTGTTCGCCCACGGTGAAGGCCAGCGTATCGGGGCCGTAGACATTGGCCGGGTCCGCGGCGAGTGTCTTGTCCGCCGTGGCGCGCGCCAGGTCGGCCCGCGCGCAGGCGTCGCGCCAGCGCCCGAGTGTGGCCACCGCCAGGTTGCTGCCCAGCAGGCGCGCGTGCACGCCGTAGAGCGTCAGCGCGCTGGACAGCGACCAGGTGTCCAGCGGCGCACGCGCCAGGCCGCGTTCGACCAGCGGCAGGCCCGCCAGCAGCGCCTGCTCGGCAGCGGCCATGCGTCCGGCGCGCTGCAGCAGTTCGCCGTGGCTGATGTGCATGCTGATCACGCCGCCCATGGCCGCCAGCGGCAGATCGGCGCGCTGCGCGTAGCGCTCGCTCAGCGCCAGGGCCTTGCGCAGGTTGACGGCGGCCTGGTCGTGCTGGTCGGTATTGATCGAGGTGTCCAGGCCCTGCAGCCGGCTGATGCGGTAGTACGCGCCGGCGAGGTCCTGCGCGAGTTTGTCGTCTTCCTGCGCGCTGGCGGCCAGGCCGTCGAGGAAGACCAGCGCGTCCGACAACAGGGCCTCGCGCACCTTCGTCGCACCGGGCAGGTTCTCGATCTGGTCGTGGTACTTGAAGACCAGCTGGTTGGCCATCTCGTGGACCTGCTGGAAGCGCTGGCGCGCCAGATCGCGCTGCTCGTCCGCGATGCGGGCCTGCCACAGTGCCAGCGCGGCGCCACCCACCACGCCGGCCAGCGCCAGCGCGGCCAGACCCACACCCATGCGGTGGCGCCGCACGAAGCGCGAGGCGAGATAAGCCGCGGAGGCCGGTCGCGCGCTGACGGGATGGCCGCCGAGGAAGGCGCGGATGTCCGCGGCCAGCGCATCCACGCTCGAATAGCGGCGCTCGACACGCTTGTCCAGCGCCTTGAGCAGCACGTTGTCCAGGTCGCCGCGCAGGCGCTTGCGCGTGGCCAGCCACTGCGGGTCCGCCACCAGCCCGGGCGACAGCGTGCTCGGGCGCGAAGGCTCCTCTTCCAGCACGCTGCGCGCGGCTTCGTGCGGGCTCGTGGCGTCGCGCCCGTAGGGCCGCGTGCCGGTCAGCATGACGTACAGCAGCACGCCCAGGCTGTAGATGTCGGTGGCCGTGCTCACGGGCTCGCCGCGCACCTGCTCGGGGCTGGCGAAGTGCGGCGTGAACGGACGCTCGCCGGCCTGCGTGATCGACGGGTCCGCCCCCTCCAGCGGGTCCAGCGCCTTGGCGATGCCGAAATCGAGCAGCTTGACCCGCCCTGCGCCGTCCGTGCCGGACTCGGGCGGCATCACCAGCACGTTGCTGGGCTTGAGGTCGCGGTGCACCAGCAGGTTGCGGTGCGCATGCGCCACCGCGTCGGCCAATTGCAGGAACAGCGCCAGGCGGTCCTCCAGCCGGCGCCCCTGGCAGGCCTGCGAAATGGGCACGCCCGGCACGTGCTCCATCACCACATAAGGCAGGCCGTCCGCGGTGCGCCCCGCATCCAGCAGCCGGGCGATGTGCGGGTGCGTGAGCCGCGCCAACGCCTGCTGTTCCAGCGCAAAGCGGGCCAGCACGCCCGCGGAATCCATGCCGCGTCGCAGCACCTTGATGGCCGCCTGGCCCTGGAACGCGCCATCGACACGGCGGGCCAGCCAGACCTCGCCCATGCCGCCGCGTCCCAGCAGCGACTCGATGGCCCAGGGTCCGATGCGCTGGCCCTGGCGGTCGCCGGCCGGCGGCGACGCATGCGGCAGTTCCGGCACACCGTCCGACCACGCCCACGCCGCCGCGGGACGCTCCAGCAGGCTGTCGTCACCGCCGTGTGCCAGCAGGCTCAGCACCTCATGGCGCACCCAGTCATCGGCGGTGACGCCCTCGACGAAGCCGGCGCGGTCGGCCGCCGGCAGTTCCATGGCCTCGTCGAACAGGGCACGCACCTGCGCCCAGTGTGTGGACACGGGTGGTTCGGGCGGCGGGGTCGGGCTGGGGCTCGAGGACATGCGGCAGTCAGCGGCGATTCGAGCCCGAGCCGCGCCTTCAGCGCTTCACGAACGTGTAAGTGACGGTGTAATCGATGACGAGCGGTGAAGTGATCCGCGCCTGGATCGTGCCCTTGTCACCGGCGAAGCTGCAGCTGACGATCTCCACGCCGGGCGGCAACTGGCCCTTGGTGCTGTCGGCGGCGCAGAACTCGGCCTGCGTGGCGGGCCGCGCGGGCAACCCGTCGATACAGACCTCGGGGATGGCCACGCCCACGCCGGACACCGCGGTCTGCACGACCAGCGAGTAGGTGCCCGCCGTCGGGTTCTTGCAGCTGCCCACACCCACGGTGACGCTGCCGCTGGTGGTTCCGCCCGTCGTGCCGCCCGTGCCGGTGGACGTGCCTGTGCCCGCCACGCTCCAGCTGACCGTGATGCCGGTCGTGGCGATGTCGCCATTCCAGTTCACGAGCGTGGTGCCGGCCGGGCCCGTGATGCGCTGCGTGCAACTGGCGGCGCTGCAGGTCAGGCTCACGCGCATGCTGTCGAGCACGGCATCCAGCCCCGTGCGGTTGGCCGCAAAGCTGGCGGCGTTGAAGATGTTGACGCTGCTGGCGTCCACACCCGCGCCGGCCATCAGCTCGCGCAGGTTGGCGTTCACCGTCTTGGCGCCTCCGATGACCCGTGCCTCGGTCAGCGCGGCACTGCGCCAGGCCGCCATCAGGTCGGCCAGCGGCTTGTCGCCGTTGGCATCCAGCAGCGCCAGTGTGGTCAGCGGCGTGATGTGCGCCGTGCCGGCTGCGGCCGCATACGAGTACCAGGTCTTGCCGGCGCTGTCGACGACGGACAGGATGTACGGCGCGCCTTCGCTGACCTGCACCGTGTAGCGGCCGTCGCTGCCGGTGCGGGCCGTGGCCTGATCGCCCCGGGTGTTGACGGCGGTGACGGTGCCGTTGGCGATGGCCGCGCCGGTCGCGGCGACCCCGCTGAGCTCGACGGAGGCAGCGGACGTGCTGTCATCGTCCCACCAGCCGCCGCAGGCGGTCAGCAGACCGGCCAGGGCCAGGCCGGGAAGCAGGCGGGAGAAGCGGCGAAGCGGTGAACGGGTGTGCATGGGATCTCCGTGAGGGGCTGGTGTCGATGCGCACGGGCCGCCGCCGCTGTGGCGTGGCGTCCTCGTGCGCATTGGCCTACGCCGCGGCGCCCCTCAGAATGGCTCACCATGAATGCCGTCGACAGTGACGATCCCCCAAGGATGAGGGGTGCGGAGGCGCCGGACCCCGCCCAGATCACGCAGTGGCTGAGCGAAGCCGGCGCGGACGGCTCGTCAGCCGGGCCGCGCCTGTTCGAGTTGCTCTACGACGACTTGCGCCGCATGGCCGGCCGCCACCTGCGGCGCGAGGACGCGGGCCACACGCTCAGCGCCACCGGCCTGGCGCACGAGGCCTGGTTCCGCATGAGCGAACAAAGCCGCACCCAGTGGAAGAACCGCGCGCATTTCCTGGCCGTGGCCTCGACCATGATGCGGCGCATCCTGGTGAACCACGGCCTGGCCAAGCGCGCGGGGAAGCGCGCGGCCGACCGCGTGGAGATGACCGACGGCGCGCTGGAGGCCATCGGCGCGTCGCCCGATCGCGATGTGGTGGCCGTGCACGAGGCGCTGCTGGCCTTCGAAGCGGTGGATGCACGCGCCGCCAAGGTGGTGGAGCTGCGCTTCTTCGGCGGGCTGGAGAACGAGGAGATCGCCGAGGTGCTGGGGCTGTCGCTGGCGACCGTCAAGCGCGACTGGGCCCTGGCCCGGGCCTGGTTGCAGCGCGAGCTGGCGACACGCTGAGCCCGCACGCCGAGGTCGCAGGCCGCGGCGAGGCTTTCAGTCCGCGCCGGGCTCTTCGCGCGCCAGGCGCTCGCTGCGCCAGTAGACGTCGTCGCCGCCGCGGCCGTCCAGGTTCGCGCGGTTGAGCACGCGGGCCAGCACGAACAGCAGGTCGGACAGCCGGTTCAGGTACTGGCGCGGCGCGTCGTGGATGGGCTGCGTGGCGGCCAGTGCGATGACGGACCGCTCGGCACGGCGCGCCACGGTGCGGCTCACATGCGCCAGCGCGGCACTGCGCGTGCCGCCGGGCAGGATGAATTCCTGCAAGCGCGGCAGGCGCGCGTTGTAGGTGGCCAGCGCCTCGTCCAGCCGCGCCACCGCTTCGGCCTTCAGCAGTTCATAGCCCGGGATCGAGAGCTCGCCGCCCAGGTTGAACAGCTCGTGCTGGATCACGACCAGCAGCTCGCGGATGTCGTCGGGCAGCGGCTCGACCAGCAGCAGGCCGAGGTTGGAATTGAGCTCGTCCACGTCACCCATGGCCGCGACACGCAGGTCGTTCTTGGCCACCCGCGTGCCGTCGCCCAGGCCCGTGGTGCCATCGTCGCCGGTGCGCGTGGCGATCTGCGTGAGTCGCTGTCCCATGGGCAGGGATTGTGCAGGAGCGGCAGCAGCACTGGCGGCGTCAGGGCCGGCCGCTGCGCGCTTCAGCCGACGGCTCCCGGCGGCGTGTCGGCCGGTGTCGGCGGCCGGTCCGCGGGCTCAGGCCTGCGTGGAGACGAAGGTGCCGGCGTTCGTGCGGATCAGCCGCAGCGTCAGCAGCCGCGCGTGCACCGTCGTGCCGCTGCCGGCAGGCGACACGGCCACGACATAGGCCACGGTGTCGAAGCCCGGCGCGATGACACGAAACGGCGCGCCGACCGGCAGGCTCTGGCGGGCATACAGCGACAGCCCTGTCAGCGACAGGTCGCGCAGGCGCACGGTCAGCGGCTCGGCGCGTCCGGGCACCAGCATCTGGGCGTCGACTCCGCGCGCAAAGCGTTCGCCCCGGCGCCGGCCGAGCAGCTCGTTCTGGCCATGTTCCGTGCCCGGCGCGGGCGTCAGCGGGCCGCCGCAGTGGTTGCACTGGGCGTCGCGGCCCAGCGGCATGGGGAAAGGTGCGGCGCACATCGGACAGATGCGGTTCTGGTGCCAGGCCGTGGGTTCCGGGCTCGGCACGGCCGGCGGCGCGGGCTCGGCGCGGGCCATCAGCTGCCGGGCCGGCCGGCGCAGGCTGCGGTCGTAGGCGGCGCGGCGCAGCGGGTCGCTCAGCACCGCGTAGGCGGCGTTCAGCGCTGCGGCCACCTCGTGCGAGCCGCCGCGGTCCGGATGCGCCCCCAGCGTGGTCATCAAGGCACGGTAGCTGGCCTTGATCACTTCGAGCGGGGCTTCGGGCTGGACGTGCAGGAGGCGGTAGAGGTTTCTCTTTTCAGTGGCCATGGGCGGCAGCGTCGGCTCGGTCGGCTGACTCGATTTCGGCCGCCAGGGGTGGGACCTGAGCCCAGGCGGTGGGTTTGCCCGGACTCCCGTGGCATGCGGGGAGCGGCCCCGCTTCCTAGAATCGCCCGCTCACCCCGAAGGTTTCGCCATGAATGCTCCGCTGCCCGGTCAAGTGATGCCTGCCTTCCAGCCCCGGCCCATGCCGGCCCCGTTGCTGGCGGGCCTAAGGGCGCACTTCGGCGAGCGCTGCTCGACGGCGGCTGCCGTGTGCGACCAGCACGGCCGCGACGAATCACCCTTCGCGGCGATGCCGCCCGAGGCCGTCGTCTTCTGCGAATCGACCGATGACGTGGCCGCCGCCGTGCGCCTGGCCGCCGAGCACCGCGTGCCGGTGATTCCCTTCGGCGTGGGCTCCTCGCTGGAAGGCCACCTGCTGGCCGTGCAGGGCGGCATCAGCGTGGACTGCAGCCGCATGAACCGCGTACTGCGCATCAACGCCGACGACCTGACCGTCACGGTGCAGCCCGGCGTCACACGCGAGCAGCTCAACCGCGAGATCAAGGACCTGGGCCTGTTCTTCCCCATCGACCCCGGCGCCAATGCCTCGCTGGGCGGCATGGCCGCCACGCGGGCCAGTGGCACGAATGCCGTTCGCTACGGCACGATGCGCGAAAACGTGCTGGCTTTGGAAGTGGTGACCGCCACCGGCGAGGTCATCCGCACCGGCTCGCGCGCGAAGAAGTCCAGCGCGGGCTACGACCTCACGCGGCTGTTCGTCGGCAGCGAAGGCACGCTGGGCGTGATCACCGCCGTCACGCTCAAGCTCTACCCGCTGCCCGAGGCGGTGAGCGCGGCAATCTGCCACTTCCCCAGCATTGCCGGCGCCGTCCAGGCCACCATCCAGATCATCCAGATGGGCGTGCCGATCGCACGCTGCGAGCTGTTGGACGTGAATGCCGTGCGCGCCGTCAACGCGCAGAGCAAGCTGGGCCTGCGCGAACTGCCGATGCTGCTGATGGAGTTCCATGGCAGCCCCGCCGGCGTGCAGGAGCAGGCCGAGACGGTGCAGGCCATCACGGCCGAAGGCGGCGGCGAGGCTTTCGAGTGGGCCAGCACGCCCGAAGAGCGCACGCGCCTGTGGACGGCCCGCCACAAGGCCTATTTCGCCGGCATGCAGATCAACCCCGGCTGCCGCACCGTCACCACCGACACCTGCGTGCCGATCTCGCGCCTGGCGGAGATCCTGGACGTCTCGGTCGCCGAGGCCGATGCCAGCGGGCTGCCGTACTACATCGTCGGCCACGTGGGCGACGGCAACTTCCACCTGGCCTACCTGGTCAAGGACGGCGACGCGGCCCAGCGCGAACTGGCCGAGCGGCTGTCGATGCAGATGGTCCACCGCGCCATCGCGCTGGAAGGCACCTGCACCGGCGAACACGGCATCGGGCTGCACAAGATGGGCTTCCTGCCCGAGGAAGCCGGCGAAGGCGCAGTGGCGCTGATGCGGCAGATCAAGCGCACGCTCGATCCGCACAACATCATGAACCCGGGCAAGATCTTCACGCTCTGAGAAGCCGTGACCGGGTGACCCGCAGGCGCAGCACCCCGCTGCGCGATCGCGGGGGGGAGCACCGGACCACCCGGCCCGGTGGCCCCAGGCGCGTCAGGGGCACCGCGCGGCCGGGACTGGCAAGCTGGCCGGGACAAGGTCGACCGGCCCGAGCACCACACGCTCCTGCAGGTCGCGCAGCTCCAGGCGCTGCTGGCCGGCTGTCGGGACGGCCACCTTCAAGGCGGCGGCCTGTTTGTCGCCCCCGCTGCGCAACCCGTACACGCCGAAGTAGCGCCCGGCGCCACTTCCCGTGGCGCCCCACAGGCCCTCGAAGCGCGTGCCGGCGCAGCGGTCGTCCACGACGACCGTGTCGCCGATGTAGACCACGAGCACCGCCTGCGTGCCGGTGGCCTCGATATAACTCGAAGCCTGCGGCAGGCTTGCCGTTCCAGCGCAGCCCAGCAGGCTGGCCAATGGCGAATCGCAGACAGATGCGGGCGAGGCGCCCCAGGCGGCGAAGGCGTCACTGACCGAGTCAGTGCCCGTGCCGCCGACACCGGGGCCGCAGGCGGCGAGCCAGAAACTGGCGGCCAGCGCAGCGCAGGCCGCACGGACGACGCCGCGGGTGATCTTCATGGAGTGGGATCCTCGGTCGTGTAGAAATAGACACCGAAGCGGGCGCGCTGCCGCACTTCGGTCGGGAGGTCGACGGCCTGGTCTTCGTCGAAGCGTGACTGGGCCTCGGCCAGGACCTCGCGCAAGGCACGCGCCCAGGCTTCGCGCGCCGCGTGGCGCAGCCGGGGCAGCGAGGCCGGCCGCAGGCGGTCCACATAGAGGGCCTGCTCCAGGAAGTTCTCTTCGCCCTGCAGGTTGGCGACCGCCGCCGCGGCATGGTCCCCCAGGTTGGCCGCCATCAATTCGGTCATCTCGGCCAGACCGGCGCGCGGAGCGAAGCCCTGGCGGTTCAAGGACCAGCCGCCCTCACCGTCCGGGCTGACCACCTCCAGCCGCTGCAATTCGTCCAGCAAGGCACGTGGCCGGATGTCCTGGCTGACCGAGGCCGCCAAGGCATCAAACTCGCTGCGACTCAGGCGCCGCGGGGCGCCGTCGGCGTCCAGTGCCTGGGGGTCTGACAGCCAGCGCGCCACCAGTTCGCCGCTCAGCGACAGTGGTGTGCTCAGCGACGCCATTCTTGGCGCCAACACAGCTTCGGGCCGGGCGAGCGCGCGCACATCCTTGCGGTGCAGGCCGCTGAGCAGGCTCAGGCCGCTGTCGGTGGCCGTCATGTTGCGCCGCGCCATCTCCGCGCGGGCTTCGTCCAGGAACAAGGATTTCAAGGCCGCAGTGAACGCCGGATAGGTCACGCCGTGGACCAGCAGCAGCCGCACCAGCGGCCGCAGGATGCGCAACACCGCGGCCAACACCAGGGCGTGACGCGAATCTGGGGGGGCGACGGGTGGCACGGTTGACAGCTTCATCGGGTATGTGGGATATTTTCCCACATGTGACCACCAATCCGCAATACCCCGCCTGCGCGACGTGGCAGCCGGGGCATCGACCACCTGCCTTGTCGCCGTGCCGCGGCGCCCGACCGACCGGTGAGAACCAGGAGAGGATCCATGTCGACTTCAGGATGCACGCCCGCCCATGCCCACACGCCGCAAGAGCCCCGCTGGCCCCGCCACTTCGGCGCCGTGGCGCTGGCGGGCCTGCTGCTGGTGGGCTGCGGCGGCGGTGGCGAAACACCCATCGAGCCCGGCGCGGCACTGCGTGCCACAGCGAGTCCGGGCGAACTGACTGCGCATGTGCGCCAACTGCTGCGCCAGCGCCTGGCGGCACGGCAAGCCGGTTCGGCTGTCGCCTTCGACCGCTACGCCACGCCGGCACTGGCCGCCACGGCAAGCGCCGAAGCCGTGGCCAGCACGGCCGCCGCGCCGTTGTCGTCGTCGACCCTGGTCCAGGAGGCCGGCATCGACGAGGCCGACCTGCTGAAATCCGACGGCCGCCTGGTCTTCGCGCTGGACACCTATTCGCCCCACCCGGACGGCACCGGCCGGCTGAGCCTGCAGGTCGTGCGGGCTCGCGACGACGGCCAACTCGACCGTCTGCAGACACTGACCCTTCCCTCGGCAGACCCTGCAACGCTGGCACACGGCCTGCTGCTGGCCTCGGGGCCCCGACGCCTGCTCAGCCTGAGCGAGCACCTGGCGCCGATCGCAGCACCGCAGCCCTGTTCACCGCTGCTGCCCTGCATCGCAGCCGACCCCATGATCTTCGCGCCCTGGGCGATGCGCGCCAGCGTGCAGGTCCAGGCCGTCGACTACACGGCCGACGGCGCCGCGACGCTGGGCACGCGGTTGACGATCGACGGCCGCCTGGTGGGCAGCCGCCGCATCGGCAATACGGTCCTGCTGGTGACCACGCATACGCCCCAGCTGGCTGTCGAGCAGCTGCCGGACACCGCCACCGCGGCTCAGCGCGAAGCGGCCCTGGCCGCGCTGCGCCCAGCCGATGTGCTGCCGCAACTGCGCATCGGCGACGGCCCGGCCCAGGCCCTGGTGGCGGAGAGCGACTGCTTCCTGCAGCCCGGGTCGACCTCCTTGTCGACCACTGTCACCACCCTGGTCGCCGTCGACCTGTCTTCACCGGCACTGGCGCGCCAGTCCCGCTGCTTCCTGGGCGGCACGGAGGCCCTGTACCTGTCCCCCCAGAACCTCTACCTCGCCACCACCCGCTCTGCTGCGCCCACGGTGCTGCCCGACGGACGCCTGCGCTATCCCGAGGGTTTTGTCACCGATATCCACCAATTTGCCTTCGATGGCGGTGCGGCGCCGCGCTACCGCGCATCGGGCGAGGTCGCCGGACACCTGGGCTGGGACCCGTTGCGCATGGCCATGCGCATGAGCGAATTCGGCGGCGACCTGCGCGTGCTCGCCTTCACCGGCAGCACCGGCTGGGGTGTACCCGCCGACGCCGATGGCGCCATCGCGCCCTCGCCCGCCACGCTGACCGTGCTGCGCGAAGACCCCTCGACCGCCCGCCTGCGCGCGGTGGCCACACTGCCCCATGCACAGCGGCAGCAAGCCCTGGGCAAGCCGGGCGAGCAGGTCTACGGCGTGCGCTTCGTCGGCCCGCGGGCCTACGTGGTGACCTTCCGCACCGTGGACCCGCTGTACGTGCTGGACCTGTCCAACCCCCTGGATCCGCGCCAGGCTGCAGCGCTGGAGCTTCCGGGCTTCTCGGACGTGCTGGTGCCGCTGGGCGACGGGCTGCTGTTCGGCGCCGGGCGCGATGCCAGCACCGCGGGCACGGTGGGCGGCGTGAAGCTGGCGCTGTTCGATGTATCGGACCCGTCGAATCCCGTCGTCCGCGGCACGCAGGTCCTCGGCGGGCGCGGCAGCTTCAGCGCGCTGGACTTCAACCTGCACGGAATGAACCTGCTGGCGCTGGGCTCGTCGTGGCGCCTGGCCCTGCCGATGGCCCTCGTCGACCCGGGCAACGGTACCGTGACACACGCGCTGCACCGCTTCGAAGTGGGCGGCGCCCCGATCAGCCTGCGTGTGAGCGCACCCGCGCTGGACGCGCCGAGCTCGCTCTCGCCCTGGGATCTGAGCGCGGACCGCAGCGTGCAGATCGGCTCCACCGTGGTCTGGCTGACGCAGGGACGGCTGCTGTCCACCCTCTGGTAGGCACGCAGGCGCGGGGCGGCACCCCACGCAGGCGCAGGGGGCAGCCGCCCCCGGGTCCGCCCGGATGGCCGCAGCCCCCAGGAAATCGCCAACAATTGCCGCATCGTTGGGGCCGGGCCCATGCCGGCTATCAAAAACACAAAAGGTGACTTCCATGGACCGGCGTCATGTCCTGGCCGCTGCGGCGGCCTGCACTTCTGTATCTGCGATTCCGATGGTCGCGCAGGCGGCCATCCCCGCCTCGAAGCTGGCGGACACGTTTCCGCCCATCGACTCGTCTCGCGCCTATGTCGACTGGATGATCCAGCAGCGCGCCGAATCGGCCGATCCGCTGGCCGAGCGCTACCGCCGCTTCCAGGCGCTGGTCAACAACAAGGATCTCTGGGAAGCCCGCAACATGCGCGCCTTCCTGATGACCCCGCGCGAAGAGTTCGTGCTGCCGCGCAACCTGCCGCGCGCCTATGAACACGCCTTCCTCGATATCGGCTACGGCGTGACCATCTCCGGCCCGCACCTGGTGGGCCGCATGACCAGCATCATCGACGTCAAGATGGGCGAAAAGGTGCTGGAGGTCGGCACCGGCTCGGGCTACCAATCGGCCTACCTGGCCAACCTGACCGACAAGGTCTGGACCGTCGAGATCATCAAGCCGCTGGCCCAGCGCACGCGCAGCATCTACGACAAGCTGATTGCACGCGGCTACGGCGAATACCAGGCCATCCAGAGCAAGAACGCCGACGGCTACTACGGCTGGGCCGAAGCCGGCCCGTTCGACAAGATCATCGTCACCTGTGGCATCGACCACATCCCGCCGCCGTTGCTGCAGCAGCTCAAGGTCGGCGGCACGATGGTCATTCCCGTGGGCCCGCCGGGCGCGCAACGCGTGCTGCGCGTGACCAAGGAACAGTCGGCTTCGGGCGCGGTGACGGTCTCGCGCTCCGACATCTACGGCGGGCGCGTCGTGCCTTTCGTGCCCTTCACCAAGCTCGACGGCGACACCATCAAGGGCACGCACAACCGATGACGGGCGCCACGGCGCGACCGCGCACGCTGCTGTACCTGGCCGTCGCGCTGATCGCGGGCGCGGTCATCGCGCTGCAGATCAGCATCATGCGCGTGTTCTCGGTGGGCAGCTGGGCCCACTTCGGCTCGCTGGTGGTCAGCCTGGCGATGCTGGGCTTCGGCCTGACCAGCGCCGTGATGTGCGTGGCCACGCCCTGGTTCTCGCGCCACTGGCGCGCCGTCACGACCACGGCGTTGCTGCTCTTCGGCCCGCTGATGGTGGGCGCGCACCTGCTGGCGCAGCAGCTGCCCTTCAACGCCATCTTCCTGATCGCCGACCCGGTGCAGAAGTGGCGCCTGCTGGCGAACTTCCTGCTGTACCTGCTGCCTTTCCTGGCCGGTGCCAGTTTCCTGGGCATCGTCTTTCTCAAGGCCCGCACCACCTTCAGCCGTTTCTATTTCGCCGACCTGGCCGGCTCGGGCCTGTGCGGCCTGGTCTTCCTGGGCGCGATGTGGACACTGCGCCCCGAGGACCTGCTGGTCGTGCCGCTGGCGTTGTGGGTGGCCGGCAGCCTGCTGTGGTTCGTGGCGCTCGAGATTCGCGGCGCGGTGGCCGGTCTGGCCTCGGTGGCCGTGCTGTGTCTGACAGCCCAACTCAGCCTGCCGTCGGCGCTGGGCGTGCCGCGCCTGGCGGTGTCGGACTACAAGGGCGTGGCCTACGCGCGCAAATTCCCGGACAGCCAGCGCCTGCTGGAACGCAGCTCGCCCTTCGGGCAGCTCGAGGTCTACGGCAGCTCCTACCTGCACTTCGCGCCGGGCCTGTCGGACAACGCGGCCTTCAACCTGCCGAGCATGCCGCGCAACGCCTACCTGGGCCTCTATATCGACGGCGACGGCCCCAGCGGCATCATCCGCAAGCTCGACGGCGAGCAGGCGGCCTACTTCCGCTACCTGCCGATGTTCTACCCGTACCTGCTGAAGAGCCGTCCGGATGCCTTCATCGTGCAGTTCGGCGGCGGCATCTCCACGGCGCTGGCGCTGCAGGCCGGCTCGCGCGCGGTCACGGTGGCCGAGGGCAACCCGACGGTGCTCAGCGCCTTCCGCGAAGAACGTGTGCTGCGCGACTTCACCGGCGACGTGCTGCACGATCCGCGCGTGACGGTCATCGACCACGACGGGCGGCTGTTTCTGAAGAACACGCCGCGCCGCTTCGACATCGTCGACCTCAGCCTGGCCGATTCGGCCGGCTTGTCCAGCCCGGGCGGCTTCGCGGTCGTCGAGAAGTTCGCCTACACCCGCGAAGCCTTCGCCAGCTACATGCGGGCGCTCAAACCCGGCGGCATCCTGTCGGTGACGCTGTGGAACAAGGAAGAGCCGCCCAAGTCGGCCCTGAAGCTCTACGCCACGCTGGTGGCCGCCGCGCGCGAGCACGACCCGGCAACCGTGGCACGCAGCTTCTACGCGGTGTCGAGCTACCTCTCGACGACCACCGTGCTCTACAAACAAGGCGGCTTCTCGGCGCAGGAGCTCGACACCCTGCGCGAGCACACGCAGGCCATGTCCTGGGACGAACTCTTCGGACCACCCGGGCTGTCGGTGGATTACGCCGGCGCGCACGACCTGCTGCAGGCCTACCGCACGCAGATCTTCTCCGACAAGGCCGCGCGCAGCGCGCGCCAAGTGCCGGCGGGGCCGGAAGCGGCGCCACCGATGGCCGCCGCCGCAGCCGCGGGCGGAACCGCGCAGCCCGCACAGGCGCTGGAACCGGGCGGCGGCGACGCCTCGGCGCCCGCAGGCGCGCCGGCAGGCCCGGGTGCCGGCCCGATCGTGGCGTATCCGACGGCAGGCGCACCCTCGCCACACGCGGCGCCGGCCATGACCGCCTGGCCTTCGGCCTTGCGGCTGCGTGCCGAAGCACCGATGGACATGCCCGCGGGTGCACCGCCGCCGGCTGCAGGCACGGCCGGCCCCGCGGGCCCCGGAGCTTCACCGGCTCCAGCCGCCGCTGCGACCATGCCCTCGGTGACGCTGGCCCGGCTGGCCTGGCATTCGATGGTGCACGGCGGCTGGTCCGATCTGGCGCAGCGTTATGTCTTCGACACACGCGAGCTCACCAACGACCGCGCCTACTTCACCGCCTACATCAAGCCCGCCGACCTGCCTCATGTCACCGACCGGCTCGAGCTGCTGCAGGACGAATGGGGCTACCTGCTGCTGTGGGCGACGCTGGCCATCGCCTGCGCCACGGCCGCGGTGCTGGTGGCCTTCCCGGTGGTCTTCGGCTGGCGCACCATCTTCTCGGCCTACCCGGGCAAGGCACTGACCATCCTGTATTTCGCCTGCCTGGGCCTGGGCTACATCATGGTCGAGGTCGGCCTGATCGCGCACTTCGTGCTCGCGCTGAGCAACGCCACGGTCTCGGCATCGGTGCTGATCACCGGCATGCTGGTCTTCTCAGGCCTGGGCAGCTTCGTCTCCGAACGCTTCCAGGACCGCGCGCGGCGCGTGATGCCGTTTGTCTTCGGTGCGATCGGCGCCATCCTCATCGGCTACGGCCTGATGATCGACCGCGTGCTGGATGTCATCGGCGTGCTGCCCTACGGCTGGCGCCTGGTGGCCTGCTTCGGCCTGATCGCGCCGCCGGCCTTCCTGATGGGCTTTCCCATGCCGATGGCGATGTCCTGGCTGGCGCGCCTGAAGAAGCAGCCCATGCTGCTGTGGGCCTGGGGCATCAACGGCTGTTTCTCGGTGATCGGTGCGGCCGCGGTGCCCATCGTTGCCACCGGCTTCGGGCTGAGCGCCGTGCTGGGTGTGGCGGGCGCGGCCTACCTGCTGGCGATTCCGGCCTTCTTCGCGGTGCTGCTGCCGGTGCGCGACGCGGGCGTGCCGACCGGGACGCAGCTCTAACGGTTCAGCTGCACCTGCGCGGCGCGCGTGCGGCCGCGCAAGCGACGCGTGCGGGCGTGCCGGCGCGCTCAGCGCGGGTTCAGCGCGGGCTCACCAGCGTGCGCTGCACCCAGCCGCTGAAATTGGCCGAGTCCACCTGCACGAAACCGTTCTTGACCTCGCCGCTGGCCACCAGTTCGTCGCTGCGCTGCAGCGTGGCCACGACCTTGGAGTCGCGAGAGGCTTCCGCATAGACCTTGACGTTGGCGATCTTGGCCATCAGCACCTGGCCGGCCGTCTGCGGGGCTTCGGCACGCGTGGACGCCGCCGCATTGGCGTCGCCCGCGGCGCTGCCGGCGCGGATGAGCTGGTTCTGGTCGCGCACGCTCAGGACGATCTTGTTGTAGTTGTCCAGCAGGCTGGCCGCGATCATCTTGCCTTCGGGCGTGCTGGTGTAGCCGCCCAGCGCCCCCAGCGCACCGCCGCCCAGGGCCCAGCCGCCCACGCTGAAATCGGTCTGCGTGGCCTTGCCCTCGGCCGCCGCGACCTGGATGCTGGAGCGCACGTCGGCCACGAGCAGGCTGGTCGAGGCCTCGCGGAATTTCATCCCGCCGACCACCGCGCCCAGCGGCCCGAGCCGGCCCAGCAAGGCGCCGCCGACACCGCCGGTCGTGTGCGCGGCCACCTGCACGTGCGGTGTCATCACGAAGTCGGCCGCCTGCATCTGGCCCTGGCCGACATTGGAGCCCTGGCGCAGGTTGCCAGTCTGCGCCAGCGCGCGCTCCTGGGCGAGGTTCTGCATCGCCTGTCCGCGCTCGACCACATCGAAACAGCCCGACTGCTGGATCATCATGCGCAGCAGCGCCGCGGGCGAGCCCAGGCCATAGTGCGACAGGTGGTTCCAGCCGCTCTGCGGCTCGGCCACCGCCATGACGCCCAGCTTGCGCGGGCAGCTCTCCACGCGGGAGCCGGCATCCTGCTGCGCCTGGGCCGAGACGGCCGGCACGACAAGGGCGGCAAGGATGAGGGGAAAGCGGCAGGGACGCGCAGGCATGTCGGCACACTCCAGTCAACGGGACTGAGCCGCATGGTAGCGCCGGGCTGGCGCGCCGCGACTCAGCTCTGTGGGGGTGGCTGCACGCTGATGTGCTGCCGGACTTCACCGCTGCCGTTGACACTTTCGAGCTGCACACCGAAGCCCCACAGCCGCGCCACGTGCTTGAGCACCTCGGCGGCGCTGTCGTGCAGCGGCCGGTCGTTGTGCTGGAAGTGGCGCAGCGTCAGCGAGCGGTCGCCGCGCAGGTTGACGTTCCACACCTGGATGTTGGGCTCGCGCGAACCCAGGTCGTACTGGCGCGACAGCGATTCACGCAGGCGGCGGTAGCCGGCCTCGTCGTGGATGGCAGCCACTTCCAGTTCGTCCTCGGTCTGGTCGTCGTGGATCGCAAACAGGCGCAGGTCGCGCATCAACTTGGGACTGAGGTACTGGCCGACGAAGCTCTCGTCCTTGTATTCGCGCATGGCCTGGTGCAGCGTGGGCAGCCAGGGCTTGCCGGCGATCTGCGGGAACCAGGCATGGTCTTCTTCCGTGGGGTGTTCGCAGATGCGCTGGATGTCGGTATACATCGCAAATCCCAGCGCATAGGGATTCAAACCGCTGTAGCCGCGCTCGCCCACCTTGGGCTGGTAGACCACGTTGGTGTGCGAGGTCAGCCACTCGATCATCGCGCCGTCGGTCAGCCAGCCGTCGTCGTACATCGTGTTGAGCAGCCGGTGGTGCCAGAACGTGGCCCAGCCTTCGTTCATCACCTGGGTCTGGCGCTGCGGGTAGAAGTACTGGGCGATCTTGCGCACGATGCGCACGACTTCGCGCTGCCAGGGCTCCAGCAGCGGCGCGTGTTTTTCGATGAAGTACAGCAGGTTTTCCTGCGGCTCTTCCGGGAAGCGCCGGATCTCGGCGGCGGAGCCGTCCTTTTCGGCGCGCCGGGGCAGCGTGCGCCACAGGTCGTTGACCTGCTGCTGCGCGTAGGCCTCGCGCTCCTTGCGCTCGCTGAGCTCCTGCGCCAGCGTCTTCTTGGTCGGCCGGCGATATCGGTCGACCCCATGGTTGGACAGCGCGTGGCAGGAGTCGAGGAATGTCTCCACCGTCTCCAGGCCGTACTTTTCTTCGCAGGCGGCGATGTAGTTCTTCGCGTAGACCAGGTAGTCGATGATCGACGCCGCATCGGTCCACATGCGGAACAGGTAGTTGCCCTTGAAGAAGCTGTTGTGGCCGTAGGCCGCGTGTGCGATCACGAGGGCCTGCATGGCCATCGTGTTCTCCTCCATCAGGTAGCTGATGCAGGGGTTGCTGTTGATGACGATCTCGTAGGCCAGGCCCATGTGGCCGCGCTTGTAGTTCTTCTCGGTGGCGATGAATTCCTTGCCGTAGCTCCAGTGGCGGTAGTTCACCGGCATGCCCACGCTGGCATAGGCATCCATCATCTGCTCGGCGGTGATGATCTCGAGCTGGTTGGGATAGGTGTCCAGTCCGAAGCGGTCCGCCGTCATGCGGATCACGCGGTGGTACTCCTCGATGAGCTCGAAGGTCCAGTCGCTGGCCCCGGACAAGGGCGCGGTGGGACGCTGCGCAGGTGGCAGCGGGAAGTCGGGAACCTGCACGACGGCGTTCATGCGGCCTTCGCTCCTTCCTTCTTGAACAGATCCCGGAAGACCGGATAGATCTGGCTCGCATCCACGGCCTTGCGCATCGCAAAGTGCGGCTGCGCGGCCTGCAGCTGGGTGTATTCCTCCCAGAGGTTCTGCTCTTCCTCGGCCACCTGCACGTAGGCGTAGTAGCGGCACAGCGGCAGGATCTTGTCGGCCAGCAACTCGCGGCAGCGGCCGCTGTCGTGGTGCCAGTTGTCGCCGTCGCTGGCCTGCGCGCCGTAGATGTTCCACTCGCTGGGGTTGTAGCGCGCGCGGATGATCTCTTCCATCAGCACCAGTGCGCTGGAGACCACCGTGCCGCCGGTTTCGCGCGCGTGGAAGAAGGCTTCCTCGTCGACTTCCTGCGCCTGCGTGTGGTGGCGGATGAAGACGATCTCGATCTTCTCGTAGTGCCGCGTGAGGAACAGGTACAGCAGGATGAAGAAGCGCTTGGACAGCTCCTTGCGCTGCTCGTCCATCGAGCCCGAGACGTCCATCAGGCAGAACATCACCGCCTTGCTGGTGGGCACCGGCACACGCACGCGGCTGCGGTAGCGCAGGTCGATCGGATCCAGGTAGGGGATGCGCAGCAGCCGTGCGCGCAGCGCGGCGATGGTTTCCTCGGTCTCTTCGATCTCGCGGTCGACGATGGCGTCACCGGCCCGCCGCTTCAGGAGGACCAGGTGTTCTTCCAGCCGGTGCAGTTCGGCACGCGAACTTGCACCGATGGCGATGCGCCGGCCGATGGCGCCACGCAGGCTGCGCACCACGTGCAGGTTGTTGGCCGTGCCGTCGTGCGTGAAGCCGGCGCGGTGGCTCTTCCACTCGGGCGTCTCGGCGAGTTGTGTGCGGATGAGATGCGGCAACGCCAGGTCCTCGAAGAAGACCTGCATGAACTCTTCCTTGGACAGCGCGAAGGCGAAGTCGTCCTCGCCCTCGCCCGAATCGCTGGCTTGGCCCTTGCCCGTACCGCCGCCGCCCTGCCCGCCCTTGGGCCGCTGGATGCGATCGCCCTGGACGTACTCGCGGTTGCCCGGGTGCACGATCTCGCGCGTGCCGCCGCTGCCATGGCCGAAGACCGGCTCGGTGATGTCCTTCTTCGGGATGCGGATCTCTTCGCCGCGCTCCATGTCGCGGATGCCGCGGCCGTCGATCGCGCGCTTGACCGCTTCCTTGACCTGATCCTTGTAGCGGCGCAGGAAGCGCTCACGGTTGCCGATGGACTTGTTCTTCCCGGCCAACCGGCGGTCGATGATGGATTGCAGTGCCATGGGTTGCCGCTTTCAGACCGATCGGCGCCGTGATGTCATGAGCTCTTGCGCACGCGCAGGTACCACTCGCACAGCAGCCGCACCTGCTTGGGCGTGTAGCCCTTGTGCACCATGCGGTTGACGAAGTCCTCGTGCTTCTTGGCCTCGTCGGCGCTGGCCTTGGCGTTGAAGCTGATGACCGGCAGCAGCTCTTCGGTGTTGGAGAACATCTTCTTCTCGATCACCGTGCGCAGCTTCTCGTAGCTCGTCCACAGCGGGTTGCGGCCCTGGTTGTTGGCCCGCGCACGCAGCACGAAGTTGACGATCTCGTTGCGGAAATCCTTCGGGTTGGAGATGCCGGCCGGCTTCTCGATCTTCTCGAGCTCGCCGTTCAGCGACGCACGGTCGAAGACCTCGCCGGTGTCGGTGTCGCGGTATTCCTGGTCCTGGATCCAGTAGTCGGCGTACGTGACGTAGCGGTCGAAGATGTTCTGGCCGTACTCCGAGTAGCTCTCGAGGTAGGCCGTCTGGATTTCCTTGCCGATGAACTCCGCGTAGCGCGTGCCCAGGTGCTCCTTGATGAAGCCCAGGTACTTCTGCTCGAGCTCGGAGGCAAACTGCTCGCGCTCGATCTGCTGCTCCAGCACGTACATCAGGTGCACCGGATTGGCGGCGACCTCGGTCGTGTCGAAGTTGAAGACCTTGGACAGGATCTTGAACGAGAAGCGCGTGCTGATGCCCGACATGCCTTCGTCCACGCCCGCATAGTCGCGGTACTCCTGGATGGACTTCGCGCGCGGGTCGGTGTCCTTGAGGCTGTCGCCGTCGTAGACCAGCATCTTGGAGTACAGCGACGAGTTCTCCGGCTCCTTCAGCCGCGTGAGCACCGAGAACTGCGCCATCATTTTCAGCGTGCCCGGCGCGCAAGTGGCCTTGGCCAGCGAGCTGCCCTTGAGCAGCTTCTCGTAGATCTTCACTTCCTCGCTCACGCGCAGGCAGTACGGGACCTTGACGATGTAGATGCGGTCGAGGAAGGCCTCGTTGTTCTTGTTGTTGCGGAAGGCCTTCCATTCGCTCTCGTTGCTGTGCGCGAGGATCACGCCGTCGAACGGAATCGCGCCGAAGCCTTCGGTGCCCTTGAAGTTGCCTTCCTGCGTGGCCGTCAGCAGCGGGTGCAGCACCTTGATCGGCGCCTTGAACATCTCGACGAATTCCAGCAGGCCCTGGTTGGCCAGGCACAGGCCGCCGCTGTAGCTGTAGGCGTCGGGGTCGTCCTGCGCATAGGTCTCGAGCTTGCGGATGTCGACCTTGCCCACCAGCGAGCTGATGTCCTGGTTGTTCTCGTCGCCCGGCTCGGTCTTGGCCACACCCACCTGCTTGAGGATGCTGGGGTAGCGCTTGACGACCTTGAACTGGCGGATGTCGCCGCCGAACTCCTCGAGCCGCTTCACGGCCCAGGGGCTCATGATGCGGTTGAGGTAACGGCGCGGAATGCCGTATTCCTTCTCCAGCAGCTCGCCGTCTTCGAGCGCATTGAACAGACCCAGCGGCGACTCGTTCACCGGGCTGCCCTTGATGGCATAGAACGCCACGTCCTGCATCAGCAGCTTCAGCCGTTCGGCAATGCTGCTCTTGCCGCCACCGACGGGGCCCAGCAGGTAGAGGATCTGCTTCTTCTCTTCCAGGCCCTGCGCCGCATGCCGGAAGTAGGACACCACCTGCTCGATGGCGTCTTCCATGCCGTAGAACTCGGCGAAGGCCGGGTAGATCTTGATGACCTTGTTCTGGAAGATGCGGGACAGCCGCGGATCGTTGCGGGTGTCGATCTGCTGCGGTTCGCCGATGGCCTTGAGCATGCGCTCGGCGGCAGTGGCGTAGGCCAGCGGGTTGCGCTTGCACTCGGACAGATAGTCCTCGAGGGACATCTCTTCTTCGCGTGTGCGCTCGTAGCGGGCGGCGAAGTGGTTGATCACGCTCATGAGTCGGGCCTCCAGAGATCGGCGTGGAGGACATCGGCCGGCCTGGTCAGGCCAATCGATGCCGGGAAGTTCTGATGACGTCCGATGCCTGGGACCGGTGCGGGTCCGGCGGCACGAGGCGCCATCAGAGCTTTCCTGGATCGCGGTGCGTGATGTCTGAGCTTCTCTCGAATGCACTCCCATTCATGCGGCGAGAAGCATCGGCTTCCACGCCCAGTTCATGCAGAGCCTACTTTGCAAGGACCATGCCGGTGCACGTTAAGTTCCCCGCACACATGAATGCACCCAAAGCGGTCGTACGTTCATTCAACGCGCCGCCTACCGGTGCAGGTTGACCGGGAGCCTCCACAAGCGGTGCGAAGATCGCCCCATGAATCGCCATCTGTTGCTGTTGACCTTGTGCCAGGGACTGTTCCTGACGAACAACGTCACCTTCATCGCCATCAACGGCCTGGTGGGCCTGGCGCTGGCACCGCTGGGGTGGATGGCCACGCTGCCGGTGATGGGATATGTGGTGGGCGGCGCGCTGAGTGCGCCGCTGGTGGCCCGGCTGCAGCGCCAGTGGGGACGCAAGCGGTGCTTCCAGCTGGGTCTGGTGGTCGCGATGCTCAGCGCCGCCGTGGGCGCCTACGCGGTCAGCCACCGCGACTTCTGGCTGGTCGTTGCCACCACGGTGGTCGCCGGCTTCTACAACGCCAATGCGGGCCTGTACCGGTTTGCGGGCCCTGAGCTGGTCGCACCTTCTTACAAGGAAAAGGCGATGTCCTGGGTGCTGGCCGGCGGCATCCTCGGGGCCTTCATCGGTCCGAACCTCGCCAATGCCACCCGCAACTGGATGGAACAGCCGTTTACCGGCGCCTACGTGGCGTTGATCGGCGTGGCCGCGTTGTCGCTGCTGGCCATGAGCTTCATCGAGTTCGGGCCGCACCAGGCGCCGGCGCCCGGCGCCACATCGGGCCGCCCGCTGTCGGAGATCGCGCGCCAGCCGGCCTTCATCGTCGCGGTGCTCGGCGGCGCGGTCGGCTACGGCGTCATGAACCTGCTGATGGCCGCCACACCGATCGCGATGCAGCAATGCCAGCTGCCCTTCAGCGCCGCGGCGCTGGTGCTGGAGTGGCACGTGCTGGGCATGTTCGTGCCCAGCTTCTTCACCGGGCACCTGATCCGGCGTTTCGGCGTGCTGCCGATCATGGGCACGGGCGCGGCCCTGAACCTGCTGTGCGTGGCCGTGGCGCTGTCCGGCGTGGAGCTGACGCAGTTCCTCGTGGCGCTGTTCGTGCTGGGCGTGGGCTGGAACTTCCTCTACACGGGCGCCTCGACGCTGCTGACCACCACCTACAAGCCTGAAGAAAAGAACAAGGCGCAGGGTGCGATGGACACCTGCGTGTTTGCCACGATGGCCCTGACCTCGTTCTCCTCGGGTGCGCTGGTCACCACCCAGGGCTGGACCTGGCTGAACCTCGGCTCGCTGCTGCCGCTGGCGCTGGTGAGCGCCGGGCTGCTGTGGCTGGCGGCGGTTCGTCGCGCCGCCACACGCGCGGTCCCCGCGGCCTGACGCGAGCCGCCTGCCGGCGCCGGCCAGCCGCCGAGCGGCGGCTAACGGGTCAGTCGATGCGCACCTTGACGGTGCATGCGTCGTCGCGGCGCACGTCGGCACACCGTCGCTCGCTCGAATGCGGGTGCAGCGGCGGCTTGCGCGCGCCGGCGGCGCACACCCGGCTTGCGCGCCCGCACGCCGGGGCCCTGACCCGCGGCCCGGGGGTCGCCGCCCTTGCCTTGCGTGATTGACGCTGCCGGCACCCCCGCCTACGGTACGGACCTTGGCCGATCGCGGGCGTGGAGCGCCGTTTCCACCCGCCGGCGCCTGGCGCATCACACGCCCACTTCGAGCCCGAGACCTCATGACCGACCTCATCAATCTTGCCTGGCTGGCCGTGGCCACCGCACTCGTCTTCTTCATGCAGGCGGGTTTCGCGCTGGTCGAAGGCGGCCTGGTGCGCGCGAAGAACTCGGTCAACGTGATCATGAAGGTCTACCTGGGCACGGCCTTCGTCGGCGTGATGTTCTGGGCCGTGGGCTACGGGTTGGCGTTCGGCTCCAGCGCCGCCGGATGGATCGGCACCACGGGCTTCTTTGCGCAGGACCTCGGCTCGCGCGAGAGCCTGGACCTGCTGTACCAGCTGATGTTCGCGGCCACGGCCGTGACCATCGTGTCCGGGGCGGTGGCCGAACGCATGCGCTACGGCGCCTATCTGGCCTTCGGTTGCCTGATGGGGCTGGGCATCTATCCGGTCTATGCACACTGGGCCTGGAATCCCAACGGCTGGCTGCATCAGATGGGCTTCGTCGACCTGGCCGGCGGCGGCGCGATCCACGCCGTGGGCGCCTGGTGCGCGCTGGCCGGTGTGCTCGCGCTGGGCCCGCGCCTGGGCCGCTTCGGTCGCAACGGCGAGGTTCGCGCGATTCCCGGCCACAACCTGCCGATGGTGGCGCTGGGCGGCTTCATCCTGTGGCTGGGTTGGTTCGGCTTCAATGGCGGCAGCGTGACCAGCCTGGACGACGGCAAGCTCGGCGGCGTGCTGCTCAATACGCACCTCAGTGCCTGCGCGGGTGCCATCGGGGCCCTGGCCTTCATGCGCCTGTCGGCGCGTCCCGTGTTGATGACGTCCACCGTCAACGGCAGCCTGTGCGGGCTGGCCTCGATCACCGCCGGTGCTGCTTCGATGACACCGGCCTTCGCGCTGCTGACCGGCCTCGTCGGCGGCGCGCTGTGCACCTGGGGCGCCGAGCGGCTGCAGCGCTGGCGCGTGGACGACGCAGTCGACGCGGTGGCCGTGCACGGCATCGGCGGCGTGTGGGGCCTGTTTGCCGTCGGCCTGTTTCACCAGGCGGGCCTGTTCGATCCGCAGCGCATCGGCGTGCAGCTGCTGGGCATCACCGCGTCGTTCCTCTGGGCCTTCCCGATGGCCTGGCTGCTGTTCAAGGCCATCGACCGCTTCGGCGGCCTGCGCGTACCCAGCCTGAACGAACAACGCGGGCTGGACGACACCGAGCACCACGAGGTCGGTTATCCCGAGTTCCAGGCCTCGCCCGGACAGCTTCGCATGGGGGTCGAACGAGGTGAATGACAGCCGCTTTCGTGGCGGGCCGGCCTTCGGGTCGGTCCCCGGTCGCCACCCGCACCGCCAAGGGGATTCGACATGAGCGACGCGCGCGCGCAGCGACGACGCGCCGCCTGGGCGGCGCTGTCGACCGTCCTCGACGAGGACAGCCTGATCGACACCTTGTGGCTCCAGCACGAGTCCATGGGCGGCGACTCGGTATCGGACATCATTGCGTTCGTCGACTCGGTCGGCAACCGGCACCTGCTCGACGGCGTCACGCGCAAGCGCCTGTACGGCGCCTTCTTCGACGCGCTGCGCCAGCCCGAAGACAGCCTGCCCATCGACCCGTGGCCACTGATGATTGCCGCACGGCCGGCGGCCGCAGCACCGACGCCTGCGCCCGTGCGTGCCGCAGCGGGAGCTGCCGCTGCGCCGTGGGCCGCCGCCGCGGCGCTGCCCGCCAGCCCTGAACGTGTCGCCGCGCCGGATCCGCAGCTTGCACTGCCCGTCGCGCCGCTCGCGTCGTCAGACGGGTCGTCGATCGCGCCACCCGCCAGCGCGGTCGACACGCACGAGCTGCCGCCGCACCAGGTGGTGTTCTCCACGCTGATCGGCGGACTGATCGAAGGTGTACGCCAGTACCACCCGCAGGATCTGGCCGATGTGCTGGCCGACTGCCGCAGCCGCATCGACCAGGCGCGCATCGCGCCGAGCGTGCGCGCGGCCGCGCGCGATGCGCTGGTCGCGCCCACCAGCCGTGCCTGGAAGCTGGACGGCACACAAGACCAGCTGGTCGCGCTGGTGCACCAGGTCTATGTGTCGCTGTGCGAGGCGCTCGGCCCGGTGGACGCCGATCACCTGCTCGTATCGGCCGTTAGGCAGGCCGAACGGCTGCCCGAGGCGCGGGCCTGCCCGCCGCAGCGCTTCCTCTGAGAAACCCCAGGGCCGGGCAGCGCCCAGCCCACGCCTTGCGGTCACAAAGGAAACCCGGGGGCCAGCGTGTCCTCGAGGGACGTTCGGGTCGTCCGGATGCTTTGTCCGCCGCTCAGGCGTCGCGCGCGCCCAGGCGTTCCAGCAGGCCGTCCAGCGCTTCCAGCGAATCGAAGGCGATGGCGACCTCGCCCGACTGGCCGCGGCCGGACTTGCGCTGCAGCCGGATCTCCACCGTCGCGCTCAGGCGGTCGGACAGCTGCTCTTCGAGCCGCACGATGTCGCGCGATTTCTCGTGCTTGACGCGCAGCAGCGGCGCCTGCCGCGCGACGGCCTGCATCCGCGTGGCGAGCTTCTCGGTGTCGCGCACGCTGAGCTTTTTCGCCACGACTTCGTTGGCTGCGAGGATCTGCTGCGCGGACTCCAGCGCCAGCAGGGCCCGCGCGTGGCCCATTTCCACGTCGCCGGCCATCAGCATCTGCTGCACCGGTGCCGTCAGCTTCAGCAGGCGCAGCAGATTGGTCGCCGCGCTGCGTGAGCGGCCCACCGCCTGCGCGGCCTGTTCGTGCGTGAGGCCGAATTCGTCGACCAGCCGCTGCAGGCCCTGGGCCTCTTCCAGCGGGTTGAGGTCCTCGCGCTGCATGTTCTCGATCAGCGCCATCACGGCGGCCGATTCGTCCGGCACCTCGCGCACCAGCACCGGCACCTCGTCCAGCCCGGCCAGGCGCGCGGCACGGAAGCGGCGCTCGCCCGCGATGATTTCGAAGCGCGTGGCGCTGACCGGGCGCACGAGGATGGGCTGCATCACGCCTTGCGACTTGATGCTCTCGGCCAGCTCGTAGAGCGAGCCCTCGTCCATGCGCGTGCGCGGCTGGTACTTGCCAGCCTGCAGCTGATCCAGCTTGAGCGTGCGCGGCGCGCCGTCGTTCGCGCCGGCCTTTGCAGACTCGCTCACGGTGGGGCCGAGCAGGGCCTCCAGGCCCAGCCCCAGGCCCTTGGGTTTTTTTGTCGCCATCGGGTGATTGTCTACCGCGCCGGGCGATGGCCGCCGCCCGCGCCCGGCGCGGCCTCCCGCACGGGCCGCGCCCTCGCGTCGGGACACCGCGACCCGGATAATCGTCTGACACGTCCCATGACACACGCCGCAGCCACACGCGAACACGTCGAGGCGGTCCTGCAGTTCCAACGGCTGCATGCCCGCGTGAGCGGCGCTGCCGCAGAGTCATCGGCCGATACGGCCCGCGCCCTGCTCGACCCGCTGTCGGCGCACGAACGCGACGAACTGATCGGCGCGATGGCGCGCATCCGCCGCCTGCTGGGCGACGCCCCGCACGATCAGCCCCCATTCACGCTGCGCGATCCCGTGCCGGGTGACATCGGCTCGATCGTGCGCGGCCAGGCGCGCCTGTACGCTGAGGAATACGGCTGGGACTGGACCTTCGAGGCGCTCGTCGCCGACATCGCCAGCCAGTTCGTGCGCGACTTCCAACCCGCGCGCGAACGCTGCTGGGTGGCCGAGCGGCACGGCGAGGTCGTCGGATCGGTCTTTGTCGTGCGCCAGGACGACGACACCGCCAAGCTGCGCATGCTGTACGTGGACCGGTCGGCGCGCGGCCTGGGGCTGGGCCGCCGGCTGGTGGACGAGTGCCTGCGTTTTGCCGCCGCCGCGGGCTACCGGCGCATGGTGCTGTGGACCAACGACGTGCTGGTCTCGGCGCGGCGCATCTACGAGGCGGCGGGTTTCACGCTGGTCGAGCAGGAGGCCCACCACAGCTTTGGCAAGGATCTTGTCGGACAGGTCTGGGCGCGCGAGTTGTAGGCACCTGCCCGTGTTCGGCGAGGCGGCAAGGCCGGGATTGCGCATGTGCCTGTCGACGCGGCGGCCCGCCGGCGCAGCCTGTCCGGGCGGCCCGGGACCTCACGATCTGCGCCGCGCGTCGTGCGCGCCGACACCTCAGGCCCGCTGGCGGGCGCGGCCCCGTGCGATCGCCGCTTCCAGCCACGCGCGGCCCTGCGGCCAGTCGCCCAGGCCACTGTCGGCATTGATGTGTCCGGCCGGCCCGATGCTCACCGCGTCGTCGCAGACCCAGGCCGTGGCCAGCGCGCATGCGGCCTCGGGGCTGCCAAACGGGTCGTCCGTGCTGTAGACCAGCGTGGCGGCAAATGGCAGCGGCTGCAGCACCGGGCGGCGCCAGGTGGACATCGCCGGCGGGAAGTCTTCGCGCGTGACGTCCGGCGGCGCCACCAGCAAGGCGGCGCAGATGCGTGCCGCGTGGCGTGTGTGCGCGGCCCAGCTGGCCACCAGATGGCAGCCCAGGCTGTGTGCCGCCAGGGCCAGCGGCCCGTCGCTGTCCACCACCACCTCGTCCAGCCGCGCCATCCAGTCGCCGCGCCGCGGCGTGGCCCAGTCCGACTGCTCCACGCGCCGGTCGCCGTACTTCTCGACCCAGCGGCCCTGCCAATGCTGCGGCCCGGAGTCCAGCCACCCCGGCAGGATCAACACGGTCGGCGTGCGGTACATGGGGTTTGCCTTATGCTCGTTGGCTGGAATGCAGGTCCGCATGCGCCAGGTGGCGCGGCGGTTCCTGCTCTCGTCACACGGGTTCGGATTGTCCGGGGAAGGCGCAGCGATGGCAGCCAAGGTTTTTGTCGATGGTCAGGAAGGCACGACGGGTCTGCGGATCCACGAGGTGTTGGCGCAGCGACGCGATGTCGAGGTGCTGCGCATCGACGGCGAACGCCGCAAGGATCCAGCCGAACGTGCGCGCCTGATGAACGCCGCCGATGTGGTCTTCCTGTGCCTGCCGGATGCGGCGGCGCGCGAATCCGCCGCGATGGTGACCAACCCCGCCACCTGCGTCATCGACGCCAGCACCGCGCACCGCACCGCGCCGGGCTGGGCCTACGGCCTGCCCGAATTGGCCGCTGGCCAGCGCGAGGCGCTGCGCCGCAGCAAGCGCATCTCCAACCCGGGCTGCCATGCGACGTCCTTCGTGCTGCTGCTGCGGCCGCTGGTCGACGCCGGTCTCGTGCCGCGTGAGCTGCCGGTCTCGGCCACCTCGCTGACCGGCTACTCCGGCGGTGGCAAGAAGATGATCGAGCGCTTCCAGGCCGGCGGCGACCCCGCCCTGAACTCACCGCGGCCGTACGCGCTGGGCCTGGTGCACAAGCACCTGCCGGAGATGCAGGCGCACACCGGCCTGGCCGTCAAGCCGCACTTCGTGCCGATCGTCGGCAACTACTACAAGGGCCTGGCCGTGATGGTGCCGCTGCACCACGCGGAACTGGCGCCGGGCACCACGGCTGAGTCGCTGCATGCCGCGCTGGCGCGCCGCTATGCCGACGAGCGCTTCATCCGCGTGATGCCGCTGCGCGATGCCGAGGCGCTGGCCGCCGGCGAGTTCGACGTCCAGGCCTGCAACGACACGAACCGCGCGGAGCTGTTTGTCTTCGGCAGCGAGGACCAGAGCCTGCTGATCTGCCGGCTGGACAACCTCGGCAAGGGCGCCAGCGGCGCAGCCGTGCAGTCGATGAACGTGCACCTGGGCGTGGACGAAGGTCTCGGGCTTTGACACCCCTGGGCCGGCTGCGCGCGGCTGGCCCCACTCGGCGGATCGGATCCGGCGGCGCCGCCCTGGTTGAGATGGCTGGCCGGGCCTGAGGCCCGGTCGATGCGTCAGCCCGCGTTCTTCGGGCGGCGCCCGCTCACGCGATGGCGGCGGTGCGTGTTCTGCTCCTGCCGCGTGCCCGTATTTTCAGTACCTGCGGCGATAGCGTGCGCTCACCACTTCGCCACGCGCTCGACCAGTTCGCGGGCAAAGTCGATGTAGGCCTGCGCACCCTTGGACGCCGGATCGAAGACCACGCCCGGCTGGCCGTAGCTGGGCGCTTCGGCCAGGCGCACGTTGCGCGGGATGACCGAGTCGAAGACCTTGTCGCCGAAGTGCGACTTGAGCTGGTCGCTGACCTGGGTCTGCAGCGTGATGCGCGGGTCGAACATCACCCGCAGCAAACCGATGAGCTGCAGGTCGCGGTTCAGGTTGGCGTGCACCTGCTTGATCGTGTTGACCAGGTCCGACAGGCCCTCGAGCGCGAAGTACTCGCACTGCATCGGCACGATCACGCCGTGGGCGCTGCACAGGCCGTTGAGCGTGAGCAGGCTCAGCGAGGGCGGGCAGTCGATGAGCACGAAGTCGTATTCCGGCAGCACCGGGGCCAGCGCGTTGCGCAGGCGTTCGTTGCGGCGCTCCAGCGCGACGAGTTCGACTTCGGCGCCGGCCAGTTCGCGGTTGGCGCCCAGGACGTCGAAGTGGCCCTTCTCGCTGCGCAGGCGCGCCTCGGCGATGCCGGTGGTTTCCAGCAGCACGTCATAGATGTTCGCCTCGAGCTTGCGCTTGTCGATGCCGGAGCCCATCGTGGCGTTGCCCTGCGGGTCCAGGTCGACCACCAGCACGCGCTGGCCGACACGCGCCAGCCCGGCCGCCAGGTTGACGGTGGTGGTCGTCTTGCCAACACCACCCTTTTGGTTTGCGATGCAGAAGATGCGCGTCATGAGGTCGAGAGCTTGATGCCGAATCCGATCAGGAAGAGCCCCGCCAGGCGTTCGAGCCACCGCATGGCCGTGCGATGGGCTTTGACGCGCTCGCCGACCTGTTGTGCCAGGGCACACAGGACCAGGCAGTAGACGGTCGTGATGGCTGCGATTGTCGCGGCCATCACGCCAAAGGTCAGCAGCCCGCGGTGGTGAACCGGGTCGATGAACAACGGAAAGAAGGCCATGTAGAAGACGATGGCCTTTGGATTGAGCAGCGTGATCAGGAAAGCCTGCCAGGCGTAGCGGCGTGGCTCGATGCGGATGACCGGCGCTGAGCCCTCGCGCGCGCGCAGCAGCTTCAGGCCCATCCACGCCAGGTAGCCGGCGCCAGCCCACTGGACGGCATGGAACCAGGCCGGGTTCGCAGCCAGCACGGCCGCGACGCCGGCCACCGCCAGCCACAGCAGGACCTGGTCGCCCACGAGGATGCCCAGGGTCGCGGCCGCGCCGGCCCTCAGCCCGCCCTTGGCGGTCGACGTCAGCAGCGTCAGGGTGCCGGGTCCAGGCAGCGCCAGGAAGATCAGGACGGAGAGGCAGAAGGCGCCGTAGTCGGGGATGCCCAGGGCGGTGGTCATGTCGGTCGGGGTCGTTGGGGTCCTGCGTTCGGGCGTCCGCGCGGCGTAAACCAGCGTACCGGCGCCTTTCCGTCGCAACGGGAGCGGCGCCGGGCGGTTCTGCGGCGCACGGGTCGAGCCAGGGAGCGTAGCGCATGTTCGGCGCCTGCCTGGAGGGGGCTTGTTCGGTCCTGACCGGAGCCGCAGCCGTTTCGGGCGGCAGGTGCTGGCGGCTCCCGGCGCAGCGCCTGGCGGGCCTCGGGCTGTGGATCTGAGTGGGTCGGCGCCTGGCTGCGGCGGGGCCCGCGCTACGCGCCGGTCGAGACCTTCGGATCAGGTGCCATGGCGATCGGCCCGGCCGGGTCTGCAGCGCTGGGCGTGGCTTAGCGCCTGCGCATCCACACCAGGCAGCGCTCGGCATCCAGCCCAGGCGGGTGCAAAGGTTCCACGTGGAACATCTCGACGTCGGGCGGCAGCTCGCCGACCTCGGCGTCGGGCGCCCTGCCCTTCATCGCCATCCAGACGCCGTCGTCGGCGAGCAGATGCCGGGTCCAGCCGACAAAGTCGGCCAGGGAGGCAAAGGCGCGCGAAACCACCACGTCGTGGCCAGGGCCGCCACGCAGTTGCTGAACCTGCCCGTGCCAGGTTCCGAGATTCGGCAACCCGAGTTCGGCCGACACCTGCCGGAGGAAGGCCGCCTTCTTCGCGACGCTGTCCACGCACAGCACCTGCCACCCGGGCTGCACCAGCGCCAGCACCACGCCCGGGAGGCCACCGCCGCTGCCCACGTCGACCACCCGCACCGGCCGCGCCAAGGCCGCTTCGGTTCGACCGGCCAGATGACGCCGAAGCGGTTCGACCACGGCCAGACAGTCGACCAGGTGATGGCTCAGCATCTCCTGCGGATCGCGCAGCGCGGTCAGGTTGTAGACGCGGTTCCAACGGATCAGCAGATCGCGGTAGACGAGCAAGCGCTCGAGCGCCGTCTCAGGCAGTGCCAGCCCCAAGGCATCCGAGGCCTGCCGCAGTTCGCCCAGTCCGACCTTTTCGTTCGACTCAGCCATGAGGAGCGCTCCTGGCACCGGATTCTTGTGCAGGGTCGTCGCGGTCGGCAGCAACCGGCTCGGTCCGCGCGCCCCGATGCCCAAGTCCCATATCAAGCGGCATCGCGCTGCGGTCCACCGGCTGCAGCAAAGCCCCGGAACTTGCCCTTGCGCAGATGCACCAGCAGCAGCGAGATCGCCGCCGGCGTGACGCCTGAGATGCGCGAAGCCTGCCCCAGCGTTTCGGGGCGGTGCTTCGCCAGCTTCTGGCGCACCTCGTAGGACAGCGCCTTGACCGACTGGTAGTCCAGCTCGTCCGGCAGCTTCAGATGCTCGTAGGCGGCGGCACGCGCCACCTCGTCTTGCTGCTTGTGGATGTAGCCCGCATAGCGCGTGGCGATCTCGACCTGCTCGATCACCGCCTGCGCCTCGTCAGACCCCAGCTCGGCGACCAATGTTTCACGTGAAACACCGGCGTCCGGCTTGGCCAGCCGCGCGACCTCCGCGACGGTGTCGAAGCTGATGCCAGGACGGCGCAGCAGATCCAGCAGGCTGTGCTCGTGCTCCAAGGCCTTGCCCAGCAGCCGCTCGGCATCCGCCTCGGCCAGGCTGCCGGGGTTCACCCAGGCGCGGCCGAGCTTCTCGGTCTCGCGCGCCACGGCATCGCGTTTGCGGTTGAACGCCGCCCACCGTTGGTCGTCCACCAACCCCAGGCGGCGGCCGGCTTCCGTCAGCCGCGCATCGGCGTTGTCTTCGCGCAGCTGCAGGCGGAACTCCGCCCGGCTGGTGAACATGCGGTAGGGCTCGGTGACACCGCGCGTGATGAGGTCGTCGACCAGCACACCCAGATAAGCCTCGTCGCGGCGCGGCACCCACGGCGCCTCCCCCGCCACCTGCAGGGCGGCGTTCATGCCAGCAAACAGCCCCTGCGCCGCCGCCTCTTCGTAGCCGGTCGTGCCGTTGATCTGGCCGGCAAAGTACAAGCCACCGATCGCGCGGGTCTCGAAGCTCGACCGCAGCTCGCGCGGATCGAAGAAGTCGTACTCGATGGCGTAGCCGGGTCGCAGGATGTGCGCCTGCTCCATGCCCGGGATCGACTGCACGGCCGCGATCTGGATGTCGAACGGCAGCGAGGTCGAGATCCCGTTCGGGTAGATCTCGTGCGTGGTCAGGCCTTCGGGCTCCAGGAAGATCTGGTGGCTGTTCTTGTCGGCGAAGCGGTTGACCTTGTCCTCGATGCTCGGGCAGTAGCGCGGGCCGACACCTTCGATCACGCCGGTGAACATCGGGCTGCGGTCGAAGCCGCTGCGGATGATCTCGTGCGTGCGCTCGGTGGTGTGCGTGATCCAGCACGGCACCTGCCGCGGATGCTGGCTGGCGTGCCCGAGGAAGCTGAAAACCGGTACGGGATCGAGGTCACCCGGCTGTTCCTGCAGGCGGGAGAAGTCGATGCTGCGGCCGTCGATGCGCGGCGGCGTCCCGGTCTTCAGGCGGCCCTGCGGCAGCTTCAATTCCTTCAGTCGCGCCGACAGCGACTGCGCCGGCGGGTCACCCGCGCGCCCGGCCGCGTAGTTCTGCAGTCCCACGTGCACGCGCCCGTCCAGGAAGGTGCCAGCCGTGAGCACCACCGCCGGCGCCTCGAAGCGCACACCCGTCTGCGTGACCACGCCTTGCACGCGACCGCCCTGCACCAGCACGTCGTCGACCGCCGCCTGGAACAGGTCCAGGTTCGGCTGGTTCTCCAGTCGGCGCCGGATGGCCGCCTTGTAGAGCACCCGGTCGGCCTGCGCACGTGTGGCGCGCACGGCCGGACCCTTGGAGCCGTTGAGGATGCGGAACTGGATGCCGGCCTCGTCGGTGGCCGCAGCCATCGCCCCGCCCAGCGCATCGACCTCCTTGACCAGATGGCCCTTGCCGATGCCGCCGATGCTCGGGTTGCAGCTCATCTGACCCAGGGTCTCGATGTTGTGCGTCAGCAGCAGGGTGCGGCGACCCATGCGCGCGGCGGCCAACGCGGCTTCCGTGCCGGCATGCCCGCCGCCGACGACGATGACTTCAAAGGTTCTGGGAAAGCGCACGGCGATGGCAGGACACGGGGGTCCGGAAGGTGGGCGGCGGAACCCGGAATTCTAGGGAGCCGCTGCGCATGCGCGGGGCCGAGGGTTTCGTGGTCGGGCAGCACTGCGCTTCACCCGTCGGCCCTCGACACCGCTGCGCACGGCCGCCTGCCCGGCCTGCTGCTCGGCAGCCCCTCGCTTGCCTCGCTCCCCTGCAGACAACCGACTGCGCGTGCAGACTGCTGCCGCTGCCCGCAGCCCGGTGCCCGCAAACGCCATAGATCCAATTCATCGAACGCATCAAACGATGAATCTCTTCAATGGCACCGCCGCCACAGCTGCCCGGCAGAATGCACCGGTGACCTGCCGCCCCCACTGCGCCGCCTGCTGCATCGCCCCGTCGATCAGCTCGCCGATTCCCGGCATGCCCGGCGGCAAGCCAGCCGGCGTGCGCTGCATCCAGCTCGACAACCACAGCCGCTGCCGGCTCTTCGGCCAGCCCGAGCGCCCGCCGGTCTGTGTCTCGCTGCGCCCCGGGCCCGACCTGTGCGGCAGCGACACGCAGGACGCGCTGGCGATCCTCACCCGGCTGGAAACCGCCACGCGCCCGCAGGCCCGCACGCATGGTTGAACCCGCGCTCCCGACTGACCTCTGGCCGCGCGCGCAGGCCCTGTACCCGGCCTTGGGCGAACTGCCCAACGCCGCCACGGCAGCTGCCGAGTTCGCGCACCTGCACCTGCCCGCCGGGACGGTGGTCTTCGACGAAGGCTCGCCCTGCCAGGGTTTTCCGATGGTGCTGCAGGGCGAGATCCGCGTGGCACGCGGCTCGGCGGCCGGACGCCAGCTCGAGCTGTACCGCGTCACACCCGGCGACCTGTGCGTGGTGTCGACCTCCTGCCTGTTCGGCAGCCTGCCCTTGTCCGCGCAGGGCGTGGCCACCCAGGCCACCGAGCTGCTGGTGCTGCCGCCGCCGGCCTTCGACCGCTGGTGCGCTCACGAGCCCTTCCGGCGCTACGTCTTCGGTGTCTTTGCCGACCGCCTGGCCGACCTCATGGCACTGGCCGAGGCTGTGGCCTTCCAGCGGCTGGACCAGCGCCTGGCCGCCGCGCTGCTGGGCCATGGCGCCACCGTGCGCGCCACGCACCAGCAGCTGGCCGACGAACTGGGCACGGTGCGCGAGATCGTGACCCGCCTGCTGCGCCGGTTCGAGCGCGCGGGGCTGGTGTCCTGCGGGCGCGAGCAGATCAGCCTGCTGGATGCGGCCGGGCTGCGCGCCGTGGCCTCGGCCGCCGGCACACCCGCCGGGCACTGAACCGGCACGTCGCGCGCTTGGTGACTGCAGTCACCGACAAACCCGTGGCCGCCCCGCACACTGGGTCCCACGGCAGCAAACCCGCCGCCGGTCACAAAGACATGGAGCAAGACATGAAAACCAATGTGGGCGGCATCGACCGCATCCTGCGCATCGTCGTCGGCCTCGTGCTGATCGGCCTGACCCTCACCGGCCAGATCGGCGTCTGGGGTTGGCTGGGCCTGGTGTTCATCGGCACGGCTGCCGTGGGCTTCTGCCCGCTCTACCCGCTGCTGGGCATGAACACCTGCCCGGCGAAGAAGGCCTGAACCAACAGGCGTGCCGCAGCCCATGCGCTGCGCGGGCCGGCCGGGCCACCGATGGCCCGGCGGCGCTCAGCGCAACGCGGCTGCGCGCAGCGTGCGTGCGACGTAGAACAGGCAGGCCACCGTCACCGCCACCGCGACGACCAGCGAGATCGACAGCTCGCCCGGCCCGGGTGTCTCGCCCCGCAGCACGCGGCCCATCAGCGTGACCTGCGCCAGCGCCGGCACCCACAGGTGCCACGCCTCCTCGCCACCTTGCGCGAACATGCCCACCAGCGGCAGCAAGGAGACGACCAGCAGCACCATCGTCGCGTTCGCCTGCGCCTCCTTGTAGGTACGGCAGCGGATCGCCACCGCCATCAGCAGCGCCGACAACGCACCGGCCAGCGGCAACAGGATCGCCAGGAACTGCACCGCCTCGCGCAGGCCATACTGGAACATCGCGGCCACCGACTCGCTGCGCACCAGCCACTGGCCCGGCAGAAAGCTCAGGCTGCCCAGCACCGCGATCATCATCGCCACCGTGGACACGGCGCCCCACTTGCCGATGGTGATGGCCATGGGCGTGGCCGGATTGCCCAGCAGCGGCTCCAGCGATCCGCGCTCGCGCTCGCCGGCCGTCGTGTCCAAGGCTGCAGCCAATGCGCCATAGAGAACGGCCATCAGAACAAAGAACGGCACCAGCGTGCCCAGCTGCGCCGCGCGCGACGCCGAACTGGCGACATCGCGCTGCTCCACGCGCAGCGGCACCAGCAGCGAACCCGCCACGCCGCGCGTGGACAGCCGCAGCGTGGCCAGCTCCTGCGAAAAGCCCTCGAGCAGCCGGGCAGCGCGTCCGATGCCGGATTGCGCCCGCTGGTTGCCGCTGCTGCTGACCACCTCGACCGGCGGCGCCTCGCCGCTGACCAGGCCGTCCTCGAAGCCCTCGCGCACCAGCACGACCGGGTCGCCCAGCTTGCTGTCGCGCAGCTGCTGCTCGAAGTCCGGCGGCGCCTCGCGCACCACATAGGTCTGGCGCTCGATGTAGTTGCGCAGCGAAGGGGCGTGCTGGGCGCCGTGCATGACGATCTCGCGCGCCTCGGCACGCTGCTCGAGCGAGGCCACCAGCGACGAGATCAGCACCAGCGCCAGGGGTCCGATGGCCACCGAACTCAGCAGCACCATCAGCAGCGTGCGCCGGTCGCGCAGCGCATCGACCAGCTCCTTGCGGTAGACCGCCCATTCGGTGCGCAGTGCGCCACGCATGCTCATCGCACACCCCCGCCGGCCAGCTGTTCATCGGCAAAGGCCAGGCGCACGAAGGCCTCCTCGAAATCGCCATGGCCGGCCTGCGCCGTCAGCGCGGCCACCGTGCCCTGTGCCACCGTGCGGCCGTGTGCCACGATCACCACCTCGTCGCACAGGCGCTCGACCTCCTGCATGATGTGCGAGGAAAAGACGATGCACTTGCCCTCTTCGTCGCGCAGGCGGCGCAGCACCTCGCGCAGGCCGCGCGTGGCCAGCACATCCAGCCCGTTGGTCGGCTCGTCCAGGATGATGTTCGGCGGGTCGTGGATCAGGGCGCGCGCCAGCGCCGTCTTCATGCGCTCGCCCTGGCTGAAGCCGTCCGTGCGGCGGTCCAGCAGCGGGCGCATCTCCAGCGCATCGGCCAGGGACTCGATGCGCAGCCGCACCTGGGCGTCGGCCATGCCGTGCAGGCGGCCGAAATAGAGGATGTTCTCGCGCGCCGTCAGCCGCGCGTACAGGCCGCGCGCGTCGGACAGGATGCCCAGCCGCGCCAGCGCCCGCCGCGGCTCGGCCACGACATCGATGCCGTCCACGATGACGCACCCGGCGTCGGGAATCAGCAGGCCCGCCACCATGCGCAGGCTCGTGGTCTTGCCCGCACCGTTCGGCCCCAGCAGACCGGTGATCGCGCCATCGGCCGCGACGAAGCCCACACCGGCCACGGCACTCACCGCACGCGCGCGGCGCCCGCGCCCCTGGCGGAAGGACTTGCGCAGATCCTTCACCTCGATCATTTGCCCGCCCCCTGCGCATCGGCGCCAGGTCCGGCTGCGACGGGCCGAAAGGCCGGCGGACGCGGCACGTTGGCGGCACAACCCGCATCGACTGCGCGCGCCTGCGCATCGTCCACCGCGTCGATGAACCGGTAGATCACGTCCCGCATGCAGGGCAGGCTCATCACGCCGTGCCCGGCCTGTGCCACCACCACATGCCGGGCCAGCGGGCCCAGTGCCTGCGCGACGCGCTCACCGTGCCGCGGCGGCGTCACCGGGTCGGCGCCGCCGGACAGCACCAGCGCCGGCGCGGGCGAGGTGGACATCGCGTAGAACGCATCGGGCACCGCGCCGCGCGGCCAGTCCGCGCAGGCGCGCTGGTAGAAGCGCGAAAAGCCGTCGCCGAAGTCCGGGCCCGGCCGCTCGGCCGTGGGCAAGGCCATGCGCGGCACGTCCTCGGCGCAGATCACCGACAGGTGCATGCCCATGGCCACGCGCGACGCGCCGTTGCGGCTGGCGCCCAGGCTGCTGGACAGGCCGATGATGGCCGTGAAGCGGCCCTGCGCCGCCTCGGCAATCGCGTGCGGCAGCGCCGCTGCCAGCCCCGGCGCATACAGCGGCGCGCGCACCATTGCGGTCAGCATGTCGCGCGTCATCACGAAGGTCTCGGGCCGTCCGGTCATCGGGTGCAGAACGGTCACCGGATGAGGCAGTCGCGCCAGCACACGCTGCCAGGGCTCGCGCACCGGGCCGTGCGTGCGCACACACGCCGGGTCGGCCTCGCAGGCCGCGAGCACGGCATCGAACGCCGCCTGGGCATCCGGCGAGAAGCTCAGCGGCAGGACCATGTCGGGCGGCGCCACGCCGTCGATCACGACGCGGCGCACGTGTTGCGGAAACTGGCGCAGGAACTCCAGCGCCGCACGCGTGCCGTACGAGCCGCCGATCAGGTTGACCTTCTGCGCGCCCAGCGCCTCGCGGACGGCGTTGGCGTCTTCCATCGCCAGCCGTGTCGTGTAGTGGCGCAGATCGCCATGCGGCAACTGCCGCAGCCGGTCCATGCACTGGCGCATCTGCACGAGCTGCACCTGCGGATCGGCTTCGCTCAAGGGATGCATGCGCGCATCGTCTTCGCAGCGCAACGGCGCGCTGCGGCCGGTGCCGCGCTGGTCGATGAGCACCAGGTCGCGCCGGTACAGCACGCGCGAAAATTGCTGGCTGAGCTGCGCGGCCAGCGCCATCGCGCTCTGCCCGGGGCCACCCGCCAGGAAGAAGACGGGGTCGGGTTTCTTGTTGCGCGCCAGGGCCGGCAGCACCGCAAAGCGCACGTCGATCTGCGTGCCGTTCGGCGCGTCGGGGTCCAGCGGCCGGCGCACACTGCCGCACTGCGCATCCTGGGCCAGACCCGGCACCCGGCAGCTCTCCAGCAGTGGCGCCGCGGCCGCTGCCACCGGCAGCGCCGCAGCCCACAACGGCGCCATCAGCGCCCCCCAAACGACGACTCTTCGCATCGGCAGATTCCATCCCTGCCCGCACCGCCAGGCGCACCGGGCCGCGCGCCCGCACCCGGCCCGAGCAGGCCTGTTCGCGCACATCTTCGAATGCGCACCGCAGGCGCGGTCGCCGAAATAGCCCGGGATTTGCCTCGGCCGGCCGCCGCGCGACGGCCCCATCGGCAAATGGCTTGAATGCCGCGTTCAATACCCGCTCCGGCGTCGACCCGCGCTGCCGCGCTATCGTCCATCGCTTGTCATTCCCCTTGCACTGGAGAACCCCGATGAAGCTCTACTACAGCCCCGGCGCCTGCTCGCTGAGCCCGCACATCGTTCTGAAGGAGTCCGGCCTGCCCTTCCAGGCGGTGATGGCCAGCACCAAGACGCACAAGCTCGCCGATGGCACGGACTACTACACCATCAACGCCAAGGGTTATGTGCCGCTGCTGGAGCTCGACGACGGCCAGCGCCTGAGCGAAGGCCCGGCCATCGTCCAGTACATCGCCGACCAGGTGCCCGACAAGAAGCTCGCGCCCGCCGCCGGCACGATGGAACGCTACCGCCTGATGGAATGGCTGAACTTCATCAGCACCGAGCTGCACAAGAGCTTTTCGCCGCTGTTCAACCCCGATATGGTCGACGCTGGCAAGGCCGTGTACCGCGCGCGCCTGCTGGACCGCTTCAAGTGGGTCGACGCGCAGCTCGAAGCCAAGCCCTACACGATGGGCGAGAACTTCAGCGTGGCCGATGCCTACCTGTTCGTCGTCGCCGGCTGGGGCCAGTACGTCGGCCTCGACCTCTCCGGCTTCAAGAACCTGCAGGCCTTCCTGGGCCGCATGGCCGCGCGCCCTGCGGTGCAGGAAGCCATGAAGGCCGAAGGCCTGCTGAAGTAAATCCGGCGCGCGGGACCCGACCCCGTCGCGCGTCCCGCCTGCCGCTCAGGCGCTCTTGCCCGCTGCGGGCTTGAGCAGCCGCTCACAGGCCGCGCGCTGGCCATCGGCGGCATCGACCTTCGGGCAGATGCCGTCGAGCTGGCGCTGCAGCCGCTGCATCACTGCGGCGTGCCGGCCATCGGCATTCCACTTCTGCAGCCGGCTGCCCACGCGCTGCAGCGAACGTGCACTGCGCTCGTAGAACGCGCCCTTGTCCTGCGCCGCCTCGGTGAACAGTTGCGCCGCCGTCTTCTCGATGCGCGACGCGTCCTGCGGCGCCAGCTCCACCAGCGCCCCGAGATAACCGGCTCCCCACTGCAGCCGTGTATCGGGCCCTTCGGCCTTCTCGAACGATTGTTCGTACCAGCGCAGCGCCTCGTCCTTGCGGCCCTGCTTGCGCGCATTGCTGCCGAGCTGGCCCATCAGGTAGTAAGGCGAATGGCTGCGCACGAGATTGGCCTTCAGCAGCGCATCGCTGTCGGCCCACAGGCCGGCCTGACCCTGCAGGTAGGCCACCGAGGGGATGACCGACTGGCGTTCATAACCGTCCGTGATCTCGCGGTCCATGCGCGCCGACAGCTCGCGCACGTCGCGCAGCAAGGCCTCGGGCAGCGTCGGCGCCAGGGTCTCCTTGGGCGTGCCGATGCGCGCCACCGCGACGCGCGCCATCAGCGCACTGACGCGGTCGCCGCGCGAGAGGCTGGCATCGGCCTGCAGCCGCGCCAGCACGGCGTCGAACTGCGCGGCCAGCGCCGTGCGCTGCGGTGACTCCTCGTCGCTGAGCAGCCGCACCATGTCGTCGGCGCCATAGACCAGCACATCCATGTGCGTGCGCGCCAGCGCCGGATCGGCCAGGACACGCTGCACGCGGGCCTGCAGGGCCGCATCGGGTTTCATGCCCTTGCCGTCGTCGCTGGCCGCCGCGGCCTTCAGCCACAGACGCATGGTGGTCTCGCTGTCGCCGGCCGGCGCCCGCGTGGCCAGCTCGGCCAGGATGCCCGCGCGATCGGCCGCCGGCACGAGCTGCGATTCGTCCGTTTCCCAGGAATAGAAGGCCAGCACGCGCCACTCGTTGGCCGTCAATGGCTTGCCCGCGCGCGCATCGGCCAGCACCGTGCGGATCGGCCGCCCGCCGGCCAGACCGGCCTGCAGCGCGGCCATGATCTGCGGCGCATCGGCCTCGCCCGGCAGCCGCGTGATCTCGGCGCCTTCGGCCGACATCAGGATCACCGTCGGGTAGCCGCGCACCTTGAAGCGCGCACCCAGCTTCTGGGCGCCCGGCCGGTCGCCGTCCACGTGCACGGCCACCACGTTGCGCATCACCGCGGCAAAGTCCTGGCGGTTGAAGAAGGTGGCCTTGAGCTGGTTGCACGGCGGGCACCAGGTGGCGCCCCAGTACAGGAGCACAGGCTTCTTCTCCGCGCGGGCCTGTGCGAAGGCGCGGTCGACATCCGCATCCACGGCCGCGGCCTGCCAGGCGACGTTGGTCGACGGAAAACCCGGCGCGGCCTGCGCGGTCGGGATCAGCGCCAGCCAGATCGGTAGAAGGACAGCGCCGGCGCAGCGCCAGCTCAGGACATTCGGCATGGCTGTGAGGATCGAAGCACGCGAGGCCGCCATTGTGCGCCGCAGCCCGTGGGCCGCGGCCACCCGAAAAGCCGCCGCGTGGTGCGCCCTTTCCCTTTGCGCCGGCCGGCGGGCCTCACAGCAGCCCTTGTTCGTCGCCTTCCGGGCCGGGCTCGGCACTGGCGCGCGCCAGCGCCATCCAGGTGCCGAAGGCCAGGCGCATGGCGCGCCGCGGGGCCGGGCGCGCGACTTCCAAGCCGCCGTCGTGCGCCAGCAGCACGCCGCACTCGGGCGGCACCTCGTCGGGCTGGGCGATGCCCGCGGCCAGCACATACCAGCACTGGCTGCCCAGCGCCAGGTAGGCCTCGCGCTTGCGCGTCTGGCGCAGGTCCGACAGCAGGTCGGCGCGGCGCACCTTGATCTCGTGCACGATGGGTTCGACGTAGTCCTCCACCGTCGTGTGGCGGATCGAGAAGACATCGGGCATGGCCATGGTCCAGACGGTGGCGCCGTCCTCGCCGGCCAGCGGCGCGCGCAGGCTCAGGCCGCGCCAGACCACGCGGCCCGCGCGCTGCATCTCGGTGGCCACTCGCGCGACCAGATCTTCGTGCGCATCGCGTGCGGCGCGGTTCTTCTGCAGCGTCTGGGCCAGCACCTGGACGCCGGCGTCGGTCACGCGCAGGCTCTCGCGGCCCTGTTCGTCGCGCAGCCGCTCGATCAGACCGGCCGCCAGCAATTCCACCTCGACCAGGTCCTGGCAGGGCCAGCCGGCCGAGCGCCAGATCTCGCGCAGGCGGCGGCGGTGAACGGTGGTGAGCGGGAGCGCAGCCGGCGACATGCGCGCAGGGTAGCGCCGATGGCGGCCGGCGGTCTGCACACCGGCCACAGGCATACTGCGCGCCTTCGACGCCACACCCCAAGGAAGCGCGCCATGATCCGTCGTCAGGGACTTTCCGGCTGTGTGCTCGCCGCCGCGCTGCTGGCCGGCTGCGCGCAACTGCCGCCACCGGCCGCGCTGGCCTATCACGTGCCGGCCGTGGGCAGCAGCTGGAGCTACCAGATGCGCACCACCGGCAGCTTCGGGAATGCGGTGGCCGAGATCCCGGTGCGCATGGAAGAGCAGACTTTCGAGGGCCGGCGCGTACTGTCCTTCGAAGCCGGCGGCCAGCGCCAGCTGCAGGACCGCCAGGGCGCCCTGATCGCCGTGACCGATCTGCAAGGCCGCGTGCAGCAGCGCTACGACCCGCCGCTGGGCTTCGAATGGCCGCTGGCCGTGGGCAAGACCTGGACCCGCAGCCACACGGTCACGCTGGCCGGCAATCCGAAGCCGGTGCCTTTCAAGGCCACCTGGACCATCGAAGCCTACGAGACGATCAGCGTGCCCGCCGGCCGCTTCGGCACCTGGCGCATGCGCTACAGCGACAGCTTCGGCGAGGCCCACACGATCTGGTCCACGCCGGAAACCCTGGGCATCTTCATCAAGCGTGTGAGCGAACGGCCGGCCGGCAGCCCGCAGGGCGGGGCCGGGATGCGCAGCATGGAGCTGTCGGTCGCGCCACACTGAGCAGCGGTCCACGACGGCCCGCGACGCGCGGCCGCACTGAACGCCGCGTGCAAAACCCCAGTCCCCTACAGGCCCGGCGCGCGCCTACAGTGAGGGCATGGACACGCTCACCACCCTGCCCGCACTGAAGCAAGCCCGCACCGTCGAACGCCTGGTCACCGGCCAAGCCACCAGTGATGGCGACGGCGTGCGACTGACCCGCGTGCTGACCCAGAACCTGCAACGCCGGCTCGACCCCTTCCTGATGCTCGACGCCTTCGGCAGCGAAGTAGCGGCGGACTACATCGGCGGCTTTCCCGACCACCCGCACCGCGGCTTCGAGACCGTCACCTACATGCTCGAGGGCCGCATGCGCCACCGCGACAGTGCCGGCAACGAAGGCCTGCTGACCTCCGGCGCGGTGCAGTGGATGACGGCCGGCCGCGGCGTCATCCACAGCGAGATGCCCGAACAGGAAGAAGGCCGCATGGAAGGCTTCCAGCTGTGGCTGAACCTGCCGGCGCGCGACAAGATGTGCCCGCCCTGGTACCGCGACATCGCGCCCGAGCAGATTCCCGAGGCGCAGGCGCCGGGCGTGCGGGTGCGTGTCATCGCCGGCCAGGCGCTGGGTGTGGCTGGCGCCATGCAGCGCGAGGCCACGGCGCCCACGTACCTGGACCTGCACCTGGAACCCGGCGCGGATTTCGCACAGCCGCTGCCCGCCGCGCACAACGCGTTTGTCTACGTCTACCGCGGCAGCCTCACGCTGGGCGGCGTGGACGTGCCGGCGCAGCGCATGGCGATCCTGGCGCAGTCGGCCAGCAGCGACGGCATCGCGTTGCGCGCCGGTGCGCAGGGCGCGCGCGCCATCCTGATCGCCGGCCAGCCGCTGAACGAGCCGATCGCCCAGTACGGCCCCTTCGTGATGAACACCAACGCCGAGATCTACCAGGCGGTCGAAGACTTCCGGCGCGGCGCGCTGGCCTGATCGGCCTCAGCGGTCCTTGCGGACCACCGTCAGCGGCGCAGGCCCCCCGAGCTCGAACACCGTGTAGAGCTCGCCGGCGGCCAGCGTGTGTTCGTGGGTGTACAGCGGATCCACGCTGCCCGCGGAGAGCACCGACAGCGGCAGCGTAGCGGCGAGCAGGTCGACGGCGGCCGAGCCGGTACCCGGCAACACGCCGGACACCAGCGGCAGCGCGTCGGCGGTGAGCGACAGCGCAGCCGTCGACGACGCGACGCCGTTGACCAGCCGCAGGCGCGCCATGCTGGTGGACACCGGCCGGCGGTTGTCCTCGCCGATCCACGAGGCCGCCGGCGTGCCGGTGGCGGCATGCACGAGCAAGGTGTACTCCGCGCCCGGCGCCAGCGAGACCAGGGTCGATGGCAGTGCGGCGGCGCCCGCCGTGATCGCCACGTTGCGCGCGCCCGCGGGCACCCAGACATAGGCGCCGACAGCCGGCGACGCCACCTGCGACATCAGCGTCTGCGCATCGATCGCCACGCTGACCGCCTCGCCCTGTGGCAGCGAGGCCGCCACCCGCACGCGTGCATGTTCGACGGGCCGTGAGGTCATGGCGCCTTGCTGCACCAGCAACTGCCCGTTCACCAGCACCCCGCCCGCCGTGGGCGTCAGCACCAGCGTCTGCACGCTGCCCGAGGGCAGCGACAGCCCGCGCAGGTCGAGCCGCAGGTCGGTGCGCGCGCCGGCGGCCGTGACCCGCAGCCGCCAGTTGCTGGCGGCGCTGACAGTGGCAAAGGCACCGACTTCGCCGACCTTGGCGCCGGCGGACAAGGCCACGGCGTCCGCCAGTGCGTCGCCATCGGCGGTGAGAAAGACGTCCAGCAAGCCGGCGTCGCTGGATGCATTCAGCACACGCAGCTTGGCCTTGCCGCTGTCGGCCGCGGCCTCGTTGTCGTCCAGCAGGACGGACTGCAGCTGGCCTTCACGGCCCCAGGCCACGAGGGAATAGAACTTCTTGCGCACCAGCGCGGGCGTCAGGCTGACCAGCGTCGACGTCGCACCCGCGCGCACGATGCGGCTGCCGGTCTCGTCGGGATCGATTTCCTGGTAGCTCGACCCGGTGGCGGTGTCGATGGCCGCAAAGCGCAGCACGTCGGCGACGTAGACGTCCAGCGAGCTGTAGCCGCTGGCGTTGACGACACGCAGATTGGCCTTGGTGCGGTCGGGTCCGCCGCCGCAGCCCGTGAGCATGACGGCGCCGGCCGCCAGGACAGTCAAGGCCGCCAGCAGCAGCCTGCGGCGGTGAGGGGCGGATCGATCGAGCGCCATGTGAAGTCTTCTCCCGGCGGCCGATCTGGCGGGCCGCAGTCGGGATCATGCCCCAAGCGCGGCGGGCCCAGCGGGCCGGTGTCCGCCCGCCTGATGATCGGCTGCAGGGTCGAACGCATGGGCCGGGCCCGGTCGCCACGGCCGCCGGGTGGGTGCGGCGCACCCCCAGCGGCCGGGAACGTTCAGACAGATGCCGGCGCGGTCACGCGGGCCAGCAGGGCGTCCGGCGCGTCACTCGTGGCCAGGCCGTTCACACCGGCCAGCATGCCCAGGGTCATCAGGGCTGCCACGGCGAGGGCGACAAAACGTTGGGTCAGCGAGGTCTTCATGGTGCAGCTCCGTGCGGTGTGCGGGTGGTGTCGATGGCTGCACTCTAGGCACCCGGCCCTGCGCCTGCGACCCCTGTGCGACACGGCCTGGGCCGGCGCGCGATGAACCGCGCCTGCGCCCGACAAACCGCAAGGCGCCCAGCCGCCCCGAGGCCGCATCGCCCACCACCGAGCATCAGCACGCGCGCCGCGCCAGGTCGTCGAGACTGGCGTGGTGTTCGGTCACGAGCAGCCCCTGGGCCAGTTCATGGCTGGAGGCAAACCAGCTGCCGTCGCCTTCTTCGTCGTCGTCCACAGGCTGTTCCACCGGGGCCGCCCGGCCGAGGTCCAGGTGCCAGGCCCGACGCGGACGTGCGGGGCGCGCCGCGCTGACGGCGACGCGGTTGCGCCAGGGGTTCCACAAGCTGTTCGAGATCATCGTATGCCTTCCCATTCACGCGGGTTCACCGTCGAACCCATGGAGGGAATGCTCGCGGCGCACCGCCGCGCCGCCCATCGCCTGGAGGTCGGGCCCGCGGTGGGCCCCCACGGCGGCACCCGGCGGGGGGATCGCCCCCGCTTCCCCCCGCGCGGGGTCCGGTTGGGGTGGGTCAGCCGAAGGGCCGCACGCCAATCCAGGCGCCGTGCGCCCAGAAGGCAAATGCCGCCCAGGCCGCGACACCGGCCACCACCGTCACCGCGGTCGCGGCGGCCGTCCCGGCGGGGTAGCGCGTGCCCTGCGCACGGTCACGCGCGCGGGCGCTGCGGAAGCTGAAGACGGCCCAGACGAGGAAGCTGCCGAACAGCAGCAGGTCCGCCAGCGTGTGGTTGGCCAGCAGGTGCGCCAGCGCCCAGGTCTTCACGCCCAGGATCATCGGGTGGTGCACACGCGCCTTGATGCCGTTGCGCGGCACGTAGGCCGCGGCCAGCAGCACGAAGGCCACCAGCGTCAGCAGCGACGCCAGATGGCGCACACCCGCCGGCAGCGGTTGCCACAGCACCACGGGCTGCAGGCGCGCCTGCCCGAAGCCCCAGACGATCAGCGCAAAGCCGATCAGCGAGACCACGGTGTAGATGCCCTTCCACCTGCCTTCGCCGCGCAGGGCGATCTGCCGGCCGCGCCAGTCGTCGGCCACGATGCGCACCGAGTGAATGCCCAGAAAGAGCACGAGACCCAGGATCAGCACTGCCATCGCACACCCCCACACGAATCGTTATCGGGGGGCGCCATGGTGCGGCGCCCCTGCCTGCAGGCATTGTGCGCGACGGGGGCCGAAGATGCCGTGCCGTGGGCCGATGTCCTCGCGCGTACGGACACAGCCGCCGTGACGGCCCCGCGTCCCGGGACGCGCCCATCTCTTCACCAAGCGGCCAACGGCGCCCGGCCCTGAAATGACAAAGGGGCCCGAAGGCCCCTCTTTTTTCATCAGCCCCGAACCGCCCGTGGGCGGCCCGGCGCCGGGTGCGGATGCGTCACAGACGCTCGAACACCGCCGCGATGCCTTGGCCGCCGCCGATGCACATCGTCACCAGCGCGTAGCGGCCGTTGGTGCGCTGCAGCTCGTACAGGGCCTTGGTGGCGATGAAGGCGCCCGAGCAGCCGATGGGGTGACCCAGCGCGATGGCGCCGCCGTTCGGGTTGGTCTTGGTCATGTCCAGTTCCAGCCCGCGCGAGACCGCGATGGCCTGCGCCGCGAAGGCTTCGTTGGACTCGATCACGTCCATCTGGCCGATGTTCAGACCGGCCTTCTTCAGCGCCAGCTTGGTCGCCGGGATCGGGCCTTCGCCCATGATCTCGTTGGGCACGCCGGCCACGGCGTAGCTCACCAGGCGGGCCATCGGCTTGTGGCCGGCCTTGGCGGCCACGTCGGCATCGGCCATCACGAAGAAGGCCGCGCCGTCGTTGATGCCGGACGCATTGCCGGCCGTGACCGTGCCGTCCTTCTTGAACGCCGGCTTCAGCTTGGCCAGCGACTCCCTCGTCGTGTTGCCCTTGACGTACTCGTCGGTGTCGAAGGTGACCTCGCCCTTGCGGGTCTGCTTGACGATGGGGACGATCTGGCTCTTGAAGCGGCCTTCGGCGATGGCGGCGGCAGCGCGGCGCTGCGACTCGACCGCCAGGGCGTCCTGCTGCTCACGCGTGATGCCCCACTTGGCGGCCAGGTTCTCGGCCGTGATGCCCATGTGGCCGACACCGAACGGGTCGGTCAGCGTGGCGACCATCATGTCGATGAGCTTGGTGTCGCCCATGCGCGCGCCGGTGCGCATCGCGGGGCTGAGGTAGCCGCCGCGGCTCATCACTTCGACGCCGCCGCCGATGCCGTAGTCGCAATCGTTCAGCAGGATGTTCTGCGCCGTCGTCACGATGCCCTGCAGGCCGGACGCACACAGGCGGCCCACCGACATGGCCACGCTGTCCATCGACAGGCCGGCCTGGATGGAGGCCACGCGCGCGACGTAGGGGAAACGGCTCTCGGTGGGAATCGTGTTGCCCACGGTCACGTAGTTGATGGCCTTGGGATCCACGCCCGAACGCTCGACCGCCGCCTTCATCACGGTGCCCGCCAGTTCAGACGGCTCCATGTCGGCCAGGGAACCACCGAAGCTGCCGATCGCCGAACGGACCGCACTCAACACCACCACGTCACGCTTGCTCATTGCTTGTCTCCTTGATCGAGCATGAAACCGAAATGTCACTCCAGCCTACAAGATACGCCTATTCGGCTGGCAATTCGCTTACGTAGAAGCTCCTAATGCGGCGCGTGGGGTCACTGCACGACCTTCACCGGCTGCCCCGGCCGCGGGTCCCGGCCGCCCTGGTAGACGCCGTTGAGCAGGCGCAACTGGGCCTCGGCGCCTTCGCCCAGCGGCGAGACACGCGCCAGCGCCGCCCACCCGCCCGAGGCCGGGAAGGGCTGCGTGCGCAGGGTCCAGGGCCGCGCCGCGCGGCGGTCGGCGGCGGTGAGCGCGCGGAACGAGGCCTCGGCCTCGCCCAGCCCTGCGGCCGCGCGCTGCAGGGCCTGCGCATCACGCGCGCCGTACTGCATCAGGTACTGGCGGTTGCCCGGGCCGGTGGCCACCGTCAGCCGCACGGGCTGCGTCTGCCCCTGCGCGTTGCGCACCTGGCCGACGAAGTGCGTGGCCGCCAGGCCGTTGAGCTGCCGGCGTTCGACCTGGCCCTGCACGGGCTTGACCACGTTGCGGATGATCTCGTCGTGCGTGGCGCCGGCCGCGGGCGGCAGCAGGCGCACCACCAGACCGGCGTCGCCGCCGCCGTTGACCAGCACGATGGCCTCGGGCGTGTTCTGCACACGCCAGCCCTCGGGCGCCGTCAGCGCGACGCCGAGGTCCTCGTGGAAGAACTGCCGGCCGCGCACGACGCCTTGCTCCCGGCTGTCGCCGAAACCCATGCCGTCGATGGCCGCCAGGTAGCGCGCCCGCTGGTCGTCGCCGTACTGGCCGGCATAGCGCGCGGCGGTCTGGCGGATGGATGCCAGCCGCGCCTCGTTGCTGGGGTGCGAGGCCAGCCAGTTGGCGCCTTCCGGCACCGGCCGGCCCTCGGCCCGGGCCCGGTCGGCGGCAAACTGCTCCTGGCCCTGGAGCACGGCGATCACGTCGACCATGTTCTGCGGGTTGTAGCGGTTGCGCGCCAGGTACTCCGCGCCGAGCTGGTCGGCCTGCAGTTCCTGGTCGCGGCTGTAACGCGCCACATAACCGGCGGCCACACCTTGCGAGACCTGGCTCGCCAGGTCCGTGGCGCCGCCCACGCCGCGGCTCTCGAGCACCGCGCCCAGCACCGTGGCCGCCAGCACGCCCAGGCCCGCGCTCTGCTGGCGCGTGGCGCGCTGGGCGCCATGCCGCGCCGTGACATGGCCGATCTCGTGGCCGATGACGCCGGCCAGTTCGGCCTCGCTGTCCAGGTAGGCCATGATTCCGCGCGTGACGTAGACATAACCGCCGGGCAGCGCAAAGGCGTTCACCTCCGGGCTGTCCAGCACCGTGAAGGTCCAGCTCAGCTGGGCACGGTGCGACTGCCGGGCCAGCTTCTGGCCGATGTCGTTGACGTAGGCCTGCAGCCGGGCATCCTTGACGGCCGGCGTCTCCGCCAGGATCTGCTCGTGGGCCTTGCGGCCTTCGGCGACTTCCGCCGCCTCGTCCATCACCGTGCGTTCGGTCTTGCCCGTCACCGGGTTGACGACCTTCGTGCCGCAGGCGCCCAGCAGAAGTGCCAGGCTCAAGCCCGCCGCCAGACCGCGCAAACGCAGCGGTCGCCACGCGGCCGCTGCCGCACGCCATCCCAGCCCTGTCCCACGACGCATCCTCGTCTCCTCTCATCGATCCGCACGCTGCCAGCCGCGTGCCCCGGCGCGCCGCCCGCGCGATGCGCCGGCCGCAAGCGTAGCGCCCGAGGCCGTCCCCGCGCGCGGCCGTGGTGCAATTGCGGGCATGACAGCGGTCTCTTCCGTTCCTTCGGTTCCTTCACGCGCGCTGGTGCTGTTCTCCGGCGGACAGGACTCCACCACCTGCCTGGCCTGGGCGCTGCAGCGCTATGCCCATGTCGAGACCATCGGCTTTGACTACGGCCAGCGCCACCGCGTCGAGCTCGACTGCCGCCCCGTGCTGCGCCAGCGCGTGCGCGAACGTTTTCCGCAGTGGGCACCGAAGCTGGGCGACGACCACCTGCTGGATCTGGCGCTGCTGGGCCAGATCAGCGACACCGCGCTGACGCAGGACAAGGCCATCGAGATGCAGGCCAGCGGCCTGCCCAGCAGCTTCGTGCCGGCGCGCAACCTGATCTTCCTGGGCTTTGCAGCCTCGGTGGCCTACCGCCGCGGGCTGGACGTGCTGGTGGGCGGCATGTGCGAGACCGACTACTCCGGCTACCCGGACTGCCGCGACAACACCATGAAGGCCATGCAGCTGGCGCTGAGCCTGGGCCTGGACACGCGCCTGACCATCGAGACCCCGCTGATGTGGCTGGACAAGGCGCAGACCTGGGGTCTGGCGCACAGCCTGGGCGGCGCGCCGCTGGTCGAGCTGATCGAGCAGGACACCCACACCTGCTACCTGGGCGACCACCACACGCGGCACGACTGGGGCTGGGGCTGCGGACAATGTCCGGCCTGCGAGCTGCGCGCGCGCGGCCACGCGGCCTGGCGCGAAGCCACCCGCGCCTGAGGCCCACCGGCCCTGCCGCTGCCCGCTCGCCTGTCCGTTCGAACCCTGCCTGCCGCTGCCCCGCCCCCTTCACGATCACCGCGCCCTGAAGCTCCCGGATCTCCGATGAACGCCCCCGCCCGCCTCCTGACCACCGCGCAAGCCGGCTTCGACGCCGCGCGGCGGCAGGGGCTTGCCGGTCAGATCGGCGGTCACGGCTTCACGGCCCAGGTCGCCGCCGCGCTGCCCGCGGGATGGGCGCCCTATCCCGGCGGCGAGGTGCCGGCGCTGCAGGCCCGGCTGGAAGCGACCGTCGCGCCGCTGGACGGGGTGCTGCTCGAGACGGTGATCGACGCCGCGGACTTGCCCTTGGCCGCCGCAACGGCCGGCCCCGACGATGCCACCTTGGCCCGCTGGATCGCCACGCGCCTGGACCTGCCGGTGCCGGCGCGGGTGTCCGTGCAGAGCCACGCCCGCCGCGGTGTGCACCTGCTGGACGCCGGCACGCCGCAGGCCCGCAGCGAATACTGGCGGCGCTTCCGCTTCCAGTCGGCGCACCGCCTGCCGCACGTGCCCGTGGGCCACAAGTGCGGGCGCATGCACGGCCATGGCTTCGAAGCCGTGGTGCACGCGCAGGCCGGCGACGCCGCGCCGGCGGACAACATCCATGACCGCATCGATGCCGCCTGGGCCCCGCTGCACATGGCGCTGAACTACCGCTGCCTCAACGAGATCGACGGCCTGGACAACCCCACCAGCGAAGTCCTGGCCTCGTGGCTGTGGACGCGCCTGCAGCCGGCACTGCCGGGCTTGAGCGGCGTGACGGTCTTCGAAACCGCCTCCTGCGGCGCGCACGTGGACGGCCAGGTGCACCGCATTTGGAAGGACTTCAGCTTCGACAGCGCCACGCAGCTGATCCACGCGCCGGCCCACGACCCGCGCGCCGGCCTGCACGGCCACACCTACCTGCTGCGCCTGCACCTGCAGGCCGCGCTGGACCCGCTGCGCGGCTGGGCGGTCGATTTCGGCGAGGTGAAATCGGCCTTCAAGCCGGTCTTCGAGTCCATCGACCACCGCACGCTGGACCGCCTGAAAGGCCTGGCCGATGGCGATTGCGCGAGCCTGGCGCAATGGATCCTCCACCGCGCGCAGCCGCTGCTGCCCGCCCTCAACCGCATCGACCTGCAGGAGACTGCCGGCAACGGCTGCCTGCTGCTGGCCGGCGGAAGCGAGCGGCCCTTGTTGCCGGCCTGAGCGGCCATGCGCGCATCCCCCATGGCCCATCAACGCACCACGCCAGCGACCACACGCGGCGCGGCACGAGCCGCTGGCCAACAGCCGGCCGACACGCGCCCATGACCTACAGCGTCAAGGAAATCTTCTACACCCTGCAGGGCGAAGGCGCCCAGAGCGGGCGCGCGGCCGTGTTCTGCCGCTTCGCCGGCTGCAACCTGTGGAGCGGCCGCGAGCAGGACCGCGCCACCGCGGTCTGCACCTTCTGCGACACCGATTTCGTCGGCACCGACGGCCAGGGCGGCGGCAAGTTCGACACCCCGCAGGCGCTGGCGCAAGCCGTGCGCGCGCAATGGCCGGCCAGCGCCGGCGGCCGCCCCTACGTGGTGTGCACCGGCGGCGAGCCGTTGCTGCAGCTGGACACGCCGCTGGTCGACGCGCTGCACGCCGAAGGTTTCGAAGTCGCGGTGGAGACCAACGGCACGCAGGAACCGCCGCCCGGGCTGGACTGGATCTGCGTCAGCCCCAAGGGCACCGCGCCGCTGAAGCTGCTGCGTGGCGACGAGCTGAAGCTGGTCTACCCGCAGCGCGATGCACCGCCCGAGGCCTTTGTCGGCCTGGATTTCCTGCATTTTGTGCTGCAGCCCATGGACGGCCTGATGGCGCGCGAGGCCCTGCGCGCCACCGTGGCCTACTGCATGGCGCACCCGCAATGGCGCCTGGGCCTGCAGACCCACAAGCTCGTGGGGATCGACTGAAAACGGCCCGCCCGAAGGGCACGTCAGCCGCCACCACGCCCCGCGCGTTGAGCCTGCTGCCCCAGCCGGCGACAATGCGCGCCGTCGAGACGATGCCCCGCACCCTGCGGTGACCCGGGCTTTCACCTGCCATCATGCCTTCCGAAGACCACCTGCCGAACGTGCCTGCGACCGCCGAAACCATTCCGCCGGCGCCCGCTCGCGCGGACCCGTCCGTGACCGATCAGCAGGCTGCGGCACCCGAGGCACCGATGGCACCCGCCACGGCCGAGGTGTCCGCGCCCGCCGATGTCCAACCGTCGACCGCAGCGGAAGGCTCGGCTGCGCCCGCGTCGACCGCGGATGCAGGCGCCGCATCCGATGTGCCCGCAACCAGCAGCGACACGCCGGCAGCGCCGGCCGATGCGACGTCTTCGGCCGCCACGCCAGCACCTGACGCCACCGCGGCCGCCGAGCCCGCGGATGCAGTCTCGGCCGATCCGGCCACGGGCGATTCAGCCGCCGACGCGGGCGTGAGCGATGCCGCCGCACACGACGACGCCGCACTCGATGCGGTCGCCGCGGCTGAGGGCGACGCCTCCAGCGAAGCGGCCGATTCGGCCGACGCCGCCGCCCTGCCCGCCGGCGCGGCGCCGAAAGAGCCTGGCCTGTCGCCGGCGCAGACGGCCGCCAAGCTCGCCGAGATGTTCCCGGCGCTGTTTTCCGGCCCGCCGCAACCGATCAAGCTGCGCATCCAGGCCGATATCCAGACACGCGCGCCCGGCCTGTTCACGCGCCGTGTGCTGTCGTTTTTCCTCAGCCGCCACACCACCAGCACGGCCTACCTCAAGGCGCTGGTGGCGGCCACGCAGCGCCTGGACCTGGACGGCCAGCCGGCCGGCGAGATCGCGCCCGAACACCACGCGGCGGCGGTCGAAGAACTGGCACGGCGCCGGCAGATCGTCGATGCCCGCCGCGCGGCCGAGCGTGCCGCGCGCGGACCGGGTCCGCGCGGGCCGCGTCCGCCGATGGGCGCCGCTGCGGCGGGTGCGCCCGAGGGTGGCGCCCCGGCGGGTGCCGAAGCCCCCATGGCACGTCCGCCGCGAGGCGACAGACCGCGCCGTGAAGGCCCTGGCGGCCCCGGCCCCCGCGGTCCTGGCGGCGGCGGACGCCCTGACCGCCCCCCGCGCCAGGGTCCCGGCGCGCAGGGCCCGCGCGACGCTGCCGCGGGCAACCCGGCTGCCGCAGGCCCTGGTGGCCCCGGTGGCCAGGCCGACCGTCCGCCGCGCCCCGCATCCGACGCCCGCCCGCCGCGCGACCGGCCTTTTGGCGACAGACCCTTCGGCGACCGCCCGCCGCGCCAGGGACGCCCCGATCATCCAGGCGCCCGCGGCCCTGGCGGCGGTGGCGGCCGTCCCGGCGACCGCATGGGCGATTCGCGTCACCCGCGGCCCGGCGAAGGCCAGCGCCATGGCCAAGGCCCGCGTCCCGAGCACCATGAACGGCGCGAACCGCGCGCCACCGAGGCGCCGCTGCCGGTCGATCCGGCGCAGCGCGAACGGGCCTTGCTGTTGCGTGCCTGGGAAAGCAGCCCGCTGACCAAGTCCAACTTCTGCGTGCTCAAGCGCATCAGCGAGGCGGATCTGGACGCCCAGCTCGCCCAGGCGCGCGACGAACGCGGCGGCGCACGGCCGAACCGCTGAACACGCCTGCCCCGGTGCGCCCGGCATCTGGCCGGCGCCCGCGGGCCGCCACCGCGCCGACCCGCCTCCCCGCAGCCCTCACGAGTCGGCCATGGAACGCCCAAAGCACCCGTCGCCGGCCGCGCCGCCGCACCTGCCGTCAGACACCTTCAGCCCCTACCCGGGCTTCAGCTGGCGCAAGCGGCTGCTGATCGCGGCGCTGGCGGCCGTCATCGCCATCGGCATCGTCATCCTGATGCTCTACCCGCCAGGCGGGGTGCAACGCAAGCGCCCGCCGCCGCCGCCGGACGTGGCGGCCTGCGGGCCGACGCAGACACAGGATTGCGTGGGCAGCACCACCCAGGTGCTGACGCCGGCCTCGGCCGCCTCGACACCGGCGCGCTGACCCGGGCGGCGAGCCCGACAAACGCGATCAGCGCCCGCGGACCATCGCCAGCACCTGGCCCACGTTCAGGCCGCGCGCCTTTTCCTGGATGGCCGGCAGGTGGTTCTGGTACAGGCCTTGGGCCTGCTGCACGATCGCGCCGTAGCTGTCCTTGAGCACCTGCGTGGACAAGGTGCGGCCGCCCGCGTAGTAACGCGTGGCCAGCTGGCCCAGGGCGTAGGTCGACGCGAAGCTCATGCCCGAGCTCACCGCCTGGCGCCCCAGGCCGCCGACCAGCCCGCCGCCGATGCGGCCCAGCAGGCCACCCAGCAGCTTGCGCCCGGCCTGCTCGAGGTATTGCGAGGTCAGGCCCACGCCCGCGGTGGCGATGAAATCCTTGATATGCCCGCTGTCCAGCGCATAACCATGGGCCTGCCCGATGCGGTAGACCAGCTTCATCTGCAGCGGAATGATGGCCATGGTGGACAGCGTCTCGGGCAGCAGCTCCAGCGCGCCGTTGAGGATGGCCGTGTCGAGGATGTCCTTGTCCAGTGCGGCCTGGTCGACCACCGGTGCGGGCGCCGCGGCGGGCGCGCCGGATGTCGCGCCCGCCGCACCGGCCGAAGCAGCCGCAGCCGCCGGCAGCACCACCAGCTCCTGCGACTGCCGGGAGAAACCGTCGGCGCTGTGCGCATCCAGACCCAATCCCTGCTGCAGCTGCGCCAGGAACGCCTGTTCGGCCGGCGACTTCGCGCCGTCGGCGTCGCACACGCACACCGCCATCTCGTAGGCCAGCTGGCGCGCGGGCGCCGTGGCCAGTGCCGGCAGCGTATCGGCCAGCGAGACGCGCTGCATCAGCACGTCCTGGTACAGCGCCGGCAGTCGCACGGCATCGTCGCTGGACAGGCCTTCGGCGATGCGCCGGATCTCGTCGCGTTCGCGCTCGTGCTTCTGGCCATCGGCAAAAGCCGCCAGCAGCGCGATGGTCAGGATGGCACGGGTTTCTTCAGCAGTCATGGCAGTCGCTCCCTGGGGCGTTGGGTTCATGGTTCGGACGTGGATGCCTAACGCGTCATGCCCGCGGACGGTGCGGCGGGTGGCGGCGGCGGCGAAGGCTTGGAATCGGCCACCAGCCGGTGAATCAGCCAGGCCAGCCCCAGCATGAGCAGCGCGCCGATGGCCCAGAACACGCCGATCAGCGGCAGCAGCCAGCCGGACAGGCCGCCCAGTTCAGGCGCCGCGCCATGCAGGCTGTCCAGCATGTCGACCAGAAGGAGTTGCAGCGATTGCAGCCAGCTGGTGTCCATGCCGAACAGCAGCCAGGTCGGCACCGACCAGCTCGAGACCCACGCGGCCCAGTCGATGCCGGCACCGCCGGACAACCAGGCACCCAGGCCATGGACCAGCAGCGCCAGCAGCGCGGCACCGGCCGTCCACAGCAGCAGCACGACCGCCGTCATCACCCACACCAGAGCTTTCATGCCTCATTCTCGCCCCCGCACCGCGGACGCATGGCCGGCCCCGGAATCGCGGCCGCCGCCGACAGACCCCAACCGGCGTGTGGAGTTCCCGCCGGCCACCGATCAGCGGCTGGGCTCCACCCCGAGGACTGTGTCAGCGCAGCCCAGTTGCCGTGCCGCTCACGCGCCGCCGCCCAGCACGCGCCGCAGGAAGCGCTGCACGTCCTGCACCTCTTCCATGCACACCGAATGTTCCATCGGGTAGTCGTGCCACTCGACCGCGTAGCCCAGCGCGGCCAGCGCGTCGCGCGAGGCCTGCCCGCGCGCCAACTGCACCATCGGGTCGCGCGTGCCGTGCGCCACCAGCACCGGGGTGGCGGCATTGGCCGCGTGACGCTCGGCCGCCGTCGTGCCGGCGATCGGCAAGTAGCCCGACAGCCCGAACACCCCCGCCAGCGGCTGCCCATAACGCAGGCCCGCACCGAGCGCGATCGCGCAGCCCTGCGAAAAACCACCCAGCACGATGCGCGAGGCCGGCATGCCACGCGCCACCTCGGCATCGATCAATGCGTGCACCTGCGCAAAGGTCTCGCGCAAGCCCGCCTCGTCTTCGCGCGCCCCGCCGCCAAAGGCCAGGATGTCGTACCAGGCCCGCATGCGCTGCCCGCCGTTGGCCGTGACCGGCCGCTCGGGTGCGCGCGGAAAGACGAAGCGCACCGGTCCCACCGACGAGAGGTCCAGCGCATCGGCAAAGGGCAGGAAGTCCGTGCCGTCGGCACCCAGGCCGTGGAGGATGAAAACCGTGGCGCGTGGCGCCTGGCCGGGTTGGAGTTCGAGCGTGTCGGGGCGGGTCATGCAGCGATGCTAGTGCGTTCGGTCGCACCGTCGACGCGCGCCGGCAACTGCCCCACCCGAGAGTCGGGATCGGTCGCGGGAAGCGTCGGCAGCCGGACCGTCGGCAGCGCGAGACCGCTGACCGTCACTGCACGCACGGCGCACACCCGCCGCGCCCTACGATGTGCCCCCTTGCATGCCCTTGGGTGAGACCTGACCATGGCCACGACCGCACACCTCAGCGCCCCCTTGATCGACCACTTCGGCCTGGCCGCGGCCGCCACCGGCGGCGATTGGCCGGTGGCCTCGCCCATCGACGGCGACACGATCGCGCATGTGCATACGCTCGCGCCCACCGAGGTCACCGCAGTCATCGCACGCGCCCAGACCGCCTTCCTAGCGTGGCGCGACGTACCCGCGCCGCGACGCGGCGAACTCGTGCGTCTGCTGGCCGAAGAACTGCGCGCGGACAAGGCCGCCCTGGGCCGGCTGGTGTCCATCGAAACCGGCAAGATCCTCTCCGAAGGCCTGGGCGAGGTGCAGGAGATGATCGACATCTGCGACTTTGCGGTCGGGCTGTCGCGCCAGCTGTACGGCCTGACGATCGCCTCCGAGCGCGTGGGCCACCGGATGATGGAAAGCTGGCACCCGCTGGGTGTCGTCGGTGTCATCAGCGCCTTCAACTTTCCCGTGGCCGTGTGGGCCTGGAATGCGGCGCTGGCGCTGGTCTGCGGCAACGCCGTGGTCTGGAAACCCTCCGAGAAAACACCGCTGACCGCCCTGGCCTGCCAGGCCATCCTGGACCGTGCCGCACGGCGTTTCGGCGCCGATGCGCCACCGCAGTTGCTGCAGGTGATCGTCGGCGGGCCGGCGCTGGGCGAGGCGCTGGTGGACGATGCGCGCGTCGCGCTGGTCTCCGCCACCGGCAGCACGCGCATGGGCCGCGAGGTGGGCCCGCGCGTGGCGCGCCGCTTCGGCCGCTGCCTGCTGGAGCTGGGCGGCAACAACGCGGTGATCGTCGCCCCCAGCGCGGACCTGGACCTCGCGGTACGCGGCATCGTCTTTGCCGCTGCCGGAACCTGCGGCCAGCGCTGCACGACCACGCGCCGCGTCATCGCGCACACATCCGTCTACGACGAGTTGCTGGCGCGGCTGAAGAAGGCCTACGCCGCCTTGCCGGTGGGCCACCCGCTGGACGAGGCCACGCTGGTCGGCCCGCTGATCGGCGCCGCCAGCCACGAGGCCATGCAAGCCGCCTTGCGCGCCGCGCGTGACGAAGGCGGACGTGTCACCGGCGGCGAGCGGCTGCTGCAGGACGCGCACCCGCAGGCCTATTACGTGCGCCCGGCCATCGTCGAGATGCCGGCGCAGACCGCGACGGTGCGCACCGAAACCTTTGCGCCCATCCTCTACGTGATGGCCTATGACACGCTCGATGACGCGCTGCGTCTGCAGAACGACGTGCCGCAGGGCCTGTCCTCATCGATCTTCAGCAACGACATCCGCGAGACCGAACGCTTCCTCTCAGCCAGCGGCTCGGACTGCGGCATCGCCAACGTGAATATCGGCACCTCGGGCGCCGAGATCGGTGGCGCCTTCGGCGGCGAGAAGGACACCGGCGGCGGCCGCGAATCCGGATCCGACGCCTGGAAGAACTACATGCGCCGGGCGACGAACACCATCAACTATTCGCGCGAATTGCCGCTGGCGCAGGGTGTGCGGTTCGATATCTGAGCTGTGAACGAACGCCACACACGCGCTCATCCCCCCAAGCGGACCCATTCACAGCTTCTGAGGCCTCGCGCCCGCGAAACTACCGCTGTCTTCAAACGTTAAACACGACACTGCAGACAGCGGCGCCGCGCCGGACTCTACGCGCCGCCGACCTCACACGGGCGCCGGCAAACTGCGCAAGGCCTTCACCGGCGAGCGCGAAATGATGACCGCCTGCAGCGCAAAGAGCACCGCCGCCACCTGCAGGCAGGCCGCGTCGCCAAATTCAGCGCCGATCAAGCCGCCCAAGGCGGCACCCACCGGCCGCGCGCCGGAATTGACGGTCAGGAAAATGGCCGACACCTGGCCCATCACCGCGTGCGGCGTCACCGTCTGGCGCAGCGTCGTCGACGAGATCGTCCACAGGATGGGCCCGGCGCCGAACAGAAAGAACGACAACGCCGCCAGCGCGCCACTGGGCCACAGCAGCGTGCACACCATCACCAGTGAGGCCAGCACGGACACCAGCGGCCCCAGCTGGATCACGCGGCCAAAGGGCAGCGCCCGCATGACGCGCGAAGCCAGCAGCGCGCCGAAGATCATGCCGGCGCCATAACAGGCCAGCGTCACACCCACCGCACTGGCCGACAACCCCAGCGTGCGCATCGCATACGGCACATAGGCCGCCTGCAGCACGAACCACGCGATGTTCCAGGCCACCGCCGTCAGCAGCACCGGGCGCAGCCACTCGTGGCCCCAGACCATGGCCGCACCGGCCTTGAGCTCGGCCATCACATGCCGCGTGGGCTTGGAGGCACGTGCCGGCTCGGGCAGGCCCAGCAGCAGCAGCAGCGCCGCCACCGACAGCATCGTGGCCAGCACAAAGGCCGCACTCGCCCCGGCCCAGGACACCAGCACACCCGCCAGCGAAGGCCCGGCGGCAAAGGCCAGGCTGCGCGCCAGCTCCAGCCGCGTATTGGCCACACCCAGCGCCGCCGCAGGCACCCAGGCCGGCACCAGGGCCGGCGCGCCCACGGAAAAGCCCACCGTGCCCGCAGCACCCAGGAAACCCAGCACCGCCAGCCCGCCCAGCGAGGTGGTCCCGGTCCAGACCATCACCAGCAGCATCAGCAGCGCCGACACCCGCAAGGCCTCGGACCACACCATCAGCCCGCGCCGCGACCAGCGATCGGCCAGCAGCCCGGCGGGAATGGCCAGCAGCAGAAAAGGCAGCGTCTGCGCGGTGGCCAGCGCACCCACCTCGCCAGCACCCGCACCCAGCGCCATCACGGCCACCATGGGCACAGCCGCCAGGCTGACCTGCTCGGCCGCCTGCGCGGCGAGGTTGGCGCCGGCCAGGCGATGGAAGGCGGCGGGCAGCGGGGTGGGGGTGGGGCTCATGGGTGGTGCGATGGCGAGACTACATCAGCGGCGGCCTCAATCTCGCTTCGACAAATCAGAACCGATGCGATGCCAGCCCCGTGCATCCCCCTGCCACTCGGTTTCGCAACGACGCTGTCGACCGCGCACCTACCTCGCCCTCAACAGCCGGCCTCGGCCAAAACCCAGCCCCGGGGGTAACTGCAGACGCCCGGACTGCCTAGCCTCTCAGCTTCGGTTGCGATCCTGTAGATGGATAGAGACTGTCTCCGCCTTCGCCCGCAGGGCTGTGCGAACGATGTGCGCTCGCCACCTCGGCACGTTCCAAGACTTCCACTTCGGCGAGTAGTGCGCGAAGTTGGCTTTGGCGATGGACTTCACCAGAGACACCACATCGGGGTCATACCCGATCACCTTGACTGCGATGTCGCCAGACTGGAATTGTTTGATCGCCACCCGGCGTCCCGAGATGGTCACGACTTCTTCGGGCAGTCGTGCCTTGGGCAGATCGCCAAGCGGCTCCGGCGCAAGCGCCTGAACTGAAGGCTGCTCCGCCGGTAGCCCAGCAGCCTTTGGCCACAGCCACGCCTTGCCAGAAACAGCATCCAGGACCGCGTCTCTCACCGCCAAAGGGCTGAAGGCCTCCGGCGTGAATGCGCTCAGGTCAATCTCCAGGACCGGCAGGCCCAGGCCAGCGAAGGCATCGACCTTCACCATGTCGCAGAACGACGAGTAAGCCACTTCAATGGCCACGGTGACGCCCAAGTCAGTGTGGCCCAGAAGATCAGGCCGGACCGCTCCCAGAGACTTCTCCAGCTCGACTTTTGGCAGGGGCAGCCGGGCAGCCGGCGCCAGGGCTGGTGTCATGCCTAGAACAGCGACGACTTGATCATCCAAGGGAACGGTGAGACCGCCTGCGTCTTGGATGACCTGCTTGGCATAGCGGTGCAAGAGCGACTCGTGGCTGACGTCACAGGGCTCGCGGCCCGAGGCGTGAGCAAAGTGGTGCTCACGGACCAGACCTTGTCGAACAACCAGCGGCTCTTCACAGACCACACATCTGCACTGGCAGGCCAAGCCTCGGGACACTTCGCTGACAAAGACGAGCCGGCTAGACTGGTCCAGACCGAACAACGACGACATGAGTAGCTCCTTGGAAGTTGATGACAGGGAGGAACTCAGTCTCAACAGCGGGGCGATGGGCAACCATCCACAAACTGCGGTCGAACCGGTACAAGGGGGGTTATGCGAGCACTTGTGGATTGCCTAAATGATTGGCTGGCAGGCCATCGAGAGGATGCGGGCGCATACTCACTTTTGATCGCCCTAACCCAAGAAACCCTGAAGCGGGTCGACAGCCCGAGTGCCGCACAGCGGGAATTCGACGCGCAGGACCTGGCCTCCGCCGCTGGCCGCCCCGAGGCGGACGACTTCGACGCCTCCAAACGGTGGGTCGTGGGACGAGGGCTTGAAACGTACGCGTCCGCGCGTCGCCAGAGCATCGAGGATCACTTTCGGGCGGCCGGGCACGCCACATGTCTTCGACCCGCCCGCAGATCCCCAGGTGGCAAACATCGGGCCGTTTGGTACCTAGAGCAGTACCCGCTGCCGGACGATTCCGCCGAGGCGATTGCCGCAGACCCGCCCCCGGCTGGCCGTGGCGCCATCCATGCGACCACCGTTCAGTACGAATTCACCCCGCCGGGTCAGGTCAAGGCCGTCTGGTTTTCCCGCCCGTTGATCGGCGCTGGCAGCTTCCTAACCAAGTCTTGGCGAGGCCTTTTGTGGGGCGCGGCTCTTCTTGTGCCGGTGGCCTACCTGGTGTTGAGCGCGCTGTTGACCTTGGACTTCACGCAGCTTCGTCGGCCCGTCCAGACGGCCGACCTGGCCACGCTGATCGTGGCGCCAGTGCTGGCATGGATTGTCTGGCGCATCCTTGTCCGCCCCATGATTTGGCTGGCGGACGATCGCATCATTCCCGCCACAGAGCTTTGGGCCGCCTGGAGCGAGGCGAACGCCCAGCTTGAGCTCACCAAAGACGAACACGACCGCCGCCGCCTGCAGCTGGTGCGATACACCGCTGTATGCCCGGTTTGCGCAGGCACCGTGGAACTTCGGTACTCACAAGGGCCGAATACTCGAAGGCTGGTCGGCTGCTGCGCCGAAGCGCCGCACGACCATGTGTTTAGCTTCGACAGAATCAGCCGAGCAGGCAGACGAGTCTACGCAGAGCCACGATGCAATGGTTAGTGCTGCCGCTCCTGGTCCCGGGCTTTTGGGCTCGCGTTTCCCGACACGACCGCAAAGATCGCTGCGCGACTCGCCCCGCGGGCTGCGAGGATTTCGTTGACTAGGCTAGCGATTGGGCCCAGGCAACCAATCCGGATAGCGCCGGGCCAGCAGGACGGGCTCGCAACGTTTGAAATCCCAATCAGTTGGCCGGCTCGATTGCTCTTTTGATGGACACCGCAGCTTATCCGTCCCGTCTAGACCGGCCAATACAGCTTCCTGAGCGGGATCAATCTCTGCATGTCGAGATCCATGTGTTCATAGTGTTCGAGCAGCGCCTTGACGAGATCGTCGATGTCCAACAGGGTGACGGGAATCCGCCCTCGCTCAGCCTCATACCGCGCATCCTTGGTGAATCCGCCAGTGCTGACATACAGGCCCTTGTCGTTGTCGTGACGACCGCCGAGAAAACTGCGGATCTCTTGCGAGCCCATCGCAGCAGTTCGATGCTTCACCTCGACGACGATCCGGGGATCCTCGAAGCCGAATCCATCAGGTGACGCCACGATATCTTTGCCTCGATCTGAGCCACTGGGCGATATGCGCGTCTTGTAGCCCATCGCCCGAAGCAGGCCAGCAACGAGTTCCTGCATATCTTCCCAATCGAGTTGGCTGACCTTGTCCTTGATGAACTCGAAAGCCTTGGCCTGGAAGTCCTTGTAGAGGTCGTCGACCTCTTCATCCACCGTTGCCGTGCCGGAAGCAGCAGCAGCGGATGCGGCCTTTCCAGCCAACAACGTCTCAATCTCCGCCGCGGCTTCTGGCGGAATCACAAAGAGCGTCGAGATTGCGCCCAGACTGTTGCGCGCCGCAACCGAAAGTTGATCGCGAGCGACCCGTCCTCGCCACCTCACGCGACGCAGGTTCGGCTGCTCGGCCGAGAGCTGAACGGCGTATTCGTAGGTGCCGGCAACTGTGCCGACCAGATACGCGCGCTCGGCTGGGTTATATGTCACCACGGCGTCGCCGACCTTGATCTCCCTGACGAAGCGGAACGCTTGCCCTGCGGCCCCGGGTATCCATGCCTTCTTGGCTTCTGGATACGAGCGCTCGACCTGCCGCACAAACTCTTCGCGCGTGCGCAGGGCGCTCATATCGCCCATCTCCTGCCAACCGATGCTGACTAGACTCTCGCTCTCGAATTCCTCGATGCGCCAAGCACGCTCGCCGGCTCTGACCATCCACATCGTCGGTGTCGCCATTGCCGCTCCGAGATCGTACGCTTAGGTATTGGACCAGTCGTCTGCAAGCCGCTCGGCCTGCTGCAACACCAGGCGGATCGCTTCTTCTTGCATGTCCGGCGGGTACTTGTGGCGCCGCAACGTGATGCGCACCAAGTTACGCAGCCGCGCGCGGATGCTCTCGCGCTTTTGCCAGTCCACCGTCGCACTACCGCGCAGTTTCTGTGTCAGCTCCTGGGCAATCGCTTTCAGCACCGGGTCGCCCAATTCGCGGACAGCGCTTTCGTTGTTAGCCAGCGCGTCATAGAAGGCCAGCTCGGACGTGTTCAGGCCCAGCGCGTCGCCCCGCTTAGCGGCCTCGCGGAACTCCTTGGCCATGGCGATCAGTTCTTCGATCACCTGTGCGCTTTCCACCGCGCGGCTGCGATAGCGGTTCAGCGCATCCATCAGCCGGTCGCCGAACTTCTTCTCGAGCACCACGTTGGTCCGTGACCGTGAGCGCACCTCGTCGTTCAGCAGCTTGCGCAGCAGCTCCACAGCAAAGTTCATCTGCGGCAGTTGGCGCACCTCTTCCAGGAAGGCGTCTGAAAGGATCGAGATATCGGGCCGGTCCAGGCCCGCCAGCTTGAAGATGTCCGACACGCCATCGGCCACCACGGCGTTATCCAGGATCTGCTTCAGCACGGCATTGCGCCGGTCTTCCGACAGCTTCTTGTCGGACTCGGTGGCCTTGGCGATCACGGCCTTGATGGCCTGGAAGAACGCAATCTCTTCTCGCAGTGCCACGGCATCGTCCAACGTGCCGCACAGGGAAAAGGCCTTGGTGATGCCAAGCACCACATCGGCCCAGCGCTTCTTGCCGTCCTCCTGGCCAAGTACGTGGTTGGCTGCCGGTATCAACAGCGTTACAGCTTTCGTGCGGTGCGCGCTGGAGTCGAAGCCATGAAGCTGACCACGCGCCACATCCATCAGCTCTTTCAGCTTGGCCAGCGCTTCGCCCGCCTGCAACGTGGGCTGACCCTTGCCGCGGCTTTCCGTATAGGTCTTCAGGGCGCTGCGCAGTTCGGCCGCAATGCCGATGTAGTCCACGACCAGGCCGCCCTGCTTGTCTCGGAACACGCGGTTCACGCGGGCGATGGCCTGCATGAGGTTGTGGTCGCGCATGGGCTTGTCCACATACAGCGTATGCAGGCACGGCACGTCAAATCCCGTGAGCCACATGTCGCGCACGATCACCAGCTTCAGCGGGTCGGCCACGTCCTTGAAGCGCTTTTCCAGCAGCTTCTTGGTGGCCCCGTTGGTGATGTGCGCTTGCAGCGGTGCGGCGTCGGCGGCCGAGCCCGTCATGACCACCTTCACAGCGCCCAACGCTGGGTCTGCGTTGTGCCAGGCCGGGCGCAGCAGCTTGATCTCTTCGTACATCTGGGCACAGATAGCGCGGCTCATGCACACCACCATGGCTTTGCCGTCCAGGGCCGTGGTGCGCGCTTCGAAGTGCGCCACCAAGTCGGCAGCCACCTGCTTCAAGCGAGGTTCGGCGCCCACCAGCTTTTCAAGCTGCGCCCATTTGCCCTTGGCCGCTTCGCGCTGAGCAACGTCTTCTTCGTCTTCGAAGACTTCTTCCACTTCCGCGTTCAGCTGCTCGATCTGCGCCTGGTTGATGTCCAGCTTGGCCAGGCGGCTCTCGTAGTAAATGGGCACCGTGGCGCCGTCGTCCACCGCGTCTTGGATGTCGTAGATGCTGACGTAGTCGCCAAACACGGCGCGCGTGTCCTTGTCGGCACTCTCTACCGGGGTACCGGTAAAGCCCACAAAGGTAGCGCCTGGCAGGGCATCACGCAGGTGCTTCGCAAAGCCGTACTTGTAGGCGCCGGTCTTCTTGTCCAGCACGGCGCGCAGGCCGTACTGCGAGCGGTGCGCCTCATCGGCAATCACCACCACGTTGCTGCGGTCGGTGAGTTTGGGGAAGCGCTCTTCACCCGGCGCGGGCGCGAACTTCTGCACCGTGCTGAAGATGATGCCGCCCGCCGGCCGGCCCGCCAGCAAGGCGCGCAACTCGTCGCGGTCATTGGCTTGCTGCGGCAGTTCCTTCAGCAGCGCCTTGGCGCCAACGAAGGTCTGGAACAACTGCCCGTCCAGGTCGTTGCGGTCCGTCACGATCACCAGCGTGGGGTTGCCCATCGCGGGCTCGCGCATCAGCTTGGAGGCGAAGCAGAGCATGGAAATGCTTTTGCCAGAGCCTTGGGTGTGCCACACGATGCCGCCCTTGCGCGAACCCGGCTGCACCTCTTGCCCGTAGGTGGCGCGCGCCTCCTGGGCCTGGCCTGCTGGTGGTGCGCTGGCAGCAATCACCGTGGCGCGCACCGCTTCCCGTACAGCGTGGAATTGGTGGTAGCCCGCGATTTTCTTAATGAGATGGCCGTCAGCCTGCTCGAACAGGATGAAGTAGCGGATGTAGTCCAGCAGAAGCGCCGGCGCAAAGAAGCCGCGCACCACGGTTTCCAGCTCGAACTGCAGCCGCGGCCGGTCGTCTTCGTTCTTCACCGTGCGCCAGGGCAGGTAGCGCTCGCGGCTGGCGGTGAGTGAGCCGATTCGTGCGTGCAAGCCGTCGCTGATGACCAGCGCCTGGTTGAAGACGAACAGGTCAGGAATCTCGTCCTTGTAGGTCTGCAGCTGGTTGAAGGCGCTCCAGATGTCGGCAGTTTCGCTGGCTGCGTTCTTCAGCTCCAGCACCGCGATGGGCAGGCCGTTGATGAAACACACCAGGTCGGGCCGGCGCGGCTTTCCTTTGCTGCCTTGCACGGTGAACTGGTTCACCACCTTGAAAAGGTTGCGCTCGGGGTTGTCGAAGTCGATCAAGCGCACGCGGTCGCCTCGCTTGAGACCTTGGGCGTCGCTGATCTCCACCGGCACGCCGTCGCACAGCAGTTCGTGAAGCCTGCGGTTGTTTTGCAGCAGCGCGGGTTGATCCGGTCGCATCGCCGACGTCAGTGCCTCGTCCAGGGCGCTGGCAGGCAGGTCAGGATTCAACTGAGCCAGTGCCGCGGACAACTCGCCGCGCAGCACCACTTGGCGCCAGTCGCTGCGAGCGGACACATCGCTATCCGGCGCGATGTCGGGGCCATGGCGGAAGATCCACCCGCATTCCTGAAACCACGCGATAGCGAGCTGCTCGACGTCGTTCTCGGTCATGTCCGTTCTCGTGCCCTACGCGCCGGCGTCAATTGGGGGGCGCCACAGCGTCAGCGGCCCGCAACGCCAGAAGGCCTTGCATGATCTGTTCAATGACAGCATCGCGGGACGCGGGCGGGTAGCCGTATTTCCGCATCACACCCTTTGCCGCGGTACGCATGCTGGCCTGGATACTCTCTCGCTTGTCCCAGTCCACGTACTGGTTTTTGGTCAACTCCGCCGCGAGGTCTGCAGCCATGACCTCCAGTCTTGGCGCTTCTACCTGTGCGCTCTCCGCCGGCGCCGCGAGCGCTGCTCGGACCAACGCCAACAACCCTTGTGGTGCCTGCTCAACGGTCACGGGCGTCGCTTGCGCCGGAGCCACCTCCGGCAAAGCCTGCTGGCGGGTGACTTCGGCTTCGCGCATGGTCTGCGCTTCGTCTGCAACGAGGATGTTGCAGTAGCTGGCCGCGCCGATCAAATCGGGAAACAGGCTGGCATGGTGAACATTCATCAGCCGCAGCTGGCGTAGGCACTCTGTGCGGTGCTCGTTGGGGACGTAGATCTTGCAGATGAACTGCGAGAGGACGCGTGCCTCATCCTCTTCCTGCTCGTCCTTCAGGACCTCCTCTTGCAAGGAGCTGACGAGGAAGTTCTCAAGCGTGTTGCCGTAGCCGGTGAAGGTGAAAAGGCCAGCTTGGTTCACCAGTCGGCCGTGGTCGTCCTTGCGCGGCTCAAGGATGCTGACTTCCGGGCAGCGGTCATCCCCCTCGACATAGCTCTTATTGAGCACGTAGATGGCTCGGTAGGCGTTTTCCGACTCCTCGTGCCGCGGATCTTCCTTCTCAAAGGCAAAGAAGAGCGCGACGTAGGGCGAGTAGGTCCAATCGAGCAGCGGCGTGTGCAAGCCGTGGTGTTGGCCGACCGACCAGAGCTCATGTTCTTCGTCCACGAGCGTTCGGTCTTCAATCCTGCCGCGCACGGCGCGCTGAAAGAGGCGCAGCTGAGCTGCGGCAACCTCTTGGGTGATGATCCGGCGCTCGTCCAAGCGACCGAGCGAGGGTGTCAGCGTCCAGTCGAACCGCCGCGAGCCGCGGAAGATCAACTGCGTCTTGGGTCGGTTGAAGAAATCGTGCTCAAGTGCTGTCGGGAGTTCACGCCAGCTCGAAAGCTTGGTGACGGGTATGCGCGCGCTGATCTTGTCGCCAGTGATCGTGAATTGAGGCCAGCGAGGTACCAATGCCAAATGGTCAGCTACGCTCGTGTCGCTTGCGGTGGCGCTCATTCAACGGCCTCCTGGGAGACATGCAGCTTCCCAGACAGCAACTGCGGCAACAGTGCGTCTCGGGTCTTCTCTAGCGCTTGGTTCTCGTCGGCCAGCTGCGCAATCTGCTGTCGCAGTCCCGCTGTGTGCTTGTCGAAACAGACCAGCAACTCGGGTGGCGGCACCAGCACGGGCATCGCAGCCAGTCGGGCGCGCGACAACTCGGTTTGGCCCGTGCTGCCTTCGCCCAGCGCCTCGATGTCGGACTGGCGCGCAAAGAGCGCCATGCCAAGATAGTTGGCGGTGACCTTCTGCGCGTCTGCGCGGACCACCGTCACGTGAGAGTCAACGATGGTCGGCTCTTTCAGCGTCATGACCTGCGCCACGCGCCCTAGTGTTCCCACGCCGGTCGAATTCACCAAAATATCTCCAACTTGGAGCAGCCTTCCTTCGATTGATCGCTGCGCCTGATCGTGCCGGCGGCCTTCCTTGATCGATACCTGCTGGTTGCGAATGCACTTCTGGTTGAGTACCAGTGTTCCACCCTCATCCACATACTTGGGTGAGATGCCACGGTTCAGGTACCGGGTGACTTCACTCAAGGGCCGCAGCATCCAGCCGCGCGGTAACGGCGCGCCTTGATTTGTGGACATGCTGACAGGCAGCGTCGCCATGGCTTCGACGGACAGGCCGTACTTCGCTTGCACGCTGGCGTGTGCTTGGCCGCGTGCCATCTCGACCACAGGCTCGAAGTCCACGAACCAGGACTTGAATATCGCCCGGGCGATGGCCTCGAGCGTTTGACTCATACGGCGGTTCAATTCGATCTTGTTGTCGAGCTTCCCGATCACCGCAGCAATTGTTTCTCGCTCATCCTTGGAAGGCATCAAGATCGGCAGCTGACCTACATCCTTCAGGTTCAATGTGGCCTGGACCGTCGTATTCAGTCGTCCATAGATCAACTCGCGGACCGCCGGCTCTTCCAGTGCGATCTTGATCCAGTAGCTTCCAACGTCCTCACGCACTGGGATGACGGCGACTGCCCGAGCAACGTTCCAACCTGCCAACTCTGAAGGCACCACTGCCGCCTCACCGACCGTACCTACCAACGTCAGGAGGAGTTCGCCGCCAGTTAATCGCGTTCGTGCGTGTGCAGCATCTATGTGGGGAGCCACGCGCATCGGTGAGTGGGTGGCGATCCTTCCGTTTCGAATGTCGGTTACGCGAAGGATTGGTACCCCATTCGCTTGTGGTTCTCCAGGCTGCACGATGCCATACGAGATTCCTCTGCCTGGCTTGACAAGAGTCGCCAGAGGTACTGTTTCCCATTTAGTCACGGCGCAGACTCCGACACATCGGCCGCTCGGATCAGGATCGAGTTCAACGCCAGGTTGATGTAGTAATTCGACCTGCCCACTTTTACCTTCTGCACAAACCCCGTCCCTGCCAGCGCATCCAAATACTTAGTGGCCGTCAGCCGTGACACCTTCAAGTCGCGCTCCACGAATTCGATCTTGGTGTACGGGTGCATGAAGAGGTTGTTGATGAGGTCTTGGCTGTAGAACTTGAAGCCGGCGCGGATGCGGTGCTTGTAGTCCAGCAGCGCGGCCTTGATGTCGGTGACGGTGCGGATGGTTTGTTGCGCCGTGGTCTCCACCGCGGCCAGCAGGTACAGCACCCACTCCTGCCACAGCGCCGGCGCGTCGGCCTCTTCGCGCACGGCCTGCAGCAGCCGGTAGTAGTCGGGCTTGCTGCGCATGATGGCGCTGCTGAGGTAGAGCACCGGTATGTCCAGCAACCCTTTGTTGACGAGGTACAGCACGTTGACGATACGGCCCGTGCGGCCGTTGCCGTCGTAGAAGGGGTGAATGCTTTCGAACTGGTGGTGGGCAATGGCCATCTTGATCAACGGGTCGGCATCGAATGCGCCGTCGTCATTGATGAAGCGTTCCAGGTCGGTCATCAGCGCCACCACCTGCGCCGGGTCTTGCGGCGGGGTGTAGACCACGGCGCCGTGCTGGTTCTTCAGGGTGGTGCCGGGCAGCTTGCGGAAGCCGGCGATGTTTTGCTCCAGCTCGGCCTGGATGGCCAGCATGTGGTTGGCGGTGAGCAGCCCCGTCTGCTGCACCAGGCCATAGCCCACGCGCAGCGCCTGCACGTAGTGGCGCACCTCCTTGGCGGCAGGGGATGCGAACAGGTCGGGGTAGGTGGCGCTGCGGAACAGCTCATCGTGCGTGGTGACGATGTTCTCGATGGCCGAGCTGTCCTTGGCCTCTTGCAGCGCCAGCGTATTGATGAGGATGGCCTGGTTCGGCATGGACGCCGCCAGGCCCTTCAGCTCGGCCAGCTTGCGGCCGGCGGTGACGGCCTTCTTCAGCACCGCCGGGGTCTCGAAGGTCGCGGGCTGCAGCCGGGTGAGCGGTTGCAGGGGCGGAAGGGCATGTGCCGACGTCACCATGGCCACGGCGCTCGGAGACCACTGGACGGGCCGGCATGCATGGGAAATGTCGATGGGCTATGCATATGGGCCACGATGTGCATAGGAATTTAGCTTTTTCTATACACGTTGGCCAGCACTTGCATAGGCCCAGCGCTTCAGGCGGGTGTTTTCAGCGGGTAGCCCAGGCCTGCCAGGTTCCGGCGGATCGCCGCCTCCAGGCGGGCGCTTTCGGCGAACTGGTCGCTCAGGGTGGCGGTGAGGCGGGCCATCTTGTCTTCGAAAGGTTCGCCGTCTTCTTCCTGCGCCGCGGCGCCCACATAGCGGCCGGGCGTGAGCACGTGGTCGTGCGCGCGGATGTCGTCCAACGTCACCGCCTTGGCGTAACCCGGCTCGTCGACCGACTCGCCCCGCTTCCAGGCGTGGAAGGTGTTGGCTACCTTGGCCACGTCTTCGGGCCTGAAGTCGCGCAGCACGCGGTCTTTCATGTAGCCCAGGTTGCGGGCGTCGATGAAGAGCACCTGGCCCTTGCGGTCTTTCCAGGCTGTACTTCCTGACCCACGGGCGGCCTTGCTCTTGGTCAGGAACCAGATGCACGCGGGGATCTGGGTGTTGGTGAACAGCTGGCCGGGCAGGGCCACCATGCATTCCACCAGGTCGCCAGGCGCATTCGGGCCGTTGCCTTCGATCAAGGCCCGGCGAATCTCGCCTTCGTTGTTGGTGTTGCTGCTCATGGAGCCGTTGGCCAGCAACAGCGCCATGCTGCCGTTCGGCGCCAGGTGGTGCACCATGTGCTGCAGCCACGCGAAGTTGGCGTTGCCGTCGGGCGGTGTGCCGTACTTCCAGCGCACATCGTCGTCTTTCACGCCCTCTTTCCACGCCTTCATGTTGAAGGGTGGGTTGGCCATGATGAAGTCGGCGCGCAGGTCCGGGTGCATGGGGCGCGTGTAGGTGCTGGCCGACTCTTTGCCGAAGTCGTAGTCCAGGCCGCGGATGGCCATGTTCATGCTGGCCAGGCGCCAGGTGGTGGGGTTGGCTTCCTGGCCGTAGATGCTAATCTGCCCCACCTTGCCGCCGTGCGCTTCCACGAAGCGCTCGCTCTGCACGAAGAAGCCGCCGCTACCGCAGCAGGGGTCGTACACGCGGCCCTGGTAGGGCTGCAGCATTTCGACGATGAGCGCGACGATGCTCTTGGGCGTGTAGAACTCGCCGCCCCTCTTACCCGCGGCGATGCTGAATTCACCCAGAAAGTACTCGTACACGTGGCCGAGGATGTCCTTGGCCTTCAGCGAGCTTCCGTTCAGCGGTTGGATGGTCGAAAACGTGTCGATCAGGCCCGGCAGCGCGTCGTCTACACGCCAGCGGGCGTAGCTCTTGTCGAGTACGCCTTTCAGCTTGGGGTTGTCTTTCTCGATCGCCTCCAACGCGTCGTCCAGCAGACGACCGATGCCCCTGAATTCGTACTCGAAGACCTTGCCGTTCTTGACCTGCAGCTTGGTGCCCGTGTCGACCTTGGCGTTGTCCTTGATGAAGTCCCAACGTGCCAAGGCCGGCACCCAGAAGACGTTCTTCTCCAAGTAGTAGTCGCGGGCTTCGAGCTCTTGTTCGAGCATCTCGCCGACGTCGGCACCCAAGTAGTAGTCGTGCTCGGGGTTGGTGAAGGCCGCTTGCAGTTCGGCGCGGCGTTCCTTGAAGGCGTCGGACACATATTTCAAGAACACAAGCCCAAGCACGACGTGCATGTAGTCGCTGGGGTTGACGTTGGAACGCAGCCGATCGGCAGCATTCCAGAGACGCTTGTCGAGGTCGTTGAGAAACTGTTGTTCTTCGGTGTTCATCCCTGTCGGCTCCCCTACTTCTACTGGCAGAGCCTAACCGAGTGCGGCAACCAAACGCGTCAGCTGCTCACTGGGTAGGCCAGTCGTATCAACTAGCCATAGGCCACCGCAGGACCGTGGCGCCAAGTGAACCTACTCTGGCAGCCTACGACATCAGTCAGATGCATCAACTCAAGCGCGCCAGGTGCCGAACTTCTTCACTTTTCGCAGACAAGTGTGCACCCAACGGAGAACCTACACACTCACACGTCAATATTCGCCGCCCGCAACGCATTCGCCTCAATGAACTCCCGCCGCGGCTCCACCTCATCACCCATCAGCATCGTGAACACACGATCAGCCTCGATCGCATCGTCGATCTGCACGCGCAGCAGGCGCCGCACGGTGGGGTCCATGGTGGTTTCCCACAGCTGGCCGGGGTTCATCTCGCCCAGGCCCTTGTAGCGCTGGCGGCCCACGCTGTTTTCGGCCTGCCCCATCAGCCAGGCCATGGCGGCGCGGAAGTCGGCCACCTTCTGTTCCTTCTGCTTCTCGCCTTCGCCGCGGCGCACCACCGCCTCGCCGCTGAGCAGGCCCTTGAAGGTCAGGCCGGCACGTGAGAGCACCTCGTAGTCGGCGCCGTGCACGAAGTCCTGCGTGATGACGCTGCTCTTGACGTTGCCGTGGTGCCGGCGGCTGATGCGAAGCAGGTGCTTGTCGGTGCGCGCATCGAACTCGGACGACACCATCGCGTCGTGCAGTGCGTTCTGCAGCGCCACGGCGCTGGCTTCTGCCGACGCCGTGGAGTCCAGGTCCAGCACCAGGCCGTCGGAGATCGTGCGCAGCGCCTCCACGTCCATCCAGTTGGCCAGGCGGCCGATCACATTGGTGGCCACCAGGTACTGGCGCGCCAGTTCCTCCAGCGCGCTGCCGCCGATGGCCGCCTTGCCCGGGCCGGGCTCCACCGCCGCGCCGTCCAGCGCCACGCGCAGCAGGTAGGCGTCGAGCTCGTGCCCGTCCTTCAGGTATTGCTCCTGCTTGCCGTGTTTGACCTTGTACAGCGGCGGCTGGGCGATGTAGATGTGCCCGCGCTCCACCAGCTGCGGCATCTGGCGGTAGAAGAAGGTCAGCAGCAGCGTGCGGATGTGGGCGCCGTCCACGTCCGCGTCGGTCATGATGATGATGCGGTGGTAGCGCAGCTTGTCGGGGTTGAAGTCGTCGCCGCCACTGCCGGTGCCGATGCCCGTGCCCAGCGCGGTGATCAGCGTGAGGATTTCGTTGCTGGTCAGCAGCTTCTCGTAGCGCGCCTTCTCGACGTTCAGGATCTTGCCGCGCAGCGGCAGGATCGCCTGGAACTTGCGATCACGCCCCTGCTTGGCGGAGCCACCGGCGGAATCACCCTCGACGATGTAGATCTCGCAGAGCGCGGGGTCCTTCTCCTGGCAGTCGGCCAGCTTGCCGGGCAGCCCCAGGCCATCGAGCACACCCTTGCGGCGTGTCATCTCGCGTGCCTTGCGCGCGGCTTCGCGTGCGCGGGCCGCGTCGACGATCTTGCCGCAGACGATCTTGGCGTCGGTGGGGTTCTCCAGCAGCCAGTCGTTGAGCTTGCTGGCCACGACGTCTTCCACCGGACCTCTAACCTCCGAAGAGACGAGCTTGTCCTTGGTCTGACTGCTGAACTTCGGCTCGGGCACCTTCACGCTGATGACGCAGGCCAGGCCTTCGCGCATGTCGTCGCCGGTGACATCGACCTTGGCCTTCTTGGCCAGCTCGTTGTCCTCGATGTACTTGTTGATCACGCGGGTCATCGCGGCGCGCAGGCCGGTCAGGTGCGTGCCGCCGTCACGCTGCGGGATGTTGTTGGTGAAGCACAGGACGTTTTCGCTGTAGCCGTCGTTCCACTGCATCGAGACCTCGACACCGATGTTGGTGTTCTGGTCGCTCATCTTGTCGCCGGTGGCGTGGAAGATGTTCGGGTGCAGGGTCTTCTTGCCCTGGTTGATGAACTCCACGAAGCCGCGCACGCCGCCAACGTAGGCGAAGTTGTCTTCCTTGTTGTGGCGCTCGTCGACCAGGCGGATCTTCACGCCGTTGTTCAGGAACGAGAGCTCGCGCAGCCGCTTGGCCAGGATGTCGTAGTGGAAGTCGGCGTTGCTCTGGAAGATCTCGTCGTCGGGCAGGAAGTGCACCTCGGTGCCGCGCTTCTCGGTCTCGCCGATGATCTTCATCGGGCTGATCTGGAAGCCGTCGCGCATCTCCAGCACACGGTCCTGCGGCACGCCGCGGCGGAAGTCGATCGAGTGGACCTTGCCCTCACGCCTGACGATCAACCTCAGCCACTTGGACAGCGCATTCACGCAGCTCACGCCCACGCCGTGCAGACCGCCCGAGACCTTGTAGCTGTTCTGGTTGAATTTGCCGCCGGCATGCAGCTCGGTCAGCGCGATCTCCGCGGCACTGCGCTTGGGCTCGTGCTTGTCGTCCATCTTCACGCCGGTGGGAATGCCGCGGCCGTTGTCGGTGACGGAGATGGAGTTGTCGGTGTGAATCGTGACGGTGATGTCGTCGCAATGCCCGGCCAGCGATTCGTCGATGGAGTTGTCGACCACCTCGAAGACGAGGTGGTGCAGGCCCGTACCGTCGGAGGTGTCGCCGATGTACATGCCCGGGCGCTTGCGCACCGCTTCCAGTCCTTCGAGGATCTGGATGCTGCCTTCGCCGTAGCTCGTGTCGGGCGCGGGCAGCGGGGTTTGCGGGGTCTCGGGGGTGGGCGTATCGCTCATGAAGCAGGCTCGCTAAAAACGCTGAAGCGGGCACAGGGCCCGCTCGATCCGTGGGACTGAACGCAGGGCGTCAGATGCGCATGGGCATGACCACGTACTTGAAGCCGGGCATGTCCGGCGCGGTGATCAGCGCGCTGGCATTGCCATCCTGCAGTTCGACCTTGACCATCTCGACGCTGGCGTTGGCCAGTGCATCGATCAGGTAGGTGACGTTGAAGCCGATGTCGATCGCGTCGCCGTTGTAGTCGATCTCGATCTCTTCCTTGGCCTCTTCCTGCTCGGCGTTGCTGGACGCGATGCTCAGCAGGCCCGGCTCGACATTCAGGCGCACGCCCTTGAACTTTTCGCTCGTCAGGATGGCCGCGCGCTGCAGGCTGGCCAGCAGCGGCACACGGCCCAGGGTGACCGAGTGCTTGTGGTTCTTCGGGATCACACGGTTGTAGTCGGGGAACTTGCCCTCGACCAGCTTGGTGACAAATTCCAGGCCCGAGAAGGCGAACTTGGCCTGGTTGTTGGCGAACTTCATCTCGATGGGCGTGTCCTCGTCCTTGAGCAGGCGCTGCAGCTCCAGGACGGTCTTGCGCGGCAGGATGACTTCCTGCTTGGGCACCTCGTTGTCCAGCGTGGCCTGCGCCAGCGCCAGGCGGTGGCCGTCGGTGGCCACCAGCGTGAGCGTCTTGCCTTCGGCGATGAACAGGATGCCGTTGAGGTAGTAGCGGATGTCGTGCACCGCCATCGCAAAGTGCACCTGGTCGATCAGCGTGCGCAGCGTCTTCTGCGGCACCGAGAACGACGGCCCGAAATCGACCGCTTCGTTGACCAGCGGAAAGTCTTCTGCCGGCAGCGTCTGCAGCGTGAAGCGGCTCTTGCCGCCTTGCAGCGTGAGCTTGCTCTGCGCGGCGCTCAGGCTCACGACCTGGTCCGAAGGCAGGCTGCGCAGGATGTCGATCATCTTGCGTGCCCCGACCGTCGTGGAGAACGCCCCGGCATCGCCGCCGAGCTCGGCCGAGATGCGCACCTGGATTTCCAGGTCGCTGGTGGTCAGCTCGATGACCGGTCCGTTCTTGCGCATCAGCACGTTGGCCAGGATCGGCAGCGTGTGTCGCCGCTCCACGATGCCCGCGACAGCCTGCAAAGCACTCAGCAGTTTTTCCTGTGCCGCTTTCAGAACGATCATGGTTTTTTCAATCTTAGAAATTAGTAGTCCGTAGTAGGCCGGCACCCGGCCTGTGAACAACGCTATTTTCGCCTGTTTATTCAAGGGTTTAGCGACCGGCCAACCCTGTGGGCTCACATCGGACTCGAGCGACTCGATTTGGGGATAAGAATGGCTTTTGCCTGCTTGTTGTGGATATCCGGGTACTTGTCCCGAAACGCTCCACAGGCTTGTACAGGGGCTGGTTCAGTGCGGTTCTAGGGGGTGGGGCGTTCGCGGGTCGGGCTGAAGAGGGCGGTGGGAGGTGGCCTCAGGCGCTGCGCAGGACGGTTCAGCGGCTGCGGGGGTCGACCGGGCGGCGCTGCGGCCGCCCAGGCGCCTTGGGTGGCCGCCTGGCAGGCGCCAGGCGTGCCCATCAACCCTTGAGGGTCTGTTCCAGCACGTGCAGCTGCTGGTTCAGTTCGGTGTTCTTGCTGCGGTCGTTGGTGACCTTGCGCACGGCGTGCAGCACGGTCGTGTGGTCGCGGCCACCGAAGAGCTCGCCGATCTCCGGCAGGCTCTTCTTGGTGAGTTCCTTGGCCAGGTACATGGCCACCTGGCGCGGGTGCGCGATGCTGGCCGGCCGCTTCTTGCTGTACATGTCGGCGACCTTGATCTTGAAGAAGTCGGCCACCGTCTTCTGGATGTTCTCCACCGAGATCTGCCGGTTCTGGATCGACAGCAGGTCGCGCAGCGCCTCGCGCGCGAGCACGATGCTGATTTCCTTCTGCGAAAAGCGGGCATAGGCCAGCACCTTGCGCAGCGCGCCTTCGAGCTCGCGCACGTTGGCGCGCACGTTCTTGGCGACGAAGAAGGCCACGTCCTCGGGCATCTCGGTGCCCTCGCCCAGCGCTTTCTTGATCAGGATGGCCACGCGCATCTCGAGCTCCGGCGGCTCGATGGCCACGGTCAGCCCGGAATCGAAGCGCGAGGTCAGCCGCTCGTCGATATCCACCAGCCCCTTGGGGTAGGTGTCGCTGGTCATGATGATGTGCGCGCGCTTGGCCAGCAGGGCCTCGAAGGCGTTGAAGAACTCCTCCTGCGTGCGCTCCTTGCCGGCGAAGAACTGCACATCGTCGATCAGCAGCAGGTCCAGGCCGTGGTACTTGGCCTTGAGCTCGTCGAAGGTCTTGCGCTGGTAATTCTTGACGACGTCGCTGATGAACTGCTCGGCGTGCAGGTAGAGCACGCGGGCGTTGGGCTTTTCCTTCAGCAGCGCATTGCCCACGGCGTGCACGAGGTGGGTCTTGCCCAGGCCCACGCCGCCATAGATGAACAAGGGGTTGTACATGGCCCCCGGCGCGCCGGCGACGTGCAGCGCGGCCGTGCGGGCCATCTGGTTGGCGCGGCCGGCCACCAGGGTGTCGAAGGTCAGTGCCGAATTGAGCTTGTGCGTGGTGGCCGCCGGCGCTGCCGCCGGCTGCGGTGCCGGCGAGCGGCTGACCGATTGCGTGGCCGCGTCCAGGCGTGCCGTGCCGCCGGGTGCCGCGCCATTGTTGGCAGCAGGGGCATGGGCCGGGCGCACGGGCAATTCACGTGGCGCGAGCATCAGTTCGAGCTTGACCAGCTTGCCCGCCACCTCGGCCAGCGCATGTTCGATGCGTCCGGCATATTGGGAGCGGATCCAGTCCAGCTTGAAGCGATTGGGCACGCGCAAGCACACGACCAGACCGCTGACGCCGCTGTCGTCGACCTGTGGAGGCGCCAGGGGGCGGATCCAGGTGTTGAATTGCTGTTCGGGCAGCTCGGCGGCCAAACGCTCACAGCTGCGCGACCAGAGGTCGGGACTCATGGGCTCCTCGTCCGGTGTGGAAAAGTCTGGGTGAAGGGGTCGCATCTTAGCGCCTGAAATCCTTCGCCGGCTAGGTTATCCACAGATGCCGTGGCGCCCCGCCGACCCGCTGCAAGCCGCGGTTTGTGGTGCAAGTGTTTGAACGAAAAGGCCTTTTTGCTATCATTGCCGGTTTCCCGAATTGCAGATGGCAAGCCGGGCGCCTTCAGCGAGGCAGTGGCATGCGCCACCGATTTCGCCGGTGGGGTCGGGTGGATGCGACGCGTGCTGCGCGTCAGAGAAGAGGAATCCAGCGGCCACACGGCGGCGTTCCCCGACATCTGGCGTGCGATGCCGACAGTCCCGTCGGCGGCTGCACCTGCGGGATTCCCCTTCGCACGGTCCGCGATGACAGGCACCCGAACAGGCCCTTGCAGCGCCGGATCGGGCCCGACATTCCCAAACACCTGCGGCAATCGGATTTGCAGGCGAAACGCCAGAAAGAGACTCGACCATGGCCATGAAGCGCACCTACCAGCCCTCGAAGACCCGCCGCGCCCGTACGCACGGCTTCCTCGTGCGCATGAAGACCCGTGGCGGCCGTGCCGTCATCAACGCCCGCCGCGCCAAGGGGCGCAAGCGCCTGTCGCAGGTCTGAACGCCCGCCGCCGGTCGCCCGCGGCTGCGGCCACGGGACGACCGTGGCGCAGTTGCTGCGGCGCACACCGGTGGCGATCGCCGGCCTCACCTCCCCACGCCTGTCATGCCCATGGCTCGGCTCGTGCAAGCCGCGGACTTCCAGCGGGTGCTGGGTGTGCCCGCGCGCGAGCGCAGCACTCACTTCGCGGTTCACTATCTGAAGGCCGGGCCGTCTCCCGCCCGGACGAGACCCCCGACCGCGGTTGCCGACAAGTTATCCACAGACACTCCACCGAGTTGTCCTCAGCTTGTGGATGACTCCCCGGCGGCGGCCTGGTTTGGCTGGGTCGTGCCCAAGCGTCATGCCCGTCGGGCGGTCACGCGCACGCTGATCAAGCGCCAGATGCGTGAGGCCGTGCGGCGCCTGCACCCTGACCTGCCCGCCGGCCTGTGGGTCGTCCGTCTGCGGCAAGGTTTTGCCCTGCGCGACTTCCCTTCGGCCGGCTCGACCGCCCTGCGCGTCGCGGCGCGCCGCGAGCTGGACGGCCTCATGACACGCGCCCTGCGTGCACGGTCATGAACCACGCCTCGCCCACCCACGCGTCCCTGTCGGACCGGCTGGTTGACCTGCCGCGGCAGACGCTGCTGCTGCTGGTCAGGGGCTACCGTCTGCTGCTCAAACCCTCCCTCGGCAATGCCTGCCGCTTCGAGCCGACCTGTTCGCAATATGCGCTGACGGCGCTGGAGCGCCACGGCGCGGTCGTCGGCGCCAGCCTCAGCGCCTGGCGTGTGCTGCGCTGCCACCCCTGGTGCGACGGCGGATGTGACCCGGTGCCGCAGCAGGCGCCGGGGCTGTTCCGGCGTCTGGGCCTGGGCAGCGGCGCCGATGGCACGTCACCCGCGCCGCGCGACGAGAATGCGACGCCGTCCCCTGTGGCCGGACGCTCGACCGAGACCCCGATTTCACCCGTGTGTAGAGAACCCCACCCATGACCGATATCCGCCGCACCCTGTTGTGGGTGGTCTTTGCCGTTTCGCTGATCCTGTTATGGGATGCGTGGCTGAAGCACACCGGCCAGCCCTCGATGTTCGGCGGCCAGCGGGCCGCCGCCAAGGCCGCGCCAGCAGCCTCGGGCGCGGCCTCGGCCGCCTTGCCGGCGCCCGCTGCCGTCGCCGGTGCCACGGGCGCGGCGATCGCCGCCGGCACGTCCGCGCCGGTGGCGGTCAGCACCGCACCCAGCGAGAAGGTGGTGATCACCACCGACGTGCTGCGTGCGACGGTCGATACGGTTGGCGGCACGATCGTGCGCCTGGAACTGCTGAAGGACCGTGACGCCAACGACCCGAAGCGCTACGTTCACCTCTTCGAAGACGACCCCCAGCGCCTGTACCAGGCGCAAAGCGGCTTCGTGCCGGCCCAGGCGGGGCAGATGCTGCCCACGCACCTGACGCCGATGAAGGTGCTCAGCAGCGAACGCCAGCTCGCCGATGGCTCGTCGCTGATCGAGCTGAAGCTCGAGTCCGTGGCTGTCGACGGCCGCCGCGAGGTGCTGACCTACAGCTTCCGCCGCGGCGAATACGTCGTCGGCGTCAAGCATGAGCTGATCAACGACGGCACCACGCCGGTGATGCCCAGCCTGTACCTGCAGCTCGAGCGCAACGGCAATCCGCCCGAAGGCGAGTCGCAGTTCTATTTCACCTTCACCGGGCCGGCCGTCTACACCGACGCGCAGAAGTTCCAGAAGATCGATTTCAAGGACATCGAGAAGGGCAAGGCCGAGTACGTCAAGTCCGCCGACGATGGCTGGATCTCGATGGTCCAGCACTACTTCGTGTCGGCCTGGCTGGTCGACCCGGGCTCGCCGCGTGAATTCCGTGCCATCAAGACGGGCGAGAACCGCTACGCCGTCACGATGGTGCAGCCGCTGGGTGAACTGGCGCCGGGCGCCACCAAGGTGCACCAGGCGCGGCTGTATGCCGGTCCGCAGGAAGAGAACAAGCTGTCGGCGCTGGCGCCGGGCCTGGAACTCGTCAAGGACTATGGCTGGGTCACCGTGCTGGCCAAACCGATGTTCTGGCTGCTGACCCAGCTGCACGGCCTGATCGGCAATTGGGGCTGGGCGATCGTCGCGCTGGTCGTGGTGCTCAAGGCGGCGTTCTACTGGCTTAACGCCAGCGCCTACAAGAGCATGGCCAAGATGAAGGCCATCAACCCGAAGGTCATGGAGCTGCGCGAGCGGCACAAGGACAACCCGCAGCAGATGCAGCAGGAAATGATGCGCATCTACCGCGAGGAGAAGGTCAATCCGCTGGGCGGCTGCCTGCCGATCTTCGTGCAGATGCCGTTTTTCATCGCGCTGTACTGGGTGCTGCTGTCCAGCGTGGAGATGCGTCAGGCGCCGTGGCTGGGCTGGATCACCGACCTCAGCGCCAAGGACCCCTACTTCATCCTGCCGCTGCTGATGACGGCCTCGTCGCTGTTCCAGACCTGGCTCAATCCGACGCCGCCCGATCCGGTGCAGGCCAAGATGATGTGGATCATGCCGCTGGCCTTCTCGTTCATGTTCTTCTTCTTCCCGGCCGGCCTCGTGCTGTACTGGCTGACGAACAACATCTTGTCGATCGCCCAGCAGTGGTTCATCAACAAGCGCTTGGGTGTCCTGGGCAAGTAGCGCGCCACGGTGATCCCGCGTGAAGGGGGTCACGGGGTGAACCCGACCGCTGCATCAAGGGATTGATCCGGGCCGGTTGGAAGCCGAGGATCCCCCTCATGCGGGCGACCCGGTGACACCCACCGGCTCAGGAGACCGGCAAGACGCCCAGGCCGGTCGTGTTGCCCCTCCACCCGCGCCATATCCCCAGCCGACGCCCCGCCCCGTGCCGGGCGTTGCATTTGCGGCGTCAGCCATAACGCTCCAGGCGATGCGGCGCGGCCGGCGGCACAATCAGCCCATGCGCCCGCGGCGCCGACCACCGGGCGAAAGACCGCAGGATGTCGGGGGAGCTTCTCCAGTGAGTGTGCACAGCCTCAGCCAGCGCGACGCGCCGATCGTCGCCGTCGCCACGGCCGCCGGCCGCGGTGCGGTGGGCATCGTGCGCGTGTCCGGTCCGGATGTCGGCGCGCTGATGGCGGCCGTTGTCGGCCGCACACTGCCGCCGCGCCAGGCGGTCTTCGGACCGTTCTTCGATGGGCAGGGGCAGACCATCGACCGCGGCCTGGCGCTGTATTTCCCCGCGCCGCATTCCTACACCGGCGAACACGTGCTGGAACTTCAGGCCCACGGCGGACCGGTCGTGCTGCAGCTGCTGCTGGCCCGCTGCCTGGAAGCGCTGCCGCAGGCGCGACTGGCCGAGCCGGGTGAGTTCACGCAGCGCGCCTTCTTCAACGGCAAGCTCGACCTCGCGCAGGCCGAGGCCGTGGCCGACCTCATCGACGCCAGCACCGAAGCCGCGGCGCGGTCGGCCGGCCGCTCATTGGCCGGCGCGTTCTCGCAGCGGGTCGATGCCTTGCTGCGCCGCGTGGTCACGCTGCGCACGCTGGTCGAAGCCACGCTGGACTTCCCCGAAGAGGAGGTCGATTTCCTCGAGCGCGACGACGCCCGCGGCCAGCTCGCCGGCATCCGCGCCACGCTGAAGGAGGTGATGGCCAGCGCGCGCCAGGGCGCGCTGCTGCGCGACGGCCTGCGCGTGGTGCTGGCCGGCCAGCCCAACGTGGGCAAGAGCTCCTTGCTCAACGCGCTGGCGGGCGCGGAGCTGGCCATCGTCACGCCCATTCCGGGCACCACGCGCGACCGCGTGAGCGAATCGATCCAGGTCCAGGGTGTGCCGCTGCACATCACCGACACGGCCGGGCTGCGTGCCGAGGAACACACCGTCGACGAGGTCGAGCGCATCGGCATCGGCCGCAGCTGGGGTGCCATCGTCGCGGCCGACGTGGTGCTCTTCCTGCACGACCTGACCCGACTTGGCGAAGCGACGTACGACCATGCGGAGTCCGCCATCGCGCAGCGCCTGCCGGCCGACGTGACGCGGCTGGACGTCTACAACAAGGCCGACGCCGCCGATGCCCGCCGCCCGCCCGGCGCCGGCATCGTGCTGTCTGCCGCCACCGGCCAGGGCCTGGAAGACCTGCGCCAGGCCCTGCTGGAACGTGCGGGCTGGCAGCCGCCGACCGAAGGCCTGGTGACGGCGCGTGCGCGGCACGTGCAGGCGCTGGCACGCGCTGCGGAACACCTGGAGATCGCCGAGCGCCTGCTGCACCGGTCGGAGCCCGAGCTGGAGCTGCTGGCCGAAGAACTGCGCCTGGCGCACGAGGCCCTGGGCGAGATCACGGGGCACTTCACGCCCGATGATCTGCTGGGCGAGATCTTCAGCCGGTTCTGCATCGGAAAGTGAGCTGACGGCCGCAGCGGCCGCTGGCGTGGATGGAGCTGGTCGCCGCGGGCTGCCGCGACCGCACCGCGCGCTACCGCGCGCGAGGTCGTAGCGGCCCCAATGGCCTCAACTGCCGCAAAGGCCTCAGTGGCCCTCGAAATCCACGAGCGTGAACAGCTGCAGCCCGCTGTCGCGCAGGCGCTTCGACCCACCCAGCTCGGGCAGATCGACGATCGCCGCGCCTTCGATGACCTGTGCGCCCAGCCGCTCCAACAGCCGCCGGCCCGCCATCATCGTGCCGCCAGTGGCGATCAGGTCGTCTATCAGCACGACGCGGTCGCCGGCCTTGACGGCGTCTGTATGCATCTCCACCGTCGCGCTGCCGTATTCGAGCTCGTAGCTTTCCTCGACGGTCGTGAAGGGCAGCTTGCCCTTCTTGCGGATGGGCACGAAGCCCACGCCCAGCTCGTAGGCCAGCACGCTGCCGATGATGAAGCCGCGTGCGTCCAGGCCGGCGATCGCGTCCGGCCGCGGGCTGAAGTAGCGGTGCACGAACTGGTCGATCAGCACGCGGAAGACACGCGGGTTGGACAGCAGCGGCGTGATGTCACGGAACATCACACCCGGTGCCGGCCAGTTGGGCACGGTGCGCACGTGGTGACGGATGTAGGCCGCCGGATCGGCGGTGAGTTCGGGTGGCGTGCCCGGGCGATCGGCTGACATGGCCGCGATGGTAGTCCGCGCCGGCACCGCCCGCGCAGCCCTTCAGCGTGCGCCCAGCAGCTTGGCCTCGGCCAGCGCCAGCGCTTCGGGTGTGCCCGACAGCACCAGCGTGTCGCCGCCACCGAGCAGGAGCTCGTCGCTGGCATCCACCACCCCGCCGCTGTGGCGGCGCACCGAGACCACCTGCACGCCGATGGCGTGCATCGCCAGCTGTGCCAGGCTCTGGCCCACGCAATGGCCGGCCGTGGGCAGGCTCACGCTGAGCAGCCGCGCCTGCTGCAGCTCGTCCACGGTGTCGTCGTCGGCGCCGTGGAAATAGCCGCGCAGCAGGCCGTAGCGGGCGTCGCGCGCATCGCGCGTGATGCGCACCACGCGCTGCATCGGCACGCCCACCAGCGCCAGCGCATGGCCGGCGAGCATCAGGCTGCCTTCGATGGCCTCGGGCACGACTTCCGTGGCGCCGGCCGCGCGCAGCTTGTCCAGGTCGGTGTCGTCCACCGTGCGCACGACCACCGGCACCTTCGGTGCATGCGCCTGCACGTGGCCGAGGATGCGCATCGCCGAGGCCGTATCGGGATAACTCACCACCACAGCGGCGGCGCGCGCCAGGCCGGCGGCCATCAGGCTCTGCGCCCGTGCGGCATCGCCGAAGACCACGCTCTGGCCCGCGGCGGCAGCCATGCGCACGCGGTCCGGGTCCAGGTCCAGCGCCATGTAGGGGATGCGCTCCTTGTCCAACAGCCGCGCCAGGTTCTGGCCGCTGCGCCCGTAGCCGCAGATGATGACGTGGCCCTGCGTGGCGATGGACTTCTTCGCGATGCTCGTCAGCGCCACCGATTGCAGCAGCCAGTCGCTGGACACCAGCCGGTTGACGATGGCGTCGCTGTACATGATGAGGAAGGGCGTGGCCAGCATCGACAGCACCATGCTGGCCAGCACCGGGCTCATCCACACGGGCGCGATCAGGCCCTGCTCCGCACCCAGCGTCAGCAGCACGAAGCCGAATTCGCCGGCCTGCGCGAGATACAGGCCGGTGCGCACCGCCACGCCCGGCGTGGTGCGGAAGATCCAGGCCAGCGCGGCGACGAGTGCGGCCTTGGCGATGACCGGCAGGGTCGTCAGCAGCAGCACCAGCAGCCATTGGTCGATCACCGGCCGCCAGTCCAGCTTCATGCCGATGGTGATGAAGAACAGGCCCAGCAGCACGTCGTGGAACGGGCGGATGTCGGTTTCCACCTGGTGCTTGTATTCGGTCTCGGCCACCAGCATGCCGGCCACGAAGGCGCCCAGCGCCAGCGACAGGCCCGCCTGCTCCGTCAGCCAGGCCAGGCCCAGCGTGATCAGCAGCAGGTTCAGCATGAAGAGCTCTTCGCTCTTGCGCCGCGCCACGAGGGTCAGCCACCAGCGCATGACCTTCTGGCCGCCGACCAGCAGCACGGTCAACAAGGCGATGGCCTTCAGCGTGGCGAAGGCCAGCGCGCTCATCAGTTCGCCGCCGCTTTGGCCCAGCGCGGGAATCAGCACCAGCAGCGGCACCACCGCGAGGTCCTGGAACAGCAGGATGCCCAGCACGCGCTTGCCGTGTTCGCTGTCGATCTCCAGCCGCTCGGCCATCAGCTTGACCACGATGGCGGTGCTGGACATCGCGATCGCGCCGCCCAGCACGATCGCGCCCTGCCAGCCGAGCTCCCAGGGCCGACTCGTGAAGGAAAACACCCAGTCCAGCAGGAAGTGGCCGAGCACCGCGCCGATGACCGTCAGCACCACCTGCGACAGGCCCAGCCCGAAGACCAGCGTGCGCATGCTGCGCAGCTTGGGCAGGTTGAATTCCAGGCCCAGCACGAACATCAGGAAGACCACGCCGAATTCGGCCAGGTGGCGCACGCCGGCACTGTCCTTGGCCAGCGCCAGGGCATTCGGTCCGATCAGCACGCCCACCACCAGGTAGCCCAGCATCGGGGGCAGCTTCATGAACCGGAAGGTCACCACCCCCAGCACGGCGGCGATCAGGTACAGCAGGACGAGTTCGAGAGTGGTAGCCAAGACAGGGACCGGGACGCTGTAAAGATGGCGCTCCTAGAATGCCCGATCGTACCGGCGCCCGCGGCCGGCCCAGCCCCGCCGTGCCACGGTGACGGCCCGGCCGCGCCGCATCCAGGCGCAGGCTGCAGCACCCGCCTCATCCGAGACGGCCCTTCGAGTCCGCACGCGTGAGCCCTTCGCCTCCTTCGATGCCCTTGCCCGGCGCACCCGGCCGCTTCAGCCCCGAGCGGGCGCTGGCACTGGCCGCCGGCACCATCGCCATCGAGGCGCAGGCCTTGCAGGCGCTGGCTGCGCGCCAGGGCAGCGGCTTCACGCAGGCGGTCGAACGCATGCTGGCCTGCCGCGGCCGCACGGTGGTCATGGGCATGGGCAAGAGCGGGCACGTGGGCCGCAAGATCGCGGCGACCCTGGCTTCCACCGGGACGCCGGCCTTCTTCGTGCACCCGGCCGAAGCCAGCCACGGCGACCTGGGCATGGTCACGGCCGGTGACGTCGTGCTGGCCATCTCCAACAGCGGCGAGAGCGACGAGATCGCGGCCATCCTGCCGGCGATGCGGCGGCTGGGCGTCACGGTGGTGGCGATGACCGGCCGGCCTGACTCGACCCTCGCGCGCCACGCCGACCTGGTGCTGGACAGCGGCGTCGACCAGGAAGCCTGCCCGATGAACCTGGCCCCGACGGCCAGCACCACGGCGCAGATGGCCCTGGGCGATGCGCTGGCCGTGGCACTGCTGGACGCGCGTGGCTTCGTCGAAGAAGACTTCGCGCGCTCGCATCCGGGTGGCTCGCTGGGCCGCAAGCTGCTGATGCACGTGCACGACCTCATGCGCAGCGGCGAGGCACTGCCGCGCGTGGGCCCGCAGGTGCCGATGCCCGCGCTGCTGCGCGAGATGAGCCGCGGCGGCCTGGGCTTCACAGCCGTGACGGGCGACGATGGCCGCGTGCAGGGCATCTTCACCGACGGCGACCTGCGCCGGTTGATCGAACGCGGTGCCGACCTGCTGTCGCTGCGCGCGGCCGATGTCATGCACCGCTCGCCGCAGCGCATCCGGCCCGATGCGCTGGCCGTCGAAGCCGCCACGCTGATGGAACAGCACCGCATCACCAGCGTGCTGGTGGTGGATGCCGACGACCGCCTGATCGGCGCACTCAACAGCAACGACCTGATGCGCGCCAAGGTGATCTGACCGCCATGTCCGCCCTGCGCTTTCCTGCCGAACTGCTGCTGCGTGCACAAGGCCGTGGCCTGGGCATGCGCTGCGCCTTCATCGACGTCGACGGCGTGCTGACCGACGGCAGCCTGTACATCGGTGAAGACGGCGAAAGCTTCAAGGCCTTCCACGTGCTCGACGGCCACGGCCTGAAGCTGCTGATGACCGCCGGTATCGAACCGGTGGTCATCACCGGCCGGGACTCGCCGGCCGTGCGGCGTCGACTGGGCGACCTGGGCCTGCGGCACACGCTGTTCGGCATCGCCGACAAGCTGACGGCTGCGCAGCAGGTCATGGCGGCACTGCAGGTGGACTGGTCGGATTGCGCGGCCATCGGCGACGACTGGCCCGACCTGCCGCTGCTCACGCGCGCCGGTCTGGCCGTGGCACCGCCGAATGCCCATGCCGAGGTACTGGCCGTGGCCCACCACGTGACGTCTGCCCCTGGCGGGCGTGGCGCCGCACGCGAATTCTGCGACCTGCTGCTGATGGCCTGCGGGCGGTACGGGGCGATGCTGGACAGCGCCCTGCACACGCTGGACGGCCGCTGAGGCGATGGCCGCCGCCGGCATCGAACTGAACCTGCCGGATCTGCCGGAGGTGCCGATCCGGCTGGGCACCGAGCCGCCGCGCGGACCCGGCCCGCGGGTACGCCAGCGCCTGGCTGACCGGTTGCGTGACGCCCTGACCGCCTACCTGCCGCTGCTGCTGATGGTGCTGCTGGCCCTGGGCAGCTGGTGGCTGGTGAAAAACTCACCGCAGCCGCAGCCCGAGCGGCAGGCCCGGCCGGCCAGCGGCGAGCCGGACTACACGATGCGCGGCTTTTCGCTGCAGCGCTTCGGCCCGGACGGTCGCCTGCAGGTCACGCTGCAGGGCAAGCAGCTGCACCACTACCCGCAGAACGACCGCATCGAGATCGAAGAACTGCATCTCACGGCCGAAGCGCCCTCGGGCCGGCCCACGCTGGCCACCGCGCGCAAGGCCATCTCCAACAGCAAGGCCAGCGAGGTGCAGCTGATGGGTGGCGCGCAGATCCGCACCCGCACGGCCGCGGGCCAGCCGGTGGAGATCGACAGCGAATACCTGCAGCTGTTCACCGAGTCCGAACGCGTGGTCACCGACAAGCCGGTGCGTGTCCGGGTGGGGCCGAACATCATGCGTGCCGGCGGCCTGGTCTACGACCACAAGAACGCGCAGCTCGAGCTCAAGCCGCCCGTGCGCGCCGAACTGCAGCCGCAATCCCTGCCGAGGTGATGCGCATGAGCCCGACCCCTGCATCCGCGTCCGGCGCCTCGCCGCTGGTGTTCATCACCGGGGCCTCCTCGGGCATCGGGCAGGCGCTGGCGGCGGTCTACGCCGCGCGCGGCTGGCGGCTGGCGCTGGTGGCGCGGCGCACCGGGGAAGTCGAAGCCTGGGCGCGAGCGCAGGGCCTGGCGGCAGACCGTGTGCAGGTCTACGCGGCCGATGTGTCGCAGGTCGATGACATCGTGGCCGCCGGTCAGCGCTGCATCGCGTCGCAGGGCCTGCCCGACGTGGTGATCGCCAATGCGGGCATCAGCGTGGGCATGGACACCGCGCAGCGCGAGGACCTGAAGGTGCTGCAGGACACGCTGGCGACCAACAACATCGGCCTGGCCGCGACCTTCCATCCCTTTGTCGATGCCGTGCGTCGGCGAGGCAGTGGCGCGCTGGTCGGCATCGCCAGCGTCGCGGCCATTCGCGGCCTGCCCGGGCATGGCGCGTATTGCGCGAGCAAGGCGGCCGTCGTGGCGTATTGCGAGAGCCTGCGCGGGGAATGTCGCGGCAGCGGCGTGCGTGTCGTGACGCTGCTGCCGGGGTATATCGCCACGCCGCTGACGGCGCGCAATCCATACCCGATGCCGTTCCTGATGCCGGCGGCGACGTTTGCCGCGCGGGCTGTCGCAGCCATCGACGCCGGCGCCAGTTACCGCGTCATTCCGTGGCAGATGGGGCTGGTGGCCAAACTCATGCGCGCCTTGCCTAACGCCTGGTTCGATGCACTGTTCGCCGGGCGCGGGCGCAAGCCCCGGCGCGGGGAATAGGCGCAGCTCCGCGGGGACGGCGCGACCGCGGAATCGCGATTCCGCGCGGGTCGCTGCACCCACGAATCCGCCGCGCGCGGGCCGCATCGCCCGTCCGTCGACCGGCCCCAGCTACCTGTAACGCGGAAATGAAAAAGGCGGTGCCATGCACCGCCTTGTTTCGACCTGCCGCCGTGGGCAGGAACGGGGATCAGTAGCCGCCGTCGCTGCCGCCGCCGTAGCCGCCACGGCCACCGCGGTCGCTGCCGCCGTAACCGCCACGGCTGCCGCCGCCACCGCCGCCGCCATAGCCGCCGCGACCACCACTGCCGCCGCCACCGCCATAACCGCCGCCGCCACCACCACCGCTGCTGCCGCCACCACCGTAGCCGCCACGGCCACCGCCGCCGCCGCCGCCGTACGGGCTGCGACCGCCGCCGCCGTAACCGCCACCGCCGCCACCACCACCGTAGCCGCCGCCACCACCGCTGCTGCCGCCACCACCATAGCCGCCACGGCTGCCGCCGCCGCCGCCAAAGCCGCCCGGACGCTCTTCACGCGGACGCGCTTCGTTCACGACGATGGCACGGCCTTCCAGCGCCTGGCCATTCATGCCGTTGATGGCGGCCTGTGCCTCGGCGTCAGAGCCCATCTCGACGAAGCCGAAGCCCTTCGAGCGGCCGGTCTCACGGTCCATCATGACCTTGGCCGAGGTCACGGAGCCAAATGCCGAGAACGCCTGTTGCAGCGACTCGTCACGAACGGAATAGGCCAGATTGCCAACGTACAGTTTGTTTCCCACGGGGAAGCCCTCAAAGACACAAAAACCAATTGCCGATCACATGTGGACCTTCTACCCGGCTATTCACCCAGCTTTCCCCAGCGTGAACCCAAACAGGCGCGGCGTCCATACACGAACTGGTGATTATGTGCTTCTGCTGGAATCGCTGCGAAAGTATCTCTGTTGCGACTGTTGTTTTGCTGCCCAAGGGCTAACCCGATGAATTCCACTTCCAACTTGCAGTTCGACCATATCGTCGTGGGGGCCGGCACCGCCGGCTGTCTGCTGGCCAATCGGCTCAGCGCCGACCCGCGCCGGCGGGTGCTGTTGCTGGAGGCGGGCGGCAACGACGACTACCTGTGGATCCACATTCCGGTGGGGTATCTGTATTGCATCGGCAACCCGCGCACCGACTGGTTGTTTCATACCGAGCCGGACCCCGGGCTCAACGGCCGCCAGCTGCGTTACCCGCGCGGCAAGGTGCTGGGCGGCTGTTCCAGCATCAACGGCATGATCTACATGCGCGGGCAGTCGCGCGACTACGACCAGTGGGCCGCGCTGACCGGTGACGACAGCTGGAACTGGGCGCAGTGCCTGCCGGTCTTCCGGCGCCACGAGGACCACTGGAACGGCTCCACGCCGCTGCACGGGGCCGGCGGCGAGTGGCGGGTCGAGCGCCCGCGCGTGCGCTGGGACATCCTGGACGCCTTCGCGCAGGCCGCGCAGCAGGCCGGGATTCCGGCCACCAGCGATTTCAACGCCGGCAACAACGAAGGCGTCGGCTACTTCGAGGTCAACCAGCGCAGCGGCGTGCGCTGGAATGCGTCCAAGGCCTTTCTGCGGCCGGCGCGTCAGCGCGCCAACCTGCGCGTGATCACCGCCGCGCAGGTGCGGCGCCTGATCGTCGAGCGCGGCGCGGACGGCGTGCCGGTGTGCACCGGCGTCGAGTGGCAAGGCCTGCGCGGCGCGCCGCTGCAGGCCAGCGCGTCGCGCGGCGTGGTGATGGCCGCCGGTGCGGTGGGCACGCCGCAGATCCTGCAGCTGTCGGGCATCGGCGCGGGCGCGCTGCTGCAGTCGCACGGTCTGCCGGTGGTGCACGAGCTGCCGGGCGTGGGTGAGAACCTGCAGGACCACCTGCAGATCCGCGCCGTCTACGGCATCGAAGGCTGCCTGACGCTCAACCACCTGGCCAACAGCCTGCTGGGCAAGATGCGCATCGGCGCCGAATACCTGCTGCGGCGCAGCGGCCCCATGAGCATGTCGCCCTCGCAGCTGGGCGCGTTTGCACGCTCGTCGCCGCAGCGCGCCTGGCCCAACGTTCAGTACCACGTGCAGCCGCTGAGCCTGCCGGCCTTCGGCGAACCGCTGGACCGCTTCGACGCCTTCACCGCCAGCGTGTGCAACCTCAACCCGAGCTCGCGCGGGCACGTGCGCATCGCCAGCGCCGATCCGACGGCCGCGCCGCGCATCCAGGCCAACTACCTGAGCACCGACGAAGACCGCCTGGTCGCCGCCGAATCGCTGCGCCTGACGCGCCACATCGTGTCGCAGGCCGCGCTGGCGCCCTTCAAGCCGAAGGAGCTCAAGCCCGGGCTGCAGTTCCAGAGCGACGAGGACCTGGCGCGGCTGTCCGGCGACATCGGCACGACGATCTTCCACCCGGTGGGCACCTGCCGCATGGGGCGTGCCGACGACCCGACGGCGGTGGTCGACCCGCGCCTGGCGGTGCGCGGCATGCGCGGCCTGCACGTGGCCGACGCGAGCATCATGCCCACCATCACCAGCGGCAACACCAATTCGCCGACCCTGATGATTGCCGAGCGCGCCGCCGAATGGCTGTCCGCGGCGGCTTGAACTCGGCCAAAGCGGGCTGATCCGGCCCGGTGCGCAGGCGCACCGTAGCCGCCGCGCGTGCACATGACACGTCCCGTTACACCCGTGCGTGCGGGCCCGATGCGGCCGAAGGTCCTGAGGTCGAGGGTTAACCCGCTGCAGTCTGACCGCGGACAAACACTACATTCCGCGCACTCGTGCACCGCGCGGTGCGCCTTGATGGCGCCTGACGAAGCGGTGGCCGAGGGGGCTGAGGAGACTAAACAGCCAGTCCAAGAACGATACAGACCGACGAGCGCATATCCCGACGCTGCAGCGGGCTGCCAAGACAACGGAAACATCCGGAACACGGCCCGCCGACTGAACTCCAAGCGCCCACACGATGGGCGCTTTTTTTTCGCCCGTGCCGACACCGGCTTCACCCGCGGTCACGCGGTGGCACAACCGGCCTCTTTTTGAGCCTTTTGGCCCGCGGGGCGCCCTCTAGCATCCGCTGGCTGCGTCCTGCCTTTGCCGGGGCGCGGGACCTGGCATGAGTGTCAACGCCGAACTGCGATCTCTGGAAATCGACATCCCCGCCCAGCCGGACTCGCTGGTGAAGCTGTCCTTGTTGCTGGCCGACGAGGACATCAACATCCAGTCCGTCTCGAGCCTGGTCGAGTCCGACATGGCGCTGGCCGCTGCCGTGCTCAAGGCCGTCAATTCCTCGCTGTACGGCCTGCGCGGCCGCGTGCAGACGGTGCACCAGGCGCTGACCTTCCTGGGCACCCGCGAGATCGCCGCCATCACCTTCGAGATGGGCCTGCGGGCGGCTTTCCCGCCGGCGGCGGAGCTCGAGCCGCTGTGGGAACGCGCGGCGCGCCGCGGCCTGACCATGGGCCGCCTGGGCCAGGCGCTGTCGCTGGACGGCTGGTCGGCGCACTCCGCCGGCCTCTTCGAAGAATGCGGCAAGGCGGTGCTGTTCCGCCACGCCAAGGAACACTACCGCGCGATGCTGCGCGCCGCGCCGGACGACACCAGCCTGGCGGAGCTCGAGCGCGCGGGATTCGGTGTCAGCCACGACGCGCTGGGCGCGGCCCTGTGCGAGAGCTGGGGCCTGTCGGCATCGGCCGCCGCCTGCGTGCGCCACCATGTGGCGGCACAACGCACACGGGAGATCTCGGCCGCAGGTGACAAGCGCGCCATCTGCGCGCTATCGGTGGTGACACATGCGCTGATGCACCAGCCGCAGGAACTCGAGGCGGTGGTCGAGGCGATCGCGCCGCAGGCCGACCTCGACGCCGCGCAGCTGCTGCGGGCGGCAGGGCGCATCAAGGACCAGCTCGACGAGATCGACGAGCGGGCCGGCGCCGAAGCTGGCTGAGGCTGGCGCCCGCGGCCGTGAGCCGCAGCCGCGTCAGTCGATCTTGGCCCCCGCGGCCTTGACGACCTTCGACCACTTGGCCGTTTCGGCCTCGATGTAGTGGGCGAAGTCCGCCCCGCTGAGGCCGCTGGGCGTGGCACCCAGCGAGAGCATGCGCTCCTTGATGATCGGCAGCGCCAGCGCCTTGACCGACTCCTGCTGCAGGCGTGTCAGCACGTCCGCCGGCGTGCCCGCCGGGGCCAGCAGGCCGAACCAGGAGCTGGCCTCGAAGTCCTTCAGCGCCGCGCCGCCGGCTTCGGCCACGGTGGGCACGTCGGGCAGCGCCGCCGAGCGCGCCGCGCTCGTCACGGCCAGCGCCTTGAGCTTGCCGGCCTTGATGTGCGGAATGGCGCTGGGCAGGTTGTCGAACATCAGGTCCATGTTGCCGGCGATCAGGTCCAGCAGCGCCGGGCCGGAGCCGCGGTACGGGAAATGGACCATGAAGGTGCCCGTCAGGGTCTTGAAGAGCTCGCCAGCGAGGTGGATCGAGGTGCCGTTGCCGGAGCTGGCCATGTTCAGCTTGCCCGGGTTGTTGCGGGCCGCGCGCGCCAGGTCGGTCACGCTGTTCACGCCGTACTTCTGCGCGTTGGCCGGGTTCATCACCAGCACGTTGGGCACGCCGGCCACCAGCGTCACCGGTGCGAAGTCCTTGACGTGGTCGTAGGGCATCTTCGGGTACAGCGCCGAATTGATGGCATGGGTGCCCACCGTGCCCATCAGCAGCGAGTAGCCGTCCGGCGCGGACTTGGCCACGTCGGCCGCGCCCAGGTTGCCACCGGCGCCGGCCTTGTTCTCGATGATGAAGGGCTGACCGAAGACACGCTGCAGCTCGGGCGCCATGGCGCGCGCGAGGATGTCGGTCGTGCCGCCGGCAGCGAAGGGCACCACGATGCGAACCGGCCGGGTCGGCCAGGGCGATTGCGCCGAGGCGCCCGGCAGGCCCATCAGTGAGGCGGCCAGGGCGCCGGCCCCTTGCACGACCTGTCGGCGGGTGGGCATCGAAGAGGGTCTCGTGCGGGTCATGGTCGGGCGCGGTCGGCTGAGGTGGACGTCCACCCCAGTGTGGGCAAGATCGTGGGGTGTGCCCAGTGGCGTTTCCCCGGTCTGCTGCACTGCGGAAAACCCGGCGTCGGACGGACGCGCGTCGCCGGCGGGAAAGCCCTAGTGATTGTTTGTCACATGCCTCGCATACCCTGCGCTTGCGGCTGCAAGCCCAGGCACCACGCGCACCGGCGACCCGCAGGTCGCGCAGTCCTGGCGCATCCAGACCGCGAGTGAGATCGCAAGGCGCGGCAGGCCGCGTCTGACCCCCGCGCAGGCCCCGCGTATGCCGCAGGCGCGTCGGTGCGGGTGGTCACATCGCCTGCCGCTGCCTTGTTGCCGCGAGGGCGAGTTCATCGCCGCGCCCCCGCTTCCTTCATCCCCACCAAGGAGAAAGCGATGTTGCGAGCCCCTGCCCGCCTGTTGAAAGCGGCCGTGCTGGCCATCGGCCTCGTGGCCAGTGCCGGCGCGATGGCCCAGACCGCCATCTGCTACAACTGCCCGCCCGAATGGGCAGACTGGGCCAGCCAGTTGCGCGCCATCAAGGACAAGGCCGGCATCACCGTGCCGCCGGACAACAAGAACTCCGGCCAGACCCTGGCGCAGCTCGTGGCCGAGAAGGCCAGCCCCGTGGCCGACATGGCCTACTACGGCGTGACCTTCGGCATCCAGGCCAAGAAGGAAGGTGTCACCGCCGCCTACAAGCCGGCCGGCTGGGCCGAGATCCCCGATGGCCTGAAGGACGCCGACGGCCACTGGTTCACCATCCACTCCGGCACGCTGGGTTTCATGGTGAATACCGATGCGCTCAAGGGCAAGCCGGTGCCGCGCTCCTGGGCCGATCTGCTCAAGCCGGAATACAAGGGCCTGGTGGGCTATCTCGATCCGGCCTCGGCCTTCGTCGGCTACGTCGGTGCGGTGGCGGTGAATGCCGCGCGCGGCGGCACGCTGGACAACTTCGGCCCGGCCATCGAATGGTTCAAGGCGCTGAAGAAAAACGAGCCCATCGTGCCCAAGCAGACCTCGTACGCACGCGTGCTCTCGGGTGAGATCGCGATCCTGCTGGACTACGACTTCAATGCCTACCGCGCCAAGTACAAGGACAAGGCGGCGGTGGAATTCGTGATCCCGGCCGAAGGTACGGTCGTCGTGCCCTACGTGATGAGCGCCGTGGCCAAGGGCCCGAACAGCGCGAACGCGCACAAGGCGCTGGACTTCATCCTGTCCAACGAAGGCCAGGCGATCTGGGCGAATGCCTTCCTGCGGCCGGTGCGCAGCTCGGCGATCTCGAAGGAAGCGCAGGCGCGCTTCCTGCCGGCCAGCGAATACGCCCGCGCCCGCACCGTGGACTACGGCCGCATGGCCGAGGTGCAGAAGGCCTTCTCCGACCGCTACCTGCGCGAGGCCCAGTAGTGCTGCTGCTGGCCTGCGCCGCACCGGCGGCCGTGGTGTTTGCGGCCTTCTGGCTGCTGCCCATGGTCGAGCTGGTGGTGCTGCCGGCCAGCAAGGGCGCCGCCACCTACCTGGCGGTGCTGACGCAGCCGCGTTATCTGCAGAGCCTGGTGCAGACCACCGTGCTCTCGGCCGCGGTGACGCTGGTGGCGCTGGTCATTGCCGCGGCGGTGGGCCTGTACCTGGGCCGCCAGCAGTTTGCCGGCCGCCGCCTGCTGCTGGCGGTGCTGACGCTGCCGCTGTCCTTCCCGGGTGTGATCGTGGGCTTCTTCGTGATCCTGGTCGGTGGGCGACAAGGGCCGTTCGCCAGCTTCACGGAGGCCTTGTTCGGCGAGCGCATCACGTTCGCCTACGGGCTCAGCGGCCTGTTCCTGGCCTATCTGTATTTCTCGCTGCCGCGCGCGATTGCCTCGTTCACCGCGGTCGTCGAACGCATGGAGCACGAACTCGAAGAGGCCGCCCGCTCGCTGGGCGCGCGGCCCTGGCACATCGTGCGTGACGTCTGGTGGCCGGCCCTGCAGCCCACGGCACTGGCCGTCGGCGCCATCCTGTTTGCCACGGCCATGGGCGCCTTCGGCACGGCCTTCACGCTGGCCAGCCGCTACGAGGTGCTGCCGATCACCATCTACAACGAGTTCACCAACTACGCCAATTTCGCGCTGGCAGCCTCGCTGTCGATCGCGCTGGGCCTGATGACCTGGGCGGTGCTGTTCCTGGCCCGGCGTTTTGGCGCCACCGGCGCCGTCGGAGCTGGCGGATGAGCGCGGCGCGGTTGGCGGCCGGCGCAGGTCCGGCGCCAGGCAGCGGCAGGCGCGTCGCCCGGCCGGCGGGGCTGCAGCCGCGGCTGCCCGCACGCGGCCGCGTGCGGGCGCCGGTGCTGCTGGTCATCACGGTGCTGGTGACGCTGTTCACGGTGGTGCCGATGGGCCTGTCGGTCACCGCCGGGCTGACGAACAATTTTTCGCGCGGCCTGGCCAGCGGCCTGACCACGCGCTGGCTCGAAGAGGTGTGGTCGCTGTACGGCGCCACGGCCTGGCGTTCGCTGGCGCTGGCGGTGGCCTGCGTGGTGGTGGCGCTGGCCGTGGGCGTGCCCTGCGCCTGGACGCTGGCGCGCAGCCGTTCGCGCGTGGCGCGGCTGTTCGAGGAACTGCTGACGCTGCCCGTGGCCGTGCCGGGCCTGGCGACCGCGCTGGCGCTGATCCTGGCCTATGGCGAGTTGCGCGGCTTTCGCCAGAGCTTCGCCTTCATCCTCGTCGGCCACATCGTCTTCACGCTGCCCTTCATGGTGCGCACGGTGTCCGCAGCCTTCGCGCGCGACGACCTGGTGGCGCTGGAAGAGGCGGCGCGTTCGCTGGGCGCCAATTTTCCGCAGCGCTTCCTGGGCGTGCTGGTGCCGGCGGTGGCACCCAGCATCGTCGCGGGCAGCCTGATGGTCTTCACGCTGTCGGTGGGTGAGTTCAACCTGACCTGGATGCTGCACACACCGCTCACGCGCACCTTGCCGGTGGGCCTGGCCGACAGCTACGCCTCGATGCGCATCGAGATCGGCTCGGCCTACACGCTGGTCTTCTTCATTGTCATCCTGCCCATGCTGTGGGCCATGCAGGCGCTGGCGCGCTGGATCGAGAACACCCATGGATCAGGTCCCGGCCCCCGCGGCTGAATCCACCCGCGTCGAGGTCGTCGGCTGCGCCCGGACCTACGGCGGCACCGCGGCGCTGCGCGCGACCACGCTGAGCGTGCAGCCCGGCGAGGTGCTGGCGCTGCTGGGGCCCTCGGGCTGCGGCAAGACGACGCTGCTGCGCGTGATTGCCGGCCTGGTGGCGCCCGATCCGGGCGGCCGCGTGGTCTTCAACGGCGAGGACGTCACCGCGCGCCCGATCGAGAAGCGCGACGTGGGCATGGTCTTCCAGCATTACGCGCTGTTCCCGCAGATGACGGTCGAGTCCAACATCGGCTACGGCCTGCGCGTGCGTGGCGTGCCGCCCGAGCAGGTGCGCCGCCGCGTCGGCGAGGTCATCGATCTCGTGCGCCTGGGCGGCCTGGAGCAGCGAAGGCCGGCGCAGCTGTCGGGCGGCCAGCGCCAGCGCGTGGCGCTGGCGCGTGCGGTGGCGGTGCAGCCCCGCGTGCTGCGGCTGGACGAGCCGCTCACGGCGCTGGACGCGCAGCTCAAGCTGGCGCTGCGCGACGAGCTGGCGCAGCTGCTGCGCACGCTGCGCATCACGGCGGTCCATGTCACGCACGACCAGAACGAGGCCCTGGCCATCGCCGACCGCCTGGCCGTGATGCGCGCCGGCGCCATCGTGCAGGTCGGGCGCGGCGAAGACCTGTACCGCGACCCGGGCCATCCCTTCGTCGCTGAATTCCTGGGCCGCGTGAACCGCCTGACCTGCGCGCCCGCGCGCGGCGAGGTGCCGCTGGGCGGCGTGGCCTTGCCCTGCCCGGCCGCCCTGGCCGGCGCCTCGGCGGTGCTGGTGCGGCCGGAGGACGTGCAACTGCGCATGCCCGCGGTGCCGGCCGTGCCGCCAGTGGGCGCCCATGGCGCGCCCTGGGGTCAGGCGCGTGTGCTGCAGCGCCTGTTCCTGGGCGACCGCGTGCAGCTGCGCCTGGCCGTCGACGGCCAACCCGAGCCCCTGGTGGCCGACCAGCCGCGCGACTGCCCGGCGCACGAGGGCGATGCGGTGGCCATCACCATCGACCCTTCGCGGCTGATGCCGGCCACCGAGAATGCCGCCAAGGACGCGCGATGAGCGCGCCGGGCCGCTCCCAAGCGCTCATCCCGCAGCGCGTAGCGCGGAGGGTCGTCCAATGAGCGCGCCGGGCCGTTCCCAAGCGCTCATCCCGCAGTACGAAGTGCGAAGGGTCGTCCAGTGCGCGCGCCGGGCCGTTCCCAAGCGCTCATCCCGGCGCACGCCGTGCGGAGGGTAGTCCCATGAGTTTCCTGCTCGCCCAGCTCACCGACATGCACATCCGCGAGCCCGGGCGCCTGGCCTACGGCCGCCTGGACACCACACCCTATCTGCGCGCCGCCGTGCAGGCCATGGGCGCGCTGCGGCAGCCGCCGCAGGCCGTGGTGCTGACGGGCGACTTGACCGATTTCGGCCGCGACGCCGAATACGAGCACCTGGCGCAGCTGCTCGAGCCCTTGCGCATGCCGCTCTACCTGCTGCCCGGCAACCACGACGACCGCGACCAGATGCGGCGCAGCTTTGCCAGCCACCGGTACATGGGCGATGGGCGCTTTGTCCAGTACACGGTGGCGTTAGGTGTACCGGACGTGCCCGACGCGACCCCGGTGCCCGAATCGGTGAAGGTGCTCAACGGTGGGTCCGGCGGGTCGAACGATTCGCATGCGGCGCAGCCGCCGGCATCACCCCCGCTGCGCCTGGTGGCGCTGGACACCGTGGACCACGGCGCCCCGGCCGGGCGCCTGTGCAACGAGCGCCTGCAGTGGCTGGACGCCACGCTGCAGCAGCACCGCGGCGAGCCCATCGTGCTGGCCATGCACCACCCGCCCTTCCGCACGCTGATCGGCCACATGGACCGCATCGGGCTTCTCCAGGGCCGCGACGAACTGGCCGAGATCGTGCGTGCGCACCCGAACGTGGAGCGTGTGATCTGCGGCCACCTGCACCGCAGCATCGTCGTGCGTTTCGCCGGCACCGTGGCCTCCACCGCGCCCAGCCCCGCGCACCAGGTCTGCCTGGATCTGGCGGAAGACGCCGCCTCGGCCTGGACGCTGGAGCCGCCGGGTTATCACCTGCACGCCTACAGCGGGCCGGGGCAGCTGGTCACGCACGTGGCCGCCATCGGCCGCTTCGACGGGCCGCATCCCTTTCACCAGGACGGCCAGCTCATCGACTGACGCGGCCGGGCCGGTCCGGTGGCCGCTGGCCGCTGGCCGCTGGCCGTCGCGACGGTCTCGGCTGTCCCCGATGCGCCCGCCAGGCCGCGACGCGACCCTTCGGGGACTGGCAACAGCGGCCTACAGCTTCAGCTCCAGCCGGATCTGCCAGTTGGTGAAGGTGGGCGAGGTGGTCAGCTGCCGAGTCTGCTGCAGACCCTCGACGAAGGTGTTGGTGCTGAGGTAGTCCTCGGCGGCCAGGTTGCTGGCCATCACCCGCAGCGCCACGCTGGGGTTGAAGGTCCACAGGGCATAAGCGTCGAAGATGCGCTTGCTGCTGACGGTGGCGGTCTGCAGTTCGGTGAGCTGCGTGCGGTAGCCCGGCACCCAGTTGATGTTGCCGCCCAGGGTGAGCGGCATGCCGCGCAGGCGGTAGTCGCCGCCGAGGTTGGCGGTGGCCTTGGCCTGGCCGTCGAGCCGGTTGTCCGGCCCCGGGATGCCGTCGACCGACGAGCGGTAGACCGACAGGTTGCCGCGCAATTCGACCGGCAGCGCACCCGCCACCGCCTGGTCGAGCCTGAACTTGGCGTCCAGCTCCAGGCCGCGGCTGGTGGCTTTGCCGACATTCTGCTGGCGCGCCACGTAGCGCGGCACCGGCGCCCAGCTCACGGTTTCGAGCGTCACCACGCGCCGCATCAGGTCCTGGATGCGCCGTGAGAAGAGGTTGGCGCTGAGCACGCCACCGCCTTCGAGGTAGCGCTCGAAGGCCAGGTCGATGCCGCTGGCGAGTTCGGGTTTCAAGTCCGGGTTGCCCGCGCCGTCGGCTGTCAGCACGGTGTTGCTGCCGGGTACCGGGGCCCGCGCATTGAGCGTCGGGCGCGCGATCAGCGACGCCAGCCCGGGCGAGCGGTAGCTGCGCGTCAGGCTCAGGCGCACCTGGTCGCGTTTGGCGGGGTCGGGCTTCCACAGCACGTGCACCAGCGGTGTGGTCACGCTGCTGCGGTTTTCCGGCCGCGTGCCGTCGGCCGCCTCGCCGCGCGTGGTGATGCCTTCCCAGCGCAGCCCGGCGTGCAGCGCCCAGTGTTTGTCCAGCGACCACTCGTCCTGCGCGTAGGCCGCGGTGCGCGTGCTGGCGGCGCTGAACGTGTCGCCGAAGTCCAGCAACACCGGCTGGCCGTCCAGCAGCGTGCGGCGGGTTTCGTTGCGCCGGTTGGCCTCGAATTCGAGCCCCGTGACCAGGCTGTGCTCGCCGCTGCCGTCGGCCTTGCCGCCCAGCAGGCTGGAGAACTTCAGGTTCAGCGTGGCCGAGCGGTCCTGCGTGCGGGTGTCTTCCTCGGTGACGTGCGCGCCCTGCCCGCCGCTGTTGTCGCGCCGGCTCTGGTTGGACGACTCGAAACCGCCGACGCCGCCATTGAGTTCCAGCCGGCCGCTGCTCAGGCGCTGGCGCCACTGGGTATTCAGGCGTGCGGCCGTGTTGCGGCTCTGGCTCACGCCGGTGCTGCGCTCGTATTCCGGCTGCGTGGCAGGGTCGCCAGCCACCGGCACGGGCAGTCGCTGCACCACCGTGGATTCGCGCGTGGTGCCGCCTTCGTTGTGGAACAGCGAAGGCGTCAGCGTCAGCGAGTCGCCGCCCTCGCCCAGGCGCCATTGCAGGCGGCCGGTGAGGTGCAGACCCTTGCGGCGCTCGGCCGACTGGCTGGTTTCGGTGGCGTCGCGCAGGACCGCGCCGGTGCCGGTGTCGGTGACCTGCGTGTCCTCGCGGGCGCTGCTGTCGCGCCAGGGGCGGAACACCGCGCCGCTGAGGTTGTAGGTCAGGTCACCCGCGCTGTTGTTGTGCGTCCAGAACAGGCCCGGGTTGATGCGGCCGTTTTCGATGCCCACGCCCAGACGCAGGTCGTTGAGCCGGCGGCGGAAACCTTCGCGCGTGATGATGTTGATCGTGCCGGCGATGGCGCGCGCGCCGGTCTCGGCCGTGGGCGCGCGCAGGATCTCGATGCGCTCGATCTGCTCGGGCGTCAGCGACTCCAGCGAAAAGCCCGGGGGGATGCGCTGGCCGTCGATCAGCAGCTGGGTATAGCCGTTGCCCAGGCCGCGCAGCCGCGGCGGGCCGCCGCGACCGGGCGCGCCCGGCGTGGTGACACCCGGCAGGCGCCGCAGCACCTCGCCGACGGTGGTGTCGCCGAACTTGTCGATCTCCTCGCGGCCGATGACGATCTTGGCAGCGGTGGAGCGGCGGCGCGCTTCTTCGTCGCTCGAGCGGCCGCCGGTGATCTCCACGCGCTGTGGTGTGACGCCGGCCGCTGCCGACGCGGCGGGTGCAGGTGGCGCCGCGGGCGCCGTCTGCGCCTGCAAGCTGCCTACGGCCAGCAGCCCGCTGAGGCAGGCGCTCAGGCGCAAGGGATGGGCGGTCATGGGCACGCGTGGCCTGCAGCGGTCAGAGGGCATGCCGGGAGCCTGATGAGATTGCGTTTCCGCGATGTTGCTGTGTGCGCCGGGACGGGCGCGACGCGTGGCACGCCCGCCACAGGCATCGTCTGGCCCAAGCCGCCCGCGACGGCACTCAAGCGGCGGGTCGCCAGCCGCGTGGAATGGCGCCCAGCAAGCGCCGGGTGTATTCCTGCTGCGGGGCGGCCAGGATCTGCTGCGCGCTGGCCTGCTCGACCACCTGCCCGTCCTTCATCACCAGCACCTCGTCGCTGATGAAGCGCACCACCGCCAGGTCGTGGCTGATGAAGATGTAGGCCAGACCGAATTCGTCCTGCAGGTCCTTCAGCAGGTTCAGCACCTGCGCCTGCACGGAGACGTCCAGCGCCGAGACCGCTTCGTCCAGCACCAGCACCTCGGGGTTCAGCGTCAGACAGCGGGCGATGGCGATGCGCTGGCGCTGGCCGCCGGAGAACTCGTGCGGGTATTTGGCGAAGGCCTTGTCGGTCAGCCCGACCTTGCCCAGCAGCGCGCGGGCGCGCTGTTCGCGCTCGGTGGTGTCGGCGCCGATGCCGTGGATCTCCATCGGCTCGATCAGCGTCTGGCCGATCGTGAAGCGCGGGTTGAGGCTGGCATAGGGGTTCTGGAAGACGATCTGGATGCGCCGGCGCATGATCTGGCGCTCGGTATCGGTGAGCTCCAGCAGGTTCTTGCCGTCGAAGATGACCTGGCCGCCGGTGGGTTCGTGCAGGCGCAGCAGGGTCAGGCCCATGGTCGTCTTACCCGAGCCCGATTCGCCCACCACGCCCAGCGTGTGGCCCTTGCGCAGCTGGAAATTGACGCCCTGCACGGCCTTGAACTCGCGCCGGCCGAACAGGCCCTGGCGGATGAAGAAGCTCTTGGCCAGCGACTTGACCTCGAGCACCACGGGGGCGTCGGGGTCCTTGGGCTTGGCCAGCGCGGTCGACACCGTGGCGCCGGTCTGCGCCGCGATGTGGTCGTCGATGACGGTCAGCCGCGCGGCCGTGCCGTCCAGGCTGGGCCGGCAGGCCAGCAGCGCCTTGGTGTAGTGGTCCTGCGGCGCGCTGAAGATCTGCGCGACGGGACCCTGCTCGCGGATGCCGCCGTGGCGCATCACCACCACGTGGTCGGCAATTTCGCCGACCACGCCCAGGTCGTGGCTGATGAACAGCACGCTCATGCGGCGCCGCGTCTTCATGCCGCCGATGAGTTCGAGAATCTGGCGCTGGATGGTCACGTCCAGCGCCGTGGTGGGCTCGTCGGCGATCAGCAGCTTGGGCTCGCAGGCCAGCGCCATGGCGATCATCACGCGCTGCTGCTGCCCGCCGGACAGTTCGTGCGGGTAGGCCTTCATGCGCCGCGCCGGCTCGGGCATGCCCACTTCGTGCAGCAGTTCTTCGGCACGCTTGAGGGCCTCGGCCTTGCCCAGGCCCAGGTGCTTGAGCAGCGGCTCGATGAGTTGCGCGCCCACGGTGAAGACCGGGTTGAGCGACTGCATCGGGTCCTGGAAGACGCAGGCGATCTCGCGCCCGCGCAGCGCCTGCAGGTCGCCCAGCGAGGCCTCCAGCAGGTCGCGGCCCTGCCACAGCACACGGCCGCTGCGTTCGGCGTTGTCGGGCAGCAGGTTCAGGATGGACATCGCCGTGACGCTCTTGCCCGATCCCGATTCGCCCACCAGCGCGACGATCTGGTTTTCCGGGATGTCGAAGCTCACGTGCTTGACGGCATCGGCGCGCTGCGCGACGCCGTCGACCTTGCCCATGCGGAAGGCGACCGAGAGGTCCTGGATGGAAAGCAGCATGATCAGGCCTCTCGCCGGGCCGCCCCAAGGGAGGCCTGCGCCCCCTCGGGGGGCAGCGAACGAATGTGAGCTTGGGGGGACATGATCAGGCCTCTCGCCGGGCCGCCCCAAGGGAGGCCTGCGCCCCCCCGGGGGGCAGCGAACGAATGTGAGCGTGGGGGTACATGGTCACTCCAGGCCCCGCAGCTTGGGATCCAGTGCGTCGCGCACCGCATCGGCCAGCAGCGAGAAGGCGGTGACGAAGACCGCCATGAACAGGGTCGCGGCGGCCAGCTGCCACCAGTAGCCCAGGATCAGCTCGCTCTGCGCCTCGGCCAGCATCGTGCCCCAGGAGACGTCTTCCACGCCCACGCCCAGGCCCAGGTAGGACAGGATCACCTCGCTCTTGATGAAACCCACCACCAGCAGGCTCATGCGCACCAGCACCACGTGGCTGACGTTGGGCAGGATGTGCTTGAACATGCGGCTCCAGGTGCTGGCGCCGATGGCCTCGGCCGCGCGCACGTATTCGCGCCCGCCGTGTTTCATGAATTCGGCGCGCACCTGGCGGTACAGGCCCGTCCAGCCGGTCAGGCCCAGGATCAGCACCACGGTGAAGATGCCGCGGCCGAAGACGGCCGCGAAGGCAAAGATCAGCAGGATGCCCGGGATGGCCTCGAAGACGTTGTAAAGCCACTCGAGGAAATCGCCGACCTTGCCGCCGAAGAAGCCCGCAAAGGCACCCAGCACCGTGCCGATCAAGGTGGCCACGACGGCGGCGAAGATGCCCACGAAGACCGAGATCTCCGTGCCCTTGATGGCCTTGGACAGCACGTCGCGCCCCAGGCGGTCCGCACCGAAAGGCAGCGTCTCGGCCTTGATCGTCTCGGTGGTCTTGAATTTCGCTGCGCGCTCTTCCCACTCCTTGTAGCGCGGCGCCAGCGGGTCGACGGCCGACAGGTCGACGTTCGGGCCCTTGGGCACTTCGATCGCGCCGATGGCCTCGGGCGGACGCGGCCCCAGGAAGGTCGGCGGCGCATTGGCCACGCCGACCTCGGCCTGCCAGTTGCGCGCCACCAGACCCAGCGCCGAGACCAGAATCAGCAGCAGGAAGGCGATCACGACCACGGCCGAGACCATGCCGACCTTGTCGCTCTTGAAGCGCCGCCAGGCGGCGCTCCAGACGCCTTCGGAGCGTTCGATGCCCGGCATCGCGGCCGGGCTCGCGGTGGTCGCGGCGGTATTCATTTCAGGACCACCCGCGGATCGACCAGCTTGAACAGCAGGTCCACGGCCAGATTGATCAGCATCGTCAGCATCGCCAGATAGACGGCCACGGCCTGGATGACGGGGTAGTCGCTGCGGTTGACCGCCAGCAGCACCTCGCGGCCCAGGCCCGGGATCGAGAAGAAGACCTCGATCAGGAAGGAACCCACGAAGACACCCGGCAACGCCAGGCCCACGTTCGTCAGGATGGGGATCAGCGCATTGCGCAGCACGTGCTTGAACATCACCGTGCCTTCGGTCATGCCCTTGGCGCGCGCGGTGCGCACGTAGTCGTGGCCCAGTTCATCCAGGAAGAAGGTGCGGTACAGCCGCGTGTACGGGGCCAGTGCCACCATCACCGCCAGCATCAGCGGCAGCGGCACGTAGGTGGTGAGGTTGGTCCAGGTGCTGTCGCTCCAGCCCTGCACCGGGAACCAGCCGAGCTGGAAGCCGAAGAGGTACTGGCCCACGATGATGTAGACGAGGAAGCTGATCGACAGCGCCACCGTGCTCAGGACCATGATGGTGCGGTCGGCCACCGAGCCGCGTCGGTAGGCCACCCACATCGCGATGGGGATCGCGATCAGCACCTCGACGATCAGGATCGGCAGCATGACCGTCAGCGTGGCCGGCAGCCGCGTGCGGAAGAGGTTGCTCACCGCCTCGTTCGTCGCCCAGCTCTTGCCCCAGTCGAAGGTGACGATGCTCTGCAGGTAGATGCCCAGCTGCACCCAGACCGACCGGTCCAGGCCCAGTTGCTGGCGGATGGCAGCGACTTGCTCGGGCGTGGCGTTCAGCCCGCCGAGGATCTCGGCGGGGTCGCCGCCGAAGAACTTGAACAGAAAGAACACCAGCAGCACGACGCCCAGGAGTGTGGGCACCATTTGCCACAAGCGCCGCAGGAGGTAGGCGGCCATGGGGAGAACGCTCCCGTGGTTGGGGAGGCGGCAGTGTAGGGTGGGCACGTCCCACGCCCGCTGCAGGCCTACCCTAAGCGCCGCTTCCCGCTGGCGGGTGGGCCTGCCGCCCGCGTGGGTTAGTCGCTAGCCGCTGCAGACCGCGCCCCCGCTAGACTGCCGCCTTTTCCGCGATCCCTCCGCACAACCCATGAAGCGATCCGCCCTGCTGGCAGTGGCCACGAGCCTGCTGCTGGCCCTCGGGGACGCCTCGGCGACGGCCGCTGACGGCACGGCGAAGGTGCTGCGCTACGCCTTCCGCGTGGCCGAGAGCAGTTTCGATCCCGCGCAGATCACCGATCTGTACTCGCGCACCCTCGTGGCCGGCATGCTCGAGGCGCCCTTCGAGTGGGCCTATCTGGAGCGGCCCTTCCGCATGCGGCCGAATACCGCGGCGGCCATGCCCGAGGTCTCCGCGGACTTCAAGACCTTCACGATCCGCATCCGGCCCGGCATCCATTTCGCCGACGACCCGGCGTTCAAGGGCCAGCGGCGCGAGCTGACGGCGGCCGACTACGTCTATGCGCTCAAGCGCCACTACGACCCACGCTGGAAGAGTGGCAACCTCTACATCCTGGAAAGCGCCAAGATCCTCGGCTTGTCCGAGCTGCGCCAGGCGCTGATCGCCGCGAAGAAGCCCTTCGACTACGACCAAGAGGTCGAAGGCCTGAAAGCGCTGGACCGCTACACGCTGCAGATCAAGCTGGCCGAACCCGCGCCGCGCTTCATGCAGTATTTCGCCGATGCCTCGTTCACCGGCGCGGTCGCGCGCGAGGTGGTGGAGTTCTACGGCGACCGCATCGGCGAACACCCGGTGGGCACCGGGCCCTTCCGGCTGGGCAGCTGGAAGCGCAGTTCGCGCATCGTGCTCGAGCGCAACCCCGGCTACCGCGAAGTGCGCTACGACGAGCAGGCGCCTGCCGACCGACCCGACCTGCAGGCCGTGGCCGATCAGCTGAAAGGCCGGCGGCTGCCGATGCTGGATCGCGTGGAAGTGGCCATCATCGAAGAGAACCAGCCGCGCTGGCTGTCCTTCCTGAACAAGGAAGCCGACCTGCTGGACGAGCTGCCAGCAGACTTTGCGCACCTGGTGATCCCGAACAACCGGCTGGCGCCGAACCTGGCCCGCCAGGGCATCCGCATGGTCCGCTTCTCGCGGGCCGACATCACCCACAGCTACTTCGCGATGGAGCATCCGGTGGTCGGCGGCTACACGCCGGACAAGGTGGCGCTGCGCCGCGCCATCGGCCTGGCGGTGGACCTGGAGCGCGAGATCCGCCTGGTGCGCCGTGGCCAGGCCATCCCGGCGCAGAGCACCATCGGCCCCAACGTCTGGGGCTACGACCCGGCCTTCAAGTCCGAGATGAGCGAGTACAACCTGCCGCGCGCCCGCGCGCTGCTGGACCTGTACGGCTACACCGACAAGGACGGCGACGGCTGGCGCGACCTGCCCGACGGCAAGCCGCTGCTGCTGGAATATGCGACCCAGCCCGACCAGCAAAGCCGCCAGCTGATCGAACAGTGGCAGCGCAACATGGACGCGCTGAAGGTTCGCATCACCTTCAAGACCGCCAAGTGGCCGGAGAACCTCAAGGCCTCGCGCTCGGGCAAGCTGATGATGTGGGGCGTGGGCTGGCTGGCCGGGCAGCCCGATGCCGACACCTTCATCGCCATGGCTTACGGGCCCAACAAGGGTCAATCCAACCATGCGCGCTTCGACCTGCCCGCACTCAACCGCCTGTACGAGCAGCAGCGCATGCTGCCCGACGGCCCCGAGCGCCAGGCGCTGATCGAGCAGGCGCGCCGGCTGCTGATCGCCTACATGCCGTACAAGGTGCATGCGCACCGCATCTTCACGGACCTGACCCAGCCCTGGGTCACCGGTTATGAGCGCAACATCTTTGTGCGCGAGCAGTGGAAATACGTGGACGTGGATGCCGCGGCGCAGGCCGCGGCCCTGAAATGAAACCCCCACGCTCACTTCGTTCGCTGCCCCCCAAGGGGGCGCTCAGTACCTTCGGAACGGCCGGGCGGTACTGACATGAGCACCGACGGCCCGACGACCGTGCGCAGGAGCACCGCATGAAACGACGCACCGTGGTTCAAGGCGCCGCGTGGTCGATGGCCACGGCCGGGCTGCCGCTGCGTGCGCAGCCGGCGCCGGCGGGCGACGCCCGCAAGGTGCTGCGCGTGGCCTTCAATACGGCGGAGACCAGCCTGGACCCGTCGCAGATCCAGGACACCTATTCGCGCACGCTGACGCCGCACATCTTCGAGGCGCTGTACCAGTACGACTACCTGGCCTCGCCGCCGAAGATCAAACCCTTGACCGCAGTGGCCTTGCCCGAGGTCTCGCCGGATTTCAAGGTCTGGACCATCCGCGTGCGCCCGGGCATCTTCTTCGCGGCCGATGCGGCATTCCAGGGCCGCCGGCGCGAGCTCGTGGCGCAGGACTACATCTATGCGCTGCAGCGGGCGGCCGACCCGGTGAACAAGAGCCCCTGGTGGAGCTGGGCCGAGACCTTCGAGATCGTCGGCCTGGCCGATTACCGCAAGGCCGTCGTGGCAGCCAAGGGCCGTTTCGACTACGACCGGCCCATTGCCGGCCTGGTGGCGATCGACCGCCACACGCTGCGCATCACCCTGGCCACCAGTCAGCCACGTTTTCTGGAGTCGCTCGCCGCCTCCGACCTGCTGGGTGCGCAGGCGCGCGAGGTCGTCGAGTTCTACGGCGACAAGATCGGCGAGCACCCGGTGGGCACCGGGCCTTTCCGGCTGCAGAGCTGGCGGCGCAGTTCGCAGATCGTGCTGGTGCGCAACCCCGATTTCCGCGAAGTCCTGTGGGACGCGCAGCCCGAAGTCCACGACGCCGAAGGCCAGGCCATCGCCGCGCGGCTGCGTGGACGCCGCATCCCGCTGATCGACGAAGTGCGGGTGTCCATCATCGACGAGGACCAACCCCGCTGGCTGAGCTTTCTCAATGGCCGGCTCGACCTGCTTGCCGGCAAGACGGGTGCGGTGCCGGGCACCTTCGTCACGCAGGCCATGCCCAACGGCAAGCTGGCGCCCAACCTGGTCCGGCGGGGCATCCGCGGCCGCCAGGAGGTTCAGCCCGACGTGGCGATCTACTTCTTCAACATGGAAGACCCGCTCGTCGGCGGCTACACGCCGGAGAAAGTGGCGCTGCGCCGCGCCATCAGCCTGGGCTGGGACGTCCAGCGCGAGATCCGTGTGATCCGGCGCGGCCAGGCCATTCCGGCACAGTCCATGGTGGTGCCGCACACGGTGGGCTACGACCCGGCGTTCAAGAGCGAGGCCTCCACCTATGACCCGGCCCGCGCCAACGCGCTGCTCGACCTGTACGGCTACCGCGATGTCGACGGCGACGGCTACCGTGAGCTGCCCGATGGCAAGCCGCTGACCCTGGAATACACGTCGCAGACCGACCAGATCTACCGCGAGTTCCAGGGCTTGTTCGTCAAGAACATGCGCGCCATCGGCATCCGCGTGAAGGTCAGCCTCGGGCAATGGCCGGAGCAGGCCAAGCAAGCGCGCGCCGGAAAGCTGATGATGTGGGGACTGGGCTCGTCGGCCACGTCGCCGGACGGCCAGGGCACCTTCCAGCGGCTGCACGGGCCGCAGTCCGGCGGCGCCAACTTCGCGCGCTTCAAGCTGCCTGCCTTCGACGCCGTCTACGACCAGCTCAGCCAGCTGCCCAACGGACCGCAGCGCGATGCCCTGTTCGTCGAGGCCAAGAAGCTGGCCCTGGCCTACGTGCCCTACAAGGCGACCGTGCACCGCATCTCTACCGACATGTGGCATCCCTGGATCGTGGGCTTTCGCCGGCCGGTCTTCAACAACGAGTGGTGGCACATGATCGACCTGGACCTCGGCCTGCGGCCGGCCATCGAGGCATGAAGCGGCTCGTGGGTGCGTGCTGTTCCGCCCTGCTGGCCGCCTGGCTGGCGGTGGGTCCCGTCCTGGCGGCGCCGGCAGCGGATGCGGCCGCTGCTGCGCCGCGCAAGGTCCTGAACGTCGCCTTCCGCAGCGCCGAGACCAGCTTCGACCCGTCCAACATCAGCGACCTGTATTCGCGCACGGTCACGGCGCACATCTTCGAGGCGCTGTACGGCTACGACCACCTGGCGCGGCCGGCGAAGGTGCGGCCGTTGCTGGCCGAAGCCCTGCCCGAGGTGGCGGACGAGTTCAAGACCTGGACCATCCGCGTGCGCCGAGGCATCTACTTTGCCGACGATCCGGCCTTCAAGGGCCAGCGCCGCGAGGTCACCGCGCAGGACTTTGTCTATGCCTTCCAGCGCGTGGCCGACCCCGCGCGCAAGAGCCAGCTGTGGAGCTGGATCGAGACTTTCGAGATCGTCGGGCTGGCCGACTACCGCCGCGAGCTGGTGCGCGACAAGAAGCCCTTCGACTACGACCGGCCGATTCCCGGGCTGCGCGCGCTGGACCGCTACACGCTGCGCTTCGAGCTGGCCAAACCGGCGCCTCGTTTCCTGTACAGCATCGCCGGCTCGGACCTGCTGGGCGCGCAGGCGCGCGAGGTGGTGGACTTCTACGGCGAGCAGGCCCCCGCGCACCCGGTGGGCACAGGCCCCTACCGCCTGAAGAGCTGGCGGCGCAGCTCGGAGATCGTGCTGGAGCGCAACCCCGGCTACCGCGAGCGCGTGTACGACGCCGAGCCGGCCGCCAACGATGCCGAAGGCCAGGCGATCCTGGCGCGCATGCGGGGCCAGCGCATCCCGATGATCGACGAGATCCGCGTGCAGATCATCGCGGAGGACCAGCCGCGCTGGCTGAGCTTCCTCAACGGCCAGTTCGACATGATTGCCGGGCAGTACGGCGGGGTGCCGGAGACCTTTATCAGCCAGGCCATGCCGCGTGGCCGGGTGGCGCCGAATCTGGCGCGCCGTGGCATCCAGGGCCAGCAGCAGCTCAATGCCGACCTGGGCTTCACGTACTTCAACATGGAAGACCCGGTGGTCGGGGGCTACACGCCGGACAAGGTGGCGCTGCGCCGCGCGGTGAGCCTGGCCATGGACACCGAGCGCGAGATCCAGCTCGTCTGGCATGGGCTGGCCGTGCCTGCGCAGTCCAACCTGCTGCCGCACACCACCGGCTACGACCCGGCGTTCAAGAGCGAGGCCGGTGATTACGACCCGCCGCGCGCGCGGGCGCTGCTGGACATGTTCGGCTATGTCGACCGCGACCGCGACGGCTGGCGCGAAGGCCCCGACGGGCAGCCGCTGGAACTGGAGATGGCCACGCTGCCGCAGCAGGTCTGGCGCCAGCGCGACGAGCTGTTCCGCAAGGACATGCAGGCCGTGGGCCTGCGCGTGCGCTTTCGCACCCGCGAATTTGCCGAGTCGCTCAAGCTCGCGCGCGCCGGCAAGCTGCAGATGTGGACACTGGCGACTTCGGCGGCCGGGCCGGACGGGCAATCGGCGCTGTACCGCCTGCACGGCCCGCAGGCCGGCGGCCAGAACCTCGCGCGCTTCCGGCTGCAGGCCTTCGACGACATCTACGCGCGCATGGAAGTGCTGCCCGACGGCCCCGAGCGCGAGGCGCTGTTCCTGCAGGCCAAGAAGATCGGCACGGCCTACGTGCCCTACCGCCCGCGCGTGCACCGCATCAGCACCGACCTGTGGTACCCCTGGGTGACGGGCTACCGCCGGCCGCTGTTCTGGCAGGAGTGGTGGCACATGGTCGACATCGACACCGAGCGGCAGTCGCGCGCGCGGCCGGCCGCACACTGAGCCATGGACCGCCGCCGCCTGCTCAGCGGCGCGTGGGCGTATTCGCTCGGTGCGGCGGCAGCCGCGGCTGATGCGCAGCCGGTGTCGACCGCGTCGTCGACAGCGCAGGCACCGGGCGATCGACCCGGCGGGCGCAAGGTCCTGCGCGTGGCCTTTCCGGCGCCCGAGACGGGCTTCGACCCGGTGCAGATCAACAGCGACCTGTACTCCTCGACCCTCATCGCGCAGATCCTCGAAGCCCCGCTGAGCTACGACTACCTCGCGCAGCCCGCGCGCCTGGTGCCGCAGACCGCCGAGGCCTTGCCGGCGGTCTCCGCCGACGGGCGTGTCTTCACGCTGCGCATCCGCGCCGGCATCCATTTCGCCGACGACCCGGCGTTCAAGGGACGCCGGCGCGAGCTCACTGCGGCCGACTACGTCTACTCGCTCAAGCGCTACTACGACCCGCAGTACAACTCCAGCGATCTGTACCTCCTGGCCACGCTGAAGCTGCCGGGGCTGGACGCGCTGCGCGAGCGCGCCATCCAGACGCGCCAGCCCTTCGACTACGACACCGAGGTCGAGGGCCTTCGTGCACTGGACCGCTACACGCTGCGCATCACGCTGGGCGTGCCCGACCCGCGTTTTGTCTACAACCTGGCCGCGCCCCATTTCAGCGGCGCGGTGGCGCGCGAGGTGGTCGAGTTCTACGGCCGCGACGAGGTCTCCGCGCACCCGGTGGGCACCGGAGCCTTCCGCCTGAAGTCGTGGACACGCGCCTCGCGCATCGTGCTGGAACGCTCGCCCTTCTTTCGCGGGCAGACCTACGCCGGCACGCCGGCCGATGAGCCGCTGCAGCGCGAACTGGCCGCTGATCTGGCCGGTCAGGCGCTGCCGCGCGTGGACGAGGTGGTGGTCGACATCGTCGAAGAGGACCAGCCGCGCTGGCTGAGCTTCATGCAGGGCGACTACGCCTGGCTGGCCGTGCCCGGGCCCATGGCGGGCCTGGCCGTGCCGCACGGGCAGCTGGCGCCCTACCTCGCCAAGCGCGGGTTTCGCCTGCAGCGCCAGCTCCAGCCCGACATGGGCATGAGCTACTTCAACATGGAACACCCGCTGGTCGGCGGCTACACACCCGACAAGGTCGCCCTGCGGCGCGCGATCGGGCTGGGTTTCGACGGCGCGGCCTACATCCGCCATGTGCTGGGCGGGCAGGCGATACCGGCGCAATCCAGCCTGTCGCCGCACACCTCGGGCTACGACCCGGCCTACAAGAGCGAGATGAGCGACCACGACCCGGCGCGCGCCCGTGCGCTGCTCGACCTGTACGGCTGGGTCGACCGCGACGGCGACGGCTGGCGCGAGCAGCCCGACGGCCGGCCGCTCACGCTGGTCATGGCCAGCATGGGCAGCCAGCGCGACCGCCTGACCAGCGAAGTCTGGAAGCGCTCGATGGACCGCATCGGGCTGCGGATGGTCTTCGAGGTGTCGACCTGGCCCGAGCTGCTGAAGAAGACACGCACCGGCACGCTGATGATGTGGGGCTTCGCGTGGAGCGCGGCCTCACCGGACGGCGGCTTCTTCCTGAGCATCGGCTACGGCCCGAATGCCTCCGAATCGAACGACGCGCGCTTCGCGCTGGCTGCCTTCGACCGCCTGTTCGACGCGCAGCAGCGGCTGCCCGATGGGCCGCAGCGTCTGGCCGCGATGGCCCAGGCGCGCGACCTGATGGTGGCCTACATGCCGTACAAGGTGCACGGCCACCGCATCGTCAACGACCTCGTGCAACCCGGCACACGCGGCTACTGGCGTCACCCGTTCATGCGCGACACCTGGCGCTTCGTCGACGTGTCGCCCACCCATGCACGGGGCACTGCGTGATGGCGCAAAAACGACGGGGATGGCGCATCCGGCGCAGGAGCGGCTAAGCTGCGTGCCGATTCGCGGCACAGCACACATCCGATGCGGGACCTTACAGCGTCCTGCGCAGCGTGGCCCGCCGCGCCCCATCCCCTCTTCCCTGAACGTGCCGAGCGACGTCCGCGTATCTGCCGCTGGAGAAGGACCTTTCGACTGCGGCGCTGTCGTCGGGTCGGCGGGTGCCTGCGCGTGGGCCGCACGCTGGCGCCGCCGCTCGCGTGCGGCCGCGCTGGGCCTGCTGCTGGCACTGGGCCTGGGCGGCACGCCGGCGCCGGCTGCGGCAGAGTCGCCGCCCGACGTTCCGGTTCCGCGCTTCCGCACGCCAGCGGCGCTGACCACGCTGGGCGCGCAGGTCCTGAGCGCCGAGGAGCAGGCCTATATCGCGCGCCTGCCGGAGATCCGCGTCGCCGTGCCGCGGCCGCCGTCGCGGCCCTACGAACTGCTGGCAGACGACGGCACGGTCGGCGGCATCCACCCGGAGATGCTGGTCTACCTGGCGCAGGCCTTCGGTCTGAAGATCCGCCCGGTCATCATGCCGGACTGGAGCAGCACGCTGGAGGCCGCCAAGCGCCGGGAGGTCGATCTGCTGATGACACTGGGCGTGACGGCGGAGCGCTCGGAATACCTGGCCTTCACGCTGGGCGCCACGCCCTTGCCCGGGGCCTTGTTCGGGCGCACGGGGGCAGGGCCTGTCGCCCCGGCGTCCCCCGCCCCCGCCACGGCGACCTTCGCGCTCGAGCGGGCCTACATGGCCAACGATTTCGTCAAGCGGCAGTTTCCGCAGGCGCGCATCGTGACGGTGGACGACACCGGCCAGGCGCTGGCGGCTGTCGCGCAGGGGCGGGCCGATTACTACCTCGGCAGCATGCTCGAAGCCCTGGACTGGCTGGCGCGCGATCCCCAGCCGCAGGTGCAGGTCCAGCAGCTGATGAACTACGGCACCGGCTACTACCACTTTGCCGTGCGCAAGGACTGGGCGCCGCTGACCACCATCCTCAACAAAGGCATCGCCAACCTGCGCGCCACGCCGCCGGCAGAGCTCACCGCAGCCATGGCCGCGCTGTCGGACCGCATGGTGCTGCCGCAGCCGGTCGTGCTCGGCCCCGGCGACGCCTCGCGCCTGATCGAGAAGCCGATCTGGCGCATCGGCGCGCTGCGCGGGATGTCCATGCTCAACGATGTCAGCGGCGATGGGCAGCACACCGGCATCGGCGCGGAATATGCCGAGCAGGTCGCGCAGCAGCTGGGTGTGGGCCTGCACGTGGTGCCCTTCGACAGCGCTGCGCCCATGCTCGAGGCCCTGCGGCGCGGCCACATCGACCTCGTGCCGTTCCTGACACGCACGCCCGAGCGCGAGCGCGACTTCCGCTTCTCCCGGCCCTACGCCAGCATGCCCTACATGCTGGTCGCGCGCAGCGACGCGCCGCTGTACTGGGGCCTGTCCAGCCTGCGCGGCAAGCGTCTGGCGCTGACGGTCGCACACCCGCTGCGGCCCTTGCTGGCCGAGCAGTATCCGGACATCGAGATCGTCACCACCAGCAGTGGCCAGCAGGCGATGGACGCGGTGGCCGAAGGCCTGGCCGACGCGGCGGTCGAGGTCAAGCTCTTCGCCAACCTGCGCATCAATGGCGACAACGACGGCCGGCTGCGCGCCGTGGCAGAGGTCAACGAGCTGTCGGCGCAGTTCCAGTTTGCGGCGGGTTCGCAGGCGGCGGGCCTGATTCCCATCGTCGACCGCGCGCTGCAGCAGATTCCCGCCGGCGAGCACGAGCGCATCATGCGGCGCTGGGTGGCGCTGGACCTGCAGCCCGGCTTTCCGTGGCGCCGCTACGCGCCGCTGCTGGCGCTGGCCGCCGCGGCCGCGCTGCTGCTGGCCGGCGGCACGGTCTTCTGGATGCGGCGCCTGCAGCGCGAGGTCGACCACCGCCGGCGCAGCGAAGAACGCCTGGCCGATATCGGCGCCACCCTGCCGTGCGTCGCCTTCCGTTATGTCTTGCACCCCCAAAAGGGTGTCCAGGGGTCCGGCTACTACTCGGAGGGCGCGTCCGAACTGCTGGGCGAAGCACTCGACCCGTCGTTGAGCCTGCTGGACAACCTGGCGCCGCGCCTGCGCCGGGAACACCTGGCGGCCGCGCGCGCGCTCGAACAGGTCAGCGTGGACTCCGGCGAGCGGCTGTGTTTCCTCGGTGCGTTTACGCGTGTGGACGGTGGCGAACGCTGGCTGCGCGTCGAGGCGGTGTCCAAGCCCGGCAGCGAGGGCGCCACGGCCTGGACCGGCTATGTCGTGGACGTCACCGCCGAGCGCGAGCTGCAGCAGCGCGTGGAGCGCGAGGCGCAGTCACGCAACCTGATGCTGGCCTCGGCCAGCCACGAGCTGCGTGCACCCACGCACACGCTGTCGCTGGCCCTGCAGGCCCTGGCCAGCGAGCGCGACCCGGCTGTACCGGGCGAGCCGCTGCGGGTGGCCCAGGATGCCGTGCGCAACCTGGGCCAGCTGCTCAACGACGTGCTGGACGCCGCGCGCATGGACCGCGGCGAATTGCGCCTGCGGCCCCAGGTCTTCGACCTGCGCGAACTGGTGGGCCACCTGCAGCGCGAGGTGCAGGCCTGGGCCTACCGCAAGGGGCTGGGCTTTCGCGCGCATGTGGAGCCCGAGGTGCCGACCAGCCTGCAGCTCGATCCCCTGCGGCTGCGCCAGATCCTGACCAACCTGCTGAGCAATGCGATCAAGTACACGGCGGTGGGTGAAGTGAGCCTGGCGGTGCGCGTGTCGCCCGGCTCGGCGGCTGCCGGCGGCGGACCCTTGACGCTGGACTTCCATGTGATCGACACGGGCCCCGGCATCGCGCCCGACCGCCAGCCCTTGCTGTTTGCACCTTACGCCTCGGCCGACTCCTCCGAGGCGCCGGTGCCCGAAGGCAGCAGCGGCCTGGGTCTGAACATCAGCCGCCGTCTGGCCGACCTCATGGGCGGCGACCTGGTGCTGGACAGCGCGCCAGGGCGCGGCACACGCGTGCTGCTGCGCCTGCCGGTGCCCGCGCTGGGCACCCTGCCGGCGGCCGCGCCGCCGCGGCCCGCGTCGGCCGAAGACGAAGGCGCCGTCCTGCTGTGCGAGGACGACCCGACCTGCCTGCTGCTGATGGGCCAGATGCTGCGCGCCCACGGGCACCGGGTGATCGAGTGCCGCAGCGGCCGGGAGGCGCTGGCAGTGTGGCGGGCGGGTGGCGTGTGCGCCATCGTCACCGACCTGCAGATGGGCGACGCCGACGACATGGACGGCATGTCGCTGGTCGTGCGCGTGCGTCAGGACATGCAGGCGCGGCGCATTCCGCTGATCCTGTGCTCGGGCAACCCCGTGCCCGTGCAGGAGCCTGGCGATGAAGCGCCCGCCTACGACGCCTGGCTGACCAAGCCCGTGCAGATGAGCGTGCTGATCCAGACCCTGGCCGAGCTGGGTGTGCGCCCGCCGGCGAAGGCCGAAGGACATCTCGTGTCCGGGGGCTGAGCCCGGACGGGAAGGCCTGTGCGCCTCAGGTCGCCAGCTCGACGAGCTGCGCCACGGTCTGGCCGCCGATCTGGCGCCTGCGTTCGTGGCCCTGCTCCAGCCGCACGAGCGTGGGAATGCTGCGGATGCCGAAGCGCTGGGCGGTCTTCGGGCTGTCGTCGCTGTTGACCTTCACGAAGACCGCGCGGCCCTTCATGCGGCGCGCGGCGTCGCGGAAGGACGGCGACATGGTCCGGCACGGGCCGCACCAGGGCGCCCAGAAGTCGACGACCAGCGGCAGCTGCGTGCGCTGCACGAACCGCTCGAAGTTGTCGTCGTCCAGCAGGACGGGTTCACCGTCGAGCAGCGCGCGCTTGCACGCGCCGCATACCGGGTCGTCCCGCAAGCGTTCGCTGGGAACGCGATTCAGCGCGCCGCAGTGGGCGCATGCAACCAATGACGCAGTCGAGGCCATAACGGTTTATATGAGGATCATGGCAATCCCCACAAGAGCGACAAGCACTCTTCCGCCCACACATGTTGTGACAAGACGTGTCAACGTGTGGCTGCCTAGAATCGTTCGCACAGGCCGCACGCACCGAGCCTCGGAGCCCGCCATGAAACCGTCGTTGGAGTCTGACCGAAACGCCGCCGGCTTGCCTGCCGCCCATGCGGCTGTTGGGTGCTGGTGTGGCTTCCATGCGCGTCGCCGCATGGGTGGCCTGCTGCTGGGCGGCGCGCTGGCGCCGGCAGGTGCGCTGGCGGCCATTCCCGAGTGCAAACGCTCGGGCTTCACGAAGCTGGTGTCGGCCGACCAGGTCGAAGGCGCGGCCGGCCAGCAGTACCGGCAAATGCTGCAGCAGGCCTCCGGCAAGCGGGCGCTGGCGCCGGAGAACCACCCGCAGCTGGTGCGGCTGCGGGCCATCGCCGAGCGCATCATCCCGTTCACCCCGGCCTGCAACGAGCGCGCCGGGAACTGGAAGTGGGAGGTCAACCTCATCGGCAGCAACGAGGTCAATGCCTTCTGCATGCCCGGGGGCAAGATCGCCTTTTACTACGGCATCCTGGCACGCCTGCAGCTCAGCGACGACGAAGTGGCGACCATCATGGGCCACGAAGCGGCCCACGCGCTGCTCGAACACGCACGCGAGCAGATGGGCAAGAGCACGGGCACCAACATCCTGCTGCGCGGCGGTGCTGCCCTGCTGGGTCTGGGCAGCGTGGGCGATATCGCCGCCCAGTTCGGCTCGCAGCTGCTGAGCCTGCAGTACAGCCGCAGCGACGAGAGCGAAGCCGACGCCCTGGGCCTGGTGATGTCGGCCCAGGCCGGCTACGACCCGCATGCGGGCATCTCGCTGTGGAAGAAGATGATGTCGATCAGTGGCGGCTCCGCGCCGCCGCGTATCCTGTCCACGCACCCGACCAATGCCGACCGCATCCGCGATATCGAGGGCCGGCTGCCGCGGGTGTTGCCGTTCTTCGAGAAGGCATCCAAGCCCGAGCGCCGCTTCGGCCCGCCCGCCCCGCCGGCCGCCGCGTCGGGGTCCGCCACGGGCAAGTGAGCTTGGCGGCGCGCGGCCCGCAGCCGTGACCGGCACCGCCCGGTGCGCGGTCGCACCCGCGGTCCGGCAGCCCGTGTTCAGTAACGCGGCGGCAGGCTGCGCAGCAGGTGCAGCACGCCAGGCTCCGCGCCCACGTAGCCGCCGCGCTCGAGCTGCTTGAGCACCCGGCTGACCATCTCCCGGCCACAGCCGATGCTCTGGGCGATGGCCTTGTGCGTGGGGCGCGGCTCGATGCGCGGCACGCCGTCGGCCACCGGCTGCGCCAGCGACAACAGGTGGCGGCGCAGCCGCCCGTACACGTCCTCCAGCGCCATCTGCCGCGCGGTGACGGTGGCGTCGCGCGCGCGGCGTGTCACCTTGGCCAGCAGCTCGAACGCAAATGCCGGGTTCTCGGTGATGTAGCGCTCGATGGTCTGCCGCGTCACCACCGCGCACAGGCAGGCTTCCACGGCCTCGACGCTGGCCGAGCGCGGCCCGCCGTCCAGGCTGATCTCGCCCACATAGTCGCCCGGGCCGTAGGTGCCGAAGGTGATCTCCTTGTCGCCCATCGGGCTGGCGCTGAAGGCGCGCACGCGCCCGGCCAGGATGATGAAGACCGTCTGGCCGATGTCGCCTTCGTGGATCAGCACGGCGCCGCGGCGGAAGCGGCGCAGCTCGCCGCGGCGCGCCAGCGCGCGCAGCGAGTCGCTCAGCGCCGGGTGCGTGGTGGGATCGTCTCGAGAGCCGGCGGCGGGTGCGTGCATCGTCCGGGCGCCCCCTCCGCGCCCGGGGTGATATTACGCGCCGCGTCGCGGCCCGCGCCGGCGGCCTGTCAGCACAGGCGCAACGCGCTGCGCATCGGCGGCAGCATGCCGACCATGCGCAGCAGCTCGCGGATGCTGTCCGCGCCGACCTTGTTGCGGATGCAGGTGATCTGCGTGCGCACGGTGGCCAGGCCGACGTCGAACGCCTGCGCGATGTCACGCGGCTGCTCGCCCTGCGCCAGCGCTTCCAGCACGCGCGTCTCGGCCGGCGTCAGGCCGTGTGCGCGCGCAAACCAGTCGATCGACAGGCGCTGGCAGGCCTGGCGGCGCCCCAGCAGCAGCAAGGTGGCACCCGACGGCAGGCCGGGCGCACTTTCCATCGGGACGATGGCCACGCTGACACGCGACTTGCCCTGGCCGATGGTCAGCTGCCGGCGCAGCCCGCGGCGCGCCGCGGCCGACACGGCGTCGTGCAGCGCGGCTTCGTCGTCGTCGCCGCGCGCGACCAGGCGCGAGCCCAGCAACTGCAGCGGGTGCTGGCGGTCCAGGTCGCTGCGCGCGGCTTCGTTGACGTACAGCACGTTGCCGCGCTCGTCCAGCATCAGCATGCCGTAGTCGATCTCGTCCAGCGACTGCACCAGCCACTGGCTCAGGCCGGCGGCGCTTCCCTCCGTCGCCGCGCGGACGGCGCCAGGCACGGCACGGGTGGTCGGCTCGGCGCGGGTGAGGGATTCGAAGATGGCGAACGTCATGGCGGGCTCCTGGGTCTGGCATCCGGTCCGTGGAATGACGGGTGAATGCATGACCAGCAGGTTAAGCAGCGGGGCGCCGCGCAGGCAGTGAATCGGTCGACGGCAGTCTGTGACTTATTCACGCTGGCCCGTCGCAGGCGCCGCGTGCGGCGCCTGCCCCGCGCATGCCGCGGAAGCGCCGCGCGCCTCAGGTGCCGCGCACGAACGGGTTGCTCACGCGTTCGCGGCCGAAGCTGCTTTCCGGGCCGTGGCCGGGGATGAAGACCGTGTCGTCGCCCATGGGCCACAGCCGCTCGCGGATGCTGGCGATCAGCGTGTCGTGGTCGCCGCCGGGGAAGTCCGTGCGGCCGATGCTGCCGGCGAAGAGCACGTCGCCGACGAAGGCGCGCTGCGTCTGCGGGTCATGAAAGACCACGTGGCCCGGCGTGTGCCCCGGGCAATGCCTGACGTTCAAGGTGACGGCACCCACCTGCACCGTGTCGCCATCGGCCAGCCAGCGCGTGGGCGTGAAGCTCTCGGCCGGCGGAAAGCCGAACATGCGGCTTTGCTGCGGCAGCCCGTCGATCCAGAACTGGTCGCCCGGGTGCGGGCCGACGATCGGCAGCCCGTCCTCGCGCGCCAGCGTGCCGGAACCGGCCGCGTGGTCGATGTGCGCGTGGGTCAGCAGGATCTGCTTGAGCGTGACGCCATGCCGCCGCACGGCCTCGCGCAGGCGCGGCAGCTCGCCGCCGGGGTCGACCAGTGCGGCTTCGCGCGTGTCCTCGCACCACAGCAGCGAGCAGTTCTGGGCGAAGGGGGTGACGGGGATGGTTTCGTAGCGGAGCATGGGGTCGATTCGGGTTCTGGCATCCAGCCGTCGATTTTCTGCGGGTTTCGGGCGTCGGTTGCGCGCGGCCCGACCTTGGCGTTCCGTTCCGATAGCCCTGGAGGCCGTCCGCGCCTGCCGTGTTCGCCGGCCATCGACCGCGCTGCGACACAGCGCCGCGCGTTCACACGGGCCCGCCGCGCCGGCCACGCAAGGCCGGCCCTCAGCGGTAGCTCTTGAGCAACAGGCTCGTCTCCGTGGTGCGGATGCCCTTGATCAGCCGCACGCGCTCCAGCACCTCGGACACGGCCGTCACCGAGTCCGCGCGCAGCTCGGCCAGCAGGTCCCAGCGGCCGTTGGTGTCGTGCAGGGCCGCCACGCCGGGTTCGCCAAGCAGATGGGCGATCACCTCGCGTGTCTGGTTGCCCTCGACGAGCACGCCCATCCAGGCACGGACCTGGTCGGGCTCGGCATCGGGCCGTAGCTGCACGCGATAGCCGACGATGACCTGGTCGTCCTCCAGCTTGCGCAGCCGGTTGCTCACCGTGCCGCGCGACACGCCCAGTTTGGCGGCCAGCGTGGCAACGGCCATGCGCGCGTCTTGCCGCAACAGCGCGATCAGCCTGTGGTCCGTGTCATCGAGCTTGCTCACCGGGATGCCCTCCGCGCCGCATCATGCGCGATGCCCGCATTGGAGGGCCTGTGCGCGCGCCTGTCACGCCCCCGAGGCGCGCAGCACCGAATAGCCGGCTGCGCGCTCGACGGTCTCGCCCGCCCGCAGCGCGATGTCCTCGCGGAAGCGCGCCGTCACGATCTGCACGCCCACCGGCAGGCCATCCACGACGCCTGTGGGCACCGCCAGCCCCGGCAGCCCCAGCATCGCGGTGGCCAGCAGCGGGCTTTGCGCCGCGAGCAGGCCCTGCACCTGCGCGGGTGGCCCGACGTCGGCATCCACCGGAAACTGCTTGCGCCAGGAATTGGGCATCAGCAGCACGGGGTGACGCTCGAAGAACATCGTCCAGGCGCGCAGGATGTCAAGCCGGCGCGCCTGCCCGGCGAGCACCTCGTCGGCGCTCCAGACCGGCAGCCCGTCGAGGTAGCCGCGCAGCGCCGAGCGCACACCGGCATCGCCCAGCTTCTCGACGGCCGCCTGGCCGCCGCGCCGCATGTCGCTCATCACGAGCTGGCGCCACAGCGCGGCGCTCTCCTCGAAGTGCGGCGGTTCGGCTTCTTCGACCTCGCACCCGGCAGCCTCGAGCCAGCGCGCGGCCTGTTCCAGCGCGCCGACAACGCTGGGGTCGGCGTCGTATGCGGCATGGCGCTTGAACAGCGCGACGCGCAGCGGCCGGTGCATGTCTTCGGTGGTTTCCAGCGGCGCCGGGACCCAGTTCGGATCGAGCGGCGAGCCCTGCGCCATCACCCGCAGCGCGACACGCGCATCGGCCACGCTTCGCGTCAGCGGCCCCTGCACCGACATCTGCTGGTTCGAGACCATCCGCGTCGGCGCGGTGGCCTTGTACGCCGGCACGCGGCCGGCGGTCGTGCGCAGCCCGACCACGCCGCAGGCCCAGGCCGGATGGCGGATCGAGCCGCCGTAGTCGTTGCCGTGTCCGATCGCGCCCATGCCCGTGGCCACGGCCGCCGCCGCGCCGCCGCTGGAGCCGCCCGGCGTCACGGCGGGATCGAAGGGGTTCAGCGTGCGGCCGTGCAGGTCGTTGTCAGTGAACCAGCGCAGCGAAAACGCCGGCGTGTTGCTGCGCCCGACGATCACCGCACCAGCGGCCCGCAGGTGGGCGACCAGGGGCGAGTCGGTCGGCGCAATGTTGTCCTTCTGCGCGACGATGCCGTCGGTCGTCGCGTGGCCGGCGGTGTCGACGTTGACCTTCACCGTGACGGGCACGCCGTGCAGCGGGCCGGTGGACAGCCCGGCGGCGGTGGCGCGGTCGCAGGCGTCGGCGGCGGCGAGGGCTTCATCGGCCATCACTTCCGCCAGCGCGTTCGTGCGCGGGTTGACCTCGGCGATGCGGGCCAGCACGCTCTCGGTGGCGTCGCGCGCCGACAGCTCGCGGCGCCGGATGCGGTCGGCCAGCTCGACGGCGCCCAGCCGCCACCAGGCCCCGGTTGCCGCGTTCATTGCTGGGGCTGCAGGTTGATCGACCGGGCGATCGCCTGGTAGCGCGCGATCTCGGCCTGGTAGGTGCGCTCCAGCTCCGCCAGCGACATCGGCGCGACGACGAGGTTGCCGACACTTTCGAAGCTCTGGCGCGTCTGCGGGTTCGACATGGCCTCGTACAGCGCCTTGTTCAGGCGGTTGGCCGCGTCGTCGGGCGTGCTGCGCGGCACCTGGATGCCGGCCCAGGAGTCGAACTCGAAGCCTGCGAGCTTCGGATGCGCAGCCAGTGCAGCGATCTGCGGAAACTTCGGCAGCGGCCGGGCCGTGGCCATGCCCATCGCCTTGAGCTTGCCATCGGCGATCGTGCCCGGAACAGGGCCGGCGAAGATCGTGAACATCAGGTCCACCTGGCCGCCCATCAGGTCGCCCATGGCCGGCGCCGAGCCCTTGTACGGGATGTGCAGCAGCTCGATGCCGGTCTGCTGCGCAAACTTCTCCGCCACCAGGTGGAACATGCTGCCCGGGCCGGTATTGGCCACGGCGAGCGGCTTGCCGGCGGCCTTGCGTTCGGCGGCCAGCTGAAGCAGTTCGTCGATGCTGTTGGCCGGCAGGTCCTTGCGCGCGACCAGCACCAGCGGCGCCTTCACGAGCTGCGCCACCATGCGCAGGTCGGTGGGCTTGTACTTCACCGTGGCCAAGGTCAGCGGCGGGATGATCAGCTCGAGCGGGCTGCCCAGCAGGGCCGTGTGGCCGTCGTTGCCGGCGAGCATTTTCTGCACGCCCAGCGCGCCGCCCACGCCGCCGATGTTCTCGACGATCAGCGTCTGGCCCAGCGCCTTCTGCGTGTCGTTCTGGATCTGCCGCGCGACGAAGTCGGACGGCCCGCCGGCCGGCCAGGGCACGACCAGGGTGACGGGTTTGCTCGGCCAGGTCTGCGCCACGGCCGTGGACATGGCGATGGCCGCGAGCGCCATGCCGGCGCCGAGTGTCGAGAGCTGCGCCGCGGCGCGTGCCAGGAATCGGGTCATGAGCGTGTCCTTCGGGAAGATCCAGGGTTCGAGCCGCTCGGCATCCCGTGCGGAGGTGCAGGTTTCTTGCAGGCCCCGCGCCGGGTGGCGGCGCTGCGCGACGACGTCGGTGGCCTGTTCACCCCGAGATCGGAAGCTCCGGTGTTCCCTGGGTGTGAAGCAGTCTAGGATTCGCGGGTGCACACTGAAAGGCAACATCTTGTGGTCTTGAACACTTTGGGTTGTCACTTGCCGACCGCATGAAACTGCAGCAACTCGAGGTCCTCCTGCACGTCGTCGAACACGGCGGCATCCGCGCGGCGGCGCGGCAGCTGCACCTGTCGCAGGCCGCGGTGACCAAGTCGATGCGGCTGCTCGAGGACGAGGCGGGTGTCCCGCTGCTGATCCGCCGCTCGCGGGGTGTCGGACTCACGCAGGCTGGCGAGCGGCTGCTGGCGCGCGCCCGGCTGATCTCGCGCCAGGTGGCGCTGGCGCGCGAGGACCTGCTGCAGGCCGGCGGCGAGGATGCCGGCAGCGTGCGCCTGGGTGTGACGCCGTTCCTGACGCTCTCCGCGCTCGGACCGGCCTTCGACTGGTTCCGCCAGCGCTTCCGCCAGGTCGAGGTGAGCATCATCGAAGGGCTGATGGCCCGCGTGGTGCCGCGCCTGCGCGACGGCACGCTGGACATCGCGGCTGTGGCCGCCGACGTCGGGGAACTGCGGGACGACGAATTCCGCAGCCGGCGCATCCTGCGCGCGCCGCAACGCATCGTGGCGCGCGCCGGCCACCCAGTACTGGCGGCGCCGAGCCCGGCTGCGCTGGCGTCCTACGAATGGGTGCTGACGCCGGCCCCCGCCGGCGCGCATGCGCAGCGCCTGGCGGCGCTCTTTGCGGGCACGGGCGGCGAGCCCCCACGGCGCGTCGTGCCCTGCGAGACGCTTGCGGCGATGACCCTCCTGCGCCACTCGAATGCGATCTCGATCTTCCCCGAGCCGCTGCTCGGCCATCCCGAATCGCGTGGCATCGTGGCCATTGCCCACACCGCGCTGGCGCCGAGCGACATCGAGCTGCTGCTGCTGACGCACCCGGAGGTGCCGCTGACCCCGGCCGCCGAGTACTTCGCGCACTGCCTGGCGTCGGTGTGCGCCCGCCTGGAGTCGGCCGGCTGAAGCCGGGTATACGCGCCGTCATGGCGCAAAACGACAGCTAGCTCTGCCACTTCGGCAGCTTCCTGGCCGTTTGCGCGCATGGCGGACGCTTCTGTCTGCCAGCCGCCATCGTCAGACTCCTCTTCATCGATACAGGAGACTCACGATGAACCCCACCGGCCGCTACCCCGCCACCGTCTACCTCGGCGCCCCGGACATGATTCGCCTCGTGCGGCGCAAGGGCCTGTCGGCCTGCATCGCCGGCGTCGCCACGCGCATCGAGCGCGAGTTCCTGCGATGGCAGGCGTTCGACAAGAGCGCACGCGTGGCCTGTCACTCCGCGGTCGGCGTGATCGAGCTGATGCCGATCGCCGACGACCGCCAGTTCGCCTTCAAGTACGTCAACGGGCACCCCAATAACCATCGCCACGGCCTGCCCACGGTGATGGCTTTTGGCGTGCTCGCCGATGTCGAGACCGGCGCGCCGCGGCTGCTGTGCGAGCTGACGCTGACCACCGCGATCCGCACCGCCGCGATGTCGGCCGTGGCGGCGCGCGCGCTGGCCCGGCCCGACAGCCGCGTGATGGCGCTGATCGGCAATGGCGCGCAGAGCGAATTCCAGGCGATCGCCTTCCGCGACCTGGTTGGCATCCGTGAGCTGCGCCTGTTCGACGCCGACCCCGCGGCATCGGCCAAGCTCGCCGCCAACGTGGTCGGCCAGGGCCTGAAGGTGCGCACCTTCGAAAGCATTGCCGAGGCCGTGCGCGGCGCGGACATCGTGACCACCGTCACCGCCGCCAAGACCCAGGCGACGATCCTGACGCCCGAGATGATCGAACCCGGCATGCACATCAACGCGGTCGGCGGCGACTGCCCGGGCAAGACCGAGCTGCACCGCGGCGTGCTCGAAGCCGGACCGGTATTCGTCGAGTTCGAGCCGCAGACCCGCCTCGAAGGCGACATCCAGCAGATGCCGGCCGACTTCCCGGTGACCGAGCTGTGGCAGGTGCTGGCCGGCCAGGCCAGCGGCCGCACCGGGGCCTCGCAGGTCACGGTCTTCGATTCGGTCGGGTTCGCGCTCGAGGACTACGCCGCGCTCGCCTTCATGGGCGAGACCGCCGCCGAACTCGGCATCGGCGAGCGCATGCAGTTCGTGCCCGAAGCTGACGACCCGAAGAACCTGTTCGGCGTGCTGCGCGACGAGGCCGCGGCGCCCGCGCGGGCCGCGCGTGGCGCGGTCGTGACCGCCTGATTCGGCGCACCTCGCCCGGGTGGCACACAGGATGCCCGCCCTGACCCCGATGGGCAACGCGCGCGACGCCGCGTCCGCCCCGAGGCCCCGCCTGCGCCGGTGGTCGATTCGGCTCGCGGCGCCGGCCCCAGGCTCCACGCGTCCCGGCCGCGCCAACCCGCGCCAGGGTCTTGCCGACCTGCCACACTGGCGCCTGCCAAGGGGGACGTGCGATGCGAGTCCTGCTGGTCGAAGACGACCGAATGATCGGCGAGAGCCTGCGTGAGGCGCTGCGGCGCCACAGCATGGCGGCCGACTGGGTGCGTGACGGCCGTGCGGCCGAGGCGGCGCTGGCGACGGAGCGTTTCGACGCCGTGCTGCTGGACCTGGGCCTGCCGCAGCGCGACGGCCTGCAGGTGCTGGCCTCGCTGCGCGCGCGCGGCGACACGACGCCGGTGATGGTGGTCACCGCGCGCGACGCGCTGGCCGACAAGGTGGCCGGGCTGGACGCCGGCGCGGACGACTATCTGGTCAAGCCCTTCGAACTCGACGAGCTGCTCGCGCGGCTGCGCGCGCTGGTGCGGCGCCAGGGCGGGCGCGCCAGCACTGCACTCGAGGTGGCCGACCTGCGCCTGGACCCCGCCACGCGCGAAGTCGCGCGCGGCGGCCGGCCGGTGCTGCTGTCCGCACGCGAATTTGCGCTGCTGCAGGCCCTGCTGGAGCGCCCCGGCGCGATCCTCTCGCGCGCGCAGCTCGAAGACCGCCTGTACGGCTGGGGCGAGGAGCTGGAGAGCAACGCCATCAGCGTCTACATGCACCAGCTGCGCCGCAAGCTCGGCGACGACCTGCTGCATACCGTGCGCGGGCTGGGCTACTACGCCGGCCCGGCCAAGGACAGCTGAACATGCGGCGGCTGGCCTCGCTGCGCGCGCGGCTGTTTGCCTTCGTGCTGGTGCTTGCGGGTGTGACCGCGCTGGGCGTGGGCGGCGCCACCTTCTTCAGCGTGCTGGCCGAGGCCGACAAGCTGTTCGATTACCACCTGCAGCAGGTGGCGCTGTCGCTGCGCGACCAGGGCGAGATCGCGCCCGACGAAGCGGCCGCGCTGGCCAATCCGGACTTCGACTACGTCGTGCAGATCTGGTCGCTGCGCGGCGCGGCGGTCTATTCGAGCCGCCCGCCCGGCCTGCGCGAGGCGCTGCCGGCCAGCGCCGTGCTGGGCTTCAGCGAGATCACGCTGGGCGGCCAGGTGTGGCGTGTCTACGCGGCGGCCACGCCGCTGCGCATCGTGCAGGTGGGACAGCCGGAGGCGGTGCGGCGCCGGTTGGCGGCCGAGGCGGCACTGCGCAGCGTCTGGCCGGTGGCCGTGGCGGCGCCGCTGGTGGCGCTGGGCCTGTGGTGGCTGCTGGGCATCTCGCTGGCGCCTTTGCAGCGCGTGGCCGGCGCGGCGCGCTCGCGTGAGGTCGGCAGCCTGGCGCCGCTGCCGGTGGCGCCGCTGCCCAGCGAGGTGCGGCCGCTGGTGGATGCCTTCAACGGCCTGCTGGAGCGCCTGTCGGCGGCCTTCGACGGGCAGCGTGCCTTCATTGCCGATGCGGCGCACGAGCTGCGCACGCCGCTGACCGCACTGAAGCTGCAGATCGGCCTGCTGGGCGATGCGCAGTCGCCCGAGGAACGCCAGGCGGCGCTGTCGCGACTGCGTGCCGGCGTCGACCGCGCCGCGCACCTGGTGGAGCAGCTGCTGGCACTGGCGCGTGCCGAGCCGCAGGCCGCGACGCCGGCCGTGCCGCTGGACCTCGTCGAAATTGCGCAGCAGGCGATGGCCGACGCCCGCCCGCTGGCCCAGGCGCATGACGCGCAGTTGCGGCTCGAGGCGCCGCCGACGCTGCCGATGCCGGGCGACCCGCAGGCCCTGCGCAGCGCGCTGCGCAACCTGCTGGACAACGCCGTGAAATACGGCGGCCGGTCGCCCCAGGTCACGCTGTCGATCTCGCAGTCGCCGGATGGCGTGCTGCTGCGCGTGGACGATTCGGGGCCGGGCATCGCACCGGCACAGCGCGAGCGGGCGTTCGAACGCTTCCAGCGCCTGGGTCATGACGAACGCGACGGCAGCGGCCTGGGCCTGGCCATCGTGCGCGCCGTGGCCGCCCGGCATGGCGCCCGGCTGACGCTGGACGACTCACCGCTGGGCGGCCTGCGCGTGGAGATGCGCTGGCCGGCATCGCCACAGCCCTGAGCCGCCTGCCGCGTCGTGTGTGCGGCGGTGCGCCGGGCGGCATCAGGGCGCGAGGCGGGACGGGCGATCAGGAAACCGTGGACGGCGGGACGCTCGTCGGCACGGCCTGGCCGGTGTGGATGGACCAGTCGATCCGGTTCTGCTCGTGGCTGATGGCCACGGCCTCGCCGTAGGTTTCGTGTCCGCGGCGTGTCAGCGCCTGCTGGTCGTGCGATACGCGCGCCACCCAGGCGCGCAGAGTCGCGGCTTGCGCCGGGCTCAGGTGCCCGTCGTGCAACTCGACGGCCACCCAGCGCCCCTCGTCGGCGCTGCGGGCGGTGACCACGTGCTGGTGCATGCGGTCCATCGCGGTGTGGTGTGTGGTGCGGTGGCGACGAGCGCGCTTGTGCGCCGCAGCCTTCTTCGGGTGTGCTGCCGGCGTTGTCGCCTTCGTCGTTGCCGGCGCCTTGGCGGCAGCGGCGGCAGCCGGGGCGGAGGCGGCTGGGGCTTCGCTGGCGGGGGTGGCTGCCAGAGCCAGGCCGGTAGCGGCCGCCGTGGCGGCCAGGGTCAGTGCGGAAATCAACAGTCGCGCTTGCATGATGTGTCCTCTTCGCGGCGTCGCGGTTCGGGCGCCGGCGCTGGGTGTGTCGATGGGCTGCCGAACCAGCCCGGCGGGCCGCCAAAAGCCGGCGCCCGCCGAAAGGCTCATCCCAGGTTCACCGGGACGAAGATCTGCTGGCCGTCGCGCAGCACGAGCAGCGCCACCTGCTTGGGATGGTTGCGCAGCGCCTCGCGCACCTGGTCGACGCGGTTGACCGGCTTGCCGTTGAGCGCCAGCAGCACGTCGCCCGGCGCGACCCCCGCCAGCTGCGCCGGCCCCGACACCTGCTCGACGAGCAGGCCGTGATCGACGCCCGCGCTCTTCTGCTCGGCGCGGTCCAGCGGGCGCACCGCCAAGCCCAGCGAGCCGCCCTCGATGGCGGCCGCGGCCTCGCGCGGCTCGGCTTCGGCCTTGCCCAGTGTGACCGGCACGTCCAGGCGGGTCTTGTCGCGCCACACGACCAGCGGGAAGTGGTCGCCCGGCTCGGCCAGGCCCACACGGCTGGAGACGTCGCCCGCCACCTGCACCGGGGTGCCGTCGACGGCAGTGATCACGTCACCCGCCTTCAGGCCGGCCTTGGCTGCCGCGCTGTGGGGCACGACGCTGGCCACCAGCGCACCGTCGGGCGCCTTCAGCCCGAAGGATGCTGCTAGCGGGGCCGAGAGGTCCTGCAGCGTCACGCCCAGCCGCGCATGGCTGACGTGACCATGGGCGAGGATCTGGTCCTTCACGTGAAGCGCCACGTCCATCGGAATCGCGAAGGCCAGACCCTGGAAGCCGCCGCTGCGCGAGTAGATCTGCGCGTTCACGCCGATCACGCGCCCGCTGCTGTCGAACAGCGGGCCGCCGGAATTGCCCGGGTTGACGGCGGCGTCGGTCTGGATGAACGGCACCACGCTCTCGCCCGGCAGTGAGCGGCCCTTGGCACTGATGATGCCCTGCGTGGCCGATTGTTCGAAGCCGAAGGGCGCACCGATGGCCAGGACCCAGTCCCCCACCTGCGCGCGGCCGGCGTCGCCCAGCGTCACCGTGGGCAGGCCCTTCGCATCGACCTTCAGCACCGCGATGTCGGTGGTCGTGTCGAAGCCCAGCACCTTGGCCGGGAATTCGCGCCGGTCCGCCAGCTTGACCGTCACCTGCTTGGCGTCGCGCACCACGTGTGCGTTGGTCAGGATGATGCCGTCGGCACTGACGATGAAGCCCGAACCCTGGCCGCGGAAGGGCGTGGCTTCGTGCGGCGGCATCTGGAACCCCGGCAGGCCGCGGAAGAAGCGGAAGAAGGGTGAGTCGTCGGGCGCCGGACCCTGGGTGGGCGCAGACCCTTCGTCGGACTGGTGCAGCCCGGCCACCGTGATGCCGACGACCGCCGGGCCTTCGGCCTGGACGATGGCGCGGTAGTTCGGCAGCGTGCTGCCGGCCAGCGGCGCGATCGGCGTGGACGCCACCGGTGCAGCGGGTGCGGGCTGGGTGGTGGCTGCGGCCGTCGGGCCGACATGCAGCCAGGACGGCAGCTTCCAGCCATCGGCGGCGCTGGCGTTGAGGGTGAAAGCCAGCATCGCGGCGGCGGCGGCCGTGGCGGTGAGCGAGAGGGTGCGTGTGCGGTTCATCGTGGGTCTCCTTGGACGGTCGGTGCGGGAGGCGCGCCAGCCATGCAGGGGACTCTAGGCAGGCCGGATGAGCGGCTGATGAGGTGAAAGTGAAGCCAGGATGAAGGCCTCGCCAACGCGGCGGCAGGCGCCTTTTGCACCGGCCGGAACCGCCAGGGGCAGGCCTTTGGGATAGCTTGTGGACGCCATGGGGCCGACGTAAGCTCTTTTCGGACCCGCCACGCGATGCGGCGGCCATCTCGAGAGGTTGTGCCCTTCATGTCCGATGTCGCCGCCGCCGCGCTCGAAGCCAGGGCCTGGACGCAGTGGTTCCGCGAGCCCCTGGCGCTGGCGGAAACCGCACAGGCACTGATCCGGCAGGGGCTGGCGCTGGACGACGTCGGCCTGGAGTGCCTGGGCTGGTTTTTTGCCGTGCGTCCGCTGGTCGCCCAGGGGGCCGATGCCCAGGCCGATCGTGCGCTGGATGTGGTCGAGCAGCGCTGTTATGCCGCACGGCAGATTCGTGTGCTGCGCCTGGTGAACGATCTGCGCGCGGTCCTGTGGCTGCGCAGGGGCGAAGTCCACCGGGCGTGGTCCCTCGCGCATGCCGCGGACATGCGCACGGAGACCGGCCGCAGCCCGACCGACCAGATCGTCAGCGCCCTGGGGCTGGCCGAGATCGCCATGCAGCGCGCCGACTTCGACGAAGTCCTGGAGCAGGGTTACCGCGCCTGGCACTGCGCCGCGTCGCTCGACATCCCGGCGGCCAAGGCCATTGCACTGCACAACCTGGCTGCCAATCAGCTCAACCTCCTCAACCTCGAGGATGCGCTGCCGCTGCAGCAACAGGCGCAGCTCTGGCTGGAGCGCGCCGAGATGGCGTGGGTCCTGCCCCACGTCTGGGAGAACCTCATCCTCATCCACGACGTCCAGGGTCGTTATGACGAGGCCGCTCGCGTGCTGGCCCACTGGCGCGCGCAGGTCGGCGCGTTCAGCGTGCAGGAACAGCAGGCCAAGGGCGTGGCCATCGCACTGGGGCTGCTGGCCAGCGGGCGGGCCGAGCAGGCCCTGAAGATCGTCGATGTGGCATCGCCCGATGCGCGTGGCGACCGCCACCGCACCAGCGCCTGGGTGTGGGCCAAGGGCCGGGTTCTGCTGGGCCTGGGGCAGGCCGGGCAGGCACGCGCGGTCTGCGAGGAGGGCCTGGCCGCGGCGGCGGCGCAGCCGCACGCGCAGACGCCGTACAACCTGGTGCGCCTGCACGATGTGGTGCGCGAAGCCTGCGAAATCCTGGGCGACTTCCGGGCGGCCCTGCAGGCACACAAGGCGGCGCAGCAGGCATCGCTGCCCCTGCTGGGCCACAGCGCGCGGGCGCGCTATCTGTCGCTGAAGCTGCAGCAGAAACCGCCTGGCGCGCCCCGGCGGCGCGCAGCGCATGGCCGCGCGCGCCTGGATGCGCTGGACTCCAGCATCTCGGCCCTGCAGCGGTCGATGCAGCAGGCGCCGGCGCCCGGATCCGATGTGATCGAACAAGGACGGCTGGTGGCCTACCTCGGCCACGAGATCCGTGCGGTCCTGACCCAGGTGATGGGCGTGAACGCGTTGCTGCAGCAGTCCAGGCTCGACCCGTGGCAGTCGCGCCAGGTCTCGCTGGCCACGAAGTCGGTGCGGGGTGCATTGGCGCTCGTCAACGACATCCTCGACCTGGCCCGGCTCGAGGCGGGTCGCCTCGAGCTGGACTGCCAGCCGGTCGACATCACGCAACTGACGCTGGAACTCACGGGCGCCTGGGCGGCTGCCGTGCGCGAGAAGGGTCTGGACCTGGTCGTCGATGTGCAGGCCGGTCAGGCTGCGGTGCTTGCCGATGGACCGCGCCTGCGCCATGTGCTGTCCACGCTGCTGGGCAACGCGCTGAAGCATGCCGAAGCGGGCCGCGTCACGGTCCAGGTGCACCGGCGCGAGGCGGGTCCGGGGATGCAGGCCGTGCACGTCGCGGTGGAAGACACGGGCGAAAGCATCAGCACCGCGGCGCTGGCGACGCTGTTTTCCGAGCTTCCGTCCGTGCAGGCTGGGCCGCAGCCACATCGCGGCGCTGGCCTGGCGCTGGTGCTGAGCCGGCAGTTGCTGCGGCGCATGGGCAGCGATCTGGAGGTGCACAGCCAGCAGGGTCAGGGGACCACGTTCGGGTTCACCTTGACGGCGCCGCTGGCTCTTGCCGGTGCGGCGGACGGGCACGCGATGCCTCTCCCGCCGCCGCCGTGCGATGGCGCCGCGTCCGGGGCCCGGCAGAGCCACTGAACCCGGGCGGTGTCCGCGCGGGCCTTCGGCCTGACGGTCGTCGACCTCTGCCGGCGCCGCTTCAGCCGTACGCGGCCAGTGCCGCGGCCAGTCGCCGGCGCACGGCGTCGCGCAGCGAGGCCGGGCCGATCACGCGCACGTCGCTGCCCTGGCGCAGCAGGTCCATCACCAGCTCGCGCTCGTCGGCGTAGGGCAGCTTGAGTTCGTAGCTGCCATCGGGCAGCCAGCGGCCTTGCTGTTCCGGGTGCCACTGCTCGCGGCTGATCCAGGCGGCGGCCTGCGGCTGAACGAGCAGCCGGGCCCAGTGACGGCGCGCTCCCGCGTAGATGCCGTAGCCGGCGTCCATGCGGGCCTGCACGGTCTTCAGCGGGATCTCGCGCGTGCGGGTCTCGAGCAGATTTGCTTCCTCGATGGCGTCCAGCGAAAAGCGCCGCAGCGCGTCCACGCGGTGGCACCAGGCGTCCAGGTACCAGGTGTTGCGGTGGTGGACCAGGCGCTGCGGCGAGACCTCGCGCTCGCCCACCTCGCCGCGCCCGCGCGTGAGGTAGCGGATGTGCAGGCGCCGACGTTTCACCAGCGATTCGCCCACCAGCTCGAAATGCCGTGCCGGCACGGGCCGCCGGGCCGCGCCGATGATGCGCACGCGCTGCGTCAGGGCCTGCGCGCCGGCGTTGGCGTCCTGCCCGCCGGCCGAGTCGCCCAGCAGGCCCTGGATGCGTGCCAGCAGCGGCTGCAGGTGGCGGCTCAGCGGGCCGTCGGTGTCGAGCTCGCTGAGCAGCTGCCAGGCCATCAGCAGCGCGTACAGCTCGCGTTCGCTGAACCACAGGCCCGGCAGCTCGTGGGCCTCGCTGCGCGCGGCGCCCGAGGGTGCCGCGAAGCGGTAGCCGTTGACGAAACGGTCGTATTCGATGGGCGCGCCCAGGCGGCTGCGCAGGTATTCGATATCGCGCCACAGCGTGGCGCGCGAGACCTCCAGCGCCTCCTGCAGCGCGGCGAAGCTGACGTGGCCGCGGTGGCGGATCAGGCGTTCGATGGCGTAGAGGCGTTCGGTGCGTTCCATGTGCGGTGTCCGCGCGCGGCGGCAAGGGGTGGTGCGGCGACGTGCGGATGGCCCGCTGCCGCCGCAGATCGGCAAATCCGATTCTGCCGCATGGTGTCTCACGTCATGAGACACCGGGCGCCGAGACTGCATCTGCCGGGGACGTCCCGGTGAGACCAGCCCGGAGAGACGCCATGACCCAGATCGCCCTGCCCCTGTTTCCGAACGCCCCGCAGCAGCCGGGCGATTGCGCCGCCCTGGACGGGTCCGGCGGTTTCGACGCCACCGGCTTCGAGATCGGCTGGGACTTTGCCCACCACCGCCTGACGCCGCCGGCGGACCACCTGCACGGCGCGCACCCGGTGCGCCAGGGCTGGGAGGCCGGCCGCGCGGCCTTTGGTGCGCGCACGCTGCAGCCCTCGCGCCACGTGCGCCAGTGGCTCGAACTGCGCCTGCGCGCCTGGCTGGAGGGTGTGCCTTTCGAAGGCGTGATGCTGACGCCGCGCTACTTCGCGCAGATCGAGCCGCTGCAGTGCCCGGTGACGCGTGAGGTGCTCACCCATGGCGCCGAACTGCCGACGGACGCCGTGGTCATGCGCCTGGATCCGGCCGCAGGTTATGCGGCCGGCCACCTGGTCACCGTCAGCCGGCGTGTGGCGCAGGCGCGCGGCGCGGCCGATGCGGCGCAGGCCATGGATATCGCGCGGCGCCTGCGCAAGGAGGAGCTGCAGGCCTTCGGCGGCCTGGAGGCCGTGCACTGGGAGCGGCTGGCCGGGCTGCTGAGCCTGGCCGTGGCGGTGCCGCACGAGCGCCTGGCCGTGCACCCGCTGCGGGTGCTGCCGCCCAACCGCGTGCGGTTGCTCAACCCGGTGCAGGCGCTGCAGGTCATCCTGACCCAGCTCTTCACGGGCGAGGCCTACGCGCGGCGCATGACGACGCTGGGCACGCTGATGCCCGATGCCGACGCGCGCCGCTGCTACTTCATGTTCATGAATGCGATGCTGGCGCGGCGCCTGTCGGCGGGCTGGGCCTGCGACCGCCAGCGCGTGCGCACCGCGCTGGAAGACGCCTGGGCGCACCCGGTGATCCAGCGCCGCTGGGAGCAGCTGGCGCTGCGCCTGACACGCGCGGCCTGCGAGCGCATCGTCCGGCTGGCGGCGCAACGCGGCCTGCTGGGCGCCGGCTGGCGCTGGCTGGACGACGATGCCGCCACCGAAGGCTGGCGCCCGGCGCCGCAGCAGCCCGCAGGCCCGCAAGCCGGCGCGGCGCTGCCCTTGCCCCCGGCACAGCCGCTGGATGCCGGCGGCGCGGTGTCGCTGCGCCGCTGGCGCCGGGTGCAGCCGGCCGTCAGCGGCCTGCAGGCCGAGGTGCTGGCGCTGGCGTTCTGACGTTCGTCGGGCCTGGCCGCCTGCCCGCGGATCAGCGCGGCAGCACGAAGGTCGACTTCTCGCGCAGTTCGCGCGCCGTGTCGCCGTCGCCAGCCACGCGCTCGATGCGGAAATGGATCGGGTAGGCGCCGGGCTTGACGCTCTGCGCCGTCTGGGGCGGCACGCGCAGTGCCACCGTCACCCAGCGCGCCTGCGTGGGCGCCACGGTGACGCTGACCGGTGCGGCCATCTGCAGGCCTTCGAGGCCGTCCGCCTCGACGCGGTAGGTCTGCGCGCGCTCGGTGGCATTCATCAGCTGCAGCCGGTAGATGTTCTCGATGGCGCCCTCGTCGACCAGGCGCGCCAGCGTGGCGCGGTCGCGCACCACGTCCACCTTGAACGGCGTGCGCAGGACCAGGCTGGTGCCCACGGCCGCGGTGATGGCCAGCAGCGCCGCCGTGTAGACCAGCACGCGCGGGCGGAAGACGCGGCGCAGGCGCTGGCCGGCGCTCAGGCCCTGCGCCAGGCCGTTCTGCGTGTCGTAGCGCACCAGGCCGGTGGGCATCTTCAGCTTGGTCATCATCGCGTCGCAGGCATCCACGCAGGCGGCGCAGCCGATGCACTCGTACTGCAGGCCCTTGCGGATGTCGATGCCGGTGGGGCAGACCTGCACGCACATGTCGCAATCGACGCAATCACCCTGGGTCGTGGCGCCGGCCTTGCGCGAGCGCGCGCCGCGGGGTTCGCCACGCTGCGCGTCGTAGGTGATGATGAGCGTGTCCTTGTCGAACATCGCGCTCTGGAAGCGCGCGTAGGGGCACATGTATTTGCAGACCTGCTCGCGCAGGAAGCCGGCCATGCCGAAGGTCGCCAGGCTGTAGAAGAACACCCAAAAGGTTTCCCAGGGGCTCAGCGTCATCGCCGCCATTGCCCCGCCCAGGTCGCGGATGGGCACGAAATAGCCGACGAAGCTGAAACCCGTGAGCAGTGCGAAGGCCCCCCAGGCCAGCTGTTTGCCGCCCTTGCGCGCCAGTTTTTTCGACGACCAGGGCGCGGCGTCGAGCTTCATGCGCGCGTTGCGGTCGCCTTCGAAGTGGCGCTCGATCCACATGAAGATCTCGGTGTAGACCGTCTGCGGGCAGGTGTAGCCGCACCACAGCCGCCCGGCGACCGCGGTGAACAGGAACAGCGAATAGGCCGACAGCAGCAGCAGCGCCGTCAGGTAGATGAAGTCTTGCGGATAAAGCACCAGGCCGAAGATGTAGAAGCGCCGCGCCTCGATGTCGAAGAGCACCGCCTGGCGGCCGTTCCACATCGCCCAGGGCAGGCCGTAGAACAGCAGCTGCGTCAGCCACACGAAGACCCAGCGCCACTGCACGAAACGGCCCTTGACCGCCCGGGCGTAGATCTTCTGCTGCGCGGCGTACAGCGACACGCTGGGCGGTGGCGCGGCACCCGGTGAGGCGACGGCAGGATCGGACGCGGTGGACATGGCGGTGGGCTCGGACGGTTTAGATACCCCATACCGTATCAAGACGCGTGCCAACCCGGGCCTCATGGCCACAGTCGTTACGAATCAAGGACTTGCTTGCTGGAGGGTGCCGATGAAGATCGAAGCCAGTGTCGAAAATGGCATTCGTGACGCGGCACCATCAGGCGGTGTCGTCGCCGATGAGCAGCCGCGTGGCGCCCAGGTAGCGGTGCGGCGGCACTTCCAGGTTGGTCGGCGCGGGCTTGTTGCGAAAGACGCGCCCGGCCAGGTCGAAGGTGGAGCCGTGGCAGGGGCAGAAGAAGCCGCCGGCCCAGTCGGCCGGCAGCGCGGGGTTGCTGCTGCCGGCCGGCATCGCCGTGGGCGAGCAGCCCAGGTGGGTGCAGATCCCGACGGCGACGAAAAATTCGTCGCGGATGGCGCGTGTGGCATTGCGCGCGTAGGCCGGCTGCTGGTCGCGCGCCGAGGCGGGGTCCGCCAGCGCGCTGTCGTGAGCGTCCAGCGTGGCCAGCATGGCTGGCGTGCGCCGCAGCACCCACACCGGCTTGCCGCGCCACTCGACGGTCTTCATGCCGCCGGGCGGGATGTCGCCGATGTCGACCTCGACCGCCGCACCCTGTGCGCGCGCCCGTTCGCTGGGGGCCAGCGTCGAGACCAGCGGCACAGCCGTGCCGGTGGCCGCCACGCCGCCGGCGAGCCCGCAGGCGGCCAGCCACAGGCGGCGCTGCGGGTCGTCCGGCAACGCGCTGTCGCGCGGCCAGGGGGTCGTGCCGCAAGAGGTGTCAGTCATCGGGTACTCCGGGTGGGTGGCGGCCATGAGGGCCAGCGGTTTCGCGGGGAAGGAAGGGCGTGGCTCACATCGCGGGCGCACCGACCAGGCGCCCAATACCCATCAAGACGCGTGCCACCTGTGCGCCGCTCGCGCCGATAGGTCGATTCCCCATTGAAATCAGGCACTTGCGATGGCGGACCTGGCAAAGCGATGGCACGGTGACGCGTCGGCAGCATCGGCCGTTTGGCATGAAATGCCACTTGTGGCACTATCGACCGGTGCCTTCAGCGACCGACCCTGCCCCGCGAACCGCCCCTTCGGCGGGCCGCCGGGGTGCCGCAGCGGCACAACCCGAGCTGGTGGCCTACCTCGAGACGCTGGCCGAGCCGCACATCCTGTTCGACCGCCACTACCGCATCGCGGCGGCCAATGCCGCCTACCGGCGCGTCTTCGGTGACGGCGAACCGGTGGTCGGGCGCACCTGCTACGCGGTTTCGCACCACTTCGACCGCCCTTGCGACCAGGCCGGCGAGAGCTGCCCGCTGGCGCGCTCGCGGCAGAGCGGGCAGCGCGAGCGCGTGCTGCACCTGCACCACACGCCGCATGGCGAGTCCTACGTGCAGATCGAACTCACGCCGCTGCGCGATGCGGGCGGCGAGCCCGCGTGGTTCATCGAGAAGATCGAGCCGCTGCGCGGTGCCCAGGGTCAGCCGGCGGCGCAGGGACTGATCGGCCGTTCGCCGCCGTTCCGCGCCATGCTCGGCCTGGTGGCCCGCGTGGGCCCCAGCGAGGCCGCCGTGCTGCTGCTGGGCGAATCGGGCAGCGGCAAGGAACTGCTGGCGCGTGCCGTCCACGAAGCCAGCCCGCGTGCGGCGAAACCGCTGGTGGTCGTCGATTGCGCCAGCCTGCCGGAGACGCTGTTCGAAAGCGAGCTGTTCGGCCACGAGCGCGGTGCCTTCACCGGCGCCCACGCCGCCCGTCCCGGCCTGGTGGAGGCAGCTGCCGGTGGCACGCTGTTCCTCGACGAGGTGGGCGACATCCCGCTGGCCATGCAGGTCAAGCTGCTGCGGCTGCTGGAAAGTGGCACCTTCCGCCGCGTGGGCAGCACCGAGCTGCGCCGCGCCGACATCCGCGTGGTCTCGGCCACGCACCGGCCGATCGGCGAGCTGATCGCCAGCGGGCGTTTCCGCGAGGACCTGTACCACCGCCTGAGCACCTTCCCGATCCGGCTGCCGCCGCTGCGCGACCGGCGCGAGGACATCGCCCTGCTGGCCGAATCGCTGCTGGCGCGCGTGGCACCGGGGCGCCCGCTGGGACTGTCCGACGCGGCGCTGCAACGGCTGCAGGCCCATGCCTTCCCAGGCAACGTGCGCGAGCTGCGCAACGTGCTGGAGCGTGCCGCGCTGCTGACCGACGGCACGCAGATCGCCGCGGCCACCATCGCGCGTGCGCTGGCGATGGGCGCCACCGTGACGGGGCTGCGCCCGACCGAGCCCGGCACGGCCGATCGTGCCGTCGTGCTGCGGCCGGCGTCAGCCGCCCGCAGCGTGCTGCGCCAGGCCGAGCGCGAAGCCCTGCGCACAGCGCTGGCCGCGCATGCGGGCGACCGCCGCGCGCTGGCTGCGCGGCTGGGCATCAGCCTGCGCACGCTGTACCGCAAGCTGGACGCGTTGCGACACGAGGCTTGATACGCGGCCGGCGCGTGCGCCCGCCCCGCGTATGCGTCCGGGGTCTGCTCACACGGGCAACAGGGCCCGCGCGGCCGCATCCTGGATCACGCGGCTCAAGCCATCGAGCAAAGCGGAAGCCACGCGCGCGTGCTGCCAGTACAGCGGCACATCCAGCGCCGTCTGCGGCACCAGCTCGACCAACGAGCCTTCCTGCAACTGCGTGGCGGCCAGCGCCTGCGGCTGCAGGCCCCAGCCCATGCCGGCCACGGCGGCAGTGACAAAGGCCTGTGGCGACGGCAGCGTGTGCCGCGGAAGCTCCACGCGCCGGTGGCACAGGCGCTGTACCCAGCGGTCCTGCAGCGCGTCCTTGGCGTCGAACACCAGGCTGGGCGCCTGCGCCAGGCTGCCGGCGGTGACGCCGCCGGCGAAGTGGCGATCCATGAAGGCCGGGCTGGCGGCGGCGACGTAGCGCATGGCGCCCAGCGGCCGGCTGTTGCAGCCCGTGGCGGGGCGGGCCGTGCCGGTCACTGCGGCGAGGACCTTGCCGCTGCGCAGCCACTGCCCGGTGTGGTCCTGGTCGTCCACGGCCACCTCCACCAGCACCGGTGCCTCGGCGCCGAAGGCGGCGATGGCCGGCGCGAACCAGGTGGCCAGGCTGTCGGCATTCACGGCCACCGGCAGGGCCACGCGGGTCAGGCCCTGCGGCGCCAGCGCGGGCATCGTGCCCTGGAGCTCCTGCTCCAGCAGCTGCACGCGGTCGACGTGCTGGCACAGGCGCCGGCCGGTGTCGGTGGCGCGGCAGGGCTGCTCGCGGATCACCAGCGCGCAGCCCACGCGCTCTTCCAGCAAGCGGATGCGCTGGGAGACCGCCGACGGCGTCACGTGCAGCGCGAGCGCCGCGCGCTCGAAACTGCCTTCACGGATGACGGCAGCCAGGGCGGCGAGGGCCGCGTAGTCCAGCATCGATTCAGTTTTCCTACATCGGCGTTAGAAAGCTGAGTTTGTCTTCATGCCTGCGCCCTGGCAAGCTGGCGCCACCATGAACCCTGCCGCCACCGCTTCGCTCGCCTTTCCGGTCTATGTGCAGGGTCTGGCCCTGAGCCTGGGCCTGATCGTGGCGATCGGCGCACAGAACGCCTTCGTGCTGCGCCAGGGCCTGCGGCGGGAGTTCGTCGGCAGCGTGGTGGCCTTCTGCGCGCTGGCCGATGCGGTGCTGATCGCCGCGGGGGTCCTGGGCATGGCGCAGGCGCTGGGCGAAAACCCCGGGTTGGCGCGCGCGCTGGCCGTGGCGGGCGCCTTGTTCCTGGCGGTCTACGGCTGGCAGGCGCTGCGCCGCGCGCGGCGCGCCAACCGCTTGGACGCCGCCGGCGGCGGCGAGGGCCTGCGCTGGGGCGCCGCGCTGGCGCAGGCGGCGGCCTTCACCCTGCTCAACCCGCATGTCTACCTGGACACCGTGCTGCTCGTGGGCAGCATCGGCGCGCAGCAGCCGCCGGCCTTGCGCGGCTGGTTCATCGCCGGTGCCAGCAGCGCCAGCCTGATCTGGTTCGGGGCGCTGGGCTATGGTGCGCGCTGGCTGGCGCCGTGGTTCGCCCGCCCCCGCGCCTGGCAGATGCTGGACGGCCTGATCGGCGTGACCATGTTCATCCTGTCGGCGCTGCTGCTGCGGCATGCGCTGACCGGCTTCTGAGACGCCCGCACGTCCGGCGAGGAATCGAAAGGCCCATGCCCCATGTACGTTCATCCGCAGCACGCCTGCACCGACCACGACACCCTGCACGCGCTGATGGCGGTGCACCCGCTGGGCGCCTGGGTGTGCCTGGGCCGCGATGGCCTCGTCGCCAACCACGTGCCCTTCCTGCTGGACCGCAGCCGCGGGCCGCTGGGCACGCTGATCGGCCACGTCTCGCGCGCCAATGCCGTGTGGCGCGCATGTGATGGCATCGCGCCCTCGGTGGTGATGTTCCGCGGCCCGCAGGCTTACATCACGCCAGGCTGGTATCCGGGCAAGGCCGAACACGGGCGCGTCGTGCCGACCTGGAACTACGTCGCGGCCCACGCCCACGGCGCGGCCCGGGCCATCGAGGACCGCGGCTGGATGCTCGACATGCTGCGTCGCCTCACCGATACGCACGAAGCCCGCCGGCCCCTGCCCTGGCGCGTGGACGACGCGCCGAGCGCGTTCATCGACGCGATGCTGGGCGGCATCGTGGGCATCGAGATCCCCATCGACCGCCTCGAAGGCAAGCGCAAGGCCAGCCAGGACGAAGCACCGGCGGACCGGCTCGGCACGGTCCACGGGCTGCGCGAGGACACACGGGACGAGAGCCGATCGATGGCCGAGATCGTCATGGGCGCGATCCAGGCGGATGCCGCCGGGCGCAAGGACTGACCGGTCCGGGTGACGTCGACCGGCCGCGGCAGGCCGATCGGCTGCCGCGACCGTCCGGAAATCGCGTCTCAGCTCAGGCCGCGCACGAAGCGCTCGATGACCGGGTTGACCACCTGCGGGTGGGTCATCGGCCCCATGTGGCCCAGACCCGGAAATTCGGCCGCCGTCACCTGGCGCAGCACCGCGGCCAAGCGACGCACGACACCATGCGCCGACACCGTGGAGCCGCTGCCGCTCATCAGCAGCACCGGCATCGGCAGTGCCGCCAAAGCCGCCAGCGGCATCGGCTCGGTCATCAGCGCATGGGCCCAGCGGCGCACCGCACGCACGGCGGCCGCAACCGCGGGACGTCGCGCCTCGGGCATGGCAGCAAAGCTGCCGGGGCCGGTCCAGTAGTCGATGAAGTGGGCCGCGGCCGCGTCGGCGTCACCGGCGTCAAGCGCACGTGTGGCGGCGGCCACGGCCGCGCGGATGCCGTCGGCGTCGTTGGGTGCGGGCATCTCGGCATCGATCAACGCAAACAGCGTGGGCTCGTACAGCACCAGCGCCCGCACGCGCTCGGGCCGCTGCACGGCGATGCGCAAGGCCACCGCGGCGCCGTATGAGTGGCCCACCAGGGTCAAAGGCGCACCGGCACGCTGCAGCACCGCCTCGATGAAAGCCGCCTCGTCGGCCAGCGTGATCGCGCTGGCCGAGGGCCAGTCGGGGCTCTTGCCGGCACCGTAGAGATCGGGTGCCAACACATGGTGGCTGGGCGCCAGCAGGTCCATCAGGTCGCGCCATTGCGCCGAATTGCTGGCGTTGGAATGCAGGCAGACGACGCCCGGGCCGGTGCCGGCTTCGCGGAAGAAGGGTTCGCGGGATGTCATGGTGATGGACTGGGTGACAGGCCTGCCGGCGGCCGATGGTGCCACCACCAGCGCGGTAGGCACAGCCCACCGCGTTGCGGGTCCGCTGCCCACGCCACGCCCTTGTGTGCCGCGAGGCAGGCGGCTCAGAGCTTGAAGTCGTAGTCGATGGTCAGCGGCGCGTGGTCGCTGAAGCGCTGGTCGAGGTAGATCGACTGCGTCCGCGCCTTGGCAGCCAGCGCCGGCGTGGCGATCTGGTAATCCAGTCGCCAGCCCACGTTCTTCGCCCAGGCCTGCCCGCGGTTGCTCCACCACGTGTACTGCTCGGGCTGGTCGTTCAGCGTGCGGAAGACATCCACCATGCCGCCCTCGCCGAAGAGCTGGTCGAGCCAGGCGCGTTCTTCGGGCAGGAAGCCGGAGTTCTTCTGGTTGCTGCGCCAGTTCTTCAGGTCGATGGCCTTGTGCGCGATGTTGATATCGCCCACCAGCACGAACTCGCGTTCGGCCTTCAGGCGCATCAGGTGCGGATGGATGCGCGCGAGGAAGCGGAACTTGGCGGCCTGGCGGTCTTCGCCGCTGCTGCCGCTGGGGAAATAGCAACTGATCACGCTGAACTTGCGCCGCGCGGTGTCGAACCGCGCCTCGACATAGCGGCCCTCGGCGTCGAATTCCTCGTCACCGAAGCCGGTGATGACCGCGCTGGGGGCCTTGCGGGTATAGAGGCCCACACCCGAATAACCCTTTTTCTGTGCGCAGTGAAAGAAGCCGTGCAGGCCGGCCACGCGGGCGAAGCGCTCGGCGACGACGTCCTCATGGGCCTTGATTTCCTGCACCCCCATACAATCGATTTGCGCGCCCTCGGCCCATTCGACAAAGCCTTTGTCGGCCGCGGAACGGATGCCGTTCAGGTTCAATGTGACCAGGCGAAAGCCCAAGGGAAAATCTCCATGACTGGCCCCGTCTCCGACGCTCTCGCGCTGGAATTCGTCAAGTTTTCCGTCGACGCCGGCGTGCTGCGCTTCGGTGAATTCAAGACCAAAGCAGGACGGCTTTCGCCCTACTTTTTCAATGCCGGGCTGTTCGACGACGGGGCGAAACTCGGACGGCTCGCTGAATTCTATGCACGCCGCCTACTTGATTCGGGGCAACCTTTCGACATGCTTTTTGGCCCGGCCTACAAGGGGATCGCGCTGGTCGCTGCCGTGGCCATAGAGCTCGCCCGCAAGGGGCGCAATGTTCCCTATGCCTACAACCGCAAGGAAGCCAAGGATCACGGCGAAGGTGGCACGCTGGTCGGCGCAAAGGTAGCCGGGCGCGTTCTCATCGTCGACGACGTGATGTCCGCAGGTACTTCCGTGCGCGAATCCATCGCCATGATCCGGGCCGCCGGGGCCGAACCCTGCGGCGTGGCCATCGCGCTGGACCGCCAGGAAAAGGCCACGGAAAACGGCGTCGACGTGGACTGGTCGGCAGTGCAGTATGTGAAGAGTCAACTGGGCCTGCCGGTGGCGGCGATCGCCACGCTGGAGGATCTGCTGCAGTACCTGGCCATGGCAGACGATCCTGCACTGGGCGGTTATGCCTCCGCCGTGCGCAGCTATCGACGGCGTTACGGGGTTTAGGACGGGTACTGCATGGGCTACAGGCGCGGATCAGGGTGCAAGGGACTGCTGGCCAGTGGCGCGCTGCTGCTGCTCGTGCCAGCCGTCGCCCATGCGGCCGACGGCACCACGGCGACCGCGGGCATCTACACCTGCATCGATGACAGGGGCCGCCGCCTGACATCGGACCGGCCGATCCTCGAGTGCAATGCGCGCGAACAGCGCGTGCTCAACAGCGACGGCTCGCTGAAGTCCGTGCGGCCGCCCACGCTCACCGCCGACGAACGCGCCGAACAGGAAGCCAAGGAACGCAGGGCCGCCGAGCAGCGTGTGGCCCAGGCCGACGCGGCCCGCCGCGACCGCAACCTGCTGCAGCGCTACAAGACCGAAGCCGCTCACCAGCGTGCGCGTGAAGCCGCGCTCGAAACCGTGCGCGCGGCCCAGAAAGTCACCCAGGCCCGCCTGCAGGACCTGAACCGCGATCACCGCCGCCTGTCCGAAGAAGGCCAGTTCTACCAGGGCAAGCCGCTGCCCATCAAGCTGAAGAGCCAGGTCGATGCCAACGAAGCGGCGCTGGCTGCCCAGCGGGATTCGGTCGCGGGCCAGCAGGCGGAAGTCGAGCGCATCAACCGCTTCTACGACGCCGAACTCGAACGCCTGCGCAGGCTGTGGGCCGGGGCGACGCCCGGCTCGCTCGGGCCGATCGAATACGGCGTGGCGCCGCCCGCGAGGCCCTGAACGCCCGCGGCCAGCGAGCCGCCGCTCAGCGCCCGGACACGCGATGTCCGACAGCCTCCGGCTGGCGACAGCCAGGCCGCAGGCCCGGTCTGCTGACGCGTCTCAGGCCAATTTGCGGCGCAGCAACTCACCGGCCTGCGCCGGATTGGCCTTGCCCTTGCTGGCTTTCATCACCTGTCCGACCAGCGCGTTGAAGGCCTTGTCCTTGCCGGCACGGAACTCCTCCACCGACTTGGCGTTGGCCGCCAGCACCTCGTCGACGATGGCCTCCAGCGCGCCCGTGTCGTTCATCTGGCGCAGGCCCTTGGCCTCGATCAGCGCGTCGACCCCGCTGCCTTCGCCCGACCACAGCGACTCGAAGACCTGGCGCGCGCCGTTGTTGGACACGGTGCCGTCGACCACCCGGGCGATCAGGGCTGCGAGCTGCGCCGGGCTGACCGGGCTGGCGCCGATGTCGCCGCCCTGCGCATTCAGCCGCTTGCTGAGTTCGCCCATCAGCCAGTTGGCGGCCAGCTTGGCTTGGCCGCAGGCGTCGCGCGTGGCCTCGTAGAAGCGCGCGAAGGCCAGGCTCTGCGTCATCATCTGCGCGTCGTAGGCCGGCAGGCCGTCGTCGCGCTCGAAGCGTGCGGCCATCGCCGACGGCAGCTCGGGCATGGCCGCGCGCACGCGCTCGACCCATTCCGGCTCGATCACCAGCGGCGGCAGATCGGGATCGGGGAAGTAGCGGTAGTCGTGCGCGTCTTCCTTGCTGCGCATGGCGCGTGTTTCGCCCGTGTCTGGGTTGAACAACACGGTGGCCTGCTGGATGGACAGGCCGTCCTCGATGCGGTCGATCTGCCACTGGACCTCGAAATCGATGGCCTGCTGCAGAAAGCGGAAGCTGTTGAGGTTCTTGATCTCGCGCCGCGTGCCGAAGGGCGCGCCGGGCCGGCGCACCGAGACATTGGCGTCGCAGCGGAAGCTGCCTTCCTGCATGTTGCCGTCGCAGATGCCCAGCCACACCACCAGCCGGTGCAGGGCCTTGGCGTATTCGACGGCCTCGGCCGAGGAGCGCATGTCGGGCTCGGAGACGATTTCCAGCAGCGGCGTGCCGGCGCGGTTCAGGTCGATGCCGGTGTGGCCGTGGTAGTCCTCATGCAGGCTCTTGCCGGCGTCTTCTTCCAGGTGCGCGCGGGTCAGGCGCACCTGCCGCGGCTGCGCGTCCAGCAGGAAATCGACGGTGCCGCCCTGCACCACCGGGATCTCGTACTGGCTGATCTGGTAGCCCTTGGGCAGGTCCGGATAGAAGTAGTTCTTGCGCGCGAAGATCGATAGCGGCGCCACGTGCGCGCCCACCGACAGCCCGAAGCGGATGGCGCGCTCGACCGCGCCGCGGTTCATCACCGGCAGCGAGCCCGGCAAGGCGAGGTCGACCGCGCAGGCCTGCGTATTGGCCTGCGCGCCGAATTGCGTCGACGCGCCGCTGAAGATCTTGCTGGCCGTCGAGAGCTGGGCGTGGGTTTCCAGGCCGATGACGACCTCGTAGCCGCGGATGAGTGGGGAGCTGGCCATGGTCAGATGCCCGCGGGTGTGCGCAGGTGGAAGTCGGTGGCCTGTTGCAGCGCGTGCGCGGCGTGCAGCAGCGTACCTTCGGCGAAATAGTTGCCGATGAGCTGCAGGCCCACGGGCATGCCCTGCGCACCGAAGCCGGCCGGCACGCTCATGCCCGGCAGCCCGGCCAGGCTGGCCGGCAAGGTGAAGATGTCGGCCAGGTAGGCCGCCACGGGGTCGTCAGCCTGCGCACCCAGTTCCCAGGCCACGCTGGGCGCGACCGGCCCGGCGATGACGTCGCAGGCCTGGAAGCAGGCCTGGAAGTCGTCGGCAATCATGCGGCGCAGCTTCTGGGCCTGCAGGTAGTAGGCGTCGTAGTAGCCGTGGCTGAGCACATAGGTGCCGATCATGATGCGCCGCTTGACCTC
>CAUJHV010000031.1 GCA_963205115.1 Pseudomonadota bacterium | reverse complement strand
CCACGGTTTGACGCCACGAATCGCAGATTTGAAAGTGAACAGGAAAGTCAATGAAATCAACGATCTACCAACACCACCTCCGCGCCAGTGCTAGCTTTTCGTACCGTCACTTATTGCACTGAAAACGAGGAGACCCCCAGTCGCCGCCGAAGCGGCCGGCCGCCATGGCGCCGCTGAAGCTGGCGTAGCCCATGCTGGCGATGCTGGTCGGCGCACCGAGTTCCTGCCGCAGGTAGAGCACGCTCCAGTCGTACATCGCGCCCTCGCCCACCAGCCCCAGGCCGGCCATCACGCCCAGCAGCAGCAAGGGCCCGCGCGGCAGGCTCAGGCCCGCGCCGCCGGCGGGCGCGCTGCGGTGCTGCCGCAGCATGAAGGGCGTCGCGGCGAGCGCCAGTGCACCCAGCACGGCCGTCGCGCCCAGCAGGTGCTGCGTGGGCGTCACGCCGGCTGGCGCCAGGGCGCTCCACGCCGCCGCGCCCACCATGCCGCCCAGGCTGAACATGCCGTGGAAACCGCTCATGAGGTGCCGGCCCGACAAGCGTTCGATCGCCGTGGCCTCGTCGTTGATCGCGACGTCGAACAGCGCGGCGGCCATGCCGTAAGCCAGCATCAGCGCCAGCAGCGCGCCGTAGCGCGAAGGCAGCAGCAGGCTGCCCACCGCGGCCACGCAGACCAGCGCCATGAAGGGCACGACCGTGCGCGGTGCGTGGCGGGCCAGCACGCGGCCGGCCTGCAGCAAGGCCACCACGGAGCCCGCGCCGGCGGCCAGCATGGCGATCGCCAGCGACTGCTCGCCCAGCGCGTAGTGCGCCTTGATGCTCGGCACGTGCACGCCCCAGGTGGCGAACAGCGCGCCGGCGACGAAGAACTGCGCGCGCAATGCGTGGATCGCGGCCCGGAGCGTGCGCGACGGATCGTTGGGTGTGGGCATGCCCGCAAGCAAAGCTGCCATGCTACTTTCGCCCGCTTCGCGGCAGGTAGGACCCGGCCGGCGCCGGCGGTCGTACGGCGCCGCTCCGGCGGCCCGCTAGCGCCTGAGGCGGCGGCGGATCGCCCACGCTGCCACTGCGCCCAGCAGCACGACCGCTGCAAGCACAAGGCCCTGTGCCCAGGGCGAACGCGGCAGGAGGGCCTGCCAGTTGCCGCCGACGTAACGCACGGCGAACACCAGCAGAGGCACTTCCACGGCGGCGGCCAGGCCGTCGTAGAGGAACTGCTGGCGATAGGGCAGCCGCAGCGATCCCGCTGCGAGATAGACCGCACTGCGCACGCCGGGCATGAAGCGCGCCAGGAAGATCGCCGCCGGACCGGTGCGCAGCATGAAGGCCTGCATCGCCGCCAGCCGGCGCGGCGGGATCGCATGCGCGAGCCAGCGGTGTTCGATCAGCCTGGCGCCGAACACGCGGCCCCAGTGGAAGACCAGGCCGTCGGCGATCAGCAGGCCACACCAGGCCACGGCGATCAGCGGCCAGGGCGCCATCACGCCCGACAGTGTCAGCGCCGCCGCGGTGACCAGCAGGATGTCCTCGTTCATCGGCAGGCCGAAGCCGCTGCCCACCAGGATCCCGAAGACCAGCGCGTACGCAGGCCATCCCTGCAGGGAGTGCAGGAAGGCCATCAGCGATTCGAACATGCTGCGATTCTGGCAAAGGCCAGCGCATCCGCGGCGGCCGACGCTATCCTCGCTGGCATCTTCAACATTTCAAGTCGCGTTGCCATGCCACACCTCGCCCCCGTTCCGCTTTCCGAAGTCCAGGACGAAGACATCCGCCAGCGCTTCGAGCACTACCGCAACACGCGCGGCTTCACGCCCAACAGCATCATGACCATGGTGCGGCGGCCGCAGATCGTGCGCGCCTTCATGGCGTTGAACCAGGCGGTGCTGTACGAGGGCACCGTGCCCCACGAAACCAAGATGCTGGTCAGCCTGGCCAGCAGCTACGCCTCCGGCTGCCTCTACTGCCAGTCGCACATGGCCAACCTGTCGAGCATCTACAAGGCGTCCGACGAGAAGATTGCCGCGCTGTGGAACTTCGAGGAAAGCGAGTTATTCACCCCGGCCGAGCGCGCCGCCGTCCGGCTGGCGCTGAAAGCCGCGAAGCAACCGAACGAAGCCACGCAGGCCGACTTCGACGCGCTGAAGGAGCACTTCGACGACGGCCAGATCGTCGAGATCGTCGCTTCGATCGCCTTGTTCGGTTACCTCAACCGATGGAACGACACGATGGCCACCGAACTCGAGCCGCTGGCGGTGGAAGTGGCCGAGCGCACCATCGGGCCGGTGGGGTGGGAGCCGGGCAAGCACGGCTGAAGGGGACGATCGCTGGCCGGATCATCGACCTCGGCTGGCTAGAATCGAAGGACACGACTGCTTCCCTTGAACTCGCCGACTCCCGCCTTCGCTGCCGTTGCTCCGGCCCGTGCCGCCGACGAGATAGCGCGGCAGATCCGGGAGCTCGTCGCCAGCGGCCAGATCAAGCCTGGCGACCGCCTGCCTTCCGAGCGCGACCTGGCACAGCGACTGCACGTGAGCCGCAACACCTTGCGCGAGGCGTTGCGGGCCCTGGAGCACGCCGGGATGATCGAGATGCGCAAGGGCGCGGCGGGTGGCGCCTTCGTACTGCCCGGCGACTCCGGCGCCATCGTCACGGGGCTGAAAGACCTCTATCACCTCGGCGCGATCACGCCGCAACAGCTGACCGATGCGCGTATATGGCTCAGCGACGTCGTGGTCCGCGTGGCCTGCCAGCGCGCGACCGAGGAGGACTTCGAGCAGTTCGAGGCCAACGTCGCCGCCTCGGCGCAAGCGCAGCGCGCCGGTGACTTCGGCACCCGCCAGCGCCTGAACCGCGAGTTCCACGTGCTGCTGGCGCGCGCCACCCGCAACCCCATCATGGCCAGCATGATGGAAGCGCTGATGGAGGTGATGGGGGAGTTCATCGGGCGCATCGGCCCGAGCGACAACCCCTTGGTGCTGCCGTCGCGGCGGCGGCTCCTGCGCCACCTGCGGGCCCGGGACGAAAAGGCGGCCGTGGCCGAGATCGTCACCAGCCTGACCCGGCTGCAGGACAAGTACCTCGCGCTGGCCGACCGGCAGCGGGCCCAGGCGGCCAGCACCCGCGATGCAACGGCGGCTGCGCTAGCCGCGCCAACGGCCAAGCGCGTCCGCCAGGTCCCCGGCGGCAGCGGCCGGCGCTGACTGGATGGCTGCCGGCGTCCGCGAGAAGCGCGGCGCCGGTGCGGGATGCGTGACGCCATCCAGCACCACGAATGCGCCACGCGCGACGTTGTGCGGGTGCCGGGCGGCTTCGCTGAGCGGCAGCACGGGCGCGAAGCAGGCGTCGGTTCCTTCCAGCAGCTCGCGCCAATGGGCCGCGGGGCGGCTCTTGAAGAGCTGCGCCAGCGCCTCGCGCAGGGCCGGCCAGCGCGAACGGTCCGAGGGCGCGGACTGCCACTCGGGACCCAGTTGCAGCAACTCGCACAAGCGAGCGAAGAACTGCGGCTCCAGCGGCCCGACGCTCACGTGCGGTCCATCGGCGGTTTCGTACACCCCGTACCACGGCCATCCGCCGTCCAGCATGTTGCTTTCGCGGCGTTCGACGAAGGCACCGCGCTGGGATTGGCCGATGAACTGCGCCATCAGGTTGACGACGCCGTCGGTGATCGCCGCATCCACCACCTGCCCCAGCCCAGACCGCCGCGCCTCGTGCAATGCGGCCAGGATGCCCATGACCAGGTAGAGGCTGCCCCCGCCGTAGTCCCCCAGCAGGTTCAGCGGCGGCACCGGCCGGTCGGCCGTGCCGATGGCGTGCAGCGCACCGGTGAGCGCGATGTAGTTGATGTCGTGCCCCGCGGCCTGCGCCAGCGGCCCATGCTGGCCCCAGCCCGTCATTCGGCCGTAGACCAGCCGCGCGTTGCGACGCGCGACCGCCTCCGGCCCCAGCCCCAGGCGCTCCATGACGCCCGGGCGGAAGCCTTCCACCAGGACGTCGGCCGCCTGCAGCAGCTGCAGCACCTGCTCGATGCAGGCGGCGTCCTTGAGGTCGGCCTGCACCACCGTGCGTCCCCGCTGCGTGACGTTGCGCGGATCACTGGCGCGTGCCCCCGGGCGGTCGATCGTCACCACGTCGGCGCCCATGTCCGACAGCAGCATGCAGGCGAAGGGCCCCGGTCCGATGCCCGCGAACTCGACGACCCGCAAGTCCGCGAGCGGGCCCGCGCGGCGCGCGGGGGAAGCATTCGGTTCCATCACGGTTTCTCCTCGATCGGATGCGCACGCGCCGATGCAGCACGACGCGCCGCAAACAGCGCGGCCCGCCAGGCAAAGACGAAGGCCGGCCCCAGTGTCGTTCCCGGGCCCGGATAGGTGCCCCGCATCACGGACGCGGCATCGTTGCCGCAGGCATAGAGTCCTACGACGACACGGCCAGCGCGGTCCAGCACCCGGCCATCGGCATCGATCGGCAGCCCCGAACTCGAAGCCGCGTCGGCCGGCAGGATGCGCAACGCGACGAAGGGCGGTTGGCCGATTTCGCCCAGGCAAGGGTTCGGTCGGTGGGCCGGGTCGCCGTTGAACCGGTCGACCGGCGCATCGCCCTTGTGGAAGTCCGGGTCACGGCCAGTTGCAGCATAGTCGTTGGTCCGCTGCACGGTGGCGAGCAGCCCCGCGGGATCGATGCCGGCGCGCTGCGCCAGCGCCGGCAGGCGGTCGGCCACGCAGACATAGCCTTGGCGGATCCAGCGATCCAGCCGGCGCGTCCCCGGCAGGATCACGCCCAGTCCGTACTTGTGCACGAAGGCCGCATCGCAGACCAGCCAGGCCGCATCGCCGCCGGTGCGCTGCAGGTGGCGCACCATCGCCTCCACGAAGTGGTGGTACGAACCCGCTTCGTCGGCGAACCTGCGTCCCTGGGCGTCCACGGCAACCAGGCCCGGCTTGGCGCGGTCCAGGAAAAGATGGGGAAAAAGCCCTGGCCCACCTGGGCGTGGCACGCGCGACACCGGCTGCCAGAAGAAGTCGCCGGCGGCGTAGCGCTCGAACCCGGCGCCGGCGGATCGCGCCGCGGTGATGCCTTCGCCGTTGACTGCATCGCAAGCCAGCGAAGGCAAGGACATTCCGGCAGGAGCCAGTTCGGCGCGCAGGGCCTCGCCGTGACCAACGCCACCGGTGGCCAGGACCACGCCCGCCCGGCTGTCGAGGCGCCGCTCCTGGCCATCGACGGCAAAGGTGGCTCCCCGCACCTTGCCGCCTTCGACGGTCAGTTCCCGCAGGCGCCAGCCGAAGCGAACGTCGACGCCGGCGCGCTGCAGGCTGTAGAACAGGCGGGCGACCAGCGCATTGCCCATCACCAGGCGCGTGCCGCGGGGATAGCGGATGCGGTCGACAAGGTAGCGGGCCACCAGCCCGGCACTGGCAACGAACGCGGGCCAGGATTGCCAGCGCCGCACCAGTGCCTGGATGTCGGCCTTGCCCACCATCATCCCGCCGAGCAGCAGGAACTCCGGCATCGGCGGCCGGATCCGCGCGAATGCGCCACGCAGCAGCCGTCCGTCGAAGGGGCGCGGCGCCAGCGCCCGGCCAGCGATCGCCGCACCGGGCAAAGCCAGGTAGTCCGGATGCTGTCCCGCACTGACGAAGGCGACGTCGGTGCGCTCCTCGAGGTAGGCAATGGCCGCGTCGCCGGATTCCAGGAACGCCTGCCGCAGCTGGCGCCCATCGTCCGGCCCGATCAGCGCGTCCAGGTAGCTGGCCGCCGCCTGGACCGAGTCTGCATGGCCCGCCTCCGCCCCGTGCCGGTTGCCCGGGATCCAGAGCGTGCCGGCGGAAGTGGCCGTCGTGCCTCCGACTTGTTGTGAGCCCTCGCACAGCACGACGCGCAGGCCTTCGAGCGCCGCCACCAGCGCGGCCACCATGCCGCCCGCCCCGGCACCGACCACGACCAGGTCGATATCGGCTTGCCTTTCATCCGTCGAAGACGACCCCGTCACCGGCAGCGCCACTGCAGCAGCGTGTACGGCTGCGAAGCCTCCGGGTGATGCTCGAACACGCCCTGAACTTCGGCCCCGATGCGCACTTGCTGCAGCGGATCGCCCAGCAGGTTGCCCACCATGCGGACGCGGCCCGCGTGCGGAAGCTCCACCACGACGGCCAGGTAGGCACCGTGATCCTTGAGGGCCGGATGCGCCGGATGCCAGATGCGCTCCCAGCTGAAGATCAGGCCGGACGGTTCCACCTCGACCCAGGCTGGGTCGAATTGCAGGCAGGCGTGGCAGATCCATTCAGGCCCGAACTGCCAGGCCTGGCAGTGTGCGCAGCGCTGCACGCGCAGCACGCCTTCGCGCAGGCCGTTCCAGTACGGCGCCGAGACGCCATCCGGCTCGGGAACCGGAATGGGCAGGCCCGGCGGAAGGTAGGAAGAAGGCATGGTCATCGCGGTGTCTCTCCCAGTGCATCGCGCGAGCCCAGCAACAGGTTGCTCGCCGGCGCCACCATGGGTCCCCCGATCACCAGCGCCACGTCGCTGCGCGCCGCCTGCGCCGTGGAGGTGCCGCGCACCTGCCGTACCGCCTCCAGCACCAGCTCGAAGCCATGCATGTAGCACTCGGCGAGGTTGCCGCCGCTGGTGTTCAGCGGCAGCCGCCCGCTCGGTGCGATCAGGTTCTCCAAGGTGAGGAAGTCGTTCGCCTCCTGCGGGCTGAAGAAGCGGTGTTCGGCCAGGGCCATGACAACGCCCCCGGTGATGTTCTCGTAGCTCTGGACCACGCCGACGTCGGCGGGGCCGAGGCCGGCCATCCGGTAGAGATCCTCGGCCACCGTTTCGAAGTTCGCCGAGGCATAGGACGGCGAATTGTGGGCGTGCGTGGCGAAGCGATGGCTCGACCCGGAGGCGGCTCCGAGCAGGTACACCGGCTTGTGCGCGAAATCGGCGGCGCGCTCGGCATCCACCATCACGATGGCCGCGGCGCCGTCGTTCTCCATGCAGCAGTCGAACAGGTGCAGCGGCTCGGCGATCCAGCGCGAGGCATCGTACTTTTCCGCGTCCAGCGGCTTGCCATGCATCACGGCCCGCGGGTTCGCCTGCGCATGGTGATAGGACGCCAGTGCGATGGCACGCAGCGCCTCCTGCCGGATGCCGTGCTCATGCATGTAGCGCTGGATCCGCATGGCGAAGCGCTGCGGCGGCGAGATCACGCCGTAGGGCACCAGGTAGGCGCGCTCGCCCGAGATCGTGCCGCTGCCGGCGCTCTGGCCGAAGCGGCCGTACTGCCCCTGGTTGAGCGAACGAAACACCACCACGCAGTCGGCTTGGCCGGTGGCGATGGCGGCCGCGCCATTGGCGACCGCGGCGCAGCAGCCGCCACCGCCGCCGCCCCACTGCATGGTGGCGGAGCGCAGGCGCGGCAGCCCCAGCGCGGAGGCCAGGCGGGTGGCTTCGCTGCGGTCGTCGCCGTACGAGGCGAAGCCGTCGATGTGGCGTGGATCCAGGCCCGCGTCGGCGCAGGCG
>CAUJHV010000030.1 GCA_963205115.1 Pseudomonadota bacterium | reverse complement strand
CACACGCCATGCCGCCGCTGCCCTTCGAGCAACTGCGCCCCTTGGTCGGCGCCGGTGCGCGCGGAATGATCGGTGCCACTTTCGGCCGTGCGCCGGGAGACGACGGCTACGATGCGCTGCGCGACGCCTTTCTCGCGCGCTACGAGGCGCGGATGCTGATGCAGACGGTGGTCTTCGCGGCGATGAATGCGGTGCTTTCCGCCCTGGACCGTGCCGGCCTGCCCTGGGGCATCGTCACCAACAAGCAGGCGCGCTTTGCCGAGCCGCTGGTGCGCGGGCTCGATCTGCGAGCCGCCGCGCTGGTCTGCGGCGACACCACCGCCCACTCGAAGCCGCACCCGGCACCCCTGCTGGAAGGCGCGCGCCGGCTGGCGCTGGCGCCCGCAGACTGTGTCTACGTCGGCGACGACCTGCGCGACGTGCAAGCCGGCCGCGCCGCCGGCATGCCGGTGCTGGCCGCGGCCTGGGGCTACCTGGGGCAGGGTGAGCCGGTGCACGACTGGGGCGCTGATGCCGTGCTCGATGTGCCGGCAGGCCTCTTGAACTGGCTGCAACTGGCCTAAACTACGGTTCACCTGGGACCGACCTGGCTTCGACGTGGGTGCGGAATCGGAACAGGGCATGCCGAGCACCAGTACGCTCGTAAATCCACTGGAACAAAGTAACTGCGAACGACGAACGTTTCGCCCTCGCCGCTTAACACCGGTGAGCCTCTCAACGGTTGGCCGATGGGCCGGGCCTGAGTCGCAAGACAAGGGCTGAGAGGTCATACACATTGGCTGGTGTGCCGCCGGGTCACTCGGCGGTGCATAAGATCAAGTGACTGGCGGACTGGGTAGCGTGCTGCTGCGCGACTCGGGACGTGAGATCCAAATCAGACAGCTACGCATGTAGAACTGGCCGGCAATGGTTCGCGGACGGGGGTTCGATTCCCCCCGGCTCCACCAGAACAGGGTCCCGACAGGACCGAGAGACGAGATCGAGCGCCAAAGCCGCGAGGCCTTGGCGCTTTTTCTTGGCCGCACCGGTCGCCTGGCGGATCGATTCACCTGCCAAGCTCTGCGGAAATCGAACGTCTGAAATCAGCTGTAGCGCCTGCTGTGCAGCTGCGCCTTCCTGGTCTGCCGCGGCCTGATTCGCCGGGTGACCTGGAGAATCCCGGCTGACTCTATGCGCGATGTGCACGCCAACCGCCAATGGCGGCTGGGCAAGATCCTGCCGATGGCGTGACGAGCCCTTCGACAAGTCCCTGTTGGCGCCATGTGCGCCAGCGCACAGACGAGGTGACTTCCGGTGCGCATCATCGGCACCGAGTGTGCCGATCGGTGCACAGCCACCGTCCAGGAGTTCACGATGAGCAAGCAAGTCCGCGACAGCGCAAAAGGCAAGAAGCCCCGGCAAGGGCCCCGCCTCACGCCGCCGCCCACGGGTGGACCCTCCGCGCCCACGCAGCCGCAGTGGCCGCGTGCTCACCAGGCCAAGAAGTGACCGATTCCGACGTCACCCGCGCACTGCCGGAACCCTTCTTCCATCGAGACGCCGACGAGTTGAGGTTCTGGGTGCCGATACCCGACCGTCCCGCGATGGGTGCCAGCATTGCGCGCCGGGTCCTGCACCACCGCTTCCAGGGGCAGGCCGATGGCAGTGACGCGCTCGCCATCTATGCCGCGAACCGACGGGTCATCGATGCCGCCGTCGTGCGCCGCGCGGCCGCAGGTTCCATCGAGCCCGTGATGCTGCGTGAGCACGATCTGCCCGAGACCACACGCTGAAGGTGGCCGGATGAGCCCGCGCGCGGCCGACACGCGCAGACCCTTCACGCGGCGTGCAGCCCGGCCAGACCGTCACCTTGCGCATCACCCACGCCGACCAGCGCCGCAGCGAATGCCCGCTTCGCGTGCGTGTGGATACGCCGCTGGAAGCCGCCACGCTGCGCGATGGCGGTATCCTGCCCCACGTGTTGCGCGAACTGCTCGGAGACGTGTCGTGACTGCACCGGCCACACGCATCGAAAGCGACAGCTTCGGCCCGATCGAGGTGCCGTTGCGGGCCTTGTGGGGCGCGCAGACGCAGCGCAGCCTGCAGCACTTCGCCATCGGCGAGCAGCGCATGCCGCTGGCGCTGGTGCATGCGATGGCGCAGATCAAGCGCGTAGCCGCCCAGGTCAACGCCGATCTGGGCCTGCTGGAGCCGGCCAAGGCGCTGGCCATCGCGGACGCGGCCGCACAGGTGGCCGCGGGGGCGTACGACGACCAGTTCCCGCTGTCGATGTGGCAGACCGGTTCGGGCACACAGAGCCACATGAACGTCAACGAGGTGCTCGCCAACCTGGCTTCGCAGGCCCTGGGTGGCGGACTGGGCGACGAGCGCTCGGTGCATCCGAACGACGATGTGAACCTGGGACAGAGCTCCAACGATGTCTTTCCCACCGCGATGCACCTGGCCGTGGCGCTGCGCATGACGGCGCTGTTCGCCTCGCTGCACGGGCTGCGCGCTGAACTGCAGGCGCAGGCGTCGGCGCTGGCGACCGTGCTCAAGGTGGGACGCACCCACCTGCAGGACGCCACGCCCGTGACCCTGGGCCAGGAATTCGCGGCCTTCGATGCCCAATTGGCCACTGCAGAAGGCATGCTGCGTCACGCCGAGCCTGCGCTGCATGCGCTGGCCATCGGCGGCACGGCGGTGGGCAACGGGCTGAACACGCACCCCGAATTTGGCGCGCGTGTCGCGCTGTCACTCGCCACGCAGACGGGCCTGCCGTTCGCGGTGGCCGCCAACCGCCTGGCGGCCACGGCCGGACACGAGGCCCTGGTCGCACTGCATGCGACGCTGCGCGGACTGGCCGTGGCGCTGACCAAGATCGGCAATGACCTGCGCCTGATGGCCTGCGGCCCGCGTGCCGGGCTGGGCGAGATCAACCTGCCGGCCAACGAGCCGGGCAGTTCCATCATGCCGGGCAAGGTGAACCCCACACAGGTCGAGGCCTTGCTGATGGTGTGCCAGCAGGTGATGGGACACGACGTGGCCATCGGCATCGCGGCCAGCCAGGGTCAGTTCGAACTCAACACCTGCAAGCCGCTGATCGCCTACGACGTGCTGGACAGCCAGCGGCTGCTGACCGACGTCATGGCCAGCCTCGCCGTGCACGGTATCCGGGGTTTGAGCGCCAACACGGATCACCTGCAGCATCAGGTGGAGCGTTCGCTGATGAACGTGACGGCACTGTCGCCGCACGTGGGGCACGACATGGCCGCGCGCATCGCCCGGCATGGGCAACTGCACGGCCTGTCGCTGCGCGAGGCGGCGCTGGCCGTCGGCGGGATGAGCGAGCAGGACTTCGACGCCTGGGTCGACGTGCGGCGCATGGCCGGCCCTGGCTGACGCGCACGCGCGCGGCCCGGCGCGTGCCCCGGTTCAGGTGGCCATGCGTGCGGGCAGCAGGCGGTCGTATTCATTCTTGACCGCGGCGTAGCACTCACAGGTGCGAGCCTCGAGCCCCGGGCGGTCCAGCACCGAGATGTGGCCGCGGACGTAGCGAATCAACCCACTGGCCTGCAGTTTCAGGGCTGCCTCGGTGACACCTTCGCGCCGCACGCCGAGCATGTTGGCGATGAGTTCCTGCGTCATGACCAGTTCGTGGCCTTTCAAACGGTCCAGGCTCAGCAGCAGCCAGCGGCACAGTTGCTGGTCCAGCGAGTGGTGGCGGTTGCATACGGCGGTCTGCGCCATCTGCGTGATCAGTGCCTGCGTGTATCGCAGCATCAGGTGCATGACCGGACCGGCACCTTCGAAGGCGTCCTTCATCGCCTGGCCCCGCAATCGAAAGCCCGTGCCCGCACTCTGCACAACGGCGCGGCTGGGTGTCGTTTCGCCGCCCATGAACAAGGAAATGCCCACGACGCCCTCGCGGCCCACGACCGCGATTTCGGCCGAGGCTCCATCGGCCAGCACGTAGAGCAGCGACACGATGGCCGTGGTGGGGAAGTAGACATGGCCGATGGGCGTGCCCGATTCGGACAGCACCTGACCCAGCTTCAGCGTCACGGGTTCCAGCAAAGGCGACCAGCGTGCCAACTCGGCTGGGGGCAGTGCGGCGAGCAGTTCGTTCTCGCCAGTGTGTGGAACACCGGCGTGGGTGGCAAGAGCGGTCATGTGGGGCTTTCGACGGGGTGCAGCCCCGTTCGTCTCGCGTGTGGCGTATGCCGTGGGGTGTGGCCGCACTGCATGAACCGGGCGCCATGGCTGGGCCAAATCATGTGCGGGCCTGGGCAGGGCGGACGATCGCCCTCGTGGGGTGCGCCACGGCATCTTGCCGGTACCTGACGCTGGCGCTGGCGGAGTAGCCGTATCACCCCGAGGCCTTGTCGACGAGACAGCCCCGGAGCCCCTGCTTCGCTGTGCACGCGAGGTGGTGCGCACACCAGCGCATGGGCCGCAGCGCGGACATGGCTCGCGCCACCCTTTTGGAGGAAGTCGGGTCCAGGCGTATGTGAATTCATTCATGCTTTCAGACGATGCCCCCTGCTGCCTGTTCCCCACCTGAAAAGCAGTACGGGGCGGCCGATGACCGCCGCGAGGGCACGGTGATCGGGTGGCCGCGCGCAGGCGCACAGAAGCAACCGGCGCTGCGCCACGCAGGGCCGGCACCGCGTCAGCGGTCCGGCCCTGTTGTTTTTTGGCTCTACTGAATTTCGAGTGGGTTACCGAGCGTGAGGGTTGACGGCGGCGAAGTCGAGCTTGCCTGCGATCAGGAAGATGACGGTCCTGATGGTGTCGAAGCTGGCGAAGCCACGGGCACGACGCTTGGCGGCCTGGAAC
>CAUJHV010000029.1 GCA_963205115.1 Pseudomonadota bacterium | reverse complement strand
TTCGGTTGAAGGCACGAGGCAGGTAACGACTGCGACGCCTGCAATGCTCCACGGGGAGCGGGCCAGGAGCCCTCGGGAGCCCACAGTGGAAACCGCGACGCCATCCACGGTCAAGGCCGCATGCGCAGCGCCCGCCGCAAGGCCCCTGATCAGGCGGCCCTTGGGGCAGGCAGTTGACGGCGTGCGATTCGGCGGCAGGGCCCATCTAGCGTGGCAATGGCCCGGATCGCCAGCAACGGCGCGGGGTTGACAGGCAAGGCTGCCGCCTCAGGTACCCCGACTGGGCCGGCACCGGCCACTCCAGGCGGTGTCAGGCGCCGGCGTGCGGGCCGATGGACGGGGTTGACGAGTGACTTTGCAGTGTGACCGTGGTGACACCACGCGGCCGACTCGTCCGTTCGGTGTCATCCGAGGGTCAGTGCAGTGCTTCTGCAGTGCCAGCGCAGTGACACCGGGAGAGATCCGACGTCGAAATCGCGCCTGCAGAGGCAGGTATCCGCGTGGAGGAACAGGGTCGGTCTGTCGATCCTGAGCACTCTTTCGTTCACTCGGAGAACACCATGAACCTGATCGTGAGGGCGGTGGATGTCGGTTCCGGCAACACCAAGTTCGTCACCGGCACGGCAGACAGCGAGATCCGCTGCGCAAGCTTCCCGTCGCTGGCCTACCCGTCCAGCAACGGACAACCACTCTGGCCCGGCGGCGATGGGGCCAAGACGATGTTCATCCCGGTCGGGTCACTCTTCTATGAAGTCGGTCCCGAGGTCAGGCTCGCGGCCGACACCTTCCGGGCGACGCAGCTGCACGACGACTACATCGAGTCGCCGGAGTACATGGCGCTGCTGCGCGGTGCGCTGCGCTCGATGCGGCAGAGCCAGATCGACCTGCTGGTCGTCGGGCTTCCGGTGGCGCTGTTCGCGGTGAAGAAGGCGGCCCTGGAGCGGGTCATGACGGGCGAGCACGATGTCGGCGGCGGCAAGAAGGTCAGTGTGGTGCGTACGCTGGCCGTTGCCCAGCCTCAGGGCGCGCTGGCCTTCTACGCGCACGCCCACGGCAAGCTGGGCGAGATCGCCAAGGAGCGCAGCCTGATCATCGATCCGGGTGCGAGAACCTTCGACTGGCTCGTCGCCCAGGGCATGCGACTGGTGCAGAAGCAGAGCCACTCCGTGAATCGGGGTGTCGCAGACGTGCTGAAGCTGCTCGCCGCCGAGATCACCAAGGACATCGGCACGCCCTTCCGCGATCTGGACGCCATCGACATGGCGCTGCGGACCGGCAAGGCCCCGGTGATATTCCAGAAGCCCTACGACCTCAAGCGGCTGCTGCCGCTGGCCGAGAGCGTGACGGAGCAGGCCGTGTCGAGCATGAAGGAGTGGATCGAATCGCCGCACAGCCTGCAAAACATCATCCTCGTGGGCGGAGGCGCCTTTCTGTTCCGGAAGGCCGTGAAGTCGGCGTTTCCGCGCCACCGGATCCTCGAGATCAAGGAGCCTGTGTTCGCCAACGTGAGGGGGTTCCAGCTGGCCGGGATGACCTACGCGCGAACCGTGCTGGCGGCCGATCGCGACAGGTCGACCACGGCCGAGCGCGCTGCAGGAGATGCCATATGACCGGCCCCACCAATACCTCGGAGCCGCCGCGCATCCGGCTCGTGTTTCAGCTGGAGAGGGCGGAACTACCTCGTCTCTATGACGAGCTCGCACGGTTCCACAAGGGCGTGAAGCGTGTCGGCAGACTGCGCACGCTGGCCTACGAGGGACTGCTGGTCCAGCAGGGCGTCCTGAAGCTCCCTGGGCAGGCATCCAGCGATGCGCCCGGCACGATCGGCTTCGACGGCGACGGGGCGGAGGTCACGAACGGACTCTTCGAGCCAGCCGTAGATGCGCAGGGTGGGTCATGAGACGCCGCAGCAGGCGGGGCCCGGACCGCATCGTGACACGGGCTTCCGATCTGGCGCAGATGGGCAGGTGCGAGCGCCTGGTGGTTCTGGAGGCCATGCATGGCACGAAGAGGGACGCTGTCCAGGAGGCGGCGCGCAAAAGAGGTATCGCTGCCCACGCGCGCTTCGAGACCTTGGGACGACAGGCGGCTTCCGTGTCTGGCGGATGTGCGAGGCGCCAGGGCGATCGGTGCTTCATTGCAACGCTGGCGTTCGGGGACGCATGGCAGACCGATGTCCTGCGCGACTTCAGGGACGCGGTCCTGCGCCGGCGGCACTGGGGCCGGTGGCTGGTCGCGTCCTACTACCGCCACGGCCCCCGCATCTGCCGCGTGCTTCGACGAAGCCCGACGTTGCTGCGGATGACGCGGTGCATCCTGGGCTGGGCAGCGCATGGCTGGCTTCGATGGTAGGCGGGTCGCCGTCGATGAAGTTCGAATCGATGTCGCTATGGATGCCAGGGCTGGCCATCGCGCTGGCCGTCCTGGCCGTCCTGGGGCGGCTCCTGTGGCGTCGTCGCGCCCGCATGGCGGAGTGGCGCCAGCGACCGGATGCCCTGCGTGATGCTCAACTGCTCAGCGTGGAGGCGGAGTACCGGTCGAAGGGCGCGCGACCCATCGTGGCCAGGGTGGACAGAGCCTACCGCCTGCCGAGCGGTCGAGTGACGCTGATGGAGCTGAAGACGCGGTCGACGGTGGTGGTGCTGCCTTCGGATGTGATCCAGTTGTCGGCGCAACGCATCGCGCTGGAGGATGAGTTGGGGCTGCAAGTGACGGACGAGGCGTTCGTGCTGATCCCTGCCCGCGCCCCCGCGCCATTTGCCGTGCGATCAGTCCAATTGATGTCTCGCGCCGCGATCGACGCGCTCGTCGAGCGGCGTTGGCGACTGATGGATGGAGTGGAGGTTCCGCGCTGGCCCGAGAGAGAGAACGTCTGCCGCCGCTGTGGACAGAGGGCTGCTTGCCGTGGCGCCGGCGAGCGATTGGTGGGGGCAGTCCGAAGGCCGCAGAAGTTCTAGCGAGCGCTTCGGCTGTTTCGGGGCCTCCGGCAGGAAGGGCCCTTTGGGTCCATCCTGGGTGCTTCGAAGCTTCGTCCCGGCAGCTAGCGCGCGAGCAATCTCGTGATCGGGCCGTTGACCGCTGTAAACGCGCCAATGACACCATCGAACACGAAGTCAAGCGCTCTCCCATAGCCTTGGTTCACCGTGGCGGTGTCGAAGCCCAGTGCCTGCAGCGTCGCCAGGGCTCGACCGAACGACTCATGTGCATCGGCGATCCGCAGGTCGTTCGTGAGGAACAGCGGCGCCATGCGGTCGTTCCGGTTCGCCCAGGTCTCTGGCTCGGTTGTGCGGACGAACGCTTCAACTGCTTCCTGTTGCGCGTCCAAGTGCTCCACGATGTTGAGAAGACCCTGGAGCTGCTTGAGGCTGCCCAGATCCTTCACGCTCTGCGCCGGGCAGCCGGCCTTGCGCAACAGCTGGCGCATGAAGCCGTCCGGCACTCGCTGCCAGAGTTCGTGCAGGCCCTTGCATCGCGCAAGGAAGGCCTGCTGTGTCATGTTCAACGGCGCCACCTGCGCCAGCCGGGAAAGCTGTGGGTAGCTGGTCCACCAGTTGGCTTCGATCTCGGCGCGCGAGAACCCGACCAGTTCGGCTGGCTCTCTCGGGATTCCAACGGCCTCGCTGAGCCTGGAGAGGTTGTCGCCGAAATCGAGGATCTGGTCCAGCAGGCGCATCGTCTTGGAAACGACGTGCTCCTCATGGAGGTCCGTACCGGCAACGCGCCCCTCGTCCACGACGAAACGATGGGCATGGACGATTTCCCGATCGGGCTTGGGCTTGTAGAGTTCCCGAATGGGAACTTGGATGAGATTGCGACCGACGCGCACGCAATCCGAGAACGCCCACTGACCTCGGTAGGAGGGATTCGTGCCGCCGTGGCGGCTGGGCATGCTTTCGTAGAACGAGCTCTGCTCATACCGCTCGAGGAACCGGTCATCGAGGTAGATCCGGCCGCCGTGGAGTTGGGCGTTCGCACGTGCGCGTGTCATCGGGCCGTCGAGGCCCGGCCACTGGAGGCCTTCGGCTGTCTGCTCCGGGCAAAGCTCGCAACTCACCGCCGCGACGGTGGCCCAGACCTGAAGGAGCAGACCATGCTCGTCCTTTCGGATGTCACCATCGCACCAGTTGCCTTCGCTCTTCAGGTCGAGGTGGTCCTGGCCTGCCATCAACGCGAGAAGCTCGGGCGTGTCTGGCAGCAGCGCTGAGTAGTAGAAGGAACGGATGCCGACTGCGCCCCGCATCCACAGGTACTTGCGGAGGTACTCGTTGGACATCCGCCAGCAGACGTTGCGCGAGACCTCCCAGTGGTAGTTGGCCGAGACCTCGCCTTCTGCAACTCCGAACTCTGGAAGACCGAGGTCGTCATAGACCAGGCGCTGCTCGTCGTTCCCGAGGCATGTAGCGGTGAGGCCGAGGGCCATCCAGACCTTCTCGGCCAGGCTGTAGGTATAGAAGGAGCCGTCACCCCAGGAGGCCACGATGTAGTCGTAGCCGGACACGGAAGGTGCGAACTCGGCACAGTTCCCCTTCTCGCGTAGCGAGGGCACCGAGTACGACACGACGCCATTGCTGCCGGCCTCAAGCACCTCGAGGTTGTCGACATCGTCTTCCGGCACCGCGGCCATGACAAGGTGCACCACCTCATCGCGCTTTCCGCTCACGTCCTTCTCTTCGGACAAGGCGCTGACCTCGACGCGCTCCTGCGGGTCAAGGCCGATCGGGGAGAGCAAGCGGCGCAGCTTCTCCGGCAGGAGATGGTGCGGAACAGGGAATGTGGCCAGGTAGTCGATCGGCATGATCGAGTGTAAGCAGCCATAGGCGGCCGGTTGAGGTGCGACCGGATCGCTGAAGCTCGTGCTGCCCAGCGCGCCGGGCCACCACCCAGCTGATCGGTCAGGCCGATGTCGCGGGACCGGGTCTCGGCCGCTTTGGCGCCGGTCTCAGAGGGATCATCGTTTCCAGCCCGGCCTATTCGGTCGGCGGAGATGCCGGTGCCGCGCTGACTGCGGGACCGACGCGAAGCTGATCCAGGACCGCTTGCAGGCGTGCCAAGAGGTCGTCGTAGGTCACGATGTCGACGACGCCCTTGGAGTCGCGACGCAGCACTTCAAACTCGCGCCGCTGAGCATCGGACAGCGCGTTGCTGCGCCCCGTGATCACGATGCCAGTGGGGTTGATGATGCGGATCTTGAAGCCCGCAGGCAGCTGAGGTCCCAGCAATTGGGTGAGATAGGTCTCGCCAGTCGGCCCCCATCGGTTCAGGTGCCTGAGGTAGTGCGTGACCTGGCCCATGGCACCGATCAGATCGCGCATTGGGAGGTGGTGGTCGCGGTAGCGAGCCGGCAGCATGATGGGTTTGCCCATCGGCTTCTTGATCTCGATGACGTCGACGTTGCCGGACGCATCGACCAGGAGGATGTCGATGCGCCGCCAGGTGGCGGCATCGGCGTCCCAGAGCCTGACCTCGGTAAAGGCCTTGATGTACCTGGGATGCAGCAGCAGGATGATCTCCACGATCTCCAGTTGCCACTGCGCCTCCGATGGCCCTGCCTCGTTGGCCAGCATGGCCTGCAGCCGTTGCAACGCCGAGGCGTACTTGGCGACATCGAACTGACGAAAGGGTGCTTCGAGGTCGGGGGCGATCGCCGTCGTCCGCCTGTCGACGTACGCATTCAGCAGCGCTTCAGCGTCGACCGCTGGCTCGGTGTACTGGCGAACCACGGTGCCGACCCGCGCCTGGACATAGCGGCGCAGTTCGTGCGGCGTGGGGAACTGGCTGATCAGCCGCTCGTACTCCTGGATCGGGATGGCGTCCGGTTCTGGTCCGCCGATGACGATGCGCTCGAGACCGAGGCTTTCGACGACGCCGAGGATGGACACCTTGCGTTCGGCGCTGAACCATTTCCAGTCGGGCCGCGCATCCCGGTGCAGAAGGACCGGCGTCTCGAATCCGAGGACTTCCGGCTTGAACCGGAAGTACTCGCCGTCAGCAATGGCGACGGCAAACACCAAGCGATCGTCGTCGACCCACGGGATCTCGTCATCGTCGTCCCCGCTGGGCGCCGCTTCTCCGGCTTCGTCGACAAGCTCCCGCGGCGTGAGGTGGAAGGTACCTTTCACCACCAGTCCATCGCCGCGCTCGAACCTCTCGCGGACCCAGCGGGTGTCATCGCGCGGTCGGTAGACGAGGCGAAGCTCGTTGGCTGAGATCTCGAACTCAACGGCGGGTTTGGTCATGATCGTTCCTCGACGGCCGGACCTCCATCGCGGCCGACAGGCTGTTGATCAACCGCGGGTGGGATGAAATGCGCGTTGCCGGGCGGTTGGGCGGTAGCGGCCGGCGTACGTGGCCGGCTGCTCAAGGCCCGGCAGCCGCGTTGGCTCTTGATGCCACTTCCTCGCAGGCCGCCATGAGATCCTGGAAGGGCAGCGCATCGCCCACCATCACCTGGTCCTCGAGCATGCTGGCGTAGTCTGCCGCCAGTGCTTCGCGCGCAGCTCCCTCGGGCACCAGCTGCAATGAGCCGGCGACGGCAGCAAGGTAGTCAACCGGACGGCCGGTAGCGTCCTTCTCGCTGAAGAAGTGCGACTTGTGTTCGGCCACGGCACGCGCGACTTCGCGGTCCTTGACGGCGGTGTCGAAGTGAGAGCTTCGCATGATGGCCGCCAGGTCATGCCAGTGCCTCGCATACCGCTCGCCACGGATCCGGCCTTGGGCGCAGTAGACGTGCGCGGCAGTTGCCTTCTCCCAGAAGGTCCGCGTGACGCTCATCACCATGGGCGACGCCACCGGAAACGACACGCCCTCGACCTGACCCTCGATATCGCACGTCACCGGCCTGATCGAGTGCGGCTCGCCCGTCGCCCGGCCGCCGAACTCCATGGTGACGACGGGTGCGACGTACCCGGTTCCTCGCTTGACTGCCGGGTAGTGCAGCAGCAGCTTGTCCTTGTCTGCGCCGGAGAGTTCCAGCTTCGCACCCAAGCTTGCCTGGTCGAGTGCTGCCTGAATGACAGGCTGCACTGTGCGAGCGATCCACTCGGGGAGGCGGTCGCGAACGGCCCTCGTCCACTTGCTGGCCTGGCTGCGGCTTGTCGGCAGGAACTCTTCGCCTCCTGTCAGGTCGGCGATCAGCCTGCGGATGTCGTAGGTCAGGTCGAGGTCTTCCGAGAACCGGTCGATGATCCGATACGCCTTGGAGAGCGAAGTGCCGCCCTTGAACGTCAGGTCAGCGCCGACCGGGGATCCGAACAGGGCGCCCAACGTCCACACGACCCAGACGTCCTTCTCCAACAGATGGGCTGGGCGGCCGGTGCGCTCCCGGCCTAGTTCGAGGACTTCGGCCCGGTCCTCGTCGCTCAGATAGAAGTAGGGCTCAGCCACGGATCTCTTGTTCAACGATCGCTTCGCCGATCGCCCTGGCCATCCAGGAGGGAAGGCCGGCGCGGCCTGCCGTCAGCGCCTGCCATTCCGTGGATGGCAGTGTTCGCCGCAAGGCGGCCAGCGACTCGCGCACATGCGTCGGCCCCATCCAGGCCAGCGCTCGAACTGCGGTACCGGCCTGGCCGCCGCCCAGCGCCAGCATCCAGCGAGGGGCGTGCTTGACGGTCACCTCGTAGCGGCCCAGGCTGAGCTTGCGGCTTCGCCCCGACGTCAGATAGACCTCGCGGATCGGCACCTGCTGTGTGAGGCCGAGCGCATTGGCTGCGTTGGCGCCGTGCGGCGCCACCACCTCGCCACTTTGCACGGCCAGAGACTGGACGACCTTCTCAGGCGCCGGCGCGCGTGTTCCGAATCGGCTCGAAACCGGCGTGACATAGATGCCTCGGCCCACCCGAAGCAACTTGCCTTCCTTGGTGAGCCTCGAGAACGCCTGATCCACCGCGGCTCGGCTCCCGAGGTGCAGGAACTCCTTGGGCGACACCAGCCCGCCCTCGGGCAGGGACTTGGCATGCGAAAGGATGGAGCGGGGGATCGTGCTCATGGCTGCACCGTTGAGGTCAGAATGGTACTAGAGTTTCTGACATGGTGCCTCGGCAACGGCTTGGCAGGGAGAGGGTAGGTTGACGAACGGCGGAATTCGCACCAAACTTCGGTTGACGATTTTTCGGATTTGCACAAATGACCCTGCCGCTGCCCGCCGTCTTCAATCCCGCGCTGTCTTCTGACCGACTCCAAGAGGTCGCGACGTGGCTGCTCGACGAGCTTTATGCGACCGAGGACGATCTGTCTCGCTCGACCGACAACGGCTACACGCGGGGCTGCACGACATTCGGGCGCCAGCGCAGCCGCATCGTGGCCGAGGCTGCGTCCGGCAAGCACGCCTGGCTTGGACTTCCCAATGGCAACAACGACGTCGTCTTCACGATCGGCGGCGTGCCCTGCCGCTTCAGCAATGACGATCCGGCCAACCCGTCCAAGGACGCGGTACTCACCGCGAACCGCTACCAGACGGAGTTCCTCGAGTTCGCCAGCCCGGGTGAGCCCGGCCGGTTCTGCTTCATCATCGATCGCGGCCAGGACGGCGCATCCGAGCCGCGCGTCGAGTTCCTGGGATTCACCCCGAGTGGCGAAGTCGCCTGCCGCTGGGTGTCCGATGCGGTGCGCGTGCTGCGGGTGGAAGGCGATCAGCCTCTGGCGCCTACGGTGCCTGTCGGCAAGCCGCAGATCGGGCCCAAGCGCCGGGACGAAGGGGACGCCGCCGCAGAAGCAGTTCGATGAACACCGGGTTCATCGGGAGCAATCTGCGACTGGCCCGCCTGTTCCACGACATGTCGCTCACCGAGTTGGGCGACAAGGTTGGCGTCTCCAAGCAGTTCCTGAGCCGCATCGAGACCGGGGCCGAGCCCGCCTCGGGGCAACTCCAGGCCGGTCTGGCTCAGGAACTGCAGGTTCTGCCGGAGTTCTTCCACGGCGTCGACACCCACCCGATCGCTGACGAGCAGTGCCACTTCCGCCGGCAGCTCACGACCAAGGTCGCGTTGCGCCAGGTCGCCCGTGCCCGTGGGGAGATGCTCAAGCGCCTGATCGGCGTGCTCGATGAGCATGTCGAGTTGCCGTCGTATCAGGTGAAGGAGGCTGACGCGGAGACGACCGAGGCCATCGAGCGTGCTGCCGAGATCTTCCGGTCGCTGTTCGGTCTGGGCATGGGGCCGCTGAGCAGCGTGACCCGGATCGCCGAGAACGCGGGGGCCGTCGTGATGCGCGTGAGCGGACTGGCCCCTGAGATCGATGCGATCTCCTTTGCCACCAAGCGGCCCCTGATCGCCTTGAACGGCGACGGTCGGTCTGCCTGTCGCGAGCGCTTCGGGATCGCCCATGAACTCGGACACTTCTCCCTGCACATTGGCGTCCTCACCGGTGATCGCCTGACCGAGACGCAGGCCAACCGATTCGCGAGTGCGCTGCTGCTGCCGCGCAGCACGTTTGCCACCGAGTGCCGGCTGGCACTTCGAGGCACGCGCCTGAACTGGGCGGGACTGTCGGAGCTGAAGATGCGCTGGGGGGTGTCCAAGGCCGCGATCACCTTTCGGGCCCGCCAGCTTGGCCTGTTCACGGAGGAACAGGCCCGGGCGGGCTACGTCGGCCTGAACCGGCATGGCGAAGCCCTGCGCGAGAGCGAGGATCACCTGATCCCGCGCGAGGAGCCCGAAGTGATCGTCGAGAGCCTGAAGGTCATGAGGGAGCACTTCGGTGTGCCCGAAGCGGCTGTAGCGCGCGAGATGCGGGTGCAGCCCCAACTTCTGCAGACGCTGCTGGGTCGCTCTGATGCAGAGACATCGGCCAATGTCGTCCGGCTCGCGTCTCCCAGGTCGGCGGCCTGAAGGTCATCGCTGCCAGCGTCGTCGCGGGCTCGACGGGGCGTTGCCGATGATCGGCAGTATGGACACAATCAGGCTGTTGATGGTCTCAAGACATCCCGGTCAGGGTAGGGGAACAGGTGGGGGAACTGATCAATTGCTCCCGCCGCGTTTCCAAATGAGATCAACAGCTTAGGTCGCCGTTTTGTATCCCATCAGCCACCCCAAGTAACACCGGGCACAGCCCTTTCAGCGGCCCCTCATCGCAAGGTGAGGGGCCGTTGTCGTTGGGGCTCGGTCGCGGAGCGAATGATCTGGCTCGGCGCTGTTCAAGGTTCGTCGAAACGACGCCATCCTGGTGGGGCTTTCGCCATCAGCCCGGGACCGACCGGAGGGTTCAGACTGTGGGCTGCCGCGCAGCTGAATCTGGCCCCCGCAGCGCACGGCCGGGCCCCCCTCAGACGCGCAGCACCTGCCCGTTGATCCCGCTCAGCAGGCAGCGCAGATAGGCCAGCGCCACGCGGCGCCCGCTGACGAGCTCGAAGCCAGGGAATGCGGCGCAAGCGGCGGTCGGTGTGCCCTCCACCAGGCTGGGGCTGACGACGTTCAATCGCCACCCCTGCGGCAGCTCGGTGGCCGCGGCGCGAGCCCAGCTCTCCAGCGCGCCGTTCACCAGGCTCATGCCGGCGCCGCCGAGCACGGGTTCGGTGCTGGCGGTGCCGGAGGTCCGCGTGATCGAGCCGCCGGGGCGCAGCACTTCGCGCGCTGCCAGCGCCAGGTTCACCTGCCCCATCAGCTTGTCGTGCAGGCCCAGGCCGTACACCGAGTCGTCCAAAGCGGCAGGCATGGCCTGCGCCAGCGCACCGAAACGGGCACGTCCTGCGGTCGAGATCACCGCATCGATTGGCCCCAACGCGCGCACAGCCCGAACCAGTGCGGTGCTGTCGCTCAGGTCCAACTGCACATGGGTCCGGCCCCTGCGGCACTTCCAGGCCGGCAGGGATGACGGCGTGGCTGTCTCGCAGTGCTTCGTGGACGCAGCGGCCGATCACGCCACCCGCGCCGACGAGCAGGATGCGCAGGCGCTGCACGCTGGAGGACGCCATCGGCGATGCGGCCGTCTATGCACTCAACACGCCGGCGCTATGGTCAGCGGCACCTCGGTTCGACGCCAAGCTCACGCGTGAGTACATCGACCCGCGTGACGCCGGCAACTACGATCGCTATTTCATCCAGAACCGGCTGCCGGTGGTGTGGTTTGGCGAACCATCGGTGATGGACCGGCGGCTGGTCGCGCAGTCGGGGCTGTTCGTGGTGCCCGGTCGCATCGACGTGCCGCTGGACAATGCGCTGTCGGGCTACGACTCGGATGCCACGCTGCTGGTCAAATACGTGCTGCCGCAGACCATGCGCGCGCAGGCGATGCAGCACCTGTACCGTATGAACGTGACCAACGCCTCGCTGTTTCCCGACCTGGAAGGGCTCGCGCGCTCCACCGCCTACGAACTCGAGGTAGTGTGAGAGCGGCTGCTGGACGATGTACCAGGCGTCTCGCCGACCGTGAAGGAGTGGTGGCGCAAGGTGCGGCTCACCTCAACGGTGTGGGCACGGTCCGTTGATTTCGCAAGGTCTGCGATGGTCGTTCCGAGAAGTGATCGCGGTATTCCTTTGAAAACCGGCCGAGGTGGAAAAAGCCCCAGCGCGTGGCGACCTCGGTGATCGATGTCTGTGCATCGCCGCGCAGCAACTCGCGGCGCACCGCAGCCAATCGTCTGAGCATCAGGTAGCGCCGAGGGCTCAGGCCGAAGGTCTCGCGAAACGCACGTTCCAGCCGCGACAGGCTGGTGCATGCGGCCTCGCAAAGGTCGTCGATTCGCACCGACGGTTCGGCACAGGCGTCAAGATAGGCCTCCGCACGCCGAATCACCCGCCAGCGCTCGCCCGGGCTCAAGGCAGCTCCGGCGTCGCTGGCACCACCGCGCCGCGCGAGTTCGCCGATCAGTGACGCCAGCAATTCGTCATGCGCGATGGTGATGGTGGCGACGTCGAAACCGGCGGGTTGCGCTTGCGGCGAAAGTACTGGGGCCAGATCGAACAGCGTCTGCATCAACCCCGCGTCGAAGACCCCGGCCATGCGCCGAGCGCTGCCTTCGAGGCAGCGGCTGAGCACTAGGCCTGCCGCTTCGATACGCCCGCGCGGCACTTGCACCGACAGCCACTGCGCCTGCGGCGGCAGCGCGATCAGCAGCTCACCGCCCTCAGGGAAAACAATCATGTCGCCGTTGACCGCGCTCTGTCCATGGACACGCCAGTCGCCGCTCCCTCCCAGCCCCAGCGTGAACGAGACCATGTCGCGGCTGAGATCACCGCGCGCCAGCACCGACAGCGCGTAACTGCCCCAGTCGACACGGCTGGCTGCGGTCGATGTGTGGGCGATGCGGCCACGAAAGATCCCACGCTCGATCTGCACATGCTCGAGTACGCCGTCCTGCACCGCCATGGCCATGACCTCTGGATCAAAGTCCAGCATCACGGTCTCGCGCGAAGGCGGAGCCGGTCTGGGTTGGACTGGGACGGGAAGGGACATGGGTGCTGGGATGGAGCGGGCGTGAAGGCGGCTGCAGATTCCACTCCAGTCAGCCCGATCGCGCAATGTGACATTCCCGATGCATGCCGCAGGCCGCCGGCCGCAGACAGCCGGAAACCGGATAGCGGTCGCGGCCACGGAGCGCTACGTTCGGCGTTCCCGAGCCACACCGCCCGAGCCACGCCCATGCCACAGCTGTCCGTCATTGATCTGGCCATGTTCTTGCTGGAAACGCCCGTGCGACCATTCAACATCGGCCCGCTGGTTCTGCTTCGTCCGCCCAAGGGCGCCCGGCGCTTCGCTGACCGCCTGCTGGAGCGCATGTTGAAACAGGAGGCGGGCCCCCCATTCAACCACCGGCTGCAACTCTCGCTGACCCGGATACCCAGCGTCGAGCCCATGTCGGGCGCCGACCTGGCCAAGCATGTCCACCGCATCACGCTGGGCGGCGGCGGGTCGATGGACGAGCTGATCGCCAAGGTCTGCGAACTGCACGAAGCGCTGCTGCCGCGCGAGGGGCTGCTGTGGCAGTTCTATGTCATCGACGGTTTGGCCGACGGCCGCGTAGCGCTCTACGGCAAGGTGCACCACGGCATCATCGACGGGCGCAGCTTCGTGCAGGCGGTGACGCAGTGGTTCTCCAGCGACCCGAAGGACAGGACGGTGCGCGCCATGTGGCAGGGTCTGCCCCCATCGGGTAGCGCGCGCCGAACCGCCGGCCACGGCACGGGCCGCTCCAACCCGACTGCCGTCGGCGCCATGCGCGACTTGTTGAAGAAGGCCGCTGGTGTGGGCGGCTCCACACTCGGGCTGTACCGCATGCTCGCCGCGCAGGGGCGCCGGCGCCTGGGCTTGGGCGGCGAAGCGCTGGACCTGCCTTTCCTGGACATCCCCGACGTGCTCAGCAGCGTGGCCAGCCCCAAGCGCAACTACGCTTTCACGACGCTGCCCCTGGGCGAAGTCAAGGCGCTGGGCAAGGCCGCTGACGCCACGGTCAATGACATCCTGCTGGCGGTGCTGGACGGGGCGCTCACCCAGCATCTGTCTGCTCAGTTGCAGCTGTCAAACAAGCCGCTCGTGGTGGACATGCCGGTGGCCCTGACCGGCGCCAGCGGCGGCAACCAGATCGCGGTGCTGCAACTGGCCATGGGCAGGCCCGGCTCGACACCGCGGCAGCGGCTGGCGGCCATCCGCAAGGAGACGGCCCGCGTGAAGGCCGCCGTCAAGGACAACAGCAGCGAGACGGTGATGCTCTACACCACGGTCGTTCATGCCCTGCCCACGCTGCTCGAGCGCGTGGGCCTCAAACGGCCGCTGCGGGTGTCGAACCTGCTGTTCTCCAATCCGTTCGGGCTGGCCGGGCGCTGCTACCTGATGGGGGCTGAAGTCGAGTTGGCGCTGCCGATGTCGGTGGTGGCCGCGGGCCAAATGCTCAACATCACGGTTGTCACCCTGGCCGACCGCCTGCAGATCGGCCTGCTGGGCATTCCTGGCGCCATCGATCACATCAACCGACTGGCAACGCACATCGACGCGGCCTACCAGGAGTTGAAGGCCGACTTGGCCGCCACCGAAGAAGTTCCCGCGGCGAGCACCCGGCGGGCGTCCAAGCCTCGCCGCACGACCCGCAAGGCAGTGGTCTGAGCAGGCTTCACGACGACCCGGGCCAGCGGCGGGGCCGTCGTCCGACCTGGCACCCGGGGGCCGGGCGCGACTTGACGGAAAACGGATAGTCACAGTGCCTCGTGCTGCCTACAGTGCACCGTAAGCTTGAACGCGGTGCCGCCGCGCGACCGACTTGGGACGAACATGACACAACGACACTGGCTCGCCAGCTACGGCAGCATCCCGCACGACATCAACGCCGACGCGTACTGCTCGGTGGTCGACCTGGTGGACCAGGCCATGAAGCGCCATGCCCACAGGCCGGCCATGCGCTGTGCGGGCCAGACGCTGAGTTATGCCGACCTCGACCGTCTGTCGCGCGACTTCGCCGCCTACCTGCAAGGCCCGCTGGGCGTGAAGAAGGGCGATCGCATTGCGGTGATGATGCCCAACCTGCTGGCCTTCCCAATCGCCTTCCTCGGCATTGCCCGCGCCGGCGCCGTGCAGGTCAACGTCAACCCGCTGTACACCCCGCGTGAGCTCGAACACCAGCTCAACGATGCGGGCGTGCAGACCATCGTCGTCTACGGTGGCGTCTCGGCCATGGTGGCCGAGGTCATGTCCAGGACCGGCCTGAAGACGGTGGTCACGGTGGGTGTGGGCGACGGCAGCGGCAAGGTGCTGCCCAGCCCGCCGGTCGATGCGCGGCTGAAGGGAGCCACCGCGTTCACCGATGCGCTGGCGCAAGGCGCCCCGCTGTCGTTCACACCGGTGGACCTGAAAGGCGACGACCTGGTGTTCCTGCAGTACACCGGCGGCACCACGGGTTTGTCCAAAGGCGCGGCGCTGTCGCACCGCAACCTGATCGCCAACACCGAGCAGTTCAAGGCCTTCATGCCCGAGGCGCTGCGACCCGGCGAAGAGGTCATCGTGACGGCGATTCCGCTGTACCACATCTTCGCGCTGATGGTGAACTTCATCACCTACTTCTCGGTCGGCGCCGACAACTGGCTGGTGCCCAACCCGCGTGACATCGACAGTTTTCTGGCCACCGTGAAAGCGGCACGGCCAACCATCTTCATGGGCGTCAACACGCTGTATGCGGGCCTGGTGATGCACCCGGGCAGCAAGGACGTGGACTGGTCGCGCCTGCGGCTGGCCGGCGGTGGCGGCGCGGCCGTGATCGGCACGGTGTCCGACAAGTGGCAAGCCTTGACCGGCAGCTTCATCCGCGAGGGCTACGGCCTGTCCGAGACCTCGCCGGTCGTGAGCTTCAACCCGGCGCAGGTGAAGGCCTTCACCGGCACCACGGGCCTGCCGCTGCCGTCCACCGACGTCAAGCTGCTCGACGACGAAGGCCGTGAAGTCGGCGTCGGCGAATCCGGCGAGATCTGCGTCAAGGGCCCGCAGGTGATGCGCGGCTACTGGAATCAGCCCGAGGCCAATGCCGCGGCGTTCACGGCCGATGGCTATTTCCGCACCGGCGACATCGGCAGCTTCGACGCGCAGGGCTTTCTGAAAATCGTCGACCGCAAGAAGGACATGATCATCGTCTCGGGCTTCAACGTCTACCCCAACGAGATCGAGGCCGTGGTCACTGGCTGCCCGGGCGTGGCCGAGTGCGCCTGCGTCGGTGCGCCCGACGAGAAGTCGGGCGAGGCCGTGAAGCTCTTTGTCGTGAAGGCGCCCGCCTCAGCGCTGACTGAGGCCGATGTCATTGCCTACTGCCGCCAGCAGTTGACCGGCTACAAGGTGCCCAAGTTCGTGCGCCTGGTCGATGCGCTGCCCAAGTCGACGGTGGGCAAGATCCTGCGCCGCGAACTGCGCGACGTGGCCTGAAGACAAGGAGTCCCATCATGGTTGAGAAGAGGATCCCGGCCACGGTCGACAAGGCCTACGCATTGCTGATCGACCCGAAGTGGCTCGAAGCCCGTTGCCTGGCGCTGGGGGAGCTCACGGCGAGCTGCAAGACCAAGAAATCACCTGGCGTGGTGGTGTCGATGAAACGCCGGGTCAGGCGTGAACTCAACGCGATCATCTCGAAGGTGCTGAACCCCGAAAGCGACTTCGAGCTGGAAGAGCAGTGGTCGGCCGAAGGCAAGGGCTACAAGGGCAGTTTGACACTGCAGATCGTCGGCAAGCCGATCACCGTGACGGGCGACTTCGAGCTGCTGCCCGACGGCAAAGGCAGCATCTACCGCATCCAGCATCAAGCCAAGGTCAAGGTACCTTTGATCGGCGGTGTGGTCGAGAAGTTCGTGCTCGGCCAGACCGAGCAGGGCTGCGCCAACGAACTGGACTACCTGGCGGACTTCGTGAAGAAGAACAAGTGAAACCGCAGCCCTGCACCATGGACGAAGGCGACTTCGACTTCGACTGGCTGGTGATCGGATCCGGCTTCGGTGGCAGTGTCTCGGCGCTGCGCCTGACCGAGAAGGGCTACCGCGTCGCCGTGCTCGAATGCGGGCGCCGCTACCGCGACGAGGACTTCGCCGAGTCGACCTGGCAGCTCGGCCGCTTCCTCTGGGCGCCGCTGCTCGGCCTGAAGGGCATCCTGCGCCTGGCGCCGTTCAAGGATGTGTTCGCAGCCAGCGGCGCGGGTGTGGGTGGCGGCAGCATCGTCTACGCCAACACCCTGTACCGGGCCAAGCCGGCGTTCTTCAGCAGCGCGCAGTGGGGCGCGCTGGCGCCATGGGACCAGGTGCTGCAGCCGCACTACGACACCGCCGAGCGCATGCTGGGCGTGCAGACCGTGCCTTTTGACTCGGCCGCGCAGCAATTGATTCGCGAGATGGCGCGTCACTTCCGCACCGAAGATTCGTTCACCCGCACGCCCTGTGGCGTGTACTTCGGCGAGCCAGGCAAAACGGTGGCCGACCCTTACTTCGGCGGCGACGGCCCCGCGCGCACCGGCTGCACACGCTGCGGCGCCTGCATGGTGGGCTGCCGCGTTGGCGCTAAGAACACGCTGCTCAAAAACTACCTCTGGTTCGCCGAGAAGTGCGGCGTGCAGATCCTGCCCGAGCACCAGGTCAGCGGCGTGGCGCCGCTGGGTGCAGCCGACGGCAGCGACGGCTACCGCGTCACGACCCAGCGCCCCGGCGCCTGGTTCGCCAAAGGGACCAGGACCTTCACCGCGCGAGGCGTGGTCTTCGCGGCCGGATCGCTGGGCACCAACCTGCTGCTGGCCAACTGCAAGCATGGCGGCTCGCTGCCGCGCATCAGCGACCGCCTGGGAGATCTGGTGCGCACCAACAGCGAGTCGATCCTGACGGTGCGCCTGCCTGAGGACCGCAAGACCTGGAATGACGTGGCCATCAGCTGCAGCATCCACGTTGACCACGACACCCACATCGAGTTCGTCAACTACGGCCGCAACGCTGACTTCATGTCGCTGCTGTACACCGTGCTGGTCGGCAAGGGCAGTCGGCTGACGCGGCCGCTGCTGTGGTTGGGCAGCATCGCGCGCCACCCGCTGCAATGGTTGAAGACGCTGTGGCCGGCCGGCTGGAGCCAGCGCATGGTGATGCTGCTGGTGATGCAGGCGCTGGACAACGCCATCGCGCTGCGCGCGCGCAAGCGCTGGTTCGGCCGCGGCTACCGGCTCAGCACGGAGCAGGACCGCGACAAGCCCAACCCGACCTTCATAGCCGCCGGAAACGCCGCCGCGGCCTGGCTGGCCGGGCACACGGGTGGCATCGCGCAGAGCAACGTGCTCGAGGCCTTGGGCAACGTGCCGACCACGGCGCACCTGCTGGGCGGCGCGGTGATCGGCGCCGACGCCAGCTGTGGCGTGATCGATCAGCACCTGCGCGTCTTCGGCTACCGCAACCTGCTGGTCTGCGATGGTGCCGCGATGCCAGCCAACCCCGGTGTCAACCCTTCGCTGACAATCACCGCGTTGGCCGAACACGCGATGTCGACGATCGCCCCGGCCGCACGGGCCACGCCAGCCTGCGCCGGCGCCGAATCCGTTGGGGCCACGGCATGAGCACCTCGCCGAAACCGCACGAATTGCCCGTTCAGTCTGGCGACGACGAGTTCGCGCGCATGCGGCGACTGTTCCTGCGTCAGCGGCAAGCGTTCGAGGCCGCGCCCTATCCCGAGCTGGCGCTGCGCAAGGCCAAGCTGCGCAAGCTGATCGATGCGCTGCGCCGGTACCAGGACGACATCGTCGTGGCGGTGAATGCCGACTTCGGCGTGCGCGCCGGTGCCGAGACCAAGCTGGTCGAGGTGATGGGGCCGATCCTCGAGGCACGGCATGCGCTGTCGCACATGGGCCGCTGGATGAAGCCGCGGCGTCGCAGCACCGAGTTGCTGTTCCTGACCAACCGTGCTTGGGTCGCCTACCAGCCCAAGGGCGTGGTCGGCATCATCGGCACCTGGAATTTCCCGCTGTACCTGACCCTGGGCCCGCTGGTGGCGGCGCTGGCCGCGGGCAACCGCGCCATGATCAAGATATCAGAGTTCTCGCCGCGCTGCACGGCGCTGCTGACTTCGATGCTGGCCGAGTGCTTTGATGAAGACGAGGTCGCGGTGTGCGGTGGCGACATCGGCGCGGCCCAGGCCTTCAATGCCCTGCCGTTCAACCACCTGGTGTTCACGGGCTCGCCTCGTGTGGGTCGCCAAGTGATGCGGGCTGCGGCCGAGCACCTCACACCGGTAACGCTGGAGCTGGGTGGCAAGTCGCCCGCCATCGTCGGCCCCGATGCCGACCTGCGTGAGTCGGCCCTGCGCATCGCCCATGGCAAGGCCTTCAATGCTGGGCAGATTTGCGTCGCACCCGACTACGCGCTGGTGCCGCGCGGCAAGGCCGAAGCCTTCGCGGCTGCCGTGGCCGATGCCTTCACCCGGCTCTACCCCACGGTGAGTGGCAACGCCGAGTACACCAGCATCATCACCGAGCGCCATGCCGTGCGCTTGCGCGAACTGCTGGCCGATGCGCAGGCCAAAGGGGCGACATTGCTGCGCTGCGGCGCCGACGCTGGCAGCGGCCGGCAGATGCCGCTGACCGTGGTCACGCGCGTCGAAGAGCGCATGCAATTGATGCAGGAGGAGCTCTTCGGGCCGATCCTGCCGGTGCTCGAATACGACAGTCTGGACGACGCGATGGCGCTGGTGCGGCGCGGCGAGCGGCCGCTGTCGCTGTATGGCCTGGGCCTGAGCGCTGCTGACCAGGCGCGTGTGCTCAAGGAAACACATGCCGGCGGCGTGACCTTCAACGACTGGGGCTGGCATGTCTTCCAGCACGACCTGCCTTTCGGCGGCATCGGCAATTCGGGCATGGGCACCTACCACGGCGAGGAAGGCTTTCGCGAGCTCTCGCATGCGAAGGGCGTGTTCAAAAGGCACCGCTGGTTCCCCGTCGGGCTCTTCTATCCCCCCTACGGCAACCTCGTGCAACGCTTGGCGATGAAATTCTTCATCGGCAGTGCACCGACACCAACCCGGCCGCCTCGCTGAAGCGGGCAACCGGCCCGAGCGATAACCACGAATCTCGAGGAGACGATGATGATGAAGACAACACACCGCCCCGCGGCGATCGCGTTGCTGGCCGTCGCGGCCCTGCTGGCATCCTGCGGCAAGAATCCTGGTGTTGGCGGCGCGGCTGGCGACGCCATGCCGGCCACCGTGCAGGCCAATGAGCAGGTGGCGCGGGAACTTCGGCTCGACGAACCGCAGGGCTTCGAGGACGCCCGGCGCGGCTTCATCGCCAGACCCGAGGGCAAGATCCTCGCCGTCGACGGCAGCACCGTGCTGATCGACTTCGACGCCTTCAAGTTCGTTGACGGCAAGGCGCCGGCCACCGTCAACCCGAGCCTGTGGCGCCACGCGATGCTGAACGCGCAGGCGGGGCTGTTCAAGGTCACCGACGGAATTTGGCAGGTGCGCGGCTTCGACATCGCCAACATGACGCTGATCGAAGGCAAGACCGGCTTCATCGTCGTGGACACACTGACCGCGCGCGAGAGCGCCGCGGCGGCGCTGGCCTTTGCGCGCAAGCACCTGGGCAACAAGCCGGTCTCGGCCATCGTCTTCACGCACAGTCACGCCGACCACTTCGGTGGCGCGCTCGGAGTGGCCACGGCCAAGGAGGTGGCCGAGCGCAAGATCCCGGTGGTGGCGCCCGAGGGCTTCATGGCCGAGGCTACGAGCGAGAACATCCTGGTCGGTACCGCCATGGCCCGGCGGTCGATGTACCAGTTCGGCAAGAACCTCGTGCCATCGGCCAAGGGCATCGTCGACACGGGTCTCGGCAAGAACGTGGCCTATGGTGCCATCGGCATTCTGGCGCCCACGCAGCTGATCACGCAACCCACGCAGGAACTGATGCTGGACGGCGTGCGCTTTGTCTTCCACAACGTGCCGGGTGCCGAAGCGCCGGCCGAGCTCACCTTCTCCATCCCCGAGAAGAAGGCCTACTGCGGCGCGGAGAATCTCGCGCAGACCATGCACAACCTGCTGCCGGTGCGCGGCGCCAAGGTGCGCGACGCGCTGCGCTGGGCCGAATACATGCAGCAGGCGCTGGACCAGCTGGGCGACACCGAGGTCTACTTCGGCCAGCACCACTGGCCGATCTGGGGCAACGTGCGCATTGCCGATTTCATCACCAAGCATCGCGACATCTACAAGTACACGCACGACCAGACGCTGCGCCTGGCCAACGCCGGCCACACGCCGCGCGAGATCGCCGAGATGGTCAAACTGCCGAAGTCACTGCAGTCGCATTTCGGAGCCCGCGGCTACTACGGCGACCTGCGCCACAACGTGAAGGCGGTGTACCAGCTCTACCTCGGCGCCTACGACGGCAATCCGGCCCACCTGAACCCGCATCCGCCGCAGGAATCCGCGAAGCGCTACCTGGAACTGCTGGGCGGCGTCGACAAGGCCGTGGCCGCAGGCCAGGCCGCGTTCGACAAAGGCGACTTCCGCTGGGCTGCCGAGCTGCTGAACCACGCCGTGTTCGGCGCCCCCGACCACAAGGCGGCCAAAGAGCTGCTGGCCCGCACCTACGACCAGCTGGGCTACATGGCCGAGGCGGCCACCTGGCGCAACAGCTACCTCACCGCCGCAGCCGAGCTGCGCGAAGGCCCACCGAAGAAGGGTGTGGATCGCTCGTTCCTGATCGACATGCTGTACGAGACCCCGGTGGAGCGCTTCCTCGAAGCCATGGCGGCTGGCCTGGACGGCCCGGCCGCGGACGGCAAGAACCTGAAGGTCAACCTGGTGCTGACCGACACCAAGGAGTCCTTCGTGCTGTGGATCGAAAACGCGGTGCTGCACCACAAGAAAGCCGCGCCGGCGGCCGATGCCAACGCGACGCTGACGCTGACCAAGCCGATCTTCATCAAGATGATGGCCGGCACCGCTGGCATCAAGGACACGCTGATGAGCGACGATCTCAAGATCGACGGCAGCAAGATCGACCTGGTGCGCTTCTTCACGCTGATCGACAAGGCGCCGGGTACGTTCGCGGTCGTGACGAGGTAGGTCTGCGTCCGCTGCGCGGCCCCGGCGGTAGGGGCCGTTGCGATGGGATATCCAACGAATCACAATCGAACTCGATCCTTGGTCTCATGACGGCCCAGACAGGCCGGGGGAACAGGTGGGGGAACAGACCGAACGTTCCCGCTGCGTTTCCCAATGAGATCAACGGCTTAGGTCGCCGTCTTGAGTCCCATCAGCCACCCCACCTGATACCGTCGCAACGGCCCCTCATCGCCAGATGAGGGGCCGTTGTCGTTTGGGGCTGCGTCAGATCGTCCGGGTCTGTCAGTGCCTCGAAGTAGAGTTGCGGCTGTCTTCGAAAGGCCCACCTGTGACCACACGCCGCCGCCTGCTTCAGCTCGCTCCCGCTGCCGCCATCACGGCCGGTCTGCCGATGCGCACCTTCGCCCAGGGCGCGCCACTGCGCATCGTCGTGCCTTACCCGCCGGGTGGTTCGAGCGACCGCAGCGCACGCCTGCTGGCCGAGGTTCTGCAGTCGCGACTGGGCCAGGCGGTCGTCGTCGAGAACGTGGTCGGTGCCGGCGGACGCCTGGCGATGCGGCAGCTGGCCGCGGCCGCCGACCCCAACGTCCTGGTGGTGGCCAACCCGGCGCTGATGGTGGTGGCGCCGCTGGTCTACAAGAACAACGGCTATGAGCCGGAGCGCGACTTCACGCCGGTGAGCCAGATCTCGCGCTATGAGTTTGCGATCGGGGTGGGCCCGGCGGTGCCGGTGCGCGAGGTCCGTCACCTGCTGGCCTGGATGCGCGCCAACCCCGACAAGAGCAACCTGGGCGTGCCGGCCAGCGGCAGCCTGCCGCACTTCTTCGGGCTGATGCTCGGCCAGGCCGCGGCCACGCCGGTCAACGTGGTGCCGTACAAGGGCTCCGCGCCGATGAGCACCGATCTGGTCGGCGGCCACCTGCCGATGGCGGTGGACGCGCTGGACACGCTGCTGCCGCTGCATGAAGGCGGCAAGCTGCGCATCCTGGCCACCTCGGGCGACAAGCGTGCCGTGCCGACCATCGCCACGTTCAAGGAAAGCAACCTCGACGTCACTGCAGTGGGCTGGAATACGGTCTTTGCCAAAGCCACGATGCCGCCGGATCGGGCCGACCGGCTGGCCGCCGAGATCGCCGCCGCGATGGCCGCGCCGTCGCTGCAGAAGGCCTTCCTGGACGCCAAGGCCGAACCGGTGGTTGCCACGCGCGAACAGACACGCGCGGCGCTGGCGGCCTTCAAGGCGCGCTGGGTGCCTGTGATCCAGAAGGCCGGCCTGCAGTTCGAGTGACGCCCGACCGCGGCGGTGCGCGCCGCCGGCACGCGCCCCGGACCGCGACATGCAAGGCGGTGTCTCATCGCCGCAGCGGCAGCATGCTTTGCTTCAGGCTGCGCAGCACGAAGCTCGATTTGCTGTGCCGGATGCCGGGGATCTTGTAGAGCTGTTCCCGCAGCAGGCGTTCGTAATCGCGCGTGTCCTGCACGGCAATGCGGATGTAGTAGTCGTAGTCGCCGGACACCAGAAAAGCCTCCAGCACCTCGGGAATGGCCTGCAGCGCGCGGCCGAACTCGAACAGGGCTTCGTCGGAGTGGTTGTCCAGCGTGACCTGGACGATGACCGTCTCGCGCAGGCCGATGTGTTCGGCGTTGACGCGCACGCTGTAGCCCTCGATGACGCCCGCCTCTTCCATGCGCTTGATGCGGGCCCAGCAAGGCGACGAGGTGAGGCCGACCTGGCTGCTCAGCGCCTGCAGGCTGGTGCGTGCGTCGCGCTGGAGCACTTCCAGGATGGCAAGGTCGATCTTGTCGAGATTCATTCTGTAATCCTGTTTTGACGCAGAAGGATTTTCCGTCATGGATCGGCTTCGCAGAAGATTCAGCAGCCTTTTCTGCAGCGCTTCGCGCACACTGCCCGGATGCGCCATCTCCACGATCTGCCCGTGTCGGCCGCCATCAGCCCTGCCGCGCGCGATGGGCCGGTCTCCGGTGCGAACCTGCTGATTCGCACCCTGCTGGACCTGGGCGTGGACACGGTCTTCGGTTATCCGGGCGGCGCGGTGCTGCCCTTGTATGACGCCTTGCATCAGGAGCCGCGGCTGCGGCACATCCTGGTGCGGCACGAGCAGGCGGCAGTCCACGCCGCGCAAGGCTATGCGCGCAGCACGGGTCGCGTGGGCGTGGTGCTGGTCACCTCGGGCCCGGGCATGAGCAACACCACCACGGGCCTGCTCGACGCGCTGTGCGACTCCGTGCCCATCGTGTGCATCAGCGGTCAGGTGGCCACCCACGCCATCGGAACGGATGCCTTCCAGGAGTGCGACGCGATCGGCATCTCACGATCGGTGACCAAGTGGAACCACCAGGTGCGCGATGTCACCCGGCTCGAGACCGTCATCCGCAAGGCCTTCGAGGTCGCTTCGGGTGGCCGGCCAGGGCCTGTGCTGGTCGACATCCCCAAGGACGTGCAGGCATCACCGGTGCAACTGCTCCCGGCATCGCGCCCGCTACGCCCGGGCCCTGTGGTGGCCAAAGTCGACGACGACGACCGCTCGAATGCCATCGTCCAGGCCCTGCTCCAAGCGCAAAGGCCCGTGTTCTATGGCGGCGGCGGCCTTGTCAATTCCGGACCGCTGGCATGCGAGCGATTCCAGGCTCTCGTGCGCCGGATCGGTGGCCCTTGTACGCTGACGTTGATGGGCCTGGGCGCGTTTCCGGCGTCGAGCCCGCAGTGGCTGGGCATGCTGGGCATGCACGGCACGCTCGAAGCCAACCTGGCGATGCACCACGCGGATCTGGTGGTTTGCGTGGGCGCGCGCTTCGACGATCGGGTCACGGGGCGACTGGCCGATTTCTGCCCGGGCGCGCGCGTTGTGCACATCGACATCGACCCCACGTCGATCGACAAGGTCTTGCGTGCAGACTGGTCCGTCGCGGGCGATTGCGCGCAGGTGCTGGGCATGCTGCTCGAGAGGCTGCCGGCAACCTCGCCCGGCATCGAGCGGCTCGCGCCTTGGTGGCAGCGCATCCAGGGCTGGCGGCAGGCGCGCTCGCTCGACTTCGACGACACGCCCGAGGACATCGCCCCGCAGGCCCTGATGTGCCGGCTGCAGGCTGAACTCGAAGGGCGCGATGCGATCGTCTCCACCGATGTCGGTCAGCACCAGATGTGGGCCGCGCAGCACCTGCGCTTCGAACATCCGCGGCGCTGGCTGACCTCAGGGGGTGCGGGCACGATGGGCTACGGGCTGCCCGCGGCCATCGGCGCGCAGATCGCCCATCCGGACAAGACGGTGGTGTGCGTCAGCGGCGACGCGTCCATCCTCATGAACATCCAGGAACTCGCCACCGCCGTGCAGCACCGCGTGCCGGTGAAGGTGGTGCTGTGCAACAACGGCTGGATGGGCATGGTGCGCCAGTGGCAGGAACTCATCCATGGCGGGCGCTACAGCCAGAGCTACCACGCATCGATGCCGGACTTCGTCGCCGTCGCACGCGGCTTCGGCTGGCGGGCTGCGCGGGTCGACCGGCGCGGCGATCTGGACGAGGCCCTGCGGAACTGCCTCGACACCGAGGGCCCGTTTTTCCTGGACGTGCGGGTGCGTGCCGAGGAGAACTGCTTTCCGATGATCCCGGCGGGATGCGGACACCACGAGCTGATGCTGGGCAAGGGCCGGCGGGCAGGGGACGGCGACGGCGTGCACCCGGCGCCCGTCGCAGCCCGCCCGTGAGTCGCCCAGACGAACGGGTGGGCGTCTGCGTCGCCGCGTTCGCGCGCCGCAGATTGAGGGTGCGGAGCGTCTATGTCAGCGCGGTGCGCTCAGCCGCTGCAGCGCGGCCTGTGACGCGCACCAGCGCCGCGTACAGCGCCGCCGGATCGATGGGCTTGGTGACGAAGTCGGCCATGCCGGCGTCCAGGCAGCGCTGGCGGTCGTCTTCGAACGCGTTCGCGGTGACCGCCACCACCGGCGTGTGGCAGTGCGTCGCGCCCGCGCGGATGCGCTGCGTGGCCGTGAGGCCGTCCATGCCGGGCATGCGCAGGTCCATCAGGATGACGTCGAAGGCCTGCGCTGCCGCCGCTTGCACCGCCTGCAATCCGTCGGTCACCACGCTGACCTGCATGCCGGCGTCGCGCAGCAGGTCGACGACGATTTCCTGATTGATCGGGTCGTCCTCGGCCACCAGCGCCGAGCGGCCGGCCAGTTGGGGCGGAGGCTTGTCCGCGTGGGCGTCGGCGTGCGCCGCCTTTGGCGCGGAAGGCGCGCCCTCGACAGGCAGGCTGCGCGCCAGCTGCACCGTGGCCCAGAAGACGCTGCCCGCGCCGGGGCAGCTGTTGGCGCCGACCCCGCCACCCATCAGTTCGGCCAGGTGCTTGTTGATGGCCAGACCCAGTCCGGTGCCTTCGTGCCGGCGCGTGCTGGACGTGTCGGCCTGCTCGAAGGCGCCGAACAGGCGCGGCAGCTCCTGCGGGTCGATGCCGATGCCGGTGTCCTCCACGTCCAGGCGCACGCGCACGCGCGTGCCCGAAGCGTCCTGCACGCGCACGCGCACGGTGACCGACCCGGTCTCGGTGAACTTCAGCGCATTGGACGCGTAGTTCAGCAGCAGCTGCTGCAGCCGTGTGGCGTCGCCCAGCAGCGTGTAGGCCGGGTCGGCGACATCGGTGGCCAGCGTCACGCCCTTGGCGCGCGCCCGGTCGGACAGGATCTGCGTTGTGCGCTCGACGATGTCCACCAGGCTCAGCGGGCGTGACTCCAGCTTCAGCTTGCCGGCATCGATCTTGGACAGGTCCAGCACCGAGTCGATGATCGCCAGCAGGTGCTGCCCGGCCGCGCTGATCTGGGCCAGCCGGGCGGCCTGCCGATCCGGCAACCCGTCGCGTTTCATCAGGAAGGTCATGCCCGAGATGGCATTGAGCGGCGTGCGGATCTCGTGGCTCATGACGGCCAGGAATTGCGATTTCGCGCGTGCCGCGGCCTGGGCCGCGTCGCGCGACTCTTCCAGTGCCCGTGCCGACGCCCGCATCTGCGTGACGTCGGTGTACAGCGCGACCTTGCCGCCCTTGGCGATGGGTTGCACGGAGATCTGCATCTCACGCCCGGCCGGCGTGGTCAAGTCGAAAGGTGCGGTCAGATCGCCACGCCGGCGCGCGAACGAGGCGACGAAGGCCCGCCGCTCGTCGTCCGTCCCGTCGGGCAGGTAGGCCGAGATGGCGGCCTCTCCCAGCAGCTGGCTGCTGACCCCGCGCGTGACCACCGGCGCCAGGTACGGAAAGATCTCCAGGTAGCGGCGGTTCCACAGGATCAGGCGATCCTCGGCATCGAAGATCGCAAAACCCTCGCTCATCGCATCGAGCGCCTGGTCCAGCGTGTGCTGCATGCGCGCCATTTCCGCGTGCGCCGCATCGATGGTCATGCGCGCGTGCGCCTGCTGGGTGAGGTGCCGGTGCAGCAAGGCGGCCAACCCGATCAGCAGCAGGCCGACCCCGGTGCAGATCGACAGGTCGACACGGGTCTCCGCGCCCAGCTCGGCGTCGACCTTCTCGGTGGGAATGCCGATCGAGACGATCAGCGACGGATCCAGTGTCGGGCGCGAAGCGACCATGCCGGCGGCGTCTCGGGTTCGCAGGCTTGCCCGCCGGGGCATGCCGTCGGCTTGTGAGGTGGCGAGCGGCGGCTGCAGTCGCCGGCCCAGCCGCGTCGGATCGAGCGGGGCGGTCACCAGCAGCCGGCCATCGGTGCGCTCCAGACTGATCGACAGATCCTCCAGACCCGCGGCCTGGTCCATCACCGCGGACAGCAGGGCGGCCGGGACTTCGGCCACCACCATCAGCTTCTCGCCCTTTGCCAGCAGCAGCGGTCGCGCCAGGTACAGCACCGCCTCGCCACTGGCGCGGCTGTTTGCGGGATCGCTCAGGGCCATGGTCGGGAAGGGCTGGGCCATGACCGCGTCGACGAAGCCGCTCGGCAGGACCATGCCCGTACGCAGCGGGCCGTCGTGCGCGCAGGCCAGTTCCTGGCCCTGCCTGGACAGCACGCACAGCTCACGCACCATCAGGTTCTGGCTCACCAGCGCGCGCAGGCCCGGCAGCACGCGGCGCTGGTTGCGCTCGGGCACGCCTTCCTGGGCCAGCGTATCGCCGATCCCTGCCAGCAGAAGGTCCACGCCGAGCAGGCTGCGGTTGAGACCGGCCTCGGCCCCGCGCACGATGCGCGCCGCATCGTTTTCCAGGCGTCGGTAGGCCTCGGTGCGCTCGGCGCGCAGGTGGAGGCCGTTCATGCCGAAGATCCCGGCGATGCACAGCGTCACCATCCCCCAGATGGCGACGGCCACGCGCCGGGTCGCGGTCACGGCAGGCGGGCCCGGATGCCGACGATTGGCGCCATCGTCTGGTTCCACTGAGCGACGCAGTTGGCGCCGCAACGCTCGATCCACAAGGGCAGCACGGAGGACGCAAAGATCTGGCGCACGCGCTCGGCGTCGGCCGGGCTGCCTTGGGCCACGGCCATGCGGCCCATCTTGCCGGCCTTGCAGCCCGCCTGGCCGGTGTTGCAGGCCACGCCCTGCATGGTGTCGCGCTCGGCGTCCGCCCAGATGGCCTGCTCCAGCCTGGGCAACTCGTCGCGCAGCAGCTTGCGCGCCGTGGCCGGCAGCGCGTTCCAGGCCGCTAGGTTGGCGCCAAAGATCGACAGGCCCCAGGTCGCGGCCTGCGGGTCGATGTGGGTTGTTGCCTCGTGCAGGCCGATTGTGTTGCCTGACATCGCGCCGGTCACCACGCAGTCCACTGATCCGGAGCGGACGCTGGACATGATCTCGGCAAACTCCGTGGCCACAGGCACGGCACCGAGCGCACGCATCAGGTCGGCCTGCGTCGGGCTGCCCACGCGTACGCGCCGGCCCGCCAGGTCACCCAGCCCCCTGAACGGCTTGGTGCAGAAGGTCACCTGCGCGGGATAGACGTAGACCGCCAGCACCTCGATGCCGTGGTGCTGGCGCATCAGCTTCTCCAACTGCGGGCGAAAGGCGCTCAGGTGCTTGCGCAGCGTGGGCATGTCGGGGTTCAGCCCGGCCAGGTCCGCGGCGGACATCTCAGGGTCCACGGCCTGCACGCGCGACAACAGCACGGTGCCGAAGGGCACGGCGCCCTGCTGGATCACACGCAGCATTTCCTGGCTGCGCAGGCCGGCCTGGTCGTGCGGCACGATCTCCGCCACGATGCGCCCGCCGGACAGCCGCGGCAGCTCACGCGTCCAGAACGGCATCTCGTGGTTCACGTACTGGCTCACGTGGGCCAGGCCGCCGACGATGCGCAGCTTCAACGGGGCTTCGGCCTGGGCCAGTGCGACGGTCGGGGCGCCGGCACCGGCCAGCAGGGCGAGAGATGCAAGGAGACGTCGAAAGGCTGCCATCTGGACCTCAGCGGTAGGCGACAACCGCGTGGGGGCCGTCTACGGGCTGCCTGGTCGACGTGGCCTTTGCCTGTGCCTTGTCGAGACGCAGGCGGGCTGAACCCGGCCTGCAGCCCGTGCGGACATCCTAGAGCGCAGGCCGGCGTGGCAGACCTGCGAACAGACCACTCCGCCGAGGCCAGTTCTTCCGGCTCCGCGGGGTGGATGCCGTCACATATCCATCGCCTGTGCCAGCTCGATCGTGCCACCGTGTTTCAGCAGCGGGCAGCCGGCGGCCTTCTTGTGGGCGTCTTCGACGTTCGAGGCTTCGATGAGGCTGTAGCCGGTGGCCGGGTTGGCGCCGCCGTCGCTGACGAGCGAGCCATCGCCGCGCACGGTGTAGGACTTGCCCACGGGATTTCCGCCGTCGATGACGGCCGCGCCGAGCGAGCCGAACCACGCGCCCCAGGCGTCGTGTGTCGCCTTGGCTTCTGCCGGGTTGGTGGGCACCTTGCCGCCGTGATAGACGAAGAGGTATTTGGCCATGTTGCGTTCTCCTGATAGGGGATGAGTGGAAGGGCGCCGGCCGGCATCCCGATGTGGAGAGTATTCACATCAACAGGTGCAAACAACGGCGACTTTCATGAGAATTGCGGGTTCTGAATGTCGAGTGTTCACAGTGCCATCCAAACTGCCCAACCCTCTGCCCCTGGCTGCACCGATCACCGACGCCGACACGTCCCGGCGCCTGCAGAAGGCCTTGGATGCCGTGCGGGCCGATGCGCCCTCAGGCGCGTCCACGCGCGACACCGGTGCCTGGCCGCAGCCCACCGAGGCCTGGGCGCGCCGCGTGCGCGAGGCCGTGGTGGCCGAGGTCGCGGCCTTCGGCGCATCGGGCAACCCGGAACTGCTGCCCGATCTGGAGCGGCATGCGCAGGAACACCTGGCCGAGTTCGTGCGGCTGCTGGACGGCGGCGCGCCGGGTGATTTCGAGTTCGTTCGTGCACATGCACGCCGGTGCGCCGCGCAGCGCTTTCCGCTCGAGGCGCTGCTGCAGGGGTATCGCTGCATGCAAGCCTGGTGGGTGCAGGCCTTGCGCGGCAAGGCGCCCGTGGAGGCGGTCTGGGCCGCGTTCGGCGCGGAGTATGTGGGCGCCGTCGGCATCGTCGCGGCGGGTGAATACGTGGCGCAGACGCGGCTGCTGGCGGAAGCGGAAGGCGATCGGCGCAACGAGCTCTTGAGCACGCTGGTCAGCGGCTATGACGAGTCCGATGCGCGTGTGGCGCGTCTGCTCAAGCGCGCAGGCTACCTGGAGCAGCGGCTGAGCTTTTGCGTGGCGCTGGCGCAGTCGACCGACCCGCTCGAGATGGAGAACCCGGCGCGCGCGCAGCGCGTGGCCGACGCCGTGGCCGACGCCGTGGCGCCGCTGGCCTCGGTGCGCGCGCTGGTGGGCTTGCGCAGCAACCTCGTCACGGCGGTGTTTTCCGATGTGCGGCGTGTGTCGGGTTGGACGGCGCCGCAGGCGGCCTTGGCCGATCGTGTGTTGCCGCGCCTGCTCACGCTTGGCCCGGCGGTGCTGGTCGGGCTCTCCAGCGACCAGCCGTCGACGGCCTTCATTCCGCAGGGCCTGCATGAAGCGACGGTGGCGCTGGACTTCGCGACGGTGGCCGAGCGCGTGGTGCCGTTTGCCGCCTTGCCCATCCGCCGCCTGCTGATCCACCGCGGCGCGGACTACGTGCAGGCCGCGCTGCCGGCGTGGTTTGCGCGGCTGCGCGAGGCCGACCAGAAATCGGCAGGCGCACTGCTGAAATCACTGCGCGCACTGGCCGACGCCGACATGAACGTGCAGGGTGCCGCGCGTGCGCTCGGGGTACACGCGAATACGCTGTACGCGCGCATCGAGCGCATCCGCGAGCTCACCGGACAGGATGCGCAGCGCTTCCACGACCTCACGCACCTGCTGCTGGCGGCGGATTGCGGGCGGCTCTGAAAGGCGTAGCGCCGTAAACCAAAGTGCAATGGTGCCGCCGCCGTGTGCTGCCTATGCTCGGCCGCACATTGGAGGCAAGAACCATGGCATTGCTCGACCGCAGCGACTGGTACGACATCGCACGCGACACCAACTGGACGCCGACCTACGTCAAGGAATCGGAACTCTTCCCCGACCTCATGACCGGCGCGATGGGCGTGCCGATGGAGAAGTGGGAAACCTACGACGAGCCCTACAAGACCTCGTACGCCGAGTACGTGAACATCCAGCGCGAAAAGGACGCGGGTGCGTATTCGGTGAAGGCGGCACTCGAGCGCAGCCGCATGTTCGAGGAGGCCGATCCGGGCTGGCTGTCGATCCTGAAATCGCACTACGGCGCCATTGCGCTGGGCGAGTACGCCGCCATGAGCGCCGAGGCCCGCATGGTGCGCTTCGGCCGCGCGCCGGGCATGCGCAACATGGCCACCTTCGGCATGATGGACGAGAACCGGCACGCGCAGCTGCAACTGTTCTTCCCGCACAGCTACTGTTCCAAGGACCGCCAGTTCGACTGGGCGCACAAGGCGTACCACACCAACGAATGGGGCGCGATCGCGGCGCGTCACACCTTCGACGATCTCTTCCTGGCACGCAGCGCCACGGATATCGCGGTGATGCTGACCTTCGCCTTCGAAACCGGCTTCACGAACATGCAGTTCCTGGGCCTGGCGGCGGACGCGGCTGAGACCGGCGACTTCACCTTCTCCAGCCTGATCTCCAGCATCCAGACGGACGAATCGCGGCACGCGCAGATCGGCGGCCCGGCGCTGCAGATCCTGATCGCCAACGGTCGAAAAGAGCAGGCGCAGAAGCTCGTGGACGTGGCCATTGCGCGCGCCTGGCGGCTGTTCAGCCTGCTCACCGGCACGGCCATGGACTACGCCACGCCGCTGGCGCACCGCAAGCAGTCGTTCAAGGAGTTCATGACCGAGTGGATCGTCGGCCAGTTCGAGCGCACGCTGATCGACCTGGGTCTCGACCTGCCCTGGTACTGGGACCAGATGATCAACGAGTTCGACTACCAGCACCACGCCTACCAGATGGGCATCTGGTTCTGGCGGCCCACGCTGTGGTGGAACCCCGCCGCCGGCATGACGCCGGACTGCCGCGACTGGCTGGAGGAAAAGTACCCCGGCTGGAACGACTCGTTCGGCCAGGCCTGGGACGTGATCATCGACAACCTCGTGGCCGGCCGTCCGGAGCTGACCGTGCCCGAGACGCTGCCCATCGTCTGCAACATGAGCCAGATTCCGATCTGCGCCATTCCGGGCAAGGGCTGGAACGTCAAGGACTACCCGCTGGACTACAAGGGCCGCACTTACCACTTCAACTCCGAGATCGACCGCTGGGTGTTCCAGCAGGACCCCGTGCGCTACCGCGACCACCTCACGCTGGTCGACCGCTTCCTGGCCGGCCACATCCAGCCGCCCGACCTGGGTGGCGCGCTGAAGTACATGAGCCTGGCGCCGGGCGAGATCGGCGACGACGCCCACGGGTACGCGTGGGTCGAGAGTTACCGCCAGCAGCGCTACCAGAAGAAGGCCGCCTGAACGCGGCCCGACCGAAAGGAACACGACATGGCACTCTTTCCCCTGATTTCCAACTTCCAGTACGACTTCGTGCTGCAACTGCTGCCGGTGGACACGGAAAACACGATGGACCAGGTGGCGGCCGCTGCTGCGCACCATTCCGTCGGCCGGCGTGTCGCGCCGCGGCCGGGCAAGGTCGTGCGCGTGCGCCGCCAGGGCAGCGAGACCTTCTTCCCGCGCGACGCCAAACTGTGCGAGACCGACATCAAGCCGATGGAGTCGCTCGAGTTCATCTTCTGCGACGACTGAGGCACGGCCATGGCGTTTCAGAAGGTCTGCACCCTGGACGACGTCTGGGAAGGCGAGATCAACGAGGTTCGGGTACAGGAACACGTCATCGTCCTCGTCGGCCTGGAAGGCGGCGATGTGCGAGCCTTCCAGGGCAAGTGCCCGCACCAGGACATCCCGCTGTGCGAAGGCAGTTTCGACGGCCAGGTGCTGATGTGCAGGGCGCACCAATGGACTTTCGATGCACGCAGCGGCAAGGGCATCAACCCGGGCGACTGCCAGCTGGCCCCGTACCCCGTGAAGCTCGACGGTGACGATGTGCTTGTCGACGTCGAAGGCATCCAACCGCTGTTCGCCCACGCCTGAACACCACCGGAACCCCACCATGAGCCAAGAAAAAACCGCCCACGCCTACCGCAACAACCGCGTCGGCCCCGTGCTGCGCGCCAGCCCCATCACCGCCGGGGTGATCGAGGCCGCCGAGGAAGACAACCCCGGCAAGACCATCCGTGTCGACGACAAGCTGGCCTATGTGCGCATCGACACCGAAGGCGAGTTGATCCTGCGCCGCGAGACGCTGGAACGCACGCTGGGACGGCCGTTCAAGATGTCTGAGCTCGAGGTCAACCTCGGCTCGTTTGCAGGCCGCATCGAGACGGCGGACGACTATGTCCGCTTCTACTACGAGAAGACGCTCTGAAGGAGACCGCCGCCATGTCCCAACCCGAAGTCCTGAAGCCGCTGAAGACCTGGAGCCACCTCGCGGGGCGCCGGCGCAAGCCCAGCGAGTACGAGATCGTCTCGACGAACCTGCATTTCCACACCGACAACCCGGACGCGCCTTTCGAGCTGGATCCGAATTTCGAGATGGCGCAGTGGTTCAAGACGCACCGCAACGCCTCGCCGCTGACGCACCCGGACTGGAACGCCTTCCGCGACCCGGACGAGATGGTCTACCGCACCTACAACATGCAGCAGGACGGGCAGGAGACCTATGTCGCCGGGCTGCTGGAGCAGTTCTCGGCGCGTGGCCACGACAGCATGCTGGAGAAAACCTGGGCCGGCTCGCTGGCGCGGTTGTACACCCCGGCGCGCTACCTGTTCCACACGCTGCAGATGGGCTCGGCCTATCTGTCGCAGATGGCGCCGGCCTCGACGATCTCCAACTGCGCCACCTACCAGACGGCCGACTCGCTGCGCTGGCTCTCACACACGGCGTATCGCACCAAGGAACTCTCGAACAGCTTCCCGGCGCTGGGCTTCGGACGTGACGAGCGCGGCTACTGGGAACAGGACGCCGCCTGGCAGGGCTGGCGCGAGTTGGTCGAACGTGCGCTGGTGGCCTGGGACTGGGCCGAGAGCTTCACTGCCCTGAACCTGGTCGTGCGGCCTGCCGTCGAAGAAGCGGTGCTGCGCGGCCTGGGCGAGGCTGCCCGGCACAACGGTGACACCTTGCTGGGCCTGATCACCGACGCGCAGTTGCTCGACGCGCAACGGCACCGCCGCTGGGCCACCGAACTCGTGCGCATGGCGCTCGGGCAGCCGGGCAACCTGGAGGTGATGCGCGGCTGGGTGCAGAAGTGGGAGCCCCTGGCCGACAAGGCCGTGGCGGCCTACTGCGCCGCGCTGCCCGATGCGCCGGGCATCGGCGCCAAGGCCACGGCGGCTGCAGCGCAGTTCAGGCGCGGCGTCGGGCTGTGAATCCTCGCGGGGCCCCGCCCGCCATGGCTGGGGCCATCGCCGAGGCGGGGTGGAGGGGGTCAGTGAACCCGGCGCCCGGCACCCAGCGCTTCTGAACCCGGTCCGCTGAGGTCGGACGTTCGAGTCGCCGATTCACCCTGGCGCAGGGTATTGATCATCTCGACGAGGTCGGGCACCGACGAGGCCTGCATCTTCTCCATGATGTGGTGGCGGTGCACCTTGACCGTGACCTCGGCGATGCCCAGCGCATGCGCGGCCTGCTTGTTGCGCAGGCCCTTGAGCATCATCGGCAGCACCTCCAGTTCGCGCGGCGTCAGGCTGGCCAGCCGCGCCCGCAATTCGGCCAGGCGCAGGCGCGTGGCCTGTGCGGCTTCGTCCTGCTGCAGCGATTGGGTGATGGCCTCCAGCAGGTCCTGGTCGCGGAAGGGCTTGGGCAGGAACTCGATGGCGCCGGCCTTGATCGCACGCACGGTCATCGGGATATCGCCGTGCCCGGTGATGAAGACGATGGGCAGGTGGTGGCCGGTTTCGCCCAGGTGCCTTTGCAGCTCCAGCCCGCTCATGCCGGGCATGCGCACGTCCAGCACCAGGCAGGCGGCGGTGTCGGGCCGGCGAAAGCGCGACAGGAATTCCGCGGCCGAGGCGAAGGTGTCGACGCCCAGCCCGACCGAGCGGATCAGGCTGCTCATGGCTTCGCGCACGGAAAGGTCGTCGTCGACCACAAAAACCTGGGCCTTTTCGGGATGTTGGATGGCGTTCATGGTCGGCCTCGCTCGCAGGGAAGGGTGAAGGAGAAGGTCACGCCGGGGCCCGTGTGCGGCGTCACCCAGATGCGGCCGCCGTGGGACTCGACGATCGAGCGGCTGATCGCCAGCCCCATGCCCATGCCTTCGGCCTTGGTGGTGTGGAAGGCATCGAAGATGCGGTCGCGGTCGTCGGCGCCGATGCCATGGCCGGCGTCGCGCACGTCGATGGCGACGCTGTCCTTGTCGTGTGCACGCGTGGCCACGGCCAGCACGCGCTGGGCCGGTGCGGTATCGACCATGGCCTCGATGCCGTTGAGCAGCAGGTTCAGCACCACCTGCTGCAGCTGTATGCGGTCGGCCAGCACCGGCGGCAGCTCAGCTGCCGGGCTGTGGCGGATGCGGATGCCTTGCTTGGCGGCCTCGGGCCGCACGAGCTCGATCACCTCGCGGATCACGCCGTCGGCGTCGATCAGGTCACGCCGCACCTCGTCGCGCTTGAGGAAGGCGCGGATGCGCGCGATCACGGCACTGGCGCGGTTGGCGTCACGGATGATGCGCTCGACCGCCGCCGTGGCTTCCGACCCGCTCGGCGGCCGGGCCTGCAGCCAGCGCAGGCAGGCATGGCCGTTGACGACGACGGCGCCCAGCGGCTGGTTGACCTCGTGCGCGATCGACGCCGCCAGCTCGCCCAGCGTGGAGGCCCGCGACACGCGGGCGATCTCTTCCTGCGCCTTCGACAGCGCCTGCTCGGCGCGTTTGCGCTCGGTGATGTCCTCGGCCACCATGATCAGCTGGCGCGGTGTGCGGTCGGACGCGGGCACCAGCGAGACACTGGTGTTGGCCCAGGCGATGCTGCCGTCGCGGCGCAGGAAACGGCGCTGCAGGTGGTGCTCCTCGACCTCGCCGCTGAGCAGGCGCTGCAGCCGCAGCTCGGCGGCCGCGCGGTCGTCTTCCGGCGTGAGCTGGGGCAGGCTCAGCTGGTGCAAGGTCTCGGGTTCGTAGCCCACCATCGCCCGGAAGGCCGGGTTCGTCGTGCGGAAGGCGCCGCTCGCATCGGCCAGTGCGATGCCCACCGGCGAGTGTTCGTAGATCGCCCACCAGCGGTATTCGGAGGCCTGCAGCGCCTGGCGGTTGGCGATGAGCTGCTCCGCCAACTGCGCAAGGTCTTCGTTCTGCGTGGCCAGTTCGCGCTGCAGCATGTCGCGCGCGCGCTTGACCGTGACCAGGTTGCGCACGCGTGCACGCAACTCGTTGGCCGAGAAAGGCTTGGTGACGTAGTCCTGCACCGATTCGGCCAGCAGCCGTGTGCGCAGCGCGTCGTCGTCCTTGGCCGAGAGCACGAGGATGGGCACGTTCGCCAGTCCCGGCCGCTGGCGCAACGCCTGCACCAGCCCGTCGCCGCCCAGGCGCGGCAGCATCAGGTCGGTGACGACCAGATCCGGAAGTTCGGCCAGCGCGCGCGCCAGGCCCGATTCGCCATCCGCGACCGAGACCATGTCGTACTCCTGCGCCAGCGACTCGACGATGAAGCGGCGCATCTCGTGGTTGTCCTCGACCACCAGGATGCTGGGGCGGTCGGGCCTGCGCTGCTCGAAGACCGCGTCGGCGTCGGACGGCTGCAACTCGGCCACCACGCCTTCGGCCACGGCTTCGCGTCGCGCGGAATCGTCGACGACCAGACCGCTGCGCACAAACGCGCCGTCCGGCGCCTGGCGCGGCATCTCCACCTGGAACAGCGAGCCACCGCCAGGCGCCGGCGCCACGCTGATCGTGCCCTGGTGCAGATCGACCAGCTCCTTGGCGATGGCCAGGCCAAGACCCGTGCCGCCATAGCTGCGCGTGGTGGCCTGCTGCGCCTGGCGAAAGCGCTCGAAGATCGTGCGCCGCATCTCGGGCGCGACGCCAGGGCCGCTGTCCTGCACGCTCAGCAGCACGTGGCCTTCGCCGATGGCTTCCAGCGCGCAGTGGATGCGCCCGCCCGCCGGCGTGAACTTGAAGGCGTTGGACAGCAGGTTCAGCAGCACCTGTTCGATCTTCTCGGCGTCCACCTCGGCCGGCAGCGTGTCCGGCGTGCTGATCGCGTAGCTCAGCCCGCGCGGCGGCGCCAGCGTCTGGAAGTGGCCCGCGACCATGCGCACCAGCGGCACGAGGTCGATGCGGGCGTAGTTGATCGTCATGCGCCGCGCGTCGAGCTTGGACAGGTCGAGCAGATCGTTGACGTGTTTGAGCAGCGTGGACGCGTTGCGGTGGATCACCGTCAGGTCGCGGCGCTGCAGTTCGGTGAGGTTGGTGCCGTGGGCCAGCATCTCCTCCGCGGGGCCCAGGATCAACGTCAGCGGCGTGCGCAGCTCGTGGCTGACGTTGGCGAAGAGGTCACTCTTGAGCTGGTCGAGCTGGCGCACGTGGTCGAGCAGCCTTTGCAGCTCTTCGCTCTTGCGCGCGATCACGGCTTCGGCGCGCTTCTTTTCGGTGATGTTGCGGCCTTCGGCCAGCAGGAAGACCACCCGGCCGCCCGCGTCGCGCACCGGCATCAGCGAGTAGTCGACGATGATGGTCTCTTCACCGCCCGAGCGGCCGTAGACCTCGACATCGCAGCGCACGAACTCGCCGGCGCTGGCGCGGCGGATCAGCTCGCGCTGGTACTCCATGGTCTCGCTGGAGACGGCCCACCAGCGTGCCTGCCAGAAGGGTTTGCCCTGGATTTCGTCCAGCTGGATGCCGGCGCCTTCCAGCGCAGTGCTGTTGATTTCAAGCGTCAGCCCCTGGGCATCGAGCAAGCCGACGAACTGGAACATCTCGTCCAGCACGATGCGCGCCAGCTTTTCGCGGTGGCGCTGGCGGTCGTCGGCTTGCGACAGCGTCACGTCGCGCACACGGATCGACGGACTGTGGCTGAACAGCTCGAGCCGGGTGGCGCTCACGCAGAGGCTCTCTTGCGGGGCCTGTGCGCCGCAGCAGCGAACGACCGGCGACACCCGCGACCGCAAGGCGGCAGGCACGGCGCTGGGCGAAAAACCGGGAACATCCGCAAATTATCGAGAACGACCTTATTCGTGTGAACCAGGAATTCCCGAGGAGCGCCTGACGGGTGGGGCGAATGCGCAGCTGCCCGGCCTGGCCAGCGGCTTCAAGAGCGCCATTGTCGGCGCGGGTTTGCGCGCAGTGCCCGCGTGACAAGGCCATCACGCGGCGCGGGCGGCGCGAAATGGTTGCTGGGGTCGTCGGTGTTTATCGAGATTGAATGGTTTTGCCGGGCTGCCGCCCATGGCCGGTCAGAGACGCAACGGCGGGGCGCTACCGCGCGCCGCGATCACAGATCCAGCCCCGCGTACTGCTCTGCCAGTGCACGCTGGGCGGCTGGCGAGGCGCTGATGTAGTCGAGTTCGTACTCCTGCGCACGCTGGTCGAACGCGCTGGCGCCCGGAAACCGGTGCAGCAGGTTGGTGAGGTACCACGACGTGCGCACGGCATGCCACACCCGCCGCAGCGCCGTGGCGCTGTAGCTGTCGATCAGCCCGCTCGACCCTTCGCGGTAGAAGGCCCCCAGGGCGCGGCCGAGGTAGTGCACATCCGACACCGCCAGGTTCAGGCCCTTGGCGCCGGTGGGCGGCACGATGTGGGCGGCGTCACCGGCCAGGAAGAGCCGGCCATGGCGCATGGGCTCGGCCACATAGCTGCGCAGCGGGGCGATCGAACTCTCGATCGATGGCCCGGTGACGATGGCCTCGGCCATGTCGGGCGGGAAGCGGGCCTTGAGCTCGTCCCAGAAGCGCTCGTCGGGCCAGTCCTCCAGTCGGGCGTCCAGCGTCACCTGCACGTAGTAGCGGCTGAGCATGGGGTTGCGCATCGAAGCCAGCGCAAAGCCACGCGGGTGGTTGGCATAGGTGATGTCGGGCAGGGGTGGCGTCTGCGACAGCACACCTAACCATCCAAACGGATAGACCTTCTCGAACTCCTGCAGCACCTGCGGCGGCATCGCGCGGCGGCTCACGCCGTGGAAGCCGTCGCAACCGGCGATGAAGTCGCAGGCGAGTTGGCGCGGCTGCCCTTCATGTCGGAAGACGACCCGCGGCGTGGCACCGTCGATGTCTTGCAGCTGGACATCCTCGACGCCGTGCAGCACCTGCGCGCCACGCCGGTCCGCCGCCGCGAACAGGTCTTCCTGGATCTGCGTCTGGCCATAGGCCACGAAGCGCTTGCCCTGGTGCTGGTGCACGTCGATGAAATAGCTGCTGCGCCCGGCCCAGACGATCTTCATGCCGTCGTGCGGATGGCCTTCGCGGTCCAGCCGCCCCGCCAGGCCGTGCGCGCGCAGCACGTCCACGGTGGTCTGCTCCAGCACGCCGGCACGAATGCGCCCGAGCACGTGCGCACGCGGCTGCCGTTCCAGCACGACGCTGTGCACGCCGTGGTGGTGCAGGATCTCGGCAAGCAGCAGCCCGGCTGGGCCGGCGCCGATGATGGCGACCTGGGTGTGCATGGCGGGGCCTCGTGTGTCGGTTCCTGACCTGTCGCGCGATGGTGGCACAGCGTCCGGCGGCGCGGCAGCGGCTGGAGCACGGGTGCCGCCACGGCCCCTGCGCCGCCCGGATGGCTTCGCGCCCGTGGCCGATCTCGTGGGTCAGACCCGCGATCCGTCCGATCAGACAGCCGGTACGGCAGCCGAGCCGACGCGCCGCACCGGCTCGCGCATGAGCACAAATTCCTCGGCCGCCGTGGGGTGCACGGCCAGCGTGCGGTCGAAGTCGCGCTTGGTCGCGCCGCAGGTCAGCGCCACAGCCAGGCTCTGCACGATCTCCGGCGCGTCTGTGCCGATCATGTGGATGCCCAGCACGCGCTCGTTCAGGCCATCGACCACCAGCTTCATGTAGGTGCGCGCGTTGCCGCCGGCAAAGGCCGTCTTCATCGGCCGGAAGTCGGATTCGTAGATGTCGACGGGGCCGAGCCGGCTCGCGTCCGCTTCGCTCAGGCCCACCGTGGCGATGGGCGGATCGGTGAATACCGCGCTGGCCACGGTGCGGTGGTCCACACGCGTGGGACGCCGGCCGAATGCGGAATCGGCAAAGGCGCGGCCCTCCGCAATGGCCACGGGCGTGAGGTTCACGCGGTCCGTCACGTCGCCGATGGCCCAGATGCCGTCGGCGCTGCTGCGGCTGTCGGCGTCGACAGCGATGGCGCCCGCGGCATTCAAGGCCACGCCCGCGTCTTCCAGGCCCAGACCCGCGGTGTTGGGGCGTCGGCCGGTGGCATTGAGTACCGCGTCAGCGGTCAGCACCGAGCCATCGGCGCGGGTGAGGGCAAAGCCGCTGGACGTTCGCTCCAAGCCGACCATGTCCACGCCGCTGGCCAGCACGATGCCGCGCGCGGACAGTGCGGTGGCCAGGCGGGTGCGCAGGTCGGTGTCGAAACCACGCAGCGGGAGCGTGCCGCGGTAGGCCAGCGTCACCTCGCTGCCCAGGCCGCGCAGGATGCTGGCGAACTCCACCGCGATGTAGCCGCCGCCCACCACCAGCAGGCGGCGCGGCAGTTCGCGCAGATCGAGCAGCTCGTTGGACGTCATGGCCATCGACAAACCGGGCAGCGCGGCGTGCGCGGGCGCGCCGCCCGTGGCGATCAGCAGACGCTGGCCGCGCACCGTGCGCCCGCCCACGGCCACGGCGCCGCCGCCCAGCAGCTTCGCGCGGCCTTCGGCCAGTTCCACGCCCGCGTCCGTCAGCATCTGTCGGTAGATGCCTTCCAGGCGACGGGTTTCCGCGGCCTTGGCATCGGCCCAGCGGCTCATTTCGAACGTGCCCGTCACGCCGGTCCATCCGTAGCCGCGGGCTTCGTCGAAGGCCTGCGCAAAGCCGGCGGCGTACATCATCAACTTCTTGGGCACGCAGCCCCGGATGACGCAGGTGCCGCCGACTCGATCGGCCTCCACGATCAGGACCCGCGCGCCATGGGCCGCGGCCCGGCGCGCAGCGGCCACGCCGCCCGAGCCGGCGCCGATGACCACGAGATCGAATGCGTCGGACATGGTGCTTCCTTCAGAGTGCAACGGGGGCTCCAGGATAGGGGACAGGGTCGATCCACGGACGATGCGGGAAATCGGCCGGCATCGTGCCCGCAGCCGCGGGCTGCGCGCCGATCTCTGCGGCAGGATGCGCCGTCATCGCACCGCAGCCGGGACCCGGGCGTCGCGGCATCGGCAACGACGCGATGCGGTGAAGGCCGACTGACGCCGCCGGTGCCTCAAGCCTGAGCCGAGGCGCGGCTGCGGGCCGTGACGCCGAAGCGCTGCCGGTGCCAGCGCGAAAACGACCCGGGGCTGTCGAAACCCAGCAAGGCCGCCACTTCGGCCAGCGGCCGCGGGCCTTCGATGTACCGGGCGACCAGGTCGGCGCGCACGGCGTCGAGCAGCGCGCTGAAACTGGTGTCCAGGGCACCCAGCCGGCGCGCCACCGTGCGGCGGTCCACGCCCAGATGCCGGGCCACCACGTCCACCTGGCAGTGGCCGTGCGGCAGCAGCAGCACGATCAGCTGGCGCACGCGCCGGTCGAACTGCGCCTCGCGCCGCGCGTCGTCCTGCAGCAGTCGGCGCGAATAACGCGCCATCACGGGGTCGGCCGCCGGGTTGGGTGCGTCCAGGTCTTCAGCGCTGCAGACGATGCCGTTGAACTCGCGGCCGAAGGCCAAGGCCGGCCCGAACACGCGGCGGTGCTGGGTGGTGTCGCGCGGCGCGGCGTGCGAGAAGCACACCAGGCGCGGCCGCCAGGTGGCGCCCATGAAGAGCGTGAGCACACGGAACAGCACGCCCAGCGCCAGCTCGGCCGCCTGTCGGGGATAGGGCCCGCCGACGTCCAGGAATTCCTGGCGAATGATCACCAGACTGCCAGCTTCTTCCGTGGTTTGCGCGATGGCTTCGTTGTGGAGATGCTGGTGCACCACCACGGCCTCCAGCGCGCTGCGCAGCGTGGGCTCGTCGCGCATCAGCAGGCCCAGCGGCCCGAGGTTCGACAGCCGCCGTTGCTCCACCATCAGCAAGGCCAAGGCGGGCTCGTGCGCACGCGCGGCGGCCAGCTCCAGCAGCTGCGCCACGGCGCGCGTGGGCACCTTCAGGTCGGGTTCCGTCAGGCAGCGCGCGGGCAGTCCCACCTCCGCGAGCAAGGCCTGTGGATTCAGGCCCAGGCGCGAGGCCACGGGCACGAAATGGGTCAGCGCGGCACTGCGCACCAGGGTCGTCACGGGGTTTTCCAGCGGTGTCCCGAAATGCTAAGTCGATGTCCCGGAATGTCAATTGGTGTCGCACTGCCGCGCCAAGAATTCGGCTCCTCCGCGATTCCCCAGCACCCGCCTGTCGCCCCACCCATGAACGCCACACTGCCTGCAGACCCCGCCCCCGCGACATCGCCCACGCCCCTGTGCGACCGCCTGCGCGCGCACGGCGAATGGAATCCCGCGTGGCAGGCCGGCTACGACCTGGACCCCGAATGGACCGAGCGCTTCATGGCCATGGGCCTGAAGCCCATGCTGTCCGGCGTGCTGGACGCCAAGACCATCGAATTCCTCGCCATCGCGGTGGATGCCTCCTGCACGCACCTGTACGCGCCGGGCGTGCGGCGCCACATCCGCAAGGCGCTGGATCTGGGCGCCACGAAGGAAGAGATCACCGCCGTACTGCAGCTCACCAGTGTGCTGGGCATCCACAGCATGAGCCTGGGCGCGCCGATGCTGATCGAAGAGCTCGCCGCGCGCGAGGCCGCTGCGGCCCCGCGCGACTGAACCGCCCACAGCTCACCCCTACCTGATCCGCCACACCCGAAGGAGACTTGCCATGCACTTTCTCGACGACTCGCTGCTGCCGGAGAACCAGCCGCCGCTGATCATCCAGGTCGCGCCCTACGGGCCGGAGTTCCTGCCGGGCGACTCCGACGACATTCCCGTCACGATGGACGAGCAGGTGCAGAAGGCCGTGGATTGCTGGAACGCCGGCGCCACGGTGCTGCACGTGCATTGCCGTGAAGCCGATGGGCAGGGCAGCAAGCGCCTGTCGCTGTTCAACGAGATGCTGGCGCGGCTGCGCGAGGCGGTGCCCAAGATGGTGCTGCAGGTCGGCGGCTCGATCAGTTTTGCGCCCGAAGGCGTGGGTGCCGAGGCGAAGTGGCTCAGCGACGACACGCGCCACATGCTGGCCGAACTGAGCCCCAAGCCCGACCAGGTGACGATCGCCATCAACACCAACCAGATGAACATCTGCGAGCTGCTCACCGCGGACGACGTCGCCGGCACCTCGCTGGCTTTGCCGGCCTACCAGGCGGCCTACCGCGAGATGTTCTTCGAGTCGGGGCCGACCTTTGTGGAAGAGCACCTGAAGCGGCTGCAGGCCGCCGGCATCCAGCCGCTGTTCATGCTGGGTGACGTGGGCCAGCTCGAAACGGTGGAGCGCCTCATCCGCCGCGGCATCTACACCGGCCCGTTGGCACTGAACTGGGTGGCCATCGGCGGCGGCGCCGACGGTCCCAACCCGTACAACATGATGGAATTCATTCGGCGTACGCCCGATGGCGCCGTGCTCGCCATCGAGAGCATCATGCGCAGCGTGCTGCCCCTGACGACCATGGCCATCGCGATGGGCCTGCACGTGCGCGTGGGCATCGAAGACAACCTGTGGGGCCGCAAGGGCGAACGCATCACCAGCGTGCAGCAGGTGCAGCAGATGGTGCGCATCGCACGCGAATTGCACCGCGAGGTGGCGACGGGCGAACAGGCGCGCGAGTTGTTCCAGATCGGTGTGCGCTACCGCGATGCCGACGAGACGCTGTCACGCCTGGGCTGGGCACCCAATCGCCAGGCGGCCCAGGCCCTGCGCCGCGCCGCCTGAGCGGATCACCTCATCGACACCTCAAGGAATACCGACATGCCGCAACCCACTCCGGGCGCCCTGCGCCGATCGATCCTGGCCGCCGGCGCTGGCCTGGCGCTGCTGGGCCTGACAGCCGGACCGGCGCAGGCCCAATCCGACAAGCCCTTGCGCATCCTCGTGGGTGCGCCTGCGGGCGGTACGGCCGACATCCTGGCGCGCCTCGTGGGCGAAGGCATGGGCAAGTCGCTGGGCCAGCCGGTCATCATCGAGAACAAGCCTGGGGCGCTGGGGGCGATCGTGATGGACAGCTTCATGGCAGCCCCGCGCGACGGCCAGACGCTGCTGCTGTCCGTGAACGGCCTGTTCACCGAAGTGCCGCACAGCCTGAAGCCCAAGTACGACCCCTTGAAGGACGTCAAACCGCTGGTCGAGGTGGCGGGCAGCGGCCTGGTGCTGGTGGGCAACCCGGCCTTGCCGCCACGCACGATGGCCGAGATGGTGGCCTATGTGAAGGCCAACCCGGGCAAGGTCAACTTCGCGTCCTACACGCCCGGCACGCTCTCGCACGTGATGGGGCTGCTGCTGAACCAGGCCGAGGGCCTGGACATGACACACATCGGCTACAAGGGCTCGCCGCCGGCCCTGCAGGACCTGATGGGTGGCCAGGTGCAGTTCATGTTCGACGGGCTGTTCACGTCGGTGCCCAACGTCAAGGGCGGCAAGCTGCGCGCCTTCGCCGTGACCTCGCCCGAACGCGCGGCCGTGCTGCCCGACGTGCCGACCATGGCCGAGCTGGGCTACAAGAACATGACGCGCACGGCCTGGATGGGGTTGTGGGTCCATCCCGACGTGCCCGCGGCGGCGCAGCAGCGCTTGCGTGCCGAGGCGCTGAAGGTCCTGGCCGTGCCGGCGGTGCGCGACCGTCTCACCGGCTACGGGTTGACGGTCAACACCGCCAACCCGCCAACGCCCGAAGCGATGTGGCAAGGTCTGGCCGTCGACTACAAGGCCATCGGTGACGCGCTGAAATCGGTGAACTACAAGCCCGAGTGACGGCAGGGGCGGCCGGGGGGGGGTGCGCGCCGAAGGCGCCCACTCCGGCCTGGCCCCGAATGCCCCCACGCGCGCCGCGCCGCGGAGACCGGCCGCGATACTGCGCGATGGAATTCGTCAACCTGCCTTTGCTGGCGGCGTCGGCGCTGGTCTTTGCCAGTGTGCTGGCGGGCCTGTACTCGGCGCGGATCGGACTGTCCTTCCTGCTCGTCTTCCTGCTGGCCGGCATCCTGGCCGGCGAAGACGGGCCCGGTGGCTATGTCTTCGACGATTTCCGGCTGAGCTTCTGGGTCGGGAACCTGGCGTTGGCGGTCATCCTGCTGGACGGCGGCTTGCGCACGGCCTACGCCACCTTCCGCACGGGGCTGCGCCCGGCGTCGCTGCTGGCCACGGTGGGCGTGGTGATCTGCGCCGGCATCACCGCGGTCGCCGGCGTGTGGTTCGTCGGCCTGGACTGGCAAACGGCCCTGCTGCTGGGCGCGATCGTCGGCTCCACGGACGCCGCAGCCGTCTTTGCGCTGCTCACGCGATCCGGCGTGACGCTGAACGAGCGTGTCAGCGCGACCCTGCAGATCGAATCGGGCGTCAACGACCCGATGGCCGTCTACCTCACGCTGGCGCTCATCGCGCTGATCGGTGCCGATGCCGCCAGCGCATCGCCCGTAACGGCCTTCGCGTTGACTTTCGGCCGGCAGTTCGGCTGGGGTCTGCTGGTCGGCGCGGCCAGCGGATTGGCGATGGCCGCGCTGATCAATCGCGCGGCCTTGCGCGATGCGGAAGGCGGCATCCTGGCGCTGCTGATCGGCGCCGCAGGCGTGTCGACATTTGCCGCCACCGGCCTGCTGGGCGGATCCGGCTTCCTGGCGGTTTTCCTGTTCGGCCTCATCCTGGCCAATAGGGCCGCGGGCGCCGTGGCGCACTCGCTCGCGGCCATCGATGGCTTCGCCTGGTTTGCGCAGGCCGGCATGTTCCTGCTGCTGGGCCTGCTGGTGACGCCGTCCAAGATGGTCGATTCGCTGGTCCCGGGCCTGGCCGTGGCCCTGACGCTGACCTTCGTGGCGCGTCCCGTGGCGGTGTGGCTGTGCTTGATGCCACTGCGCTTCACGTCGCGCGAGATCGGGTTCATCTCTTGGGTGGGCCTTCGCGGCGCGGTGCCCATCGTGCTGGCCCTGTTTCCGCTGCTGGCCGGCACGCCGCATGCGGGGCTGCTGTTCAACATCGCCTTCGTGGTGGTGCTGGTCTCGCTGATCCTGCAAGGCACGACGATCGGGCCTTTGGCACGGCGCCTGGGCGTGGCCATGCCCGACCCGGGCGACGAGCCGCGGGTGCGCGCCGTCTTCCGCGACTTCGTGCTGGACCCGCTGACGCCCGTGGCGGAGATCTGCGCGTTCTACGACCTGCCGTTGCCGCCGCACGAGGCGATGCCGCTGGGCGACTGGATGACCGCCGAACTGCGCCGGCCGCCGGTGGCGGGCGACACCGTGCGACTCGGCCCAGCCACGCTGGTGGTTCGGGCACTGGAGGGCGGGAAGATCGCCAGCATGGGGTTGGGGCTGCGCGGGTGAGTCCGGTCTGCTTGGCCACCGGCCGTTCAGCTCAAGGTGCCGACACGCGGCACGCGTAGCTGCCCGCCTGCATCCGATCGCCGCCCACGTAGTGCGGATACGCCGGATAGCGACACATCGGCCGCGAGGCCAGCACGGGGTAGGGCGGCAAGGCGCCCTTGTTCGTCTGCACGATCGCGTCGGCGGGTGCCTGGCCGCTGGTGACCCACCGGTCCAGCGGATCGATCAGGTCGACCGTCGTGGGCACGGCCGACTTGTCGGTCACCGCACGCGCGTTGCCGCTGTGTGTGGACGCCGGCGAGACGTACAGCCGCATCGAGCGGTCGACCGCGCCCTGGCCCAGACGCGCCACGACCGCCTGGTAGTAGGCGATGCCCATCAGCGCACTCTGCGCACGGTCGCCGGCGTTTTCGCGAACGATGATCTTGCCGCCGCGGGCGAAGAAGGCCGAGAGGTCCGGGTTCGTGGAATCCATCAGCGCCGATGTCTGCTGCACGCGCGCGGTGAAAGCCTCCGGCCGGTAGCCGCGCACGTCGTAGGCGGCGTCACGCGCGATCGCGTAGCGGATCCAGTTGCTGCCGTACAGCCAATGCGTCGATGCCGTGGCGGCGTTGGGCGGCACGGTGGGTGCGGCCGAGCCGGTCACCCAACGCATCAAGCTCAAGGCCTGCGGCCCGTCCAGGCTGTCCTCGTGGCCGTAGAGCCACTGCGGGTAACTGGTGATGCCGTTGGCCAGCGGGAAGGAGAAGGTGTAGGGCGTGTGCAGACCCTGGAGCACGGCCAGTTCCTTGTCGGACAGGCATGACGACCCGGCGTCGCGGCCGTCCGGGCAGCGCAGGGTCTGCAGCTGCACGCGTGGCTGACAGCCCAGGTAGTTGTTGACGACACCGTCGACGAGACCGTCCAGGCCGTCGCAGGCCTCAGCCACGGCCTTGGCGATGAGCGGGGTCTTGGCGGCGTCCAGCCAGTCGTCGAACTGCGGCACGGCGTTGCGCACGAAGGCGTGGAACAGGCCGGTCCAGTTGATGACCGGCACGACGCTGACGATGCCGTCGTAATCGGCCGGGAAGCGCTGCGCCATCGTCAGGCCTTCGCGCCCGCCCTCGGATCCGCCGAAGTAGTAGAGCTGGCCGGGGGTGCGGCCGTAGAACGTGCGCATGAGGCCCACCGCGACATCACGCACTTTCTTGTAGGACGCGAAAGCAAAGTTCTCCAGCATCTCGTCGTTCAACGCGAATGCCCCCGGCTCGCTGGGCGGGGACGCGGAGGCCTGGTGACCGGAATCGGTGCCGAAGGTGGCGTAGCCGCGCGCCAGCGGCAGCGGGTCGCCCGCGGCGGCATCACGCAGCGGCGCCAGACCGGTGATCAGCACGCCGTTGAAACCGCCGCCGCCGTATTGCAGCGCCTTGCCGTTCCAGGCGGTGGGCAGGTTCAGCTGGAACTGGATCGGCTGCGCCCGTGGGTCACGCGGCGCGATGCGGCCCAGCACGCGGCAATAGGCCGGCGTGGCGGGTGTGACGCGGTTGCCGTCGACGGTCTCGGCCACGGCGGGCACAAGTGCGGCGGCATTCACCGTCGCGGCCCCGCTGGGCAGGCCGATGGCGGACGCCGGCACCGTCTGGCCCGCGAGGCCGGGGCAGGCCTGCACGAGCGCGGTGGACGAGGGCGTGCTGCTGCAGCCGGCCAGCCCCAGCGCCGCCCCTGCGGCCAGGAGCAGACTGATTGATCGATGGGTCATGCGTTCACCTTCGTCGCGCCAACGGGCGCAGCACGGGCAGTGTCGTCGGCCCGTCGCGCTTCAACCACTGCGGTTTGTCAGGGCACCGAAGCTGGCCGCGCTCTGCCAGGCGTGCCGGCGCAGGCATGGGCTGTCGGCTCGCGCGTGTGGCTGGCAGCGCCGGAAGTGCCGGAAGTGCCGACAGCATCTGCGAGCGCGGGCACCCCGAGCGCGCCGTGCAGGCCGACCCGCCGGCCCGAGTGGCTGACCGCAGGTCGCTAGCATCGCGGTCCCGAACCTTATTCGAGAGCTGACCGCATGACGCCTGTTCCGCGCCCCCTCCTGGCCCTTGTCCTGCTGGCCCTGGCCGCCGGTTGCAGCACGCCCGGCGCGCCGCCTGCAGCGGGCTCGTCGGCCGCGGCCAGCGCTTCAGCGGCGCCCAAGGCCGGCGCCCGGCCGCGCATCGAGAAGGCCGCGGACCTGCCCAGCCACCGCTATCCGGTAAAAGGCTCGCTCGAGACCATCGTGCGCGACCCCGTGGCCTTCAAGGCCTTTGTCGCCCCGCTGCGGCGCGACATCGAGCAGCTGCTGGCGCAGTACGAGATCGCCGACAAGGCCATGCAGCGCGAGCTGATGACCGAGCTGGCGATCATCGATTACCTCGAGGGTCGTCCCGACGACACGCTCAAGCGCCTGGACGCCGTGCGTGCGCTGGAAGACAAGCCCTCGGACAAGCTGACCTCCGGCATGCGCCTGCGCGCAGCCGCCCTGGCGGCCAAGAAGCATGCACCCGGCACGCCGGCGCATGCCAAGGCCGTCGGCGACATCCTGGCCGCCGAGCTGGTGCGCATGCCCTATGACGTCGTGGGCAACACGGTGCGCGAGTTGAAGGCCGGTGCGGAAATGGCCGGCGAAGGCCGTGTGCTGGGCCGCGTGCGCGAGGTGCTGCAACCCCTGGTCGATGCGAATGGCGCGCTGACGCACGAGACCGCGCCGGCCATCGTCTTCGCGCGCTACGCGCTGACAACGACCGTGCCGCTGAAGGCCACCTGGGTGTCGACCTTCACGACCTGGCTCGATCAGCACCGGGTGGCCGCCAAGCCCGACATCTGGGCCGCACGCGACGTGACGCTGCCGGCGCAGGGCCCGTACCGCCCGGTCACGGTGGCGGTCTGGGACAGCGGCGTGGACACCGCGCTGTTTCCGGGCCGCCTGGCCACCGATGCTGCCGGCAAGCCGCTGGTCATCGGCTTCGACAAATACGGCGTGCGTGCCGACAGCGAGCTCGCGCCGCTGCCGCCCGCGATGAAGGCACGCGGGTCTTCGCTGCTGGCGCGCAGCAAGGGCTTCTCCGACCTGCAGTCCAACATCGAGAGCCCCGAGGCCACTGAAGTCAAGCAGTGGATGTCGACGATGACACCCGCGCAGTACAAGCCGGCGATGGAAGAGCTGGGCCTGCTGGGCAACTACGAACACGGCACGCACGTGGCGGGCATCGCCGCCGAAGGCAACCCCTTCGTGCGGCTGCTGACCGCGCGCATCGAGTTCGGTCACACGCTCAAGCCCGATCCCTGCCCCTCGCGCGAACTGGCGCTGCGTGATGCGGACAACACGCGCGCGGTGGTGGACTTCTTCCGGCGCCACGGCGTGAAGGTGGTGAACATGAGCTGGGGCGGCAGCGTCGGCGATACCGAATCCGAGCTCGAGAAGTGCAGCATCGGCGCCACCGCCGATGCCCGCAAGGCCCTGGCGCGCGAGCTCTTCGACATCCAGAAGCATTCGCTGACGCAGGCGATGGCCTCGGCGCCGGGCATCCTCTTCATCGCCGCAGCGGGCAACGAAAACCAGGATTCCGGCTTTGCCGAGAGCACGCCGGCGGACATCGTTCTGCCCAACCTGCTGACCGTGGGCGCCGTGGACCAGGCCGGCGACGAGGCGGGTTTCACGAGTTATGGCAAGACCGTGAGACTGCACGCCAACGGCTACCAGGTGACGAGTTTCCTGCCGGGCGGCATGCGCGTGGCGCTGTCGGGCACGTCCATGGCGGCACCGCAGGCCGCCAACCTGGCCGCCAAGCTGCTGGCCGCGAAGCCTTCGCTGACGCCGGTGCAGCTGGTCGACCTGATGACCCGCACGGCCGACCGCTCGGCCGATGGCCGGCGGGTGCTGATGAACCCGAAGAAGGCGATGGCGGCCGCGCTGGCGGGTTGAGGGCTGCGGCGCCGGACGCGAGCAAGGCGCGGCAAAGCGTTGGGGCCGGACGGTGACGCGGCCCTGTGCCCCCAGCCGCGCCGCGGTCCTGTCGACACCAGGCCTGGCGCCGCCGCCAGGCTTACTCCGCCGTGGCGCCTGCGTACTTGACCAGCGCGCCGTACTTCGCCAGCTCGGACTGGAAGAACTCCGCCGTCTCCGCGGGTGACATCGTGATGGGCGTCAGGTCCTGCGCGTCCATCAGGCGGCGCACGTCCGGCTGGTCCAGTGCGGTGCGGATCTCGCCATACAGGCTCTTGACCTGCGAAGCAGACAAACCCGCCGGGCCGATGATGGCCAGCCAGGGGTCGTAGATGTAGGACCGCAGCCCGGTCTCGATCAGCGTGGGTATCTGCGGCAGCAAGGGGCTGCGTGACGTGCCGGTGACGGCCAGCGCGCGCAGCTTGCCGGCCTTGACCTGCGGCGCTGCGACGCCCACCGGCACGAAGCCGAACTGCACCTGGCCGCCGATGGTGTCCGTGACCTGCGGCGCCAGCCCCTTGTAGGGCACGTGGTTGGCGCGCACCTGCGCCTCGCGCGCGAGCATGGCCGCAGGCAGGTGCGTGACGCCGCCGATGCCCGACGAGCCGTAGTTGAACTTGTCCGGATTGGCCTGCAGCAGCTGGATGAATTCGGCCGCCGTCTGCGCCGGCACGGCGGGATGCACCACCAGCACCATCATCGACTTGCCGATCACCGTGATCGGCGTGACGTCCTTGATGGCGTCGTAGGGCATGGACTTGAAGATGAAGGGATTGATGACGTGCGAGGACGACACCAGCGCAAGCGTCGCGCCGTCGCCTGCGGCACGTGCCAGCTGCGTGGTGCCGGCCATGCCCCCGGTGCCGGGCAGGTTCTCCACCATCACCGGCCGGTTCAGGCCGCGGGAGAGCGGGCCGCTGAGGCCACGTGCCACGGAGTCACCCACCGAGCCAGCGGCCATCGGCAGGATCATGCGCAGCGCCTTGTCGGCCGTCTGTGCCACGGCCGGGAGAGCCAGTGCGCCGGTCAGCGCCAATGCGGTAAGACGGGTCAGGGTGGTCGAGGCGGTCATCGTCAGGTCCTTTGGAGTCGATCGGGCGTGCAGGTCGTTCAATGCGGGCCGTTCGGAAACGGTCGTTCGGCCCGCAGGGTGCCCAGTTGGAGATGGGGTGGTCGTTGACAGCAGTGGCTGGAACCCAATGGCTCAGATCGGGCGGTCGCCGGCCTTCATGGCCAGGCCGCGCTCGTCGATGCCCGGCAGCATCTGCGCCGGGTCGCGCGTGACCACGACATCGAGCAGCGTGGGACGGTCGGTCTGCGCCAGGGCTTCGCGCAGCGCGGCCTCGAGCTGCTCGGGGCGCTCGACGCGGATGCCGTGGCAGCCCACGGTGCGCGCCAGCGCGGCGTAGTCGATCTCCGAAAGCTCGCTGGATTGGTAGTGGCCCGGGCCGAACATCGCATGCTGCATCGCCTTGACGTAGCCCGATGCGGCGTTGTTCAGCACCACCAGCACGAAGGGCAGCCGCATGCGCCGCGCGGTTTCGAGCTCGCCCAGCGACATGTTCAGGCCGCCGTCGCCGGTCAGCGCGATGACGCGGCGCGAACCGGCGGCCAGTTGTGCGCCCAGCGCGGCCGGCAAGCCGTAGCCGATGGACGCAAAACCCCGGTTGGCGACGAACTGGCGTGAGGCGCGCCGGGTCTCGAGGAACAGGCCGCTCCAGTGCGCCGCGAAGCCGCCGTCGGCGATCACGATGCCGTCTTCGGGCAGCACCTCGTTGATGCCGCGCAGCAGCCGCGCGACGTTGATCGGCGAGGCCTCGCTGTCCATGCGCGGCGCTGCGGCGACCCGCCACTGGGCCAGCTGGAGCCTGGCCTCGTCCAGGCGCGCCTGGCGGACCTGCAGCACCGGGGCGCTGGCCTGGCACGCGTGTTCGAGATCGGCCAGTCCCTCGGCTGCATCGGCCCACAAGGCGGTGCCGTGCACGCCGGTGCGGCCGAATTCGGACGCGTCGATGTCGATCTGCACCACCGGCACCCCGGCCGGCAGCAGCGTGTAGCGCCGCGTGGCGATCTCGCCGAGCTTGCAGCCCACGACGACCAGGCAGTCGCTGCTGGTGATGAAGTCGTTGGCGATGCGGCTGTAGCGGCCGAAGACGCCCAGCGACAGCGGATCGCTGCAGGCGATGGCGCCCTTGCCGCTGAGCGTGTGGGCGATGGGCATCTTCTGCGCACGCGCAAACCGCGCCAGCGCCTCGTGCGCGCCGGCCAGGTGGATGCCGCCGCCGACCAGCAGTACGGGGCGCTGCGCGGCGGATACGACGGTCGCCGCCTGGGCCAGTGCCGCTGCGCCTGGGCGCGGTTTGAGCGGCTCGCCGCGCTGCGCGAGGGCCTCGAAGACCTGCGGATCGAACTCCCCGATCTCGTGCGCGATGTCTTCGGGCACGTCGATCACCACGGGGCCCGGCCGGCCGCGCCGGGCCAGATCGAATGCCCGACCCACCATCTCCGGAATGCGCTGGATGTGCTCCACCCGCAGCAACTCCTTGACGGCAGGTCGCATGATCTCCAGCTGCCGGCCCTCCTGCGTCATGTTCTTGCCGGCGTGCTGCCGGTGGGCATCGCCCACGAGCACGACCACCGGGATGCCGGCGTTCAGCGATTCGACCAGGCCGCTGACCAGGTTGGTGGCGCCCGGGCCTAGCGTGCCGTCGACGACGGCCGGGCGGTTGGTGACACGCGCCCAGGCGTCGGCGGCGAACATTGCCGAGCGCTCGTCGTTGATCAGCCAGTGCGGCATGCCCGATTCGCGCATGGCCTCGTAGTAGGTGGCGAACTGGAAGCCCGCCATGCCGAACAGCGGGCCGTCGTGCAGCACCTTCACCGCCCGGGCCAGCGCGGCGCCGCCGGTCAGCCGCAGCATGCCGGCCGGGGCCTGTGGGGGCGCGGGCGTGGCAGCGGGCTGGCTGGCAGGCTCCGCGGGCAGGTAAGGGTTCGCGACGGCGCTGTCCATGAGGCAGAACTTCCTTGTCGTGTGACGGCCCATGCTAGGCGTGCTGTCCCGCAGTCAAAAACTACAATGTCCGTATGGTGGAAAGAAGCGCGCACGGCCCGGAAAGCGACGGCGCCCAGTCGATCGCCCGCGCCGGGCGCCTGGTGCTGGCAGTGGCCGACGCCGGATCCACCGGCATCCGGCTGTCGATGCTGGCCGCGGCGCTGGAGCTGCCGCAGCCGACGGTGCACCGCATGCTGGGCGCGCTGTGCCGGGTGGGGGTGCTGCACCGCATGCCGCGCAGCAACCGCTACTTCCTGGGGCGAGCGCTGGCGGCACCGCGTGGTGCGGCCGTCCCGTTTGAGGTCTTGCAGCGTGCGGCCCGCCCCGCCTTGATCCGCCTGGCCACGCGGGTGGGCGACAACGTCTTCCTGTCGGTGCGTGACCGCTACGAGGCGGTCTGCCTGGACCGCATGGAAGGCGCTTTCCCCATCCGCTATGGCCTGCTGGACATCGGTGTGCGGCGCCCGCTGGGCATGGGCGCGGCGAGCCTGGCGCTGCTGGCCCAGCTGCCCGATGACGCGGTGGACGATGCCTTGCGGGTCAACCGCGACCTGCTCACCGGCGCGCACGCGCCAAGCCATCTGCGGCTGCTGGTGGAGCAGACCCGCCTGGACGGCTTTGCCTTCGATGACGGCCGCCTGTTTGCCGGCGGATGCGGCATCGGCATGGCCATCGCGACCGGTGACCAGCCGGCACTGGGCGCGATCAGCATCGGCGCCATCGCCGCGCGCATGCCACGCGAACGGCTGCCCGAACTGGCCGACGCGCTGCGCGCTGAAGTGGGCTCGATTGCCCAGGCGCTGGACGCGCGGGCGCAGCTCGACGGTTCGGCCTGATCCGGATAAAGGTCTGCGGCCTGCGCTGACCGGTTGAAACTGGGGATGGGGCTGCGACGCGACCGCAGCTGGCACGCGTCCCGGCAGCCACTCCGCACAAGACTTTGGCCCGCCGCGAGAGGCAGGATCCGACATGCTCGATCAACCCCCGCTCGCCCACTATTTCGGCCCCGACCACGAACAGTTCCGCGCCACGCTGCGGGATTTCGTGGCCCGCGAGATCACGCCCTTCGTCAACGACTGGGACGAAGCCGAGACCTTCCCGCGCGAGCTCTACCGCCGCATGGCGGACATCGGCTGCACCGGCATCGGCTTCGACGAGGCTTTCGGCGGCACGCTGGGCGACGTCTTCATGAAGATCGTGATGGCCGAGGAGATGGCGCGCTGCGGGGCGGGCGGTGTCTGCGCGTCGCTGGGCTCGCACACCATCGGGCTGCCGCCGGTGGCGATTGCAGGCAGCGCGGCACTGAAGCAGCGTGTCATCCCGCCGGTGCTGCGCGGCGAGAAGATTTCGGCCCTGGCCGTCACCGAACCCAGCGGCGGCAGCGACGTGGCGGCTGTTCGCACGCGTGCGCTGCGCGACGGCGACCATTACGTCGTGGACGGCGAGAAGACCTTCATCACTTCGGGGCTGCGTGCCGATTTCATCACCGTGGCCGTGCGCACCGACCCGGCCAGCAAGGGCGCGCACGGTATCTCGGTGTTGCTCATCGACGGCGACACGCCGGGCCTGACCCGCACGGGCCTGAAGAAGATGGGCTGGTGGGCATCGGACACCGCGCACCTGCGATTCGAAGGCTGCCGCGTGCCGGTGGCGCACCTGATTGGCGTCGAAAACGAAGGCTTCAAGACCTTCATGCATAACTTCAATTCCGAGCGGCTTTTCATGTCCGCCCAGGCCTGCGCCTTCGCGCAGGTGTGCCTGGACGAGGCAGTGGACTGGGCGCGCCAGCGCGTGACCTTTGGCGAGCCGCTGTCGCAGCGGCAGGTCATCCGCCACAAGCTGGTGGACATGGCGCTGAAGATCGACGCCGCACGCACGCTGGTCTACGAGTTGGCCTACCGCATCGAACACCGGCTGGCCGACCCGCAGCAGCTGGTGGCGCGCATCGCGATGGCCAAGGTGCTGTCCACGCAGGCCATGCAGCATTGCGCCGACCAGGCCGTGCAGATCCTCGGCGGCATGGGCTTCATGCGCGGCACGAAGAGCGAACGCCTCTACCGCGAAGTGAAGGTGATGATGATCGGCGGGGGCAGCGAAGAGATCATGAAGGACCTCGCGGCGCGGCAGTTGGGCATTTGAGGCTGAGCGGTTCAGCCGCGATTGGCCGCGCCGACGTGGTCAGCGCACCAGCATGGCGATGCCCAGCAGGATCATCGCCACGCCGCCGATGCGCGCGAACCAGTCGCCGCGCGGCACGATCTTCTCCAGCAGCATCAGCACGGTGAGTGCGGCCATCCACACCAGGTCCATCACACCCGTGACGAACAAGACCAGCATCAGCGCCCAGCAGCAGCCCAGGCAGAACAGGCCGTGCTCGAAGCCCATGCGCAGTGCGCCGGCGCGGCCATCCCGCCAGGCCGTCATCAGGAAGGCCAGCGGCGTGCGGCAGCGGCTGAGGCACGCGTATTTCAGCGGGCTGAGCTGGAACGCGCCCGCGCCGATGACCACCAGGCCGGCGACCGTGGCGCTGCGCAGTGCGCCCATCATGGGCGTCAGCATGCCGGCCCGCTCCAGGCCCCATTGCAGCGCGCTGGCGAATATGCCAAACGCAACCCAGACCAGCAGATATCCGGCCGCGAGGTAGAGCGTCGGCGCACTGGCGTCCCGCTCGGGATGTCGCCAGCGCTGGTGGCGCGCGAACAGCATCAGCATCGGGATGGTGGTGGGCAGCATCATCGCCACCGCCATCACCGACCACATCGCCAGCAGCCAGCCGAAGGCCGACCACCCGCTGCCGTCCATGCCGGACATGCCGAACATGCCTGAGGCCGCACTGCAGTAGGCCCACGCGCCGGGCCCATCGTCCATGGCCAGCCCCATCCACAGCATGTAGGCCCAGGCCAGGCCGATCATGGTGGCCAGTGACAGGCCCAGCACGACGCGCTCGCGCAGCAGCAGGCGCAGCGCCAAGCCCTCGGCGGACGCGCTCATCGCGTGGGGTTGCCCGGTGCGGGCTCAGTTCTGGTAGGCGAAGGGCGAGAACAGCCCGTTGCGGCCCGAGAGCGACCAATTCTTGCCATGGTCGGTGTAGCGCAGATGTTTGGAGCGCGCCACCGTCGCCGGGAAGCCTGGCGCGATGCACAGCGGGTGGCCCTGGATCTGCACCGGGCCGGCCGGGCTCTCGATGGCCTCGATCTCTACCGATGCAACCGATGGGATTTCGAGGCTGTAGTTCTTGCCCGTAGACTTGAATTCGATGGGCACGCTGGCCACGCCGAGCATCTCGCCGATGAAGGATGCCAGCACGGCCGGGTGGCCGCCGGCCTGGCCGCCGAAGATCTTCAGCAGGGAGTTCTTCTGCGTCTCGGTCGCGCGGCTGTCGAGATAGGCCGCCGCCTGCCACTTGGATTCATGCATCTTGCCGGGCGAGTAGACCGACAGTGCCACGTTCAGGCCGTCGAGGACCACCGCGTCGTCCGTGCCCTTGTCGATGTGCCAGCCGACGAGTACCGTGCAGTCGCCCTGGGTCGGCGGACTGAGGAATACACAAGGGCAAGCTGCTTCGCAGTTGCAACTCTCGAAATAGGTTCCTTGACAGCTCCAGGCCATGATGTCGCCTCCGATTGATTTGACGATCGGGCCCCGCTGGCTTGCGTCCGGTGGAGTCCGGACGGCCCTTTCTACTCCGACTGGCGGTCTTGTCAATCTGCAGTTGGCACCGTGGGTATGGGCACCGAGAGGTCGGTAGGGCTGCGCGCGCAGACTCCCGGCGCGCTGATGCAGATGATGGCGAATGGTCCTTCTTCAGCAGCAGCCACTCGCCATGCGGTGAATCGTCAGACACATCGGCTGCGCGACGACGCAGGGCCGATCACTCATGGGAGACCAGCCGCAGGTGCTGGCGTGCGGGGTCGGCGTCGAACGGGGCGGGCAGGGCGATGGCCGGTGGCGCGGCAAGGATCTGGCCCGCTGCAGACCCCGTCAGGCCATGGATCACGAACGGCACGAGACACCATGCCGCCTGCCGCCACGGACGGCTCAATGTGCGGGGCATCGGACCGTGCGCGCACGGTGTGCAGCGGCCGCATCGCGCATCCACGAGCTGCGCATGATTTCCTTCGCTGGACAGTTGCGATGGAACCAGCTTAGTGAGCCCGGCCTTCGGATGGGGATGCCGGTGGCGCGGTGGCCTGAGCCAAAGTGTGGGGGCCACCAACCTCCGGACGCCAGACTATCCGTTCGATGTAGCTCGATGAGCGGAATGGCAACGCCGGGCCACCCACGGTTGCGCGGGTGCCGTGAAGCGCGCCCGATCGGCGGACCCGACCGCCACGCCACGCGCTACTTTTTGATCTTGTTCTCTTCGTCGGGAACCGACTGTTCCTGCGCGGCCTTCGTGGCCGCGGGCGGGGCGAAGGGCGGCGGAAAGCCGACGAAGCACAGGAACAGCAACACCGGAAGGAGCAGGTAGAAGAGCGGCTTCTTCCAGTTGAGGTTGATCTGCATCCGAGGGATATGGTGGCGGCTGTCGGGGCTTCAAGCCCGGTGGACAGCCGGGGAGCGCCACCCGCCCGCAACAGGGGCGCGAGAGCTGCCGTCTTCAGTCGCTGGCCACAGACGCCTGGCTCTGCAAATGACTGCTCAGCAGCCGGTAGAACCAGAACGCCTCGTCGGTCTTCATGCGCTCGGCCAGGCGCGCGGGTGACAGACCGGTCACACGGCGCACCTCGCGTCCGAGATGGGACTGGTCGGCAAATCCCGCGGCAGCAGCCACGCTGGCCAGGCTGGGTGCCGTGCCCGCGTCGAATGCCCCGGCGCTGGCATGAACCAGCGCGCGCTCGGTGCGCATGTAGAGCTGCAGGTCCCGGTGGCTCTGGCCCGTCCATGCCCGGATCCGGCGCTGCACGTTGCGCATGCCGATACCCGCCTTCGAGAACGCCGCCCGCACCGCCATGGACTGCAGCCACCCGCGCATGTTGCGCAAGCCGTGGCTTCCCGGCGCGTCTTGCCACAGGGGCAGCAATGCGGCCTCGAGGCGCTCGAAGGGTTCGCGCCCGTCTGGCGTGCCGATCGCCGCGAGAAGGGCGCGCATGCCCGCTGAAGTCACGGCTTCCACGGGCACGTTCCTGTCCAGCGCGGCTTCCACGGGAATGCCCAGCAGCGTGGACCAGGCCTGCGGATAAATGGCCACCGACAGCGCATGCACCGGCCCGGGTGACCAGCTCGCGGAGGGCTTGCGGTGGGGGCCTGAGATCACCAGGCGCGGCAGCGCAGGCGCGAGTGATGGCGCCGCGCCGGCCGTCAGCGGCTCTTCGACCATGTGCAGATCGCCCTCGAAGATCCACGACATCATCGGCAGCGGGCTGGCCGGGTAGTAGTTGAACCGCTGCGCATCGCTCAGCTGCAGCCCTCGCGTGTCGCGTTCGATCGCGAGATGAATGCAGGTGCCCAAGGCCGGACCTGGCAGGTGCAGGCGTGCAGCGGTTGTCGAGTTCACGGGTGCTGTCGGTTCCGTTCTATACCGGTCAGTCGCGGCTGGAGACACTGGCCCGCGTCATTCACAGTCGCCGACCTTCGATGCCCAAGACCGTTTTGCAGGGACGCCTCTCGCACCGGCTGCGCAGCCTCGCCGTGCTGCTCGGCACCACCGCCGATGTGCTGGCCCGACGCCTCGTGGGCCGGCCCCTGGTGCCACAGTGGACGGTGAGCTTCGAGATCGGCACCTTGTTCTTCCGCCGTCAATTCAACCATGCCTTGGCGCTGCAGGACATTGCCGAGAGCCGCGCCTACTTCGACAGCTTGTACACCGGCGTCATGGCCGATCCGCGGGTGGATGTGCACCGCAGCGGGCAGGGCGAGCCGCGTGGCGAGTGGTTCACGCCGCGTGACTGCCAGAGTGCGCTCACGCTGCTGTACTTGCATGGCGGCGGCTATGCGTTCTATGGCGCCGTGTCGCGGCACTTCATCGCCATGCTGGCGCAGATGCTGCAAGTGAGGATATTCGCGCCGGACTACCGGCTCACACCCGAACATCCGCATCCGGCGCAACTGGACGATGGCCTGGCGGCCTACCGACACCTGCTGGGCGCCGGCGTGGACCCGAGCCGGCTCGTGGTCGCCGGCGATTCGGCGGGCGGCCACCTGGCCTTGATGCTGCTGTCCCGGCTGCGCGTGGCCGGATGCCCGCAACCCGCGCTGGTCATCGGCATCAGCCCGTGGACCGACATCGGCCTGCGCGGCGTCAGCCAGTTTGGCAACGACCGCTACGACATGGTGCAGGGCTACCAGACGCTGCGTTATGGTGAATGGCTCCGAGCCGGCACCGGCCGCAGCGAGGCCGAACTGTCGCCCATCCACCAGCGTTACGACCGCGTGGCGCCGGTCTACTTGCAGGCCGGCGGCATGGAAATCCTGGTGGACATGATCCGCGACTTCGCGCAGAGCCTTCAGGCCCAGGGCGCGCCGGTTCGGCTGGATGTGTGGGAGCACATGACGCACGAGTTTCATGCGTACGGCGATACCTTGCCGCAAAGCCTGCAAGCCATCGACGCCATGCGTGCGGCCATCGCCTGGGCGACCGCCCCGCAGCGCCATCCCTTCCCGGCCACGGCGCAAACGGAACTCGACAACCTGGCGTCAGCCCGCGCGATGCCCGGTTGAGGCCCACGCTGATGGGCGTCAACCGGCGCGGTCGCTCGCTGTGCGGCGGCAGCGGCCTGCCGCGCCGTTCCTGCGGACCGGACCTATGGCCAGACGTGGCCCGGCATGACGTGATGCGCCTGGGCTAGACAGCCGTCTCGATCAGCCGCGCGACGAGCGCCATCACGGCGTCGGTCTGCGCACGCAGCCCAGAGGGATGCGGCGAGGTGGCTGCGGTGGCCACGGCCAGTCGCAGTTCGGGGGCCAGCAGCGCAAACTGCCCGCCATAACCCCAGGCCCAGGCCACGCGTTTGCCGTGCAGCTGTCCGGTGAACCACAGCTGGCCGTATCCGACGTCGGCCACGGGCCCCGCGCGCCAGGTGGCGGGGCCTTGGGGCTTCAGGCTCTGTGTCACCCACGATTCCGGCAGCACCGGTGTGCCCTGCCAGCGACCGCCTTCGAGCATCAGCGCGGCGAGCTTCAGCAGGTCGCGTGTGCGCAAGGCCAGCCCTGCGGGTGCCAGCGGGTTGCCATCGCGGTCGCGCCGCCATTCGAAGCGTTCGATGCCCAGCGGCTCGAAGAGCTGGCGTGCGGCCAGCACCGCCAGATCGGCGCCCTGCGCACGCGCCAGGATGGGCGCGATCAGCGCCACCAGCGCGTCGTTGTAGGACCAGCCTGGCGGCTGCGCTGGCACAAACGGCCCACTGAGCGCGCCGCGCACGAAGGGCTGGGAAGCGACCAGTTGGCCAAAGCGCATCGGATCGAAGGCCAGGCCCGAGCGTCCGCTGAGAATCTGACCCAGCGTGACCGACCGGGCAGGCGATTCGGGCACCTGCGCGACCGCGTCCGGTAGCAACTGCGCCACCGTGTCGTCCAGGCTCTTCAGACGGCCGTCGCGCAGCGTCAGACCGACGAGCATGCTGCACACGCTCTTGGTGGCGGAGTTGATCGGCTGCAGGCTGTCGGCCGTGGCGCCTGCGTAGTAGCGCTCGCCCACCAGCACGCCGCCGCGCGCGACCAGAAGTGCCCGCAGGGCCGGGACGGTCTCGCCGGCGGTCAAGACGTCGGCAACGGCGCCGGCTCGCAGGCCCTGGGACTCGGGCGCAGCCGTTTGCCAATCGGCGGCAGGGGCGCCGAGGACGGGTGCAGCGGCGAGCGAGACGCCGGAAAGGAGGATGCGGCGTCGGGTGCGCATGGGGCCGATGGTCGGCCCGATTGTGCGGCCGATCAAGCCTTCTTCGTATACGCGGTGCACCAGCCGCCGGCGGGAACCCGCTGGCCGGCGAACAAGGGGCAGGGCCCCGAGGCATCGCCCGGCTTGCCGCCATACAGGGCACAGTTGGAGCATTCCGCGCCTGCCACGTGCTTGGGGTTCTTGGAGGTCTCGTCGTCGAGCACGAAGCTCAGTTCAACGGCCTTGGGCGATGTCGGGTCGACCAGGCCCTCGGCCGTCGTGGTCGTGGTGGTGGCCGCTGCTGCAGGCGCTGGCGCAGGCGCGGGTGGCGCGGGCAGTGGGCTGGGTGGTGGGACTTCCGGCACAGGCTCCACCTTCTTGCTGCAGGCCGCCAGAAGGGCCACGCTGGCCAGAGGCACGAGTCCGATAAAGGTTCGACGGGTTTGCATGTGCGACCCCTTTTGTGACTGATCGGGGCATTTTCCGGCGCACCCGGCTGGCATGCTGCACCGCCGCAAATTGGCTATTGACCCTACAAGGATTGCGGCCCATCGGCGATGCCCGCTTCGCCGCGCTGCCAACCGCGTCTCATCGACAGGCGCGTTAGCTCTCTGGAGTACCTTCGCACTCCGCGCTGCGGTATGAGCCCTTCGGGCGGCTGGGCGGGCTCATGGCCTGCGCGGCGCCATGGGCGCGACGCGCTGCCACGTCGGCGACGAAGCGGCCGAAGGCGTCCAACAACGGCGCGGCGTCGAACGACGGCCCTTCCAGCAGGGCCAGCGCCTGCACGGTGGCCTCCAGTGTCGAGACTTGGTCGGCGCGGCGGGCGGCGCGGATCTCGCGGTAGCGGGTCGGCGCCGGTTCCGCCAAGGCCACACGGGGCAGGGCGGCCAGGGCCGGGTGTTCGAGCAGCATGCGCAGGCTCTTGCGCCAGGTCGCGTCGATCACCACCAGCCGCAGCGGCGTGCCCGGTGCGACCGCCGGGGCCGGCGGCGCGGGCGCGGCCGGCACGTCGGGGTAGAGCAGCCGGGTCTGCCGCCCGGGCCGCTGCAGCAGGGCCTGCAGCGTCTCAGGCGTGAAGCGCTCGCCGACGACCACCTCGCAGCGCGCCAGCGACAGGCGCAGCAGCGCCACGCTGTTCTTGGCCTGGCGCTGCTCCTGCGGGTGCTGCAGCACGAGCACCTCGGTGCGGTGTGCGGTCGGTCGGGCCCGTGCGCACAGGCAGGTGGCTTGCGGGCGCAGGCAGTGCGCGCAGACGGCGCGGGAAAGGCTGGATGGCGCGTTCACGCCGGCATGGTCGCACGGCAGGATTCGCCATCGGCCGGGCCGGACGCGGCCCGGCCCCGGCTGCACTCAAAAGGTCCAGCGCAGTCCGGCCGTGAGGCCGCGCCCCGGCATGGGCGCCAGCGTACGCACGGTGCCGATGGTGCTTGCGCTGTAGGCCAGCGCGTCGCCGACGTTGTGCAGCTTGACAAACCACAGCATCTCGCGCGGACCGCGGGTCTGCACATGGCTGGCCGACAGGTTGACCTGCGTCCAGCCCGGCGTGGCGACATCGGTGTCCGGCACCCGCGTCTGCGCGCTGGCCCGCTGCACCTCGGCCCGCGCCGTCCAGGGCCCTTGGACCAGCGTCAGGCCCAACGTCGTGCGGCGTGGCGGCAGGCGCGGCAGGGCCTGGCCGCTGTCCTGGTCGAGGCCGCGCACGGTGTCGAGCCGGGCATCGAGGTCGACGGTGCGCGCGCCGTCCAGCAGCCGCCACGCGCCTTCGATCTCCAGCCCATGCAGGCGGGCCCGTACGCCGCGAAACGCAAAGACCGGCACCGCGTCGCCCGCGTCGTCGACGATGGCCGGCTCGCCGGTGGCCGTCAACGCGATGTAGCGCGAGAAACGGCTCTGAAAGACGCCCAGCCGTAGCCGGTCGGCACCGCGTTTCCATTCCAGCGCGAGGTCGATGTGGCGGCCGCGTTCGACCTGCTGCTGCGGGTCGCCGCGCTCGTAGGCGCCGGTGGCGGCGTGGATGCCGTTGGCGTAGAGCTCGTAGCTCGTCGGTGCGCGCTCGCTGTAGGCCGCGTTCGCCGACCCCTGCCACTGCGGGCTGAGTTTCAGCACAACACCCATCGATGCGCTGCGCGGCGAGAAACGGCGCTCCTGCGGCGGCCCGAACTGCGCTGCGGTGGCGTCGGCATCGCCTTCGGAACGCACGCGCACCTGCTCGGCGCGCAGGCCCGCGCTGAGGTGGCCGCTGTCGCCCCAGGTCCAGCGTTCCAGCACGAAGGCGGCCGCGTGCCGCGTGTGTGTCGACGGGACAAAAGCTTCCTCGCCCAGCGCCGAGAAGCGCGACGACTCGAGCTGCAGGCCGATCGTGCCCTCGATGCGCCCGGCGCTCACGGCGACGGCCCGGTGCACGGCCTCCACACGCGCATCGCTGCCGCGGGTCTTGAAGGTGGTGCCGATGGATCCGTCGCCTTCGATCTCCCGGTGCTGGTAGTCGGTGGCCGCAGCCTGCCCGCGCCAGGTGGTGAAGAAGGTGCCCGGTGAGCGCCATTCACCGGCCAGGGCCAGCTTGTCGCGGCGCATGCGGATGGTGATGTCGTCTTCGGCCACGATGCCGTAGCCGTTGCGGTAGGTGTCGAGGCTGGCGCCGACGTAACCGCGGTCCCACACCATGGACGCACCCACGGCGCCGCCTTCGGCGCGGCTGGCCGAATTGGCCACACGCTCGCGGCGTTCGGTGCCGCCATCGGCCAGGGGGCGGTCGAAAGCCGGCACGCGCAGGTCGCGTGTCCGGCGGCCGAAGGCATCGGCGTGCAGCGCCCAGCCCCGTCCGCCGGTTTCCACCAGGGCCGATACGGCACGCTCGCCGGCTGCGCCGCCCAGCCGGGTCTCCAACGCACCGCCGACGCCGTCGATCGGCGCCTTGGGTATGCGGTTGTCGATGGCGTTGACCACGCCGCCCACGGCGCTGCCCCCGTAGAGCAGTGCGTCCGGACCGCGCAGGACTTCGATACGTTCGACGACCAGCGGATCGATCGGCACGGCATGGTCGAAGCTCAGGCTGGACGCGTCGAGCGAGGCGCCGGCATTGCTGAGCACGCGGATGCGGTCGCCGTCCTGGCCGCGGATCACCGGCCGGTTGGCATTGGGGCCGAAGTAGCTGGCGGCCACGCCCGGCAGGCCGTCGAGCGTCTCGCCGAGCGAGGCGCCGCGGCGCAGGCTCAGCGCCTGGCCCGCCAGCACCGACGAGGGCGTGGCCACGTCGCCGTTGCCCAACGGGTTGCCAGTGATGACGACGGTTTGAGGTGTGGTGGTCTGTGCCCACGCGGGCGCGATGGCGGCCACGGCGGCCGCCCAGATGCAGGATTTCATGGTCGAGTCCTCGCCGGCCACCGGGGGCCGGCCCGAGCAAGGGGGACGCCAGTCACGCAGGCGCGCTGGCGCAGTCAGGCAGGGAGGGAGGGCTCAGGCGCGGGGCGGACCGCGGGCGTCATAGGCCGCGGCGACAGGGCCCGGCGCGGCGGAAGCCGCCGGCGCCGACAGCCGCAGGACGGCCGCGGGCAGACACGCCACGGACGGAGGCTGCCCACCGGGCGCCTGGCCCAGCAGCAGGTGATCCACCAGATGACAGGCGGTCGTGCCGGCATCGTGGCCCCAGGCCGTGTCCGTATCGGACGCAGCCACCGCCATCGCGGACGGCAGCGCGTGCGCGATCGAGTGCGCCAACAGGCTCCACTGGCCCAGCCACAGCGCCAGCAGGAGGACGCCGACGATGCGGCGCGCAGCTGGGCGGGGGCAGGGAAGGCGCATGTGTGGCGGGATCTGGGCAGGTGGGCGGGCATTCTCGCAGGTCGAGGCGCTGCGCGACGGCGCCGGCCCGTGCGTGGCGCCTCCAGGTCCGGGCTACCAGCCCGCCGGATCCACCCGATAACAACGCCGCAGCTGCTCGTACAGCGCCGGCCTCTCGGCGGCCAGCGCATCCGGCCGCTCGAAGAAGAGCTCGGTCGTGACGGCGAAGAACTCGGCCGGGTTGGTGGCCGCATACGGCTCGATCAGGCCGGGCTCCGGGTCCATCAGGCGCACCTGCAGGGCCGCAAACTCCTGGTTCATCACGCGCGCCCAGATCTGCTGCTGCGCGCCGCGGCCCACATAGGGCGCGCCGTTGGCGGCGCCGGTGTCCTGGTCGAGCTGGTGTGCAAATTCGTGCATCACCACGTTGGTGCCGTCGTGCGGATCGGCGGCGCCGTCCTGCACGGCGTCCCAGGCCACGATGACCTGGCCGCGCTGCCAGCTCTGGCCGGCCAGCACGTCGCGGCCTTCGTGCACCACGCCGCCCACGCCGGCCTGGCTGCTGGGCACGAGGAAGTGACCGGGGTAGACCAGCACCTCGCGCAGGTTGCCGAACGAACCGCCGCGCCCCAGCAGCAGAAAGGCGGCCTGCGCGGCAATGGTGACGCGCATCTCGTCGGTGAGCTCCAGCCCCGCGCAGCCGATGAAGGGCACCTCCGCCAGCAGGATCTGGATGTGCTTCTTCAAACGCAGCTGCTGCGCGGCCGGCAGCTCGCGCGCCAGCGGTACGCGGCGTCGCACGATGTCGCGCCAGGCGGCAGGGAAGGGCCGGCGGGTGATGCGCTGGCGGCGCCACAGGCGCGCCAGGGTCGGGCCGGCCACGGCGGCGCCCGTCACGCCTGCGACGACAACAAACAGCCCCAGGACGTCCAGCATGCTCACACGACCCATGTGGGCGGGCCTGGGCCGGATTTCAAGTCGGCTGCGCGAGGAATTCCGGCTGAGGTCCACATCCACCGGGGCGATGCCGACCGGACGACCGCGTGCGGCAGACCGCAGCGTCTGCGCCATCGCCCGGCCCAGCGGCCCTTGCGCGGCCGATCCAGCGAACCAGCCAGTTGCCGCAAGACCCGCCGCGGCGCTGCACCTACGCTGCCGCTCATGGCGCTGATCGAATCCACCCTGTCCCCTTCCAGCCCGGCTTTTGCCGACAACCGCAGCGGCATGCTGTCGCTGCTGGAGCGCGTGCGGCGCTACGAGCGGCGCGCGGTCGACAAATCCGCGGCCTCGCGTGAACGCTTCGACAAGCGCGGGCAGCTGCTGCCGCGCGAGCGCTTGTCGCTGCTGCTGGACCCGGGCACACCCTTCCTGGAGCTGTGCACGCTGGCCGGCCTGGGCCTGGACAACCCCGATCTGGAACTCAGCGTGCCCGGCGGCGGCGTGATCGGCGGCATCGGCTTCGTCAGCGGCGTGCGCTGCATGATCACCGCATCGGATTCCGGCATCGACGCGGGTGCGCTGCAGCCGCGCGGCCTGGACAAGCAGCTGCGCATCCAGGAACTCGCGCTCGAAAACCGCCTGCCCTTCGTGCAGCTGGTGGAAAGCGCGGGCGCCAACCTGATGGCCTACAAGGTGGAGGAATTCGTGCGCGGCGGCACCTTGTTCCGCAACCTCGCGCGCATGTCGGCCGCGGGGCTGCCGGTGGTGACGGTGACGCACGGCTCGTCCACCGCCGGCGGCGCCTACCAGACGGGCCTGTCGGATTACATCGTGATGGTGCGCGGCCGCTCGCGCGCCTTCCTGGCCGGGCCGCCGCTGCTGAAGGCGGCCACCGGCGAAGTCGCCACCGAAGAGGAACTGGGCGGCGCCGAGATGCACACCTCCGTCTCCGGCCTGGGCGACTACATGGCCGAGGACGACCGCGACGCCATCCGCATCGCGCGCGAGATCATGGCCAGCATGGACTGGCCGCGCGAGGCTGCCGCGCCGCGTGCTTTCGCGCCGCCGCGCCACGACCGCGAAGAGCTGCTGGGCGTGATGCCGATGGACCACAAGCGGCCCGTGGACATGCGCGAGGTCATCGCACGCATCGCCGACGATTCCGAGTTCCTGGCCTTCGGCGAGAACTACGGCAGCGCCACCGTTTGCGGGCACATCCGCATCGAAGGCTGGCCGCTGGGCGTGATCACCAACAACGGGCCCATCGACCCGGCCGGCGCGTCCAAGGCCACGCACTTCATTCAGGCCTGCTGCCAGAGCCGCACGCCCATCCTCTACCTCAACAACACCACCGGCTACATGGTGGGCAAGTCCTACGAGGAAGACGGCATCATCAAACACGGCTCCAAGATGATCCAGGCCGTGACCAACGCGACGGTGCCGCAGATCACGCTGTTCTGCGGCGCCAGTTTCGGCGCGGGCAACTACGGCATGTGCGGCCGCGGCTTCCACCCGCGCTTCTGCTTCAGCTGGCCCAATGCCAAGACGGCGGTGATGGGCGGCGAGCAGGCGGCCGGTACGATGCGCATCGTCAGCGAGGCCGGCATGCGCCGCAAAGGGGAAGTCGATACCGCACGCCTGGACGAGATGGAGCGCCGCATCATCGAACGCTTCGACAGCCAGATGAGCGTCTTCACCACCAGTGCGCTGGTGCTGGACGACGGCGTAATCGACCCGCGCGACACCCGTGCCGTACTGGCCCAGGTGCTGGCCGTGTGCCGCGAAGGCGACGCGCGGCAGCCGCAGCGCATGCAGTTTTCGGTGGCGCGGCCGTGACGGAAGGACGACCCATGAACGACGCCGTTTTGCAGGAACGCCGCGGCCCGGTGCTGTGGCTCACCATCAACCGCCCGGACAAGCGCAACGCGATGAACGCCGATGTCCTGGCCGGCCTGCGCGCGGGTCTGCGTGCGGCCCACGCCGATGCCGAGGTGCGCGCCATCGTGCTGACTGCCGCGGGCGAAAAAGCCTTCTGCGCCGGCGCCGACCTCCAGCCGGGCTCGGCCTTCGGCTTCGACGCCTCACGGCCGAATGGCGACTACGCCGACCTGCTGCGCGAATCGCAGGCCGCCACGCTGCCCATCGTGGCGCGCGTGAACGGCACCTGCATGGCCGGCGGCATGGGCCTGCTGTGCATGGCCGACCTGGCCGTGGCCGCGGACCACGCGATGTTCGGCCTGCCCGAGGTGAAGGTGGGCGTCTTTCCGATGCAGGTGCTGAGCCTGCTGCAGCGCATCGTGCCGCGCCGCCAGGTGCGCGAATGGGCGCTGACGGGCGAGCCCTTCGGTGCAGCCGAGGCGCTGGCGGCCGGCCTGCTGAACCACGTGGTGCCGGCCGCTGAACTGGACACCAAGGTCGAGTGGCTGCTGGGCCGCCTGGTCGACAAATCGCCCACCGCCATCCGCCGCGGCAAGTATGCGATGCGTGCCATCGAAGCCATGAGCTTCGACGAGGCCATCGCCTATACCGAGGGCCAGATCTCGCTGCTGTCGATGAGCGAGGACGCGCGCGAGGGCCTGGCGGCTTTCAACGAGAAGCGCAAGCCGCGCTGGACCGGGCGCTGAGCTCAAACGCCCCAAGCCACCGGCACCTGCACGCGCATGTCCAGCAGCATCTGCGCAAAGCCCTTGCCCAGCGGGTCGAAGCGGGGCGAGGCCGGCCCGCCGCCGGCCAGGGCGCCGGGCACGATCAGGTTCATGCCGGCGATGCCCGGCAGGTGGTAGCGCTCGACGCGCGCCTCCGCGCCGTCGGCCAGCAGGTGCGCAAAGTAGCCCGCCACGGCTTCTGGCGTGACGCGGGCCCACAGCAGCGGCAGCCACTCGGGCCGGCGTGCGACGAGGCCGATGTTGGAGAGGTCGCCCTTGTCGCCGCTGCGTGCCCAGGCCAGGCGGACCAGCGGCACGTCGACCATCGGCTCGCCGGGTGTGTCGGTCCAGGGCGGCGGCGGCGCCACCGCAGGCGCGGCCGCGCTGGCGGCCGCGTCGCCGGGCGCGATGGTGATGGGCAGCGTCTGGTCCTCCATGCGCACCTGCACCGGCACGCGCTGCTTGTCGAGCAGGAATGAAAACGGCTTGACCAGCGGTGAGGGCGCGGGCCGGCCACCGCCCGGCATGGTGGTGCCGGGTGACCAGCTGGTGCCGGCCGGGGCGATCTCGCGCGCAAAGAGTTCCAGCGCCTTCTTGTCGGGGTGGTCCACGACCACGCGCAGCATCACCTCGCGCGCCTGGGGATGGCGGCTGTGCGGGCCGTACAGGCCTTCGTTGCCGAAGAGCGCGATGTGCGCCGATGTGAAATCGCCCATGCCGGCCTGCGCCAGCATCGCCCGGGTGCGCGCCAGGATGGCCTCGGCGGTGCGCTGCGCCTTGGCCGCGGCGTCGATGCCCACGATGACCATCATGCCGGCGCAGCGCCAACCGTCGAGTTGCGTCGCACTGACCTTGTAGCGCGTGGATGGCGCACGGCCGCGTGCGCCGCTGACGTGCACGGTGCCGTGATCGGTGTTGGCGATGCGCACCTGCGTGAAATCGCAGCTCACGTCCGGCAGCAGGTAGCTGCCCGGGTCGCCGATCTCGTAGAGCATCTGCTCGGCCACGCAGGCGGCGTCCAGCAGGCCGCCGGTGCCCGCGGGCTTGCTCAGTTCGAAACTGCCGTCGTCGAAGCAGTTCACGATGGGGTAGCCGATGGTGGGCCAGTCGGGCACGCGGTCCCAGTCGGTGAACAGGCCGCCCGTGGCCTGGCAACCACACTCGATGATGTGGCCGGCCAGGCTGCCGCCGGCCAGGCGGTCGTGGTCGTCCGCTGTCCAGCCAAAGGCGTGGATCAGCGCGCCCAGCGTGACGGCGCTGTCCACGCCGCGGCCGGTGATGACGATGTCGGCGCCGGCCGCCAGTGCGCGCGCCACGGGGAAGGCACCCAGGTAGGCGTTCGCGCTGAGCACGCGCGCGGGCAGCGGCTGGCCGCTGAACATGTCGACCACGCCTTCTTCGCGCAGCGCCGGCATCAGCGCGGAGACATCGTCGCCTTCGACGATGGCGATGCGCGGGGCCAGGCCCATGGATTCGGCCAGCGTCTTCAGCGCCGCGGCGCAGCCGGCGGGGTTGATGCCGCCGGCATTGGCGATGACCCGGATGCCGCGCTGCATCACCTGCGGCAGCACGGATCTCATCGCCACGTCGACAAAGTCGGTGGCGTAGCCCAGCTCGGGCTTGCGTGCGCGCATCGAGGCCAGGATGGCCATCGTGGTCTCGGCCAGGTAGTCGAAGACCAGCACGTCGATCTGGCCCGATGCCACCAGCTGCGGCGCGCCCATGGCGCTGTCGCCCCAGAAGCCGGATGCGCCGCCGATACGAAGGGTCTGTCGTGTCATGTCGGTCCTTTGCGGATGGGCAAAGGATAGTGGGCGCGCGCGCCGTGGTCTTGTGGTCAGTGGCTGCGCGGGTGTGGCGCGGGGCAATAGCTGTGCAGCCGCTGTGGCCCCGCGGCGGCTGCGCAGCCAATTCCCGCAAGACCGCTGGCGAGGGGCGCCCGTAACCTGCATCCGATTCCGGCCGGCCGCGCCTGTGTACGTGTGTACCGCAGCACCCAGCCGACACGGGACATTCACCGCTTTCCGAGGGCATTCGATGCCGATGGCCACACCGTTCCACAAGATCCTCGTCGCCAACCGCGGCGAGATCGCCCTGCGCGTGATGCGCAGCGCCAAGGCCGCCGGCTACCGCACCGTGGCGGTGTTTTCCGAAGCCGATGCGGACGCGCGCCACGTCGAGGCGGCCGACCAGGCCGTGTGCATCGGCGGCGCGCAGCCTTCGGCGTCGTACCTGAACATCGCCGCGCTCATCGACGCCGCGCGACGCACCGGCGCCGATGCGGTCCACCCCGGCTACGGTTTTCTGGCCGAGAACGCGGATTTCGCGCAGGCCTGCATCGACGCCGGCCTGGTCTTCATCGGCCCGTCGCCCGCAGCCATCCGCGCGATGGGCCACAAGGCCGGCGCCAAGCAGCTGATGATGGACGCCGGCGTGCCCTGCGTGCCGGGCTACCAGGGCGAAGAACAGGATGCCACTCGCCTGGCCGAGGAAGCCCAGCGCATCGGCTACCCGGTGATGATCAAGGCGGTGGCTGGCGGCGGCGGGCGCGGCATGCGGCTGGTGGCGGCCGCAGCGGACTTTGCCGATGCACTGCGCAGCGCGCAAAGCGAAGCGGCCCATGCCTTCGGCGACGCCACCGTGATCCTCGAACGCGCCATCCTGGAGCCGCGCCACATCGAGATCCAGGTCTTTGCCGACCGCCACGGCCACGCCATCCACCTGGGCGAGCGCGATTGTTCGGTGCAGCGCCGCCACCAGAAGCTGATCGAGGAGTCGCCATCGCCGGCGGTGTCGCCCGAGCTGCGCGCGCGCATGGGCGCCACGGCCGTGGCGGCGGTGAAGGCCATCGCCTACGAAGGCGCGGGCACGCTGGAATTCCTGCTGGACCGTGAAGGCCGCTACTACTTCATGGAGATGAATACGCGGCTGCAGGTGGAGCACCCGGTGACCGAGGCCGTCACCGGCCTGGACCTGGTCGATCTGCAGTTGCGCGTGGCCGCCGGCCAGCCGCTCCCGCTGCGCCAGGAAGAGGTGCGCTTCGAAGGCCACGCCATCGAGGTGCGGCTGTGCGCCGAGGATGCCGCGGCCGGCTTCCTGCCGCAAAGCGGCCGCATGGCCCTGTGGCGCGCGCCTGCGCAGCTGCGTGTGGACCATGCGATGCGTGACGGCGCGGACATCCCGCCCTTCTACGATTCGATGATCGCCAAGCTCATCGCACACGGCGCCGACCGCGACGAGGCGCGCCGCAAGCTCGATGCCGGTCTGCAGGACCTCGATGCGCTGGGTGTCACCACCAACCAGGTCTTCCTGCAGCGCTGTCTGCGCCACCCCGTGTTTTCCGCGGGGCAGGCGACCACGGCCTTCATCGGCGCGCACCAGGCTGAGCTGCTGGCCGGCGATGAGGCCGCACAGGCGCGCGCCGCGGTGGTGGCCAGCGCGCTGCTGCTGGAAACGGACGGCGGCGCCGCGCGGGGCCCCTCACGCTTGCTGCCGCGCCAGTTGCCGGTGGTGCAGCGCTTCGACATCGCCGGCCGCAGCGTGCACGCGCAGCTCAGCGACCTGGGCGCGCACCGGCATCAGGTGCAGATCGACAGCGTGTCGCACGAGATCCGCTTTCTCGATCTGCAGGCGCAGACGGCGCGGCTGGTGTGCGATGGCATCGTCGAGCGCGTGGCCTTTTTGCGCGCAGGCGACCGGCTGCACTTCACTTGGGGCGGCGCGCCATGGACGGCCGCGGACACCGCGCTGGCCGCCAGCACGCGGCAGGGCGCCGGTGCGGGCGACGGCAAGCTGCGGGCCTCGATGAACGGCCGCGTCGTGGCGGTGCAGGTCGAGGTGGGCCAGCGGGTGGAGGCCGGGCAGGCCGTGATCACGCTGGAAGCGATGAAGATGGAGCACGTGCATGCCGCGCCGACGGCGGGTGTGGTGACGGCCTTGCATGTGAGCGTCGGCGAGCAGGTCGCGGCGCGGCGGGTTGTCGCGGAGATTGGCCCGGAGGCGCCGGGCGCCTAGACGGCGCGCGAGCCCCCAACCCCGGCCGGTTGCGGCCCGTCCGCCGCGGCCGGCCATGGCCCATCGGGCAAACCCGGGCCCTCGAATACCTGCGCGAGCTGGCGGCCCATCGGTTCGGCACGGGCGGCGCGGTACGCTTCGGGCCATGGCGACGCACGCCACACGCCCATCCGGGCGCACCGCGAGCGCCCCGAATCTTCTGGAGACACCGCATGGCCCCGGCTTCGACAGCCATCACGCACAGGCCGCACGCGCCGCACACGCTGCAAGCGCCGCACGCCAACGAGCGGTTCATGTGTCTGATGCCCGACCGTGTGCTCTATGTCGGTCTGCTGGGCGAGCCCACGGTGCGCACCATGGGCGGCGTCAACGTCTATGTCGCCAGCGAAGGGGCGATCCGCGTGCGCGTGGAGGGCGGCGAATGGGAGAGTGGCGAGCTGGCCGTCGTCCAGCCCTACGTGCCGCACCAGGTGGCGTCGGACGCCCGGCTGATCCTGCTGCTGGGCGTGGAGGCCGAGACCGTGGACCTGGCCGCGCTGCCCGCGCCGTTGAACGCCTGCGGTGTCGTGGACGATCCGGCCTTCGTGCGGCGTGCGCGCGCGGCCGTGGACGCGCTGCGCGGCGCGGCCTCCGGTGCAAGTCCTTCACCGGACCTGGCCGCGATGGATGTCGACACGCTGTTCTTCGGCGGCCCGCTGGCGCCGCGCGTGCTGGACCCGCGCATCCGCAGCGTCGTCGACAGCATCAAGCGCGACCCCGCGGCGGCCGCGTCCGCCGAGGACTGCGCGCGCTCGGTGCACCTGTCCTTCTCTCGCTTCCTGCACCTGTTCAAGGACCACGTCGGCGCGCCTTTCCGCAGCTTCCGCACCTGGAAGCGCGCGCGCAGCCTGCTGCACCACGTCAACCGCGACGCCAACCTCGTGCACGTGGCGCTGGACACCGGCTATCCGGACAGCACGCACTTCAGCCACTCGATCCGTCAGGTCTATGGGCTGAAGCCCAAGGACATCTTTGCCGGTTCGCGCCGGCTGGCGGTTTACGCGCCGCGCGCGGTTCCGGAGACCTGAAACCGGGTCCTCTGCGCCCGTCAGAGCACCGCAGGCGTGGTGCCGCCGTCCACCAGCAGCGATTCGCCGGTGATCCAGGCGCTGTCGTCGCTGGCCAGGAACAGCGCCGCGCCGGCGACGTCTTCCACCTCGCCCAGCCGGCCCAGCGGCGTGCGCGCCAGGCGCTTGGCGGCCATGGCCGGATCGACGTTGATGCGCACGCCTTCGGTCTGGATCGAGCCCGGGCAGATGGCATTGACGCGCACCTGCTGCGGGCCCAGCTCGACGGCCGAGGCGCGTGTCAGGCCCAGGACGCCGGCCTTGACGCCCGCATAGATCATCGCGTTGGGCATGCCCAGGAAGGCCGCCGCCGATGCGATGTTGATGATGGAGCCGCCGCCGCTGCGCGCCATGGCCGGCGCCGCGCACTGGATGCCCCAGACCACGGAATCGAAACCGGTGGCGGTCATGCGGTGCAGCATCTCCGGCGTCACGGCGTCGATGGGCACGTAGCGCACCCAGATCGCATTGCTGACCAGGATGTCCAGGCGGCCGTGCTGCGCCTCCAGCGCGGCCACCGCATCGGCGAGCGTGGCGCGTTCGGCCACGTTGCCGGCGAAAGCCTGCACGCGGAGCCCCTTGGCCGCGACCTCCGCGGCCGCCTGCTCGGCGCGCTCGGGTTTGAGGTCCAGCATGCCCACGATCGCGCCTTCGGCGGCGTAGCGCTCCGCGATCGCCCGGCCGATGCCCTGTGCGGCGCCTGTCACCAGTGCCACCTTGCCTTCGAGTCGTCCACCCATGTGCTCGCTACCCTTGATTCACAAGCGCCGCCACCGACCTAGACTGCCGGCAGACCCACGCATTCCATGGAAAGGCCATGACCTCAGACACCGCCCTGCAATCGCTGCTCGACCGCGAAGCCATTCGCGAGTGCATCTTTTCCTACTGCCGCGGCATCGACCGCGTCGACGAAGCCGCGCTGCGCGGCAGCTACTGGCCCGATGCCACCGACCGCCACGGCCCCTACCAGGGCACGGCCACGTCCTTCATCGAAGCGGCCTTGCCCAAGCTGCGCGAGGGCGGCCGCATGATCCACCACGTGGGTAACCTGTCCATCGTGCTGCGCGGGCTGCAGGCGGCGGTGGAAACCTACTTCCTGGCCTGGCAGCGCGACCGCCGCGCCGATGGCAGCGAGCACGAGACCTTCCTGGCCGGCCGCTACGTCGACCGCTTCGAAAAACGTGGCGACGAGTGGCGCGTGGCCGCGCGTGTGGTGGTCTACGACTGGGTGCAGCCCATGGGCACCGCGCCGGCTGCGCCTGAACTGGAACGTTTTGGCCCGCGCCTGCCTGCGGGCGCCCCGAAGCCGGACGACCCCTGGTACCAGCTGCTGGCCGAACTCGGCTAAGCGCCTGCAAAGCATTCCGCGACTCCCGGTGCGCATCACCCTTGCCAGGCCGCCTGCGTGAGCGAGGGCATCAGCGTGTGCACCAGCCCGCCGTCGACCACCAGTTCATGGCCGTGCACGTAGGCGGCGTCGGGGCTCACCAGCATCGACAGCGCGGCGGCCATGTCCTCGGGCTGCGCCACGCGGCGCAGCGGGATGCGCGCCTCGCGCTGTTCCCGCGCGCCGGGCTTGGCGTAGGCCGGCGCGGTGCCGGGCGTGACGGTCAGGCCGGGTGACAGCGCATTCACGCGGATGCCGTCCGGGCCCCATTCCACGGCCATCTGCTTCATCAGCATGATCTGCGCAGCCTTGCTCGCGCTGTAAGCCGCCAGCGGCGGCGAGGCCTGCGAGCCCGAGACGCTGGTGGTCAGCACCAGGCAGCCGCGCGCGCGGGCCAGCAGCGGATGCGCCGCGCGGCCCAGCAGCCAGGCGGCGCGCACGTGCACCGCGAAGACGCGGTCCCAGTCTTCGACGCGCGCCTCCAGCAGCGGGGCGGGCCGCGCGAAGCCGGCGTTGCTGGCCACGCACTCCAGGCCGCCGAAGTCCTGGGCCATGGCGACGATGCGTGCCGGTTCGGCCGCATCACTCAAGTCCCCTGCGCAGACGCGCACGGTGGCACCGCCTGCCCGCAGTTCCGCGGCCAGGGCATCGAGCTCGTCGCCGTGCAGATCGGCCAGCACCAGTTGCGCGGGCTGCCCGTGGCGGCGCAGCGAGTCCTGCGCCAGGCGCAAGGCCATCGCGCGCCCGATGCCGCGTGCCGCGCCCGTGACGATGGCGCGCAGCGGGGTGGCGGTCTGATCGTTGCTCATCGGGGCTCTCGTTCTTCCCGCGCGTGTCAAGTCGCCAGGAACCCGCCGTCCACCGGCACGGTGGTGGCGTTGATGTAGCTGGCCAGCGGCGAAGCCAGGAAGAGGATCGCCGCGGCCACTTCTTCGGCCTGGCCCACGCGGCCGGCCGGGATGCGGCGCAGGAAGCCGGCCAGGCGTGTGGGGTTTTCGCGCGTGGCCTCGGTCATGGGTGTCTCGATGACACCCGGCGCGACGGCGTTGACGCGCACCCGGTCGGGCGCCAGGTCCACGGCCAGCGTCTGCGTCAGCATGTGCAGCGCCGCCTTGGAGGCCGAGTAGCCCGCGCAGCCGGCCTGCGCCGAAAAGGCCGCGCCGGACGCCACGTTGACCACGCAGCCCTGCGTGCGGCGCAGGGCCGGCAGGAAGGCACGCACCATCGCAAAGGCGCCGTGCAGGTTGACGTCCATGACGCGCCGCACGATGTCTTCGGCGTCGGGCTCGTCGATGCCGCGGCGCACCAGCACGCCGGCGTTGTTGACGAGGATGGCCGCATCGCCCCAGTCCTCGCCCACGCGGGCGGCCAGTGCGCGCACGGCATCGAGTTGCGTGACGTCCAGGGTGTAGGCGCGGGCCTGCGCGCCGGCCTCGCAGATCGATTGCGCCACGGCTTCGGCCGCTGCGCCGTCCCGGTCGGCCAGCACCACGCGTGCGCCGGCGGCGGCCAGGGCACGGGCCGAGGCCGCGCCGATGCCGCTGCCGGCGCCGGTGACCACAGCCAGGCGGCCACCCAGGTTCAGTTCGGGTCGGGACAGGGTGCTCACGGTCGTTCCTTCACTCGCTGTTGGGGTGCGGCGCCTGTGGAGCCTGCCGCGCGTGTCACGCCTGCACCTGCGCCGCCTGCTGCCGCGCGCCACGCCGCTGTCGCCAGGCCTTCCATTCGCCCACCACGCCGCGCCGGAAGACCAGCACGACGACGATGAAGACCAGGCCCTGCAGCATCAACACGACCTCGGCAAACGAGGCGAAATAGTTCTGCATCGTCACCACGACCAGCGCCCCGATCAGCGGGCCGGCCAGGGTCTGCACGCCACCGACGATCACCATCAGCAAGGCCTCGCCGGAGGTGGTCCAGCTCACGTCGGTGAGCGTGGCGATCTGGAAGACCAGGGCCTTGAGCGCGCCGGCCATGCCCGCCAGCGCCGACGACAGCACATAGGCCACCAGCTTGTAGCGGTTGACGCGGTAGCCCAGCGAAATGGCGCGCGGTTCGCTGTCGCGGATGGCGGCCAGCACGTGGCCGAAGGGCGACTGCACGGTGCGGTAGATGATCCAGAAGCCCGCGGCCACGACCGCCAGCACCACGTAGTACAGCGCCAGGTTGTCGCCCAGCGGCACGAGACCCAGCAAGCGGCCGCGCGGCACGTCCTGAATGCCGTCTTCGCCGCCGGTGAAGGGCGCGCGCAGCGCGATGAAATACACCAGCTGCGCGATGGCCAGCGTGATCATCGAAAACGCCGTGCCCATGCGGCGGATGGCCAGCAGCCCGCCGACCAAGCCGAGAAAGGCCGCCGCGGCACTGCCCAGCAGCAGGCCCAGCGCGGGGTCGACGGCCCACACCTTCACCGCATGCGCGGTGACATAGGCGGCCGAGCCGAAGAACATCGCGTGGCCGAAGGACAGCAGGCCCACGTAACCCACCAGCAGGTTCAGTGACGCGGCCAGCAGCGCCCAGCACAGCAGCTTCATCAGGAAGACCGGGTAGGCGACCCATGGCGCGGCCAGCGCAATGGCCACACCCGCCACCAGCACCCACATCGGCGGACGTCTGAGCCCCTGCATCACAGATCCCCCCGGCCGAACAGGCCCGCCGGCTTGAAGGCCAGCACCAGCAGCATGACGATGAAGACCACGATGCCAGCGTAATCCGGCGCCAGCAGGCGCGTCAGGCCCTCGATGACCCCCAGGCCGAAGCCCGCCACGATGGCGCCGATGATGGAGCCCATGCCGCCGATCACGACCACGGCAAAGACGACGACGATGAGGTTGCTGCCCATCAGCGGATTGACCTGGTAGATGGGCGCGGCCATCACGCCGCCCAGGCCGGCCAGGCCCACGCCCAGGCCGTAGGTCAGCGTCAGCAGCAGTGGCACGCGGATGCCGAAGGTGCGCACCAGGGCCGGGTTCTCGTGCGCGGCGCGCAGATAGGCGCCGAAGCGCGTGCGCTCGACGAACCACCAGGTGGCCAGGCAGATGACCAGCGAGGCCACGATGACCCACACGCGGTAGGCCGGCAGGAAGGCAAAGGGCAGGGTGATGCCGCCCGAGATGGGGCTGGCATAGGGCTGGCCCGTGGCACCGAACTTCAGGCGGAAGGCGCCTTCGAGCAGCAGCGCCAGGCCGAAGGTCAGCAGCAGCGCGTAGACCGGATCCAGCCCGTGCAGGCGGCGCAGCATGGTGCGCTCGATCAGCATGCCGATGCCGGCAGTGACCAGCGGCACGATCAGCAGCGCCCACCAGTAGCCCAGGCCCAGGTATTCGAGCATCGCCCAGGCGATGAAGGCGCCCAGCATGTACTGCGCGCCGTGCGCGAAGTTCACGATGTGCAGCAGGCCGAAGATGATCGCCAGGCCCAGGCTCATCAGGGCGTAGAACGAGCCGTTGATCAGCCCGACCACGAGTTGCCCGACGATGGCCGCGGGTGGAATGTCCAGCAGGTTCACGTTGAAGTCCTCAGACGCCCAGCAGCGCTTCGACGCGGGCCGGGTCGCGTTCCAGCGCCTCGCGGTCCAGGTGTTCGACGACGGTGCCTTCGTCGATGACGTAGAAGCGGTCGCCCATGCGCGAGGCGAAGCGGAAGTTCTGCTCCACCATCAGGATCGTGAAGCCGCGTTCGCGCAGGCGCTGGATGGTCTGGCCGATGCCGTGCACGATGACCGGCGCCAGGCCTTCGGTGGGTTCGTCCAGCAGCAGCAGCTTGGCGCCGGTGCGCAGGATGCGCGCGATGGCCAGCATCTGCTGCTCGCCGCCGGAGAGCTTGGCGCCGCCGCTGGCGCGCCGGGCCTTCAGGTTGGGGAAGAGCTGGTAGATCTCGTCCAGCGACAAGCCGCCCGGCGCCAGCACCGGCGGCAGCAGCAGGTTCTCTTCCACCGACAGGCTGGCGAAGATGCCGCGTTCTTCGGGGCAGTAGGCCACGCCCAGCCGGGCGATGGATTCCGGCGGCAGGCCCAGTGCCGGCTGCCCGCCGACCTCGATGCGGCCCTGGCAGCGCGCCAGCAGGCCCATCACCGCGCGCAGCGTGGTGGTCTTGCCGGCGCCGTTGCGCCCCAGCAGACACACGACCTCGCCGGTGCGCACCTCGATGTCGATGCGGGTCAGCGCCTGGGTCTCGCCGTACCAGGCGGCCAGCGCCTCCACGCGCAGCAGCGGTTCAGACACCGGCACCTCCGACATAGGCTTCCAGCACACGCGGGTCGCGCGAGACCTCGTCGTACGGACCCTCGGCCAGCACCTCGCCGGACTGCAGCACCGTGATGCGGTCGCACAGGTCGGCCACCACCTTCATGTTGTGTTCCACCATCAGCACCGTGCAGCGTTGGGCCACGTTGGCAATCAGTTTCGTGACGGGTCCGATGTCCTCGTGGCCGAGGCCGGCTATCGGCTCGTCCAGCAGCACCAGGCTGGGGTCCAGGGCCAGCGTCGTGGCCAGTTCCAGCGCACGCTTGCGTCCGTAGGGCAGGTCGGCCGCGGTGTGCTGCCGCCATCGCGTGAGGTCCACGGCTTCCAGCAGCTCGTCGGCGCGCGCGGTATAACGGTCCAGTGCACGGGCGGATCGCCAGAAGGCATAACTGCCGCCCGCGTGCGCCAGAAGGGCCACGCGCACGTTGTCCAGCACGCTGAGCTGGCGGAAGACCGCGGAAATCTGGAAGGAACGCACCAGCCCCATGCCGGCGACGGTGGCGGCGTCCAGCGGCGTGATGTCGCGCCCGTTGAAGACGATGCTGCCCGATGTCACCGGCAGGAAACGCGTGAGCAGGTTGAAGCAGGTGGTCTTGCCGGCGCCGTTGGGGCCGATCAGCGCATGCACCGTGCCGCGCCGCACCTGCAGGTTGACGCCGCGCACGGCGTGGAAACCCCGGAAGGACTTGCCCAGGTCCGTGGCTTCAAGGATGAAATCGTCACTCATGGTCGCAGGCCCGCGGTCGATCCGGCCCAGGGCACTTCGGGCAGGCCGCACACGCCCAGGCCGCGCACTTCCACCAGCGCGCCGGCGGCCGGGTCGTCGGTGCGCAGCGCGTTGCCGCTGTCGCGGATGCTGGTGACATACAAGGTGTCCAGTTCGGGCCCGCCGAAGCAGGGGCAGGTGGGGTAGGGCACGGGCAGGTCCAGCGTGCGCAGCAGACGGCCGTCGGGGGCATAACGCGCCACCTTCGCGGCCAGCACCAGGGCCACCCACAGGCAGCCTTCGGCGTCCACCGTGGCGCCGTCGGGGCCTGAGCCTTGTGGCCGTGTATCGACGAAGGCCCGCTCGTTGGTCAGCGTGCCGTCGAGGCCGTAGTCCCACGCGCGGATCACGCCGGCGTGGCTGTCGGCGTGGTACAGCGTGCGCCCGTCGGGTGCGAAGCAGGTGGCGTTGGAGACGATGTTGCCGCCCAGCAGACGCGTCACGCGGCCGTCGGTCTCCAGGCGGTAGAGCTCGCCATCGGGCTCGCGCCGGCCCAGCGCCATCGAGCCGCAGACGAAGCGGCCTTCGCGGTCGGTGCGTCCATCGTTCAGGCGCATCGGGGGTTTGGGGTGCACGACGCCGGCCACGGGCGTGACCACTCCACTGGCCAGATCGAGCGTGGAAAAGCCGTCGGCCAGGGCCAGCAGCAGCCGACCCGGGCCGGCCAAGGCGATCGAGCCCACCTCCTGCGGCGTGTCCCAGTGCCGCAGGTCGTGCAGGTTGCCGCCGGCATCGCGGCGGGCCTGATGCACACGCCGGCTGCGTGTATCCACCCAATACAGCGCCTGCCCGCGCGCATCCCACACCGGGCTTTCGCCCAGCAGGTCGCGCGCGTCCAGTGGCAGACGCAGGCTCGGCATCACTTCTTGACGAAGTCGCACCCGCCTTCGGACAGCGGACGCATCACGGCATCGGCCGGCAGCTCGGCCATCACGTCGTAGAAGTCGAACTTGCCCTTCATCTGCGCCGGCTGCTTCACGCGCACGGCGTAGACCGGGCGCATCAGCTGGCCGTCCTCGCGGATCATCATGTTCTTGCCCGTGATGTCGTTGACCGGCGTGGACTTCATCTTGGCCATCACCGCCGGGCCGGCGTCCGTGCCGGCTGCCTGCACCGACTTCAGGTAATGCATCATGGCGCCGTAGTTGGCGGCCATGATGTGCGTGGGCGGCTGGTTGTTGTAGCGCGGCATGAAGCGGTTGGCCCAGGCGCGTGTCTCTTCGGTGCGGTCCCAGTACCAGGGGTCGGTGAACTGCAGGCCCTTGGCGACATCCAGGCCCATGGCGGCGATGCTGTTGATCGTCATGCCGAAGACCGAGACGGCCTGGCCGCCGGCGGAGATCTTGAACTCGTTGGCCTGCTTCAGCGCGTTGGACAGGTCCAGGCCGGCATTCAGGATGACGATGCCCTTGGCGCCGCTGCTCTGTGCCTGCAGCAGGTAGGACGAGAAGTCGGTGGCGCCCAGCGGGTGCTTGACCGAGCCCACCACCTTGGCGCCCGCGGCCTCGATGAACTTGGTCGCGGCGGCCTGGAACGCGGCGCCGAAGGCGTAGTCCACGGTGACGAAGAAGAAGGTCTTGATGCCCTGGTTGAGCATGGTCTGCACGCCGGCCTTGGGCATGGCGTAGGTGTCGACCAGGAACTGCACCGACATCGGCGAGCAGCTCTTGCCCGTCAGCGCGTCGGAGACGGTGCCGGCGATCAGGTAGGGCTTCTGCTTCTCCTTCATCAGGGTCTGCACGCCCAGTGCGATCGACGAGGCCGAGCCGCCGATGATCGCGTCGACCTTGTCGACCTCGAGCCACTTGCGTGCGGCATTCAGGCCCACGTCCGGCTTGTTCTGGTCGTCGACGACCAGCAACTCGATGTTCTTGCCGTTGACCTTGCCGCCGAAGTCTTCGATGGCCATGCGCGCGGCCAGCACCGAGCCCGGGCCGCCGTTGCCCGAGTACGGGCCGGCCATGTCGGACATGATGCCGATGCGCACGACATCGTCGGAGATCTGCGCCGCGGCGGGCACGCTGATTACGGCGGCCAAGGCGGCCACGGCAGTGGCGCGAGCGGCCAGCTTCAGGGTCTGGGTCTTCTGCATGTGCTTGTCTCCTGGGGGGTCACGGGTGGGGTTCGGGGCGACGCCAACGCCACGGTGGGTGGCGGTGGTGACGGGGCTTCAATCGGGATCCGTGGGCAGGCGGTAGCCCTGGTACTGCTCGCGCAGCGTGCGCTTCTGCAACTTGCCGGTGGCCGTGTGCGGCAGGCTGTCGACGATGACGACGTCGTCCGGCCGGCACCAGCTGGCCACCTTGCCTTCGAACCAGGCCAGCAGCGCCTCGCGATCGATGCGTGCGCCGGGCTTCAGATGCACCAGCAGCAGCGGACGCTCCTGCCAGCGCCGGTGTGCCACGCCGATGACAGCGGCTTCCTGCACGGCCGGGTGGCCCACGGCGATGTTCTCGAGTTCGATCGACGAGATCCATTCGCCGCCGGACTTGATGACGTCCTTGGCGCGGTCGGTGATCTGGATGTAGCCGTCGGCATCGACGGTGGCGACGTCGCCGGTCGTGAACCAGCCGTCGGCATCCACGGCCGAGGCGTCCAGGCCGAAATAGCCGGCCGCCACCCAGGGGCCACGCGCGCGCAATTCGCCGAAGGCCACGCCGTCGTGCGGCAGGGGTTTGCCGTCGGGGCCGAAGATCTCGATGTCCACGCCGTAGATCGCGCGCCCGGCCTTGCATTGCACGTCGTGCCGCGCCGCGCCGCTGAGACCTTCGTGCTGGGCCAGCAGGCGTCCGATGGTGCCCAGCGGGCCGGTTTCGGTCATGCCCCAGGCGTGGATGGCAAACGCGCCGAACAGCGCGTCGAACTTTTCGATCAAGGCACGCGGTGCGGCCGAACCGCCGATGACCACGCGCTCCAGGCGGATCTGCGACAGGTCCAGGCTCTCGCGGTGGCGCTCGATGTGGTCGAACAGGCCCAGCCAGACCGTGGGCACGCCCAGCGAGAAGTTGCAGCGCTCGTCCCGCATCAAGCGGTAGATGGCTTCACCGCTGAGGTTGGGGCCCGGCAGCACGAGCTTGGCGCCGCACATCGCGCCGGCAAATGGCACCCCCCAGGCGTTGACATGGAACAGCGGCACGACCAGCAGCACGCTGTCGCGCGCGGCCATGCCCAGGCCGTCGGCCGCGCAGGCGGCAAAGCAGTGCAGCACCGTCGAGCGGTGGCTGTAGAGCACGCCCTTGGGGTTGCCCGTGGTGCCCGAGGTGTAGCACAGCGAAGAGGCCTGCTGCTCGTCGAGCACGGGCCAGTCGAAGTGCGGCGCGGCGGCGTCCAGCAGGCTCTCGTAGGCCCGCACCGCCACGCCGGGGATCTGCGGCGTCTGCGACTCGTCGCACAGGGCGACCCAGGTCTTCACCTTCGGGCAGCGCGGCGCCAGCGCCTGCACCAGGTCAGAGAAGCTCAGGTCGAAGCACAGCACCTCGTCGCCGGCGTGGTCGATGATGTAGGCGATCTGGTCCAGGTGCAGCCGTGGGTTGACGGTGTGCAGCACGGCGCCCATGCCGGGAACCGCGAAATACAGCTCCAGATGGCGGTGCGTATTCCAGGCCAGGGTGCCCACGCGGGTGCTGTCGACCACGCCCAGCGCGGCCATGGCGTTGGCCAGGCGTTGCGCGCGCGCGCCGATCTCGCCCCAGCTGCTGCGGTGCGTGCGGCCATCGACCAGCAGCGAGACGATTTCGCGCCGGGCATGGAAACGCTGCGCGTGCGTCAGCAGGCTGGACACCAGCAGCGGGCGGTTCTGCATCAAGCCGTGCATGGGAATGCTCGTGAGGAAGTTCAATCGGGGCGGATGCGCTTGTCGCGGATCACGGGGCCCCAGATCTCGAGCTGGCGCTTCAGATAAGCGGCGAAGCCGGCTTGCGTGAGGCGGCGCGGCTCCACACCGGTCTTGAGCACCTCGTCCTGCATCGATTTCTGCGCCAGCGCGGCGTCGATGTCGGCATGCAGCCGCGCCTGCAGCGCGGCCGGCGTACCCGCAGGCACGAAGAGGCCGAACCAGCTGCCGGCGTCGAAGCCGGCCAGGGCCGGGTCGCCGGATTCGGCGATGGTGGGCAGATCGGGTGCCAGGGCCGAGCGCGCGGCAGTGCTGACCGCCAGCGCGCGCAGCCGCCCGGAGCGCGCGTGCATCAGCGCGCCGGTGGAATCGAACATGGCCTGCACCTGCCCGCCGATCAGATCGGCCAGCGCGGGTGCGTTGCCCTTGTAGGGCACATGCACGATGGGCACGCCGATGGCCGAGGCGAACATCTCCGCCATCACATGCACGCTGGAGCCGTTGCCGCTGCTGGCGAAGGCTGCGGGCGTGGGGCGCGCGCGCAGCCAGCGCACGAATTCGGTGACGTTGTTGGCCGGCACGGACGGGTGCACGAAGAGCACGCCCGTGGATTCGCCGATCAGTGACAGCGGCGTCAGCGCCTGCGGTGCGTACGGCAGGCTCGGCATCATGATCTGGTTGCCGATGAAGCCGAAGCTCGTGACCAGCAGCGTCGCGCCGTCGGCCGGTGCGCGCGCGGCCGCCGCGGTGCCGATGACGGTGCCGCCGCCGGGCTTGTTGTCCACCAGCACGGTGTTGCCCCAGGTTTCGGCCAGCCGCCGCGCCAGCGCACGCGCGAGGTTGTCCGTCACGCCGCCGGCGGCGTAGGGCACCAGCAGGGTGACGGTGCGCGGCAGTGCCGGCGCTTCCTGCGCCCAGCCTGGCAGGGCCGCGGCGCCGGCCATGGCCAGCAGCGCGCGCAGGCCCCAGCGGCGGGGCAGCAGGTGTCGTGGGCGTGGCGGCGTCATGTCGGTGCGGTCTGCAGAGGTTCTACCGTGCGGTAAGTCAGATGACTGTAACCCGCCTGCGCGGCGCCTGGCAATGGACGGAATCAAGGGTTTTCCAGAAGACACCGGCTGCCAGATTGCATCATCATCACCTATGAAAAGACTCTGAGGAGTCGTTCATTGACCGGATCTTGCATTCTCAGCTTGATTCACTAACCGGTCGTTTAGTAAAGTCCGTCCATGACCTCGGTTTCCGACGCTCCCGCCATCGACTACGACGCCTTCCACCACGAGGTCGATGAATTTGCGCGCACCCAGTGCCCACCGGCGCTGCGCGAGCGCGTGCGCAGCAATGCCAAGCTGGGACGTGAGGACTACGCCGCCTGGCAGCGCATCCTGCACGCCCGCGGCTGGGCGGCACCGGGCTGGCCCAAGAGCTTTGGTGGCACGGGCTGGGACATGCGCCAGCGCTACCTGTTCGAATCCGTGATGGCGCAGCGCGATTGCCCGCCGCAATACCACCACGGCCTGGGCCACATCGGCCCGGTGATGCTGCACTTCGGCACGCCCGAGCAGCACCGCCGCTTCCTGCCCGGCATCCTGGACGGCAGCGACTGGTGGTGCCAGGGTTATTCCGAGCCGGGCGCCGGTTCCGACCTGGCCTCGCTGAAGACCCGCGCGGCGCGCGACGGCGACCACTACGTCGTCACGGGCCAGAAGATGTGGACCTCGCACGCCCACGAGGCCGACTGGATGTACACGCTCGTGCGCACCAACGCCGAAGGGCGCAAGCAGGAAGGCATCACGCTGCTGCTGATCCCGCTGTCGCTGCCGGGCATCCGCATCCAACCCATCCGCACGATCGACGCCTGGCACCACGTCAACGAGGTCTTCCTCGACGAGGTGCGCGTGCCCGTGGACAACCGCCTGGGCGACGAGGGCGGCGGCTGGCGTTGCGCCAAGTTCCTGCTCGACCGCGAACGGCTGGCGCCGGCCATCGTCGTGCGCCTGCAGCGCCTGCTGGAGCAGGTGGGCGAGCAGGTCCAGGCGCAGGCGGCCCGTCCCGGCGGCCAGGCGCTGGCGGGTGTCTTCGCCGAACGCCTGCTGCTGGCCGAGGCCGAGGTGCGCGCCGCGCGTGAGCTGCTGCTCAGCGCCATCGACGACGAGATGAACGGCCGGCTGCGTGCCTCCAAGTCATCCGCCCTGAAGCTGCACTGCTCGGAACTGGCCCAGCGCATCATCGCCATCGCCTTCGACGCGCTGGGTGCACGCCGCGCCGCACGCTTCGTGCCGGTGGCCGACGACGGCCGCCTCGAAGTGGCCGAAGACGCCGAGTCGAACATGATCCACAACTACCTCTTCTACCGTTCGCGCACCATCGCCGGTGGCACGAGCGAGGTGCAGAAGAACGTCATCGCACGCGAACTCTTCGGCAGCTGAAAACGGACCCCCGCATGTCATTCACCGCCGACCCCATGTTTCCCGGCGATCTGCTCGACGCGGCGTCGCGCTTTGCCGCAAACGCCGCCGCCGATGCCGCCCGCAGCGGCGCACGCCAGGACGCCTGGCGCCAGGCCGCCGCGATGGGCTGGCCCGCCTTGTTGATCGACGAGGCACGCGGCGGCGCCGGCGGCACGATGGCCGACCTGGGTGCCGTCGTCGAGGCCTGCGCGCGCCACGCGCTGGGCCTGCCGCTGGCCCGCCGCTGCGCGCAGGCGCCTGCGTTGCTGATGGCTGCTGGCACGCCGGCGGCCGACGAGGTGCTGCGCGCGCTATGCGCGGGCGAGGTCGATATCGACGTGGCGCTGGCCGGTGAACTCACCGTGGATGTGCGTCCCGGCGGCGGCGTGCGCCTGGCCGGCTCACTGGAGCTGGTGGATGCGCTGCTGCCCTGCACGCACGTGCTCGTGGCGGCTGGCGACACCTTGCTGCTGCTGCCTCACGCCAGCCTGCCCAAGCCCGCCGCGCGTTTTGCCGGCATCGACGGCGGGCAGGGCGCCGACCTCGCTCTCGACGGTCTGGAGTGGCCGGCTTCCGCGGTGCTGGCGCAGGGTGCGCAGGCGCAGGCCGCAGCCACCGCGGCACGCGACATCGGCGCGCTGGTCACGGCCATCGACATGGCTGCGACGCTGGGCGCAACGGTGGAGCACTGCATCCAGTTCCTGGCCACCCGCGTGCAGTTTGGCGTGGCGCTGTCGAGCTTCCAGGTGCTGCGGCACCAGGTCGTCGATCTCTACGTGCAGTACGAAAGCGCCAGCGTGCTGCTGGCGCGGCTGGTGCACGACACCGCCAGTCAGGGCCGGCTGAGCAGCCGCGACGCGGCGCTGTGCAAGCTGTACCTCAACGACCTGGCGCGCCGCTCGGCCGAGGCGGCCATCCAGCTGCACGGCGGCATGGGCATGACCGCGGAACTGCCGGCCGCGCGGCTCGCGCGCCGCCTGCTGTGTGCCGAGTTCGAACAAGGCGACCGCCTGCAGCAGCTCACGCAGTTGCAGGCGCTGGCCGCCTGAACAAAATCATCGCGACGATGCACGCGCTGCACCCCTTCTTCCACCCGCGCTCGCTGGCGATCATCGGCGCGTCGTCGGACCCTGAGCGCATCGGCGGCAGACCGCTGCGCTTCCTGATCGAAGCGGGTTTTGCCGGTGCGCTGTACCCGGTCAACACCGCTGGCCATGCGGAGCTGCAAGGGCGTCGCGCCTATCGCAGCGTGCTCGATCTGCCCGAGGCCGTGGACCACGCCATCATTGCCGTGCCGCTGCCCGCCGTCGAGCAGGCTGTCACCGAATGCGCGCGCCGCGGCGTGCTGGCGGTGCAGGTCTTCACCGCCGGCTTTGCCGAGGCCGGGCCCGCGGGCGCCGCCTTGCAGCAGCGCCTGGTGACGATCGCCCGCAAGGCCGGCATGCGCCTGATCGGCCCGAATTCGCTGGGTCTCATCAACCCGGGTGCCGGGCTGTTTGCGACCTTCTCCACCTTGCTCAACGGCGTGCGGCCCACGGCTGGTGGCATCGGGTTGGCCACGCAGAGCGGCGCCTTCGGCTCGGCCACCTACGGCGCCGCGGCCTTGCGCGGATTGGGCCTGTCGTGCGCGGTGGCCACCGGCAACGAAGCCGATGTGGACGTGGCCGAGTGCATCGACTACCTGGCCGAGGACCCCGACACCCGCGTGATCTGCACGGCGCTGGAAGCCTGCCGCGACGGCACGGCGCTGCGCCGCGCGCTGCTGAAGGCCGCCGACGCCGGCAAGCCCGTGATCGCGATGAAGATCGGCCGCTCGGCGCTGGGCGCCGCGGCGGCCGCCACGCACACCGGCGGCCTGGCCGGCAACGATGCGGTCTACGACGCAGTGCTGGCCGAATGCGGCGCGGTGCGCGCCGGCAGCATTGACGAGATGCTCGACATCGCCTACCTGTGCGAAGCCACCGGCCGCCTGCCGGCGGGGCCGCGCGTGGGCGTGGTCACGGGCTCGGGCGGCATCGGCGTGTTGATGGCCGACGAGGCCGATGCGCTGCAGCTGACCATGCCCGAGCTGCCCGTGCCGGCGCAGCAAGCCTTGCAGGCCATCCTGCCGTTTGCCGTGGCGGCCAATCCCTACGACACCACCGCTCAGGTCACGTCGGTGCCTCAAGGCGTGGAGCGTGTCACCGAGGTGATGCTGGAGCAGGGCGCGTGCGACACCGTCATCGCCTACCTGGCGCACGTGGGCTTGTCGCCGCAGCGATTTGCGGAGACCGAAGCGGGTTTGATCGCGCTGAAGGCACGCTACCCGCACCGTCACCTGATGGTGGTGATGCTCTCGACCCCCGAGGTGGCGCAGCGCCTGGGCGCGGCCGGCGTGGCGGTTTTTGCCGACCCCAGCCGCGCGATGCGTGCGCTGGGCGCGGCCTGGGCTTTGAAGTCACGGCGGCAGGACTTGCACCGCGTGGTGCCGCCGACGGCCGAGCAGCTCGCGGATACGCCCGCTCTGGGCGCTGTCGGCACGGAAGCGCAGGCCAAGGTCTGCCTGGCACACGCAGGCCTGCCCGTACCGCAGGAGCGCGCCTGTGCCAGCCGCGAGGCGGCCATGCAAGCGGCCGGAGAGATCGGCTATCCGGTGGTTGCCAAGATTCTCTCGGCCGACATCACGCACAAGACCGAGGTCGGCGGCGTGATGCTGAACCTGGCGGATGCCGATGCGGTCGGTCAGGCCTTCGACGAATTGATGCGTCGCGCGGCGACCCACAAGCCCGACGCGCGCCTGGACGGCGTGCTGATCGCGCCGATGGTGCGCGGCGGCGTGGAAACCATTGCCGGCGCGGTGATCGACCCGATCTTCGGGCCCATGCTGATGTTCGGCCTGGGCGGCGTGGCCACCGAACTGTTCCGCGACGTGGCCTTTGCGTCGGCGCCATTGACGGCGGCGCGCGCGCAGCGGCTGATCGCCGCCACCCGTGCGAGCCGCTTGCTGGACGGCTGGCGCGGTGCGCCGCCGGCCGACCGCGACGCGCTGGCCGATGCGCTGGTGCAGCTGTCGCGTTTTGCCGCCGCGCATGCGCATGAACTGGACGCTGTAGACATCAACCCGCTGGTCGTGCGCGAGCACGGCTGTGTGTGCCTGGACGCGGTGATCGTGCCGCGGCAGGCCCCGAATCCCCAAGAGAACAAGGAACTGGCATGAGTGACTGGAAGACCCTGATCGTCGACGTGACCGACCGCGTGGCCCTGGTCACGCTGAACCGGCCCCCGGTGAACGCCCAGAACGCCGAGATGCGCGACGAGCTCACGGCACTCTTCGACGAACTCAGCGATCGCAGCGACGTGATGAGCGTGGTGCTCACCGGCAATGGCAAGGTTTTCTCGGCCGGCGCGGACATCCGCGAGCGGCCCAACCTGGGCGACACGCCCGGCGCCTACGGCCGGCACAACCGCCGCGTGCGCGAGACGCACAACGCCATCGCCGAATGCAGCAAGCCGGTGATCGCCGCCGTCAATGGGGCGGCGCTGGGTGCGGGATTCGGTCTGGTGATGGCTTCCGACATCTGGGTCGCGGCCGAAGAGGCCTATTTTTCGATGCCCGAGATCAACGTCGGCCTGGCCGGCGGGGTGTCGTTCCTGCAGCGCATCTTCGGCCAGTCGCGCGCGCGGCGCATGTTCTTCACCGGCATGCAGATCACGGCCGCCGAGATGTACCGCCTGGGCCTGGTCGAAGCCTGCCTGCCGCAGGCCGAACTGCTGCCCTACGCGATGGGCATCGCCCACGAGATCGCCAGCAAGTCACCGATCGCCGTGCGCCTGGCCAAGGAAGCCGCGCGCCTGACGGAGGTCATGCCGCTGCGCGACGCCTACCGCTACGAGCAGGGCAACACCCTGGCGCTGTCGAAGACCGAAGACGCCAAGGAGGCGCAGCGTGCCTTCCTGGAAAAGCGCAAGCCCGTCTACCAGGGCCGGTGATGAGCCAGGACGCCGGATCGCAGGAGTCGTCGGCCGCGTCCGATCCGGGCCTGGCCGATGGGCGCGAGGCGCAGTTGTTGTCCATTGCGCGGCGGCTGTTTGCGCAGAAGGGCTTCGATGCCACCTCGCTGCGCGACATCGCCGAGGCCGCGCAGATCACCAAGGCGGCGCTGTACTACTATTTCCCGAACAAGGACGCGCTGTACGAGCGGGTGGTCATCGAATCGATGAGCTCGCTGCTGGCCGAGGTGCAGACGGCCGTGGCGCGAGCGCACACGCCCACCGAGAAGGTGCGCGCCTTCCTGCGGGCATCGGCCGAATCGATGGAGGCGCGCCGCGACAAGTGGGTTGCCGGCTCGAATGCCTTCTGGCAGGCCGGCGCCACCGGTCGCCGCGGCCTGGCGCTGCAGCAGCGCGACGACTACGAAAAGCTGCTGCGCACCTGCGTTGAGGACGGCATCGCCAGCGGCGAACTGCGGCCCGTGAACCCGTCCATTGCCGGGCGGCTGCTGCTGTCGGGCCTGAACCAGATGTCGCGCTGGCACCGCCCCGGCGGGCCGATGCGTGCCACCGAAGTCATCGACCAATACCTGGACATCGTGTTGCTGGGCCTGCTCAACCGCGCCGGCCCCAGCCCCGTGCCACCCCTTGCAAAGACCGGAGAGAAGGATGAACGCTGAACCTGGACAAAACCCGGCCACAACCGGATCGGCGCGCCGCCTGGACGTGATCGTCGTCGGCGCGGGTTTCGGCGGGCTGTACGCGATCCACAAGTACCGCGAGATGGGCCTGGCCGTGCAAGGCTTCGAGGCGGGCGGCGACGTGGGTGGCGTGTGGTACTGGAACCGCTATCCCGGCGCGCGTGTGGACCTGCCCAGCATCTGCTACAGCTACGCGTTTTCGCGCGAGGTCGAGCAGGAGTGGACATGGTCGGAATACTTCGCCGCGCAGCCCGAGCTGCTGGCGTATTTCAATTTCGTGGCCGACCGGCTGAGCCTGCGCAAGCACTTCAAGTTCAACACGCGCGTCACACGTGCCGCCTGGGACGAAGAACGCCAGCTCTGGGTGGTGACCACCGATGGCGGCGAGACCTTCGAGGCCCCGTACTGCGTGATGGCCACGGGGCCGCTGTCGGTGCCGAAGGATCCGGAAATCCCGGGCCTGGACCGCTTCAAGGGCGAGCTGTACCGCGCGGCACGCTGGCCGCATCATCCGGTGAGTTATGCCGGCAAGCGCGTGGGCGTGCTGGGCACCGGCTCCACCGGCATCCAGATCGTTCAGGAAGTCGGGCCGAAAGCCGGTGAGCTGTTTGTGCTGCAGCGCACGCCCAGCTTCACGATGCCCATGCGCAACCGCAAGCTGGAGCCCGACTACGTGGCCGAGGTCAAGCGCAACTACGCCGGCTTGCGCCAGGCCGCGCTGAACAGCCCCAACGGCGGCCTGCGGCCGGCCAGCACCCGCGCTTTCTTCAGCGTGACACCCGAGGAGCGGCAAAAGCTCATGGAAGACGGCTGGCGCAACGGCGGCCTGGCCATGCTGGGCACGTTCTCCGACCTGCTGGCCAACGCCGAGGCCAATGAGCACGTGGCCGAATTCGTGCGCGGCAAGATCGACGAGGTCGTGAAGGATCCCGTGACTGCCGAGAAGCTCAAGCCGCGCGGCTACCCCATTTTTGCCCGCCGGCCTTGTCTGGATTCGAGCTACTACGAGACCTACAACCTGCCCAACGTGCACCTGGTGGATTGCCAGACGGACCCCATCCTCGAGATCACGGAGAAGGGCGTGCGCACGGCTTCCGGCGAGATCGAGCTGGACATGCTGATCCTGGCCACGGGCTACGACGGCCTGACCGGGGCGCTGCTGGCCTTCGACGTGGTCGGCCGCAACGGCCAGACCGTCAACCAGAAGTGGAAGGACGGCGCACGCTCCTACCTGGGCCTCATGCTCGAAGGTTTCCCGAATCTCTTCATGACCACCGGCCCGAACGGCCCGGCGGCGCTGGCCAATATCGTGCGCATCAGCGAACACGACGTGGACTGGTTCGCCGCGCTCATGACGCACATGAAGGAACACGGCCTGAAGGCCGTGGAGCCCACGAAGCAGGCCGAAGACGCCTGGATGGCGCTCGTGGCCAGCCTGGCCGATCGCACGCTGCTGTCCAAGGCCAAGACCTGGTATGTCGGCGCGAACGTCAAGGACAAGCCGCTGGGGCTGACGCTGTTTACCGGCGGCTTCCCGAAATACCGCGAACACTGCGCGGCAGCGGCGACGAATGGCTACCGCGACTTCAGCTTCGAGAAGGCCCACGCGGCCGTGGCCGCCTGAGCTGACACGCGCGTGGCGATGACGGCGGATGCGGACTCGTTGGCGAGCCGCATCGACGCGGCCTTTGTCTACGGCTATCCGCTGTTCGTGCTGGCGCAAACGCGCTACCGCGCGGTGCAGGGCCCACAGAACGCGCAGCGTCACGCGCCCAATACGGTGCAGCACCTGCGCGCGCTCAGCGACCACCGTTCGCGCTGGCTGACCGCGCCGAACAACGACACGCTGTACTCGAACGCCTGGCTGGATCTCTCGCGCGGGCCGGTGCGCATTCGTGTGGGCCAGATGCCGCCAGGGCGCTACTGGTCGGTGGCGCTGCTGGATGCCTGTACGAACCACATCGCCGTGGTCGGCGAGCGGTTGGACGCACGCGGTCCGGTGGATCTGACGCTGGTCGGGCCGGGACAGGCGGCGCCGGGCGGGGAGGGGCGGGTGATTGCCACGCCGGGCCTGGACGTGTGGCTCTTTGCGCGCTGGCTGGTCGAAGGGCTGGACGATCTCGCCCATTCGCACGCGATGCAGAATGCGTTGGAGGTCGTGGCACCGGGCGGTGCGGATGGGCTGGCGCGCGTGCAGCCGCGTGACGCTGTCGATCCGCAGAATTTCCTGGCTGTTGTGAACGAGGCGCTCGCGCGCAACCCGCCGCCGGCCGGCGAGGGCGAGCTTTTGTCTTCATGGGCCGAGATCGGCTTCAGTCCAGGCGATGTGCGGGCATGGGAGAAACTTCCCGTCGCCATCCAGCAGGCCTGGTCCGCGCAGATCGCGTCAGCATTCGAGGGCGTGCGGCGCTCCGGCGCCAGCGGGCGCCGAGACTTCCAGGGCTGGATCGCCGCCGCGGCGGACATCGGCAATTTCGGCCGGAATTTCGCCTTGCGCGCTTCCGTGGCGATGGGTGGCCTGGGCGCCTTGGAGCCCGACGAGGCGATGTATTTCGTGCGCTACCACGATGACGACCGGCAGCCGCTGGACGGCGAGAGCCGCTACGTCCTGCATGTGCCGGCGGGCGGCATTCCCACCGACTCGTTCTGGTCGTTCACGATGTACGAGGCCACGGCGGATGGACGGCGGTTCTTCGTCGACAACCCGATCGGACGCTATTCGATCGGCAACCGGACCGCCGGCCTGGTGGTGGCGGCCGACGGTTCGATCGAGATCGTGCTGCAGCGCACGAGCCCCGGAGAGCCGCAGCTGCGGGCGAACTGGTTGCCGACACCAGCGGGACCGTTCCAGATCGCATTGCGCTGTTATGCGCCGCGCGCGGAGTTGCGTGAGGGCCGGGTCGCGATGCCTGGCATCGTTCGCGTGGATGCTTAGGCCACGCCGGTGCTCGGTGCTCGGTGCTCGGTGCGCGATGCGCGATGCGCGATGCGCGATGCGCGATGCGCGATGCGCGATGCGCACACGGGACGTCGAAGGACGGGGGTCGAAGCGCCATGCCGAGTGGGCGTCTTGCCATGTGTCCGGCGAACCGCAGGCCCGTCGATTTCTAAGTTGTCATAATATACATTGTCGCATCTATGTGATTCGGCCGAGCGGGCACCGATGGAGCCGTGCGTCCGCTCGAATCTGCGCCCTCGCGTGGACTCTGCCCTGCAGATCGCCGCGTCTGGCCGCTGAGTCTGTGGCCACGACCCTGGGCCGCGGCGCGGACCGTCGAGGCGACTGACACGTGCCGCCCGTCGATCGGCCAAAAAAAAGCGCGCCCGAGGCGCGCAGGTGCGATGTCGCGGCGACTCAGTACATGCGGCGCGCCGACGCGCGGTCGATGGCGGCGTCGAATGCGGCGACGGAGTCATTGGGCACGGCGGCGGTCGGGATCAGCGGGCGGTCCAGCGGGCGGCAGACCCGGCTTTGGAGGCGAGACAGGCGCTCGGACGCTTCCACGGCCTTCACGACGTTCTCGGGGTTCAGCAACAGCGCAAACGGGTTGTTGGCTTCGGCAGGAATCACTACGGCTCCTTCAGGGCATGCATCAATGGGATGCGAACCAATGTAGGAGCGGCCCTTGGGTTCACCCAGTGGGCGCAGGCCGAAACCGCTTGTCAGGCAATGTCTGACAACTGTCGGGCATCGGCGCGTGCGGCTGTCCACGTTCGGCATCCTCGGGCGCTGGCGGCTCGGTCGAATCCGTGCGGAACTGGCTTGACAGGCCGGGTCTGGCTGGGGCGCTTTGGGCTTCCCGCGGCGGCCGGGAGGTCTGGCACCAGGCGTTCGCTGTCGCTTGCGACAAAAACCTAGAAAGCCTTTGGCGACAATGGTTTGGATTTCATTTGTCAAGCCGCATCAAGTTTCACTTGAAGATGGGTTTTGCCGCGATTCCGGGCATCACCCGCCGGTCTGGGGCATGAAAAGCCGGTCGAAGTTGGCCGTGGTGGCCTGCGCCACCTCCTCCACCGTGATGCCGCGGCAGGCGGCCAGCGCGCGTGCCACGTAGGGCACGTAGGCCGGCTGGTTGGGCTTGCCGCGGTAGGGCACGGGCGCGAGGTAGGGGCTGTCCGTCTCGATCAGGCAACGGTCCAGCGGCACCCAGCTGGCGACATCGCGCAGGTCCTGGGCGTTCTTGAAGCTCAGGATGCCGGAAAACGAGATGTGGAAGCCCATGTCCAGCGCGGCGCGGGCCACGTCCGCCGTTTCGGTGAAGCAGTGGAAGACGCCGCCGACCTCGGCGCCCTGCTCTTCGCGCAGCACCGCGAGCGTGTCCGCCGAGGCCGATCGGGTGTGGATCACCAACGGCTTGCGCACGGCGCGCGCGGCGCGGATGTGCACGCGGAAGCGCTCGCGCTGCCAGTGCATGTCTTCGATGCTTCGGCCGTTGAGGCGGTAGTAATCGAGCCCGGTTTCGCCGATGGCCAGGATGCGCGGGTGCTGCCCGGCGGCCACGAGTTGATCGAAGCTGGGCTCGCTGACGCCTTCGCTGTCGGGGTGCACGCCGACCGTGGCATACAGGTTCGCGTGATCGAGGGCCAGCTGCAGCACATCGGGCGCTTCTTCCATCGTCGTGGAGATGCACATGGCGCGGTCGACCTGCGCGTCGGCCATGGCGCTGAGTACGTCCGCGATGCGCCCGTGCAGGCCGTCGAACGTGAGGTGGCAGTGGGAATCGACAAACATGCCGACATGCTCGCACAGGCGCCGAAGGGCGGTGCGGCGCCGAGGGGCGCTCAGATGGTCTGCGTCGGCTTGGAACTGGAGATCGACGTGCCCAGGATCTCTTCGATCTTGACCTTCAGCGCGCGGGTCTTGTCGTCATTCGGAAAGCGCACGCCGACGCCCTGGGTGCGGCCGCCAGAGGCATTGGGCGGCGTGATCCAGGCGATCTTGCCGGCCACCGGGTAGCGCTGCGGGTCGTCCGGCAGCGACAGCAGCAGGTAGATGTCTTCGCCCAGCCGGTAGTCGCGCGTGGTGGGCACGAACAGGCCGCCGTCGGCCAGCACGGGCACGTAGGCTGCGTACAGCGCGTTCTTTTCGCGGAACACCAGCTGGATCACGCTCGGGCGGCCGCTGCTCGGGGCGGGGCTGCCGGCTGCGGCGGCAGCGGGTAGGCGTGATGACGTGGCGTTCATGGATCGAGTGTAGCCAAAGCACCGTTGTCGGTGCGGCGACCGCTGGTCGCGGGTTGCAGCGCGCTGCGGGCTTCAGCCACGACGGCATCGACGAGCAGCGCTTCGTTCCACGGGTGATCGGCATGCCGCTGGAGCTTCTGTAGCTGCCGGTGCCAGTCGCTCAGGCGCCGCAGCGACAGCCCGGCCGTCCATTTGGAGCCGGGAAAGAAGCGCGGCTGGCCGCCGACGGCCGCGGCCATCGCGTCGTGGCAGAGCTTGGCCATGGCCTCCAGCAGCACCGGCGTCGCGGCGCCGGCCAGCGCGGCCGCATCGCCCTGGGCCACGCGCTCGGGCAGCGCGGTCCAGCGCTCAGCCGTCATGCCGGCTTCGTGCATCGCCAAGGCCTGCAAAGGATGGCCATTGCACGCGGCCAGCAGCACATCCGGGCCCGGGATGCCCTGCTCGCCCAGCCAGGCCCGCGCCACGGCCGGCGCGACGCGCGGCAGCGTCCAGCGCTGGCAGCGGCTGCGGATGGTCGGCAGCAGGCGTGCCGGCTCGGCCGCGCAAATGACGATGCGCGTGCCCGCGGGCGGTTCTTCCAGCGTTTTGAGCAGGGCGCTGGCGGCGATGGCATTCATGGCCTCGCCGGGGAAGATCACCAGGGCGCGGCCCTGGCCGCGGCCGGTGGTCGAGGTGCAGGCGTCTATGGCCGCCCTCACCTCGTCGATGCGGATCTGCTTGCTGGGCTTGCGGCGCTCGTCCACCTGCACGGGCACACCGCGTTGCAGCGCGGTGTCCTGCGGCATGAGCCAGTGGAAGTCGGGATGCGACCAGCCGTTGACCAGGTTGCAGGCGCCACAGTGGCCGCAGGGGCGGCGGGCGCCTTTGCTCTCGCACAGCTGCGCCATGCCCAGCGCCAGTCCAAATTCCCAGGCGCCGTCGCCCGGCGCACCGTGCACCAGCAGCGAATGGCCGCGCACCTGGGCCTGCGCCTCGACCAGGCTCTCGCGCAGCCAGGGCCAGCAGAAGCGGCCTTCGCCGTCCACCACGGCTACCACGCGCCGTGCTCCCGGACGGCCGCTTCGACCTGTGCCCACACGGCCGCCGGCGCGCCCGTGGCGTCGATGACGGCAAAGCGCCGCGGGTCGGCGGCCTGGCGGGCCAGATAGCCGGCGCGCACGCGCTCGAAGAAGGCCTCGTCCTGCGACTCGAATCGGTCCGGCGCGCGCACGGCGCCGCGGCGCCGCGCGGCCTCGGCGGCGGGCAGGTCGAACCACAATGTCAGATCGGGCTGGCGGCCTTCCTGCACCCAGGCCTCCAGCTGCGTCAGCACGCCGCGGTCGAAGCCGCGTCCGCCGCCTTGGTAGGCAAACGACGCATCGGTGAAGCGGTCGCAGATGACCGTGATGCCCTGGGCCAGCGCCGGAGCGATGCGGTGCGCCAGGTGGTCGCGCCGGGCGGCGAAGACCATCAGGCTCTCCGTCAGCGCATCCATGGGCTGGTGCAGCACCAGCTCGCGCAGCGTTTCCGCCAGCGGCGTGCCGCCGGGCTCGCGCGTGAGCAGCACCTCGTGGCCGGCGGCGCGAAGGCCATCGGCCAGGGCCTGGATATGCGTGGTCTTGCCGGCACCGTCGATGCCTTCGAACGTGATGAATCGACCGTGTGCGGACATGAAAAGGCGTTTCAGGGCGTGCCGCCGCGCTGGTAGGTGTTGACCGCGCGGTTGTGTTGACCGAGGTTCTCGCTGAAGGCGCTGGTTCCGTCGCCGCGTGCCACGAAATACAGCGCCGCGGTGGCCTGCGGCTGCACCGCGACGGCCAGCGCATCGGCGCCGGGCATGGCGATGGGCGTGGGCGGCAGGCCGCGGCGCGTATAGGTGTTGAAGGGTGTGTCGGTCTGCAGATCGCGCTTGCGCAGGTTGCCGTCGAACGAGGCACCCAGGCCGTAGATGACGGTCGGGTCGGTCTGCAGTGGCATGCCGATGCGCAGCCGGTTGATGAACACACCGGCGATGAGCCCGCGGTCCTGCGGCCGGCCGGTTTCCTTCTCGACGATGGAGGCCAGGGTCAGCGCCTCGTCCGCGGATTTCAGCGGCAGGTCGGCCATGCGACCAGCCCAGGCCGAGGCCAGCCGCAGCTGCATCTGCGCATAGGCGCGCTTGAGCACGCTGACGTCGCTCACGCCGCGGCCGTAGCGGTAGGTGTCGGGGAAGAAGCGCCCTTCCGGCTTGACGCCGGGCGCGCCGATGGCGGCCATCAGCTCGTCGTCGCTCATCTTGGCCGTGGTGGGCTGCAGATGCGGCGCCTGCGCCAGCGCCTCGCGCCACTGGCGCATGGTCCAGCCTTCGATCAGGCGGACCTGCTCCATGGTCTCTTCGCCGTCGACCATCTTGCGCAGCAGGATGCGCGGTGTGGCGCCGGTGCTGACCGAATAGCTGCCGGCGCGCATGCGTGCCGCATCGCCCGACAGGCGAAACCAGTAGAACAGCCACTCGGCCGGCACCTGCACGCCGGCATCGGCCCAGGCCTGCGCCACCTTGCGCGCGGAACTGCCGGGTGGCACGGTGACATCCACCGTGGCACGCGCCAGCGGCAGCGGCTGGTCGACCCAGCGCGAACCCAGCCAGTACGCCGCCCCGCCGGCCACGACGGCCAGCAGCAACAGCAGGATCAACAGGGTGCGAAACCCGAAACGGCGAGCGGACATGGGCGCTGATGATAATGAGCCGATGTCAGAGACCTTTTCGACGCCCGCGATGGGCATGGCCGGCGCGCTGCGGCTCGCCGATTGGGGCCTGATCCTGGCCCAGGGCCCCGATGCGGCCAGCTTCCTGCATGGCCAGCTGACGCAGGACGTCCAAGGCCTGATGCCGGGCCAGGCGCGGCCGGCGGGCTATTGTTCGGCCAAGGGGCGCTTGCTCGCCAGCTTCGTGATCTGGCGTGACGCGCCCGAGACCGTGGCGCTGGCCTGCAGCGCCGATCTGCTGGCGCCCACGCTCAAGCGGCTGTCGATGTTCGTGCTGCGCGCGAAGTGCAAGATGTCCGACGCCTCGGCAAGTACCGCGCTGTGGGGCCTGGCAGGTGCATCGGCCGGTTCGTGGCTCGGCGCTGAAGCCGCCGCCGCGCCGGTCTGGCGCAGCGGCGAGCGCGAAGGCGCACGCTGGATCCGCCTGCCCGATGCCGAAGGCCAGCCGCGCTGGCTCTTGGCGGCCCCGGCCGACGCCGCCGCGCCGGCGTTGCCGGCCCTGGACGCCGCGCACTGGGCCTGGCTGGAAGTCCGCAGCGCGGTGCCGCGTGTGGTGGCCGCCACGGTCGAGCACTTCGTGCCGCAGATGATCAACCTCGAACTCGTCGGGGGCGTGAATTTTCAGAAAGGCTGTTATCCGGGCCAGGAAGTCGTGGCGCGCAGCCAGTACCGCGGCACGCTCAAGCGCCGCATGCTGCCGATGGATGCGCCGGTGGCGCTGCAGCCTGGCCAGGAAGTCTTCCACTCGTCCGACCCCGAACAACCGGCCGGTGAAGTGGTTTTGGCCGCGCCGCGTCCGGGTGGCGGCTGGTCGGCGCTGGTGGAACTGAAACTGGCGATGCGCGAGGCGCCCGGCCAGTTCACGGCGCAGGGCCAGGCGCTCGCCGCGACTGCCCTGCCCTACGCGCTGCCGGCCGAAGCGGCCTGAGCGACGCACCCCTGGCGCAAGGCCGCGCGGCCCTTGGTGTATCGCCCATGCCTGATCGCGAGCTGTACGTGTACTGGAAGACGCGCCGTGCGCCCGACGCGCAGGCGGCGGCACACGCACTTCAGGCCCGCTTGCGCGCGCAATGGCCCGGACTCGATGCCCGGCTTCTGCGGCGCGCGCCCGCGGCAGACGGCCGCAGCACGCTGATGGAGATCTACCGGCATCCCGGTGGCGTGGACACGGCGCTCGAAACCGCGATCGCGGCGCAGGCCGAGGCCGCGCTCGCGGGTTTGCTGGATTCGCCGCGCATGGTCGAAGCTTTCTGGCCGGCCGACGACCCGTCGCCGGGCTGATCGGCGCCGCGCGCACCGGCGTGCCGCCTCACAAGGCCAGCACCATCTCCTGGTGCGCGATGCCGGCTTCCTCGAACACCGGCCCTTGCGATGTGAAACCCGCCCGGGCGTAGAAGCCGGCAGCCGACAGCTGCGCATGCAGAAGCACGCCGCGCAGGCCCTGCGCGCGGGCATGGGCCACCAGCGCGTCGAGCACCGCGCGGCCCACGCGGCTGCCGCGCATGTCCTGGCGCACGGCCATGCGGCCGATCTTGCCCACGCCCTGGCCCACGTCGACCAGCCGCCCCGTGGCCAGCGCGATGCCCATGCGGTTGGTGGCCACGGCGTGCGCGGCGGTGGCGTCGGCTTCGTCCCATTCGAGCTCGGCCGGGATCTTCTGCTCGTCGACGAACACGGCCTTGCGCAGCGGGTGCGCCTGGCGCCCGAGTTCGTTCCAGCGGCCGACCTGCACCTGTGCCATCGGCTCGCCGGCTTCGAAGGCCTCGAACAGCGCACGCAGCGGCGGCGGCACGGGCTTGGAAGTCTGCGTGGCCGGGTCGGCGAAGACGTAGACCAGTTCGCCCGTCACCAGCGCGGTTTCCGCGCGGAAGACGGCGGTCTGCAGCAGGATCGACGAGGTGCCGATGCGCTCGCAGCGGATGCCCACGTCGATCTGGTCGTCGTAGCGCGCCGAGCCCAGGTATTCCAGCGTCGCCTTGCGCACGTACAGGTCGCCTTCGAGCGCCTCCATGGTCTCGTGGTACGGCAGCGCCATCGCGCGCCAGTAGCCGGCCACGGCGGTGTCGACATACATCAGGTAATGGGCGTTGAAGACGATCTTCTGCATGTCGACCTCGGCCCAGCGCACACGCAGGCGGTCGAAGAAGCGGAAGGCGGTGCGTTTCATCGTGAGGGGTCTCCGGAAAATGCGGTTTGCAGGGCGGCCGCGATGGCGTCCAAGGCGTGGCTGGCCTCGGGCAGCACGCGGCCCATCTTGATGAAATCGTGGGTCACGCCGCGCGCGAGTTCCAGCTCGACCGGCACGCCTGCGGCACGCAGGCGGTCGGCGTAGGCCAGGCCTTCGTCGACGACCGGGTCGCATTCGGCCAGGACGACGAATGCCGGCGCAACGCCATCCACCTCGGGCACTTCCAGCGGCGCGAAGCGCCAGTCGGTGCGCTGCTGCCGCGGCAGCGTGTGATCGAAGAACCACTCGATCGTCGCGCGTTCGATCAGAAAACCCTGGGCGAACAGGCGGTGCGAGGGCGTGTCCGCGTGCGCGCCCGTGCCGGGTGTGACGAGCAGTTGCAGGGCCAGGTGCGCTCCGGCATCGCGGGCCATCAGCGCCACCACCGCGGCCAGCGTGCCACCGGCGCTGTCACCCCCCACGGCCAGCCGCGTGTGGTCCAGGCCCAGCCCTTGCGCCAGTGCCGGCAACGCCTGGAAGGCCGCCCAGGCATCGTCGACCGCTGCCGGAAACCGGTGCTCGGGCGCGAGGCGGTAGTCCACAGCCAGCACGGCGCAGCCGGCGCGCTTGGCGATCTGCCGGCACAGCGAGTCGTGTGTCTCGAGGTTGCCGACGACGAAGCCGCCGCCATGCAGGTACAGCAGCACGGGCAGGCGCTCGTTGGAGACCGCATACAGCCGCGCGCGCATCGCGCTGCCGTCGGCGGCCACCATCGTGAGGTCCTCGACGCGTGCCAGCGGCGCGCGCGGCAGGTCCAGCACCTCGGCGGCGGCGGTGTAGTGGCGGCGCGCCTCGTCGGGCGTCATCACGTGCATCGGCGGGTGCCGCGCACGCCGGACACGGTCCAGCACGCCAGCCATGCGCGGGGTGAGCAGGTGTTGGGCCACGGGTGGCTCGCAGGTTTGCGGTGGTGGGGTCGCAGGAAAACGGCGATGGGCCTGCACAGTATGCCGGGGCATACTGACCGGCTCGCAGGACCGAGCCGACCCCGTCCCATGTGGCGCGCGCTCGTCTGTCGGCACCTCAAGTCTGCCGACGGCGCGCGACGCGCGTGGCGTCGCCCGGGCCTGCGTGGACGCCGTTCGATCGACCTTCAGGACCTTCTCCATGGCCTTCATCCAATACCTCACGCAGATCCACATCGACTTCGGTGTGGTCAACCTGCTGCCCGGCGAATGCGCGCGGGTGGGCATCACGCGGCCGCTGATCGTCACCGACGCGGGTGTGCGCGCGGCCGGTGTGCTGGCGCAAGCGGTAGCGGCGCTGGGCGATCTGCCGCACGCGGTCTTCGACGGCACGCCGTCCAACCCGACCGAGGCGGGCGTGCGCGCCGCGCTGGAGGTGCTGCGCGCACAACATTGCGACGGCCTGATCGCCGTGGGCGGCGGCTCGAGCATCGACCTGGCCAAGGGCGTGGCCATCGCCGCCACGCACGAGGGCCCGCTGAAGACCTACGCCACCATCGAAGGCGGCAGCCCGCGCATCACCGAAGCCGTGCTGCCGCTGATCGCCGTGCCCACGACGGCAGGCACCGGCAGCGAAGTGGCGCGCGGATCCATCCTCATCGTCGACGACGGCCGCAAGCTGGGCTTCCATTCCTGGCACCTGATGCCACGCGCCGCGCTGCTGGACCCCGCCTTGACGCTGGGCCTGCCGCCGATGCTGACCGCAGCCACCGGCATGGACGCCATCGCGCATTGCATGGAGACCTTCATGGCGCCGGCCGTCAACCCGCCGGCCGACGGCATTGCGCTCGACGGCCTGTGGCGCGGCTGGTCGCACATCCAGCGCGCCACGCGCGATGGCAGCGACCGCGACGCGCGCTGGAACATGATGAGCGCCAGCGCCCAGGGCGCGATGGCCTTCCAGAAAGGCCTGGGCTGCGTGCATTCGCTCAGCCACAGCCTGGGCGGGGTGAACCCGCGGCTGCACCACGGCACGCTCAACGCGATGTTCCTGCCCGCGGTGGTGCGTTTCAATGCCGCGGCCGATTCGATCCAGCGCGAGCACCGCCTGTCGCGCATGGCCCAGGCCATGGGCCTGCCCGGCTGCGACAGCCGCGGCACCGAGGTGGCCGAGGCGCTGCGCGAGATGAATGCGCAGCTGGGCCTGCCCTCGGGCCTGCGTGCGATGGGTGTGAGCGAAGACCTGTTCGAGCGCGTGATCGACGGCGCGATGGCCGATCACTGCCACAAGACCAACCCGGTCATCGCCACGCGCGACGACTACCGCGCGATGCTGGCCGATTCGATGTAGTCCGCTGCGGCGCCTGGCGCTTCGGGTGGCGTGCGGGCGCACACGCGGCTGCGGCCGGCTTCCTTGGCGCTGTACAAGCGCTGGTCGGCGCGCGCCAGGAGGGCCTGCAGCGGCAGGTTCTCCCCGGCGACACCGCATTCACACACCCCGGCGGAGAAGCTGGCCGCGAACGCCGCGCCGGCCGCACCCACGAATGGCAGCTTCGTGAATTCGGCCAGCAGGGCCTGTAACCGTCGCGCGGCCACCTCCTCGGTTGCGCCGGGCATCAGCACCGCGAACTCCTCGCCTCCCAATCGGCAGCACAGGTCGTTGGGCCGCAGCGCCAGGCGCGCCAGCCCGGCGAAGGCCTTGAGGACCTGGTCGCCGGCGTCGTGGCCATGCTGATCGTTGATGCGCTTGAAGTGGTCCATGTCGCACAAGGCCACCGCGACCGTCTGCCCCGTGCCGCGGGCCTGTTCGATCAGCTCGGCTCCCCACTGCATCAGCTGACGGCGGTTGCCCAGGCCGGTGAGCGGATCTTCCAGCGCCAGGGCACGCAAGCGCCCCTGCAACGCCTCGTTGGCCGCGATCTGCTGCTGCAATGCCGCGTTGGCCATGGCCTGCTGGTGGGCCGCTGCCTGGGCGGTGTCGCGTTCCCGGCGCGCGCCGCGCAAGTCATGTTCGATCTGCAGGCTGACGAAGCGGGCACGCGCCGCGCGACCCAGCAGCTGTTCCTTCAGGCCGTGGGCGCGGCGCAGCCAGACGTAGGCCGTGCGGTGTTCGTCGCACTGCGCAGCCAGTTCGGCGGTGAACTCGCACAGCCGCAAACGGTCGGCCGGCATCACGCTGTCGTCGTCCATCAGGTGCCATAGCGACAGGCACAGTTCCAGCGCCTCGCGGGGCTGGCCTTCGGCAAGCAGCAGCCGGGCCTGCAGCCAGGCGCGGGTGGCGGTGGTCGGGTTGGTCAGCACGTCGGTGCGGGCCTCGCGGCGCAGGTAGGCCGCGGCCTCGTGATGCAGGCCGTTGTCCATCAGCGCATTGGCGATCTCCTCGTCGCGGTGCAGCGACGGCGGGTCGTCCCCGCGTATCACCGGAATCAGGTGCTGTCTGGCCAGCGCCAGTGCCTCGCCCGCCTGGCCCATGGCGCACAGGCACTGCACGAGATTCCCGGCAGCGAAGATCTCCAGTCGACGGGATTCCAGCCGCAACGCCCCGCCCAGCGATTGCCGCAGCATGGGCAGCGCGTCGTCCAGGTTGTGCAGGTCCAGCTGTTGTGCGCCGAGATTGTTCAGCGCGTTCACCTCGAGCGGCAGGCCGCCGATCGAGCGCGCCAGGTCCAGCGCGGCATAGAAGCTCGCCAACGACTCGTCGATGCGCTCCAGCATGCCCTGCACGATGCCCAGCGTGATGACGGTATGGAAGGCGTCGATGGTCGGGCGCCCTTCGGCATGTCCGTGCAAGGCGGCCAGCACCGACCGCGCGGCCTCGTTGTGGCCTTCCAGGCGCAACAGCTGCGCCTGCATGTGTTGGCGCAGTCCTGCAGAACGCGGGTCGGACGCGCAGGCGGGCAGACGATCGGCCTGCGTCAGGGCTGCGTGCGAGCCCGCTTCGTCACCGGCTCGCAGGCACGCCAGGGCGCGCACCAGCAGGGCCTGCGCGGCGAGCGCCTCGTCGCCCTGTGGGCCGGCAGCGGCGTGCACGCGGTCGGCTGCCGCGATGGCGCGCACGGGATCGGTCAGCACCCATTCCAGCGCCTGGTCGACGGTCTGTGGGCACCCGTCCGGTTCCGCGACCGCCGGATCGACCGCCACGCGGGTGCCAGCCTGGTGCGCTGGCATCGGCGGTAAGGGCGGTTCGGGCAAGGACGGGTTCTGCACGTGCGGAACAGGGGACTGAAGGAGTCCCCTGCTCCGCACGTTTCGGTCCTCGGCCGAAGCAACTTGAGCGGTCACCGCATTCGCTCGGCGTGTGTCGGCCGCTCTTGCGGGGCGCGGACACGCAGGCGTGGGTGCGCAAGCGCCGCCCCAAACGACAAAGCCCGGCCAAGGCCGGGCTTCTTGCGGACCATCAGCGGCCGGGGTCGCGGCGGATCGCGCCACGAGCACCGGCCGGCAGTCTGGTCAGTGGAACTGCTCTTCTTCCGTCGAGCCGGTCAGCGCCTTGACGCTGGACGAGCCGCCCTGGATGACGGTGGTCACGTCGTCGAAGTAACCCGCGCCGACTTCCTGCTGGTGCGACACGAAGGTGTAGCCCTGCTCGCGGGCGGCGAATTCGCGCTCCTGCACCATGTTGACGTAGTGCTTCATGCCTTCGCCGCGGGCATAGGCGTGGGCAAACTGGAACGTGTTGTACCAGTTGATGTGGATGCCGGCCAGCGTGATGAACTGGTACTTGTAGCCCAGCGCGGACAGCTCTTCCTGGAAGGCGGCAATCGTCTTGTCGTCCAGGTTCTTCTTCCAGTTGAAGCTGGGCGAGCAGTTGTAGCTCAGCAGCTTGCCCGGGCTCTTGGCGTGCACGGCCTGCGCAAACTCACGGGCGAAGCCCAGGTCCGGCGTGCCGGTTTCGCACCACACCAGGTCGGCGTAGGGCGCATAGGCCACACCGCGGCTGATGGCCTGCTCCAAGCCGTTCTTCACGCGGTAGAAGCCTTCCGGCGTGCGCTCGCCCGTCAGGAACGGCTTGTCGTTGGCGTCATGGTCGCTGGTGACCAGGTTGGCGGCTTCCGCATCGGTGCGGGCCAGCACGATGGTCGGCACGCCCATCACGTCGGCGGCGAAGCGCGCGGCGATCAGCTTCTCGCAGGCTTCCTGCGTGGGAACCAGCACCTTGCCACCCATGTGGCCGCACTTCTTGACCGCGGCGAGCTGGTCTTCGAAGTGCACGCCGGCCGCGCCGGACGTGATCATGTTCTTCATCAGTTCGAAGGCGTTGAGCACGCCGCCGAAACCGGCTTCCGCGTCAGCCACGATCGGCAGGAAGTAGTCGATGAAGTCCTTGTGGCCGGGGCCCACGCCGCGGCTCCACTGGATCTCGTCGGCACGCTTGAAGGTGTTGTTGATGCGGCGAACCATCGTCGGCACCGAGTCGTACGCGTACAGCGACTGGTCGGGGTACATGGTCTCGCTGGTGTTGCCGTCGGCGGCGACCTGCCAGCCCGACAGGTACACGGCCTCCAGGCCGGCCTTGGCCTGCTGCATGGCCTGGCCGGCGGTGATGGCGCCGAAGGCATTCACGTAGCCCTTGGCGGCCGCGCCGTTGACCAGCGTCCACAGCTTCTCGGCACCGCGCTTGGCCAGCGTGTACTCGGGCTGCAGGCTGCCGCGCAGGCGCACGACGTCCGCGGCGCTGTAGCCGCGCTTGACGAGCTTCCAGCGCGGGTTCTCGGCCCAATCCTTCTCGAGGGCGGCAATCTGCTGTTCACGGGTCAGTTGTGTCATCACAAGCTCCTGGTCAATGGAAAGGAAGAAACAGGGAACGCGGAATTCGGTTCGTCAATGGGCTCAAGCCTACGGGACGGCAAGCCATTTGTGGAGACTTATGTCTTATAGAAGACACAAGTTGATGGTCAATGAAATCAAGCACTTGCGCGTGTCGTTTCATGATGCGAGAGATCTTCCTTCCTGGTGGAGTTTTCGTGTTGCGCTGCATCAATCGACATTTCATTGCACTGCACAACGTTTCGTCATGTGGAAAGCTGTGGCTGTTGCCCGTCAGGCGCCCGAAGCTCTGTCGGCGTCGCATGCACGCGCCATGCCTGTGCCAGCTCAACCCCTCGCTTGACGCAACGCAACGTCGTTCGGGGCTGCATGCGAACAATGGGCAGCAACGACTGGAAGGAGCACCCGATGAGCAAGACTGCCAAGAAGCCCCGCACTGCCGATGGCTTCATCCGCCCTTCGCTTCCCGCGCTGGATGCGCTGGACGCGGAGCACCGTGACGTCATGGTGGCGCTGGGCGACCTGCACCGGCTCGTCGACGCGCTCGACGCGCAAGGCGTGACGCCCGAGACGCGCGAGATGTCGCGCAAGGTCTGCCGCTTCTTCACCACGCACGCGCGCAACCACCATGCCGCCGAAGAGCGGCTGATCTTCCCGAACCTGGTGAAGTCCGGCGATGCCGAACTGGTGCAGCACATCATCCGCCTGCAGCAGGACCATGGCTGGCTCGAGGAAGACTGGCTGGAGCTCGAGCCGCAGCTCGAGGCCGTGATCAACGGCTTCACCTGGTACGACGTCGACATGCTGCGCGCCGCGCTGCCGGTCTTCGAGCAGCTCTACCGCGACCACATCGCGCTGGAAGAGTCTCTGATCTACCCCGAGGCGCGCCGCCGCCAGACGCTCGAAGACGCTGCCGCCGCGCAGCGCACCGCCGCAGGCCACTGACGCCCGCGGCGTGACCGTCGCGGCCCGATCAGCCGGTCAGCCGCCGCGCTTCTCGTTCAAAGGGGCAGCGCGGTGGTCTTCTTGACGGTGCGCAGCACCATCATGGAGTTCGAGCGCACCACGCCGGGCAGGCGCATCAGGATCTCGGCATGGAAATGCTCGAGGTCCTCCGCGTCGCGGTACGCGAAGCGGATCAGGTAATCGTTGGCCCCGGCCACGTAATAACAGTCCAGCACCCGCGGCTCGTCGCGCACGGCCTGCTCGAAGGCTTCGAGCTGCTCGTTGCTCATGGACTCCAGGTTGATGATCGTGAAGCTCGTGCCGCCGGCGCCGATGGCGCGCGGGTTCAGCAGCGCCACGTAGCGCGCGATCACGCCCGCGTCCTCGAGCTGCTTCACGCGCCGCAGGCAGGCCGACGGCGAGAGGTGCACACGTTGTGCCAGCTCCTGGTTGCTGACTTTGGCATCGTTCTGGAGCTGCCCGAGGATGTGTCGGTCGATCGCATCCAGTTGCAGTACGGGCGCCTTTGTTCGCATGGGATTCGAATCTGCAGTCCGTTTTTTGCATGTTATGCGAATACCCCGGGAGAGCCCCGATCAGGCTTGCATGCCAATTGCTTCACGTTCCGTCTAGACTGGGCAACGCATGCCATTGACGGATACCGACCTCGAACTGACGCGCGACTCCTACTACGTGGCCACCGCGCCCGAGTGGCTGCCGTCGGCGCCTGTGCAGGGCGAGCTGAGCTGCGATGTGGCCATCGTCGGCGGCGGACTGGCGGGGCTGTCGGCGGCGCTGGAACTGGCCCAACGCGGATTCGACGTGCGGGTGCTGGAAGCGCGCCATGTGGGCTTCGGCGCCAGCGGGCGCAATGGCGGGCAGGCCATCCACGGCTACGCCTGCGACCAGGACGTGCTGGAGGCGCAGCTCGGCGCCGAAGACGCGCGCCGCCTGTGGGAGCTGTCGATCGAGGCGCTGGACCTGCTGCGCGAACGCATCACCCGCCACGCCATCGATTGCCACTGGCAGGACGGCTACCTCGGCCTGGCCACCGATGCGCGCAAGGGCGCCTCGCTGTCCGACTGGGCCGATGACATCGCGCGCCGCTACGGCTACGAACTGCAGCGCGTCGCCCCCCAAGACATCCGCGGCTGGATCGATTCGCCGCGCTTCCACAGCGGCGTATTCGATGCGCGCAGCGGCCATCTGCACCCGCTGCGCTACACGCAGGGCCTGGCGCGCGCGGCGATGGCCGCCGGCGCGGTGCTGCACGAATCGACGCCGGTCACGCGGATCGAGCCCGGCGCCAGCGCCACGCTGCACACGCCGCAGGGCCTGGTGCGGGCGCGGCAGGTGCTGTTGGCAGGCAATGTCTACCTGCAAGGGCTGGCGCCGGCACTGTCGGCGCGCATCATGCCGGTGGGCACGTATATCGCCTGCTCCGCGCAGCTGCCACAGCCGCTGGCCAACAGCCTGATTCCTTCGCGCGCCGCGGTGTGCGACACCAACTTCGTGCTGGACTATTTCCGCACCACGGCCGACGACCGCATGCTCTACGGCGGGCGCGTCAGCTACTCCACCGTGACCCCGAAGAACCTCGCGCAGAGCATGCGCCAGCGCATGGTGCGCAGCTTCCCGCAGCTGCGCGACGTGCCGGTGGAATATGCCTGGGGCGGCTTCGTCGACATCTCGATGAACCGCGCCCCTGATTTCGGCCGTCTGCCCGCCGCGGGTGGCGGCGCGGCGAACACGTACTATCTGCAAGGATTCTCGGGACACGGACTGGCGCTCACCGGCATGGCCGGACGCCTGGTGGCCGAAGCCATGGCCGGCGATGCGGCGCGCTTCGACGTGTTCGCGCGGCTGCGCCACCGGCCGTTTCCCGGTGGATCGGCATTCAGAACCCCCGCGCTCGTGCTCGGCATGGCGTGGTACCGCATGAGGGACCTGCTCGCGTGACGCGCCACCTCCGACCTGTCGTCCTGCTGCCGGCCTGCAACAAGCTGCTGGGCGCGCACGCCTCGCACACGATTGGCCAGAAGTATGTCGATGCCGCGCGGCTGGCCGGCGCGCTGCCGCTGGTGGTGCCGCAGGCGCGGCCCGAGGACCTGGACGAGCTGCTGCAGCTGGCCGATGGCGTGCTGCTGACCGGCTCGCCATCGAACGTGCACCCCTCGCATTTCGGGCAGGCCGTGCGCGATCCCTCGCTGCCGCTGGACCCTGCGCGCGACGACTGGACGCTGCCCCTCGTGCGCCGCGTGCTGGATAGCGGCATGCCTTTGCTGGCCATCTGCCGCGGCACGCAGGAAGTGAATGTGGCGCTGGGCGGCTCGCTGTACCAGGCGGTGCAGGAAGTCGGGCCCTTCGCCGACCACCGCTCGCGCGACAACGAGCCCGTTGAACAGCAATACGCCGATGCACACCCGGTGGACGTGGTGCCCGGCGGCGTGCTGCACGGCATCGTCGGCGTCGACCGGTTCCCGGTGAATTCACTGCACGGCCAGGCTGTCGACCGGCTGGCCGAGGGCTTGCAGGTGGAAGCGCGCGCGCCCGACGGCCTGATCGAGGCCTTCAGCCGCGCGCACGCGCCGGGCTTCAATCTGTGCGTGCAGTGGCACCCCGAGTGGCAGGCGCAGGACAACCCGTATTCGATGGCGATCCTGCGCGCCTTCGGCCAGGCCTGCTGCAACTACCGCGACCGCCCGCGAGCGCCCATGCCCGCCTGAGGCCTGAATACGCGCCAAGCCGCCGCCCGCACCGGGACGCGGCGATCACCCATAAGAAAGACAGGTTCCTCATGGTGACCAAACAGAATTTCACTTTCAGCGATCTCGAAAACTGGCTCAACGAACGCCGCGTCACGGAGATCGAATGCCTGGTGCCCGACCTCACCGGCGTGGCGCGCGGCAAGATCCTGCCCCGGCAGAAGTTCTACGAAGACCGCGGCATGCGCCTGCCCGAAGTGGTGGTGGCGCTGGGCGTGACGGGCGAATTCCCCGAGGAAGGGCCCTACTACGACGTCATCAGCCCGACCGACCAGGACATGCACCTGCGGCCCGACCCCAGCACGGTGCGCATCGTGCCCTGGGCCGTGGACCCCACCGCGCAGGTCATCCACGACTGCTACGACCGCGACGGCCGGCTCATTCCCTACGCGCCGCGTTCGGTGCTGCGCCGCGTGTGCGACCTCTTTGCGGCCGAAGGCTGGGACCCGGTCGTCGCACCCGAGCTCGAGTTCTATCTCGTGGCGCGCAACACCGACCCCGACGTGCCGCTGAAGCCACCCATCGGCCGCAGCGGGCGCAGCGAGACCTCGCGCCAGGCGTATTCGATCGACGCGGTCAACGAGTTCGACCCGCTGTTCGAGGACGTGTACGACTACTGCGACAAGATGGAGCTCAACGTCGACACGTTGATCCACGAGGTCGGCGCCGGGCAGATGGAGATCAACTTCTTCCACGCCCACCCGCTGGGCCTGGCCGACGAGGTGTTCTTGTTCAAGCGCACGGTGCGCGAAGCAGCGCTGCGGCACGACATGTTCGCCACCTTCATGGCCAAGCCGATCGCCGGCGAACCCGGCAGCGCGATGCACATCCACCAGAGCATCATCGACAAGGCCACCGGCAAGAACCTGTTCAGCAACCCCGACGGCACGGCCAGCCAGGCCTTCTACTGGTTCATCGGCGGGCTGCAGCGCTACATCCCCGCCGCGATGGCACTGTTTGCCCCTTATGTGAACAGTTATCGCCGCCTGGCGCGCTTCACGGCAGCGCCCATCAACATCCAGTGGGGCACGGACAACCGCACGGTGGGCATCCGCTCGCCGGTGGCGGCACCTGCCGGCCGCCGCATCGAAAACCGTGTCATCGGCGCCGACGCCAACCCTTACGTCGCGCTGGCCGCCACCCTGGCCTGCGGCTACCTGGGCATCAAGAAGAAGCTCGATCCCACGCCCGAATGCAAGGGCGATGCCTATCTCGGCGACTACCAGCTGCCGCGCAGTCTGGGCGAAGCGCTGCAGCTGCTGCGCGACGAGAAGGACCTGGCCGAGGTGCTGGGCGAAGGCTTCGTCACCGTCTACACCGAGATCAAGGAGATCGAGTACGCCGAGTTCATGAAGGTGATCTCTCCCTGGGAACGGGAACACCTCTTGCTACACGTCTGAGGAGAAGTCCATGACGCAACCCATCTCCGCACCGTCCCTGGGCGCAGCCGGCAGCCGCAGCACCCGTGACTGGCAGGCCGCCGACGCGGCGCACTTCCTGCATCCCTTCACCGATTTCAAATCGTTGGCCAGCAAGGGCTCGCGTGTCATCACCAGCGCGCAGAACATCTACCTGACCGACAGCGAGGGCCACCACATCCTCGACGCGATGAGCGGCCTGTGGTGCGTCAACGTCGGCTACGGCCAGCAGGCGCTGGTCGATGCGGCCGCGCGCCAGATGCAGCAGCTGCCCTTCTACAACAGCTTCTTTCAGACCACCACGACGCCGGCCATCGAGCTGGCCGAATTGCTGGCCCGGGTGACGCCGCCGCAGTTCAAGCATGTCTTCTTCTCGGGCTCGGGCTCCGAGGGCAACGACACGGTCGTGCGCATGGTGCGTCGCTACTGGGACCTCAAGGGCCAGCCCGAGCGGCAGGTGATCATCAGCCGCCACAACGCGTACCACGGCTCCACGATGGCCGGCGCCTCGCTGGGCGGCATGGCCGGCATGCACGCCCAGGGCGGCCTGCCGATTCCAGGCATCGTGCATATCGAGCAGCCGTACTGGTGGGCGCACGGACGGCCGCAGGGCCTCACGCGCGAGGCCTTCGGGCTGGTGGCCGCGAAGTGGCTGGAAGACAAGATCCTCGAGCTCGGGCCCGAGAAGGTCGCGGCCTTCATCGGTGAGCCGGTACAAGGCGCCGGCGGCGTGATCATCCCGCCCAGCACCTACTGGCCCGAGGTGCAGCGCATCTGCGACCGCTACGGCATCCTGCTGGTCAGCGACGAAGTCATCTGCGGCTTCGGCCGCACGGGCCGCTGGTTCGGCTGCGAGACCCAGGGCTTCAAGCCCGACCTGATGACCTTCGCCAAGGGCGTGACCAGCGGCTACGTGCCGCTGGGCGGCGTGATGGTCGGCGACCGCGTGGCGCGCACGCTGATCGAAGAAGGCGGCGAATTCACGCACGGCTACACCTACTCCGGCCACCCGGTGGCCTGCGCCGTGGGCGTGGCCAATATCCGGCTGATCCAGCAACTGGGCTTGGTCGAGCATGTGCACGACGACGTCGGCCCCTACCTGGCCGCGCAGTTCGAATCGCTGAAGTCGCACCCGCTGATCGGCGACGCCGAGACCTGCGGCCTGATGGGCGCGCTGCTGCTCGTGAAAGACAAGGCCAAGGGCACGCCCTTCCCCGATGAGATCGAGATCGGCATGGTCTGCCGCGGCCACTGCTTCGGCAACGGCCTGATCATGCGCGCCGTGGGCGACCGCATGATCATCGCGCCGCCGCTGGTCATCACGCGCGCGCAGATCGACGAGATGATGGCGCTGATCCGCACCTGTCTGGACCGCACGCTGGCCGACGCGCAGAAGAACGGCTGGCTTGCATGACGCACCGGGCCGACCGACAGCGCAAGCCGCGGGCCGCGAACGCGGCTTCCGCGCCACGCTGCGCGCTTGCCCGGATGGCGCCGTGTCGGCCCGCACCTAGACTTGTCCGTTGATGTCAATCCCTCTACTTACAGACCGATCAGGAGGTCGCCTCATGAAATTGAAGTCCGTCCGCCGCGCCGTTGCCTTGGTGGCTGCGGGCCTGTCGTTGGCCGGGGCCGGCAGCGTGTCGGCCCAGGAAGAAGAAAAGGTCCTGAACATCTACAACTGGTCGGACTACATCGCGCCGGACACCATCGCCAGTTTCGAGAAGGAAACCGGCATCAAGGTCCGCTACGACAATTTCGACAACAACGAGATCGTGCACGCCAAGCTGGTGGCGGGCAAGACCGGCTACGACATCGTCGTGCCCTCGTCCAACTGGGCCAAGCTGCAGATCGACGGCGGCTTGCTGCAGAAGCTGGACAAGTCCAAGCTGCCCAATTTCAAGAACCTGGACCCGGCCGTGCAGAAGCAGCTGCAGCGCATGGACCCGGGCAACGACTACCTGGTGAACTGGCTGTGGGGCTTCACCACGGTGGGCATCAACGTCGACAAGGTCAAGGCCGCGCTGGGCAGTACGCCCATGCCGGACAACGTGTGGGACCTGGTCTTCAAGCCGGAATACGTCAGCAAGCTCAAGAGCTGCGGCACCTCGGTGCTCGATTCCGCCAGCGAGGTGCTGCCCGCGGTTCTGCATTACCTGGGCAAGCCGCCGTTCAGCAAGAGCCCGGCCGACTACACGCTGGCGGCCACCACGCTCAAGGCGATCCGCCCGCACATCACGCTGTTCAGCTCGTCGGGCTACATCAACGACATGGCCAACGGTTCGATCTGCCTGGCGCTGGGCTGGTCGGGTGACATCAACATCGCCAAGCAGCGTGCGATCGAAGGTAAGACAGGGCAGAAGATCGAGGCGCTGCTGCCCAAGAACGGCGGCATCCTGTTCTTCGACGTGATGGTGATGCCGGCTGATGCGCAGCATCCGGGCAACGCCCACAAGTTCATCAACTACATGCTGCGCCCGGAAATCAGCGCGGCCCTGACCAACAAGGTCTTCTACGCCAACCCCGTGCCGGAATCGAAGAAGCACATCAAGCCCGAAGTGGCCAACAACCCGACGGTTTTCCTGCCGCCGGCCGAACTGGCCAAGATGGTGCCGCCCGATGCGCTGAACAACGATCTGCGGCGCCTGATGACGCGCACCTACACGTCCTTCAAGACGGGGCTCTGACCCATGGCCACCGCGGGTGACGCGCCGTTCCTGCGCATCGAGGGCGTCACCAAGGACTTCGGCGGATTCCGGGCGGTCAACAACGTCAGCCTGGACATCGCCAAGGGCGAGATCTTTGCCTTGCTGGGCTCCTCGGGCTGCGGCAAGAGCACGCTGCTGCGCATGCTGGCGGGCTTCGAGATGCCCACGGCCGGCCGCATCGTGCTCGACGGCCAGGATCTCGCCGGGCTGCCGCCCTACGAGCGGCCCATGAACATGATGTTCCAGAGCTACGCGCTGTTTCCGCACCTCAGCGTGGCCGACAACATCGCCTTCGGCCTGAAGCGCGAAGGCCTGCCGGCGGCGCAGATCGCCGAGCGCGTGGACGCCATGCTCAAGCTGGTGCAGCTGGGCAGCTTCGCCAAGCGCAAGCCGCACCAGCTGTCCGGCGGCCAGCAGCAGCGCGTGGCGCTGGCGCGCAGCCTGGCCAAGCAGCCGCAGGTGCTGCTGCTGGACGAACCCCTGGGCGCGCTGGACAAGAAGCTGCGCGAGCAGACGCAGATCGAACTGGTCAACATCATCGAGACTGTGGGCGTGACCTGCGTGATGGTGACGCACGACCAGGAAGAGGCCATGACCATGGCCTCGCGCGTGGCTGTGATGAGCGAAGGCCGCTTCCTGCAGGTGGGCGCGCCGGCGGATCTGTACGAGACACCGGGCTCGCGTTTCGTGGCCGACTTCATCGGCAACGTCAACCTGATGGACGGCGCGCTGGACGTCGACGAGGCCGACCACTGCGTGATCGGCTGCGCCGACGTGAAGCACTACGTCGGCCACGGCATCACCGGCACGCCGGGCATGCCGGTGACGGTGGCGCTGCGGCCCGAGAAGATCCACCTGTCGCGCCAGGCGCCGGCCTCGGCCGAGTTCAACGCCGTGCAGGGCACCGTCAAGGAGATGTCCTACTTCGGCAGCTACACGGTCTACCACCTGCAGCTGCAAAGCGGTGCGCTGCTCAAGGTGAGCCAGTCCAACACCCAGCGCCTGCGCGAAGACGCGCTGACCTGGGGCGACTCGGCCTGGGCGCACTGGTCGCGCTCGGCGCACGTGGTGCTCACGCAGTAAGCCGCCGGAACGCGCACATGGCTGCCTCCCCTGTTGCCAGCACCGCCGCGGCGCGGCCTGCGGCACCCGCTGCTGCGGCGTCCGCGCCTGGCATGACGTCCTCGCTGCGCGCCGGGCGCCTGCCGTCGTTCGCCGGCCGATGGACGGTCATCGGCGTGCCCTTTGCGTGGCTGCTGCTGTTTTTTCTGCTGCCCTTCCTGATTGTCCTGAACATCAGCTTCTCGGAGATGGGCACCGTGCGGCCCAACGATCTGTTGAGCTTCAAGGACGGCCTGGCGACGCTGACGCTCAAGTTCACCGGCTACCAGTTCATCACCCAGGACGCGCTGTATTTCATGGCCTACCTGGCCAGCCTGAAATACGCCTTCTGGACCACCGTGCTGTGCCTGGCCATCGGCTACCCGTTTGCCTACTTCATGGCGCGGGCCAAACCCGGCATCCAGCCCGCACTGCTGATGCTGGTGATGCTGCCGTTCTGGACCTCCTTCCTGCTGCGCGTCTATGCCTGGAAAGGTCTGCTCACCACCGACGGCTGGGTGGCCGACGTCATCATCGGCACCGGGCTGGACCAGCTGCTGGCCGCCGGCGGGCTCATTCCCGCGCCCGGCAAGCTGATGAACACGCCCTTCTCGCTGGTTTTGGGCATGGTCTACACCTACCTGCCCTTCATGATCCTGCCGCTGTACAGCAACCTGGCGAAGATGGACCTGCGCCTGCTGGAAGCCGCGCAGGACCTCGGCGCCACGCCCTGGACGGCCTTCTGGACGATCACGGTGCCGCTGTCCAAGGCCGGCATCATCGCGGGCTCGATGCTGGTCTTCATCCCGTGCGTCGGCGAATTCGTCGTGCCTGAACTGCTCGGCGGCCCCGAGACGCTGATGATCGGCCGCGTCATGTGGGACGAGTTCTTCTCCAACAACGACTGGCCCATGGCCTCGGCTGTGGCCGTGGTGATGGTGCTGCTGATCCTCGTGCCGCTGGCCGTCTTCAACAAGTACCAGGCCGAGGCGCAGGAGGCGCGCACATGAGCCCGCCCGGCCGCCCGAAGGGCTCATTCCGGAGCGCGCAGCGCGGAGGCATTCCAATGAACGCCTCGACCGTGAACCGCTGGTTTGCACGCAGCTGGCTCTCGGCCGGGTACGTGTTCCTGTACCTCCCCATCGTGGCGCTGGTGCTGTATTCGTTCAACGACTCCACCGTGCCCAATGTCTGGCGCGGCTTCACGTTGAAGTGGTATGTGGCGCTCACGAACGATCACGAGATGCTCGCCGGCCTGTGGCTGAGCCTGAAAATCGCCTTCCTCACCGCCTGCGGCTCGGTGCTGCTGGGCACGATGGCGGCATTCAGCCTGGTGACATACCGGCGCTTCACCGGCCGCACGCTGTTCAACGGCATGGTCAATGCACCGCTGGTGATGCCCGAGGTCGTCGTCGGCCTGTCGCTGCTGCTGATGCTGGTGAGCATGCAGCGTGTCACCGAGGTCATCTTCGGCGTGGGTTTCCCCGAGAGGGGCATGATGACCATCTGGCTGGGCCACCTGCTGATCGGCATGGCCTACGCCACGGTCGTGATCCAGGCCCGCCTGCAGGACCTGAACCCGCAGCTCGAAGAGGCCGCACAAGACCTGGGCGCGCGGCCGCACCAGGTGTTCTGGCTGGTCACGCTGCCGATGATTGCGCAGTCGCTGGCCTCGGCCTGGCTGCTGACCTTCACGCTTTCGCTCGACGACGTGGTGCTCTCGGCCTTCCTGTCCGGGCCAGGCTCCACGACCATGCCGCTGGTCATTTTCTCGCGTGCCAAACTGGGCCTGAACCCCAGCGTGAATGCCATCGCGACCGTCATCGTGTGCCTCGTGGCCATCGGTGTGCTGGCCGCGAGCTGGCTCATCGCACACGCCGAACGCCGGCGCGCGCTCGAGATGGCCGAGGCCGCGCGGCACTGAGCCTGTCCTACCCCCCCATTACCGCATCACACATACAACAGCCGGAAGGAGAACCGAACATGAAAGCCCTCCCCATCACCACGCTCGCGCTTGCGCTGGCAGCCGCCTTCCCGGCCGCGGCGCAAAGCAACTCGGACATCCTCAAGGAACTCCAGGAGCTGAAAGCCAAGGTCAGCGCGCTGGAGAGCAAGCTCAAGGCGCAGGAAGAGAAGAAGCCCGAGTGGGGCATGACGCCGGAGCAGAGCAAGGAACTCAGCCGTGTGACGGTCAAGGCCGAAGCGCTGGAAGACTCGCGTGACGCCGCGGGCATGAAGCTGCTGAAGATCAGCGGCTATGCCGACCCGACGTTCATCTGGAACAAGAACCAGCGCCGCGCCGGCTTCCAGTTCCTGAACAATGTGGCCAGCGACGGCTACAGCTACGACAACTCGTACTTCGGCGCGGTGGCCATCGACTTCCAGAAGGAAACCGATTCCGGCACCAAGTGGCGCCTGACCCTGGTGCCCAACCGCGGCACCGATTCGGTCATCGGCAACGGCGGCGTGGTCCAGGAGGCCTCGGTCAGCGTGCCGCTGGGCGACCTGCAGACGCGCTTCATCGCCGGCCACATTCCGGATTGGTCGGGCTACGAATACCTGCAGCCCACGCTGAACAAGCTGATCACGCACAACCTGTTGTTCGACTACACGCTGCCCACCACCTACACCGGCGCGGGCCTGGAACTCACACGCGGCAAGTGGTGGATGCGCGGCCTGGTGGCCAACATGAATGCCTCGAAGAACGAGGCCGGCCAGCGCGCCCCGGTGGTCGCCTACCGCGTGGACTATTCGCGCGGCGAATTCCAGGGCTTCGGCTTTGCCGGCGTGCACGGCAATGCGGCCAACTTCGCTGACCCGAATGGCGCCAAGAGCCGTGTCGACCTGTTCGAGGTGGATGCCTATTTCATCCGCGGCGACTGGACGGTGCAGGGCCAGTTCAGCTACGGCAAGCAAAAGGGCGCGGCCATCGTGCCCGATCCGGTCACGGGCGATCTGCGTGACGCGCAATGGACCGGCCTGTCGGCCTTGGCGGCCTACAAGTTCACGCCGCGCTTCGAAGGCATCGTGCGCGCCGACTACATCCGCAACAGCAAGAACGGCGGCGGCCTGCTGGGCTACACCGGCTACTGGGACCCGGCCAACGGGTCGCTGGGCGACGGCCGCAGCGGCCTGGGTGTGGACGCCACGCTCGATTGCGTCACCGATCCCACCATCGCGGCCTGCAATACCGGTGTCAACCGCAGCGCGCTCAGCGTCGGCCTGAGCTACCTGTACGACCTGAACACGACCTTCAAGGTCGAGTACCGTCTGGACCGCGCGAATGCGCCGGTGTTCCTGAACGTCAGGGACGGCAGCTACCGCAAGTCCAACAGCCTGCTGGGCGCGTCGGTCGTCGTGCAGTTCTGATCATGGCCGCGACCGCCGGCATGTCCTGGGCCGATCGCGCCGCGGCGCAGGCGTTCGACGGCCGCGCGCTCATCGACGGCGAGCGCCGCGCCGCGTTGGCCGGCGAGACTTTCGACAAGCACTCGCCCATCGACGGGCGGCTGCTGGGGCCCGTGGCGCGCGGGCGCGAAGCCGATGTCTCGGCCGCCGTGCGTGCCGCGCGCCACGCCTTCGCCGACGGCCGCTGGGCCGGCCAGGCGCCGGCGGCGCGCAAGAAGGTCCTGCAGCGCTTTGCGGAAAAGGTGCTGGCCGCGCGCGACGAACTCGCGCTGCTGGACACGCTGGACATGGGCAAGCCCATCCAGTACGCCCTGTCGGTGGACGTGGCTGCGACGGCGCGCACACTGGCCTGGTACGGCGAGGCCATCGACAAGGTCTACGACGAGATCGCGCCCACGGCCGCCAGCAGCCTGGCGATGATCACGCGCGAGCCCATGGGCGTGGTGGGCGTCATCGTGCCCTGGAACTATCCGCTGATCATGGCGGCCTGGAAGCTCGGCCCGGCGCTGGCCACCGGCAATTCCGTGGTGCTCAAGCCCAGCGAGAAGAGCCCCTTCAGCGCGCTGCGCCTGGCCGAACTGGCGCTGGAAGCCGGCCTGCCGCCGGGGGTGCTGAACGTCGTGCCGGGCTTCGGCCATGAGGCCGGCGAGGCGCTGGCGCTGCACATGGATGTGGATGCCATCGGCTTCACCGGCTCCACGCGAACGGGCCGCCGCATGCTCGAATACGCCGGCCGCAGCAACCTCAAACGTGTCTACAACGAGCTGGGCGGCAAGTCGGCCTTCGTCGTCTTCGACGACGTCGAAGACATCGATCGCGCGGCGCGCACGCTGGCCGGCTCGATGTTCTTCAACCAGGGCGAAAGCTGCAACGCGCCCTCGCGCGCGCTGGTCCACGAACGGGTGGCCGACCGGCTGGTGGAGATCGTCGCGGCCGAAGCGCCGAGCTACGCGCCGGGCGATCCGCTGGACCCTTCCACGGTGATGGGCGCGCTGGTCGACGAGACCCAGCTGCGCACCGTCATGGGCTACATCGAAGCCGGCAACAGCGAAGGCGCACGCTGCGTGGCCGGCGGCCGCCGCACACGCACCGAAACCGGCGGCTTCTATGTCGAACCGACGGTCTTCGACCAGGTCGACAACGGCATGAAGATCGCCCGCGAAGAGATCTTCGGCCCGGTGCTGGCCATCGTGCGCTTCAAGACCGAAGCCGAGGCCATCGCGCTGGCCAACAACTCCAGCTACGGCCTGCAGGCCAGCGTCTGGAGCGGCCATCTCAGCCGTGCCCACCGCGTGGCGCGTGCGCTGCGCGCCGGCACGGTGCACGTCAACCAGTACGACGAAGACGACATCACCGTTCCGTTCGGCGGCTACAAACAAAGCGGCAACGGCCGCGACAAGTCGCTGCACGCGCTGGACAAGTACACCGAACTGAAGACCACCTGGCTGCGCATCGACCCGGCCTGAAGGGCACGGGTTACCCGCGCGCGCAGCCGCGCCCGCACAGGAGCACACCATGAACCACTCCCCCAACGAACAACTCCAGGCCCGCAAGGCCGCTGCCACGCCGCGTGGTGTCGGCGTCATGTGCGGCTTTTTTGCCGATCGCGCGCAGGGCGCGGAGCTGTGGGATGTCGAAGGCCGCCGCTACATCGACTTTGCCGGCGGCATCGCGGTGATGAATGTCGGCCACGGCCACCCGAAGGTGATCGCCGCCATCCAGGAGCAGCTCGGCCGCTTCACACACACCTGCTGGCAGGTGGTGCCTTATGAGGGTTATGTCGCGCTGGCCGAGAAGATCAATGCGATGACCCCGGGCACGCATGCGAAGAAGACCGCGTTCTTCTCGACCGGCGCCGAGGCCATCGAAAACGCCGTCAAGATCGCCCGCGCGTACACCAAGCGATCGGGTGTCATCGCCTTCGGCGGCGCCTTCCATGGCCGCAGCCTGTTTGCCGTGTCGCTCACCGGCAAGGTCCAGCCCTACAAGGCCGGGTTCGGGCCCTTCCCGCCCGAGATCTACCACGTGCCCTTCCCGGGCCAGGGTGTCGATCTGGCCGAGGTCAAGCGCGCGCTGCACCACCTCTTCAAGGCCGACATCGAACCCAGCCGCGTCGCGGCCATCGTCTTCGAGCCCATCCAGGGTGAAGGCGGCTTCAACGTCATCCAGGCCGAGGCCGTGCAGTGGCTGCGCGCGCTGTGCGACGAACACGGCATCGTGCTGATCGCCGACGAGGTGCAGACCGGCTTCGGCCGCACCGGCAAGATGTTTGCTATGGAGCACTACGGCGTGGTGCCCGACCTCATGGCCATCGCCAAGAGCCTGGCCGCCGGCACACCGTTGTCGGCCGTGTGCGGCCGCGCCGAGATCATGGATGCACCGGCGCCGGGTGGCCTGGGCGGCACCTATGCCGGCAACCCGCTGGCCATCGCCGCCGCGCATGCGGTCATCGACGTGATGGCGCAGGAGAAGCTGCCCGAACGTGGCGCGATGCTGGGCGACCAACTCAAGGCCGTGCTGCAGGCCGAGCGCGCCCGCGTGCCGCAGATTGCCGACATCCGCGGCCTGGGTGCGATGGTGGCGGTCGAATTCAACCAGCCCGGCACCGGCGAGCCCGATGCGGATTTCACCAAGCGCGTGCAGGCGCAAGCCCTGCAGCGCGGGCTGATCCTGCTGAGCTGCGGCGTGAATGCCAACGTGCTGCGCTTCCTGTTCCCGCTGACCATCGCCGAGCCCGTGTTCGACGAGGCCATGGGCATCCTGCGCGACGCGCTGGCGGCTGCATGAGCGCGCCGGGCCGTTCCCAAGCGCGAATACCGGAGGGCGCAGCCCGAAGGCACACCAGTGAGCCCGCCGGGCCGCTCCCATGCGCGAATCCCGCAGCGCGCAGCGCGGAGGGTCGCCCAGTGAGGACCATCCGATCGTGACCACGCTCGAGCAAGGCCTGCGCGAGGCAGGCGTGCACAGCCTGCTCGTGCAGTTTGCGGACGTGCACGGCACGGCCAAGGGCAAGCTCGTGCCGCTGGCACACCTGGACGACGTGCTGCAGATGGGTGCGGGCTTTTCCGGGCCGTCGATCTGGGGCACGGGCCTGTCGCGCACGGGGCCGCGCTCGGAGTACTACGCGCGCGGCGATGCCGCCACCATCCGTTGCCTGCCCTGGATGCCGGGCGTGGCGCGCATCGTCGGCGACGGTTTTGTCGGCGGCGAACCCTTCGAATCCTGCCCGCGCCAGGTGCTGCGCCGCGCCTGCGCGCGCCTGGCCGAGCGCGGCTGGACGCTGCGCACCGGTATCGAGCCAGAGTTCTTCCTGCTCAAGCGCGTGGGCGACCGCTGGCTGCCAGCCGACGACGCGGACCGGCTCGACCGGCCCTCGTACGACCTGAAATCGCTGTCGCGCCAGACCGGCTTCCTGCGCGAGCTGCACCAGGCGCTGGAAGCCGCCGGTCTGGACGTGCTGCAGCTGGACCACGAAGACGCACACGGCCAGTACGAGGTCAACTTCGCGTACGACGAGGCGCTGCACAGCGCCGATCACCTGATGCTGTTCAAGCTGGCCGCGCACGAGCTGGCGCAGGCGCGCGGCATGGTCTTTTCGATGATGCCCAAGCCGTTTGCCAACCAGCCCGGCAGCGGCATGCACATGCACGTGTCGCTCTGGTCGGGCTCGACCTGCCTGTTCGATCCGGGCCCGGCCGCGGGTCCGGAAAACCTCTCCCTGCTGGGCCGGCAGTTCATTGCCGGTGTGATGGCCCATGCGCCAGCGCTGTGCGCGCTGGCCGCGCCGACGGTCAACTCCTACAAGCGGCTCACGGTGGGTGAATCGCTCTCTGGCACGACCTGGGCGCCGGCCTACGTGGCCCATGGGCCCAACAACCGCACGGCGCTGGTGCGCACCTTGCCCGGGCGTTTCGAGTGGCGCCTGCCGGATGCATCGGCCAACCCGTACCTGGCCACCGCCGCGCTGATCGCCGCGGGCCTGGACGGCATCGAACGCGGGCTGGACCCGGGCCACGCGCGCACCGAGGACTTGTTCGAGTGGCCGCTGGCGCGCATCCGTGCCGAAGGCATCGGCGTGCTGCCCGGCTCGCTGTCGGAAGCGCTGGACGCGCTGGCCAGCGACCGCGTGGTCGGCCAGGCCCTGGGGCCGTCGCTGTGGGCCGAGTTCCTGCAGCTCAAGCGCCAGGAGTGGACCACCTATGCGCGCCACGTGAGCGCCTGGGAGTTGGACCGCTACGCTGCGGCGTTCTGATCCCCCTCACGCGCCAAGCCGATTCCGCACCGCATGCACCGCCCGCCGATCGCGGCTTATCTGAGCCTGGCTGCCAGCATGGCGCTGGTGGGCAGCTACGTGGGCCTGTCCAAGCTGCTCGTCGCGGCCTTCCCGGTGTTCCTGCTGGCCTGGCTGCGATTTGGCATCGCCGCGGTGGCGATGGCGCACTGGGTGCACCGGGTCGCCGGCGAGACGCCGCTGTCGCCCCACGACCGGGTGCTGCTGTTCTGGGAGAGCTTTCTCGGCAATTTCCTCTTCAGCATCTGCATGCTGTTCGGCGTGGCGGCCACTTCGGCGCTGGCCGCGGGTGTCGTGATGGCCGCGATTCCGGCGGCCGTGGCGCTGCTGTCCTGGGCCTTCCTGCGCGAGCGCATCGGCGGGCGTGTGTGGGCGGCCATCGCCTGCGCGGCCCTGGGCATCGCGCTGCTCGCGATGGCCCGCGCGCCGGCATCCGCCAGCGGCGTCCCGGTCGCCGCCGCGCCCTGGTGGGGCTATGTACTGCTGCTGGGCGCGGTGATCTGCGAGGCCAGTTATGTGGTCATCGGCAAGCGGCTGGCGGCGCAGGTGTCGCCGCGGCGCATCAGTGCGCTGATCAACCTGTGGGGCCTGGCGCTGGTCACACCCTTTGGTGCGTGGCAGGCCTGGCAATTCGACTTCGCTGCCATCACGGCGCCCACCTGGGTCCTGCTGGTCTTCTACGCGCTGGCCGCCAGCATGGTCACGGTGTGGCTGTGGATGCGCGGCCTGCGCCACGTGCCGGCGCCGCGAGCCGGTGTCTTCACCGTGATGCTGCCCGTCAGCGCCGCACTGGTGGGCGTGCTTTTCCTGGGCGAGACCTTCGGCGCGGCGCACGTGGCGGCGTTGGGCCTGGCCGTTCTGGGGCTGCTGCTGGCCACCTGGCCCTCGCGAAAGGCTGCAAATAGCGGCACCAGCGCAAATTGACGCGCTCGCGCACAATGTAACCATGAGAACACACGCCCGCCGTGGCTTCAGGGGGATCGGGCGGCTGCTCGCCATTGGACTGACCTGTGGTGCAGCCGCGGCACAGCCCGTGGGGACCGTGCCGGGCAACCTGCCGGGTGTGCTGCCGCGTGCCGCGCCCGTCGCCTCCGCGCCGGAAGCAGCGCCCGCCCAGCCCCTGCCGGCGCCGCCTTCGTCGCTGGCCCGCCGCATCTACGACCAGCACCGCGACAAGCTCGTGCAGGTGCGGGTCATCGTCGCGGGCTCGGAAAGCCAGGCGTCGGCCGGTTCGGCCTTCAGCGTCTCGCCCGACGGCCTGCTGGTCACCAACTACCACGTCATCTCGCAGCTCGTGCAGGAGCCCGACCGCTACCGCGCCGAGTTCGTGCGGACCGACGGCGTGCGCGGGCCGCTGCAGATCCTGGCCATCGACGTGCAGCACGACCTCGCCGTCGTGCAGGTGGGTGCCGCGCAGCGGCAGACACCGTGGCCCGTGATGACCCTGGCGCCCGACGACTCGCTGCGCCAGGGCGACAAGGTGCTGTCGCTGGGCAATCCGCTGGACCTGGGCTTCGCCATTTCGGAAGGCACCTACAACGGGCTGCCCGAACGCTCGCTGTACCCGCACCTGCTGTTCACCGGCGCCATGAACCCCGGTGTGTCCGGTGGCCCGGCGCTGGACGACGAAGGCCGCGTGGTCGGCGTGAACGTGGCCGGTTACGGCCGCAGCGCCGAGCTGACCAACTTCCAGGTGCCTGTGCGCTTCGTGAAGACCTTGCTGGCGCGTGCGCAGGTGCGGGCCGCGACCGGCAAGCCGGTGACAAATGCCGACCTGCGCGCCGAGATGCTCGCGCAATTGATGGCCCACCAGAACCTGATGCTGGACCGCATGCAGACCGGCAACTGGCGCACGCAGCCGCTGGGGCCCTACCGCGTGCCGGTGATCCCGGACACCCTGGCCCGCTGCTGGGGCGACGTCTCGAATGCCGACAAGCGCAGCTACCGGTTGGAGACGGCGCGCTGTTCGCTGGACAGCGCGCGCTACATCAAGAGCTCGCTGCAGGTGGGCAGCGTGAGCACGCAGCACGAGGTGGTCACCTCCGACCGCCTGGGCGCGCTGCGGTTGTCGGCCATGCGCAGCCAGAGCATGTCCAACGAGGGTTACCACGTCGCCGGCCAGACGCGTGACCGCACGGCCTCCCGCTGCACGGAAGACTTCGTGCGCAACACCCACCTGCCGCTGCGCGTGGTGGTCTGCGCCCGCGCCTACCGCAAGCTCGAGGGCCTGTACGACGTGTCCACCGTCGTCGTGACGCTCGACAGCGCGCAGTCCGGGCTGGAAAGCGTGCTGCAGCTCAACGGTGTCGCCTACGCGCGCGCGATGCAGGAGTCGCACCGCTTTGTCGAGGCCATCGGCCGGAGCACCGCCAAATGACCGCCGCCATCGGCCATGTCCTCGAGGTGCTGGACCGCCAGCAGCGTGTGGTCCAGCGCGTGCGTCTGCGCAGCTGGCCCGTGACGCTGGGACGCGGCTACGGCTGCGACATCATCCTGGACGATCCGCATGTCGCACCCGCGCACGTGCGGCTGGACCGCGATGCCGCCAGCGGCGCCCTCACGCTCACGGATCTGGGCACACACAACGGCGTGTGCCGCCTGCCCTCGCGCGATGCACGCCAGGGCGCCCGCGCGCCCGCCGGCAGCTTCGCACTGACGCCTGGCGAGTGGATCGAGACCGGCCGCACACGCTGGCGCCTGTGCGACGCCAACGAGGCCGTGGCGGCCGAACTGCCGCTGCAATCGCGACACCACGAACCGGCCTGGCTGGTGCCCCTGATGGCCGTGCTGGCCTTTGGTGCCGTGGCCGCGGACATGTGGTTCAACGCGTTCGACGAGTTCAAGCCGCTCAGCGCCGTGTCCAGCCTCGTGACGGGCGTGTTGGCGCTGGCCGTGTGGGCCGGTCTGTGGGGACTGCTCACGCGCATCTTCCACGCACCGTCGCAATTCGGGCGGCACTTCGGCTGGGCCTGCACCGTGCTGCTGGCGGCGGTGATCCTGCCCTGGCCGCTGGCCACGCTGGCCTACGCCCTCGATTGGCCGCCCCTGGTCACCTGGCAGCGGCCGATATGGGCGGTGGCTGCTGCGATTGCGCTGCTGGGCCATGTCAGCATCGCCTTTGGCCGGCCCTCGCGCCGTGCCTGGGCCGTCGTGGGCGGGCTGCTGGTGCTGTCGCTGGGCTTGAGCACCTTGGAAACCTGGCAGAACCACCGCCAGCTCACGCCCACCGGCTTCATGACGGTCGTGCGGCCACCCGGCTGGCAGCTCACGGGCGGCGCCACGCTGGATGCGTTCTACCGCCGTGCCGGCTCGCGCCAGACGGAGATCGACGCGCTGCGTACGCAGGAAGTGGACGGCGCGGCGGCCGAGGGGGATTGAGCCGGACTTGGCGTCATCCGCCGCCGGGTCAGGCGAGGCAGGCAGCCGATGCAGACATGCACCGGCCCGCGCGGGCTGGCGGGTCCGGCGCCTGTGCGCCGCCAGGTACCGGCCTCGAAGCTCAGCCGCCAGCTGCCAGCGTGCGCTCCATCTCGCGGCGCAACATCCAGGCCGCGCTCGATTCGTCGGCGACGACGTCGGCCCAGGTCAGCGACTGCCCCCGCGGCACGGCGCGGCGCATGCGGATGCCGTGCGCCAGGCCCAGCGGCAGCCCACCCAACCGCAGCGAGGTCGACGCCGGCAGCAGCTTGCCCCAGACGGTGTAGCCGCCCTCGCCGTCCAGCACCTCGCCCTCGTGCAGATCGCGCTTGGCCGTGGCCACGCAATCGGCCTGCCAGCCGAGCGCCACGCCCGTGGCCTCGCCGCGCAAGGCCAGGCTGGCCACCGAATAACCCACCTCCAGGCCGATCAGGTGCCAGCGCTTGTAGAGCGTGAAGTAGCGGCCGCTGGGGTCGGTCTGCGCGTTGTATTCCTCGAAGCAGTTGCGGATGTATTCGGTCTCGCCTTCCACCGTGACCCACACGCCCATGCGGATGTCGTAGCCGATCGGGCGGCCGTCGGGTTCGAGGCTGGAGATCACCTCCACCATGCCCTTGCGCTCGAGCACGCCGCCTTCGCTGCGCGGGCGCGTCACGCGCGGGATGTGCTCCACGCTGGCCGGCGGGTACTGCAGGCCGTCGGACGGCACGCCCAGGCCGGTGGCATTGGCGACCGCCGTGCTTTCGATGGACGGTTTGCTGCCGTCGAGGAAGCTGTTGAACATCTTCGGGTTGAGGCCGCCCCGCGCGGCCTGTTCCGGGGTCAGACCGTAGTAGCCCCAGACGGTTTCCGGCGTCGACTGCGCAAAGTGCGGCAGCCACTTGTGCCCGCGTCCGGCCGCCACCACCGGGAATCCGCAGGTGCGGGCCCAGTCGACCAGGTCGCAGATCAGCGCCGGCTGGTCGCCGAAGGCCAGCGAATAGACCACGCCGGCGGCCTGGGCGCGCACGGCCAGCATCGGGCCGCACATGGCGTCGGCTTCGACCGTCACGTTGACCACCGATTTGCCCGCGGCAAACGCCGCCAGGCAATGGTCGACCGCGGCGATCGGGTGGCCGGTGCATTCGACGACGATGTCGATGGCCGGGTGGCGCACCAGCGCCCGCCAGTCCTCGCCAATGTGCGTGCTGCCGTCGCGCAGGGCCTGGTCGAGCGAGGTGGCGGAGCTGCGTTCGGGCGCCCAGCCTACGCGGGCGAGGTTGCGCCGGGCGTTGTCCGGCGACAGGTCGGCGATGCCCACCAGGTGCATGCCGGGAGTGCGCGGCACTTGCGCCAGGTACATCGAGCCGAATTTGCCCGCGCCAATCAGGGCCACGCGAATGGGTCGGTTCTGCGCCTGGCGTGCGAGCAGTTGCTGGTGCAGGGACATCGGTGGGGCTCCTGTAGTTGGGTCTGGCGTGCGCCGATTCCGCCCGGGCAGGTCTCGTCCCGGGCCACAGCCGGCAGCCTACGCGTGCCGCCGGCCCCACACCACGGGGGCGACCCGGCCGAACCGCAGGCGGTTCCGTCTGGTGGGCACGGGCCACGTTGCCGGCGTCGTCACCTGCCGTGCGCTGGATGCAGCGCAGGAGACGGACGCCACCAGCTTGCCGGATCCACCCGAAAAGCGTGAGACTTGTCACGTGGGATTTCCATACCCGTGACGCGTTGAACATACACCCCCCGAGTTGCAGGGATCCCACCGGAAACGGTGTCTCGTCTACTTTCGGTTACCGTTCGGGTTCCGCAGTCAGGAGCCACGGTAGGGGTGAGGGACTGGCGGATTGGGGATTTGTGCACGCATCAGGCGGTGTGAGACTGGTCCCAAGCGCTGTCATCGCGTACCAGAAAAACCACAGACAGGAGTGACGTTCCCCATGGCGGCCCAGATTCCGGAGACGCTGCGCTACGACGGCGAGACGCACGTCATGTGCACCAACCCGCTGGACGCCTTTCTTGCGCTGTCGGGTCAGGATCCAGGGTTCAAGACCATCAGTACCTCGCTGTGGCGCGGTTACCTCGGCCAGTGGGAGATCACCGGCAAGCGCCTGTACCTCATCGGCCTGCGCGGCCGCCTGGTCGATGGCCGGCCCGCAACCATCGCCAGCCTCTTCCCGGGCTACGGCGAACGTGTCTTCGCCCATTGGTTCACCGGCCTGCTGCGTCTGCCGCAGGGGCGTCCGCTGAAGCTCATCCACGACGGCTACGACACGCCCTTCGAACGCGACCTGCTGCTGACCGTGCAGCGCGGCAAGATGGTGGCCCGCAAGCTGCGCATCAACGGGCACATCCCGACCCTGCACTCGCCCTGGAACAAGCCGGCGCAGACCGGTCCGCACCCCAGCGATGTGCGCGATCTGGCCGGCGCTGCCCGATGACGGGTCAGCTGCTGTCGGCCGCCCTGGGCCTGTTGGGCCTGGGTGTCCTGCTGGCGCTGGCGTTCGTGGTCCATGCGTGGCGCGAGTGGCGCAAGCCCGCGCACCATGGCGACGACGAGATCGAAACCGAGCCGCTGATGGAGCCGCGCTTCGTCGTGCGGCGCAAGCACCTGCTGCGCCGCATGAGCGTGGCCGAGATCGAGAAACAGGAAATGGTGAAGGACCCGCTGGGCGCTGCGCCCCAGTTGCCCTTCGGCCATCTGCACCCGCAATGGGTCGAATTGCGCCAGGGGGTCCACAAGCGCGACCAGATCTGGACCTTCTCGGCCTTCTGGAAGCCCTGGCCGTGGGCGCCGGGCGAAACCCGCATGGGCTATGTCGTGGTGCGCCACGGCAAGCCGGCCGAGTACCTGCTGACCTCGCTGGAGCCCGAGGAAATCAAGGTCGCGGCCTGACGCCGTGACTGGCTGTCGCGCGTGCGCCGGGGAATCAGGCCCGCGGCGCGCGCTGCAGATGGCCGGGTCGCTCAGCGCGTACGCCGCTCGCGCCGCGCCTGCGGCTGGCCGTAGCTCTTGAACTTGTCGATCACGGCGGCCATTTCCGCGCGTGTCAGGCAGACCGGTTCGCCCACCGACAGCGCCTGCAGGTAGATGCCGCACAGCGACTCCACCTCCAGCAGCACGCGCGTGGCATGGGCCATGTCGCGGCCGCCCGCCACCAGGCCATGGTTGGCCATCAGACAGGCCAGGCGCTGCGCGAAGGCCTGCGCCACGGCGGCGCTCAGCGCCTCGGTGCCGAACAGGTGGTAGGGCGTGCACGGCACATCGTCGCCGCCGGCCACGGCCACCATGTAGTGAAAGGCCGGCAGGCCACGGCGCAGACAGGCCAGCGCGGTGGCGTGCGGGGCATGGGCGTGCAGCACGGCATGCAGATCGGACCGCGTGGCATAGACCGCGCGGTGGAAATGCCATTCGCTGGACGGCTGCCAGTCGCCATGGGCACGCCCGTTGCCGTCCACCCAGACCAGGTTCTCCAGCGTCAGACCCGCCGCGCCCACGCCAGTGGGCGTGATCCAGAAGCCGCCTTCCGTGGCGCGCACGCTGCCGTTGCCGGCGCTGCCGCGGTTCAGGCCCTGCGCGTCGAGTGCCGCCATTTCGCGCAACAAAGCTTCGCGCGCCTCGAGGTCGGGCCGGTCCACCCGGCGGCGTCGCAGGCCGGTCACCGCCAGGGCTCCAGCGCCTGGATGCCTTCGGGTGTGGCCGGCACGACGCCGCGCTCGGTGATGAGCGCGCGCACCAGCCGCGCCGGCGTCACATCGAAGGCCGGGTTCGCGGCCGGCGTGCCGTCGGGCACCAATTGCACTTCCGTCATCTGCCCCTGGGCGTCGCGGCCGACGAGGTGTGTCACCTCGCGCGCGCTGCGTGACTCGATCGGCACTTCGGCCAGGCCGTCCTGCAGCGACATGTCCAGCGTCGACAGCGGCATCGCCACCCAGAACGGCACGCGGTTGTCCCAGGCGGCCAGCGCCTTGAGGTAGGTGCCGATCTTGTTGCACACGTCGCCGCGCGCGGTGACGCGGTCGCAGCCGACGATGACGGCATCGACCTGCCTGTGCTGCATCAGGTGCCCGCCGGCGTTGTCGGCAATCACGGTGCAGGGGATGCCTTGCTCACGCAGCTCGAAGGCCGTCAGGCTGGCGCCCTGGTTGCGCGGCCGTGTTTCGTCGACCCACACGTGCAGATCGATACCTGCCGCTGCTGCCGCGTAGATCGGCGCCAGCGCCGTGCCCACATCCACCGTCGCCAGCCAGCCGGCATTGCAGTGCGTGAGGATGTTCAGGCGGCTGCCCGCGGCCGGCTTCAGGTCGCGCAGCAGGGCCAGGCCGTGGCGGCCGATGGCCTGGTTGGTGGCGACATCGGCATCGGCCAGTTCGGCGGCAAGCTGCCAGGCTGTCGCGGCGCGGTCGGCCGGTTCGGCCTGCAGCAGGCGGGCCAGCGTGCGGTCCACGGCCCAGGCCAGGTTCACGGCTGTCGGCCGTGCGGCCTTCAGTTGCCGCGCGGCGCTGCGCAGTGCGGCGTCGTCGGCCTGGTGGCGCGCCTGCAAGGCCAGTCCGTAGGCGGCTGTCACGCCGATCAGCGGCGCACCGCGCACCGTCATGTCGGCGATCGCGGCCGCTGCGGTGGCGGCATCGGCGAGCCGGCGGATCTGGAAGCGGTGCGGCAGCACGCGCTGGTCGATCACCTCGACGGCCGCGCCGTCGGTGCTCGGCCAGATCGTGCGCCAGTGGCGGTCGGCGATGCGCAAGAGAAGTCGGTCCTGTGGTGGGGTGCGCGTTCGCGGCGGCTCAAAGCACGCGCGCAGCGATGAATTTCAGCCGCTGCACGACCAGCGGGTCGCGCACGGCGGGTGCCGTGATCAAGGCGGCGTCCAGCGCGCGGCGACAGCCGCAGGCCGCGCCTTGGGCGTCGCCGGTGATGGCGCCGGCCAGTGTCGAGACCAGGCCGCGTGCGCGTTCGGCATTGCCCAGCAGCACGCGGATGATGGTGTCCACCGTGACGGCGTCGTGTTCAGGGTGCCAGCAGTCGAAATCGGTAACCATGGCCACCGAGCAGTAGCAGATCTCGGCTTCACGCGCGAGTGCGGCCTCGGGCCAGTTGGTCATGCCGATGACGCTGCAGTTCCAGCTGCGGTAGAGCTGGCTCTCCGCAAAGGTGCTGAACTGCGGGCCTTCCATCGCCAGGTAGGTGCCGCCGCGAACCCAGGGCGCGCTGCCGCCGCCCAGCGCCTGCGCGACGTGGTCGCCCAGCCGCGCGCACACGGGGTGGGCCATCGAGACGTGCGCCACCAGGCCGGTGCCGAAGAAGCTGCGCGCACGCTGCGTGGTGCGGTCGATGAACTGGTCAACGACGACGAAGCTGCCCGGCGGCAGATCGGCCCGCAGGCCGCCGACGGCGCTGAGCGAGAGGATGTCGGTCACGCCCAGGGACTTCAGCGCGGCGACATTGGCGCGGTAGTTCACGTCCGAGGGCGGGATGCGGTGGCCGCGGCCGTGGCGTGGCAGAAAGGCCAGCTCGGCCGTGCCCAGGCGGCCCAGCAGGATCTCGTCCGAGGGCGCGCCCCAGGGCGTGTCCACGTGCACCCAGCGCGTGTCGGTCAGGCCGTCCAGGTCGTACAGGCCGCTGCCGCCGAGGATGCCCAGGCGCGGCACGGGTGAAGGGTCAGCCGGGTTCACGCAAGGCTCCTTCGTACAGGGCGATGTAGTCGCGCGCCGGGCCGTCCCAGGAAAAATCGCTGGCCATGCCCTGGCGCATCAGCGCCTGCCAGGCGGGTGGCTGGCGGTACAGCGCAACGGCGCGGCGCACGGCCTGCACCAGTTCGGCCGGCTGTGCACGGTCGAAGCTGAAACCCGTGGCCGATCCGTCGGCCAGGTGCTGCGCATCGGCATCCTGCACCGTATCGGCCAGGCCGCCCACGCGGCGGACCACGGGCACCGTGCCGTAGCGCAGGCCGTAGAGCTGCGTGAGGCCGCAGGGCTCGAAGCGCGAGGGCACGAGGATCATGTCGGCGCCGGCCATCAGGCGGTGCGCGCGGCCCTCGTCGTAGCCGATATGGGCCGTCACGCGGCCCGGGTGTGCGTCCGCAGCCGCGCGGAACGCGGCCTCGAGGCCCGGCTCGCCGGTGCCTTGCACGACCACCTGCACGCCCTCTTCCATCAGCGATGGCAACGCCGAGAGGATCAGGTCCAGCCCTTTCTGCGAAGACAGGCGGCTCAGGGCCAGCAGCAGCGGTGCGTCGGGGTCCTCGGCCAGGCCGGTCGCGCGCTGCAAAGCCAGCTTGCAGGCGGCCTTGCCGGCCAGCCGCGTGCGGTCGTAGAGCTGCGCAATCGCGCTGTCAGTGGACGGGTCCCAGACGGCGCTGTCGATGCCGTTGATGATGCCGCTGACGCTGGCGCTGCGCCCGCGGATCACACCGTCCAGGCCGCAGCCGAATTCCGGTGTGGCGATCTCGCGTGCATAGGTGGGGCTCACCGTGGTGACGCGGTCGGCAAACTTCAGGCCGGCCTTCATGAAGGACATCTGGCCGTGGTATTCCAGCCCGGCCGGCGACATGAAACCTGCGGACAGGCCCAGCAGCGCGTGGTCTTCGATGGGAAACAGCCCTTGGTAGGCCAGGTTGTGCACGGTGTAGACGCTGCGCACGCCGCTGGCCGGGTGCGCGCGCAGATAGGCGCAGCCCAGCGCTGCGTGCCAGTCGTGGGCATGCACGATGCGCGGCGCCCAGGTGGCGTCCACGGCGCCCGCGGCGATCTGGCAGGCCACCCAGCCCAGCAGGCCGAAGCGCTGCAGGTTGTCCGGCCAGTCGCGGCCGTCGGACGCCTGATAGGGGCCGCCTTCGCGCTGATACAGCAGCGGCGCATCGACCAGGTAGACCGGCAGCTGCGTGCCCGGCATCAGGCCTTGCAGCAGCCGCACACGTGGGGCGCCGAAGACGGTGCCGAAATCGATGACCGTGCGCGCATGCTGCACGGCCTCGCGCATGGGCGGCAGGCCGGGCAGCAGCAGGCGCACATCGGCGCCGGCGTGGGCCAGCGCCGGCGGCAGCGCGGCCACCACATCGGCCAGGCCGCCGGTCTTGACGAGCGGGTAGATTTCCGCGGCGACGTGCAGGACGCGCATCACGCGAGCGCGTCTTGTTCGTGCGCCGCGATCCGCTCGAGCATGTCGCGCGTGACCAGCGTGATGCCGCTTTCGGTGCGGAAGAAGCGCTTGGCGTCTTCCTCGGGGTTCTCGCCGATGACCATGCCGTCGGGGATGCTGCAGGCGCGGTCGACCACGCAACGGGTCAGCCGCGCGTGCCGCCCCACCGTCACGCTGGGCAGCAGCACGCTCCAGTTGACCGAGGAGAACGAGTGCACGCGCACCTGCGAGAACAGCAGGCTGCGGAAGACCGCGCCGGAGACGATGCAGCCGCCCGAGACCGTGGACTCGATGGCCAGCCCGCGGCGGTCGTCCTGGTTATGCACGAACTTGGCCGGTGGCAGCTGCGGCTGGTAGGTCCAGATCGGCCAGCGCGTGTCGTACAGGTTGAGCAGCGGATCGGTGGCCGTGAGGTCGATGTTGGCGTCCCAGTAGGCGTCGATCGTGCCCACGTCGCGCCAGTAGGGTTCGGAGCCCATGCGCTTGCCCACGCAGCTGAGTTCGAAGGGGTGCGCCGTGGCCTTGCCCATGCGCACCGCGCGCGGAATGATGTCCTTGCCGAAGTCGTGGCTGGAGTTCGGATCGTTGATGTCGCGCTCGAGCTCGCGGTAGAGGTAGCGCGCATTGAAGATATAGATGCCCATGCTGGCCAGCGTGCGGTCCGGCTTGCCCGGCATGGGCGGCGGGTTCTCCGGCTTCTCGACGAAGGCGGTGATGTTGCGCCGCTCGTCGATGGCCATCACGCCGAAGGCCTTGGCCTCTTCGCGGTCCACTTCGATGCAGCCCACGGTGACTTCGCGGCCCATCGAGACATGGTCGGCCAGCATGACCGCGTAGTTCATCTTGTAGATGTGGTCGCCGGCCAGCACCACGACGTAGTCGGCGCCGTAGGCCGCCAGGATGTCCTGGTTCTGGTAGACCGCATCGGCAGTGCCGCGGTACCAGCTTTCTTCGTCCACGCGCTGCTGCGCGGGCAGCAGGTCGACAAATTCGTTCATCTCGGGCCGCAGGAAGGCCCAGCCGCGCTGCAGGTGACGCAACAGGCTGTGGCTCTTGTACTGCGTGATGACGCCGATGCGCCGGATGCCGGAATTCAGGCAGTTCGACAGCGCGAAATCGACGATGCGGAACTTGCCGCCGAAATACACCGCGGGCTTGGCGCGGCTGTCGGTCAGGCTCTTGAGCCGGCTGCCGCGGCCGCCGGCCAATACCAGTGCAATCGCGCGCTTGGGCAGGTCCAGACTCTGGGCCAGGTCATGCGGGGTCATACGTCCATCTCCTCCGTTTCCGGGCCATTGTCAACCTGATGGGCTTGGTTTCAATCGCTCAACATCAAGCCTCATTCTTGCTAGATGTCCCAGCCCGTCGCGGCACAATCCGCGTAGTGGAACTACTCTTTCCAGGTCTCGAATCATGAAACTCAACTACGAATCCACGTCCCCGTCGGTCGACGGCGTTCCCGCGGACACCGTGTGCGAGCTGCCCGTGGCGGTCGACCGCCAATTGCTGAACGTGCTGGGGGTGGCACCGTCGCAGGCGTCCAACAGCGACATCATGCGTGCCGTGTCGCAGCTCGCGCGCGAGCAGCTCTCGCGCCGCTGGGTGGCCACCGACGCCGCCGACCGCACCGAAAAGGCGCGCCGGGTGTACTACCTGTCGATGGAGTTCCTGATGGGCCGCACGCTGGGCAATGCGCTGGCGGCGCTGGGCCTGGGTGCCGACGCGCAGGCCGCGGCGCAGCGCCACGCGGCCACGCTGGAAGACATCGCCTCGCACGAGCCCGACGCGGCGCTGGGCAACGGCGGCCTGGGTCGCCTGGCCGCGTGTTTCCTGGATTCGATGGCCACGCTGGGCCTGCCCTCGTTCGGCTACGGCATCCGCTACGAGTACGGCATGTTTGCGCAGAGCATCGTCGGCGGGCGGCAGGTGGAGCATCCGGACCCCTGGCTCGAAGACGGCACGCCCTGGGAGTTTCCGCGCGCCGACCTGGGCTACCCGGTGCGCTTCGGCGGCCGCGTGCTGCCGCCGGCATCGGCCGGGCGTGCACCGACCTGGGCACATGACATCGAGGTCAACGCCAAGGCCTTCGACATGGTCGTACCCGGCCACGGCACCGAGCGCGTGAGCACGCTGCGGCTGTGGAAGGCCGCGGCGCCGGCGCACATCGACCTGCACGCCTTCAACAGCGGCGACTATGCGCGCGCGGCCGAGTTCAAGAATGCCTTCGAGAACATCTCCTGGGTGCTGTACCCCAACGACAGCACACCCGCCGGCCGCGAACTGCGCCTGAAGCAGGAGTATTTCTTCACCAGCGCCTCCATCCAGGACATCCTGGCGCGCCACCTCGCCGAACACGGCAGCCTGATCAACCTGGCCGACCGGGTGGCGATCCACCTGAACGACACACACCCGGCCATCGGCGTGGCCGAACTGATGCGGCTGCTGGTGGACGAACACGGCTTCGAGTGGGGCTTTGCCTGGGCGCAGACGCAAAAGGTGTTCAGCTACACCAACCACACGCTGATGCCCGAGGCGCTGGAGACCTGGCCGGTGTCGCTGATGCAGCAGGTGCTGCCGCGGCACATGGACATCATCTACCGCATCAACCACGAGTTCCTGGCCTATGCGGCGCAGCAGCGTCCGGGTGATGGTGACTTCCTGCAGCGCCTGTCGCTGATCGGCGAAAACGGCGAGCGTCGCGTGCGCATGGCGCATCTGTCGATCGTGGGCAGCCACATGGTCAACGGCGTCTCGGCGCTGCACTCGGACCTGCTGGTCAAGACCATCTTCGCGGACTTCGCCGCGCTGTGGCCCGAGCGTTTCACCAATATGACCAACGGCGTGACGCCGCGCCGCTGGCTCGAACAGGCCAACCCGGGCCTGTCGGCCCTGATCGACCAGACGCTGGGCATCGGCTGGCGGCGCAACCTCGACGAGCTGCGCGGCCTGAAGGCCCACGCCGATTCCAGCGCCTTCCGCCGCGCCTTCCGCGAGGTCAAGCGGGCCAACAAGCAGCGCCTGGCCGACTACGTGCAACGCCAGCTGGGCATCACGCTCAGCGCCGACAGCCTGTTCGACGTGCAGGTCAAGCGCATCCACGAATACAAGCGGCAGCTGCTGAACGTGCTGCAAGTGGTCTCGCGCTACCAGGCCATCCTGGCGCGGCCGCAGGACGACTGGGTGCCGCGTACGGTGATCTTTGCCGGCAAGGCCGCGTCCAGCTACCACATGGCCAAGCAGATCATCCGCCTGATCCACGACGTGGGCGCGGTGGTCAACGACGACCCGGTGGTCGCCGGCCGGCTGAAGGTGGTGTTCATACCGAACTACGGCGTCTCGCTGGCCGAGTTGATCATGCCCGCGGCCGACCTGTCCGAGCAGATCTCCACCGCCGGCACCGAGGCCTCCGGCACCGGCAACATGAAGCTCGCGCTCAACGGCGCGCTGACCATCGGCACCGACGACGGCGCGAATATCGAGATCCGCCAGAACGTCGGCGACGAGAACATCTTCATCTTCGGCCTGGAAACCGCACAGGTCGAAGCCACACGCCGCGGCGGCTATGACCCGATGGGCCTGGCCATGGGCCACCCGCTGCTCCAGCCGGTGCTCGACGCCATCGGCGGCGGCACCTTCTCTGCCGATGAACCGGGGCGTTATCGCCCGCTGGTGGATTCACTGCTGCACAGCGACCACTACCGGCTGCTGGCGGATTTCGACAGCTACCTGGCGGCGCATGCGCGTGTCGATGCGCTGTACCGCGACCCCGAGGCCTGGTCGGCGCAGGCGATTGCCAACGTGGCAGGCATGGGGCCGTTCAGTGCCGACCGCACCATTGCGCAGTACGCCAGCGAGATCTGGCACGTCAGCGCCAAGCGCTGAACGGCCACAGGCCCGCGCGCCTGGCGGCGCGACGGGCCTGCTGCATTCAACGGCTCACTGGCAGCTGAAGCTGTCCGCGCTTTCGATGTCGCCGGTGCCCTTGTAGCGGGCGACCTGCGGGTAGGGGCACAGCGGACGGCTGCGCGTGGCCGACCACGCGGCCGGCAGGTCGGCATTCACGCCGCCGGCATTGCCGGTGCCGCGGGCCTTGGCCACGACGCTGTCGGGCGCGGTGCCCTGCTCCACCCAGGCGACGAGTTGGCTCAGCATGTCGAACTGGTCGGTGGCCGGGCCGCCGCTGCAATGGCCCATCCCGGGCACGCGGAAGAAGCGCGCAAAGTTGCTGGCGTCGCCGCCGTTGGCCGTGCGCAGGCCGTCGTACCAGGCTTGCGTGTCGTTCACCGAGAAGATCGCGTCACTCACGCCGTGGTAGGCCAGGATCTTGCCGCCGCGGTTCTTCACCTTGCCCAGGTTGGTGGCGTCGGGCGGCGTCATGAAGCTCATCGACGACTCGGTGTACGTGGCGTTCGTGGCGAAGATCTCCTGGAACATGGTGTCGACCGAGGCCGTCAGCACGTAGGTGGCCAGCTGATCGGCCGTGCTGTTGCCTGCCAGCGGCGGCACCTTGAAGATCAAGCCCACGGCGCCGGAATCGCGGTCCAGCGGCGCGTTGAATTCCCAGCTCGCCACGCCGGCCGTGCCGTGTCCGCTGTCGAACGGGAAGCTCGCGTAGATCGGCAGCCCGGCGCTGGTTTTGGCGCCGGCAAAGATGTCGGCCACCACGGCTTTCTGTGCGGCGCTCAGGCAGGTGCCGTCGCGTGCGCCGGTGCAGGTGGCGACATCCGTCTGCAGGTTGAAGCGCGACTGGCAGGCCGCGGTGTCCTGCACGAGGCCATCCGTCGCGCCGTCCAGCGCGTCGCACTTGGCCACCACGGCGGCCGAGACCAGCGCGCGTTCGGCGGTGGTCCAGGCCGTGGCCAGGTTGGCGGCCGTGATGCTGGTGGGATCGGCCGACACCGTGCGGTAGCGCTGCGCACCGAAGATGTTGGCCACGGCGGCCTTGGGCAGGTTGAAGCCCGGTGAGCCGACGAGGAAGCCGTCGTACTGGTCCCCGTAGCGCGCGGCCGCGACCAGCGCATGACGCCCGCCGTTGGAGCAGCCGCCGAAGTAGAGGCGGTCCGGTGCCTTGCCGTAGGCCTGGCGGATGACTTCCTTGGCCGTGGGCAGCAGCTTGGCCGAGGCCTGGTAGCCGTAGTCCAGACGTGCCTGCGGGTCGATGCCAAACGCCGGGCCGGCACTGGTGGCGTTGTTGTGGCCGGCATCGGAACTCATCACCGCAAAACCTTGCGCCAGCGCACCCGTGACCGGCCCGCCGCCCAGGGCACCGGCGGCCGCGACGACCGCGCCGTCGATGCCACCATTGCCCTGGTAGAAGTAGCGGCCGTTCCAGGCCTTGGGCAGGCGCATCTCGAAGCCGATGGCGTAGGACCGGCCGTCGACGGCGCTGGTGCGCTTGAACATCTCGCCGGTGACGCGGCAGTGTTCAGGGGAATCGACGTTGCTGACCTTGCCCGCAGCCACCGTGGTGGCGGCGGTGATGGTGGTGTCGGCCAGGCCGGCCAGCTTGGCCGCGAGCGCCTCGCAGGTACCGGACAGGGCGGCGGCCTGCGCGGCCGCCAGGCGGGGCAGCGCCGGTGTGTCGTCGCTGCCGCCGCAGCCGGCGGCCAGCGTCGCCACCAAGGCGCTGGCCACCCAGGTGGCCGGCCGGTCGTTGAAGGGAACGCTGGGCATCGTGTCTCCTGTCCGGCCGTGCGCCTGCGGGCGTCGCTGGCCTGGTCTATATGGTTAGGCGACTGAACCAGTTGTCCAATCGCAGGAGCCAGATACTAGGTAGATTGCAACAGGAATGATTCCGTGGTTTTACTAAGTCGGTGAACCGCAGTCCCGGCGGTGCCGACGCGCGGGACGCCTCGCCGGCATCGGTCAGAATCACCCGATGAACAAAGTGCCGCCGCTCGCGGAAGCCCGCTCGACTCCCGCCGCCCGGCTGGACGAAGGTGCGCTCACCGGCGTGCTGGGCTACCAGCTGGCGCAGGTCTCGGTGGTCACGAACGTGGTCTTCGAGACGCAGGTGGCTGCGGTGCATCAGTTGCGCCAGCTGGAGTACACGGCGCTGGCACTCGTGCGCCACAACGAAGGCCTCACGGCCACCCAGCTGGCCACCGCGCTGGCGGTATCCGCGCCGCACATGACGGCCTGCATCGACCGCCTGATGCGCCGCGGTTTTGTCGACCGCGAGCCGCACGCCAGCGATCGTCGCGCCTTGCGTATCCGCACCACCGCCGCCGGCCGCCAGGTGGTCGACGAGGCCACCGCGCGCATCTGCGAGGCCGAGACGCAGGCCGTGTCGCGCCTGAGCGTGGCGGAGCGCTTGATGCTGCTGGAGCTGCTGCACAAGGCGGCACGCGGCCGCGTGGCGACCTGAGCACGGGACTGCGGCACGCGGCCGCGTGGCGACTTGAGAACGCGGCAGCGGCCCGCGGCCGCGCCCCGCTCAGGCGCCGCCGATGACGATCCCCAGCTTGCCGAACTGATGTCCGGATTCCAGCCGCGCCAGCGCTTCGCGCGCCTGCGCCAGCGGAAAGCGGCTGTCGATCATGGGCCGGATCCCCGCGCGGGCGCAGAAGGCCAGCAGGTCGCCGAATTCCGCCAAGGTACCCAGCGTGGAGCCGAAGACCTGCAGCTGGCGGATGAACATGCGGCGCAGGTCCGCGCCGGGCTGGTCGCCGCTGGTCGCACCGCAGGTCACCAGGCGCCCGCCGCGCACCAGGCTCTTCAGCGCCGCGCCCCAGACGGCGGCGCCGACGTTTTCGATCACCACGTCCACGCCGCGCCCGTCGGTCAAGGCCATCACCGCCTTGGCGATGTCCTCCCGGCTGCTGTCGATGGCCGCGTCGGCGCCCAGCACGCTGGCGCGGTCGAGCTTGCTGGCTTCTCGCGACGTGACGATCACGCGTGCGCCCATGGCCTTGGCCAATTGCAGCGCGGCCAGCGAGACACCGCCGCCGATGCCGAAGACGAGCACCGTCTCGTGCGCCTGCAGCCGCGCCTGCGTGACCAGCATGCGCCAGGCGGTCAGGTGGTTGACGCCCAGCGCCGCGGCTTCGACCGGGTCCCAGCCCTCGGGCTGCGCGAAGACGTTGCGCGCGGGCAGGCTGACGAACTCGGCCCAGGTGCCGTCGCGCTGCTCGCCCAGGATGCGGTACGACGTGCACAGCACGTCCTGCCCGCGCAGGCAAAACTCGCAGCGCTGGCAGCCGATGCCGGGGTGCAACACGACGGCCTGGCCCACCGCGAGCCGCTTCTCGCCCTCGTCGACGGCTTCGACCACGCCGGCGCCGTCCACGCCCATGATCTGCGGCAGCGTGTGCGTGATGCCGGCCGCGCTGTCGCGCATGTAGAGATCGACGCGGTTGACCGTCGACGCGCGCATGCGCACGAGCACCTCGCCGGCCGCGCGCGCGGGCATCGGGCGTTCGCCGACGCTGACGGACTCGGGGCTGCCATGGGACGTGAGGAAGGCGGCTTTCATCGGGGGCTTCCGGGCATCGCAGCGTCACGCTGCACGCCGCCATTGTGCAAGGCCGCCACACCCGGCTGGCTATAGTGGTCTGTGGTTTATTCGGCGGCCCCTGGAGATCCCCTTGGAAGCATTTTTGGTATCGACCGGCGTCGTGGCGCTGGGCGAGATGGGCGACAAGACCCAGCTGCTGGCCATCGTGCTGGCCGCCACGTTCCGCAGGCCGCTGCCGATCATCGCCGGCATCCTCGTGGCCACGCTGGCCAACCACGCGGCCGCCGGCGCGCTGGGCGGCTGGGTCGCGCAGGCGCTGGGTCCTGACCTGCTGCGCTGGGTCATCGGCCTGTCCTTCCTGGCGATGGCCGGCTGGATGCTGATTCCCGACACGATCGACGAGGACAGCGCCGGCGGCAAGCAGCGCTTCGGCGTCTTCGGCACCACGGTGGTGGCCTTCTTCCTGGCCGAGATGGGCGATAAGACGCAGATCGCGACAGTGGCCCTGGCCGCGCGCTATCCCGATGTGGTGCAGGTGGTGCTGGGCACGACCTTCGGCATGATGATCGCCAACGTGCCGGCCGTCTTCCTGGGCGACAAGATCGCGCAGAAGGTGTCCATGAAGCTCGTGCACGGCATCGCGGCGGGCATCTTCGCCGTGCTGGGTGTCCTCACCCTGGCCAACGTCGGCAAGCTGTTCTGAAGGGCGCGCGGCCACCCGCGCGACGTTCAGTCGCCCTGCCCGCTCAGCCCCGGGCGATTGCCCACCATCATGCGGCTGAGCAGGCCCGCCAGCTGCTCGCATTCACGCGCATCGAACATCTGCAGCAGCGCGCGTTCCGCGGCGGCGTGGTCGGGCATGGCGGCGTCGGCCAGGCGGCGGCCCTGTGCGGTCAGGCCGACGAGCACGCCGCGGCCGTCGGACGGGTCGGCGCTGCGCCGCACCCAGCCGGCCAATTCCAGCCGCTTGAGCAGGTTCGACAAACCGCCCGAGGTGAACAGCAGCGTGGCCTGCAGTTGCGACGGCGCCATGCGGTAGGGCGCGCCGCTCACGCGCAGCGTGGCCAGCACCGCGTACTCCACGTATTTCAGGCCGTGCGGCGCCAGCGCGCGGTTGGCCGCCTGCAGCACCACGTCTTCCAGGCACAGCAGCCGCCCGACCACGCCCTTGCCGTCGCTGTCGATGTCGGGCCGCTCGGCGCGCCACTGCGCCATGCCGCGGCCGACCAGGTCGTCTTGCGGTCGATGGGGGCGCGGGGCGGTTGCGGGGCGGCGGCTCGTGGGCATGGCAGGCGGGGCTGAAACGGCCATGGCGGCCGAGGATCCGAGCCTACAACGGCGACGTGTGCCGGGCACGGCCCGGCGACAGAGGGAAAACGCGATGTATCTTTCGTGAAAGCTTTCTTGAACCGGATCGCCGCTTGGGCTACGCTTGCCCTGCGGTGCCGTCCGGCGCCCCTGCCACGTGAAGGAGCTCGCATGCACGCCCCTGTCGCCAGGATCTCCACGATCACCCGCCATTCCAGGGCCTCCCGGTTCCCACGCCTCGGTCGCCTCGCGGCAGCCGCCTCGGCGTTGCTGGCCCTGGCCGCGAGCCCCGCCGTGCGGGCCCAGGAATTGGTCGTCGGCATCTTCGGCGGTTCTTTCGCCGAGGATTCGCGCACCTGCCACATCTCGGAATTCGAGAAGAAAACCGGCGCCAAGGTCGCGCTGAAGCTCGGCAGCTCCAGCCAGTTTGCCGCGGCCATCCGCGCCACCGGCGGCAAGAGCGACTTCGACGTCGTCTACATCGACAACTCGCTGGCCGTGCAGCTGAAGAACGAGAAGCTGCTCGATGCCATCGACCGCAGCAAACTCTCCAACGCAGCGGACATCTCGCCCCGCGCCTTCGACAAGGACGGCGCCTACGTGGTCTTCATGACCGGCGGCACGGTCATCGTCTACGACACCAAGCAGGTCAAGACACCGCCCACGTCCTGGAACGACCTCTTCAAGCCGGAATGGGCCGGCAAGGTCGCCATCGGCGACATCTCCGGCACCTCGGGCCTGCAGCTGCTGCTGGCCATCAACCGCATGAAGGGCGGCACGCTGGACAACCTGGACCCCGGCTTCGCGGCGATCAAGCCGCTGGCCAAGCAGTCGGTGACGCTCTACACGCAGGCCGACCAGATCGTCTCGCTGTTCGAGCGCGGCGAGATCGCCATGGCCGCCTGGTACCCCGACCGCGCCGGCTCGGCCATCGACAAGGGCCTGCCGCTGGCCGTGAGCTACCCCAAGGAAGGTGCAGTGGGCATCCTGCCGGCGCTCGTCACGCCCAAGGGCGGCAAGCAGCCGGCGCTGGCGCTGAAATATATCGACGAGGTCCTCTCGCGCACCGGGCAGGCCTGCTTCGCGGAAAAGAAGTACGCGGGCCCCGTGAACCTGAAGGTCACGCTGTCGGACAAGGCCGCGCGCATCGTGCCCAACGGCCCGAGCTTCGACGCCATGTGGTTCCCGGACCCCGAGGTCGTGGCGCGCAACGTGCCGGAATGGACCAAGCGCTGGCAGCGCGAAGTGGCGCGTTGAGCGCAGCGCCGCCGTGCCGCGCCTGACGCTGGAAGGCCTGGAGAAGCGCTACGGCGAGCACGCGGTCGTCTCGTCGGTCTCCCTGGCGGTGGCCGACGGCGAGTTCGTCTCGCTGCTGGGCCCTTCGGGCTGCGGCAAGACCACTGTGCTGCGCATGGTGGCCGGGCTGGTCTCGCCCTCGGCCGGGCGCATCCGCGTGGACGAGCGCGAGGTCACGCACGAGCCACCGCACCGCCGGCGCATCGGCTTGGTGTTCCAGTCGTATGCGCTGTTCCCGCACCTGTCGGTCTTCGAAAACGTCGCCTTCGGCCTGCGCCGCGCGGGCGTGGGTGGTGACGAATTGAAGCGCCGGGTCGACGAGGCCCTGGCCTCGGTGCGCCTGGCGGGGCTGGCCGGGCGCATGCCGCGGCAGCTTTCCGGCGGCCAGCAGCAGCGCGTGGCCGTGGCCCGCTCGCTGGCGCCGCGGCCCAGCATCCTGCTCTTCGACGAGCCGCTGTCCAACCTGGACGCCGCGCTGCGCGACGACATGCAGATCGAACTCAAGCGCCTGCAGCGCGAGGTGGGCATCACCACCCTCTTCGTCACGCACGACCAGACCGAGGCGCTGGCCATGTCTGACCGCGTGTGCGTGCTCAGCGAAGGCCGTGTGCAGCAGTTCGGCACACCCGAGGAGGTCTACCACCGGCCGGCCAATGCCTTCGTTGCAGGCTTCCTGGGCCGGCCGAACCGGCTGCGCGGCCAGGTGGTCGGCGCCGATGGCGGCTGGCTGCGCATCGCGGTGGGCGGTGGCGTGGAACTGCCCGCGGCCACGACGCTGCCGCTGCCCAAGGGTGCGGCGGTCGATCTGATCCTGCGCCAGGAGGAATTGCACCTGACACGCGGCGCATCGGGTGCGTCGTTCGAGGGCCGCGTCGCCTACCCGGCGCGCGTGGCCCTGCGATCTTTCGTCGGCGCGCGTGTGCGCTACGTGCTGGCGCTGGCCGAGGGTCTCGAGATCGTGGCCGAATTGCCCGGCAGCGCGCCCGAGGCGCAGATCGCGGCCGGCGAGGCCGTGCAAGTCCACATCGACCCGGGTCGTGTGCACCTGGGTCCGGCGGCCGTGCCATGACAGCCGATCAGGCCGCCGTCCGCACGTCCCGCTCCGGCCTGGCGCTGGTCTCGCCGGGGCTGCTGTTGCTGCTGCTGTTTTTTGTCGCGCCGGCGCTGCTGATGCTGCCGCTGTCGCTGCACAGCTATGTCGCCGGAACCGGCATCACGAGCGACTGGACCATCGCCAACTACTGGCAGGTCTTCGGCGACGAGTACTACCGCGAGGTGGTCGTGCGCACGCTGCAGCTGGGCTTCGGCGTGACGCTGCTGTGCCTGCTGCTGGGTTATCCGCTGGCGCTGGTGATGGCGCGCGCCTCGGCGCGCCTGCGCTTCTGGCTGACGATGCTGGTGATCTTCCCGATGCTGCTGAACCTGGTGGTGCGCAGCTTCGGCTGGATCGTGCTGCTGGCGCCGCGCGGGCTGCTGAACAACCTGCTGGTCGATGCCGGCCTCATCGAGCGCCCGCTGAAGATGATGTTCAACCTCACCGGCGTGTGGGTGGGCATGACACACATCTTCCTGCCCTTCATGGTGCTGATGCTGGTGCCGGTGATCCAGGCCATCCCGCGCGAGGTCGAAGAAGCGGCCGCCACGCTGTCGGCCAGCCGTGCGCGGGTGTTCTGGTCGGTGACGCTGCCGATGTCCGCGCCCGGCATCCTGTCGGGCTGCATCCTGGTCTATGTGCTGACGATCAGCGCGCTGGTCACGCCGCGCATGCTGGGCGGCCCGACCTACCGCGTGATGGCCACGATGATCTACGACGACTTCCTGCAGACGCTGGACTGGCCCGCCGGCGCGGCGCTGGCCTTTGTGCTGACGGCGATGACGCTGGTGATCGTGGCCGTATCCAGCCGCGTGATGCGGCGCTGGGGTGGGCAAGGATGAGTCGGCCCATCCGCTCCCTCGGGCTCATGGCGCAGCGTCGCGCGCGCTGGGGATTCGCATGACGCCGGGTCGCCTGCTCGCCGCGTTTGCCTTCGCGGTCATCGCCTTCCTGCAGCTGCCGGTGGTGGTGATCGTGCTGGCCGCATTCAGCAAGACGGCTTACCTCACCATCCCGCCGCGGGGCCTGACGCTGCACTGGTTCGAGGTGGTGCTGCGCGACGCGGACTACCTCTCCGCCGCCTGGACCAGCCTGTGGCTGGCCACGCTGGCGACGGTGGGCGCGCTCGCGCTGGGCCTGAGCCTGGCGCTGGCCATCCACCGCCGCCTGGTGCCGTTTGCGCAGACGCTGGCGGCCATGGCGATGGCGCCGCTGGTGCTGCCGGCCGTCGTGCTGGGCGTGGCACTGCTGCAGTTCTACACGCTCACCGGCCTGCGCGGCGGCATCCTCGGGCTGGTGGCGGCGCACGTGGTCATCACCCTGCCCTATGTCGTGCGGGCGGCGCTGGCCGGACTCTCCGGCGTGGACCCCGCGGTGGAAGACGCCGCGCGTGTGCTGGGCGCCGACGGCTTCACGGGCTTCCGCCTGGTCACGCTGCCGCTGGTGCAGCCGGCCCTGGTGGCCGGCGGGCTGTTTGCCTTCATCACCTCGCTGGACAACGTGCCGGTGACGATCTTCCTGCTGTCGGCCAGCCAGAACACCCTGCCGGTGAAGATCTTCACCTCCGTGGAGCACGGCGTCGATCCCGGTGTGGCCGCGGTGTCCACGCTGCTGATCCTGGTCACCGGCATCGCGCTGGTGCTGGCCGAGCGCTTCACCGGCTTCCACAAATACGTCTGACGTCCAAGGAACCTGCATGCCCACCACGAGCCGCGGATTTCCGCTGATGCTGACTTTCGATCTGGATGCGGAGACCATGTGGACGGCGCGCGACCCCGCCTACGCGCAGCGGCCCATCCTGATGTCGCAGGGCGCCTACGGCTGGAAGGTGGGCATGCCGCGTGTGCTGGCCCTGCTGGAGCGCTACGGCGTGCACGCCACCTTCTTCGTGCCCGGCATGGTGGCCGAGCAGCACCCGGCGCTGATGGAGGACGTGCTGCGTCGCGGCCACGAGATCGCGCACCACAGCTACAGCCACCGCTGGATCGTCAATCTCTCGCCCGAGGAAGAGCGCGACGAAATGGCGCGCGGCATGGAGGTGCTCACGCGCATCACCGGGCAGCGCCCGCGCGGCTGGCGTTCGCCCGCGGCCGAATTCAGCCCCATCACGCTGGATCTCATCCAGGAATTCGGCTTCGACTATTCGTCCAACTTCTTCGACGACGACTCGCCTTACCTGCTGCGCATCCGCGGCGAGCGCACGCGCATCGTCGAGTTGCCCTTCCGCTGGGTGCTGGACGACGCGCCGTTCTGGCAGTATTCCATCGTGCTGCCCGGCCGCACGCTGCAGGCGCCGTCAGCCGTGCTGGAGGCCTGGACCTCGGAGTTCGACGTGCTGCATGCCGAGGGCCGCATGATGATGGTCGGCATGCACCCGCAGATCATCGGCCAGCCCTCGCGGCTGAAGGTCCTGGAAGGCCTGATCCAGCACGTGCAGCGCCACAGCGATGTCTGGATCGACCGCTGCGACCGCATCAGCGACGACATGCGCCCGCTGCTGGAGGCCGCACCGTGAGCGATGAGCTGCGCGGCCGGCGGCTGCTGGTCACGGGCGGCGGCAGCGGCATCGGCCTGGCCGTGGCGCGGCTGGCCGAGCAGCGCGGTGCACGCGTCGCGGTGCTCGACCGGGCCTTTCCAGAAGGCTTCGCCGGGGCGCACCCCGATTGGCTGCTGTGCCAGGCCGACGTGGCCGATTCGGCAGCCGTCAACGCCGCCGTGGACGCCGCGGCGCGCACGCTGGGCGGGCTGGATATCGTGGTCAACAGCGCGGGGGTCGATTGCGAGGCGCGGCTGGACGCGCTGGACGACGCCGCCTGGGCGCGGACCCTGGCGGTCAACCTCAGCGGACCGATGTACGTGTGCCGCGCCGCGCTGCCGCACCTGCGCGCGAACGGCGGCGGCGCGGTCGTGAATGTCGCCTCGGCCGCCGCGCTGGTGCCGCTGGCCGGCCGCAGCGCCTACGCCGCCAGCAAGGCGGGGCTGGTGATGTTCGGCAAGACACTCGCGGCCGAATGGGCCGGCGAGCGCATCCGTGTCAACGCCGTGTGCCCGGGTGCGGTGGATACGCCCTTGCTGCGCGGCAGCTACGAAGACCGCGCAGACGCCGACGAGGCCGAGCGCGCCATCCGTTCGCGCTACGCGCTGGGCCGCGTGGGCCAGGCGGACGAGATGGCCGAGGCCATCCTGTTCCTGGCCGGACCTTCGGCGGCATTCATCACCGGCGTCGCGCTGGCGGTGGATGGCGGACGCAGCTGGCATTGATGCCGTGAGCGACCCACCCAAGCCCGCAGATCCGTCGCCGTCGGGCGGGGCTGCAACCCTCAGCCCGCGCGAAGCCGCGGCGCTGCCGGCACCGGCCACCACGGGACGGTTCGACGGCCGCGTGGTCGTCATCACCGGCGGCGGCGCCGGCATCGGCGCGGGAACGGCGCGCCGATTCGTCGCGGAAGGCGCGCGCGTGGCGGTCATGGACCTCGCCGTCGACGAAATCGCGCCTGCACTGAGCGCGGGCCTGGCGCGCCAGGGCGACTGCACCGATGCCGAGGCCTTGGCGCGCTTCCTGGCCGATGTCGATGCGCGCCTGGGCCCCGTGGACGTGCTGTTCAACAACGTCGGCCAGAGCGCGCGCGAACGCGGCGGGCCTTTTGTCGAATCACAAGAATCGACCTGGCGCTTCGTGCTGGAGGTCTCGCTGCTCAGCGCCATGCGCGCCTCGCGCCTGGTGGCGCCTGGCATGCAAGCACGCGGCCGCGGGCGCATCGTCAACATGAGCAGCGACGCGGCCTTCGTCGGCGATGCGGGCCTGGCCGACTACGCGGCCGCCAAGATGGGCGTGGTGGGCTTCACCCGCGCGCTGGCACGTGAGCTGGCGCCGCACGGCGTGACGGTGAACGCCGTGTGCCCGGGCGCCATCCGCACACGCGCGCACGACACGCTGTCGCCCGAGGTGCTGGCGCGCATCCGCGCGGGCACACCCGCGGGCTTTGTCGGCGAGGTCGAAGACGTGGCCGCGCTGGTGGCCTTCCTCGCCAGCGACGAGGCACGTTTCATCACGGGCCAGACTCTGCTCGTAGACGGTGGCCGCTGGATGGTGTGAGCAGCGACGCCCTCCTGTTTCTTCCGCCCCTGCGGCACTCCCCCCGCACATCGAAGGACTCCCCATGACCGACCTGGCCGACCTCGAGGCCCACGCACTGGCCGCCTGCATCCGACGCCGCGAGGCCTCGCCGGTGGAGGCGCTGCAGGCCGTGCTCGCCCGCGAATCGGCACGGCGCTCGATCAATGCCTTCATCACGCTCGCAGCCGAACAGGCGATGGACGCCGCGCGCGCCGCCGAGGCGCGCCTGATGCAGGGCGGCGCGCTGCCGCCGCTGCTGGGCGTGCCCTTCTCGGTGAAGGACCTGACCCTCACGGCCGGCGTGCGCACGACCATGGGCTCCGCGCTGTACGAACACTTCGTGCCCACGCAGGACGCCCTGCCCGTGGCGCGCGCAAAGGCCGCGGGCGCGGTGATGTTCGGCAAGACCACCACGCCGGAGTTCGGCCACAAACACTCGCCCGATTCGCCCCTGTTCGGCCGCACGCTGAACCCCATCGATCCGCGCTTCACCTGCGGCGCGTCCAGCAGCGGCGCGGCCGCGGCGCTGGCCGCCGGCATCGGCCCGCTGGCGCTGGGCAGCGATGGCGGCGGCTCGATCCGCATCCCCGCCTCCTGCTGCGGCGTCGTCGGTTTCAAGCCCACGCTGGGCGCGGTGGCCAATCTGCAGCCGCCGGATCTCTTCGGCGCCAATTCCTACGTCGGCCCGATGGCGCGGGATGTCGCCGACTGCGCGCTGCTGTTCGAGGCCATCCGCGGCTTCGACGCCCGCGACCCCTACGGCCAGGGCACGCAGCCCGACGGGCGCGCCGTGCCGTTGAGTCTGGGCGGCCTGCGCGTGGGCTGGATGCCCACCTGCGGCAACACGGTCGATCCGGAGGTCCTGGCCGCCACGCAAGCCGCGGTGGATGCGATGGCGCGCGCGGGCGCGGCGATCGAGCCGGTCAACCTGGACTTCGTCGCGCTAGAACGCCACTTCATCGTGCTGCTGGAATCGACGCTGGCCGCACGCATCGGCCCACAGCTGAAGGCCTTCGAGGCGCGGCTCGATCCGTCGCTGGTGGGCGTCGTGCGCCGCGGTCTGCAGCATGGCGCGGTTGCGTTGCAGGAGGCGCAATTTGCGCGCACACGCTGCTTCCAGGAGCTGCAGGCGGTGTTCGACCGGGTGGACGTCCTCGTCTCGCCGACGGTGTCCGCACCGCCGCTGCCGGTGGAGCAGGATCCGCATGGCGACGTGATCATCGCCGGCCGCAGCGCCGGCACCATCCGCGGCGCCTGGTACCCCTACACCTACCCGATGAACCTCACGGGCCACCCCGCCCTGTCGATGCCCTGCGGGCGCAGCGCCGGCGGCCTGCCCATCGGTCTTCAACTCGTGGGCCGCTGGCACGACGACCGCTTCCTGCTGGGCGTGGCCGCGCTGCTGGAACGCCAGATCGCCGCGCACTGACGCGGCACGCCGCGGGCCCATCTGCCGCGCCAGGCTGATCTATTCCTGCCGGCTATACATCGGGCCAAAACTTTCGTTATTCAAAGATAGATCGACTGCCTAGACTGCGCCGCATCGCCTCCTGGAGTCCGATGTGCCGACACCCTTCGATCTGCCGCCCACGCTGCGCGAGATGCGCAATTACGTCGACGGTGAGTTCGTGTCCACGGAGCGGCGCTTTCCCGACCGCAGCCCGCTGCACGGCCAGGTGCTGGGCATGGTCCACGAAGCCGATGCCGCCTTGGTCGACCGCGCCGTGCAGGCCGCGCGGCGCGCGCTCGAAGGACCCTGGGGCCGCTTCAGCGTCGACGAACGTGCCCGTGCGCTGCACCGCGTGGCGGATGTCATCGAACGGCGCTTCGACGAATTCATCGCCGCGGAAGTGGCCGATACCGGACGGCCCCTCGCCCAGGCGCGTGCGCTGGATGTCTACCGCGGCATCGTCAACCTGCGCACCTTTGCCGACCTGGGCAAGCTGGCCCACGGCGACAGCTTCGAGACGCGTCTGGCCAGCGGCCAGGAACTGCTGAACTACACGGTGCGCAAGCCGCTGGGTGTGGTGGCCAGCATCTGCCCGTGGAACCTGCCGCTGCTGTCGATGACCTGGAAGGCCGGTCCGGCGCTGATCTGCGGCAACACGATGGTGGTCAAGCCCTCGGAAGAAACCCCGGCCTCGGCCACGCTGCTGGCCGAAGCTTTTCACGAAGCCGGCGTGCCGCCCGGTGTTTTCAACCTGGTGCACGGCTTCGGGCCGGGCTCGGCCGGCGAGGCCATGACACGTCATCCCGGCGTGGACGCCGTCACCTTCACCGGCGAATCGCGCACCGGCGCCACCATCATGAAGGCCGTGGCCGACGGCGTGAAGGAGATCTCCTTCGAGCTGGGCGGCAAGAACGCCGCGGTGGTGTTTGCGGATGCCGATTTCGACGCTGCCGTCGAGGGCGTCATCCGCTCCAGCTTCACCAACGCCGGCCAGGTCTGCCTGTGCAGCGAGCGGGTCTACGTGCACCGCTCGATCTTCGACCGCTTCGTCGCCGCGCTGGCCGCGCGCACTGCAGCGTTGAAGGTCGGCTGGCCCGACGAGGACGGCGTCTTCATGGGCTCGCTGATCTCGCACGAGCACCGCGACAAGGTGCTGGGCTACTACGCGCTGGCCGTCGAAGAAGGAGCGACCGTGGTCACCGGCGGCGGCGTGCCGCACTTCGGCGATGCGCGCGACCAGGGTGCCTTCGTGCAGCCGACGATCTGGACCGGCCTGCCCGACGACGCCCGCTGCATGCGCGAAGAAGTCTTCGGCCCGGTGTGCCACCTCTCGCCCTTCGACGACGAGGACGAGGTGGTGCGCCGCGTCAACGACAGCGCCTATGGCCTGGCCGCCTGCGTGTGGACGAGCGACCTCTCTCGCGCGCACCGCGTCTCGCGCCGCTTCCACGTGGGCATCGTCTGGGTCAACACCTGGTTCTCGCGCGACCTGCGCACGCCCTTCGGCGGATCGAAGCTGTCGGGCATCGGGCGCGAAGGCGGCCGCTACTCGCTGGACTTCTATTCCGAGACCACCAACATCTGCGTGGCCATCCAGGTTCTCGCGGCTGCATGACGCAAGGGAACCTACGTGTGAACACACCTGCCTTCACCCGCTTCACCACTGTCCACAGGAGCCCGTCATGACGACGTCGTCCCAGGTCGTCGCTGGCAAGGCCACGCCGCGCGGCCGCTTTCCGCACATCAAGCGCGCAGGTGATTTCCTGTTCGTCTCGGGCACCAGCTCGCGCCGCCCGGACAACAGCTTTGCAGGCGCCGAGGCCGACGCGATGGGCGTCACGCGCCTGGACATCAAGGTCCAGACCCGCGCCGTGATCGAGAACATCCGCGACATCCTGGCCAGCGCGGGCGCCAGCCTGGCGGACCTGGTCGAGGCGCAGGTCTTCCTCGTGAACATGAACGATTTCGGCGGCTACAACGAGGCGTGGGCCGAGTTTTTCGACTACGACGGACCGACCCGCACGACGGTCGCGGTGCACCAGTTGCCGCACCCGCACCTGCTCATCGAGATCAAGGCGGTCGCCTACCGGCCGCTGCATCCCTGAAACCACTGGAGGACCCTGACCATGGAACTGAAATACGGACGGCCCTTGAACTTCCAGCGCTGGCTCGGGGACAACGCGCACCTGTTGAAGCCGCCGGTGAACAACCAGCAGATCTGGAAGGACGGCGATTTCATGATCACGGTGGTCGGCGGCCCCAACCAGCGCAGCGACTTCCACGACGACCCGATCGAGGAGTTTTTCTACCAGTTCAAGGGCAACGCCTTCCTGCTGCTGTGGGACCGCGGCCGCTATGAGCGCGTGGACCTGCGTGAAGGCGACATGTTCCTGATGGCCCCGCACGTGCATCACTCGCCGCAGCGGCCCGAACCGGGCAGCCTGTGCCTGGTGATCGAGCGCCAGCGCCCCGCGGGGCAGACCGACGCACTGCAATGGAGCTGCGCCTCCTGCGGCACGCTGATCAAGCGCTACGAGATGCAGCTGGAGAGCATCGTGGCCGACCTGCCGCCGGTCTACGAGCGCTTCTACGCCACCAGCGACGCCGAGCGCCGCTGCCCGCAGTGCGGCGCCACGCACCCGGGCCGCGACTTCAAGGCCTGGCACCAGGCACTGGCCGAGGCGGCCCCGCGATGATCGACATGCACTCGCACTTCTTCCCGGCGGTGAGCCGCGAAGAAGCCGCTGCCTTCGATGCACAACGCGCGCCGTGGCTGGCGATCCGCCCGAACGGTGTGGACGGCGACATCATGCTCGGCGAACGCGCCTTCCGGCCGGTCTACCGCGCCTTGTGGGACCCGGACTACCGCGTGGACGAGATGGACCGCCAAGGCATCGCGACCCAGATCGTCTGTGCCACACCGGTGATGTTTGCCGATGCCTGGGACACGGCCACGGCCGTGGACTGGTCCGCGCGCATGAACGACCGCGCGCTGGCCTTCTGCGCCGGGCACCCCACGCGCCTGAAGGCGCTGGCCCAGGTGCCGCTGCAGGACCTGGAAAAGGCCTGCGCCGAGGCGCTGCGCGCCAAGCGCGCCGGCTGCGTGGGCGTGCAGATCGGCAACCACCTGGGCGACAAGGATCTCGACGACGAACACCTCGTCGATTTCCTCATCCACTGCGCCGAACAGGCCATCCCGGTGCTGGTCCACCCCTGGGACATGATGGGCGGCCAGCGCATGAAGAAGTGGATGCTGCCCTGGCTGGTGGCGATGCCCGCGGAAACGCAGCTGAGCATGCTCTCGCTGATCCTGTCCGGCGCGATGGAGCGCATCCCCGCCTCGCTGAAGATCTGCTTCGCGCACGGCGGCGGCAGCTTCGCCTACATGCTGGGCCGCGTCGACAACGCCTGGCGGCACCGCGACATCGTGCGCAAGGACTGCCCGCAGCTGCCCTCGAGCTACGCGCGCCGCTTCCATGTCGACGGCATCGTCTTCGAGCCCGGCGCCTTGCGGCTGCTGGTCGACGTGATGGGCGTCGAACGCGTGATGCTCGGCTCGGACTATCCCTTCCCGCTGGGCGAGCAGCGCATCGGCGCGCTCGTGCTGTCGGCGGACTTTCTGTCGGACGCGCAGCGGCAACGCATCACGCGCGACAACGCCACCGCATTCTTCGGCCTCTGAAGGCCGCCAACGACCCATCGGGCCACCCGGCTCGCTGACAACGCAGACGGAGACACACGCATCATGATTGCTCGCTTCCACCGGATTGCCCTGGCCACTGTCCTGGCGATCGGCGCCACCAGCGCCTTCGCGCAAGTGAAGATCGGTTTCATGGCCACCTTGTCCGGGCCCGCGGCCGCGCTGGGCCAGGACCAGGTCGACGGCTTCATGCTCGCGCTTGAAAACCGCGGCGGCAAGCTCGGCGGCGTGGCGGTCACCATCGTCAAGGAAGACGACCAGCTCAAGCCCGACCTGGGCGTGCAACTGGTGCAGAAGCTCATCGAGAAGGACAAGGTCAACCTGATCACCGGGGTCACCTTCTCGAACGTGATGATGGCCGTGGCCAAGCCGCTGGCCGAGGCGGGCATTCCCTTCGTCGGCTCCAACGCCGGCCCCGCGCCGCTGGCCGGCAAGCAGTGCAGCGCGAACTTCTTCTTCACGTCCTTCCAGAACGATGCACTGGCCGAGGTGCTGGGCCAGTACGCCAACGACAAGGGCTACAAGAAGCTGGTGCTGATGGCGCCCAACTACCAGTCGGGCAAGGACCAGGTGGCAGGCTTCAAGCGCTACTTCAAGGGCACGCTGGCGGGCGAGGTCTTCACGCAGCTCAACCAGCCCGACTACTCCGCCGAGCTGGCGCAGCTGCAGGCGGCAGCGCCTGACGCGGTCTTTGCGTTCTACCCGGGCGGCATGGGCGTCAACTTCGTCAAGCAGATGCGCCAGGCCGGGTTGCTGGGCAAGATTCCGCTGCTCAGCGTGGGCACCGACGGCACGACGATTCCGGCGCTCAAGGACGCCGCCTTGGGCGTGGTGATGGGCGCGCAGTGGGGCCCGGACACCAACAACGCGGCCAACCGCGAGTTCACCGCGGCCTTCGAAAAGCGCTATGGCCGCATCGCTTCGCAATATGCCGCCCAAGGCTACGACGCGGCCCAGATGATCGACAGCGCGCTGCGCCGCGCCGGCGCCAATGCCACCGACCGCAACGCCCTGCGCGACGCCCTGAAGTCGGCCGAGTTTTCCTCGGTGCGCGGCAACCTGCGCTTCAACCGCAACGGCTTCCCGATCCAGGACATGAGCGTCTACGAAGTCGCCAAGGACGGCCAGGGCCGCGTGTCGCTGAAGACGATGGCCACGCCCTTGAAGAACCACCCGGACCCCTACGTGGGCGAGTGCGCCACGAAGTAGCCGGCACACCCGACCGCCACGCAGACAGGAGACAGGAGACAAACATGAGCTTCATCCGCAACGCCTGGTATATGGCCGCCTGGGGCCACGAAGTCGGCGACACGCCGTTCGGCCGCAAGATCTGTGGCGAGCCCATCGTCTTCTACCGCGACCGGGCCACGGGCAAGATCGCGGCCCTGCAGGACCGCTGCTGCCACCGCGGCGCGGCGCTCAGCCTGGGCGAGGTCAACGACAAGGGCCTGGCCTGCGGCTATCACGGCCTGGTCTTCGATTGCAGCGGCCGCTGCGTGCACGTGCCGGGGCAGGACAAGATCCCGGCCAAGCTCCAGGTGCCGCGTTTCGAGGTCGAGGAGCGCGACGAGATCATCTGGGTCTGGATCGGCGACCCGGACAAGGCGGACCGCGCCAAGATCCTGCCCTACCCGTACCACAACGACCGCGCGCGGTGGCCGCACCGCACGCACGTCTACCACGTCAAGGCCAAGTACGAACTGCTCATCGAAAACCTGATGGACCTGACCCATCTGGCCTATGTGCACAAGACGACCATCGGCGGCAACGCCCAGGCCCACGTGGAAGCCAAGATGACCGTGGAGCGCAAGGAAAACGGCCTGCATTTCGTGCGCTGGCTGCCCAATTCGCAGCCGCCGGCCACCTACATCAAGGCGGTGGGGTTCCAGGGCCGTGTCGACCGCTGGATGGACTTCGAATTTGTCGCGCCCGGCAATGTCGTGCAGTGGACTGGCGCGTTGGACGTGGGCCGCGGGGCCGAGCAGAACCGGCTGCAGGAAGGTGGCTTCTCGCTGCGCATCCTGCACAGCCTGACGCCGGAGACCGAGAACACCTGCTTCTATTTCTGGTCCGCCGCCAACGGCTACCGCCAGCACGACCCCAGCGCCACCGACCAGCTCTACGACCAGATCCACACCGCGTTCCAGGAGGACAAGGTGATGATCGAGGCGCAGCAGGCCGCGCTGGACGCCACCGGCGGCGAGGCCGGTCTGGTGGACATCGCCTCCGATGCGGCCCGCGTGCACATGCGCCGCACGCTGACACGACTGGCCGAAGAAGGCAACGCCGCGTAGGCGCCGCCCGTCGCTGCCCACCGAGCAACGCAGGACCACGATGACCAGCACCGCCGCGACCGATCTGCACGTGCGCGTGAAGACGCGCCGGAACGAGGCGGTGGACATCTGCTCCTTCGAGCTGGTGCACCCCGACGGTGGCACGCTGCCGGCCTTCACCGCCGGTGCGCACATCGACGTGCACCTGCCCGACGGCCTCACGCGCCAGTATTCGCTGTGCAACGACCCGGCCGAGACCCACCGCTACCGGATCGCCGTGCTGCGCGAAGCGGCCTCGCGCGGCGGCTCGCGAGCCATGCACGAGACCGTGCAGGAGGGCCAGCTGCTGCACATCGGCGCGCCGAAGAACCACTTCCCGCTGGCGCCCGATGCCCACCGCAGCCTGCTGCTGGCCGGCGGCATCGGCGTCACGCCGATCCTGGCCATGGTGCGGCGCCTGGCGTCTTGCGGCGCCGCGTTCGACATGCACTACGGCGTGCGCTCCCGCGAACGCGCCGCCTTCGTCGACGAGATCGCACAGCAGCCTTTCGCCGATCGCGTCACGCTGCATCTGGACAACGGCCCAGAGCACCAGAAGCTGGAACTCGCCCGGCTGTTGGCCGCACCCACGCCGGGCACGCACCTGTACGTGTGCGGGCCCAAGGGTTTCATGGATGCCGTGCTCGCCCAGGCGCGTGCAGCCGGCTGGCCGGAAGCCCAGCTGCACTGGGAGTTCTTCGCCGCCGAGGTGCAGAAGTCGGCCGGCGACGCCAGCTTCTCGGTCAAGCTCGCCCGCTCCGGGCGCGTCATCGCCGTCGCACCCGCGCAGACCGTCGTCGAGGCCCTGGCCGCGGCGGGCGTGACGGTCGAGACCTCGTGCGAACAAGGCGTGTGCGGCACCTGCCTCACGCGCGTGTTGGAAGGTGTTCCGGATCACCGCGATGCCTACCTCATGCCCGCCGAGCAGCAGGCCAACGACCAGTTCCTGCCCTGCTGCTCACGATCGCACTCGCCCGTGCTGGTGCTCGACCTGTAGCCGCCGATGAGTCCCGAACTCCTGCTCACCCAGGCGCTGAACGGTGTCCAGTTCGGCCTGCTGCTGTTCCTGATGGCGGCCGGCCTGACGCTGGTCTTCGGCATCATGAATTTCATCAACCTGGCGCACGGGTCGCTGTACATGGTGGGTGCCTATCTGGCGGCGCTGACCTATGGCCGCACCGAGTCCTTCTTCCTGGCGCTGGGCGCGGCCGTGGCCGGCATGTTCGTGCTCGGCGCCCTGCTCGACCGGCTGGCCCTGGCCACGCTGCACCGCCGCGACCATCTCGACCAGGTGCTGGCGACCTTCGGACTGGTGCTGTTTGCCAACGAAGCCGTGCGGCTGTTCTGGGGCAGTGCGCCGCTGTTCATGGACGTGCCGCCGTGGTTGGCCGAGCCGGTGCAGATCCTGGGCTTCAACTACCCCGCCTACCGCGGCGCCATCATCGTGGCCGGCCTGCTGGTGGCCGGCGGCCTGCACCTGCTGATCGACCGCACACGCGTGGGCATGCTGATCCGCGCCGGTGCCAGCAACCGCGACATGGTGTCCGCGCTGGGCGTGGACATCGGCTGGCTCACCACCTTCATCTTCGCGCTGGGCGCGGCGCTGGCCGGGCTGGCGGGCGCGATGGCCGGGCCCATCCTGTCGATCCAGTCGGGCATGGGCGAGCCCGTGCTGATCCTCACGCTGGTGGTCATCGTCATCGGCGGCATCGGGTCGATCCGCGGCGCGCTGTACGGGGCCCTGATCGTCGGCATGGTCGACACGCTGGGCCGCGCGCTGCTGCCGGCGCTGCTGTTCAAGCTGTTCGACCCCAGCGTCGCCGCGGCGGCCGGGCCGGCATTGGCCTCGGTGGGGGTCTACGTGCTGATGGCCACGGTGCTGGCGCTGCGGCCCCAAGGTCTGTTTCCGGTGCGTCTGTGAGCCGCGTCGAGCTTCCGCGCACCAAGCTCGCGGCCATCGCCTTGCTGGTGCTGGCCATGGCGGCCGTGCCGCTGTACGCCGCGAGCTTCGGCGACAACTACGTGATGACGCTGGCCTCGCGCATCCTGGTCTTTGCGCTGGCGGCCGCGGGGCTGAATATGGCGCTGGGCTTCGGCGGCATGGTCAGCATGGGCCATTCGATGTACATGGGCCTGGGCGCCTACACCGTGCTGATCATGCAGACGGCGGGCTGGGAGTCGGGCTGGCTGCAGCTGGCGACGATCTTCGCCAGCGTGGGCCTCATCGCCGCGGGCGTGGGCTGGGTGGCGCTGCGCACCCACGGCATCGCGTTCATCATGATCACGCTGGCTTTCGCGCAGATGTTCTTCTTCCTGTTCGTCAGCCTCAAGGCCTGGGGCGGTGACGAAGGCATGTCGCTGCCGCGCGGCAGCAACTTCGGCGCACTCACCGGCAATGCCACGGCGCTGTACCTCTCGTTGCTGGCCTGCCTGTGGGCCACGATCTACGCCACGCACCGCCTGATGGGATCGCGCTTCGGGCTGGTGCTGCGCGCCACGCGCATCGGCGAGCGCCGCGTGCGTGCCGTGGGTACCGCCACGCTGCCCTACCGCTTGCTGGCCTACGTGATCTCGGCCTGGATCTGCGCGCTGGCCGGCTTCTTCCTGGCCAACCTCAGCGGCTTTGTCTCGCCGGCCTACCTGAACTGGACGGTCTCGGGCGAGCTGATCGTGATGGTCGTGCTGGGCGGCGTGGGCACGGTGGTGGGCCCGGTCGTCGGCGCCGTCGGGCTGATGCTGATCGAAGAACTGCTCAAGGTCTGGACCGAACACTGGATGATGGTCCTGGGCCTGCTGATCGTGGCCATGGTGCTGTTGCTGCGGCGCGGTCTGTGGGGGCTGATCGACCGGCCGTCGGCGCACGACGCGGGGCCCGCAAAATGACAGCCGCTGCCCACAGTCCCTCGGGCCCGTTGCTGGCCGTGCACGGCCTGGTCAAGCGCTATGGCGCGCTGCTCGTCACCGATGCGGTCGATCTGGAACTGGCCCCCGGGCAGATCCACGCGGTGATCGGCCCCAACGGCGCCGGCAAGACCACGCTGATCAACCAGCTGCACGGCGAGCTGCGCAGCGATGCCGGCCGCATCGAACTGGCCGGCAAGGACATCACCCACTGGCCGGTGCATGCACGGGCGCGTGCCGGTCTGGGCCGCTCGTACCAGATCACCGCCGTGTTGCGCGAATTCACCGTGCTGGAAAACGTGCTGCTGGCGGTCCAGGCCGTGCGCGGGCACAACTTCCATTTCTGGCGCCCGGTGACGTCCATCCCCAGCCTGGTCGAGGCCGCGGACCGCTACCTCGGGATGGTGGGCCTGCTGGGCGTGCGGCGTCGCAGTGCGGGGCTGCTGTCCTACGGCCAGCAACGCCAGCTGGAACTGGCGATGACACTGGCGGTGGAGCCGCGGGTGCTGCTGCTGGACGAGCCCATGGCCGGCCTGGGCGCCACGGAGTCGGCGCAGATGGTCGAGCTGCTGCAGCGCCTGCGGCGGCAGTACGCGATGCTGCTGGTCGAACACGACATGCACGCCGTCTTCAGCCTGGCCGACCGCCTGACCGTGCTGGTCTACGGCCGCGTGGTGTGCTGCGGCACGCCCGACGAGGTGCGCGCCAGCCCCATCGTGCGCGAGGCCTATCTGGGCGACGAGGAGATCCCGGGATGAGTGGCACCCCGCTGCTCGAACTGCAGGACCTGGACGCCGGCTACGGCGCCAGCCAGGTGCTGTTCCGCATGTGCCTGCGCGTGGCGCCCGGCGAGTGCGCCACGCTGCTGGGCCGCAACGGCATGGGCAAGTCGACGACCATCAAGACGGTGATGGGGCTGATCGGTGCGATGAAGGGCCAGGTCCGCTGGAAGGGCCGCCCGGTGCAGGGCCAGCCGCCCTACCGCATCGCGCGCGCAGGCATCGGCCTGGTTCCTGAGGGCCGGCAGATCTTTCCCAATCTCACGGTGCACGAGAACCTCGTGGCCACGGCCATCCACCGGCCCGGTGCCGCCACGCCCTGGACGCTGGACCGCGTGCACGCGATGTTCCCGCGGCTGCTGGAGCGGGCCGCGAACTACGGCAACCAGCTCTCCGGCGGCGAGCAGCAGATGCTGGCCATCGGCCGCGCGCTGATGACCAACCCGGAGCTGCTGATCCTGGACGAAGCCACCGAAGGCCTCTCGCCGCTGATCCGCGTGGAGATCTGGTCGGCGCTGTCGCGCATCAAGGCCGAAGGCACGGCGATCCTGGTGGTCGACAAGAACATCGTGCCGCTGCTGTCGTTGGCCGACCGCCACCATATCGTCGAAAAGGGCCGCGTCGCCTGGGAAGGCAATTCCGACGCCTTGCGCGATGACCGCGACGCCTGGACGCGTTATCTCGGGGCTTGAGACGCGGTGATCGGAGCCAGCGCCTGACCCGTACAGACGACACTTCCGGGATGGCCACGCCCGATACCCGGCACAGCCGCCACTCGCTGGCGCGCACCCTGAAGCTGCAGCAGCTCGTGATCTTCGAGAAGGTCGTGCAGTCGGGCTCGATCCTGGCGGCCTCGCGCGAGCTGGCGATGACACAGCCGGCAGTCAGCAAGGCCATCCACGAGCTCGAGCGGCGTCTGGGCGGCACGCTGTTCGTGCGCGGCAAGCGCGGTGTCGTGCTCAGCGAATTCGGCCTGGAGTTCGAGCAGCATGCCAAGTCGATGCTGGCCGACTTGCGCCACCTGGCCGACGGGCTCAACGCCTGGCAGTCCGGCGCCTCGGGGCAGCTCGTCGTGGGGACGCTGCTGACCGCATCGGCCACGCTGCTGCCTGACGCCATCACGCGGCTGCTGGACGCGGCGCCCGACATCAAGGTCGAGGTGATCGTCGGTTCCAACGCCAACCTGTTCCCGGCGCTGACGCGGGGCGAACTCGACATCGTCGTGGGCTTCGTGCCGACGACGCCGACTCCGGTGCCGCAGCCGCCCGAGGACGCGCCGCGCCTGACCCACGTGAAGCTCTACGACGAGGCGCTGTGCGCGGTGGTCGCGGCCGACCACCCGATCCGCCAGCGCCGCCGCCTGAAACTGCGTGACCTGCACGGCCTGCGCTGGATCCTGCCGACGCCGGATTCCGTGGCCTACGCCACCGCCTGCGCCATCTTCGAACGGCAGGACCTCGCGCTGCCCGCCAGTGTGGTGCACTCGGTTTCGCTGCTCACCAACCTGGGTCTGCTCACCCGCACGCCGACGGTCGCGCTGATGCCGCAATCGGCCGCCGAACCCTTCGTGAAAGCCGGCATGCTGGCCGTGCTGCCCCTGGGGCAGTTGGGCAACTTCGGCACGGTGGGCTACACGGTGCGTGCGGACCGCCAACGCGGGGCCGCACTGGCGCGGCTGATCGAGGCGCTGCAGGACGTAGGCGGCACGCGTCCGGCTCGGCGCTGACGGCCACCGTCGTTGCCCGCTGGCGATGCTTCGGGCCCGGCAGGCCGCCGCTCAACCGCCCAGGTAGGCCTGCTGCACGCGAGGCTCCGCCAGCAGCTCGGCGCCCGTGCCCTGCAGCACGATGCGGCCGGTCTCCAGCACGTAGGCGCGGTCGGCCACCTTCAGCGCCTGCCGCACGTTCTGCTCCACCAGCAGGATGGTCAGGCCGTCGGCGTTGATGCGGCGCAGCGTGCGGAAGATGTCCTGCACGATGATGGGCGCCAGGCCCATCGAAGGCTCGTCCAGCAGCAGCAGCCGCGGTTTGGCCATCAGCGCACGGCCGATGGCCAGCATCTGCTGCTCGCCGCCGGAGAGGTTGCCGGCCAGGCCTTGTGCCCGCTCCTTCAGCGCCGGGAACAGCGTGAAGACGTGTTCCATGTCGCTGGCGCGCGCGGCCAGGCCGTCGCGGCGCGTGTAGGCACCGAGCTCGAGGTTCTCGCGCACGGTCAAGGTGGTGAGCGTGGCGCGCCCTTCGGCCACCTGCACCACGCCGCCGGAGACGATGCGGTGCGGCGCCAGGCTGCTGATGTCGCGGCCGTCGAAGACCACGCGGCCCGCGCGCTTGCGCACCAGGCCCGACAGCGCGAGCAGCGTCGAGGTCTTGCCCGCGCCATTGGCGCCCACCAGCGTGGTGATCTGGCCTTCGGGCAGATCGAGATCGATCTCGCGCACGGCTTCGACATGCCCGTAGTTGACCGCCAGGCCACGCACCTGCAGCAGCGTGTTCATCGCGTGCTCCCGGCCGCAGCGGCATCGTCGTCGTCCCGGCCCAGGTAGGCCTCGATGACCTGCGGATCGCTGCGGATCTGCTCGGGCCGGCCCTCGGCAATGATGCGGCCGAAGTTCAGCACCGCGATCTGCTCGCACAGGCCCATCACGAAGGGCATGTCGTGTTCGATGATCAGCACGGTGTAGCCGCGCTGGCGGATGTCGACGATGCCGCCCATCAGCTCGGACTTCTCGGCGCTGTTCATGCCCGCCACGGGCTCGTCCAGCAGCAGCAGGCGCGGCTCGGTGGCCAGCGCGCGCGCCAGCTCGAGCTTGCGCTGCTCGCCGTAGGAGAGGTTGTCGGCCAGCTCGTCGGCCTTGTGGTCGAGCTTCATCCAGGACAACAGTTCGCGCGCCCGCTCGCGCGCGCGGCGCTCTTCGGCGCGGTACTTCGGCAGGCCGAACAGCAGGTCGGCCGCCCCGTAGGTCAGGCGCGAATGCGTGCCCACCACCACGTTTTCCAGCAACGACATCTCCTTGAAGATGCGGATGTTCTGGAAGGTGCGCGCGATGCCGCGCCGCGTGATGCGGTGCGGCGGCGTGCCCACGAGGCTCTGCCCATCGAACACGATGTCGCCCTGGGCCGGCACCAGCAGGCCGGTGATCAGGTTGAAGACCGTCGTCTTGCCGGCGCCGTTGGGCCCGATCAGGCCGAAGATGCTGCCCGCCGGCACCGACAGGTTGACGTCCGACAGCACCTGCAGGCCGCCGAAGTGGCGCGAGACACCCTTGAGGCTCAGCATCGGCGTCAGACCCGTCGCTCGCGCGGGCCGAACCAGCGCCGCACGCGTGTGGGGTCCCACAGCCCGCGCGGCAGGAACAGCACGATCGCCACCAGGATCAGCCCGTTGACCACCAGCCGGTAGTCCTTGAGCCCGCGCAGCACCTCGGGCAGGAGGGTCAGGATCACCGCGCCGGACAGCGGCCCGCCCAGGGTGCCGATGCCGCCCAGGATGGTCATGGTGAGGATCTCGACGGCACGGTCGAAGCCATACTCGTTCGGCCCGATGAAGAAGGTCAGGTGCGCATTGAGCGCGCCGGCCAGCCCGGCCAGCACCGCACCCATCGTGAAGGCCAGCATCTTGTGCGCGACCACGTCCACGCCCATCAGCCCGGCTGCGGTTTCGTCCAGGCGGATGGCCTCGAAGGCGCGGCCGACCTTGGAGCGCCGCATGCGCGCCAGCAGCGCGACGGACAACACCACGGCCAGCGCCACGTGCCACCACTGCGTCAGCTGCGGGATGCCGTTGAGGCCCAGCGCGCCGCCGGTCCAGTCTTCGGTATTGAGGATCAGGATGCGCACGACCTCGCCGAAGGCCAGCGTGGCCATCGCCAGGTAGACACCCGACAGCCGCAGCGTGGGCCGTCCCATCAGGTAGGCCACGATGGCCGGTGCCACCATGCCGCCCAGCAGCGCCACGGGAAAGGGCATGCCGGCGCGCATCGTCAGCAGCGCCGCGGTGTAGGCGCCGATGCCCATGAAGGCCGCGTTGGCGATGGCCAGCAGCCCGCAGGACAGCGTGAGGTAGATCGACAAGGCCAGCAGCGCGTTGGTGCCGACGGTCAGCACCAGGTTGCTGTAGATGGACCAGAAGGTCGACCAGGTCTCGGTCATCGGGCCTCAGGCCTTGCGTTCGTTCAGCGAGCCGAAGATGCCCTTGGGCCGCCACAGCAGCACGGCAAAGAGCAGGCCGAAGGCCACGGCGTCGCGCATGGTCGAGCCGATGTAGGCCACCGACAGCACCTCGGCAAAGCCCAGGAACAGCCCCGCCAGCATCGCGCCGCGGATGTCGCCCATGCCACCCAGGATGATGACCGCGATGCCCTTGTGCAGGATGGGCTGGCCCATCAGCGGGAACAGCGCGTTGGCGTACAGGCCGATCAGCACGCCTGCCACACCGCCCAGCGCGGCGGCGGTAAACGAGGTGAGCATGAACAGGCCTTCGACATTGATGCCCAGCAGCGCCGCCGCGCGAGGCGACTCGGCGATCGCCCGCAGCGCGCGCCCGAGCTGCGTCTTGCGCATCACGACCATCAGCACCGCCATCAGCGCGAATGACAGGCCGATGATGCCCAGCTCCAGCACCGTGACGTGCATGCCGGCAATGACCAGCGAATCTTGCGGCAGCACCTCGGTGGGAAAGCGCAGGTTGGCCGCACCGAACAGACCCTGGGCCGTGTTGTTCAGCGCGATCGCCAGGCCGATGCTGGCGATCATGGGAATCAGGTGCGGCGCCTGGCGGGCCCGCAAGGGCCGCAGCACCAGCACGTCGATCAGCAGGCCCAGTGCCCCCGAGACGAAAAAGGCAAACACCAGCGCCGCCCACAGCGGCAGGTGCAGTACCACGACCGCCTGCAGCGCCGCATAGGCGCCGACCATGAACACCGCGCCGTGCGAGAGGTTGATGACCCCCAGCACGCCGAACACGAGCGTGAAGCCCAGCGCGAACAGCGCATAGACGCAGCCCAGCGAGAGCGCATTGAAGAGCTGCTGGGCCAGCATGTCGGGGCGGTGGTGATCGCGAGATTCAGTTCGGCCCGCGCACGGGGTGTGCGGGCCGGCGTTTGCAGCAGGAAGTCAGCGGCTCACTGTTCGATGACGTAGCGGCCGCTGCGCGTGACGCTGACGATCGGGGTCTGGCTGGCGTCGTAGCCGGCCGGCGTGCCGCTCTTGTCGTTGGCGCGCCGGAAGGCGAATGCGCCAGTCGCGCCGACCCACTTCACGTTGGGCAGCTCGTTGCGCAGCGCCTCGCGGTCCTTGGTCAGGTCGCCCGTGAGCTTGATCTTCTTCAGCGCCGCCACGGTGATGTGCATCGCATCGTAGGACTGCGCGGCGAACTGGTCGGGCGTGGACTTGAACTGGTGCGTGTACGCGGTGATGAAGGCGCTGTTTTCCTTGGTCTGGTTCTCGATGGACCACGGGCTGCCGACCCACAGGCCGTCGGATGCGCCCTTGGCCAGATCGAACACCTTGACCGAGTTCATGCCGTTGCCGCCGATCACCGGGATGTTCAGGCCCAGCTGGCGGGCCTGCACCATGATCGGCGCGCCCTCGGCCAGCAGCGCCGACAGCACGATGGCATCGGGGTTGGTGGCCTTGATCTTCGTGAGCTGGGCCTTGAAGTCCACGTCGCCCTTGGCGAAGGTCTCGGTGGTGGTGACCGGGATCTTCTGATCTTCCAGGGCCTTCTTGAAGTTGTCGTAACCGCTCTTGGTAAAGACGTCGTCGTTGCCGTACATCACGGCGACCTTCTTGATGCCCAGCTTCTTGACGGCGGTGCGGATGGTCACCGGCAGCACGTCGGCCTCGGTGACCGAGTTGCGGAAGACGTGGTCTCCGATGGACGTGATGCCGTCCGCCGTGTTGGAGGTGCCGAAGACCACGACCTTGGCCGCCTGCGCGATCGGGTCGGCGGCCTGGGCCGAGTTGGACAGCGTCGGGCCGAAGAGCATCAGCACCCTGTCCTGGAAGATCAGCTTCTTGAAGGCGTTGATCGCCTCTTCCTTCTTGCCCTGCTCGTCCTCGACCGTCAGCACGAGCTTGTTGCCGTTGACGCCGCCGGCGGCATTGATCTGCGAGGCGGCCAGTTCGAAGCCGCTGCGGATGCTCTGCCCGTACTGTGCTGCAGGCCCGGTGAGTGCTTCTGCGATGCCGATCTTGATGTCGGCGGCATGGGCGCTGAGGCCCCATCCCAGGCTCAGTGCCAGTGCCAGGGTCTTCAGCGAGTGCTGGATCGTTGCCATGTGGGTCTCCTGCAGTGGTGCGGAAACAATGGATCGTAGTCATCACATGCCAACCCGCCTGCCGGCAGTGCCAAGGGACTGGCCAGGCGGCCGCAAACGCGCTGCGCCGGACCCGGGGTGCCAGCAAGTATGTTGGACTGAAGCGTCAACAACATTCGTTGTACTTCGGTGTATCGCGCGCCGAACATGGTGCGGTCGCTCCCGTCCTGCCACGCCTTCGTTCCAGTCCGGGGCGCATCGAATGCAGGAGAAGCACATGTCAGTCCAAGACAAGGTATTTCCCGTCCCCGCCGCCTGGAAGGGCCTGGCCTGGATCGACAGCGCGGCGTACCGGCGCGAGTACCAGCGATCGATTCACGACCCGCAGCGCTTCTGGGCCGAGCAGGCCACGCATCTGGACTGGTTCCACAGCCCGAGCCGCATCCGCGACGTGTCCTACGGCCCGGAGAACGTGCACATCCGCTGGTTCGAGGACGGCACGCTCAATGTCAGCATGAACTGCCTGGACCGCCACCTGCCGCTGCATGCGCAGAAGCCCGCCATCATCTGGGAAGGCGACGACCCGGCCGAGTCGCGCACCATCAGCTACGCGCAGCTGCACGCCGAAGTCTGCCGCCTGGCCAATGGTCTGAAGTCGCTCGGCGTGCGCAAGGGCGACCGCGTCATGATCTACATGCCCATGGTGCCCGAGGCCGCGGTGGCCATGCTGGCCTGCGCGCGCATCGGCGCCGTGCACTCGGTGGTCTTCGCCGGGTTCTCGGCCGCGTCGCTGGCCGGACGCATCCGCGACTGCGACGCGCACGTGCTCATCACCGCCGACGAAGGCATGCGCGGCGGACGCCGCCTGCCGCTGAAATCCAGCGCCGACGAAGCGCTGACGATCTGCCCCTCGGTGACGACCTGCATCGTGCTGCGCCGCACCGGCGCCAAGATCAACTGGGTCGATGGCCGCGACCGTTGGTACCACGAGCTCACGGCGCGCCGCGCCTCGCACTGCCGCCCGGCGGTGATGGGGGCCGAGGACCCGCTGTTCATCCTCTACACCTCGGGCTCCACCGGCAAGCCCAAGGGTGTGCTGCACACCAGCGGCGGCTACCTGCTGTCGGTGATGCTGACCCAGCGCGACGTGCTGGACGTGCACGACGAGGACGTCTTCTGGTGCACGGCCGACATCGGCTGGGTCACGGGCCACAGCTACATCGTCTACGGTCCGCTGGCCAACGGCGCGACCACGCTGATGTTCGAGGGCGTGCCGACCTGGCCCGATGCGTCGCGGCTGTGGCGCGTGATCGACAAGCACCGCGTGAGCATCTTCTACACGGCGCCCACGGCCATTCGCGCGCTGCTGCGACTGGGCGACGAGCCGGTGAAGGCCACCAGCCGCCAGTCGCTGCGGCTGCTCGGATCGGTGGGCGAGCCCATCAACCCCGAAGCCTGGCACTGGTACTACCGCGTGGTGGGCGAGGAGCGCTGCCCGATCGTCGACACCTGGTGGCAGACCGAAACCGGCGCCATCGCGATCGCACCGATGCCCGGGGCCATCCCCACCAAGCCCGGTTCGGCCACCCTGCCCTTTTTCGGCGTCGATCCGGTCATCGTCGACGAAGAGGGCCGCGTGCTGGACGGCGAATGCGAAGGCTGGCTGTGCCTGCGCGACGGCGGCCCGGGCATGCTGCGCACCTTGTACGGCGACCGCGAACGTTTCCTGCGCACCTACTTCACTGCGCGCCCGGGCCTGTATTTCACCGGCGACGGCGCACGGCGCGACAAGGACGGCTACTACTGGATCACCGGCCGCGTCGACGACGTCATCAACGTCGCCGGCCACCGGCTGGGCACGGCCGAGGTGGAGAGCGCGCTGGTAGCCCACCCCGATGTGGCCGAGGCTGCAGTCGTGGGCTGTCCGGACGCGATCAAGGGTCAGGGCATCTATGCCTATGTGAGCCTGAAGGTCAGCAGCGAGCCCAGCGACGAGTTGCGAGCGGCACTGGGCCAATGGGTGCGCAAGGAGATCGGCGCCATCGCCGCACCCGATCACATCCAGTGGGCGCAGGGCCTGCCCAAGACACGCTCCGGCAAGATCATGCGCCGCGTCCTGCGCAAGATCGCCGCCGGCGATACCAGCGAACTCGGCGACGTCTCCACGCTGGCCGACCCGGGCGTGATCGACGGCCTGATCGAAGGCCACCGGTCGATCGGCGCGCACCACGCCTGAGCGAGGTCGGTCATGACCATGCCCAGGACTGAAACCGCTGCCGACCGCCAAGTCAGCCCGACGCCAGGGGCATCGGGTGCTCGCCGGGCCGTCGTGGTCAAGCGCGCGCGCGAGCCCGCGTCGCCCGAGGACGGCATGCGCGTGCTCGTGGACCGCCTGTGGCCGCGCGGCTTGACCCGCGAGCGTGTCGCGGCTGACCTGTGGCTGCGCGACATCGCCCCCAGCGATGCCCTGCGCCGCTGGTTCGGGCACGAGGCCGAACGCTGGGCGGATTTCAACGACAAGTACCGGGACGAGCTGGCGCACCGGCCCGATCTGCTGCGTCTGCTCGACGACTTGCGCCGCAAAGCCCGCCTGACCCTGCTCTACGCCGCACGTGACGAGGCGCACAACAACGCCGTCGTGCTGCGCGACGTGTTGACGGAGAGGCGATTCCTTTCCACCCCCGCTCCAGGAGCTGAACCATGAATGCCAGAGAACTGATGAAGTCGCCGGTCATCTCCGTCGCACCCTCCACGCCCGTTCACGAGATCGCGGAACTGCTGTTGGAGCACCACATCGGCGGCGTACCGGTGCTCGAGAACGACCGCGTGGTCGGTCTGGTCAACGAGTACGAGTTGCTGCGGCGCTGCGAGATCGGCACCGAACGCAGCGCACCGCCGGCGCCGTGGTGGGCGCCGCTGCGCGGGCACGCCTCGGCACCCATCGACTATGTCAAGTCGCACGCCCAGCATGCGCAGGACATCATGACGCACGAGGTGACGACCGTCAGCGAAGACACACCGGTGCAGGAGATCGCCGTGGCGTTCACCGCGCGCAAGGTGCGGCGCATCATGGTGCTGCGCGAGGCCCAGCTGGTGGGCATCCTCACCCGGGCCGATCTGGTCGAGGCGCTGGCCCGCCAGAGCGCCGACGAGCCGGCAGCGGCCAGCCATGCCGACGAGTGGATCGAGACCCGCCTGCTGGCCGAACTGGACCGGCAATCCTGGTGGCGCTCGAGCCAGTCGACGTTGATGGTCCACAAGGGCGTGGTCGAATTCTCCGGCCTGATCGAAAGCGAAGACGAGCGCCAGGCCGCGCGCGTGGCGGCGGAGAACGTGCCCGGCGTACGTGCCGTCAACGACAACCGCGTGCTGTGGACGACCTGGGCCATGATGAACTGAGTGCCCTGCCGGTGCGCCCCGGCGGCGGGCGCCCGGTGAGGTGCTGCACCCCGCCGGCTGCCGTTCAGGTCAGTGGCAACTCGGCAGCGCCTGCCGCGGGTTTGGCACGTTTGCGTGCCCGCGGGGCGGCCAAGGGCTCGCGGTCCGCACCGGCCACGTGCTTGAGGCCGGCCAGGGCCGGCGTGACAACCTTCAAGTCGGCGTTGCTGGAGTACACGGCGTAGGCCGGGTAGAGAAACTCCGGCGCGCCGGGCACGCGGCGCAACTCACCGCTGTCCAGGTAGCCACGCACCGCGCTCAGCCGGAAATAGCCCGAGCCGCCCGTCTTCAGCAGGTAGGCGCGGCCCAGTGGCCCCAGGCCCGCGACGACGCCCGCGGTAGACAGCTCGGGAAATGCCATGTTGTGCTGGGCCGCAAATTCCGGACCCCAGTCGACATAGACATAGTCCGCGGGACGCGGTGCACGCGCGCGCCGCAGCGTGGTGACCAGCACGAGCCGCTCCTCGATGAGCAGCTCGATGCGCAGGCCCGGCCGCTGCTGGGGTGCATAGACGATGGCGATGTCCAGGATGCCTTCGGACACCTGCTTGACCAGGCTTTCCGGTGCACCCACCTCCGTGCGCAGCGCGAGTTGCGGCGCGGCCTGGCGCATCCACAGCAGCCAGTCCAGCAGCAGCGGGTCCCACAGGCTGATCTCGCAACCCACCGTGACCACCGCGCGCCTTCCGGCCGGCACGGCCACCTGGTGGCGCGCCCGCTCCCACACCTGCACCAGCGTGGGCGCATAGCGCATGAAGTTCTCGCCCGCCGGTGTCAGGGTCGCGCCGGACTTGTTGCGCACGAACAGGCGCCGGCCCAGTTGATCTTCGAGTGTGCGGATGCGGGCGCTGACAGCCGTCTGCGTGACGTGCAGCCGTTCGGCCGCGCGCTGGAAGCTGCGCGTGGAGACGATCTCGAGGAAGGTGCGCGCAAGCGTGATGTCCATGGTCGGAACCTCCGCCGGCAAGCCATTGCCATGACCAGTATTGCACTGAAGCGGCAATGAATCTCGTTTTACTTGCAGGCACCGCGGCGCCACCATGCGCATGCGGCGGATGCCAACGTCGTTCATCCAACTGCCTTCATGGAGAGACAACATGCAAGACTCACGACGCACCGTGCTGCAGAGCATGGGTGTGCTCGGCGCTGGCATCGCGGCACCGGGCTTCTTCCTCCGCAACGCCTGGGCGGCGGAGTTCCGCAATGACCCGAGCAAGACCAAGACGGTCACGCTCGGCTTCAACGTGCCGCTCAGCGGCCCCTACGCCGACGAGGGCGCCGACGAGCTCAAGGCCTTCAAGCTGGCCGTCAAGCACCTCAACGGCGAAGGTGATGGTGGCTTGATGAAGACCTTCAAGCCCTCGTCGCTGAAGGGCACCGGCATCCTGGGCAAGAAGGTCGTCTACGTGACCGGCGACACCCAGACCAAGGCCGACGCGGCACGCGCCTCGGCCAAGCGCATGATCGAACGCGACGGCGTGATCATGTTCTCAGGCGGCTCGTCCTCGGCCGTGGCCGTGGCCACGCAGTCACTGGCACAGGAGATGGGTGTCGTCTTCATGGTGGGCCTGAGCCACTCGAACGACACGACGATGAAGGACCGCCGCCGCTACGGCTTCCGCCACTTCTTCAACGCCTACATGTCGGGTCAGGCCCTGGCGCCGATCCTGGCGCAGGAGTACGGGCGCGACCGCCACGCCTACCACCTGACGGCCGACTACACCTGGGGCTGGACGCAGGAAGAGTCGCTGAAGAAGGCCACCGAAGCCCTGGGCTGGACGACCGTGAAGGCCGTGCGCACGCCGCTGGGTGCGGGCGACTTCTCGCAGTACATCGCCCCGGTGCTGAGTTCAGGTGCCGACGTGCTGATCCTCAACCACTACGGCAAGGACATGGTCAATTCGCTGCGCCAGGCCGTGCAGTTCGGCCTGCGCGACAAGACGGTCAACGGCAAGCAGTTCGAGATCGTCGTGCCGCTGTATTCGCGACTCATGGCACAAGGTGCAGGCGACGCGGTCAAGGGCATCCTGGGCACGGCCAACTGGCACTGGACGCTCGAGGACGAGGGCACCAAGGCGCTGGTCAAGTCCTTCGGCCAGGAGTACGGCGAGCCGCCGTCGCAGGCCGCGCAGACCTGCTACGTGCAGACCCTGCTGTATGCGAATGCCGTCGACAAGGCCGGCACCTTCTACCCGCCGGAAGTCATCAAGGCACTCGAAGGTTTCAAGTTCGACGGCATGGGCAACGGCCCCACCGAGTACCGCGCCGGCGACCACCAATGCTTCAAGGACGTGCTGGTGATGCGCGGCGCCGAGAAGCCGACCAACCGCTTCGGGCTGCTGGAGGTCGTGAAGATCGTGCCGCGCGCGCAGGTCGACTACCCCGTGACGATGGGTGGCGGCCAGCTCGGGCCCTACACGGTCTGAGCGCGGGGGCGCGCGCCCGCGCGTCGTCTTCGGCGGCCTTGCGCCGCCACACCCCACTGCACGGAGCAACGTGGACGCCTTCCTGCTGCAACTGCTCAACGGGCTGGACAAGGGTGGGGCCTATGCGCTGATCGCGCTGGGCCTCACCCTGATCTTCGGCACGCTGGGGGTCGTCAATTTTGCGCACGGTGCCTTCTTCATGCTGGGCGCCTTCTGCGCCGTGGCCACGGAGCGGCTGCTGACGCTGTCCACGCAGGTCAAGGACACCAGCGTCACCTTCTTCGACGCCTACAAGGAAGTGCCCTACCTGCAGCTGTGGTTCGGCGACGCCGGGCGCGCCGTGATCGACTACGCCGTGCCCTTGTCGGTGCTGGTGGCCATCGTGGTGATGTGGCTCGTGGGCGTGGCCACCGAGCGCGGCCTGATCCGCCACTTCTACCGCCGTCCGGTGGCCGACCAGATCCTGGTCACCTTCGGGCTGGCGATCGTGCTGCAAGAGATCATCAAGGCCGCCTTCGGCGCGAATGCCATCCCGGCGCCTGCGCCCGTGGAGGTGTCGGGCAGCGCGAATATCGGCGCCTGGCTGGGCCTGGGAGACGAAGTGGTCTACCCGTGGTGGCGCCTGATCTACTTCGCGTTCTCGCTGTGTGTCATTGCCGCGGTGTTTGCGTTCCTGCGGTTCACGAACTTCGGCATGGTCGTGCGTGCCGGCATGCGCGACCGCGAGACCGTGGGCCTGCTGGGCATCGACATCGAGCGGCGCTTCACCATCGTCTTCGGCATCGCCGTGCTGGTGGCGGGTGTGGCCGGGGCGATGTACGCGCCCATCCTCGCGCCGGACTACAACATGGGCATGGAGTACCTCGTGCTGTCCTTCGTCGTCGTGGTCGTGGGCGGCATGGGCTCGCTGCCCGGCGCAGTGCTGGCGGGCTTTCTGCTGGGGATCCTGCAGTCCTTTGCGTCGATGAACCAGGTCAAGAGCCTGCTGCCGGGCATCGACCAGATCATCATCTACCTGGTTGCGGTGGTTGTGCTGCTGGTTCGCCCGCGCGGCCTGCTGGGTCGCCAGGGCGTGATGGAAGACTGACCGTGGCGGATCATCCATGAACGCCCTCGCACGCAAGGACCATGTGTTGTGCGGCGCCTTTGCACTGGCGGTGCTGAGCATGCCGCTGTGGGCGACGGTGCTGGGCGCGGGCTACCCCGATCTGCTGCAGCGCTTCGCGATCTACGGCCTGTTCGCGATGGGCTTCAACATCCTGTTCGGGCTCACCGGCTACCTTTCTTTCGGCCACGCCGCCTTCCTGGGCGTGGGCTCCTATGCCGCGGTCTGGAGCTTCAAGCTGCTGACCATGAATGCGCTGCCCGCGGTGATCGCCGGCACGCTGCTGGCGGGCCTGTTCTCGCTGGTGATCGGGCACATCTGCCTGCGCCGCAGCGGTATCTATTTCGCGATCCTCACGCTGGCCTTCGCGCAGATGTCCTACAACCTCGCGTACTCGGTGCTCACGCCGCTGACCAACGGCGAGACCGGGCTGCAGGTGCGCCGCACCGACCCGCGCTGGATCGACCAGTGGATCCACGGCACCGTGGGGCCGCTGGAGCCGCCGCACCTGTTCGGCCTGCCACTGACCGGCTACAGCGGCTTCTACTTCTGCGCCGTGCTGCTGATCGTGGGCTTCTACGTGGCCATGCGCATCACGCGCTCGCCCTTCGGCGCCATGCTGCGGGGCATCAAGGCCAACCAGAACCGCCTGGGCTACAGCGGCGTGCATGCGCGCCCGTATGCGCTGGCGGCCTTCGTGATCTCGGGCCTTTACGCCGGCCTGGCGGGCTCGCTGCTGGCCGTGACCGACCCGCTGGCCGGCGCCGAGCGCATGCAGTGGACAGCCTCCGGCGAAGTGGTCTTGATGACCATCCTGGGCGGCGCCGGCACGCTGCTGGGCCCGGTGCTGGGCGCGGCGCTGATCAAGTACCTCGAGAACATCTTCTCGGCCTTCGATACGCAGGTCCTGCGGCACTTCTTCGACTTCCTGCCCGACAGCCTGCAAGGCCCGGCGGTCAGCCTGGCGTCCATCTTCGTCGGCGACGGCTGGCACCTGACCCTGGGGCTGCTGTTCATGCTGGTGGTGATCTTCCTGCCCGGCGGGCTGATGGAAGGCATCGGCCGCATCGGTGCGGTGCTGCGGCGTGTGTTCCGCGGCGCGCCCACGCCGCCGAATGCCGCGCCGCACGGCCCGGCCCACGGCGCCGCGCCGCATGCACACCCGCCCGTCCCTGCGACGGCCGCCACTGCCGCGACGCCAGGTGATCTGGCGCCGGCGCCGAACCGGCCCCAGGCCTGAGGGAACCACAACCATGCTGCAGGTCACGGGCATCAGCAAACGCTTCGCGGGACTGCAGGCGCTGGACGGCGTGAACCTGTCCATCGACGACGGCGGCATGCACGCCATCATCGGCCCCAACGGCGCAGGCAAGTCGACGCTGCTCAACTGCCTGGTGGGCCGCCTGGCGCCCGACAGCGGCTCGGTGAGCTTCGGCGGCCGTTCGCTGATCGGCCTTCGCCCGCACGAAATCAACCAGGCCGGCGTGGCGCGCATGTTCCAGACGCCGGAGCTCTTCGACGAGCTGAGCCTGCTGGAAAACATGCTGATCCCCACGCTGGCGCGTCGGGACGGCGCCTTTGCCTTCAAGGCCTGGTCCCGCGTGGACAACCAGGACGGCCTGCGCGAACGCGCCGAGCACCAACTGGAAGCCGTCGGCCTGATCGACCGGAGGAGCCATCGCGCCAGCAGCCTGTCGCGCGGCGACAAGCGCCGCCTGGGCCTGGCCATGTGCCTGGTGCAGGACCCCCGGCTCCTGCTGCTGGATGAACCCACGGCCGGCATGTCCCGCGCCGACACCAACGGCACCATCGACCTGCTGCTGCGCATCGCCCACGCCGGCCTGACGCAGGTGATCATCGAACACGACATGCAGGTCGTGTTTTCGGTGGCCAGCCGCATCAGCGTGATGGCCAATGGCCGTGTGCTGGCCGAAGGCGACCCGGCGTCGATACGCGCCGACGAACGCGTCCAGCAGGCCTACCTCGGAGGTGCCCGGCTGTGAAGATGCCCTGGCACACGGCTTCGCATGCGCACACGCAGACCGCTGCGCCGCCGGACACGCCGTATTTCAGCTGCCGGGACCTGCACGCCTACTACGGCGAGAGCTACATCGTGCAGGGTGTCAGCTTTTCCGTGCGCCAGGGCGAGATCGTCGCGCTGCTGGGCCGCAACGGCGCGGGCAAGACCTCCACGCTGCGCAGCATCGCGCGCCTGGCCGCGCCGCAACTGCACCGCGGCGAGATCTGGCTGGCCGGCCGGCCGCTGCACCGGCTGGCGGCCTGGCAGGCCTCGCGGGCCGGCGTGGGCCTGGTCCCGGAGGACCGCCGCATCATCGGCGGGCTCAGCGTGGAAGAAAACCTTCAGCTGGCGCAGATTGAACCGCCTCGCGGCTGGTCGATCGAACGCCTGTACGAACAGTTTCCGCGCCTGGCCGAAAGGCGGCGGCAGGATGCCGTGACGCTGTCCGGCGGCGAGCAGCAGATGCTGGCCGTGGCGCGCGCACTGGCCCGCGAGGTGACGCTGCTGCTGCTGGACGAACCCTACGAGGGCCTGGCGCCGGTGATCGTGCGCGACATCGAACGCATCCTCGAGCAGATCAAGACCCTGGGCCTGACGACCGTCATCGTTGAACAGAATGCCATTGCGGCATTGCATCTTTCCGATCGCGCGATCATCCTGGACATGGGCGAGATCGTCTTCGACGGCAGCGCCGCCGAAGTCATCGCCGACAAGGACCTGCGCCAGCGTTACCTGGCGGTATGAAACCGGGCGGCGGCGGCACCGGACCGACGCCGGACCCACCCTCTCACCACGGGAGACCGAGCATGGACCGCAAGCTTCACCTTCTCGAGACCTTCTTCGCGCAGGACGACCAGGGCACGCCCTACAAGATCTGCGGCTACGAGCACATGGTGGCCTTGCCGCTGGTCTCCAACGGCGCCGAGCCGCAGTGGGAGCCCACGGGCATCGCCGAGTACCGCCTGGTCACCGGCGAGCACGTGGACATGGAGCCCGACGGCAGCTACCGCGTGGCCGCCAACAGCCTGCACCTGCACCGGGCCTGAGACAGGCGCCGCGACGCGCCCGCGCGCAACCGGCGTGGGCCTGTTCGCGCCTGTGCGCCAGCGTCCGGCGCGCGCATTCGCGCGCACGGCGGCATCAGACCTGACCATCCCCGCGCCGGCTGGCCGGCAAGGGCACCATCACCGGCTGCCCCGGCGCGCTGCAGCCCGTGTCGCAGCATTTGCCGGGTTGGCGGTTTTTCGTGATTGCGCGTGTCTCGTCGTGCAGCACGCCGCGCTCCAGCAACCGCTCCACCAGCTCCACCTTGGAGCCCACCGGGTAGTTGCGCCAGATCTCCTTTTTCATCGCCGCCGGCGAGCCGCCGCCGTGCAGGCTGATCAGCGAGTACCAGCCGCCCTGGTACGAGGCCGTGAGGTCCTCGATGAAACGCGCCGTCTGGATGCGCTTGTCGTAGGGGATGCCGGGTGCCGCCTGCAGCACCTCGGCCAGCGTGGCGGCTGTCGCCGGGTTGTGGTCTTCGTCCGGGCCCGGCAGCGCGACGATCAAACCGCCCGAGACTTCGTGCGCCAGGCGGTGCATGTCGTAGATCTTGGTGGCCAGCAGCAGCTTGCCGATGTTGGCAAAGACCGGCTCGGGCATGAAGGAGCCGCTGTACGCATCCTTCTCGGCGTAGACGCTCGCGGCCACGCCGCAGGCGTAGAAGCTCTCGGTGATGGTGATCAGCTCCACCATCGGGTCGCGGAGATTGCTCTTCTCGTCGGGGTCCAGGCCGTTGGCCTCGCACATCAGCGCGCCGGCGCCGATCAGCAGGTCGCCAAAACCCGCCCGCGCGCCAATGCAGGTGTGGCGGTGGTGCGTGGCGTAGCTGTAGGTCAGCACCTGGCTGTGCTCCCACTCGCCGGCGTAGAACACGCGCTCCCAGGGCACGAAGACGCGGTCGAAGATGACCACGGCGGTGGACTGCCCGTACTTGCGCGAAAACAGCGCATCGCCGTGTTCGAGCTTCTCGCCGGGCCGCCCGGCGGGGCGCGCGACGATGGTGATGCCGGGTGCATCCACGCGCACCGCGCAGCACACGGCGAAATCCGCATCCTCCGGCCCCATGTTCCGGCTGGGCATGACCAGGAACTCGTGCATGTAGGGCCCGCCCGTGACGATGGCCTTGGTGCCGCTGATGAGGATGCCCTTGCCGTTGCGCTCCACGACGTGCACGTAGGTGTCCGGGTTGGCCTGCTGGTGCGGCTTGCGGCTGCGGTCGCCCTTGGCGTCGGTCATCGCGATGCCCAGCGACAGGTCCTCGTCTTGCACGTGGTCCAGGTAGTTCTCGAAGCGCGCGCGGTTTTCGGTCGTGCCGCGGGCGTCGTCGATGCGTGCGGCCACCTGGGCCAGGCCGTTGAGTGCGTCGTGCGCCAGGTAGCGCTGCGCGCAGCCGGTCTCCTGGCACAGCATGCGCACGACTTCCAGCTTGTTCAGCAGGTCGCCGGCGGATTCATTGACGTGCAACATGCGGTTGACCACGCGGTTGCCGCGGGTCTGCGTGGCCAGCACCGCGGGCGCCAGCTCGGGGCGCCGCGCGTGGTCGTAGGTGAAGGCCAAGGCCTGGACACCGGGGCGCAGCGACGGCTCGTCGGCGACGCTGGCCACCTCGCGCCCGTCGACATACACCCGCGGCTTGTAGCCACGCAGCGATTCGCGGTAGTCGTCGCCCGACATCAGCGGGACATGGAAGGCGGCGGCGGAATCGGTGGCGGGCATGCGGGTCTCCAGTGCATTTGAACAGCCGGTTCGCATCTTAAACACTGTTCAATTCCGGTCGTCAATGTGTAGACTGGGGCATGGCTTCGTCATCCGCCACGGCTTCCACCGCCACTGCATCCACCGCCACGCGCCGCAGCACCGCCCGCAAGGTCCGGGCCGCCGCGCCCGATCCCCGCGACCTGCGCCAGCAGGCCCTGGCCGACGTGCGGCGCCGTTCGGTGCTGGACGCGGCGCGCGCGGTCTTCTTCGAGCTGGGCATGGAAAAGACCAGCATGCGCGAGATCGCACAGCGCGCCGGCTACACCGTGGGCGCGCTCTACAGCTACTTCGCGAACAAGGAAGAGGTCTACGGCGCGCTGCTGGCCGAATCGCTGGAGCGCCTGAACGCCCGCGTGCAGCAGGCGCTGGACGGCCACACCGATGCGGCCCAGCGTGTGCAGCGCGGCGCGACGGCCTTCTTCGAGTTCTACCGCGAGAACCCGCGGGATCTCGACCTGGGCTTCTACCTGTTCCAGGGCATGACACCGCGCGGCCTCACACCCGAACTCAACGAGAAGCTCAATGCGCGGCTGCGCGATGCGCTGCAGCCCACGCAGCAGGCCTTGCAGGCGCTGGGCCTGCCGGGCAAGCGAGCGCTGGAAGAGGTCACCGCCCTCTTCGCGCACACCGTGGGCCTGCTGGTGCTGAGCCACACGGGCCGCATCCGCATGTTCAAGCAGGCGTCGCAAGACCTGTTCGACGCCTACCTTCGGCAACTGCTGGTCCGCGCAAGCGGCGGCGCAAAGGGGTGAAGATGGTCACGACAAACGCCACGGCACACGCCGCCGAGACCATCGATGCCGCCCGCAGCGTGCTGGTGCTGGTGGACTACCAGGCGCGGCTGATGCCCGCCATCCACGACGCGGCGGCCGTGGTCGCCCACGGCGTGCTGCTGGCGCAGGCGGCGCACGCGCTGGACATCCCGGTCATCGGCACCGAGCAGAACCCCGCGGGGCTGGGGCCCAACGTCGATGAGATCCGCGCGGCCTGCGCGGTGACGCTGGGCAAGACGCACTTCGACGCCTGCGCCGATGGCCTGGTGCAAGCCGTGCGCGAGGCGAAGCCGCAGGTCCGACAGGTGGTGGTCGCCGGCTGCGAGGCGCATGTGTGCATGCTGCAGACCGCGCTGGGCCTGCTGCGCGCAGGCCTGCAGGTCTGGGTGGTGGCCAATGCCAGCGGCTCGCGTCGCCTGACCGATCACGCGGCCGCGATGGCCCGCCTGGCGCGGGCCGGCGCTACCGTCGTCACGCACGAGATGGTGCTGTTCGAGTGGCTGGCCGATTGCCGGCACCCGCGCTTCCGCGAGGTGCTGAAGATCATCAAGGCGGCCGGGTAGGTCCGTCGCACCGGGCTGCGGCCGGCAGCCCGTCCGTTCCAGCTGGCCGTTCAGGCGCCCTGTGCGCTCAGGGCCGCCACGCTTCAGGGTCGCGCAGGCCCGCGACCTGCCACGCGCGCGCCGTCGCCCTCAGGGCATCACGTTCGCACGTTCGACGATGCGATCCGCCGCGGTCTGATCCAGGCCCTGGCCCAGCGCGCCGAACATCGTGCCCCAGGCGCCGCCGCCCGCGACGCGGGTGCCGAGGAAGGCATCGACGACCTCGGGCGTGCTGTGCCGCATCAGCTCGGCGGCCTGCAGCGCGCGTGCCACGGTTTCGGTCATCGGGCGGGCGAGGAATTCCTCGTCCAGCGCCTGGTGCACGAGACGCTCGGTGCCGGCCACCAGCGCATCGAAGCGGGCGTCCTGGCCCTTCAGCGGCCGCAGTTCGTCGAACAGCGCGTCGATGGTGCGCGCGTCCTTGCTCATGGCACGGCGCACGTCCATGCACATCATGTTGGCCGTGCCTTCCCAGACGCTGTTCAGCGGCGCCTCGCGGTAGACACGTGCCATCGGGTTCTCTTCGATGAAGCCATTGCCGCCGTGGCATTGCAGGGCTTCGTTGGCCACGGCCGGTGCGCGCGAGCAGTTGAAATACTTGGCCGCCGGCGTGGCCACGCGGGCCAGCAGGCGCTCGTGTTCGTCGGCTTTCATGCGGTCGGTGGCCTTGGCCACGCGCAAGGCCATCAACGTGGCGGCTTCCACTTCCACCGCCATGTCGGCCAGCACGTGGGCCATCATCGGCCGCCGCGCGATGGGGCTGCCAAAGGCCTGACGCGTCGTGGTGTGGCGCAGCGCCAGGGTCAGCGCCTGGCGCATCAGGCCGGCCGAGCCCACGGCAAAGTCCAGCCGCGTCAGGTGCGCGTGGGAGAGGATCTCGCGGATGCCCCGCCCTTCTTCGCCCACGCGGATGGCCAGCGTGCCGGCAAATTCGATCTCGCTGGAGGCGTTCGACTTGTTGCCCGCCTTGTCCTTGAGCCGCTGCACGAAGAAGCGGTTGAAGCTGCCGTCGGGCAGGGTGCGCGGCAGGAAGAAGCAGGTGATGCCGCCATCGACCTTGGCCAGCGTGTAGAAGCCGTCGGACTGCGGCACCGAGCAGAACCACTTGTGGCCGGTGAGTTCGTACCAGTGCGCAGTGGCGCCGTGGTAATCGCCGGTGAACGCGTGGCGCGCCGTAGTCAGCGTCTCGCGCAGGTCGGAGCCGCCCTGCTTTTCGGTCATCGCGTAGCCGACCACGACGCCCGGCTTGTCGGCCACCTCGCGGCGGCTGAATTCGTAGGCCGTGCCCTTGCTTTTCTGCGCCCAGATCGCCAGCGCCGGCTCGGCCTCGAAGCCGGCGTACGCCGCATAGGCCATGCCCGTGGGGCAGGCCGTGCCGTGTTCCACCTGATTCCACAGGTAGGACAGCACGGCGCGCGCGTAATGGCCGCCGGCCTCGCCGGTGCGCCAGGCGAGGTTGGGCACCTCGTGCTGCCAGGCCAACGTCATCAGCGCGTGCCAGCTGGGGTGGAATTCCACCCAGTCGATGCGGTTGCCAAAGCGGTCGTGTGTCTTCAGCTCGGGCGTGAAGCGGTTGGCCAGGCGCGCCAGTTCCTGCACCTGCTCGTCACCGGCCACGGCACCCAGCGCCGCGCAGCGCCCGGCCGCCCAGGGTGCTTCGCGTGCGACACCGGCCTGCAGCACCGCGTCACCGGTGAAGGCGTTGAACGCGCTGGCGGGCTGGGCCTGATTGAGCACCGGGTGGGTGTGGTAGCGGTCGACAGCGGCATCCATCAGGGCGGCGGGCACGGGCTTGTTCATGAAGGGCTCTTGCGAACGGGGTGGACGGTGGCGACGCGGCGCGCGATGCGGGTCGAACGCCTTCGGTCGCGATGATCGAACGGACGACTTCGCTGATCGGGCCACGGTAGTTCATTCATCGGTAGCGCGCAATCGGGACGCCGTCGCCGGGCTTGCCTGGCCGAGTGGGCGGCCTGCTTGACGGGGCGCCGGAGGGGCTTCCCGATTCGGGGAGTCTTAAAGAGCCGCCCGTCGCTGTTGCGCCGAACCCATTTCCGTGTCCAGACTGTGCATGGAGGTTGACCGTCGGCGCGACGCAACGGACGATGTCCGGCACGATGAATCCACTTCCAAGCGGCGGCGTCGATTCGCCCGCGGCGCCGCCGTCCGTATCCAAGGTTCTGGCCGATCTGTGGCGTGCGGCGCGTCTGGAGCCGGCCGCCCTGCAGCGATTCACTGGCGATGACCGCGAGCCGGCCGCGCGCAGTTCCTTTGCCATCGGCACCGCCTTGCAGGCGGCCTTGGGCGCGGCGGCGCTGGCGGGCACCGAAGTCGCGCGGCAGCGCGACGGCGTGGCGCTGCCGGTGCGCGTGGACAAGGCGGACGTGCTGAGCGAAGCCGCGTGCCGCTTCACGCTGGATGGCCGCAGTCCCCAGATGTGGGACCCGCTGTCCGGCCTGTACCGCTGCACCAGCGGCGGTGGTTTTGGCGCCACGCAGCCCTGGGTGCGTGTGCACGCCAATTTTGCGCACCACCGCGACGGCGTGCTGGCCTTGCTGGGCCTGCCGATCGGGCCGACCACCGAGCGCCCCGCCGTCGAGGAGGCCCTGCGCCGCTGGCGCGCGCAGGACTTCGAACGCGCCGCCGCCGAGCAGGGGCTCGTCGTGGCCGCCCTGCGACACCCGGCGCAGTGGGCCGCGCATCCGCAGGCCGAAGCGGTGACGGGCGAGCCGCTGGTGGAAATCCGGCGATCCGGCCAGACACCGGCGCTGGGCTGGCCCCGCGGCGCGGCTGCCGATCCGCAAGCCGGGCCGCTGGCCGGGCTTCGCGTCCTGGAACTTACGCGCATCCTGGCCGGCCCCGTGGCCGGGCGCACGCTGGCCGCGCAAGGCGCCGACGTGCTGCTGATCAACGGCCCGCACCTGCCCAACATCGACGCGCTGGCCGAGACCAGCCAGGGCAAGCGTTCCGCGCTGCTGGACCTGCGCACCCCGGCAGGCCAGGACACCCTGCGCCAGCTGGTGCGCGAATGCGACGTCTTCCTGCAGAGCTACCGGCCCGGCGCGCTGGCGGCACTCGGCTTCGGCGCCGACGAACTGGAGCGCCTGCGGCCCGGGCTGGTATCGGTCTCGCTGTCGGCCTACGGCACACGCGGCCCCTGGGGCGGACGGCGCGGCTTCGATTCGCTGGTGCAGAGCGCCACCGGCATCAATCTGGCGGAGGCGCAGGCCTTTGGCCAGACCGAACCCCGCGCGCTGCCGGTGCAGGCGCTGGACTACGGCGCCGGCTACCTGCTGGCCTTCGGCGCGCTGGCAGGCGTGCTGCGCCAGCGGCAACGCGGCGGCAGCTGGCGCGTGAAGGTGTCGCTGGCCGGTGTCTCGCACTGGCTGCAGCGCATGGGCCGCATCGACGACCCGACGGCCGCGCCGGCGCTGGAGGTCGAGAGCGCATGGGACGAGCGAGCCAGTGGCTTCGGCCTGCTGCGGGCCGTGCGCCATGCCGTGCAGATCGACGGACGCCGGCTGCGCTGGGCCCTGCCCTCGATGCCACCCGGCACGCACGCACCGGTTTGGGCCGATCCCGCCTGAGGTCTGGCGGCTGCAGCCGCCACCCGCAAAGGACCTGCGTTTGCATACCCTATTAGGTATACGTCACAATGGCTTGACGCGGACCCGGGGGATCTTCCTGGGCCGCCCCGCGCAGCCCAAGAAGGCACATCGCGGCGACCTGCCGGTCACTGGACCGGCCTCCATCTGCGGCAGGCGCCCGGCGGCGCACCACGCCTGAAAGGTCCACCATGTACGGATTCACCACCACCCTCCACGGCCTGAGCTTCGACGACGCGCTGGAACGCACCACCGCCGCGCTGAAGACCGAAGGCTTCGGCGTGCTCAGCGATATCGACGTCCAGCGCGCCATGAAGGAAAAGCTCGGCGCCGAGATGCCGCCCTACCGCATCCTGGGCGCCTGCAACCCGCCGCTGGCGCACCAGGCGCTGCAGGCCGAGCCCGACATCGGCCTGCTGCTGCCCTGCAACGTCATCGTGCGCGAAGAGGCCCCCGGCCGCGTCGTCGTGGGTTTCCTGGACCCACAGACCATGGTCGGCCTGGTGGGCAAGCCCAGCGTGAAGCCGGTGGCCGATGAGGCGGAGAGCCGCCTGCGGCGCGTCTGTCAGGCGCTGACCGCCGGCTGATACCCGCGGACTTCGGCATCCGCCGCGCCCGGGCGGCGGCGATCCGCCGCCGGCTGGGCTGACGCCGGCCCGGATGGCCGTGGCGGTTGATCGTGCGGGCATGGCGGGGTATCGCCGGCTTCTCTGCGGCTTGCCGGTGGCCGGCCACTCGCAGAATCGCAGCCATGTTTGCCTTCGACCTGCGCGCGCTGACGCTGATTGCCGCCTGCAGCTCGGTGCTGGTCGTGATCGGCTTGCGGCTGCTGGAGCGCGTGTCGGACGACCGCGCACTGGTGCGCACCTGGACGATGGCCGCCGCGCTGTGGTTCACCGGGTTCGCGCTGGTGGGGCTGCGCGACCTGATTCCGGTGCTGGCCTCCGTGGTGCTGGGCAACACGCTCATCGGGGTCGGCTCGGCCTGGCTCTACTTCGGCCTGCGCCTGACCTTGCAGCTGCCACGCGGACCGCGCTGGGACCTGGTGGTCGGTGCCCTCGCGGCCGCGGGACTGCTGCTGGGCTCCTACCCTGAGACACGGCTGTGGCTGCGCGTCGCGGCGGTTTCCTCCGCCACCTTTGCGATGTTCACGGCCGGCGCCGTGGTCATCGTGCGCACCCGCCGCGTCTGGCTGGCCGAGATGCGGCGCCTGCCCTGGCTGCTGGGCGGCGTCATGACGCTCGCGTCGGTGCTGCAGGGGACGCGCCTGGCCCACGCGCTGTTCGCCCGCGACCAGGTGACCGCCGACAACGTGAGCAGCACCCTGCAGGTCACCCTCATCGGCGTGGTGGTGCTGAATGCCGTGCTGACCGTGACGGTGATGGCCATGATCACCTCGCGCATGCAGCAGCGCGCCGAGCGCCACCGCGAGGAACTGGAACAGCGGGTACAGGAGCGCACGGCGCAGCTGCGCGTGGCGCTGGAAGCGTCGGAGGCCGCCAACACCGCCAAGAGCGCGTTTCTGGCCAACATGAGCCACGAGATTCGCACCCCGCTGAACACCATCATCGGCACGGCCTTCCTGCTGCAGCGCGACAACCCGCCGCCCAAACAGGCCGAGCGCGTGCGCCGCATTGCCGACGCCGGACGGTCGCTGCTGGACATGGTCAATGCCGTGCTGGACCTGGCCCGGCTGCAGGCGAGAGACCTGACGCTGCGCGCCGAGCCTTTCGACCTGAAGCACACCGTGGAAGAGGCCGTGGCACTGCGCGCCGCCGCGGCCAGCGCCAAGGGTCTGCGCATGAACGTGACCGTCAGCTCACCGCCCGGCACGACAGTGGGCGACGCGCAGCGCCTGCTGCAGGCCCTGGGTCACTACCTGGACAACGCGGTGAAGTTCACCCCGGCGGGCGACATCACCGTGCGCGCAACGGCCAGCGAACAGCCCGACCGGCAGCTGCTGCTGCGTTTCGAGGTCGAAGACACCGGCATCGGCATCGCCCCCGATGCCTTGCCCCAACTGTTCAGCCCCTTCGCGCAGGCCGACGGCTCGTCGACCCGCCACTTCGAGGGCAACGGCCTGGGCCTGGCCCTGGTTCGGCAACTGGCCGAATGCATGGGCGGACAGGCGGGCGTGGACAGCGTGCTCGGCCAGGGCAGCCGCTTCTGGTTTACCGCCGTCTGCGGCAAGGGTGCGGCGGCGGTCGACGCCGTCCCGGCGGCGCCGGTGGCGCAGCCGGCAGCGACCCTGGGCTGAAGCACCAGCTGACGCAAGCCGCGTCGGCCTGTACCGCCGCGACCTGTCCACAACGCCCTTGCGGTGCCACAGCCCCCGGTACCCATCAGGCCGGTCGACGCAGCCGCGTGAATCGACGATCATGGTCGCGACCATCCGATGCAGACCGATGAATCCATGACCGCTTCAGAGCCAGAACAACTGCTGCGGACGCTGCAGAGCCGCTTCGACATGCACCCCGATCGACATCCCGGGCTCGACTGGGAGACGGTTCGCGCCCGGATCGAACAAAGTCCGAGCGCCCTCCAGTCTCTCGACCGCATGGAGTCATCCGGCGGCGAGCCGGACGTGATCGGTCTGGAGGCAAGCACCGGGCAGGTCCTCTTCTGTGACTGCTCACCCGAGAGCCCGGCCGGGCGCAGAAGCCTGTGCTTCGACCGCGAGGCGTGGATGGCGCGCAAGGAGAACAAGCCGCCCGGCAATGTCGAGGAGGTCGCAGCCGAGATGGGCGTGGAACTGCTCGACGAGGCGCGGTATCGGCAGTTGCAGCAGCTGGGCGAGTTCGACACCAAGACCTCCAGCTGGGTGGCCACGCCCGAAGCGGTGCGCGCACTCGGCGGCGCACTGTTCTGCGATCGCCGCTATGGGCAGGTCTTCCTGTACCACAACGGCGCGCAGTCCTATTACGCGGCGCGGGGCTTTCGCGGGCTGCTGCGCGTCTGAATACGGGAGCGATCCGCCATGACTGAAAGAAGAAGCTTTCTCGCGCTGGCATCGGCATCGGCGCTGGTGCCACTGGCCGCCCAGGCACAAGGCACGCAGGCCCAGGTGGACGCGGTGAAAAGCGTGGTGCGGCGTCTGCGCGAGGCCCTGGCGGCCGGGGATGGCAAGGCCGTCACGGCCCTCCTGGCGCCTGATGCCGTCATCCTCGAGGGTGGCGAGGTCGAGTCGCGCCAGCACTACCTGGACCATCACCTCGGCGAAGACATCAAGTTTGCGAAGGCGGTGCCCTCCTCCCACGCCGAGCCCGCCGTCACGGTGCTGGGGGACACGGCCTGGTCGGTTGCCACCAGCACCACCCAGGGCCAGTGGGCATCGAAGCCCATCAGTCTTCAAGGCGCGGAGCTGCTGGTGCTCAGCAAGATCGACGGCCAGTGGCTGATCCGGGCCATCCACTGGTCCTCCCGGAAGGCCTAGCAGCCGACCACGGCGGGGTACACGATGACAAGGGCCGCCAGACTCCACACCGCGCGGCTGCGTCTTCGGCAATGGGAAGACGCGGACCGCTTGCCGTTTGCGCAGATGAATGCCGATCCTGAAGTCATGCGCTTCTTTCCCGGCACGCAGACCCAGGAACAGAGTGACCGCAGCATCGCCGCCTGGTCTGCCGAACTGGATGAACGGGGCTGGAGCAACTGGGCAGTCGAGCAGGTCGGCGATGGCGCCTTCATCGGCTTCGTGGGACTGTCGGTGCCGAAACGGCAGCTGCCCTTCATGCCCTGCGTGGAGATCGGCTATCGACTGGCCAGGCCGTACTGGGGCAAGGGCTACGCCACGGAGGCCGGGCGCGAGGTGCTGCGGTTCGGCTTTCAGCAGCTGGAGCTGGCGGAGATCGTGTCCTTCACGGCCCGGCTGAACCTGCCCTCACAGGCGGTCATGCAGCGCCTGGGCATGCGCGATGCGCACGAAGACTTCGAACACCCTGCTGTGCCCGAAGGCAGTCCGCTGCGGCCGCACTGCCTGTACCGCTTGTCGCGTCAGGACTGGGCCGCGGGCGGCGCCTGATCGCGTTCCTTGAGGTTCAGACGGCCGACACCAGCGCCGCATGCATCGCGCGCCAGGCCAGCCCCGCCAGCCCGCAGCCCAGCACCACCGGGATCACGCCGCGTTTGAAGCGGAACAGCGCCACGCCGGCCGCCACGCCGATGACGAGCGAGGGCCACTCGAATCGGCCACTCAGGCCCTGCGGCCACAGCACGTGGTACGCGAAGAACACCGCCAGGTTGACGATCACGCCAACCACGGCAGCCGTGATGGCCGTCAACGGTGCCGTGAAGGCGAGCTTGCCATGCGTCGATTCGATGAACGGCGCGCCCAGCAGGATGAAGCAGAACGAGGGCAGGAAGGTGAAGAAGGTGACCACCGCCGCCGCTGCTGCGCCGGAGAGGAACAGCGCCTCGCTGCCGAAGATCGCGCGCGTCCAGCCGCCCACGAAACCGACGAAGGACACCACCATGATCAGCGGCCCGGGCGTGGTCTCGCCCAGCGCCAGGCCATCGATCATCTGCGGGGCCGTGAGCCACTGGTGGTGTTCGACCGCGCCCTGGTAGACATAGGGCAGCACGGCGTACGCACCGCCGAAGGTCAGCAGCGCGGCCTTGGTGAAGAACCAGCCCATCTGCGTGAGCACGGCATCCCAGCCCAGCGCCGCCGTGAGGCCGCCCAGCGCCAGACCCCACAAGGCCAGGCACACCAGCAGCACATGGCGGAGGCGCGTCCAGGTGAAGCGCGCGTGATCGGGCGTGGGCGTGTGGTCGTCGATCAGTGCCGGCCCGTAGGACTTCTTGGCCGCGCCATGTCCGCCGCCGGTCTGGAAGGCGTCGGGCACGAAGCGGCTGGCGACATGGCCGAAGAGACCCGCGCCCAGCACGATCAGCGGAAACGGCAGGTCCAGCGCAAAGAGCGCCACGAAGGCCGCCGCTGCCACGCCCCACAGCCAGCCGTTTTTCAGGGCCCGCGTGCCGATACGCCAGGCCGCGTGCACGACCAGCGCGGTGACCGCGGGCTTGATGCCGTAGAAGATGCCGGCGATGACCGGCACCTGCCCGAACGCCATGTAGATCCACGACAGCGCGATCAGGATGAACAGCGAGGGCAGCACGAACAAGCCGCCGGCCACGATGCCGCCCCAGCTGCGGTGCATCAGCCAGCCAATGTACGTGGCCAGCTGCTGGGCCTCGGGACCGGGCAGCACCATGCAGTAGTTCAGCGCATGCAGGAAGCGGTTTTCGGATATCCAGCGCCGCCGCTCCACCAGCTCTTCGTGCATCAGCGCGATCTGCCCTGCCGGCCCGCCGAAGCTGATGAAACCCAGCTTCAGCCAGTACCCGAAGGCCTGCGCGCGCGTGGGATGCGCGATGAGGCCGTCGCGTGCAGGGCTGGCTTCCAACGGCGCGGGTGTCATGCCGCGACTGTCGCACGCCGGCACGTTCGCGCCTCGAGGCGTCGGGTTCATGCGGGTCGCTACGATGGTGCATCCGCGCGCACCGGATGGCGCGGCCCACCCGACACGGAATCCCCGCATGAGCGACCCGAAGCCCCCCGTCAAACCCCTGCGCAGCCAGGCCTGGTTTGGCAAGCGCAACAAGGACGGTTTCATCCACCGTTCGTGGATGAAGAACCAGGGCCTGCCCCAGCACCTGTTCGATGGCCGGCCCGTGATCGGCATCTGCAACACCTGGTCGGAACTGACGCCGTGCAACGCGCACTTCCGCGAGTTGGCGGACCACGTCAAACGTGGCGTCTACGAGGCCGGCGGTTTTCCCGTGGAGTTCCCGGTGATGTCGCTGGGCGAATCCAATCTGCGCCCCACGGCCATGCTGTTCCGCAACCTGGCGTCCATGGACGTGGAGGAATCGATACGCGGCAACCCGATGGATGGCGTCATCCTGCTCGTGGGCTGCGACAAGACCACGCCCGCACTGCTGATGGGCGCGGCCAGCTGCAACCTGCCCACACTGGCGATTTCGGGCGGGCCGATGCTCAACGGCCGCTACCGCGGCGAGACCCTGGGCTCGGGCACGGGCGTGTGGCGGCTGTCCGAAGACCTGCGTGCCGGCCGCGTGAGCGAGGCGCAATTCCTGGAAGCCGAATCGTGCATGAACCGCTCGCGCGGCCACTGCATGACCATGGGCACGGCCTCTACGATGGCCTGCATGGTCGAGGCCCTGGGCATGGGCCTGCCGGGCAATGCCGCCATTCCGGCGGTGGACGCGCGCCGGCAGGTCCTCGCGCACATGGCCGGCCGGCGCATCGTGGACATGGTGCGCGAGGACCTCACCATGGACAAGGTGCTTACGCGCGCCGCCTTCGACAACGCCATCCGCGCCAATGCGGCCATCGGCGGATCGACGAATGCCGTGGTGCACCTGCTGGCCCTGGCCGGCCGCATCGGCGTGCCGCTGTCGCTGTCGGACTGGGAGCTCGGCACGGACGTGCCCTGCCTGGTCAACCTGCAGCCCTCCGGCGAGTTCCTGATGGAGGACTTCTACTACGCGGGCGGCCTGCCCGCCGTGCTGCGTGAGCTGGGCGAAGGCGGGCTGCTGGCGCGCGACGCGCTCACGGTGAACGGATGCAGCCAGTGGCAGAACGTGCAGGACGCCGAGTGCTTCGACCGCAAGGTCATCCACACGCTGGCCGCGCCCTTCAAGCCAGCCGCGGGCATTGCGGTGCTGCGCGGCAATCTCGCGCCCGACGGCGCGGTCATCAAACCCTCGGCCGCGACGCCCGCGCTGCTGCGGCACCGCGGGCGTGCGGTGGTCTTCGAGAGCATCGAGGACCTGCATGCGCGCATCGACGACGAATCACTGGACATCGACGAGCACTGCGTGATGGTGCTCAAGGGCGCCGGCCCGCGCGGCTACCCCGGCATGGCCGAGGTCGGCAACATGCCGCTGCCGGCCAAGCTGCTGCGCCGCGGCATCACGGACATGGTGCGCATCTCGGACGGCCGCATGAGCGGCACGGCCTACGGCGCCGTGGTGCTGCACGTCTCGCCCGAGGCGGCGGCCGGCGGCACCCTGGCCCTGGTGCGCGACGGCGACGAGATCGAACTGGACGTGGCGCAGCGCCACCTGCAGCTGCACCTGGACGACGACGAAATCGCGCGCCGCCGGGCCGGCTGGACACCACCGCCATTGCCGGATCGGGGCTGGTACCGCCTGTATGTGCAGCACGTGCAGCAGGCGCACCTGGGCGCGGATCTCGATTTCCTGGTCGGCGCCAGCGGTGCGGCCGTGCCGCGCGATTCGCATTGATCGGGGAGCCGCCTTCATGCACAGCCACCCTGCCCTGCGCGGCATCGTCCCCATCGTCTATGCCTTCTTCGGCGCCGATGGCGCGCTGCCGCTGGTGGTGACCATCAACGGCGCGCAGGTGGACGAGCAGCTCGCTCTGGCCCGGCATGCGGAGCAGGCTGGCGCGAGCTGGCTGATCCTGCAGCCGCCGCCCAGGGCCCAGGCCGAGGCCGCGGTGCGCGCAGGAGAAGCCGTTGATTCCGAGTCCTACTGCGCGGCCTTCTTCGAAGCGGTGTTGCGGCAGACACCGCTGGCTGCGGGCATCCGGAACGCGCCGGAATACCTGGGCCTGGGCGAGGTGCACGACCGCGCGCCGGCGCTGCAGCCCACGGACTTCGGCCTGCAAGCCGCGCGGCGATTCGCCCTGCAGCTGGGCGCTTGGGACGCGCAGCGGCCAGACGGAACGTCTTCGCGCTGATACCGGCCGGGCTCTCCGCCCCGCCGTTCCCACTCTGCCGCCGGGCGGCCCTGCTGCGTCGACACCCGCGTCGCCCACCCAACGGGTATCGGGCGACAACGGGTTCCGGACTCAGAAGTTGTGGCGCACGCCCACCGAGTACACGGCCACCGAGGACGCGGCGGGATCGCGATTCATCGCCGCGATATTCACCGGATCGAGCTTGTAGCCGTCCTTGAACCGGTTGAGGAAGTACGCCGCGTACAGCGAGGTGCGAACCGACATCGCGTACTCGGCCGACAGTGCCAGCGTGTCCTTGGAGCCATTGCGGCCGGATACGCCGTTCAAGCCCGTGCCGCGGTCGTGCGTCCAGGCCGTCTTCACGGTCACGGGGCCCGTAGGCATTTCCAGGCCCACCACGGTGATGCGGTTGACGGCCGCCACACCGGTGGCCGTGGTGGCGTCGGCGTGGTTGTTCATGTAGTGCAGATAGACCTTGCCGGCGCCCACGCGCGCGTTGCCGCCCAGGCCCCAGACGGCGTAGCTCGGGCGCACGCCGCTGGCCGCGATCACAGTCGGCGACCGGTAGTTGATGGCGTACAGGCCCAGTGCGTACGTCGGGGTGGTCTGACCCACGTCGATCGACCAGGAATCCCCGCCCGAGCCGCTGACTGCCTCGCCCAGACCATAGCTGGCGCCGACCGTCACGCCGGCCGGCAGATTGACGCGGTACTTGACGCTGTTGTCGACGCGGCTGTCGTTGCCCGCATAGCGGTTCACGCCGAACAAGGCCAGCGGCGTGGAGTACAGCGACGAGCCGGCCAGGTTGTAGACGTCCAGGGTCTGGATCGCGCGGTCGATGCCGGCGTGGAACTGGCGGCCCAGGGTGACGGTGCCGGACTTGCCCATGCCGAGGCCGACAAGGCTCTGGCGATTGAAGAACCGGGACGAGCCGGCCACCGTGGCGCCGACCACGCCGGTGTCCGGGGCCACGCCGCCTTCGAGCCTGAATACCGCGGTCATGCCGCCGCCCAGGTCCTCGGTGCCACGAAAGCCCAGGAATGAATTGAACAGTTGGCTGTTCGACAACTCGTCCAGGCTGCCCCCGCCGGCCTGGTTCGTGCGGTGCGAAATCCCCGCCGCAACGGTGCCGTAGATCTGCACGCTACCGGCCTGCGCAAACGCCGCCGGCGCGGCTGCCGCCAGGGTGAACAGGACTGCCATCTGCACTGTCTTCATCAGGTTCTCCTCGGTTGTTTTCACAGGTCTGCGACGGCCTTCTGGGCCGCCTGCGCGTGTGGTGTCGATGATTCGGCCGGCGCCGCAGCGGCGAACGGTGCACTGCGGCCACCGAACAAGGTGTCGGCATGGAATCCGGCGCCCGGTACGCGCACGCTGCCGTCCGCGCCTTCCAGCGTCCAGGGCTCGATGAGGTGGCGCTGTTCGGCCTCCTGCATCGCCTGGCTCAGGTCGCGCACACACGCGGCAGGGACCTGGACGGCGGCCAGTGCCTGCTCCAGCGCCGGCGCGGATTCATGCGCCAGCGCGTCCTTCAGCAGCTGGCGCAACGCCGCGCCCTTTTCGGCGCTGACAAAACCCTTGACCTGGCCTTGCAGCAGCGGCTCGATCTGGGCCTCGATCTTCAACACACGCGCCAGGGCCATCATCTGCTGCGGCGTATTGGCGCCGAGCGCCAGCAGGCCGTCGCGGCAGGGGAAGGTTTCCGCGCCCGGGCTGCCCGAATAACCGACGTTGCCCACCCGCGGCGGCGCCTGGCCGGTGGCCATGGCCTCGACCGCCAGCGGGTACATCAGCTGCATCGCCGCACCGAACATCGACACGTCGATCGATTCGCCCTGGCCCGTGAGGTCACGGCGCCGGATGGCCGCCACGATGCCCAGCGCCGCGAGGATGCCCGACACACTGTCGACGGCCGGGAAGCCGACCTTGATCGGGCCGTCCTCGGGTCCGCCTGCCAGCATGGTCATGCCGCAGGCCGCCTGGACCACGTGGTCGTAGGTGGGCCTGCCGGCCCAGTCGCCCCGCCGGCCGTAGCCGCTGATCGAACAATGGATGAGGCTGGGCTTCCTGGCACGCAAGGCAGCTTCGCCGAAGCCGAAGCGGTCCAGCACGCCGGGACGCATGTTGTCCACCATCACGTCGGCCTCTTCGAACAAGGCCCAGGCCTGGGCCCGGCCCTCGTCCGTGGCCAGGTCCAGGCGGACCACTTCCTTGCCGTGGTTGTAGGCCTGGAAGCCACGCGGCTTGCTGCGCATCGAGTCTTCGCGGTGGGGGTTCTCCACCTTGATGACACGCGCGCCCAGCGCGGCGAGATAGAAGGTGGCAAACGGGCCGGCGATGACGTGCGAAAAGTCCAGCACGACGACGCCGTGCAGCGCCGCGGTGTTTGCCGGGAGGATGGCGCTGGCAGGTGCTTCACGCATGGGCGGACTCCTGGAGGCGGTCGTGGTCACGGTGATCGGCGCTCATTGGTTCGTGAGGTCCAGCTTCTTGGCCATGGCGCCCATCCACTCGGCCTCCGAGACCAGCAGCTTGCGGAACTCGTCGGGCGACTTGCTGGTGCTGGGCATCACGCCCAGCGGCGCAAACTTCTGTCCGACCGCCGGTGAGCGCATCGCCGTCACGAGCTCGGTGAACAGGCGCTGCACGATGGGCGCCGGCGTGCCGGCATGCACCATGAACCCGCTCCAGATGCGCGTGCTGCCAACCTTGACACCCGCCTCACCCACCGTGGGCACATCGGGCAGCGCGGCGATGCGCGCGGCGTCCAGTGCGGCCAGCGCGCGTACCCGACCCGAGTTGATCAGCGGCAGGGCCGAGTACACATTGACCCCGGTGTAGGAGATGTCCCCGGCGATGACCGCATTGATCATGTCCGGCCCGCCCTTGTAGGGAATGGCCCGTGCGCGGAAGCCGGCGGCATCGGCCAGTTGCAGGCTCTTGAGGTGTTCCAGCGTGCCCACGCCCAGCGTGCCGTAGGACAGCTCCTCGGGGTGGCTGCGGCCGAACTCGACCAGATCCTTCAGCGTCTTGAAGGGCGACTTGGCGCTGACGAGCAGGACGCTGGGCGTCTCGCCGGTCATCGACACGGGCTGGAACTGGCGCAGCAGATCGAATCGCTTCTGCGCCGCCTGCACGGTCACGAAGCTGGAGTTGACGTACAACAGCGTGTAGCCGTCGGCCGGGGCCGCGGCCACCGCCTGCACGGCCGGCAGGTAGAGCCCGCCCGGCTTGTTCTCGATGATGATGTTCTGCTTCATCGAGAGCTCCATCTCCTGGGCCAGCGCCCGCACCACCACGTCGGCAGCGCCGCCCGCCGGCAGGCCCAGCACGATGCGCAAGGGGCGGCTGGGGTATTCGGCTTGCGCCAGGGCCGGCCAGGCCGCCAGTGCCCCGCATCCGCCGGCCAGGCCCAGCAGCGTCCGCCGCGTCAGGGGTGCGCGCATGTCCATGTCTTTGTCTCCTTGTGGGTGTATGACAGGATGGTAGGCTGTGCTTGCATATCGAACAATTATTGAGTTGCTATGCCTGCATCACGTCTTGATATGGATAAGCCCGCCACGCTCGCCGCGCCGACCGCTCCGGCACCTCCATTTGGTCATCGCATGGAACGGCTGCGCCTGCGCCACCTGCGCCTGCTGGACCTGATCGCGACGCAGGGCTCCTTGAGTGCCGCAGCGGACGCGTTGGGGGTCAGCCAGCCGGGCGCCACGAAGATGCTGCAGGAGATCGAAGCCGCGTTCGGCTGCGAGCTGGTCGAGCGCACGGTCAAGGGCGGACGCCTGACCGCCGCCGGCCTGCACACGCTGGACCGCCTGCGCATCGCGCTGCAGGCCCTGGGCAGCGCGCGTGTGGCCCTGGCCTCACGGCCGGACCTGCCGCTGGTTCGCCTGGGCATCCTGCCCCTGGTGGGCATCCAGGCGCTGTCCCACGTGGTCGGCACCCTGCAGGCCGAAAGCCAGCTGCCGCGCATCCAGGTCCTGCAGAGCACCGTCGAGGGCCTGTGGGCCGCCTTGAGCGAAGGGCGTGTCGACTGCGCCGTCGGCGCGATGGAAAACCTCGAGCAGATCGGCGCCTTCGACAAGTTCCGCGTGACCCCGCTGTGGGAAGAGCCGCTGGTGATCGTGTGTGCCGCCGACCACCCGCTGCCGCGGCGCCGCCAGCTGTCTCTCCAGCAGATCCGCGACCAGGACTGGGTGTCGATGCCCAAGGGCACCTCCAACCGGCGGGCCCTGGAAGCCCTGTTCCTGCGCGAAGGCCTGGAGCCGCCCGCCGCCCGCATCGAGACCGAGTCCTTCCACATCGCGCTGTCGCTGGTGGCGGACAGCCGCCTGCTGACCAGCGTGCCGCACAGCGCCTACCACCAGTACCGCGCACGCCTGCGGCTGGTGCCGCTGCCGCGCATGCTGGACAGCCGTTCGCTGGTGTTCATCCGGCTGGCCGATGTGCCCATGATGCCTGCCGTGGAGCAGGTGGCGCAGGGCTTCCTGCACTATGCGCAGACACGCGCCCAAGGGGCCACGCCCTCTTGAATCACGCGGGGGCGCCGGACTGCCGGCGCCGGCTGGGCGGGTGCCACGGCACCCGCCAGCGCCCTACCTTTACCGGTGCACCACCACCGGCCTGCGCTTGCCCAGGAAGGCGTCCATCCCCTCGTGCGCATCCTTGCTCGCAAAGCGCGCGTGCAGTTCGCGCCGCTCGAACAGCAGCCCTTCGGCGAGCGACGACTCGTAGGCCCGGTTGACGGATTCCTTGATGGCCATCAGCGCCGGGCCCGAAAAGCCGGCAATGGCCGTGGCCAGTGCCAGGGTCTCGTCCAGCAACATGTCGTCGGGCACCACGCGCGAGACCAGGCCATAACGGTCGGCCTCATCGGCCGTCAGCATGCGCCCGGACAGGCACATGTCCATCGCCTTGGCCTTGCCGATGGCACGCGGCAGGCGCTGCGTGCCACCGGCGCCCGGCATCATGGCCAACTTGATCTCCGGAACCGCAAAGCGCGCGCTCTGGGCGGCCACGACAATGTCGCAGGCCAGGGCCAGCTCGCAGCCGCCACCCAGCGCATATCCCGCCACCGCCGCCAGCACGGGCTTGCGCACGCGGCGCAAGGTCTCCCAGTTGCGGGTGATGAAGTCGCTGCGGTAGACGTCGATGTAGGTCCACTCGGCCATCGCGGCGATGTCGGCGCCGGCCGCAAAGACTTTCGGGCCGCCGGTGAGCACGATGGCGCCCACGGCGTCGTCGGCGTCCAGGGCCAGAAGGTCCGCGCCCAGGCGGTCCATCAAGGCGTCGTTCAGGGCGTTGAGCTGGCGCGGGCGGTTCAGCGTCAGCAGGCCGACGCGGCCGACGCGCGTGGCGAGCACCGGGCTTTGTGAATCTTGCGCAGCGTCCGGGTGGTCTTGCATGCAGGTGTCCGTCGGATGGGCGGGCCGCTGCCGGCCCGGGGTCACAGCCAGCGCTTGCGGCGCCGGTAGGACTTCAGGTTCTTGAAGTTGCGCTCGGCGCCGCCGTGGCCCAGGTAGAACTCGCGCACGTCCTCGTTGTCGCGCAGCTCCTGGGCGGTGCCTTCGAGCACGATCTTGCCGTTTTCCATGATGCTGCCGCGGTGCGCCACGGACAGCGCCATGCGGCTGTTCTGCTCCACCAGCAGGATGGAGATGCCCTGCTCGCGGTTGATGCGGGCGATGATCTCGAAGACCTCCTGCACCAGCATGGGCGACAGGCCCATCGAGGGTTCGTCCAACAGGATCAGCTTCGGCCGGGCCATCAGCGCACGGCCGATGGCCAGCATCTGCTGCTCGCCGCCGGAGAGGTAGCCGGCCATGCCCAGCCGCTCCTTCAGGCGCGGGAAGTAGCTGTAGACCATGTCGTACTCGGCGCTGCCGGGGTCGCGCTCGCGGCTGTAGCCGCCCATGCGCAGGTTCTCGCGCACGGTCATGTCCTCGATGATGCGACGGCCCTCCATCACCTGGAAGATGCCGCGCCGCACGATGCGGTCGGGCGCCTGGCCGTTGATCAGCTCGCCCTCGAAGCGGATGCTGCCGCGTGTGACCGCGCCGTCCTCGGTGGCCAGCAGCCCGGAGATGGCCTTCAGCGTCGTGCTCTTGCCCGCGCCGTTGCCGCCCAGCAGGGCCACGATCTGGCCGCGCGGCACGGACAGGCTCACGCCATGCAGCACCAGCACGACATCGTTGTAGACGACCTCGATGTTCTGCACGTCGAGGATCAGCGGCTCGGCAGCCATCGTGGTCCTTTCAGAGGATCAGGCTCGAAAATACGGGACCCCGTCCCGGCGGGTGCCCGCGCCAGGCGCGGGTCCCGCGGGCCAGGGCCCGGCGCATCACTTGCCGTGCCACTCGGCCTCGCGGCCCAGCTTGACGACGTCCAGGCGCTTCCAGCCCGGCTTGCCGCCCGTCATGGTGCCCTGCATGATCGGCACGTCCACCACGCTGCGGTGGTCGTTGGCCGTCCAGGTGGCGGGCGCGCAGACACCGGCCATGGCTTCGGGCTCCCAGTTGGCCTTGGCGTACATGGCCTTCTGCACGTTGGGCCCGGTCACGCCGCCGGACTTGTCGGCCGTGATCAGCGCTTCGCGCAGGTACATCATGGTGCACAGCGCAGCCATGTAGAAGGTGCTCTTGGGCTCGGGGCCGGTGATCTCCTTGACCCGCTTCATGCCCGGCACGTCCATGCCCCAGGGCGCCACGTGGATGGGCGCGATCACGCCGTCGGCGGCATCGCCGATGGCCGTCATCACGGGTTCGGAGTAGGCGTAGATGTTGGTCAGGTACTGCGTCTTCACGCCCACCGTGGCGCAGCTCTTGAGCAGCGCGATGGTGGCGTTGGCGGCATTGGCCAGGTAGGTGTACTGCGCACCGGTTTCCTTCAGCGACAGGCACTGGGCCTTGAAGTCGGCCGGCGCCATGCTGTACTGGATGGGGGGCAGCACCTCCATGCCCAGCTTGCCGGCGTAGGCCATGCAGGCTTCCTTGGCCGAGTTGGGGTACGGGTGGTTGTCGCCCAGGTACGCAAACTTGGCCTTGCCCGTGCCGCCCTTCTTCTTGAAGTCGTTCGACGCCCACTGCACCATCGCGCGGCAGCCGTCGGAGTAGCTGGGGCCATGGAAGAAGTTGTACGGCGTGGGCCGCTCCACCTGCTTGCTCGCACCCGTGGGGTCGGTCAGGTTGGCCGAGAAGCTGTGCGAGAGGAAGACCACCTTGTCGGCATTGACCATCGCGCTGAGCGCTTCGGTATCGGCCGTGCCGTAGCCGTAGATGACGGCCGGCTTGGTGCTCTCGCTCATCCACTTCTTGTAGGTGGTGATGGCCACCGGCGCCTTGTATGAATAGTCGAACGACGTCATCTCCAGCTTCTTGCCGTTGATGCCGCCGTTGGCATTGATCCACTTGACCGCATCGGCCTTGGCCGCGGCAAATTCCTTGCCATTGGCCGAGGTGGGGCCGGTCAGGTCGTCGAGCGAGCCGACGGCGATGGACTGCGCGCTGGCGCTGCCCAATCCGCAGGCAGCGGCCGTGGCCACGAGGGTGAGTGAGAGGATGCGACGCATGCTTGTCTCCTTGGTGTGTGTGCGTGTTGGACGGGCGCGGGAATGGGTTTCAGTGCGAGAACGGGTACAGCTTCCACCAGGCCTTGACCTGACGCCAGCGGTGGGCCAGGCCATCGGGTTCGAAGACCAGGAAGAGGATGATCACGGCGCCGACGGCGATCTCCTTGAGATAGACCAGGCCCTTGTCGGCACCGGAGGAGATCAGGCCTGTGGCGTGGAAGAAGGCCTCGACGGCCTCGGGCATCAGCACCATGAAGGCCGCGCCCATCAGCGAGCCCATGATGGAGCCCATGCCGCCGATGATGATCATGCCCAGCATCTGCACAGACAGCAGGATGTTGATGCTCTCGGTGGAGACGAAGCCGACGTAGTGGCCCATCAGCGCACCAGCCACGCCGGCGTAGAACGAAGCCAGGCCGAAGGCCAGCACGCGGTAGCGCGTGAGCGGGATGCCCATGATTTCGGCCGCCAGGTAATGGTCGCGCACGGCCACCATGGCGCGCCCGTCGCGGGTGCGCATGAGGTTGGCGGCAAAGCCGTACAGCAGCACCAGGAAAAACACGACCACGTAGAAGTAGCGTGTGTCGCCTGTGAGCGGGATGCCGAAGAGGTCGATGGGATTGGCGTTGGCACCCGCCGCGCCGCCGGTGAACCAGCTCGCGCGGTTGAAGAAGTCTTCCAGGATGTACTGCGCGGCCAGTGTGGCGATGGCCAGGTACAGGCCCTTGATGCGCGCGGCCGGCGTGCCGAAGACCAGGCCCACCGCCGCGGTGGCCACACCCGCCAGCGGGATGGCGATCAGCACCGGCACGCCGAAGCGGTTGTTCAGCCAGGCCGAGCAGAAGGCGCCAAACCCGAAGAAGGCCGCGTGCCCCAGCGAGATCTGCCCGGTGAAGCCGGTGACGAGGTTGAGCCCCAGCGCGGCGATGCCGTAGTAGCCGATCTGGATCAGCAGCGCCAGGCCGTAGCCCTTGAACACCAGCGGCGCGCACAGCAGCAGCGCCAGGCCGATGCCGCAAGCCACGGCCGAGCGCGGGCTGGGGAACCAGGTCATCTCCTGGTGGTAGTGCGTGCGGAAGTCTCCGCAGCGGCGCTGGCCGGCAGACGCGCTCATGGGTATGCCCTCCGCGCTGCGCGCTGCGGGATTCGCACTTGGGAGCGGCCCGGCGTGCTCATATTCTTTCGATGTCCTTGGTGCCAAACAGCCCGTAGGGCTTGAACATCAGCACGAGCACCAGCGCATAGAACGGCGCCACGACGTACAGGTTGCCCCAGTGCAGGTATTCACCGTCGACGAACTGCGCCACGTTCTCCAGCAGCCCGATGATGATGCCGCCCACCACCGCGCCGACGATGGAATCCAGCCCGCCCAGGATGACGGCCGGGAACACCTTGATGCCGAAGATGGTCAGGCCCGGCGAGATGCCGTTGACCACGCCCACCACCACGCCGGCCACGCCGGAGACCAGCGCCGAGATCGCCCAGGACACCACGAAGATGCGCTGGATCGACACGCCCAGCGACTGCGCCACCTGCTGATTGAAAGCCGTGGCGCGCATCGCCAGGCCCAGGCGCGAATATTTGAAGAACCAGGCAAAGGCCGCCATGCCGGCCAGCGCAGCCACCGTGCCCCACAGGTAGACGGCCTCGATGTTCAGCCCGGCCAGGTTGACCGTGCCGCCGGCAGAGCCACCGGGAAAGCTGGCCGGCTCGGGCCCGAAGATCCACAGCGTGATGCCGCGCAGCACCACCGACAGGCCGATGGTCACCATGATCACCGAGATCACCGGCTCGCCGATCAGCGGGCGTATCACCACCGCCTGGATCAGCGCGCCCAGCAATGCCATCGCGGTGGCTGTCAGCAGGAAACCGGCCCACAGCGGCACGTGCAGCTGGTGCATGAAGCCCCAGCACAGCCAGGCGCCCACCAGCAGGAACTCACCCTGCGCAAAATTGACCGCACGCGAGGCCTTGAAGACCAGCACGAAGCACATCGCCACCATGCCGTAGAGCGTGCCGATGATCAGCCCGTTGATCAGGAACTGCACAAGCAGCTGCGTCTTCATGCGGGAGCTCCGGTGGTGCGCGCGGGGCCCGCGGGCGCGAGGGCGCCGTCCGCGGGGCCTTCGGGTGTCTGCAGGCGCAGCGTGGTCACGATGCGGCTCTTGCGGCCATCGGCCAGGGTGATCGTGGTGTCCACGGGCACGACGGCCTGGCCGCTGTAGAGCGCGTCGATCAGGAAACCGTAACGCTCGTTGATGGTGTTGCGTCGCACCTTGCGCGTGCGGGTGAGCTCGCCGTCGTCGGGATCGAGCTCCTTGTAGAGCAGGAAGAAGCGGCGCACACGCTGGGCTTCGGGCAGCTGCGCATTGATGGCCTGGATCTCCCGGCGCAGCAGGTCGGCCACTTCCGGGCGCGCCGACAGATCGGAATAGGTGGTGAAAGCCAGCCGGTTCTTCTCGGCCCACTTGGAGACGATGGAAAAGCGGATGCACACCAGCGCGGTGACAAAAGCCCGCCCGTCGCCCAGCGCCACGCACTCACCCACGTAGGGCGAGAACTTCAGCTTGTTTTCCACGAACTGCGGTGAGAAGGCGGCACGGCCGGCTTCCTCACCCAGATGCGCCAGGTCGCGCACGCGGTCCACGACGATGAGCTCGCCGTCCTCGCGCAGGATGCCGGCGTCGCCGGTGTGCAGCCAGGGCACGCCGTCGTGGTCGCGCAGGTCGCCGCGCGTGGCTTCGTCGTTGCCGTAGAAGCCCAGGAACATGCCCGGGTGGCGCACGACGATTTCGCCCAGGCCGTTGCGGTCGGGGTTCTCGATGCGGATCTGCACGTAGTCCAGCGGCTTGCCGACGGTCGCGAAGTCCGGCGTGCCTTCGCGCCGGTGCATCACGTAGATGCCGCACAGCTCGGTCTGGCCGTACACCTGCCGCAGCGGCACGCCGATGGCGCGGAAGAAGCGGAAGACATCCGGCCCCAGCGGCGCGCCGCCCGTGGTGGCCGACGCCAGGCGCGAAAAGCCCAGCCGGTCGCGCAGCGCACGGCCCACCAGCCACTGGGACAGACGCGAGCTGCGCCCTTCGTCCAGCGCGCGGTAGCCCAGCTTCAGGCCCCAGGCATACATCGCGCGCTTGAGGGGCGAAGCGTCCATCATGCGCGCTTGCACGTCCGCGGCGGTGGACTCCCAGGCCCGGGGCGGCCAGAGCATCGCGGTCGGGCCGATCTCGCGCATGTCGGCCGGCGTGGTCTCGACCTCTTCGCAGAAGTTGAAGGTGAAGCGCGAAAGCAGCCACTGGCCCAGCGCCACCTGCTCGCCGATCCAGGGCAGCGGCAGCACGGAGACATATTCGTCGCCCGGGCCCCGCGGGTCGACCTTCAGCATCTCGGCCGCATGGCCCAGGAAGCCGGCGGCGCTGAGCATCGCCGGCTTGGGCTGCGAGGTGGTGCCCGAGGTCGTGCACAGGATGGCGACGGCCTGCGGGTCCAGCGCGGCCAGCAGGCGGTCCCAGGCCTGCGGGTCGTCGCGCAGCGTGGTCTCGCCGCGCTCCAGCAGCGTGGCCAGTGGCAGCAGGCGCGTGTCACCGCCCTCGCCTTCGTGCTTCCACATGCCGCGCGGGTCGGCATAGACGATGTGCTGCACGCCGGCCGTGCGGTCGCCCAGCTCCAGCAGCTTGTCGACCTGCTCCTCGTCTTCCACCAGCACCACCTTGGCGCGGCAAAAGGACACCAGGAAGCCCACTTCCTCGGCCAGCGAATCGCGGTAGATGCCCAGGCTCATCGCCCCGCAGGCGTGCGCGGCAATCTGGCCGAAGACCCACTGCGGGCGGTTCTGGCCCAGCAGCGCCACCACGTCACCCGGGCCCACGCCCAGCCCCTGCAGACCCAGCGCCAGCGCGCGCGTGTCGCGCAGGCACTGCGCCCAGGTGCTGGTGCGCCACAGGCCCAGCGCCTTCTCGCGCGCGGCGATGGCATCGGGCCACTGGCGCGCATTGGCGTCCAGCTGATGGGGCAAGGTCGATGGCGTCATGGGGCGGCCCCCTGCATCTCGTCGCCCAGATAGGCCGCGCGCACCTGCGGGCGGGCGGAGACCTCGGCCGGCAGACCTTCGGCGATCTTCTCGCCGAAATTCAGCACCATCACGCGGTCCGACATGTCCATCACCACGCCCATGTCGTGTTCGATCATGATGATGGTCATGCCCCACTCGCGCGAGAGGTCGTGGACATAGCGCGCCATGTCCTCCTTCTCCTCGAGGTTCATGCCGGCCATGGGCTCGTCCAGCAGCAGCAGGCGCGGGCGAGCCGCCACGGCGCGGGCCAGCTCCACCCGCTTGCGCAGCCCGTAGGCCAGCGTGCCGGCGGGGCGGTTGCGGATGTGCTGGATCTCCATGAAGTCGATCACCTCTTCCACCGCCGCGTGGTGTTCCAGTTCTTCCTGGCGCGCGCCGCCCAGCCAGTACAGGCCGCCGGCCAGGAAGCCCTTCTTCATCAGGTGATGGCGGCCGACCTTGATGTTGTCGATGACCGACATGTGCGCAAAGAGCGCGAGGTTCTGGAAGGTGCGCGCCACGCCCAGATGCGCGCGGATGGCCGGGCTGCGACCGGAAATGCGCTGGCCGTCGAAATCGATCGTGCCCTTCGTGGGCTGGTAGCGGCCGGACACGCAGTTCAGTAGCGAGGTCTTGCCCGCGCCGTTGGGCCCGATGATGGAAAACAGCTCGCTCGGCCGCACCGAAAAGCCCACGCCATGCAGCGCGCGCACGCCCTTGAATTCGAGCGTCAGGCCGTCGACGCTCAGCAGCGCGGCGGCGGGTTCAGCGACGGGCTTCATCGGCACATGTCCCGTGGTGTCAGGCCGGCACCGCGCGGCGGCCGGCCCGGGTGCGCGCGATGACCGTCTTCATGATCTGCGCCGTGCCGTCGCCGATCTGGAAACCCAGCACGTCGCGCAGGCGCTGCTCCATCGGCCCGCGGTCGTAGCCGCCGTGGCCGTGCATCAGCAGGCACTGGTGGATGGTGTCGTAGGCCAGCTTGGGCGCCCACCACTTGCACATCGCCGCCTCGGCGCTGTGCGGCAGGCCCTTGTCCTTGAGCCACAGGGCCTGCAGGCACAGCAGCCGCGCGGCCTCGACCTGGGTGTCGAAATCGGCCAGCGGGTGCGACACACCCTGGAACGCCGACAGCGGTTTGCCGAAGGCCTCGCGCTGCGCGACGTAGGCCCAGGTCTCGTCCAGCGCCACGCGCGCCACGGCCAGCACCTGCAAGCCGATCAGCGCGCGCGAGAAGTCGAAGCCCTGCATCACCTGCACGAAGCCCTTGTTCTCTTCGCCCAGGCGGTGCGACAGCGGCACCCGCGCGTTTTCGAAGAAGATGGAGCCGCGCCCGATGGCACGCTGGCCGTGGCAATCGAAGCGGCTGGTGGTGACGCCCGGGGTGTCCTTGGGCACCAGCAGCGCGGTGACGCCGTGCGCTCCGTCTTCCGCCGCGCCGGTGCGCCCGAAGACCACCGTGATGTCCGCCTGGTCGGCCGCGGAGATCGAGGTCTTTTCGCCGTTGATCACGTAGTGCTCACCCTGGCGTTCCACGCGCAGGCGCAGGTTGGCGGCGTCCGAGCCGCCGCGCGGTTCGGTCAGCGCGATGGCGCACAGGGCTTCGCCGCGCGTGAGCTTGTCCAGCCAGGGCTGGACGACATCCGGCTGGCCGTGTTCGGACAGGATCTGTCCGTTCAGCGAGGCCAGCAGGTTGATGTAGGAGATGCTGAGGTCGGCCCGCGCCACCTCTTCATGGATCACCCCGGCGGCCAGGCATCCCAGGCCCTGACCGCCAAAACGCTCCGGCAGCTCGGGCGCGATGAAGCCCATTTCACCCATTTCGCGCATCAGCGCGCGGTCGAGCACCCGCGTGCGGTCGCGCTCCTGGAAACCCGGGGCCACGCGCGCGGTTGCAAAGCGGCGGACGTGGCCGGCCAGGGCCTGCAGGTCGTCGTCCAGGTAGGGGTTCATGCGGGGCGGTTTCTCGTGGCGGTCGATAGGGCTGCGTCAAGCACAGGCGACAGGCCGCAGGCACAGCACCACCGCCGCCCCGGGAGCGCGCTGCGACGCATTCAGATCATCGAAACGCTGCATGATGTCCCCCGGGATCGGCGCGTCGCTGCGCCGTCTTTCTGTAGCCGCCGCCATAACGCGTCAACATGTTGCCTAAGATTAGTGTTTCAGGCAGCATCCCGCAATACGCCCCAACACCAAATTCATCCGCACTTTCCCTATGGACACCAGCGAGACGACCAAGATCGACATGGCCAACCGGTTGTTTTTCCGCCTGTACCAATGTGCAAACATGTTGCACAAGACGGGCAGCCGCGCGATCGAGGAGGAAGGTCTCACCACGCAGCAGTGGGCCGTGCTGGGCGCGCTGTCGCGGCCGGCCGTGCAAGGCGGCATGGGCATCGGCGAGCTGGCGCGCTACCTGATGGTCAGCCGCCAGAACCTCTCCGGGGTGATCAGCCGCATGGAGCGCGACGGGCACGTGTCCGTGGCGCCCAGCGGCCAGGACCGGCGCTCGCGCATCGTCACCATGACGCCCTCCGGCCGGCACGTCTGGCTGGATCTCGCGCTGCCCAAGATCCATGCCTACTACGGTCAGGCGTTAGCCGACTTCTCCGTCAACGACGTGACCCACGCCTTGCACTACCTGCTGAAGATGCTGGAGAACATGAAACGCATCGACGCGGAGCGTGGCGGCAGCGACAGCGCGGCCGAAGAAGCCGGCGCCGAGGGCGGACAGGCGGCTTGAGGGTTCCACCCGGGTCCGGGCGTCGACACGCGCCGCTGCGCGCACGCACGCGGCGCTGATCCGGCCAGGCACATCGCCAGCCCCTGAACAGCGCGGCAACCACCGCCCAGTTCCGCTCGCCGGGCGGCTCAGGCGCCCAGCGCCGAGGCCGAAGTTGTACGCATGCCATTCCAAGCCGCATGCGGTTCGACAAACGCCACCGCCCGGGCCGCGCGCGCCGCATGGGTCGCCACGGCCCGTGATGCGCGGGCCGGTGCCGCACCAGGCATGCCGCGCATCGCCGGCCTCGCCGGCCGGGTGCACGCCCGATGAGCGGCTTTCTCTCGGACGCCAGCGGGCAGAGCTCGCGCCTGCTGCACTCGCGCGCGGCGCGCCTGGTCGTCCTGGGCAGCGTGATGGTCCTGTGGCAATTGCTGGGGCGACTGTCGCTGCTGGACCCCGAACCGCCCGGCACCACGGCCCGCAGCGGCCCGCTGACGCCCTACCGCCTGGCCGCTGACCAGGAGCCGGCGCGCTGCCGCGAGGCCAGCTGCACCGTCACCGCGCAGACCCTGCGTCCGGCCGGACCGGCCGTGTGGATGCCCGCGCGCTTCGCGCTGCCGGCGCCGCAGTGGATCGAAGCGCCGCCCGGGCACGTCTTTGTCGTTCACGACCCCAATGCCCCACTGCCACGAACCCTGCGCGGCCCGACGGCGGGCACGCGCGCGCTGGCCATGAGCACCATGCCCGCATCCGCGCAGGAGGCGCCCAGCCGGCTGGCCGACACGCTGGACGTGCCTGGCCCCGGCGGCGTGATTGCCGCACGCCTGGTCGATCTGCCCGGCTGGCAGATGCGCGGCGATGGCCAACTGGTCGACGCGCAGAACCGCGTGATGTCGGCCCCGCCGCGCCCGCTGCTGTCGGCGGTGCTGTTCCAGCCTGTGCCGGTGGAGTGGACGCTGGAACTCTCCACGGATCAGGTGCCCTTGCCGAGCCCCGACACGCCGCTGCGTGTGCTGATGCGCGAGCCGGAACCGCGCCCGGCGGGATCCGCCGCGCCCGTGGCATCCGAGAGCCCGCCCCATATCGATGGCCGCCTGCACCGTGTCGAGGGTCGCCGGCTGACGATCGTTTTCGACCCGTACCGCATCGACGAATTTGTCCGCCAGCGCCTGCTGGATCACGCGACGAACGCGACGCCGCTGTGGACCGATCAGCCGGTCATCGAGTGGAACAACCCGACGCTGGCGACCCGGCGCGTGCGGGTGCCCCAGGCCAGCCTGGTGCGCGATGCCGATCCGCCCCGCGTCTGGGTCGAGGTCAAGGACTACGCCGTGCCTGTCACCGTGCGCCCGCTCGCGTCCGCGGGGGACTGGCCGGTGATCACCGAGGTACCTGGCCCGATGGGGCTGCCGATCCGCGCCGAGGACTGGAAGGCCATGCCCGCCGCCGCCCGTGCGGCCGTCTACCGCGAGATCAGCCAGCCCGACCCCGCGGCCGCGGCGCCACTGCTGGTGCCCACGCGGCGCCTGATCGACCCCACGCGCCAGGCGCTGCAGCCGGGCCAGCGGGTGAGGTTCGAACCATGATGCCCAACGATTCCGACGATGTGACCGTCATGCCCGGCGGCACGGCGACGGCGGCCCGGCCCGTGGATGCCGCGATGGCACGTGCACGCGCCTTGCTGGCGCTGGGCCCGGGCCTGGTCGATGCCCTTGGGCAGACGGGCGGCGAGGCCTTGTCGACCTCGCTGCCGCTGATGCAGCGCGCGGCCGATGATTCCAGCGATCTCCTGGCCGTGAACCAGGCGCTGCTGCCCTTGATGACCGCGCTGGGCGCATCCAGCAAACGCCTGGGCTGGTGGCAGTGGTTCACCGGCGAGCGGCTCGAACGCGAGGTGTTCTTCCACGACCTGCAGTCGCGCATCGAAGACCTGGCACGCCGGGGCGACCAGGGCCTGGCCGCGCTGCGCGCCCAGGCACGGGCGCTCAAGGCCGAAGACCAGGCGATGGCCGGCCACATCGCGCACCTGGACGCCGAGGTAGCGGCCGGGCAGCTGCTGATGGGCGAGCTGCAATCGGCGTGCTCGGAAGTGGGCCTCAGCCGTGAGGACCAGGCGCGGCTGTCGCGCCGCATCGCCAACCTGCAGGCCATGGCCACGGCGACCCAGCTGACACGCGGCCAGTACGAGATGGCGCTGAGCCACGCCCGCAGCGTGGCCGACCGGTTCATCGAAACCCGCAGCCTGCTGCTGCCCTTGTGGAAGCAGGCCATGGGCTTCGAATTGTTCTCCCAGCGGCTGGCCCGCACCGACGAAGGAAATTGAGTGATGAGCCTCACCCCAGACACCCTCGCAGCCCCGCCCAGCGCGGCACCGGCCACCCTGCCCACTGCCCTGCCCGGCGTGTCGACTGCCGCGACGCTGCCCACGGCCGAGGTGTCGGCCGAGAAGGTCCAGGCACTCGTGGCCCAGCTGCAGACGGGCTCGCTCGCAGCCATCCATGCCTTCGGGCGCGACATCGGCCAGCACACGGCGCAGCACACCGACGCGCTGCTGGCGCAAGTCAAGTCCAAGGACCTGGACGTGATGGGCGCGCGGCTGTCGGAAGTGGTGGTCGCGGCCAAGTCGCTGAACCTGGGCGCGCTGTCCGACGCCCGCTCCAAGGTGCCGCTGCTGGGCGGCCTGATCGACAAGTTCAAGCTCAAGACCACCGCGGTGGCCGTGCGCTTCCAGGACGTCAGCACGCAGATCGACAACCTGCTCAACCAGGTGCAGGGCATGCAGGGCAACCTGGCCCAGCGTGTGACGCAGCTCGAGCAGAGCTTCGAGTCGGTCAAGCAGGAGCACGCGCTGCTGGGCGCGCACATCGCCGCCGGCGAGCAGGCGCTGGCCCCGCTGCAGCAGCGCCTGGCGATGGAAACGGCACTGGCCACGAACGACCCGGTCAAGGCCCAGGCCGTGCAGGACCTGCGCGCCGCGCTGGCCTCGCTGGAAAAGCGTGTGGCCGACATGCGCATGCTGCAGCACGCGGCGCTGCAGCAGCTGCCGATGATCCGCATGGTGCAGGCCAACAACCGCATGCTGATCGAGAAGTTCCACAACATCCGCGAACTCACCGTTCCGGCCTGGAAACGCCAGTTCATGCTGGCGCTGTCGCTGAACGAGCAGAAAAACGCCGTCGAGCTGGCCAATCACATCGACGACGCCACCAACGAATTCCTGCGCGAGAACGCCCGCCTGCTGAAGGACAACACCATCTCCACCGCCAAGGCCAACCAGCGCCTGGTGATCGACATCCAGACCCTGCAGGACGTGCACGAGTCGCTGATGACCACGGTGCAGGAGGTCGTGCGCATCAACCAGGAAGGCGTGCAGCAGCGCCATGCGGCCACCGCACAGCTGGCCACCCTGCGCGACCAGCTCAGCCAGCGCATCGGGGGCGCGTGATTGGCCACCGCCACGCTCAACCCGTTCCTGCGCGACCGCGAAGCCTCCGCTGCGGCGCGGCTGGATGCGCTGCGCCTGCGCACGGTGCTGGTGTGCGTGGGCGCGATCGTCTGCGTGGCGCTGGGCGTGTCGATCAGCATCGCGCCGCTGGCGCGGCTGGTGGCCTGGCTGTATGCCGCGGCGCTCGGCCAGGGGCAGTTGCCGCCGGCGCATGTGCCCTGGATGGGGCCGGATGAATTCGAAGGCGCGTCGCCGGTCGGTGCGCTGGTGCTGCTGCTATCGGCCGCGTGGATCGGCCTGTCGCTGGGCAGTTTTGGCACGCTGAAGGCCCGTTTTGTGCTGCTGCCGGCACTGGCGCTGTGCGTGGTGATCGCCTTGTTTGCGCCGCCTTCGCTGGGCGGGCTTCGTGTGTGGCCCAGCCCGCTGGAACGCCACATCATGCACGGCCGCTTCGACGCCGCCGAGACCGCCATCACGAGCGAGCGCCTGAGCGAAGCAGGCCGGCACTACGTGCTGGCCCAGATCGCGCTGCGCACGGCGGAGCAGCCGGCCTTGAAGCGCCATGGCACCGTCGCGTTGCATCATGCGCAGCGGTATGTCTACGACGCCGGCAGCGCGGAGGCCGCCACCTTCCAGCCGCGCATCCTGCATGCCATCGATGTCGCCCTGCACACGCAGCCGCAGACCGAGGTCGGCCTGCGCGTGGCCAGCGAAGGTGCCGTGAACCGCGGCGTCGGCCGTGTCACCGACGCCTTGCGCGGCCTGATGGGCGCGGCCCTGCTGCTGGCGGCCCTGGGCCTGGCCTGGGCCTGGAACGGCATGCGTCGGCGTGTGGCGAATATCCAGGTGGGCCTGACGGCCGCGCCGCACACCACCGCGGCATCAGGCGCCGCCGGAGGGGCACAAGGCGCATCGCCGCCGGCCGCGACACCTTCGATCGGTCGTCGCATCGCGGATGCCTTGTGGTCGCTGAACCGGAAGCAGGTGGCCGGCCTGATGCTGATGGGCATCGCACTGGTGGGTGTGGTGGCGGTGCGCAACTTCACCCAGCCGGACACCGGCGCCCGCCGCATCCGGCCCCTGGACGGCGCGTACCCCTGCGAACTGATCGGCCTGTGGACCAGCGTGCGCCACGGTTCGCCGCACTGGGTGCTGATGCATCCGGATGGCCGCTACGGCACCAGCCCCTTCAGCCAGGGCGAGCCCAAGGACCAGAGCAAGGACGGCACGTGGGTCGTGAAGGACGGCGACCGCATCGTCTGGAACCATGCCTCGGCACCGGGCGTGCAGGACGTCAACCCCATCCTCGAATACGGCGCCGAACGCTTCACGCTGATCGAGATGAACGGCGAACGCACACGTTTCAAGCGCGTGCGCTCGGACAACCGGCCCAGCCACTGCCGCTGAGCGGCGCGGGGCGTCCGCGGGCCCGCGCGGCGTTCAAGGCGCTGCGTGGGCCGCGCCGGATTCCCGGGTGACGGCCGACTTCCGCTGCGTCAACAAGCCCAGCGCCCGCGTCAGCGGCAGGTCCATCGGCGGCTTCATGGACTCGGCCATCCGGCAGATTTCGAGGTTGAAAAACGCGATCTCGGTCTCGCGATGGGCCCGAATGTCCTGAAGCGTCGAAATCAGCTGACCGCTCGAGCGACGGCTGATCAGCAGGATCTGCTCGAGGATGTCGTCCGGGTCGACGTCGATGCCCATGCCACGCGCCACGGGCACGCATTCGCGCACGATGCGCCGCGCCAGGTCCTTGACCGCATCGTCCCTGTCGAAGATGCCGTTGTCGACATCCACCAGCGGGCACACCGAGTTGAAGACGGTGTTGATGATCCCCTTCTTCCAGACCTCGCGCCGGATGTCGGTTTCCTCGCTGAACGCCAGGCCAGGCGTGCACAGCGTGGCCACCAGGGCTTTCATCGGCACATCGGCCGGCTCGACCAGGCCGACGGGCGAGGGTTTCATCATTCGCGCCGTGTAGCGGCCGGGCCCGGCCATTTCGGCCGTGATGTAGACGACGCAGCGCGACAGGCTGCGGAAGTGACGGCCCATGAAAGGCTTTTCCACGCCGATGCCGTTCTGCATCAGCACGAGATCGATGGCGCCCGCGTTCGCCGCCAGCACGTGCGCCAGTGCCGTGTTGGCATTGGCCTTGGCGGCCAGCACGACCAGGCCCGACAACGGGCTTGCAGAGGACAGCGGCCGGGAGGCGATCTCCTGCGTGAGCGTGCTGCCGTCACCGGACTGCACGACCACCGTCTGGACCTCGGGATGCCGGTAGCCGGTGCCGACGCGAAGCACCGTCACGTCCTTGCCGGCTGCTCGCAGATGTACCGCGAGCGAAAACCCGATGGCGCCGCCGCCGACGATGGACACGCCGTGATGTGCATTCACGATAAACCCCCTGGGATCGACCATGGGTCTGTCGCGCGAGACCCCTTAACGCCGGAGCCGACGGGATCGGGCGCGCTGCGCCAGCGGTGTGCAGGCGCCTGCGTCTGGCCTGGGGTGCGAGACGGGGGGGTCGAATGGAGCGAGCGACAGTCTGGACGAATTCTTGCGCGATGCCGCGATGTGACCGACCTCAGGGTCTTTGGCGATGCCGCAGCGGCGCGGGTCGTCGCATGCGCGAGCGGAATCACCCCGCACACGGCCTCATCGCCCTCACCCCGCCGCCTTGCCCCACAGCGCCTTCAGGCGCTCATCACGCCCGCAGCGCTCGCGGTAGTAGCCATAGCGCACCGGGTTCTTCAGGTAGTAGTCCTGGTGGTAGCCCTCGGCCGGATAGAACGCGCCGGCGCGCACGATCTCGGTGACGATGGGCTCGCGGAAGGGCTTGGTCTGCTCCAGCGCCTGTCGCGAGGCCTTGGCAGCGGCGAGCTGCGCATCGTCCACCGCGAAGATGGCGTGTCGGTAGGGCGTGCCGACATCGCAGAACTGCCGGTTCAGCGCGGTGGGGTCGGTGGTGCGCCAGAAGTGCTTGAGCAGCTGCTCGTAGTTCACCCGCCGCGGGTCATAGACGATCTCCACGGCCTCGGCGTGCCCGGTCTGCTTGGACGAGACGGCCTCGTACGTGGGGTTCGGCACGCTGCCGCCGATGTAGCCGGAGGTGGTGGCCAGCACGCCCTCGACCTTGTCGAAATCGGCCTCCACGCACCAGAAGCAGCCGCCGGCAAAGATGGCGCGTGCCGTGGGCCCGGTGTGCCGGGCCAGGGCGTCCGACGCAGCCGCCGGCGTGGCCGCTTCGGCCATGCAACCGGACAGCGCCAGGAGTGTGGCGGCCGCCGCCGCGCACAGGCCCGTTGCGACCGTACCGATGGCGCCCCGCCGCGCGGGGACACGGGCGGACGTGCGGCGGATTTCGCCCACGGTGCGTTCGTTCATGCTCATGACGCCACCTCGAAAGTCAGCGCCACGCCGTTGTTGCAGAACCGCATGCCCGTCGGCGCCGGGCCATCGTTGAAGCGGTGGCCCTGGTGGCCCTCGCAGCGCGCGCAGTGGTATTCCGTGCGCGGCAGCACCAGCTTGAAGTCGGTCGAAAAGCCCAGCGCACCGGGCAGCGCGGTATGGAAACTCGGCCAGCCGGTGCCGCTTTCATACTTGGCGGCCGACGAAAACAGTGCCAGTCCGCAGCCGGCGCAGTGGTAGGTGCCACGGCGCTTCTCGGCGTTCAGCGCGCTGGTGCCGGCACGCTCGGTGCCATGCTGGCGCAGCACGTCGAACTGCGTCGGCGTCAGCCGCGTGCGCCACTGCGCGTCGGTCAGCACCAGGCGGCCCACGGCCGGTGTCGCCGCGGCAGCGGGCGCTGCGTAAGCCCGGCCTGCCGAGAAGGCGGCGAGCCATGAAAAAAGGGTGCGGCGGGTCATCGTGTGTGCTCCTGCTTGGTGGGTTCATCCGGGGCCGAGACTGCCCTTGCACACCATTCGTTGGCGCAGCCCGCGGGGTTACAGACGACACGGCGATCGTGCCCGCATGGGTGAGCCCGCGCACGGCCAGCGCGCCATGACAGGTCTGCGAGAGGGGTTGCCCGCTGGCGGCGTGTCGGGGGTGAACCCATGAGACCTGATCGGCCGGCGTCCTGCAAGGCGCTGCCGGGTAGCAGCGGGCAGGCTCGACCAGGCACGACGACGGGCGAGTCGCGCTGGAGATTCCATGAAACGCCCTCTCTCAGCCGCGGCCGCTGGGCTGCTTTCGTCGGCGGCATGGCCGCACGCCGCCGGGGTCGGCGGTCGCTTCGCGGACCGCGTCCTTGTCGGCCCCGGTGCGCCCACCAGCGGCGTGGGCGGCATCGTGTACTACGACCAGCTGATGATCCGGATCATGGCGCCGCAAGCACGCTCAGCGCGCCACTGCGTCGGCAGGCACGGCGGGCGTGGCGGCGCACAAGCCGAAAGCCGCGCGCGCCAGCACGGCCTCTTCCTGCGTGCGGATCACGCGGATGCGCACGCGGCTGGCCGGGCTGTCGATGACGGTGGCGCTGCGTGCATTGGCGGCTTCGTCCAGGTCCAGGCCCATCCAGGCCGCGCCCTTCACGATGCGCGCGCGCAGTGCGGCGGCGTTTTCGCCGATGCCGCCGGTGAAGACCAGCGTGTCGATGCCGCGCAACGCGGCCGCCAGGCCGGCCAGTTCGCGCAGCACGCTTTCGACGAAGTGGTCCAGCGCCAGGTGCGCGCGCGGGTCGTCGCTGGCCATCAGCGTGCGCATGTCGCTGCTCAGGCCCGACAGGCCCAGCAATCCCGATTCGCGCGTGAGCACGCGTTCGATGCCCGCCACGTCCATGCCCATGTGCGTCAGCGCATGCAGCACCACGGCCGCGTCGAGCCGGCCGGTGCGTGTGCCCATGGTCAGGCCGTCCAGCGGCGAAAAGCTCATCGTGGTGTTGACGCAGCGGCCCTGCGCGATGCCGCACATTGACGCGCCATTGCCCAGATGCGCCACCACCAGCCGGCCCTCGGCCAGCGCCGGCTCCGTGGCCCGCAGCTGCGCGACGATGGATTCGTAGGACGAGCCGTGAAACCCATAACGCCGAACCCCCGCGTCATGCCAGGCCTGCGGCAGCGCAAAGCGCTGGTGCACCTCGGGCTTGACGGCATGGAAGGCCGTGTCGAAGCAGGCCACCTGCGGTACGCCGGGAAAGGCCGACTGCGCCGCGCGCACGCCGGCCAGATTGTGCGGCTGGTGCAGCGGCGCCAGCGGCGACAGCGCCTGCAATTCGGCCAGCACGCCCTCGTCCACCACCACCGGCTCCACGAAACGCGTGCCGCCGTGCACGATGCGGTGACCGACAACCACGATGCGCCAGCGCGCGGCGCCGCTGCCCAGCACGCGGGCGATGACCTCGCGCAACGCGGACGAGTGGTCTTCGCCGGTCAGGCCGTCGATCTGGCCGGACAGCACCGGCGCGCCGAGCACGGCCACGCCCTCGCCCGGCCGCTCGAACAGCGCGTACTTGATCGACGACGAACCGGCGTTGAGGATCAGCGCGGCGTCGATGGTGCCGCGCGTGGAGACCTGCAACGCAGGCGGCTCAGCGCTCAAACGTAGTCCTTGTACTTCTCGAGCAGGCGCACCGGCTTGGACAGCGCGTCACGCCGGAACGGATCGCCCAGTTCGCGCGTGCACATGATCTCGATCACGCAGGTCTTGCGATGGTTCATCTGCAGGTCGATGGCCTTCTTCAGGGCCGGGCCGACCTGATCCAGCTCGTCCACGACGATGCCTTCGGCGCCCATGCTGCGCGCGATACCGGCAAAGCTCGGGCTTTCCAGTTCGCCGGCGACGAACCGGCGGTTGTAGAAGTCGACCTGGTTCTTCTTCTCGGCGCCCCACTGGCGGTTGTGGAAGACCACGGCCGTCACCGGGATGTCGTGGCGCACGGCGGTCATGATCTCGGTCATGCTCATGGCCCAGGCGCCGTCACCGGCGTAGGCAATGCCGGGGCGATCAGGCGCCGCCAGCTTGGCACCGATCATCGTGGGCAGCGAGTAGCCGCAGTTGCCGTAGCTCATCGGCGCGAAGAAGCTGCGCGGCTCTTCGAAGCGCAGGTAGCTGTTGGACACGGCGTTGATGTTGCCGATGTCGGTGGAGACCATCACGCGCGGCGGCATGGCCTTTTCCAGCTCGCGCAGCACCTGCCGCGGGTGCAGGTAATGGCCGCCGTTGAAGGTGCGCTCGTTCTTGGCTTCTTCGATGACGTCCAGGCTGTAGGCGTCGCGCTCGTGTGTCCACTCGGAGAGTTCCTTCTCCCAGGCCGCCTTCTCCGCGGCGATGGTCGCGGCGCGTTCGGCGATCGTGGCGTCGCAGGCCAGCGTGCGGCCGGCCACGCGGGCCAGCAGCGCGCGCGCGGCGGCCTTGGCGTCGCCGTGGATGCCCACGCTGATCTTCTTGACCAGGCCCAGGTTGGTGTGGTCGGCCTCGACCTGGATGATCTTGGCGTTCTTGGGCCAGTAGTCCATGCCGTGCTGGGGCAGCGTGCCGAAGGGGCCCAGGCGCGAGCCCAGGGCCAGCACCACGTCGGCCTGTGCGATGAGCTTCATCGCGGCCTTGCTGCCCTGGTAGCCCAGCGGGCCGGCCCACAGCGGGTGGCTGGCCGGGAAGCTGTCGTTGCGCAGGTAGCCGTTGACCACCGGCGCGCCCAGGCGCTCGGCCAGGGCCTTCACTTCGTTCACGGCATCACCCAGCACCACGCCGCCGCCGGACAGGATGACCGGGAACTTCGCTGCGGCCAGCATCTCGGCGGCCGCATTCAGGCTGTTCTCGCCACCGGCGCCGCGCTCCACGCGCATCGGCGGCAGGATCTCGGCGGTGAGTTCGCCGTAAAAGTAGTCACGCGGGATGTTGAGCTGCGTGGGGCCCATCTCCGACATCGCGCGGTCGAAGGCACGGGCGGTGAATTCGCCCATGCGCTTGGGGTTGTTCACGTGCGCCTGGTAGCGGGTGCACTCCTGGAACATCGGCAGCTGGTTGATCTCCTGGAAGCCGCCCAGGCCCATGCCCATGGAGCCGGTTTCCGGCGTGACGATCACCACCGGGCTGTGCGCCCAGTAGGCCGCGGCGATGGCGGTGACGCAGTTGCTGATGCCCGGGCCGTTCTGCCCGATGCACACGCCGTGGCGGCCGCTGGCACGCGAATAGCCGTCGGCCATGTGCGCGGCGCCCTGCTCGTGCACCACCGGGATCAGCGAGATGCCGGCCGGCGCGAAGATGTCCATCGCGTCCATGAACGCCGAGCCCATGATGCCGAAGATGTGCTGCACGCCGTTGACCGCCAGGGTCTCGACGAAGGCTTCGGAAGGTGTCATCTTCTGCGGGCCGGTGGGTGTTCGGTTGCTCATCGTGTGCTCCAGGTCGGGGATCGTTGCTGGGGGCGATTGTGCGGCGACGCGTGCCGCGCGCCCGGCGGGCTGTCCCGCGGGTCATGGAGCCAGACCCGGCATATCGTTGGCACCAGCGGGGCGGACCCGCCGTCGTTCGCGCCCGCCCTTCAGCTACGCTCGCGCGACCGCCGATGGACGGCCGTTCGACCGTCGCTGCCCGCTCATCGACGCCCCTTCCTCCTGACCCGACGCCACCGTGACCGACCTCGCCAGCCTGCAGCCCACCCGACTGATCGACGTGCGCGAGACCTTCGGCATCGACGCCGACCTGCGCGTGCCCGCCTTCGCCGAACGCGACGAGCACGTGCCGGAGATCGACACCGCCTACCGCTTCAACCACGATGTGACACTGGCGCTGCTGGCCGGCTTTGCGCGCAACCGGCGCGTGCTGGTGCAGGGGCCGCACGGCACGGGCAAATCCACGCACGTCGAACAGGTGGCCGCGCGGCTGAACTGGCCTTGCGTGCGCGTCAACCTGGACGGCCACTTGAGCCGGCTGGACCTGATTGGCAAGGACGCGGTCGTCGTGCGCCAGGACCGCCAGGTGACGGAGTTCCAGGAAGGCATCGTGCCCTGGGCATTGCAGCGGCCCGTGGCGCTGGTCTTCGACGAATACGACGCCGGCCGGCCCGACGTGATGTTCGTGATCCAGCGCATCCTCGAGCGCGACGGCAGCCTGACGCTGCTGGACCAGAACCGCGTGATCCGCCCGCATCCGCATTTCCGCCTGTTCGCCACGGCCAATACGCTGGGCCTGGGCGACCTGGACGGCCAGTACCACGGCACGCAGCGGCTGAACCACGCGCAGCTGGACCGCTGGGACATCACGGCGGCGCTGCATTACCTGAGCGCCGAGGAAGAGATCGCCATCGTGTGTGCACGCGTGCCCGAGGCCCGGCCCGAGACGGTGGCCGGCATGGTCGCGGTGGCCGCGCTCACGCGCCAGGGTTTTGCGGCGGGTGACTTGTCGACGCTGATGTCGCCGCGCACGGTGATCAGCTGGGCCGAGAACGTGGAACTCTTCAGCAGCCTCGCGACGGCTTTCCGCGTGTCCTTCGCCAACCGCTGCGACCCGGCCGAACAGCCCGTGGTGGCCGAGTATTTCCAGCGCTGCTTCGGGCGCGAGATGGACGGCTCGGCGTGAACCGCGTCGTCAGATTCGTGCGCCGCTTCCCTTGCGCGGCCCCATCCGAGAGCGACGTCCGCCGGCGCCAGCGCCCGGATTCAAACCGCTGCGCCGGCTGATCCGCCCATGTCCGCCGAGCAGGCCGAGATCCGCCGCCAGCAGCGCCTGGAAGAGTTGTGCGCGGCCACGCTGCGCGCCCTGACGGGCCAGCGCGAGCTGCACTTCCGCGGTCACCGGCTGCACCGCGGTGCGGAGGCCTTGCGCATCGCCGCGCCACACCTGCGCGTGGACCCGGCGACCGACGATTGGGATTCGCTGCGCGGCGCCAGTGACGGCCTCGCGGTCCGCCTGATGCACAGCGATGCCGCGCTGCACGACACGCTCACGCCCGAAGGCCCGGTCGCTCGCTTCATCTTCGAACAGTTGGAGCAATACCGCTGCGAATCGCTGGCCGCCCTGCCCGGCCTGCGGCTGAACCTGCAGCGGCGCCACGCGGCCTGGACCGAGGATTTCCTGCGCAGCCGGCTGACCGACAGCGTCTCGGGCCTGCTGCTGTTCACCGTGGCGCAATCCGTGCGCACGCGGCTGACCGGCGACATCGTGCCCGAAGCCGTCGAGGACATGATGGAAGGCACGCGCATGGGCCTGGCCACCGTCATCGGCACGCACCTGGCCGGCCTGCGCCGCACGCGTCACGACCAGCGTGCCTACGCCGTGCACGCCCGCGCCGTGGCGGAACATGTGGCCTCGCAGGTGGACCTCGAACAACTGGCCGAAGCTGCGCCGCAAGCGCGCAGCGAGACCGGCGAAGACGAGCCGCCGCGCTTTGCGCTGTGGCTGGACGACCCCGGTGTCACCGACGAAGCCCGGCTGGCCGGCAACTGCCAGGGGCCGGCCTCACGCGTCGCGGGCGAGCCCGGCGGCTACCGCGCCTTCACGCGCGCCTACGACCGCGAACAGGCCGCCTCGCAAGGCGTGCGCCCGGCGCAGCTGCGCGCCTGGCGCGAGCAGTTGGACGAGCGTGTGGCCGCGCAAGGCATCGCGTTGCCGCGTCTGGCCCGCCAGCTGCGCGCGCTGCTCGCCCGCCCGGCCGTCGACGGCTGGGACAGCGCGCAGGAAGAAGGCCGCATCGACGGCCGGCGCCTGGCGCAACTGGTCGCCAGCCCCACCGAACGCCGTTTGTTCCGCCAGCCGCGCGAACAGCCGCTGGCCGATGCGGCCGTGAGCCTGCTGGTCGATTGTTCCGGCTCGATGAAGGTGCATGCCGAACCGCTGGCGGTGTTCTGCGACGTGCTGCTGCGGGCGCTGGAACTGGCCGGCGTGCCGGCCGAGCTGCTGGGCTTCACGACCGCCGCGTGGAACGGCGGCCGCGCCGCGCGCGAATGGATGAAGGCCGGCAGCCCCGCGCAGCCCGGCCGCTTGAACGAGCGGCTGCACCTGGTCTTCAAACCCGCTCAGACCGCCTGGCGCCGCGCGCGGCCGGACATCGCCGCGATGCTGCGCACCGAGCAGTTCCGCGAGGGCCTGGACGGCGAAGCCGTGGACTGGGCCTGCGCGCGGCTGGAATCGATGGCCGCGCGGCGCCGCATCCTGATCGTCGTGTCCGATGGCTGTCCGATGGACGCGGCCACGCAGCGGGCCAACGTCGCCGATTACCTGGACCGCCACCTGCGCCAGGTGGTCGCCACGCACGAGGCCGCCAGCCGCATCGAGGTGCTGGCACTGGGCGTGGGCCTGGACCTGAGCCCCATCTACCGCCACAGCCGCATCATCGAGCTCGACGGCGCGGTGCGGCACCGCGCCTTCACGGATCTGCTGGAGCTGCTGGCGGCGCGGCGTTGATCAGCCGCGACTCACTCGAACGGCGGCTCCGAACGCCAATCGAAGAAGTCCGGCAGGTCCGCGCTCACGCGATCGGGCCAGTTCGGCTCGCGTTTCTCCAGGAATGCGCCGACGCCCTCGCGCACGTCTCGCGCCGCCCCACGCGACTGGATCGCGAGGCTGTCCAGCCGGTGTGCGTCCATCGGGTGCGCCGCGCCGGCCATGCGCCACAGCATCTGGCGCGTCATCGCCACCGACACCGGCGCGCTGTGCGCCGTGAGCTCGCGGGCCATCGCGCGGGCGGCGTCCATCAGCGCCTCGGGCGCATGCACGGCGCGCACCAGGCCGCGCGCGCAGGCCTCGTCGGCGGGAACCAGGCGCCCGCTGATGCACCACTCCAGCGCCGTTTGCATGCCCACCAGGCGCGGCAGAAACCATGACGAAGCCGCTTCGGGCGTGATGCCACGCCGCGCGAAGACAAAACCGAAGCGCGCGCCCGACGACGCCAGGCGGATGTCCATCGGCAGCTGCATCGTCATGCCGATGCCCACGGCCGCGCCATTGATGGCGCCGATCACCGGCTTGAGGCTGCGGAAGATGCGCAGCGTGACCAGACCGCCGCCGTCGCGGAAGACGTCGCCGACCTTGCGGGCGTTGCGGATCTCGTCGTCGCGCTGGGCGTAGTCGAAGGTCTTGCCGCCGGTGGACAGGTCGGCGCCGGCACAGAAGGCGCGGCCGGCACCGGTGACGATCACCGCGCGCACGGCGTCGTCGGCATCGGTCAGGTCGAAGGCCTTGATGAGCTCCATGCACATGGGCCCGTTGAAGGCATTGAGCTGTTCGGGGCGATTGAGCGCGATGGTGGCGATGCCGTCCGTCACGTCGTAGAGCAGGGTCTCGAAGGTGGGTGTCGATGTCGTCATGGCGGTTTCTTGTGCAGCGGTCAGCCGGGCCAGTTTCCCGCATCCAGCGAGACGAGCGGGCTGGCCGCGGGATCGCGCACCACGCCCACCGGGTCACCGCCCTCGGCCATCACCTTGAGCTGCTCGCGCAGCACGCGGCGCAGCATGACGATGCCCTTGTCGCTGGTGCGCAGGTGTTCGGACGCCTGCGGCGCGATGGGGCCCTGGCTCACCTGCGCCTCGTAGTCGCCGGGAAAACGGCGGTGCTCTTCTTCGCTGAGATCCCACCAGAACTTGCCGTTCATCTTGCTGCGCATGCGCGAGAGCTCGCCCGCCTCGGTGACGCGGCCGGCCACGTAGATGCGAAAGCGCGTGTCGTCCATCGGCAGCACCCAGCCGATGGATTCGACCGGGCCGAGCTTGCCCAGGCGCGGGCTGGGCACGACACGCAGCGTGGGCACGATGGCCTCGGTCACGCGGCGCAGGGGCTTGCCGGGTTCGAGATCGCGCCAGCTCTCCACGCGCACGCCGCGCCCGGTGCTGCGCCACTCGACCTTGGGCATCTGCGCCATTTGCGGCACGAACTGCGTGCCGGAAAACGTGGCGTGCAGGATGGGCACGTGGAACGAGTCGACGATGTTTTCCCAGTGCTGCAGCCAGTTGCACGGGATGATCTGGGGGCCGCCGCCGCCGATGCTGGAATCGTCGGCCTCGATCCATTCGCCCGCGCCCAGGTTCTCCAGCGCGTCGTAGTGCGGCAGCAGCGGCTTGCGTGCCGGCGGCCCGAGGTAGGCCCAGACCAGGCCGTAGCGCTCCTGCACCGGGTACCAGGGCTGGCGGACGTTGTGGCGCACGCCGCCATTGGGCTCGCAGGGCATGTCCAGGCAATGGCCCTGCACGTCGAACAACCAGCCGTGATAACAGCAGCGGATGCCCTGTTCTTCGACGCGGCCGTAGTAAAGCGAGCTGCCGCGGTGCGCGCAGCGCGGGTGCACCAGGCCCGCTCGCCCTTGCCCGTCGCGGAACAGGATCAGCTCTTCGCCCAGCACCCACACACGCCGCGGTTCGCTGGCGGCATCCGCGGTCAGGCCCACGGGGTGCCAGTAGCGCCGCATCAGCTCGCCCATGGGCGTGCCGGGGCCGACTTCGGTCAAGGCGGGGTCGTGTGCGGGCAGCCGGTAACCGTAGGCCGTGCCCTGGTCGACCGTATCGTTCGGTGTCGTCTCCATGGGGTCCTCCTGCTGCGGCGTCACGCGCCCCGCCTCACTGGGGCTTCGCGCCGGAGGCGCGGATCAGCGCCTCCCAGCGCGGTGCCTGGGCGCGGAAATTCGCGTCGAACTCCGCCGGCGTATTGCCCAGCGGCGTCTGCCCCTGGTCGACCAGCTTGGGCGTCACGTCGGGCAGGCGGATCACCGCCGAAATCTCGCGCTGCAGCCGTTCGATGATGGGCGCGGGCGTGCCGGCAGGCGCATAGGCCGCCACCCACACGGCCAGGTCCATGCCCTTGAAGCCCTGCTCGGCGAAGGTGGGCACATCGGGCATGGCGGCCGATCGCGCCGGGCCGGCCATCGCCAGCGCCTTGATGCGGCCCGCCGCGACCTGCGGCTTGGCGCCCACGGGGCTGGCGAAGGTGATGTCCAGGTTGCCGCCGATCACGTCGGTCAGCGCGGGCACCTCGCCCTTGTAAGGCACGTGGTTGAGATCCAGGCCGTGTTCCTTGCGCAGGATCTCGCCGTAGACATGCGCCGAGGATCCGATGCCCCAGGTCCCGTAGCTGATGGGGCGTTTCTGCTGCGCGGCCCAGGCAATCAGGCCTTTCAAGTCGTTGTAGGGCGCGTTGGCCGGGGCCGTCAGCAGCACGCTGCCCAGCGACACCTGCGTGATGGGTGCGAAGTCCTTGGCCGGATCGAAAGGCAGCTTGTCGAACAGCACGCGGTTGTTCACGTGCGTGGACATCGTGGTGATCATGAAGGTGTAGCCGTCGGGCGCCGCCTTGGCCACCGCGTTGGCGCCCGTGATAGTGTTGGCGCCGGGCAGCGCCTCGACCACGATGGGCTGGCCCAGGCGCTGCGCCAGCTTCTCGGCGATCACGCGGTTGAGCACGTCGATGGCGCCGCCAGGGTTGAAGGGCGAGACCAGCTTCAGCGGGCGGCTGGGCCAGTCGCCCGTGCCCTGCCCCCACACGGGTGCCACCGCAACGGCCAGCGCCGCAGGCAACAGGCCCAGCCACGCGCGGCGCGACGCGAAACAGCCAAGGGTCGATCGGAGCGGATTCGTCATGCGCAGGCACCTCGCGGATTCAGCCCGACCGCGCAGATCGCGCCGGGCAAAGGACTAGGATCGTTGCCACACCCTACCCGCAGCCGCGCCGCCAGCCACTAGGGAATGCCTGAAGGGGAATGCCTGAAGGCCCGTCGCGCGCACTGCCCCCCCAGGAGACCCTCACCGTGCCCGCCTACAGCACCCTGTCCATCAGCCCGGACCCGCAGCACCCCGCCATCGCCCGGCTGCTGCTCAACCGCCCCGAGCGGCTCAACGCCATCAACGACGAGACGCCGCGCGAGATCCGCGCCGCCGTGGAATGGGCCAACACGCAGCCGCAGATCCACGTGATCGTGGTCGAAGGCGCCGGCAAGGGCTTCTGCGGCGGCTACGACCTCAGCCAGTTCGGTGAAGGCCTGATCGAACACCCCTGCCAACAGGAATCCAGCCCCTGGGATCCGATGGTCGACTACGCCTACATGAAGCGCAACACGGAAGACTTCATGAGCCTGTGGCGCAGTGCCAAGCCCACCATCGCCAAGGTGCACGGTGCGGCCGTGGCCGGCGGCAGCGACATCGCGCTGAGCTGCGATCTGCTGGTGATGGCCGAGGACGCGCGCATCGGCTACATGCCCACGCGCGTCTGGGGCTGCCCGACCACCGCGATGTGGACCTACCGCCTGGGGCCCACGCGCGCCAAGCAGCTGATGTTCACGGGCGACCTCATCGACGGCCGCACCGCGGCCGAGTGGGGCCTGGCCAACGAGGCCGTGCCCGTTGACCAGCTGGAAGCCGCGACGATGCGGCTGGCCACACGCATCGCCGGCGTGCCGGCCGGGCACCTGGCGATGCACAAGATGGTGGTCAACCAGGTCATGCTGAACATGGGCCTGGAGCAGTCGCAGATGATGGCCACAGTGTTCGACGGCATCACGCGGCACAACCCCGAAGGGCTGTGGTTCCGGCGCTATGCGCAGGCCAACGGCTTCAAGGCGGCCGTGGCCTGGCGCGACAGCGGCCGGCCGATCCCGGAAGGGGACGAAGCCCGCGCGCTGATCCGCGAGATGGAGGCCGCCGCGGGCGGGTCACCCACGGCTGACGGGCCGGATGCGGCGGCCAAGGGCGCGCCCGACTGAGCCGGCCGGGTCGCGCGGTGGCACCACCGGCCGGTGCCCGATCGTCAGGCCATCAGCCGATCAGGCAGCGGCCTTGGGTAGGCGGTACAGCGCGCAGAGCTTGTTGCCGTCCGGGTCGCGCATGTAGGCCAGGTACAGCCGGCCGGTGGCGCCTTCGCGGATGCCGGGCGGGTCTTCGCAGCTCACGCCGCCATGGGCCAGGCCCGCGGCATGCCAGGCATCGGCCTGTTCGGCCGACTGGCAGGCAAAACCGACTGTGCTGCCGTTGCCCACCGTCGCGGGCTCGCCGTTGATCGGCAGCGAGGTCGAGAACACGCCCGTGGGCGTGCGCCAGAAGATGCGGTGGCGGTCGACGTGACCGGGCGGCACGCCGAGTGTGCCCAGAACCGCGTCGTAGAAGGTCTTGGCGCGGTCGAGATCGCGGGTGCCGATCATGATGTGCGAGAACATGTGCGGGAGTCTCCGTATGTGGGCTGCCGAGCGTCGATGGACGCATCGTGCGCCGTGGGTGGCGACCGGGTGGCCGCCTCGGCGCATTGTCACCAAGCGCGCAACGCGGTCGGCGACTCAGAAGCTGTGAATGAACCCAGCGCGCCCGAGCAGGCCCCGCAAACGGGTCAGGTCAAGGGGCAAAGCGCAGCCGTAGCTCGGGCTACCACGAGCATTGCCACGCAGAGATGGCCCGTTTGCGGGGCATGAGTGGGTGTGTTGGGTTCGTTCACACCTTCTCAGCGCCCGCCGGACATGAACTCGCGCCGCGCCGCCAGGTCTTGGTAGGCCGAGAACGGCTGCACCGTGAACAAGGAGCCACCCGCGGGGCTGCTGGGGACGATGGGTCCGGTCTGCGGCTCGGGCCGGCTGTTGAAGACCAGCTGGCCCCCCAGATAGCCGGCCAGGCTCACGGCGGCCAGCAGCAGCAGGGCCAGCGTCATCAGCGTCCAGCGGTGCGGCGAGCCGGGGTCCATCACGTGTGGATCCAGCACCCGCCAGCCCACGATGGCCACCAGCGACGCGCTGGCCACCGCGGCCGAGGCCATCTTCAGCTTGAAGATGCGCGTGAGCGCGGCGCGGTAGCGCCACCGCCAGATCCTCAGGCCGGAATAGATGACGACCGGCATCGTCAGCAGCACGAAGCCCAGGCTGTAGACCGCCGCGGTGCCCAGCATCGGCTGGCCCAGGTATTCGGCCATGATCATGAAGGCCACGGCCATCGGGATGATGCCGTTGGGCGCATGCGCGAGCACCGGATGGATGTGGTGGTCGATGACCAGATCGTCGATCGCGCCGATCAGGCTGCGCGGGGTGTCGTCGCCGCCTTCGGCCTCAGTCGACGGCATCTCCTCGAAGCTGCTCTCGTCGGTGCCGCAGGCCGGGCACTGCTGCGGCGGCCGCGGCCCCTTGTGGATGTGGCCACAGGCCTTGCAGTACCACTCCTTCTTCGATCGGCGGCGTGACATGCGAAGGGCTCCTTCTCTGTGCAGTAGTGCGATCGGGTCAGGCCGCGGCCAACCAGGCGTTCAGGTGATCGGCCAGGCGCAACGCCAACGCCACGATCGTCAATGTCGGGTTGGCGAAGCTGCCGCTGGGGAAGACCGAACTGCTGGCCACGTACAGGTTCGACACGCCGTGCACGCGGCATTGCGCGTCGACCACGCCGTGTCTGGGGTCGTCATGCATGCGCGTCGTGCCCATGTGGTGCGCGCAGCCGCCGCGGTCCAGCACCGGTCGGCCATCGACGCGGTCGGGTATATAGCGTCCGACACCCGCGGCAGCCAGGTCGCGCGCCAGGATGTCCTGCGTGCGCTGGATGCTGTCGGTGTCTTCCTCTCGCCAGCGGGTCTTGGCGGCTGCGACCTGCCGGCCCAGTACATCGCGCGTCTCGCTCAGCACGATCCGGTTGTCCGGGTGTGGCGCCTGCTCGGTGATGTGCATGACCTCGAAGACTTCGTAACCGCTGCGCGCCACGTGCTGCGGTTCCGACCATCCGCCCCGGAAAAGATGCGGATAGAACATGCGGTGGCTCAGCTTGTGGCGGGCAACCGCGGCAATGTCACCGACGCCCTGCGCCGCGTGGCCCACGTCGCGCAGCAAACCGGAAACGCCATCGGCCTTCCAGCCGCCTTTGGTCAGCGATTTCAGCGCCACCACCCCCGGGGCCGGCCGGAAATAGCGCGCGCGCGGCCATATCCACGCCGCACTGTTGAGCAGCTTCTCGCGCCGCATGGCATCCTGGCTGATGCCCAGTGCACCCATTACCGAGATGCCGTCGACATCGCGCAGGTCGTACAGGCCCGCGCGCGCAAAGATCGACGGGTCCGTCGGTTCGATGATGCCGCCATTGACCAGCGGATGGTCCATGAAGTGCCGGCCCACGAGACCGTGGTCGTTGCCCAGCCCGTTCTCATGCACGCTGCGCGACAGCAGCATCAAATGGGCGACGCCGACGCCGCCGGCCGCCACGACGACCGTCCGGGCCCGCACCTGGAAGCGCGTGCCGCTGGTGCAGCCGAATTGCACGCGCTCGACGGACTGGCCCGTGGCATCGACCAGCAGCTCCAGTGCGTGGGCATGCACGAAGGACGTGATGTTGGGTGCGTGGTCGACCTCGGACAGCACGTTTCGGCAGAACGCATCGCGTGAGGCGAACTGGAAGATCTTGGTCGCGGCGCCGCCAACCGTACCCAGCGGCAAGGCCGGTGTGGAGCCTTGGCCCCAACGCGCCAGTTCATAGTCGAATTCAGGCAGGCCGAAGAGCGTCTGCGCGCGCTCGTAGTACGGCTGCAGGTGGGCCCGGTCGAACGGCCAGCCGCTGGAGCCGGGCAGCCAGTCGCGGCGCTCGAAATCGACGGGATCGAACGGCGCCAGCCGCAGCCCCTGCTCGCCGCGGCCGATGAAGATGCTCCAGGCCGGCGAGTTGCCGCCCAGCTGAATATTGCGGTCGCCCGAGACGACCTGCAGGAAATCGCCCGCGTTCTCGACCTGCACGAGTTCGCGCGTCTGCGGTGTGGGCATCTCGACGGCGCCGCCTTCGAACAGGCACACGCGGATGCTGCGCCCGGCGAAGGCCCGGGCCAGTGTCAGGGCGGCGGGTCCCGACCCGACGACGCAGAGATCCGTGTCGATGGTTGTCCCATCGGGCACGGTTCTGGAGTCGATGATCATCGCTACGTATGCGGAGCCTGTCGGGCGGACCCTCGACGGGTCCAGATGCAGACAGTCACCTGGGCGCCGGTCGCTCGCCGTGCTTCATTCCCAGGCAGCCTACTTCACCATCCGCGCAGGCACCGCTCCCAAGGTGGAAAACAGTCGTCATTGTTTGCCCAGCCCGATGGCTTGTGTACCCACGATCATAAGGATTCCGCCAGTATTCCCCTGAGTTAGGGTGAACAGAGTCCACGTCGACGGTCCGGCTTTGCGGCGCAGGGACAGTTGCGAGGCGGCGGATCCCGTCAACCATGCACCGTGCCGGTGGCCCTGGCCAGTTGATGGGCGGCGGCACGGATTTGCTCGGCCGTAAACCCGCCGTAGCCGATCACCAGCCCAGGCGGACGGTTCGTTTGCAGGCAAAAGCGTGACAGCGGTGCCACCTCCACGCCAAAACTCCGGGCGGCACGTGCCACCTCGCGGTCGTCGCTGCCCGGCGGCAGCCAGCCCATCGTCTGCAGGCCGGAGTCGGCCCTTTCGATGTCGAGACGCTCGCCCAGCGTCTGTCGACACGCATCCAGCAGCACCGCCTGCCGGTCCCGGTAGAGCGCCTTCATGCGGCGCACGTGGCGAGCGAAATGGCCATCGTCGATGAAACGTGCCAGCACACGCTGCTCGAGCGTACTGCCGTGCCGGCCCGAGATCGCCCGGGCCGCCGCCAGCGGCTCGACCAGCGACGGCGGGCTGACGATGAAGCCCATCCGAAGCGAAGGGAACAGCACCTTGGAAAATGTGCCCACATAAATCACCTGGCGACCACCGTCCAGACCCTGCAGCGACGGGATGGGCTTGCCGTCGAAGCGGTATTCGCTGTCGTAGTCGTCCTCGATGATCCAGGCCGCGCTGCGCCGCGCCCAGTCGACCAGGGCCAGACGACGCGGCAGGCTCATCGTCACGCCCAGCGGAAACTGCTTCGACGGGCACAACAAGAGCACGCGCATGTCGTGCGGCGGCGTCTGTATCGAATCGAGGTCGGCGCCCTGTGCATCCACCGGCACGGGCACGATGCGGCAGGCAGCGGCGCGAGCGGCCGACAGCGCACCCGGAAAACATGGATCCTCCAGGCCGACCGTATCGCCAGGCTGGGTCAGCACCCGCAGCAGCATGTCCATCGCGTGCTGCGCGCCGGCCGTGATGATCACCGCGTCGGCGCTGCAACGCACCCCGCGCGCAATGGACACGTGGTCGGCGATCGCACTGCGCAGCGAGAGGTCGCCTTGTGCGTCGGCCTCGCCGAGCAGCGCGACGATTCCCGCCGAGCGCCGCGCCTCCCGCAACACCGCGCCCTGCAGGCGCGCCCAGGTCTCGATCGGGAATTGGTCCAGTTCCGGCAAATTGATCCGGAACGGCACGGGCGGTATCGGCCGCCGCAGCGACTCCGGCACGAAGTCGAAGGTGTTGCGCACGGACCCCAGCGAATTGGCGGCGGTCTGTGCAGGCGCCGTCTTGCGCGCGGCGCTGCCACCGACCCCGGGCAGCAGCGGCGAGACGTAGTGGCCGGAGCCGCGCTCGGCGGTGATGTACCCCTCGACCTCGAGCTGCAGATAGGCCTGCAGCACGGTATTGCGCGCCACCGCCATCTGCGAGGCCAGCACCCGCGACGAGGCCAGGCGCTGCCCCGGGCGCAGCGAGCCCGTCAGGATCGATTCACGCAGCCGCAGGTAGAGCTGGCGGTACAGGGGCTGCTCATGCGCGGACGATGGCTGCGGCGGCTGGACGGGACGGCGCATGGCGGGTGGTCCGGCAGCGTGGCCGCCGACCGGGCAAAGTGGTTCCATCAGTTTGGCAGAAATTGGTGCTTGTAGCTGGGCCAGTCGAGCGCGTAGGCTTCGGCGACTCTTCATCGCTGGCGCACCACGCGCCTTTCAGGAGACACACATGAAAAGACTGTTGCAGCACCTGCTGGCCCTGCTGCTGGGCGGCTGGGTGGTCCTGGCGGCGGCACAGGCGCCCGTACGCGGCGGCGCGCTGCAGTCGACCCTGTGGCCCGAGCCCCCGGGTATCGTGCCGGGCATGTTCCTGCAGTCGCCTGCGCTGCTGCCGGGCACGAAGATCTTCGAGAGCCTGCTGACCTACGACTTCGGCTTGGCGCCGCAGCCCATGCTGGCCGAGTCCTGGACCATCGCGCCCGACGGTCGCAAATACACCTTCAAGCTGCGCCGCAACGTCAAGTGGCACGACGGCAAGCCCTTCACAGCCGACGACGTGCTGTTCACCTTCGGCGAGTACCTGGTCGACGTGCACCCGCGCTCGAAGGCCGTCTTCCAGCGCACCAAGGTCAGCAAGGTCGACGACTACACGGTCGAGTTCGCGCTCGAGAAGCCCTTCGCACCGCTGATCCGCAGCTTCGACACCATCGGCGCGCCGGTGCTGCCGGCCCACATCTACAAGGGCACGGACTTCCGCAAGAACCCCGCCAACGCCAACCCGGTGGGCACCGGCCCGTTCAAGTTCAAGGAGTGGAAGCGCGGCGAGTACATCCATCTTGTGCGCAACGCCGATTACTGGCGCGCCGGCCTGCCCTACCTCGACGAGATCTACTACCGCTTCATCCCGGACGCGGCCTCCCGCGCGCTGGGCATCGAGAGCCAGCAGTTCCAGATCGCCACGCAGAACGACCTGGAACTGCGCGACGCGGCCCGCCTGTCCAAGATGCCCGGTCTGGAAGGCACGGCCAAGGGCTGGGAATGGGGTTCTCCGATCGCCTGGATCGAGATGAACCTGCGCCAGGCGCCCTTCAACGACCGGCGCTTCCGCCAGGCCGTGATGCACGCGCTGGACCGCAACCAGTTCCGCGACACCATCTTCTCGGGCTTCGCCAAGGTGGCCACCGGCCCGATCCATTCCAGCTCGCCCTACTACGAGCCGGCCGTGCGCGCGTACGACTTCAATATCGCCAAGGCCGAAGCGCTGCTCGACGAAATGGGCCTGAAGAAGGACGCCAACGGCATCCGCGCGCGGGTCAAGCTGCTGGGGCTGCCGTATGGCGAGGTCTGGAACCGCGCGGCTGAGAGCACGCGTCAGGCCCTGCGCCGCGTGGGCATCGAGGTGGTGCTGGAGTCCACGGACGCCGCCGGCTGGGTCGCCCGCCTGGGGAACTGGGACTTCGAGATGATCATGACCTTCCTGACCACGCTGTCGGATCCGGCGCTCGGGGTCTCGCGCACCTTCATCACCGAGAACCAGCGCAAGGGCGTGCCCTTCAGCAACGAGTCCGGCTATTCGAACCCGAAGGTCGATGCCCTGTTCGCCGAAGCTGCTTCGGCCACCGACGATGGCAAGCGCAAGCAGCTCTATTCCGAGGTGCAGAAGCTGCTGGTCGAGGATGCGGCCGTGATCTGGCTGGTCGAGCTGCAATGGCCCACTGTGATGAGCCGGCGCCTGCACAACGCCGTCATCAACGGCATGGGGCCCAACGGCAACTTCGCCGAGGCCTGGCTGGAGAAGGCCCGCTGAGCGGCCCGGCACGCACACCACCGTCGCCACGCAGGCCACGACCCGCCAGAACCCGATGCGCCTGCTCGCCGCCATTGCCGCGTGGCTGCCCCGCGCGCTGCTCACGCTGGCGGCTATCGGGCTTCTCAACTTTGCGCTGATCCGCCTGGCGCCCGGCGACCCGGCGGCGGTGATCGCCGGCGAGAGCGGCGCGGCCGATGCCGCCTTCATCGCGCGCATCCGCAGCGATTACGGGCTGGACCAGCCCATGCCGGTGCAGGTGGCCAACTACCTGGCCCGGCTGGCCCGGCTGGACCTGGGCGTCAGCTACCGCAGCAACGTGCCGGTGTGGCAGCTGATCACGCAGCGCCTGCCGGCCACGCTGCTGCTGACCGTGACCGCGCTGCTGGTGGCCATCGTGGCCGGCACCGCACTGGGCACCGCATCCGCGCGATCGCGCGGCGGCTGGGTCGATGCGCTCATCGGCTCGCTGGCGATGCTGTGCTACGCGATGCCGGTCTTCTGGGTCGGCCTGGTGCTGGTGCTGGTGTTCTCGGTGGGACTGGGCTGGTTTCCGGCGTTTGGCATGGCTTCCATGATCCCCAAGCAGGGTGTGGCGCACTGGATCGACGTGGCACACCACCTCGTGTTGCCGGCGACGACGCTGTCGCTGCTGTACCTGGCGGTCTACGTGCGGCTGGCCCGCGCCTCGACGCTCGAGGTGCTGGACCGCGATTTCGTGCGCACCGCGCAGGCCAAGGGTCTGACCGATCGCCAGGTGATGCGCGGCCATGTGCTGCGCAATGCGATCCTGCCCACGGTCACCATGGCCGGCCTGCAGATCGGCCACCTGGTGGGCGGCGCCGTGGTCATCGAAACCGTGTTCGCCTGGCCCGGCATCGGACGGCTGGCCTTCGACGCCCTGCTGCAGCGCGACTATGCCGTGATCCTGGGCGTGTTCTTCATCTGCTCGGTGATGGTCGTATTGGCCAACCTGCTCACCGATCTGGTGCTGAGGCTCGTCGATCCGCGCATCGGCCGCTGAGCGCCGGCACCCGCACCATGGCCTCCTTGCTGCAACGGAACTGGCGACTGTGGGTGGGCGGCGGCACGCTGGCGCTGATTGCGCTGGTCGCGCTGCTGGCCCCCTGGCTCGCGCCACACGACCCCTGGGCCCTGCTCGGCCCGCCGCTGGCTGCGCCGGGCGGCGACTTCCTGCTCGGCACCGACATGCTCGGGCGCGACCTGCTCTCGGGCCTGATCCACGGCGCGCGTGTATCGCTGATGATCGGCATGGCCTCCAGCCTGTGCGCGTTGTTGATCGGCGTGACCGTGGGCGCGCTGGCCGGCTATTTCGGCGGCGCCGCCGACCGCATCGCGGTGCGCTTCACCGAATTCTTCCAGGTCATCCCGGCCTTCCTGTTTGCCATCCTGCTGGTGGCCATCTTGCTGCCGGGCCTGCGCAGCGTGATCATCGCCATCGCGCTGGTGACCTGGCCGCCGGTGGCTCGCCTGGTGCGATCGGAGTTCATGACCCTGCGCAGCCGCGAATTCGTCGAGGCCGCGCGTTCGCTGGGCTTGGGGCACGGGCAGATCATCGTGCGCGAGATCCTGCCCAATGCGCTGCCCCCGGTGATCGCCGTGGGCTCGCTGATGGTGGCCACGGCCATCCTCACCGAATCCTCGCTGAGCTTCCTGGGCCTGGCAGACCCCAACCTCATCAGCTGGGGCTACATCATCGGCGCCTCGCGTCCCGTCTTCCGCGAGGCCTGGTGGCTCAGCGTCTTGCCCGGGCTGTGCTTATTCGTGACCGTGCTGTCGATCAACCTGCTGGCCGACGGCATCGGCGACGCCGGCAACCCCTTGCTGCGTGCGCGGCGCGCCACCGCGCCATGACGGCCCTGCTCGACATCCAGGGGCTCACGATCGAGCTGCCGCCAGGCGCCGACCGGCGGCACGCCGTCGAAGACCTGTCGCTGCGCGTCGAGCGCGGTCGCACGCTGTGTGTGGTGGGCGAATCCGGCTCGGGCAAGTCGCTGGCCGCCGCGGCCATCGTGCGGCTGTTGCCGTCGCCGCGTTTGCGCATCACCGGCGGGCGCATCCTGCTGGAGGGCCGTGACACCCTGGCGATGAGCCCCACCGAACTGCTGGCCGTGCGCGGCGGACGCGTGGGCTATATCTTCCAGGACCCCTTGTCCTGCCTGAACCCGCTGGAGCGCATCGGCCGCCAGGTGCGCGAGGTGCTGGACCGGCACGAGTGGCCTGGCGACCGCCAAGCAAGGGTGCTGGACCTGCTGAAGGATGTCGGCCTGCCGACACCCGGCTCGACGGTGCACAGCTACCCGTGGCAGCTGTCGGGCGGCCAGCGTCAGCGCGTGATGATCGCCATTGCGCTGGCCGCCAACCCGGCGCTGATCATTGCCGACGAACCCACCACGGCCCTTGACGTCACCACCCAGGCGCAGATCCTGCGGCTGCTGCGCGACCTGCAGGCCCGCCACGGGCTGGGCCTGCTGCTTATCACGCATGACTTCGGCGTGGTGGCCGAGATGGCGGACGACGTGGCCGTGCTCAAGGACGGCCTGCTGGTGGAATCCGGCCCGCGCAGCGAGGTGCTGGCCCAGCCGCGCGCGGACTACACGCGGCGTCTGCTGAGCGCCGTGCCGCCGCTGGTGCCGCGTGCCCCGCGGGCGCCCGGCGCGCCGCTTCTGCAGGCCCATGGCCTGCGCAAGACCTTCAAGGCCAGCGGCCCCTGGTGGCGACGCGCCCAGGCGGTGGCCGCCGTGGCCGACGTGGCGCTGTCGGTGGGCAGCGGGGAGACGGTGGCCGTGGTGGGCGAATCCGGCTCCGGCAAGTCCACGCTGGCACGGCTGCTCGCGCGGCTGACCCCCTGCGACGCCGGTCAGGCGCAGCTGGCCGGTGTGTCCGACGACTACCTCGCTCTGCGCGCGGGTGAACTCGCGCCTCTGCGGCGCGCCGTGCAGATGGTCTTCCAGGACCCGTTTGCCTCGCTGAACCCGCGCCACACGGTGGGCCACAGCATCGCCATGGGGCCGATGGCCAACGGCACACCGCATGCGCAGGCGATGCAGGAGGCCCGCGAGCTGCTGGCGCGCGTGCGTGTCGATCCGAAATCGGCCGATCGCTACCCGAACGAGTTTTCCGGTGGCCAGCGCCAACGCATCGTCATCGCGCGCGCGCTGGCCATGAAGGCGCGGCTGCTGATTGCCGACGAGCCGGTCTCGGCGCTGGATGTGTCGGTGCAGGCCGAGATCCTCGACCTGCTCGAAGAGATCCAGGCGCGCGACGGTCTCGGGATGATCTTCATCACCCACGACCTGCGCGTGGCCTCGCGCATGGCCGACCGCATCGTGGTGATGAAGACCGGCTGTGTCGTCGAGACGGGCCCGGCACACCAGGTGCTGAGCGCGCCCGAACACCCCTACACGCGGGAATTGCTGTCCGCCATTCCCCGCATGGACGCCGCGGCCTGGGCTGCGGCGCGGACCCGGTAGACAGGAGAACCGCATGACCGAGACCATGGGCCCCTGGCGGGCCGTCGTCGAAGCGCTGAAGGCTGAAGGCGTGACGCGCGTATTCGGCCTGCCCGGCAACCCCAAGCACCTGCTCAACGACCTGGCCGACCATTCGGACATCCGCTTCGTGCTGATGCGCGACGAAAAGTCCGCGGTGGCCTGCGCCTATGCCTGGGGCCGCCTGACCGGCCAGCCCGGCGTGGTGTTTTCCAACCCGGGGCCGGGCATCACCAACCTGGTCACCGGCTTGCTGGAGGCCACCTGCGGCTCGGTGCCGCTGGTGGCCATCGCCAACGGCGTGGTTCAGCTGCAGGAAGGCATGGGCGCCTTCCAGGAACTGGACACCCGCACGCTGATGAAACCGGTGACCAAGTGGATGGAACGCGTGGCCGACATCCGGCGCGTGCCCTGGGTGATGCGGCGCGCCTTTGCCACCGCGCGCAGCGGCCGGCCGGGCGCGGTCTACGTCGAGGTGCCGTCCGATCTGGCCGATCAGCGCGGCACGATTCCGGCCTATGTGCCGTCGCAGCAGCACGGCCCCATGCGCCCCGATCCGCAGGCGGTGGCACGTGCGGCCGATCTGCTGATGGGCGCGCGCCAGCCGGTGATCGTGTGCGGCGGCGGCGCCGTGGTCTCGGGCGCGGCGGCCGAGGTGGCGCGCATGGCCGACCGTCTGGCCGCGGCCGTGCTGACCACGCCCAGCGGCCGCGGCATCTACCCCGAGGACGGGCCGCACGCCCTGGGCCAGATCGGGCTGTATTTCACCCAGGCCGGCAAGCGCTGGTACGACGAGGCCGACGTGATGCTCGTGCTCGGGTCGCGCCTGGAGGCCTTCAGCACCAACAGCTGGGCGCTCTACCCTGGCCGGGCCCGCATGATCCAGGTCGACATCGACCCGCTGGCCCTCGGCATGAATTGGCAGCCCGACGTCGGCCTGGCCGGCGATGTCGCGGCCAGCCTGCGCGATCTCGATGCCGAGCTCGAGCGCCGCGGCCTGCGCCGCGACGACACCCGCGCGCAGCGCCTGGCCGATACCAGCCGCGCGTTCACGGCCAGCTGCCTGGCGGATGCGCGGCAGCCGCAAGACCCGATCCGCACGCGCCAGCTGCTGGAATCGGTCAACCGCATCTTCGCCAGGGATACGATCCTGATGAAGGAGAACGGCGCTGCCGACCTGTGGTGCTACTACTGGCCTTACTACCGCGTGCTCGACGTGGGCGACTGCGTGCCCATGGCCGAGCAGACCGCCATGGGCATGGGCGCCATCGGCGCGATCGGCGCCAAGATGGCGCGGCCGGACAAGCAGGTCGTGTGCTTCGTCGGCGACGGCGCGATGCAGATGTCCATCGTCGAGCTGGCCACGGCGGCCGAATGGAAGTGCGGCGTGACCTGGGTGGTGCTGAACAACCAGGCCTTCGGGTGGGTGCAGTACAACCAGGTGCTGACCGGCCGTCCGCTGGTGAACACGGGCTTTGCGGTGGGCAGCGACTTTGCGGCCATCGCCCGGGCCCAGGGCTGCCACGGCATCACCGTCACCGAGGCAGCGCAGGTCGACGCGGCGGTGCAGGAGGCCCGACGGCTCAACCAGGCGGGCGTGCCGGTGCTGATCGACGCGCGCATCGCCAAGCACGACTATTCCGACCACTTCGTGGCGGTCCACCATGAGCGCATCGAACACTGACGACGCGACCTCTGACGCGGCTCAGGCCCGCGCTCGCCAGCGCGTGCTGATCCGCCGCCTGCGCGAACGCCCGATGGGCCCCTACGACGCCGAACTGCAGGCCCTGCTGCTGCCGCTGCGCAACGTGCCGGCGGCCGGCAAACATGCGCTGATGCGGCTGCCCACGCGCGGCGGCTGGACGCTCGTGCGGCTGGGCGGGCGCGGGCTGCCGGTGGACATCGTCGGCGGCCACTGGACCTCGCGCGCCGATGCCGAATGGGCCGTTTTCCGTGCCCGCTGGCAGGCCTTGCACGGCTGGGATCCGGAGGGCATCGATGGCTGAGGTGGTGGGTTATCTCGACCGCTGGACAGCGGCGCCCGGCCAGACCGTGGCGGTCCACCTGTCCAGCGACCGGCCGGTGACCGGGCGGCTCGACCTGATCCGCCTGGGGCGCGGCCAGGAGCGCGCCGAGCCCGACGGCATCGTCTTCGAGACCGTGCCCGAGGCCGGTGTGCAGACGGTGGAGATCCGCCACCAGCCGGTCGATGCCGGCTCGCATGTCCGCTTCGAACACTTGCAGCCGCTGGCACTGGTCAGCGGCACGCTGGGCCTGCTGGTCAGCCCCTGGTGCATCGCGGGCGACGAGCAGACGCTGGCCGCGCTGGCCTGCGGGCCGGACACGCTGCGCGTGCTCATCGACGAAGACGGCCACTTCGCGCTGCAGGTGGGCGAGGCCCGCGCGCGCACCGCACAACGCGCCCTGCTGCGGCAATGGATGCTGGTGGTGGTGTCCTGGTCGCCGTCGGCCGTGGTCCTGCAGGTGGTGGATCCGCGCGTGGGGCGCTGGTCCTCCGCCCAGTTGGACCACGCGGGGAGCGGACACGCGTTGACCGATCTGACCCTGGCCGGCACGCCGATGGCAGACGGCCGCGTCGAGGCACATGTCGACGGGCGGCTCGAACGCCCGGTGCTGTGGCGCGAGACGCCGGCGCTCCATGCGCTGCAGGCGGCTCTGCTGCAGCAGACCGGCCTGCCGCCCGGAGCGGTGACTTGCTGGGACTTCGCGCCCGGTGGCGGCGAAAACCGCGTCGTGGATCTCGGGCCGCATGGCCTGCATGGCCGGCTGGTCCAGGGCCCGAAGCGCGCCGTGCGCGGCGCGCGCTGGACCGGCGAGGTGTTCGATTGGCGACAGGCGCCGCAGCACTTCGCGGCCGTGCACGTCCACCGCGACGACCTGACCGATGCCGGCTGGACCGTCACCGCGCGCGTCACCTTGCCCGCGTCGCTCCCCTCGGGTGCCTATGCGCTGCGGCTGCGTGTTGCCGCCGAAGCTTCAACGGACGCAGACGGGCCGGCGCACGCGCTGACCGGTGACCTGTGCCGCCTGCCGCTGTTCGTGCGCCCGCCAGCCGCTGCGCCACTGAGCCGCAGCGACACCGTGGCGCTGGTCTTCCCCAGCTTCACCTACCTGGCCTACGCCAACGACCGTTGCGCGCTGCACGGCCACAACCCGGAGGTGCTGGCCGATTGCGTCGTCTCGCTCGACCCGAGCGAGGTGCTGCTGTCACGGCATCCGCAGTGGGGCCTGTCGCTGTACGACACGCACCACGACGGCTCGGGTGTCAGCGTGGCCTCGCGCCTGCGCCCGATCCCGACCTTCCACCCCGACCAGCGCGCCTGGCAGGCGGGGGAAGGCTCGGGCCGATGGAACTATCCGGGCGACCTGCTGCTGGTGGAGTGGCTCGAACGCGAGGGCATCGCCTGGCACGCCCTCACCGACGAGGACCTGCAGGCACAAGGCGCCGATGCGCTTGCGCCCTACCGCGTGGTGCTCACCGGCAACCACCCCGAATACGCGACGCCACAGACCGTGGCGGCCTACCGCCGCTTCATCGACGACGGCGGCCGGCTGATGTACCTGGGCGGCAACGGCTTCTACTGGAAGGTGGCCTGCCATCCCGAAACCGAAGGCGTGATCGAGCTGCGCCGCGCAGAAGACGGCAACCGCAGCTGGGCCGAGGAGCCCGGCGAGTACTACCACGCGTTCGACGGCGCCTACGGCGGCCTGTGGCGGCGCAGCGGGCTCGTGCCGCAATCCTGGCTGGGCGTGGGCTATTGCGGCCAGGGTTTTCGGCGCTGCGTGGGCTACCGCCGCGCGGAAGCGGCCCATCGGCCCGAAGTCGCCTTCGTCTTCGAGGGCGCCGAAGGCGCGACCTTCGGCCTGCAAGGTGCGATCGGCGGCGGCTGCGCCGGCATCGAAGTCGACCGGCACGACGAAGCGCTGGGCTCCGCGCCCTACGCCTGGCGCATCGCCAGTTCCCTGCCCTTCGACGGCACCTACCTGGTCGCCAACGAAGAACTGCTGGTGTCCCGCCCGACGCTCAGCGCCGCGTACTCGCCTGCGGTGCGGGCCGATGTCGTGCTGCAACCCGTGCCCGGCGGCGGCGCCGTCTTCAGCACGGGCTCCATCGCCTGGGTCGGCGGCCTGGCGGCCGAGGGCGGCGATGCTGCCGTGCAGCGCATCACCGGCAACGTGCTGCGGCGCTTCCTGCAACCCGATCCGCTGGTGGCCGACCTCGGCCGCTGGCAGGGCATCGACCCGTGACCCCCGCACCGGCTGCGCGGCGCGCGCCTGGCGTCGAAGCGAGCGAGGCGATCGTGCTGGCCTGCGGTGATGCCCACGCGGCGGTGCAGCTGCAAGGTGCCGAGTGGTCCCGCTGGACCTGCGGTGCGCAGGACCTGCTGTGGTCGGGCGACGCGCGCTGGTGGGCGCGCCACAGCCCGCTGCTGTTCCCGGTGGTGGGGCGCCTGCGCGAAGGCCTGGCCTGGTTCGATGGCCGGCCGCACCCGATGCCCAGCCACGGCTTTGCCTCGACCACGCCGTTCGTGCTGATCGAACGTTTGACGGACCAGGTCACGCTGGCGCTGCGCAGCGACGCCCGCACGCATGCCGCCTACCCGTTTGCCTTCGAGCTGCTCGCGCAGTACCGGCTGGAACCCTCGGCCATGGCCATCACGCTCACGCTGCGTAACGAGGGTGACACGCCCTTGCCTTACTCCATCGGCCTGCACCCGGCTTTCCATTGGCCCTGGGGCGCGGGCGGCACCGATGGCCATGCGGTGGTCTTCTCGCATGACGAGCAGCCGCAGGTGCCCGTGATCACGCCGCAGGGCCTGTTCAGTGCCGCGCGACGGCCGCTGCCCCTGGCCGGGCGTCGCCTCCCGCTGACGCCGGCGCTGCTGGCGGACGAGGCCCTGTGCCTGCTGGACGCGCGCAGCCAACAGCTGGCCTTCGAGGCACCGGACGGCTCGGCCATCGAGATCGAGGCGCAGGGCTTTGCCCACTGGGCGCTGTGGTCGCAGCCGGGCGCGCCGCTGTTGAGCATCGAGGCCTGGACGGGACATGGCGACCCCGAGGACTACCGGGGCGAATTTGCGGCGCGGCCGTCGACACGGCATCTCGCGCCGGACGCGGTCGCACAACACGGCCTGCGCCTGCGCTACCGCGCATCGGGCAGCCTCGCATGATCGAGATCGGCGTCGCCTGCCCCGGCCCCGACCTGCTCGGCGAAGGGCCGCAATGGCATGTGGCGCAGCAACGCCTGTATTGGGTCGACGCGTTCGCACCGGCGATCCGCCGGCTCGACCCGGCCACGGGCGCGGTAGAGAGCTTTGCCCTGCCCTTCGACATCGGCTCCTTCGTCTTCGCCCGCGACGGCAGCCTCGTGGCCGGCACGCGGGAAGGCTTCCAACGCATCCGGCTGGCATCGGGCCGCGCCACCTGCGGGCCCATCGCCGACCCGCTGGCGCGCGACCGCCGCCTGCTGCTGAACGACGGCAAGTGCGACCGCCGCGGGCGCTACTGGTGCGCCAGCCTGCATTCCGACTTCATCGGCCGCCAGGGCGAGCTGTTCCGGCTGGATGCCGCCCTGCAGGCCACGCGCATGGACGGCGGCTTCATCGTGGGCAACGGCATCGCCTTTTCCCCGGACGACACGCGCATGTACCTGGCCGACAGCCGCGACGAGACCGTCTGGCTCTACGACTTCGATCTCGCGCGCGGCACGCTCAGCGGCCGGCGCCGTTTCTTCTCGACACAGGACATCGAAGGCCGTGTCGACGGCGCCACCTGCGACACCGAAGGCAACTACTGGTGTGCGCTGGTGCACGGCGCGGCCGTGGCCTGCATCTCGCCGGCCGGGCGCCTGATCGAACGCATCGCGGTGCCCGCGCGTCACCCGACCATGGTGACCTTCGGCGGGCCGCAGCTGGACCGCCTGTACGTCACCAGCGCCACGCGCATGCTGGTCGACACGGAACGTGCGCAATGGCCGCTGGCCGGTGCGCTGTTCCAGATCGACGGCCTGGGCGCGCGTGGCCTGCCGGAACCGCTGTTCGCCAACCCCTGACCCCAGCCCACGGAGCCCCCCCGATGCCTACCGTACTGATCACCGGCTGCGACACCGGCTTGGGGCGCGAATTCGCGCGGCAATACGCCGATGCCGGCTGGACGGTGTGGGCCACCTACCGCGACCTGGCGCAGGCGCCGGACGACACGCGCATGCAGCACGCCGCGCTGGATGTCACCGACTTCGCCCAATTCGAGGCCCTGAAGCAGCGCATCGGCGACACGCCGATCGACCTGCTCATCTCCAACGCCGGCGTTGGCCTGGACACCGGGCAGCTCGGCACGCTGGACTTCGGCCATGTCGAGCGCATGCTGGCGGTCAACCTGGTGGGCGCACTGAGACTCGTGGAGACCTTCGTCGACCGCGTCGCGGCCAGCGAGCAGCGCCGCATCGTCTTCATCACCAGCCGCATGGGCTCGATCGGTTCCAACCTGTCCGGCGGGCACTACGGCTACCGCGCCAGCAAGGCCGGCCTGAACGCCCTGGGTCGCAGCCTGGCGATCGACCTCTTCCCGCGCGGCATCACAGTGGCGATGGTCCACCCGGGCTGGGTCTCCACGGCCGGCGGTGGCCCGCGCGCGCCGCTGTCTGCCGAGCAGAGCGTGCAGGCCATGCGTGCGCTGGTGGGGCGCCTGGGCAACCACGAGACGGGCGTGTACCTCAGCCACGACGGGCAGCCGCTGCCATGGTGAACACCGAGGTCCCGCCACTGGACGGCATCGTCGCCGGCGGGCGTGTCATCGACCCGCGCCACGGCCTGGATGCGGTCTGCGACATCGGCGTGCGCGACGGCCGCGTCGCGGCCCTGGCGCCACAGCTGTCGCGGATGTCAGGCGTTTGGGTGCGCGACGCGACCGGTGCGGTCGTCGTGCCGGGTCTGATCGACCTGCACACGCATGTGTACTGGAAAGCCACGTCCTACGGCGTCGATCCGGATCGCATCGCGCGGCGCTCGCTGGTGAGCACGCTGGTGGATGCCGGCAGCGCCGGGGCCGGCAACTACGCCGGCCTGAAGGACTTCGTGATGGCCGGCGCCACGCCGCGCATGCTGGCCTTCCTGAACATTTCCTTCCCCGGCATCTTTGCCTTCGACCGGGGCCTGATGGTCGGCGAAGCGAACCGGCTCGATCTGCTCGACGTGGGCCGCTGTGTCGAGGTCGCACAGCGCCACGCCGACACGGTGGTGGGCATCAAGGTGCGGCTGGGCGGCCCGGTCTCGGGCGACATCGGCCTGCCGGCGCTGGACCGCGCGCTGGCCGCCGCCGAGGCGGCCCGGCTGCCGCTGATGTGCCACGTCGGGCAGGCCCCACCGAGCTACGCCGAGATCGTCGACCGCCTGCGCCCCGGGGACATCCTGACGCACTGCTTCCGCCCCTCGCCGAACGGCCCGGTGGACGACCGGCGCCGGGTGCTGCCCGCCCTGCGCCGCGCACGCGAACGCGGCGTGCGCTTCGACCTCGGGCACGGTTTCGGCTCCTTCGGCTTCGAGAGCGCCGAAGCGGCCATCGCCGACGGCTTCCTGCCCGATACGGTCTCGAGCGACGTGCATGCACTGAGCGTCGATGGCCCGGCCTTCGACCTGCTGCACAGCATCAACAAGCTGCTGAACAGCGGCGTCTCGCTGATCGATCTGGTGCGGATGGCGACCGTCGAGCCGGCGCGTGCGATGCGCCGCCCCGAGCTCGGCCACCTGGGCGTCGGCGCCCCGGCCGACCTGGCCCTGCTGCGCGTGGCCGAAGTCCCGCTGCGCTTCACCGACGCCACCGGCGCCACGCGCGACGGTGTGCAGCTGCTCAAGCCGCTGGGCATGCTGCGTGCAGGCTGCTGGTACGACGCCGAGCCGCGCCCCTGGGAATTGCCGCGCGAACGGGGCCGGCCATGAATGCACGCCGACACCCATCACGGGCCTGCGCTGGACGGGCCGAAGGAAGGACCACCCGTGAACCTGTCTGACACCTTCCTGCGGACGCTGGACACACCCGCCGCGCTGGTGGACCTGGACGTGGTGGCACGCAACATCGCGCGTCACCAGCACGCCTGCACACAGGCCGGCGTGCGCAACCGCCCGCACATCAAGACGCACAAGTCGGCGCAGATCGCGCGGCTGCAGCTCGCGGCCGGCGCCACGGGCATCACCTGCCAGAAGCTGGGCGAAGCCGAGGTGATGGCTGCGGCCGGCATCGACGACATCCTGATCTCGTACAACGTGGCCGGCGCCGCCAAGCTGCCGCGCTTGCGCGCGCTGGCCTCGCGATGCCGTCTCACGCTGTCGTGCGACAACGCCACGGTGGCCGACGGTTATGCCCGTGCGTTCGACGGGCGGGATGGCGCGCCGGTGCGTGTGCTGGTCGAGTGCGACACGGGTCGCCAGCGCTGCGGCGTCAGCAGCCCCGAAGCGGCCGCGGCATTGGCGCAGCACATCGCCGCGCTTCCCGGACTGGCCTTCGACGGGCTGCTGCTGTATCCGCCCGAAGGCGATCTCACGCCGACACGTGCGTTTGTCGAAGCCACCCGCAGCGCCTGCGCCGCACACGGATTGGCGCTGCACACCATCAGCAGCGGCGGCACGCCGAACCGCGCGCGCATCGGGCAGGCCGGCGAGACCGAATACCGCGCCGGCACCTACCTCTACAACGACCGGCAGATGCTGCGCATGGGCGCCGCTGCGCCCGAAGACTGTGCGCTGCACGTCATGGCCACCGTGGTCAGCCGGCCCGACGCAGGCCGCGCCATGATCGATGCCGGCTCGAAGATCCTGTCCTCCGATCTCGCCGGCTTCAGCGATTTCGGCCTGCTGCCCGACCACCCGCAGGCCCGCATCTACAAGCTGGCCGAGGAGCACGGCTTCGTCGATGTCTCGGCCTGCGCCCATCCGCCGCAGGTCGGGGACGTCGTGCGCGTGCTGCCCAACCACGTCTGCGTCGTCAGCAACCTGCTCGATCGCGTGCTGGCCCTGCGCGGCGGACAGGCGACGGATCCGATCGTCATCGATGCGCGCGGGCGCGTCGCCTGAGAGGCTTGGGGCCTCCGCGCCAGCCTCGCCATTCCGCACACACCTGAGGGGATCTCATGAGCGCCACTGACGCACCGCAGCCCAAGCCCACCCGCGTCGCCCTGGCCGGCTTCGGCGCCTGGGGCCTGATGCATGCCCAGGCCGTCGCGGCCATCGAGGGCGCCGAGGTGGTGGCCATCCTGGTCCGCAGCGAGGCCTCGCGTGCCGCGGCCGCGCAGGCCTTGCCGGGCGCCCGGCTGGTCGACGACTACCGGCAGCTGCTGGCCATCGACGGCCTGGATGTGGTCCACGTGCTGTTGCCCAACCACCTGCACGCCGAGTCGGCCGTGGCCGCGCTGGAGGCCGGCCGGCACGTGGTGCTGGAAAAGCCGCTCGGGCTGAACCTGGCGCAGTGCGACGCCGTGGCCGAGGCTTCGCGGCGCACGGGTCGGCTCGTGGCCGTCAACCACGAGCTGCGCGTCTCGCGCCAATGGGGCCTGGTGCAGCAGCGGGTGGCCGCCGGTGATGTCGGCACCGTGCGCCACCAGCACCTGTCGCTGTTCCGAAAGGCCTTTCGCACCGGTGCGGGCGGCTGGCGCTATGACCGCGAACGTGTCGGTTCCTGGGTGCTGGAGGAACTGGTGCACTTCATCGACCTGGTGCTGTGGTACGGCGAAGGCGGCGGCATGCCGGTGTCCGTGACAGCCTTTGGCGGCAAGCGGGACGAGCCGCTCAGCGACCACTTCTCGATGGTGCTCGAGTGGCCCGATGGCGCCACCGCGGTGCTCAACCAGTGTCTGGGTGGTTTCGAGCACCACACGGTGCTGGAGATCGCGGGCAGCGACGGCGCGCTGCGCACCTGGTGGAGCGGCACGATGGACCGCACGACCACGCCGAGCTTCGACATGCGGCTGCGCCGCGGCACGCAGGCGCCACAGTCGCTGGCCATTCCGCTGTCAGGCGAAGTCTTCGAGCTGGAAGAGAACCTGCGACAGGCCTATGCCGGCTTTGCGCAGGGCCGCTCGGTGATGCCGCCCGAGGTTGCACGTCGCAGCGTGGCCGTGGCACTCGCGGCCGAACGTTCCTGGGTGGAGGGCCGCACGCTGCGGCTGGATTAGGCGCGCATCGCAGCCCTGCGTGCCAGACGACTGAAAGAAGCGGACACACCAACGAAAAAGCCCCTTGCGGGGCTTGTCCGGAACGGCCCCTTGCAGGGCTTGTTCGTTGGCGGAGTCGGAGGGATTCGAACCCTCGATGCGCTTTTGGCACATACTCCCTTAGCAGGGGAGCACCTTCGGCCACTCGGTCACGACTCCAGCGCGAAAAGCAGCCATTGTAGCCGCCATTCGGCCCCCTTTCGGGCGGGCCGATCGATCGTGATCAGGCGCTTGGGGCGTCCAGATCGAAGGCTCGGTGCAGCGCGCGCACGGCGAGCTCCATGTACTTCTCGTCGATCACCACACTGGTCTTGATTTCGCTGGTGGAGATCATCTGGATGTTGATGCCGTCTTCGCTCAAGGCGCGGAACATCTTGGCGGCCACGCCAACGTGGCTCTTCATGCCGATGCCGACGATGGACACCTTGCAGATCTTCGCGTCGCCCATCACCTTGGAGGCGCCCAGCTCGGGCTGCACCTTGGTCTCCAGCAGCTCCATCACGCGCTTGTAGTCGGCGCGCGGCACGGTGAAGCTGAAGTCGGTGCGGCCATCGTGCGAGACGTTCTGGATGATGACGTCCACATCGATGTTGGCCTCGGCCACGGCGCCCAGGATCTGGTAGGCGATGCCCGGCTTGTCGGGCACTCCCAGGATCGTGACCTTGGCTTCGTCGCGGTTGAACGCAATGCCGGATACGACGGCCTTTTCCATCTTCTCGTCCTCTTCAAACGTGATCAGCGTGCCCGACTTCGCCTCTTCGGCGAGGTCGATGTCCCAGGGGGTGAAGCTCGACAGCACGCGCAGCGGCACGCGGTACTTGCCGGCAAATTCCACCGAGCGGATCTGCAGCACCTTGGAGCCCAGGCTGGCCATCTCGAGCATTTCCTCGAAGCTGATGGTCTGCAGCCGCCGTGCCTCGGGCACGACGCGCGGGTCGGTCGTGTAGACGCCGTCGACGTCGGTGTAGATGAGGCACTCGTCGGCCTTGATGGCCGCCGCCACGGCCACGGCCGAGGTGTCGCTGCCGCCACGGCCCAGCGTAGTGATATGGCCCAGGCTGTCGATGCCCTGGAAGCCGGTGATGATGACCACGCGGCCGGCATCCAGGTCGGCGTTGATGCGGGCGTCGTCGATCGACTCGATGCGTGCCTTGGTGTAGGCCGAATTGGTCTTGACCGGCACCTGCCAGCCCGCGTAGCTGACGGCCGGCTGGCCTTCGGCCTGCAGCGCCAGGGCCAGCAGGCCCACCGAGACCTGCTCGCCCGTGCTGGCAATCATGTCCAGTTCGCGCTGCGCGGCCGGATCGTGCGCATCGGGCAGCAGTTCCTTGGCCAGGCCCAGCAGGCGATTGGTTTCGCCGCTCATGGCCGAGGGAACGACCACCATGCGGTGGCCGGCGCGGGCCCATTTGGCGACGCGTTTGGCGACGTTGCGGATGCGCTCCGTGGAGCCCATCGACGTGCCGCCGTACTTGTGAACGATCAATGCCATGGCTGTGGCTTCGGAAGTGGAATTCGAAATTGCGAAAAACCTCGAATTGTATCCAGCGCGTATCAGCTGCCCGGTCCGGGGTGCCACGCCAGGCTGCGCAGGCCACCCACAGGGGCCGCGTACTGTCGTACCCGCGCATCGACACCCAGCCCGGCGACAAAAGCCAGGCGGCCGTCGGCCAGCCACAGCAGCGGGCCCTCGCGCAGCCACGCGGCCACGCCCGCGGCCTGGAAAGCCTTCTTCAGCGCGCGCGGCACCGTGCGCGGCCCGGTTTGAAACTGCTCGCCGCCGCTGCGTGGGCCCACGCGCACCTCGCGCAGGGCGTCGGCAGCAATGCCGTCCGCATCCACCACGCGGACTTCGATCACACCGGGCCAGCCCGGCAGCGCGTGGCGCCCAGGCATGCGCAGATCCAGCGTGACCGCGGCGCGCGCATCCGGACCGGGTGAGGAGCGCGCAGGCAGCCACCACAGCGCCCCGGCGTGGCACGCCAACTCACCCGCCCCATGTGGCCAGCGCGCGCCCTCGCGGGCCTGCGGCCACTCGAGCAGCAGGCGTTCGATCAAGGTCTGCGCGGCAGAGTGGCCGCTGATGCGGGCCGTCCAGTGACGCAGCACGTTGGCGCGGCGCTCGGGCAGCTTGTCGAGCCAGGCGGCGCGCAGCAGGCCGCCATCCGCTGTCAGGTCCGCATCGATGTCGGCCAGCGCGGCCAGGCACTGCGCGGCCTCATGCGCACGCGCCGCGGCCGCACCCAGCGCCACTTCGGCCCCGGGAAACGCAGTGAGGAGCGCGGGCCAGACGGCCGTTCGCATCCGGCTGCGGGCAAACCGTGGATCGGCATTGCTGCTGTCCATCACATGGGTCAGGCGGTGGCGCCGCACATAGGCCTCGATGGCCTCTCCCGGCTGGTCGAGCCACGGGCGCAACCAGGTGATGCCGTCGCGCCGCACGTGCCGCGGCATCGCAGCCCAGCCGCGGGGGCCGCCGCCGCGCAGCGCCTGCAGCAGCACGGTTTCGGCCTGGTCGCGGCGGTGGTGGGCGAGCAGCACGGTGTCGGCACCCGCGGCGCGCGCCATCTCGGCCAGTGCGCGGTAGCGCTCGCGCCGCGCCCAGGCTTCCACACTCTGCCCCGGCGCGGGGGCGCCTTCGAGGCGCACATGGCGAAGCGTCAGCGGCAGGCCCGATCGCGCCCAGCGCGCGCATTGGCGCTGCAGGTGGATCAGCCAGTCATCGGCCTGCGGCATCAGGCCGTGGTGCACATGCAGGGCGACGACCTGAAGCCGGCTGCCGCGGGCGGCGCGCGCCGTGGCATGCAGCAGCGCCGTGGAGTCGCGGCCGCCGCTGACGGCCACCGCGACGCAGGCGCCGCGCCGCGTCACATCAGCGGTCCTTGGTGTCGGCGAAGCGGCCGTAGGATTGCAGCCGCTCGTAGCGACGCTGCAGCAGTTCCTTGGGCTTGAGGTCGTTGACCTGGCGCAACGCGTCGTTGAGTGCACGCTTGAGGCTGGAGCACATCTGCTTGAGGTCGCGGTGCGCGCCACCCACGGGCTCGGCGACGATCTTGTCGATGACGCCCAGGGCCTTGAGCCGGTGGGCGGTGATGCCCAGCGCCTCGGCCGCATCGGGCGCGCGGTCCGAGGTCTTCCACAGGATGGACGCGCAGCCTTCGGGCGAGATCACCGAGTAGACGGCAAATTGCAGCATCAACAACTGGTCGGCCACGCTGATGGCTAACGCGCCACCCGAGCCGCCTTCGCCGATGATCGTCGTGATGATGGGCACCTCGAGCTGCGCCATCTCGAAGATGTTGCGCCCGATAGCTTCCGATTGGCCTCGCTCTTCCGCGCCGATGCCCGGATAGGCGCCGGGTGTGTCGACGAAGGTGAACAGCGGCAGGCGGAACTTCTCCGCCAGCTTCATCAGGCGCAGCGCCTTGCGATAGCCCTCGGGGCGCGACATGCCGAAGTTGCGAAGGCCGCGCTCCTTGGTGTCGCGGCCCTTCTGTTGGCCCAGCACCATGCAGGCCTGGCCATTGAAACGTGCCAGACCGCCCACGATGCTCTGGTCGTCCGCAAAAGCGCGGTCGCCATGCAGCTCATTGAAATCGGTGAAGAGCTCGTCGACATAGTCCAGCGTGTACGGCCGCTGTGCGTGGCGCGCAATCTGCGTCACCTGCCAGGGCGTGAGGCTGGAATAGATCTCCTTGGCGAGCTGCAGGCTCTTCTGGCTCAGCCGCTCGATCTCGTCGGAGATGTCCACCGCCGACTCGTTCTGCACATAGCGCAGCTCGTCGATCTTGCGTTCGAGTTCCGCGATGGGCTGTTCGAAATCCAGGAAATGACGTTTGCTCATCGGAGGCATCGCCTTCAGGCACAGACTCAGTAGTCTACCGGCACTGGGTCCAGACTCCGCCAGAGGTACCAGGTGGCCACGGAGCGGTAAGGCGCCCAGGCCTCGGCGACCTCGCGCGCCTCGGCCCGCGAGACCGGTTCGCCACTGAAATAGTTGACGCTGATGCCCTTGAGCAGCCCCAGGTCGTCCAGCGGCAGCACGTCGGGGCGTAGCAGGTGGAACATCAGGAACATCTCGGCCGTCCAGCGGCCGATGCCGCGGATGGCCACGAGCTCGCGGATGATGGCTTCGTCGTCCATCGCCTGCCACTGCGTGACGTGCACGCTGCCGTCGTCGAAGTGCCTTGCCAGGTCTTGCAGGTATTCGCACTTGCGCGCCGACAGGCCCGCGCCGCGCAGCTGCTCGGTGCTGAGCTTGAGCACCTTCGCGGGCTTCAGCGGCGTGGTGCCCGCCGCGGCCGCGAGGAATTTCTCCCAGACCGATTGCGCGGCCTTGACCGATATCTGCTGGCCGACGACCGACCGCGCGAGCGTGGTGAAGGCGTCACCGCGGCTTTGCAGGCGGGCTTCGCCGAACTGCGGGATCAGGCGCTTGAGCACACGGTCGCGCCGCTTCAGGTGCTTGCAGGCCTCGTCCCAATAGTCCGGCTGGATCGGCGCAGGCGTGGCCGTCGGGGTGGCTACCATCGTGGATTGCGGCAGTGTGAAGGGCGGGTTCGGCGGGCGCGGCGGCTTCAGGTGCGCGTCCAGGTCGTACCGTCCGGACCGTCCTTGAGCTGGACGCCCTGGGCGAGCAGCTCCTGGCGGATGCGGTCGGCAGCGGCGAAATCCTTCGACTTCTTGGCCGCGGCCCGGGCCTCGATGCGTTCCTGGATCGTCGCTTCATCCAGGCCATTTCCACCCTGGAGGAAATCCCGAGGCGCCTGCTGCAAAAACCCCAATGCGCCCGCCAGCGCCCGCATGTCACGCGCCAGAGCCGGCGAACGGCTGCGATTGACTTCCGTGGCCATCTCGAACAGCACCGCCAGCGCACCGGGCGTGTTGAAGTCGTCGTCCATCGCCACGCGGAAGCGCGCGGCGTAAGGCTGCGTCCAATCGATGGGCGCATCGCCCGGCGCGGGCGGCACGCTGTCGAGCGCACCGTAGAGCCGGCGCAGCGCCGTGCGCGCTTCGTCCAGCAGCGTGTCGCTGAAATTGAACGGGCTGCGGTAGTGCGTGCGCAGGAAGAAAAAGCGCAGCGTCTCGCCGTCGAAGCGCTGGAGCACCTCGCGGATGGTGAAGAAGTTGCCCACCGACTTGGACATCTTCTCGTTGTCGACGTTCAGAAAACCGTTGTGCAGCCAGTAGCGCACGAAGGGCTTCTGGTTGGCACCTTCGCTTTGCGCGATCTCGTTCTCGTGGTGCGGAAACTGCAGGTCCATCCCGCCGCCGTGGATGTCGAAGGTCTCGCCCAGCAAGGCACCGCTCATGGCCGAGCACTCGATGTGCCAACCCGGGCGGCCAGGCCCGTAGTCGCTGTCGAACTTGGCGTCCGCGGGCTCTTCCGGCTTGGCGGCTTTCCACAGCACGAAGTCCAGCGGATCGTCCTTGCCCTCGCCCACGGCGACACGTTCGCCTGCGCGCAATTCGTCGATCGACTTGCCGGACAACTGCCCGTAGTTCGGGAACTTGCGCACCGCGAAATTCACGTCGCCGCCGCGCGCGCGGTAGGCCAGGCCGCGCTGCTCGAGCGTGCCGATCATCGACAGCATCTGCGGGATGTAGGCCGTGGCGCGCGGTTCGTGCGTGGGCGGCGCGATGCCCAGCGCGCCGATGTCGGTGTGCATCGCGTCGATCATCTGCTGCGTCAGCTCGCCGATGGCCATGCCGCGGTCCAGCGCGCGGCGGATGATCTTGTCGTCGATGTCGGTGATGTTGCGCACGTAGGTGACGTCGTAGCCGCTCGCGCACAGCCAGCGGTAGACCACGTCGAAGGCCATCATCATGCGCGCATGGCCCATGTGGCACAGGTCGTAGATGGTCATGCCGCAGACATACATGCGCACACGCGGCGCATTCAGCGGAACAAAGGCTTCCACGCTGCGGGACAGCGTGTTGTACACGTGCAGGCTCATGAGGAGGGAGGTACGACGCGAGTGGCCGGGACGAGACCGCACCCGAGGCCGGGATAGCCCGGGCGTCGATAGAATGAAGCGCAAATCAGTATAGCGGCGGCCCCATGATCCTCGAAGCGATGCGTCGCACTCGCCCGTCAATCGCCGCCTCACGATGAATCCACTGCCCACGCTGCTGCTCGCTGCCCTGCTGCTGTCTGCCCTGCCCTCGCCGGCGCGTGCCGATGCGCTGGGCGACGCCCGCAAGCTGTCGCAAAGCGGCCAGACGGCCCAGGCGCTGGCCACGATCGACCAGGCCCTGGCGGCCCGCCCCCGCGATGCCGAATTGCGCTTCGAGCGCGGCGTACTCTTGAGCGACCTGGGCCGGCGCGACGAAGCCATCGCGCTGTTTCGCAGCCTGAACGACGAACAGCCGGAACTGCCCGACCCGCTGAACAACCTGGCCGTGCTGCTGGCCGCGCGCGGCGAACTCGAGGCGGCGCGCACGGCGCTCGAAGGGGCACTGCGCAACAACCCGGCCCACCGCGCCGCGCGCGAAAATCTGGGCGACGTCTACTTGGCGCTGGCCATCCGGCAGTGGCAGATGCTTGCCTCGGACGCGCAGCCGGACGCGACCCTCAGACGCAAGCTGTCGCTGGCGCGCGAGCTCGCCGCGACGATGGCCGCCAAGCGGCCCTGACTCCGTTCCCACCACCCCGCGCCTGCTGGCGCCGTCCACGATGCGTACATTCAGTCTTGCACTCACCCTCGGCCTGGCCCTGGCAGCCGCGCCTGCGGCCTGGGCCGCCGAGCGCGTCAAGCTCGCCACCAGCGCGGGCGACATCGTGATCGAACTCGATCGCGAGAAGGCGCCCGTCAGCGTCGACAACTTCCTGGCGTACGTGAAGGCCAAACACTACGACGGCACGGTCTTCCACCGCGTCATCCCGGGCTTCATGATCCAGGGCGGCGGCATGGACGCCAAGATGGTCGAGCGGCCCACGCGCGCGCCGATCAAGAACGAGTCCCGCAACGGCCTGAACAACACCCGCGGCAGTGTCGCCATGGCGCGCACCGCGGTGCCCGATTCCGCGACCGCGCAGTTTTTCATCAACCTCGTCGACAACCCGTTCCTGGACGCCGCCAACGCGCGCGACGGCCACGGCTACGCCGTCTTCGCCCGCGTGGTCGACGGCATGGATGTCGTCGACAAGATCCGCGACGTTCCCACCGGCACCGTCGGCATGCATGCCAATGTGCCGAAGATGCCCATCACCCTCATCAAAGCCACCATGGAGAAATGAATGGCCAAGACCGTTGAACTGCAGACCAGCGCCGGCACGATCCGGATCGAACTCGACGACGTGAAGGCCCCGGCCAGCGCACAGAATTTCATCGACTACGTCCAGTCGGGCCACTACGACGGCACGGTGTTCCACCGCGTCATCAAGGGCTTCATGGTCCAGGGCGGCGGCATGGACGCCGCCATGAAGCAGAAGCCCACACGCGCACCCATCGCCAACGAGGCGAACAACGGCCTGCTCAATGCCAAGTACACGCTGGCGATGGCCCGCACGAACGACCCGCACTCCGCCACGGCGCAGTTCTTCATCAACACCAACGACAACGGCTTCCTGAATTTCAAGTCGGAAAGCCCGCAGGGCTGGGGTTACGCAGTCTTCGGCAAGGTGATCGCCGGTGAAGACGTGGTCGACCGCATCGAGCGCGTGACCACCGGACGCCGCGGTTTCCATGACGACGTGCCCGTCGAGGCGGTGACGATCGAAAAGGCCACCGTCGTCTGACGGCGGCCGGGGCCGTCGACACACACTGCGGTACACGGCCCATGGTGGATATCCCGGTCGCGCAACGCCTGAGCGCCCCCGCGCAGTGGCAGACGGTGGACTTCGTCTCCGACCTGCACCTGTGCGCGGACGCGCCACGCACGACCGCTGCCTTCGCGCACTACATCCGCCACACGCCGGCCGACGCCTTGTTCATCCTGGGCGATCTGTTCGAGCTGTGGATCGGTGACGACGCGCGTGACGAGCCCTTCAACGCACGATGCATCGACTGGCTGCAGGCCTACGGCCGCAGCCGGCCGCTGTTTTTCATCTGCGGCAACCGCGATTTCCTCGTCGGCCCTGCCCTGCTCGCCGATGCTGCGATGCGCGCACTGGACGAGCCGACCTGCCTGAGCGCCTTCGGACATTCGATCCTGCTGAGCCATGGCGACCCGCTGTGCCTGGACGACAAACCCTACCAGGCCTATCGGCGCGAGGTCCGCAGCGCCGCCTGGCAGCAGGCCTTCCTGGCACGGCCCATGGCCGACCGCCTGGCCGTGGCGCGGCAGATCCGTGCCGACAGCCGGGTGCGCAAGGAAGCGGAGCCGGACCTGAGCAAATGGGCCGACGTCGATGCGGACGAAGCCCGGCGCTGGCTGCACGCGGCGGGCGCCACGACACTGGTCCACGGCCACACGCACCGCCCGGGTGATACGCCGCTGGGCGATGGCCGCTGGCGCATGACCTTGAGCGACTGGGATCTCGACAGCCCGCGCGACCGCGCCGAGGTCCTGCGGCTCGATGCACAGGGCTGGCACCGGCTGCCTGTGCGGCCCGTCGACTGATGGGCCTGTGGCAAGACCTGCGCGCGGGCTGGCACACGCGGCGCGAAGCCGCAGCCGTGAACCGGCGGCCCATTCCGGACAAGCTCTGGCGGCGCACGCTCAAGCGCTTTCCGTTCCTGTCAACCGGCGACCCGCAGGATGAGCAGCAGTTGCGACGGCTGACGAGCCTCTTCCTGGACCGCAAGGAGTTCAGCGGCGCGCACGGACTGGAGATCACCGACGACATGGCCGTGGCCATCGCCGCGCAGGCCTGCCTGCCGGTGCTGCGCATGGGCCTGGGCGCCTACGACGGCTTCGTGGGCATCGTCGTCCATCCCGGGCAGGCCGTCGTGCAACGTGAACGCGTCGACGACGACGGCGTCGTGCACGTCGTCGAAGAAGAGCTGTCGGGGGAAACGGTGCAAGGCGGCCCGGTCATGCTGTCATGGCGTGACGTGCGCGCCTCCGGGGCCACGGCGCAGGACGGCTACAACGTGGTGATCCACGAATTCGCGCATGTGCTGGACCTGGCCGATGGCCTGCCCGACGGCTGTCCGCTGCTTCCGCCACAGCTGTCGAAACCGCGCTGGCTGGCGGACATGCACAAGGCCTACGACGAGTTCTGTCGCCAGGTCGGCGCCGAAGAGGACACCGAACTCGACCCCTACGGCGCCACCGGCATCGACGAATTTTTCGCCGTCGCCAGCGAAACCTACTTCACGCAACCCGACGCGCTGCGCCGCGCTTTCGCCCAGGTCTACGGCCTGCTGGACGCCTATTACCGGCCCTCTGCAGGCACGCCAGGCGAATAAAAAAGAGCCCGGTGCCATGCACGCGGGCTCTTCGATGATGCGCCGCCGGGCTGGCGGCTCGGCGAAAGCTCAGGCGGGAGCGGCTTCAGCCTTGGGCTTGTCGCTCTTGCGCGGGGGCTGGATGTCCAGCAGCACTTCGTCCTTGTCGTTGATGTCGACCGTCAGACGTCCGCCGTCGACCAGACGGCCGAACAGCAGCTCGTCGGCCAGCGCACGGCGAATGGTGTCCTGGATCAGGCGCTGCATCGGCCGCGCGCCCATCAGCGGATCGAAGCCCTTCTTGGACAGGTACTTGCGCAGCGCATCGGTGAAGGTTGCTTCGACCTTCTTCTCCGCCAGCTGGGCCTCGAGCTGCAGCAGGAACTTGTCGACCACGCGCATGATGATTTCTTCATTCAGCGCGCGGAAGCTGACGATGGCGTCCAGCCGGTTGCGGAACTCCGGCGTGAACAGGCGCTTGATGTCGGCCATCTCGTCGCCAGCCTCGCGTGCCGTCGTGAAGCCGATCGTCGCCTTGTTCATCGTCTCGGCGCCCGCGTTGGTCGTCATGATGATGATGACGTTGCGGAAGTCGGCCTTGCGCCCGTTGTTGTCCGTCAGCGAGCCGTGGTCCATGACCTGCAGCAGCACGTTGAAGACATCCGGGTGGGCCTTCTCGATCTCGTCCATCAGCAGCACGGCGTGCGGCTTCTTGGTGACGGCCTCGGTCAGCAGGCCACCCTGGTCGAAACCGACATAGCCCGGAGGCGCGCCGATCAGCCGGCTGACCGCATGGCGCTCCATGTACTCGGACATGTCGAAGCGGATCAGGTCGATGCCCAGGATATAGGCCAGCTGCTTGGCCACTTCGGTCTTGCCGACACCCGTGGGGCCGCTGAACAGGAAGCTGCCGATCGGCTTGTCGGGCTTGCCCAGACCCGAACGTGCCATCTTGATGGCCGCGGCGAGCGCATCGATGGCCGGATCCTGGCCGAAGACCACGCTCTTGAGATCGCGGTCCAGGCTCTTGAGCTTGCCGCGGTCGTCAGACGACACCGTGGCCGGCGGGATGCGCGCGATCTTCGCGACGATCTCTTCCACCTCGGTGCGGGTGATGGTCTTCTTCTGCTTGTTCTTCGGCAGGATGCGCTGCGCAGCACCGGCCTCGTCGATCACGTCGATGGCCTTGTCCGGCAGGTGGCGGTCATTGATGTACTTGGCCGACAGCTCGGCCGCGGCCTGCAGCGCACCGGCGGCATACTTGACGCTGTGGTGGTCTTCGAAGCGGGACTTCAGACCCTTGAGGATCTCGATCGTCTGTTCGACGGTCGGCTCGACCACATCGACCTTCTGGAAACGACGCGACAGGGCCGCGTCCTTCTCGAAGACACCGCGGTATTCGGTGAAGGTCGTGGCGCCGATGCACTTCATTGCGCCGCTGGACAGCGCCGGCTTGAGCAGGTTGCTCGCGTCCAGCGTGCCGCCCGACGCCGCGCCAGCGCCGATCAGCGTGTGAATCTCGTCGATGAACAGGATCGCGTGCGGCTGCTCCTTGAGCTGCTTGAGCACACCCTTCAGACGTTGCTCGAAGTCGCCGCGGTACTTGGTGCCGGCCAGCAGCGAGCCCATGTCCAATGCATACACGGTCGACTCGATGAGCACCTCGGGCACGTCGCCTTGCGTGATGCGCCAGGCCAGACCCTCGGCGATGGCCGTCTTGCCCACACCGGCTTCGCCCACGAGCAGCGGGTTGTTCTTGCGCCGGCGGCACAGGACCTGGATAACACGCTCGACTTCATGCTCGCGCCCGATCAGCGGATCGATCTTGCCGTCGCGCGCCTGCTGGTTGAGGTTCTGGGTGAACTGGTCCAGCGGACTGCCCTTGCCGCTGCCTTCCGCAGCCTCTTCCTTCTCGCCCTCGCCCGGGGCGCCGGAATCCGACGACTTGGGCGTTTCGGGCGGATCGGTCTTCTTGATGCCGTGGGCGATGTAATTGACAACGTCCAGGCGCGTCACGCCCTGCTGGTGCAGGTAGTAGACGGCGTGCGAATCCTTCTCGCCGAAGATGGCCACCAGCACATTGGCGCCGGTGACTTCCTTCTTGCCGTTGCCGGTGGACTGCACATGCATGATGGCGCGCTGGATCACGCGCTGGAAACCCAGCGTCGGCTGGGTGTCCACCTCATCGCTGCCCCCCACCGTCGGCGTGTTCTCCTTGATGAACTGCGTCAGGCTCTTGCGCAGGTCGTCGAGGTTGGCTGCGCAGGCCTTGAGCACTTCGGAGGCCGAGGGGTTGTCCAGCAGGGCGAGCAGCAGGTGCTCGACCGTGATGAACTCATGCCGCTGCTGGCGCGCCTCGACGAACGCCATGTGCAGACTGACTTCCAACTCTTGCGCGATCATGCGACCTCCATAATGCACTGCAGCGGGTGACCCGCCCTGCGTGCCGCTGCCAGAACCAGTTCCACCTTGGTGGCTGCCACGTCACGGGTGTAGACGCCGCAGACCCCCCTGCCTTCATGATGAATCTTCAACATGATCCGGGTGGCTCCCTCGAGGTCGTGACGGAAGTACTGTTGCAGCACCATCACGACGAACTCCATCGGGGTGAAATCGTCATTGAGCAGGACAACTTGATAGACGGGAGGCGGTGCCACCCGTTGCATCTGCCGCTCGGCAACAACCGACCCCTCACCGTCGTCCGGGGCGGACGGCTGCGGGGGCAACTCGGGAAGCTGACTGGCCATGGACACATTCTATAGAGCAGGTTCAACACGAGTGGGCGTGCGGGGCGTTGTGGATTGCCGACGCAGGATTCATTCCAGGCCCCTGACGGGGACTCTTCACCCATGCGACTTTTGCATTTCCTTGACAGCCCTTCGACCACCTTCCGAGAATCTCGACATTCAACAACAATGAAGTGGAGTCCGCTGTGGCTGTAGGTATCGTCAAGTGGTTCAACGATGTGAAGGGTTTCGGCTTCATCGAGCCGGAAGGGGGAGGTGAGGACGTGTTCGCCCACTTCTCCGCCATCCAGATGGAAGGCTTCCGCACCCTCAAGCAGGGCTCGACAGTGACTTTCGAGCTGGTGGATGGTCCCAAAGGCAAGCTGGCAGCCAACATCGTCTCGGCAGAGCGCAGCAAGTCCACCGAAACGGCTTGAGCGGCGGGCGGCGCAGAACCGACAAATCCGACATCTCCTTCCCCTGACGCACCCAGGTCAGGTGGATCCATCGGACTGCGGACAGATCAGTCTGGCGCTGTGGCCAGCAGCGCCCTCAGCCCCGCCTCGTCGACCACCGCCACCCCCAGCTCGCGCGCCTTGTCGAGCTTGCTGCCGGCCTCCTCACCCGCGACGACCCAGTGGGTCTTCTTCGACACCGAGCCGCTGACCTTGCCGCCGGCGGCTTCGATCAGGGCCTTGGCGTCCTCGCGCGACAGCGTCGGCAGGGTGCCGGTGAGCACCAGTGTCTTGCCGGCCAGGGGCTTGGGCGACGCATCCGCCACAGCGCCGTCATGTTCCTCCCAGGTGACACCGGCCGCACGCAGCTGTTCCACCACCTCTCGGTTGTGCGGCTGCTCGAAGAAGGTGCGGATGCTGTGCGCCACGATGGGGCCCACGTCCCGCACCGCCAGCAACTGTTCCTCGCTGGCGTCCATGATGGCGTCGATGCGGCCGAAGTGCCGTGCCAGGTCCTTGGCGGTGGCCTCGCCGACGTGGCGAATGCCCAATGAGAACAGGAAGCGCGCCAGCGTGGTCTGCTTGCTCTTTTCCAGCGCGGCGACCAGGTTCTGCGCACTCTTTTCGCCCATGCGATCGAGTGCGGTGAGCTTGAGCACGCCCAGCTGGTAGAGCTCCGGCAGGGTGCGGATGATGCCGGCGTCCACCAGCTGGTCGACCAGCTTGTCGCCCAGGCCTTCGATGTCCATCATGCGCCGGCTGGCGAAGTGCAGCAGCGCCTGCTTGCGCTGCGCCGGGCAGAACAGGCCGCCGGTGCAACGCCAGTCGACCTCCCCTTCCTCGCGCAGGATGGCGCTGCCGCAGACCGGGCAGGCGCCCTGCAGGCGCTGGTAGAGGTCGAAGGGCTCGCCGGCGTCTGGGGGGCGCTTGTCCGGCACCACACCCACCACCTCCGGGATGACGTCCCCCGCGCGGCGCACGATCACCGTGTCGCCGATGCGCACATCCTTGCGGCGGGCTTCGTCCTCGTTGTGCAGGGTGGCGTTGCTGACGGTGGTGCCGCCGACGAACACCGGTTCCAGCTTGGCCACCGGGGTGAGCTTGCCGGTGCGGCCGACCTGAATGTCGATGTCCAGCAGCCGCGTCATCTGCTCCTGCGCCGGGTACTTGTGCGCCACCGCCCAGCGGGGCTCGCGGGTGACAAAGCCCAGGCGCTCCTGCAGCGCACGGTCGTTGACCTTGTAGACCACGCCGTCGATGTCAAACGGCAGCGCATCACGCAGCGCCGCCACCCGCTGGTGGAAGGTCACCAGGCCGTCGGCACCCGCCACCACCGCCCGCTCGACGCAGACCGGCAATCCCATGCCAGCCAACGCGTCCAGCACGGCCGCATGGGTGGGCGGAACCTCCCAGCCCTGCACCTCACCCAGCCCGTAGGCGAAGAAGCTCAGCCGCTTGTCCACCAACCCGGCCGGGTCGAGTTGCCGAATCGCCCCAGCCGCCGTGTTGCGCGGGTTGATGAAGGTCTTGCCGCCCTTCTCGCGCTGGCGCTCGTTCAGGCGCTCGAAGTCGTCGCGGCGCATGTAGACCTCGCCGCGGACTTCCAGCACCGGTGCATCGCAGTCCATCAACCGGAGAGGGATCTGCCGCACGGTGCGGATGTTCTGCGTCACGTCCTCACCGGTCTCGCCATCGCCGCGGGTGGCCGCCTGGACCAGCACACCGCGCTCGTAGCGCAGGTTGATCGCGAGGCCGTCGAACTTCAGCTCCACCGCGTACTCGATGGCCCCAGCCGTCTCGTCCAGCTCCAGCTCGCGACGCACACGGCCATCGAAGGCCTGCGCGCCGCCGGCAGTGGTGTCCGTCTCGGTGCGGATCGACAGCATCGGCACCGCATGCCGCACCGGCGTGAAACCCTCCAGCACCGCGCCCCCCACACGCAGGGTGGGCGAGTCCGGCGTGTGCAGCGCGGGGTGCGCCGCCTCCAGCGCCTGCAGCTCCTGGAACAGGCGGTCGTACCCGGCGTCCGGCAGCGTTGGCGCATCGAGCACGTAGTACAGGTGGGCGTGGTGGTTCAGCGCCGCGCGCAGTTCAGCGGCACGCTCGACGGCCGCGGCCGGCGGCGGGTTTTCCAGGGAGTCGGCAAGAGGTACAGACATGCATCAAGTTTAGGTGCCGGCGCACGCCAAACCGACCATCGCCCCGACAATCACCGCTGTTCCGAACGACCCATCGACCGCGATGACGCCGACCGCACCCGTTGCCTTTGCCGCTGCTTCCACCGCCGATCTGGCCGCCACCCTGCCCTGGCTGGTGGCCGACATCGGCGGCACCAACGCCCGCTTCGGCTGGGTGGAGGACCCGGCCGACGCTGCCGCCCACCGCGTGCGCGAGGTGCGCACCCTGCCGGTGACCGGGCATGCCACGCTGGCCGATGCCGCATCCAGCTACCTCGCCGGGCTGGCCGAGATGGCCCAGGCGGCAAGGCGCGACTGGCGGCCGCCCCGCAAGGCGGCCCTGGCGGTGGCCACCCCCATCACCGGTGATGTAGTGAGCTTCACCAACAGCCCCTGGAGCTTCTCCCGCCAGGCACTGCAGGCCCGGCTGGGCCTGGACGCGCTGCTGGTGCTCAACGACTTCGAGGCGCTGGCGCTGTCCCTGCCCACCCTGGGTTCTGAACAGCTGCGGCCCATCTCCGGGCTGCCGCGCGCCGAAGACACCCTGGCGGTGCTGGGCCCGGGCACCGGGCTGGGTGTGGGCGCCGTCACCCGCGCCCCGACAGGCTGGCAGGCCCTGCCGGGCGAGGGAGGGCATGTCACCCTGGCCGCGGCCGACGACTTCGAGGCAGAGATCCTGCGCCTGGCGCGGCGCGACTTCGAGCACGTGTCGGCCGAGCGTTTTCTCTCCGGCACCGGGCTGCCCACCCTGCACCGCTGCGTCGCCTTGGCGCTGGGCCAGCCCGCGCCCGAGCTCACACCGCCGGAGATCCTGCAGCGCGGCCTGGACGGCAGCGATGCCGCCTGCAGCCGCAGCATCGACACCTTCTGCGCCATGCTGGGCGGCGTGGCCGGCAACCTGGCGCTGACGCTGGGGGCCCGCGGCGGCGTCTTCATCGGCGGCGGCATCGTGCCCCGGCTGGGCGAGCGCTTCTTTGCGTCCGAATTCCGCGCCCGCTTCGAGGCCAAGGGACGATTTCGAGGCTACCTGCAGGGCGTGCCCACCGCGCTGATCACCGACACGCTGGCGGCACTGCGCGGCACCAGCCTCGCGCTGGGGCAACATCGGGGCAGTTGAACCCTCCGGGTGGCTGCACTGCGCAGCCCCTCCTGCTGCTGCCATGAAGCTCCCCTATCGCGCGGCCGGCGTGCTGCTGCACCCCACCTCCCTGCCCGGCCCCCACGGCATCGGCGACCTGGGCCCCAGTGCCTTCCACTTCGTCGGCTGGCTGCACGCTGCCGGCCAGAGCCTGTGGCAGTGGCTGCCCACCACCCCACCGGATGCCGGCGGCTCGCCCTACCAGAGCCCCTCGGCCTTCGCCGGCAGCCCGCTGCTGGTGGCACTGGAACCCTTGATGGAAGCGGGCTGGCTGCACGAGTCGGCTCCGCCGCCGTCGGACTGGCAGCGCGCCCGCGTGGACTTCGGGCAGGTGGCCCCATGGCGGCTCGCGTCACTGCGACAGGCCGCACAGGGTTTCTCTGAGCGTGCCACCACCGACGAACGCGCCGAGCTGGCCGAGTGGGCGCAGCGCGAAGCGGCCTGGCTGGACGACTACACCCTCTTCATGGCGCTGGAGTCGGCCCACGACGGCGCGCCCTGGTGGGAATGGCCCCTGCCGCTGCGCCGTCGCGATCCGCTGGCGCTGTCGGCCGCGCGGCGCGAACTGGCCGGCGAGGTGGCCTTCTGGACCTTCGTGCAGTGGTGCTTCGACCGTCAGATGGCCGCGTTGAAGGCCTACGCCAACGAGCGGGGCGTTGCACTGATGGGCGACCTGCCGATCTTCATCGCCCACCACAGCGCCGACTGCTGGGCCCGCCCCGAGCTGTTCCACCTGGACGAAGATGACCACCCCACCGTGGTGGCTGGTGCCCCACCCGATGCCCTGGGCCCGGAAGGCCAGCACTGGGGCAACCCGCTGTACCGCTGGGACCGCATGGCCGCGGACGGCTACGCCTGGTGGATCGCCCGGCTGGGCCGTGCGATGCAGCAGGCCGACCTGTTCCGAATCGACCACTTCCGCGGCTTCGCGGCCTACTGGGCCATTCCGGCCGAGAGCCCGCAGGCGCTGGCCGGCCACTGGGAACCGGGCCCGGGCCGGGCATTGTTCGACGCCCTGCAGGCTGCACTCGGGGAGCTCCCGATCGTCGCGGAGGACCTCGGCATCATCACCCCGGACGTGGCGCAGCTGCTGGCCGACTGCGGCTTTCCGGGCATGCGGGTGCTGCAGTTCGCGTTCAGCCAGGACGCGCTGCACAGCTACCTGCCGCACCGGCACACGCCGCACAGCGTGGCCTACACCGGCACCCACGACACCAACACCGCCCAGGGCTGGTGGCAGGCCGCCAGCGACCCCGAACGGCGCTTTGCCGGCAGCTACCTGCCCGCCACCGCAACGGACATCCACTGGGGCCTGATCCGCGCGGCCAGCAACTCGGTGGCGGAGCTGGCCATCTTCCCCTTCCAGGACGTGCTCGGCCTGGACGCCAGTCACCGCATGAACATCCCCGGCACCGCCCAGGGCAATTGGGGCTGGCGCTTCGACTGGAGTCAGGTGGGCCCGGAGCCCGGCCGGGTGCTCGGGCTGATCACGGCGGCCAGCGGGCGCGGGCCGTTTGAGCTGCTCGGGCGGTGATGACCAGCGGCATCGGAGCTGGCTGGGCCTACAGCCGCGGCACTGCCGCCAGCAACTTTCGCGTGTAGTCCTGCTGCGGCGCGCGCAGCAGCGCCTCGGTGGGGCCGGTTTCGATGATGCGGCCCTGGTGCATCACGGCCACCTGGTGCGCCAGGTACTCCACCACCGCCAGGTTGTGGGTGATGAACAGCAGCGCGACGCCGGTGTCGGCCTGCAGCTCGCGCAGCAGATTGAGGATCTGGGCCTGCACCGACACGTCCAGTGCGGAGGTGGGCTCGTCGCAGACGATCAGCCGCGGCTCAACCGCCAGCACCCGGGCGATGGCGATGCGTTGGCGCTGGCCGCCGGAGAACTCATGCGGGTAGCGCTGCAGCGACTCCATCGGCAGGCCGACCCGACTGCAGAGTTCTTCGATGCGTTGCCGGCGGCCCGTACCGTCCAGCTCGGGACGCAGCGTGATCAGCCCCTCCTCCAGGATCTCGCCCACCCTCAGCCTGGGGTTGAGCGAGGCGAAGGGGTCCTGGAAGATGATCTGCATCTCGCGCCGCGCCTGGCGCAGCGCCTCACCTTCGAGCTGGAACAGGTCGCGGCCGTCCAGCAGGGCCTGACCTTGGATCTCGGCGCGGCCACGCAGCAGTTGCACCAGCGCTTTGCCGGTGGTGGTCTTGCCACAGCCGGACTCGCCCACCAAGGCCAGGGTTTCGCCAGCCGCCAACTCCAGGCTGAGGTCGCGCACGGCCTCGAAAGGCGGCGGCGGGCGGCGCAACCAGCCGCCGGGCGAGCTGAAGCGCACCGTCAACGCGCGCAGCGACAGCAGCGGTGGGGCCTCGGCGATCGGAGCGACGGGCTCCGCCTTCTCGGCCGCCACCGCCGCCGGCATGTCGTTCGACGCGGCGGAATCCGAGGCAAGCGCGTGGGTCGCCCCCTCCTTCCCATTCGCCCCCTCCTCACCATTCGCCCCGTCCGCCTGCACTCGCAGGCAGCGCAGCCAGCGCTGCGGCTGCCCCGGCTGCAGCGCTGGCATGGCCTGGAGCATCACCGGTTGCGCGCAGTCTGGGCCCGCCTGGGCGCAGCGCGGTGCAAAGCGGCAACCGCTGAAGCGCTGCGTCAGCGACGGCACGCTGCCTGGGATGGCCGCCAGGTCCCGCCCGCGGCGGTCGGCTCCAGGCAGTGCAGCCAGCAGCAGCCGGGCATAGGGGTGGCTCGGCTGGCGGAAGAACTGCGCCGCGGACGCCAGCTCGACGATCTGGCCAGCGTACATCAGCGCCACCTGCTGCGCCATGCCGCGCACCACCGCCAGGTCGTGGGTGATGAGCAGCAGGCCCAGGCCCTGCTCGCGCTGCAGTTGCTGCAGCAGCTCCAGGATCTGCTGCTGGAGGGTCACGTCCAGCGCGGTGGTGGGCTCGTCGGCGATGAGGAAGTCCGGCTCGGCAGCGAGCGCCATCGCGATCATCACCCGCTGCTTCTGCCCGCCGGACAGGCGGAAGGGGTGGTCGCCGATGCGCCGCTGTGGCTCGGGGATGCCCACGCGCTGCAGCCACTGCACCGCCTTATCCCGCGCTGCGGCGCCGCGCAGGGCGGTGTGGGTCTCGATGGCCTCGACCAGCTGGGCGCCCACCGTCATCACCGGGTTCAGGCTGGTGGCCGGCTCCTGGAAGATCATGGACAGGCGCCCGCCGCGCAGCCGGCGCATCTCACGCTCCGGAAGGTCCAGCAGGTCCTGCCCGTCCAGCCCGATCCGCCCAGCGGTGATGCGCCCGTTGTCCGGCAGCAGCCGCATCAGCGCCAGCGCGGTCATGCTCTTGCCGCAGCCGGACTCGCCCACCAGTGCAAAGGTCTCGCCGCGCAGCAATGTCAGCCGCAGGTCCTGCACCGCATGCACCAGGCCGGCATCGGCATCCAGCTCGACGTCCAGACCGGTGACCTGCAGGTCGCCGCCCCGCGGATCGGAGGGGTGTTGCGCCGTCATCGCGCCGCCTCCGTGGTGGTCCCGTCCGGGGTGGTTGCGGCCGCCGTGCTGCGGCGACCCACGCGACGCGCACGCAGGCTGCGCGAGCGCGGATCGAAGGCATCGCGCACGCCGTCGGCAAAGAGGTTGGCGGCCAGCACCATGGCCACCATGAAGACGAAAGCGGCGCTGAAGGACCACCAGATCACCGGGTCGCGGCTCATCTCCTCCCGGCCCAGGTTGATCATGCCGCCGTAGCTTTGCATGGAGGGGTCGACGCCGACGCCCACGTAGCTCAGCACCGCCTCGTAGAGGATCAGCCCGGAAAAGTCCAGCACGGTGTTGATCAGCACCAGGTGCATCAGGTTGGGCAGCAGGTGGCGGCGCATGATGCCCAGCGGGCCCACACCGAAGGCGGTGGCGGCCTGCACGAACTCCAGCTCGCGCAACTTGAGCGTTTCGGCGCGCAGCAGCCGGCACAGGCCGGCCCAGCCGGTGAGGCCGAGGATCAGGCAAAGAAGGAAGATCTTCAGGTCGGCGCGCTCCAGGCCGGTTTCGAAGGCTTCCGGATGTTTGTCCAGGAAGACCTGCACCATCAGCACGCAGGCGGCGATCAGCAGCACATTGGGCACCGAGGACAGCACGGTGTAGACGTACTGGATCAACTCATCCACCCAGCCGCCGAACCAGCCGGCCAGCACCCCCAACGCGATGGCCAGCGGCAGGGTGGCGAGGCTGGCCATGCTGCCGATGACGAAGGCGGTGCGCACGCTCTTGAGCGCCTGCACCAGCACGTCGTTGCCGGTGCCGTCGGTACCGAGCACGTGGTAGCCACCACCCAGCGCCACGGCCATGCCGGTCAGCAACAGCAGCACGGCGAGCATCGCCCAGCCGGCGCGCCAGGGAATCTCGCCCCGGTCCGCCAAGACTGCGCGCCAGAGCGCAGGACGGTCGAGCCCGGCCAGCGCTGCATCCATCCGTCGCATGGCACCCAGCGAAGCCCACAGCATTCCGGCCGCCAAAACGCCCCCCCCAGCCGCGCCGAGGAGCGCGCGCAAAAGCAGGTCCGCCAGCGAGTCTGAGAGTGGATTCGCCAGGTGCGCCCCTCCAAAACTCAGGCGGGGCTGCTCACGGCGCACCTGCCCATCCGGCTGCGGCCGGGATTCCTTGATGAAGCCCTGCCAGGCCAGCGGCGCGGAGTAGGTGGCCTCCCGCCCGGCCAGCGGGCGCGCCAGCAGCACATCCAGCAGCGATTCGGTGCGCGCGGCGTAGAACACCCGGTCGGCCGGCTGGCCGGGCACCGGCGGCAGCGCGCGGCGGAAATGCAGGCTGTCCACCAGCGTCACGCCCAGCAATGCGGTCAGCAGCACCGCAGAGGCCAGCGCCGCCGGGTCACGCCACACCCGGCGCCATTGGCTACACAGCTGCGGCTGGCGCAGCACATGGCGGCCGTACAGCAGCGCGGCCACCAGCCCGCCCCAGAGGACCCAGTCGGTCCAGAGCAGAACGATCTTGATCGGCATGGCAGCGACGCCCTCAGCCCAGCCGCACCCGGGGATCGACCCAGGTGTAGGCGATGTCGATCAGGATGAACGACAGGATGTACAGCGCCGAGCCGAGGAAGACCATCGTGCGCACGATGGCGAAGTCCTGCCCGCCGATGGCGTCGATGACATAGGAGCCCAGCCCCGGGATGCCGAAGAAGCTCTCGAACACCAGCGAGCCCAGGAACACATAGGGCAGGTAGCCGCCCGCGCTGGTGAGGATGGGGATCAGCGCATTGCGCAGCACGTGGCGGCCCAGCACCAGCGCCTCCGACAGGCCCTTGGCGCGGGCGGTGCGCACATAGTCCTTGCCGATCTCCTCCAGCAGCATGGCGCGGTACAGCCGGGCTTCCGCGCCCAGCCGGGCCAGCAGGGACAGGGCGATCGGCAGCAGCAGGAACTTCGCGGCCGACAGCCCCTCGGCATAACCGGACACCGGTGCCAGCTTGAGCACCCGGGCAAAGAAGTACTGCCCCACTACGATGTAGAACAGGCTGGAGATGGACAGCGCCACCACGCAGAGCACGACGCCCCAGAAGTCGATGCGCGTGGCGCGGAAGAACACCAGCACCAGCGCCGCCACCGTGCTGACCAGCAGCTGCAAGAGGAACACGGGCAGGGCCAGTTGCAGGCTCACCGCCATGCGCGTCTTCACCTCGGCGCCGATGTCGCCGGCGCTCTCCGCATCCGCACGGCCAAAGCGCAGCGCGAACAGCGACACCGAGCGGTCCCAGAAGATGGTGTCGGTGAGGCGCTCGCTGCCCTTGCGGGCCTCGTTCCACAGCGTCGGCTTGTTGTAGCCACGCTCGGCCTTCCACTTCTCGATCAGCTCCGGCGTCACCCGCTTGCCGCCGATGTTCAGGCGCGCCATGTCGTCCGGCGTGTTGACCTGGAAGAACAGCACGAAGGTCACCAGGTTGACGCCGAGCAGGATCACGAAGCCGTAGGCCAGCCGGCGCAGGATGTATCGCAGCATGCCTCAGCCCTCTCCCGTCGATTCATCGGCAGCGAAGCGGGGCGAGCGCCCGGTGGCCAGCTCCCGTTGCAGCCAGGCCCGCCGGCCGGCCCAGCCCAGGCCAGCCAGCAGCAGCGCACCCAGAACCAAGGGCCACCCCGTCGGCTGGTTCCACTCCCGCTGGCGCTGCACCCGCTGGGCCGGATCGAGCCGGTAGTACTTGGCGTGGTCCTTCAGCAGGATCGGCAGCCGCGCGTTGTGCAGCCAGGGCTGGAACGCGCCGGAGCCCCAGGGGATGTAGCCGAAGGACCAGGGCGCGTCGCGCTGCAGCAGGGCCACCATCTCGTCGATCAGGCGCTGCTTCTCGGGACCGTCTTCGAGGTACTTGAGCCGGCGGAAGCGCTCGTCGTAGGCGGGCACCTCGTAGTTGGAGGTGTTCTCGCCCTCCGACCGGGTCTTGCCGTTGGGCCCGTAGAGCAGGAAGAGGAAGTTCTCTGCATCCGGATAGTCCGCCAGCCAGCCAGCCCAGTAGATCTGGTGTTTGCCGCGGCGCACCTTGTCCTGGAACTGATTGTTGTCGGTGGCGCGGATCTCCAGCTGGATGCCCAGCTTGGCGAACTGCTTGACCACCCACTCCACCTCCGCCTTCATGCCCGGCGTCAGCGCCCGGTAGAAGTCGTAGTTCAGTACCAGCGGCTTGCCGGTGGCCGCGTCGCGGCCGTCCGGGTAGCCGGCCTCGGCCATCAGGCGCTGCGCGTCCTCGATCGGCCGGCGCTGCACCTCGCCGTTGACCTGCCGGTGCGTGACCGGGTTGAGGCCCTCGGGCGAGCCTTCGCGGGAGCCAAAGATGCCCGGCGGCAGCGGGCTCATCGCCGTGCGGCCCGCCTTCTTCGGCGCGATGCGGTTCCACTCGTCCCAGTCGATGGCGATCGAGATGGCCTGGCGCAGCTTGCGGTGGCGCTCCTGTTCCTCGGCCGTCTGGCCGTAACCGATCACCGGATCCAGCATATTGAAGCCGATGTACCAGTTGGTGAGGTCCGGCACCTTGGGCAGCTGAAAACCCTTGGCCCGGTAGTCGCGCATCACCTCGTCGGAGTCCTCCATCTCGACCAGGAAGTTCAGGCCCTGGTCGGTGCGCTCCAGTTCCGGCAGGTCCAGGTAGCCCTGGCGGAACTTGGTCTTCAGCGACGAGCCCTCCTTCTCGATCTGGAACACCAGCCGGTCGATGAAGGGCATGGGCTTGCCGCAGTCGTCCAGGACACCCGCCTCGCGATCGCCCGGCATGCCGTCACAGGGGTAGGGATCGTGGCGATAGTTCGGGTTGCGCTGCAGCACATGGCGGCGGTCGACCTGGAATTCCACCGTCCGGTACGGCCCCGTGCCCACCGGCCAGCGGTCCAGCGACAGACCGGCGCGGGCCATGCCGGGCTGGGCATAGAAGGCATCGGCCTCCCAGGGCATCGGCGCGGTGAAGGGCATGGCCATCCAGTACTTCCACTGCGGGTACTTGCCGTGCAGGCGGATGCGCAGCAGGTGTTTCTCCGGTGCCGTCACGCCCGCCAGCGGCCAGCGGCGAAAGTCCAGGAAGGGCTTGTCCGGGCTGGCCGGGTCCAGCCCCTGGCGCAGCTGGGCGTCCTCCCGCTTGACCCGCGCGATGTAGTCCTTCAGCCCGACGATGTACTCGGCAAAGATGCCCGCGATTGGCGTGGTCACCCGGGTGGTGGCGTGGCGCTTCAGGCCGTAGACGAAGTCCTCGGCCACCAGCTCCCGGGTGCCTTCGTGCTCGAAATCCAGTGGGGAACGGCGCTCACCCAGCTCGCCCGGCTTCAGGTCGTGGTAGCGGTGACGGCCGTTCTCGTCGCGCGCAAAGGCCGGGTGCGGCTGGAACATCACCCCCGGGCGGATGCGGATGTCGTACACGCTTTCGGCCACCTGCTCGCCGGGGGCATCGGGCGACAGGGTGCGACCCGCGCGGTCCAGGTACACCGGCTCGGCCACCGCTTCGGCCAGCTTGGGCACCAGCGTGAACGGCCGCTTCAAGTAGTGGTAGCCATAGGCCGCTTCGTAGATGTTGTAGGTGTAGGGTGTGTCCTGGTTCCAGTACGAGGCCACCGGATCCAGGTGCCGCGGCGAACGCTCCGAGAAGGTGGTGAACAGGGTGTTGGACGCGGCCTCACCCGGCGCGTAGGGGCTGTTGTCACAGGCGGACAACCCCAACAGCACTGGCACTGCCAGGAGCCACAGCAACCTGCACACGGACCCTGCTGTCCAACGCACGGATCAGTGGCCCCAGCCCAGCAGGGCCTGGCGGCGCTCCACCACCAGCTGGACGCGCCGCCCGACCGGCAGGCTCAGGCTCATGCGCACATGCCCATGCGGCAGACCGGTGAGGATGGGGACCGACACCACCTGTCGCAGGTGCTCGACCAGCGTCTTCATCGAATAACCACGGTCCAGCGGCGACGCCTTCAGGTCGGTGAACTGGCCCAAGAGGATGGCCTTCTGCGCCCCCAGCACCCCGGCCTGGGCCAATTGCAGCAGCAGCCGCTCGATGCGGTAGACCGGCTCGCCCACATCCTCCAGGAAGAGCACACCGCCCTTGACCTTCGGCCAGTGGCGCGTGCCCAACAGCGAATTCACCATCGCCAGGTTGCCGCCCCAGAGCGTACCGGTGACGTCCAGGCCGTCGTGACCGGCGTCGCAGCGGAAGCCAAGCGCCTCCAGCTCCCCCGACATGGCCTCCAGGAACACATCGCGGGTGATCTCGTCCACGCCCCCATCGGCCTCGCTGCGGCCGAAGTGGTCGCAGGCCAACGGCCCCGCCCAGCTGCCCGCGCCGGTGTGCGCCAACAGCCCCAGCTGCAAGGCGGTGAGGTCGCTGTAGCCCACCCAACGGGTGCCGCGCTCCACCGCACGGGCCAGCAGCGGCCAGTCGATGCGGTCCAGCAGCCGGGTCAGGCCGTAGCCGCCGCGGCTGGCCAGCGCCACCGAAGGCGCCTGCTGCGCCACACGGTGCAAGGCCGCCAGGCGGGTCTCATCGTCTCCACCGAAGCGCTGGAACTTCGCCAGCGCGGCCTCGTCGGCACGGGCATCAAACCCCATCTGCTGCAGACGGCGCAGCGCCAGCTTCAAAGGCGCAGCCTTCAGCAACACACCCGCAGGGGTGAAGACCACCAGGGTCGGCGCCGTGCCAGAGGGCGATTCGGGACTGTGGGCGTGAGGAAGTGGGGCTGACACGGGCGAGGCCATCGGATGCGTTGGCCCCAAGGATACGCGCTCAGGGCCCTGCCGAATCACTGCCCTGGGCAGCACGCACCTCGAATGCATCGCCGCGATCGGGCGCTTCGTCCAGCAGGGGAGCGAAGGACGCCAGCGCGCTGTCGAGAGCCCCCAGGCCGCTCATCACCTCGACCTCGGGCAGCGGCAGCAGGTCATCTTTCGCCAAACCTTCCTCATCGGCCCAGTCCACCGCAACCGGCAAGTCGGCCGTTGCCGCCCGCGCAGCAACCTGTTCGGACTTCTGCTGCGCGCGACGTTCCGCAAAGAAGTCCTTCAGCAGCCGCCCACAGGTCTCGGCCATCACGCCGCCCACCACTTCGGTCTGGTGGTTCAGTCGCGCCTCGCCAAACACATTCAGCACCGAACCGGCCGCTCCGGTCTTGGGATCCCAGGCGCCGAACACGACCCTCTTGAAGCGCGCATGCAACAACGCCATGGCACACATTGCGCAAGGCTCAAGCGTCACATACAACTCGCAGTCGGGCAGCCGGTAGTTCTCCAGCAACTGCGCAGCATGCCGCAAGGCCACGAGCTCGGCGTGCGCCGTGGGGTCGTGGGTGGTGATGGGTCGGTTGTAACCCGTGGCGATGATCTGGCCCTCGCGCAGGATCACCGCCCCCACCGGCACCTCGCCGACAAGGCGGGCATTCAACGCCTGGTCCAGCGCCAGGCGCATGCCGTGTTCATCGCGGGAGGTCTGCGGTTCGTCCATGGAAGTCCTGGTGCCCGGAACGGGAATCGAACCCGTACGCCCGGTTGAGGGGCGGCGGATTTTAAGTCCGCTGTGTCTACCAGTTTCACCATCCGGGCCACCGCCGGTCGCAGCGCAACCAGACAGAAGCGAAAGTGGCCATGAAAAAAGCCGTCCTTCGCAGGACGGCTTTTTAACATCTGGAGCGGGAGACGAGTCTCGAACTCGCGACCTCAACCTTGGCAAGGTTGCGCTCTACCAACTGAGCTACTCCCGCATTCAAACCTGAACACCACCGAAACCCAACAGTTCTGATTCTGGAGGCGCGGACCGGAGTCGAACCGATCTAAACGGATTTGCAATCCGCTGCATAACCGCTTTGCTACCGCGCCGCAAAAACAAAGACCCGGCCAACTCAGATCACCGAAGTGATCTCAGAACAACCTGGAGCGGGAGACGAGTCTCGAACTCGCGACCTCAACCTTGGCAAGGTTGCGCTCTACCAACTGAGCTACTCCCGCTTGGGATCCGACTGCGCTGATTTTTATTTCAGCAACGTGTCGAGAAAGAGATTGTAGAACGAAACTTTCCGACCACGCAAGCCCCTTTCAATGTTTTGTTGCATCGGGGGCTGAAGCCGCAGGTGCAGCGCCGCCTGCGGCGATGGTCGGCGGCTCCGGTGCCTTGGTCTCTTCCTCAGGCAGGGGCTGCGGCTTGCCGGCCAGCGCAATCTCCAGCACCTGATCGAACCATCTCACCGGCACGATCTCCAGCCGGTTCTTGACGTTCTCCGGGATGTCCTGCAGATCCTTGGCGTTTTCCTCCGGGATCAGCACGGTCCGGATTCCGCCACGATGGGCGGCCAGCAGCTTCTCCTTCAGGCCGCCAATTTCGGTGACCTCACCTCGCAACGTGATCTCCCCGGTCATGGCGACGTCGGCACGCACCGGGATGCCCGTCAAGGCAGACACGAAAGCCGTCGCCATCGCTGCGCCAGCGCTGGGGCCGTCCTTCGGTGTGGCGCCATCGGGCACGTGGATGTGCACGTCGCGCTTCTCGAACAGTTCGTCCTTGATGCCCAGACGCGCGGCACGGCTGCGCACCACGGTGCGTGCCGCTTCCACGGACTCCTTCATCACGTCGCCGAGCGAGCCCGTGCGGATGATGTTGCCCTTGCCTGGCATCACTGCAGCCTCGATCGTAAGCAGATCGCCGCCCACCTCGGTCCAGGCCAGGCCATTGATCTGACCCACCTGATTCTGCTTCTCGGCCTCACCGTAGCTGTACTTGCGCACGCCCAGGTAGTCGTTGAGGTTGTCGGCCGCCACCACCACCTTGCCCTCAAGCTTCTTCAGCGACAAGCCCTTGACCACCTTGCGGCAGATCTTCGAGATCTCCCGCTCCAATGAGCGCACACCCGCCTCACGGGTGTAGAAACGGATGATGCCGCGGATCGCCTCCTCGGACACCTCCAGCTCTTCTTCCTTCAGGCCGTTGTTCTTCAGCTGCTTGGGCAGAAGGTAACGCTGGGCGATGTTGACCTTCTCGTCCTCGGTGTAGCCGGACAGGCGGATCACCTCCATGCGGTCCAGCAGCGCCGGCGGAATGTTCAGCGAGTTGGAGGTCGCCACGAACATCACGTCCGACAGGTCGAAGTCCACCTCGACATAGTGGTCGCTGAAGGTGTGGTTTTGCTCCGGGTCCAGCACTTCGAGCAGCGCCGAGCTGGGGTCACCTCGGAAGTCCATGCCCAGCTTGTCGATCTCGTCGAGCAGGAAAAGCGGGTTGCGCACCCCCACCTTGGACAGCGACTGCAGCACCTTGCCCGGCATGGAGCCGATGTAGGTGCGCCGATGGCCGCGGATCTCCGCCTCGTCGCGCATGCCGCCCAGGGCCATGCGAACGAACTTGCGCCCGGTGGCCCGCGCCACCGATTGACCCAGCGAGGTCTTGCCCACACCCGGGGGGCCGACCAGGCAGAGGATGGGCGCCTTGACCTTGTCGACGCGCTGCTGCACCGCGAGGTATTCGAGGATGCGTTCCTTGACCTTGTCCAGGCCGTAGTGATCTTCGTTGAGCACCTCTTCGGCGTTGGGCAGGTCGTGTTTTACCTTGCTCTTCTTGGCCCAGGGCAATCCAACGAGGGTGTCGATGTAGTTGCGCACCACCGTGGCTTCGGCCGACATCGGCGACATGAGCTTGAGCTTCTTCAGCTCGGCTTCGGCCTTCTTGCGGGCCTCCTTGCTCATCTTCGCGCTGACGATCTTCTTCTCGAGTTCCTCGAGGTCAGCCCCCTCCTCGCCCTCACCGAGTTCCTTCTGGATGGCCTTGACCTGCTCGTTCAGGTAGTACTCGCGCTGGCTCTTCTCCATCTGGCGCTTGACCCGCCCGCGGATGCGCTTCTCCACCTGCAGGATGTCGACCTCGTGTTCCAGCAACTCCAGCAGCTTCTCCATCCGACCGGCCACCGGCACCAGATCCAGGATGGCCTGTTTGGCCTCCAGCTTGAGCGGCAGGTGCGCCGCAATCGTGTCGGCCAGACGACCGGCATCGTCAATGCCACCGATCGAGGTGAGGATCTCCGGGGGGATCTTCTTGTTGAGCTTGACGTACTGGTCAAACTGCTGGGTCACTGCGCGACGCAGGGCCTCGATCTCCGGGGATCCCTGCTCCGGCAGCGGCACGGGAGTCACGACGGCGGTGAAGTGCTCGCCCGTGTCATCGATGGACAGGGTGGACGCCCGCTGCAGGCCCTCGACCAGCACCTTGACGGTGCCGTCGGGGAGTTTGAGCATCTGCAGGATGGACGACACACAGCCGGTGTCGAACATGTCCTCCGGCTTGGGCTCATCCTTGCCGGCGGCTTTCTGGGCCACCAGCATGATCTGCCGACCGGCTTCCATCGCGGCCTCCAGGGCCTTGATGGACTTGGGTCTCCCAACAAAAAGCGGGATCACCATGTGGGGAAACACCACCACATCACGCAGGGGCAACAAGGCCAGCGTGAGCGGATCGGGGGGAAGAACGGGGTGACCGGACATCAGAACCTCTCTTTCTGCGCTCCATATGGGAGCGCAGCGCCAGAACGCAAGTGATCGGAAAACGGGGCCGTTCCCCGATCAGCTCAGCTCACGCAAAACCGCAGCCTTGGGTGATCCCGCCACCCGATGCTCTGCTCACTCAGGCGCTGGCCTTGGCCTGCTCGTCGTAGACCAGCAGGGGCTTGGAATTGTCGTCAATGGTGTGCTCGTCGATGACCACCTTGGCCACACCATCAAAGGTCGGCAGATCGAACATCGTGTCCATCAGCGCCTGCTCGACGATCGAGCGCAGGCCTCGGGCACCGGTCTTGCGCTTCAGTGCCTTGTTGGCAATCGCGCGCAGGGCTGAGGTGCGTACCTCCAGCTCCACACCGTCCATCGAAAACAGCTTCTGGTACTGCTTGACCAGGGCGTTCTTGGGTTCGGTGAGGATCTGCACCAACGCATCCTCGGTCAACTCACCCAGCGTGGCGATGACCGGAAGTCGGCCGACGAGTTCGGGGATCAGACCGAACTTGATCAGGTCCTCCGGCTCGATCTGCTTGAAGACCTCGGTGATCGAACGTTCCTGCTTGCTCTTGACGCTGGCACCAAAGCCGATGCCGGACTTCTCGGATCGATTGGCAATCACCTTCTCCAGCCCATCGAAGGCACCGCCGCAGATGAACAGGATGTTGGTGGTGTCGATCTGCAGGAAGTCCTGGTTCGGATGCTTGCGACCACCCTGAGGCGGCACGCTCGCCATGGTTCCCTCGACCAGCTTGAGCAGGGCCTGCTGCACCCCTTCGCCCGAGACGTCGCGGGTGATGCTGGGGTTGTCCGCCTTGCGCGAAATCTTGTCGATCTCGTCGATGTAGACGATGCCGCGCTGCGCCCGCTCCACCTCGTAGTTGCAGTTCTGCAGCAGCTTCTGGATGATGTTCTCGACGTCTTCGCCCACGTAGCCCGCCTCGGTCAGCGTGGTGGCGTCGGCGATCACGAAGGGCACATTGAGCAGCCGCGCCAGCGTCTGCGCCAGCAGCGTCTTGCCCGAACCGGTGGGCCCGATCAGCAGGATGTTGCTCTTGGCCAGCTCCACATCCTCGCCCTTGGGCTTGTCGGCCATGTGGCGCAGGCGCTTGTAGTGGTTGTAGACCGCCACCGCCAGCGTGCGCTTGGCCGAATCCTGACCGATCACATACTGGTCCAGGCTGCCCTTGATCTCACCGGGCACCGGCAGATCACTGCGGGAGGCCTTGGCAGCGCTGTCGGCCGCCGGAACCTCGTCGCGGATGATGTCGTTGCACAGCTCGATGCACTCGTCGCAGATGAAGACCGACGGGCCGGCGATGAGCTTCTTGACCTCGTGCTGACTCTTTCCGCAGAAAGAGCAGTAGAGGACCTTTTCGCCGGAAGAACCTTTCTTGTCGGGCATGGATGGCGACCTTCAGAAAACCGAAAAGATGATATCAGCCGCGCTTGGCCAGCACCTGGTCGATCAGACCGTAGCCCTGCGCCTCATCGGCCGACATGAAATAGTCGCGCTCGGTGTCGTTCTGGATCTTCTCCAGAGGCTGGCCGGTGCGCTCGGCGAGGATGCGGTTGAGCTGGTCACGCGTCTTGAGGATCTCGCGGGCGTGGATCTCGATGTCGGTGGCCTGGCCCTGCGCGCCGCCCAGCGGCTGATGGATCATGATCTTGGAGTTGGGCAGCGAGAAGCGCTTGCCCTTGGCACCGGCCGCCAGCAGGAAGGCGCCCATCGAAGCGGCCAGACCCATGCACAGGGTGGACACCTGTGGTTTGATGAACTGCATGGTGTCGAAGATGGACATGCCCGCGCTGACGCTGCCGCCCGGCGAGTTGATGTACAGCGAGATGTCCTTGTCGGGGTTCTCGCTTTCCAGGAACAGCAGTTGGGCCACCACCAGGTTGGCGGTGGCGTCGTTGACCGGACCGACCAGGAAGATCACCCGCTCGCGCAGCAGGCGCGAGTAGATGTCGTAGGCCCGCTCGCCGCGGCCGGACTGTTCGATGACGATGGGCACCATGCCCAGGTTGGAAGTGTCGAGTGCGCTCATGGAGTCCTAATGTCGGCGATCTGGAAAAAGCCTTCGCCGCGAAAACCACCGGGTTTCACGGCTCGATTCGGCGTTGCCAGCGATTATGTGTCCTCCGGTTGACCCAGGCAGAAGCTCTGAGACGCCCCGGATGTGACAAGGGGCGCTCGCAAGCGCCCCTTTTTGCTCGTGCAGTGGAACCCCACTGGAGGGCACTCCACCGACACAGAGGACCGTCAGGCCCCCATCAGCTCGTCGAAAGGCAGCGCCTTGTCGACCACCTTGGCCTGGGACAGCACGTGGCTGGAGACGTTCTCCTCGATCACCACCGCCTCCACCTCGGCCAGGCGCTGCGGCTCGCCGAAGTACCAGCGCAGCACATCCTCGGGCTTCTCGTAGCTCTGGGCCAGGTCTTCCACATGGGCCTTCACCTGCTCGGGCGTGGCGGCCAGGTTGTGGGCCTTGACCAGTTCGGCCACCGTCAGGCCCAGGCGCACACGGCGCTCGGCCTGGGGTTGGAACACCTCGGTCGGGATCGGCGCCTTGTCGGCGTCCTTGATGCCGCGCTGCTTCAGGTCTTCGCGGGCACCGGCCACCAGACGCTCCAGCTCGTTGTCGACCAGGGCCTTGGGAAGGTCGAAGGTCACTGCCTTCTCCAGCGCCGCCATCACGGCCTGCTTGTTGCGGGCCGCCACACGAAAGCGCACTTCACGCTCCAGGTTCTTGCGGATGTCAGCGCGCAGCCCATCCACCGTGGCGTCGGCGATGCCCAGCGAGCGGGCGAACTCCTCATCCACCACCGGCAGCTGCTGCGCCTCGATCTGGGTCAGCGTGACCAGGAAGTCGGCTTCCTTGCCGGCCACATCCTTGCCGTGGTAATCCTCGGGGAAGTTCAGCGGAAAGGTCTTGGACTCGCCCGCTTTCATGCCCCGCACCGCCTTCTCGAACTGCTCAAGCATGCGGCCTTCGCCCAGGATGAACTGGAAGCCCTCGGCCTTGCCGCCGGCGAAGGGTTCGCCGTCGATCTTGCCTTCGAAGTCGATGGTCACGCGGTCGTCGTCGGTGGCCACCTCATCGGCGCCGCGCACGTTGAAGCTGCGACGCTGCTTGCGCAGGATGTCCAGCGTGCGATCGACGGCTGCGTCGGTCACTTCGCTGGAGACGCGCTCCACCTCGACCTCGGCCAGGTTGCCGACCACCACCTCGGGGTAGACCTCGAACACCGCGTCGAAGGCCACTTCGCCTTCGCCGGCACCATCCTTTTCACTGATGCGGGGCATGCCGGCCACACGCAGCTGGGCCTCGCTGGCCGCCTGCCCGAACGCCTGCCCCACCTTGTCGTTGACCACCTCGTACTGCACCGAGTAGCCATAACGCTGATGGACCACGCTCATGGGCACCTTGCCGGGGCGGAAGCCGTCGGCCTTGACCGTGCGGGCAAGGCGCTTGAGGCGGTTCTCGACTTCCTTGCGGATGTCTTCGGCCGACAGGGTCAGCGTGATGCGGCGCTCGAGCTTCTCGAGGGTCTCCACAGTAACAGCCATTTGCTCAGACTCTTTCGTGTTTGCTGGTTGCCTGGTGCGCGGGGCCGGACTCGAACCGGCACGCCCGTGAAGGCGTCAGGACCTAAACCTGGTGCGTCTACCAATTTCGCCACCCGCGCGGTGATCCGCGGCACCGGCAGCGAACACCGGCGGCGCGATCAGGAAGAAGTCTGGCGGACTTCCCCCGGCGATCCTGGAACCCGATATTCTAGCCCGCCAACCGAGGGGCTCCGGCCGCATCGCCTTCGCGGCGCACCCGGAACCAGGCCGCGTACATCGCCGGCAGGGCCAGCAGGGTCAGCGCCGTGGCGACGATCAGGCCGCCCATGATGGCCACCGCCATCGGACCCCAGAACACGCTGCGCGACAGAGGGATCATCGCCAGCACCGCCGCGGCCGCCGTCAGCACGATCGGGCGGAAGCGCCGCACTGCCGATTCGACCACCGCATCCCAGACAGGAACACCGTTGGCACGGTCCTGCTCGATCTGGTCGATCAGGATCACCGAGTTGCGCATGATCATGCCCATCAAGGCAATCACTCCCAGCAGCGCGACGAAGCCGAAGGGGCGGTCCAGCAGCAGCAGCGCCCCCGCCACGCCGGCGATGCCCATCGGCCCGGTGAGGAAGACCAGCATCGACCGCGAAAAACTCTGCAGCTGCAGCATCAGCAGGGTGAAGATCAGGAACAGCATCATCGGCACCCCGACGGCAATGGAGCCCTGGCCTTTGCCGCTCTCCTCCACCGCACCGGCCACGGTGATGGTGTAGCCCGGCGGCATGCGCCGCTTGAGCTCCTCCATGGCCGGGGCCAGCTGGCCACTGACCGTGGCGCCCTGCATGCCGTCCACCACGTCGCCCTGCACGGTGACGGCAAACTGCCGGTTCTCCCGCCACAGCACCCCGGGCTCCCAGCCATGGCTGATGCGCACCACCTGCGTCAGGGGCACCACCCGGCCGCTGGCGGTGGGCACGTAGGCGGAGCCCAGGTCGTTGATCGCGGCGCGGTCGGAGGCAGGCTGACGCAGCACGATGTCCACCAGCTTGTCACCTTCGCGGTACTGGCCGATGGTGGATCCGGTCAACAGCATGCGGGTGGCCTGGGCGATGCCCTGGCTGGTCACTCCCAACGCACGGGCCTTGTCCTGGTCCACCTCGAGCCGCAGCGCCTTGACCGACTCGTTCCAGTTGTCGTTCACGCCGCGCATGTTCGGGTTGCGGCGCATCAGCTCCTTGGCGAGGTCGGCCCATTGCCGCACCTGTGCCGCATCCGGCCCCATCACCCGGAACTGCACCGGGTAGGACACCGGCGGCCCGTTGGGCAGCAGCTTCACGCGGCCACGCGCCTCCGGAAACTCTTCGGCCAGCAGGGTGGGCAGCCGCTTGCGCAGCGCCTCCCGCTCCGGCAGGCCCTTGGGCAGCAGGATGAACTGGCTGACGTTGCTCTGCGGGAAGATGTTGTCCAGCGGCAGGTAAAAACGCGGCACGCCGCCGCCTATCCAGGCCGTCACCGACTGCATGCCGGGCTCGCCCAGCATGCGCTTCTCGAAGCGCCGCGCAAGCTCGGTGGTCTGGCCGATCGACGAACCCTCGGGCAGCCAGAGGTCGACCAGGATCTCGGGCCGGCTGGAATCGGGGAAGAACTGCTGCTGCACCCGTCCCATG